>NZ_JBGMUT010000003.1:0-303697 GCF_041448735.1 Serratia odorifera | reverse complement strand
ATCTACGGGCAGAAAATGACGGTCTGATTGAACAGGATCGCCTGCTCAAGACAAAGGCGGCCCAGCTGTATGCCAAGGTTGAATTTATCAAGGAAAATAACCAGATAGTGGGTTATGTCATTTCAGCGGTGAACGTTGTCTTTGCCGGACTGGAAGTATTTGGTGGGTTCGCTTTGGCAACTGCCGGCACGCCTATCGGCATCATGGCTGGGGTAATTCTCATCACCGACGGATTCAATACCATTTCACGCGAGTTCGATCACCAGATACGCAATAAACCTGAATCGGCAGGACTGCTCGCAAACGGCACCATGATGACCGCAGAATTTATGGGATTCAGTCGCGATAGCGGCCTGGGGGTCTTCAAAGCCGTATCTTTGACGGCAAACGCCTACAGCATATTTGGCCTGTTAAGAAGGCCAGGTACGTGGCGGTTGTTCCGCTATTTGCCGACTGATTTTTATCGCAAAGTCGATACGATGAGCAGACCTAAATTAACCATGAAAATAGTCGGTTACGGTCTTCAGGCGAAAGTCGTCTTTGATTTGTTAACTATCGAGCGTCAGGTTGATTAAGCTTCTGCCTTTTAAAACGCCATGACTTGTAAGCTAAATTGGCAGGTACGGTGAACCAGCCAATTGCCAGTACAAATAAGCCGGCGACGGCCCCTGAAAGCGCGCTATCGACAGAACCAAAAACCAGCACGATCAAGCATAGCGCCAGAACAGCGAATGTCACCCAGAGGTTAACCAAAAATCGGTTTGCCAGATGTGCAATAACCACATCTCGCGTAGCACCGTAATTGGCAATGTTATTCCTGAGTTTGTTTAAATCCTTTGCGGTAAAACCTGATTCCAACAACGCTTGTTCAGTTATCGCCACACGCTATTCCTCCAATAATCCCAAGCAGTATACCGCTATCGTGGCGAAAAAAAACCGGCCAGCAGGCCGGTGGGGGCGGCTGGCTTATTGCTCAGCATATCAACGTACGCTGATGCCATTGAGGAACAGATCTACCAGATGGCTGACGCGCGCGGCCAAAGCCTCATCCTGCTCGGCGGCCAGCGAACTTGCGGTTACCACAAACACCAGATCGTCGAACGTGACGTCAGGGCGGATAATGCCGGCTTGTTGTCCGCAGTGCAGCAGCCGCTGCCCTTCTTCGGTGGTCGCATCGCAACCGGGGGTGCCGCTTTGCAACACCGTGTCGAGCGAAAGCGCCAGACCGCGATACCGCGTGGTGTTGATCACCAGCCCTTCCAGATAGGCGCGCAGCGCGCTGACGGGATCATGTTCGGCATCTCTGGCACGGCTTGCCTCGGCTAACGTTAACAGCCGCGCATTATAGGTCGCGGCCAGCAGTTCCTCGCGCGTGGCAAAGCGTCGATACAGCGTACCAATCCCCACGCCGGCACGCCTGGCCACCTCCTCCAGCGAGGCTCCGGCGCCCCGTTCCAGAAACAGTGCGTCGGCCGCCGCCAGAATGCGTTCACGATTTTGTTGCGCGTCGACGCGCAATACGGGTTGTTTGCTCAAGCGTTTTCCTCATTGTTGCTTGCCAGATGAAAATTAACGGCTGGCAGCTTGCTAAGTGGAGGTTACCTCCATATTATAAGTGGAGCAACCATCCACTTAATCTGAGGGCGAGGCAATGACAAAGAGATTTGACCATAAAGTCGTGGTGATTACCGGCGGTAGCGACGGTATTGGCCTGGAAACGGCAAAGCGCTTTGCGGCAGAAGGGGCGCATGTCTACATCACCGCACGTCGGCAGGAACCACTGGAGCAGGCGATTAAGGATATTGGCAATGGTGCCGTCGGCGTGCAGGGAGACGTTGCCATTGCCGCAGATCTCGATCGACTGTATCAACGCATCCAGCAGGATCATGGCAGGATCGACGTGGTGTTCGCCAACGCGGGGATATCCGAAACCGCGGCGCTTGAGGCGATCGATGAAACCCACCTGGAGCGCCTCTTCGACGTCAACCTCAAGGGCACGGTGTTCACCGTACAAAAGGCGCTGCCGCTAATGACGGCCGGTGGCACGGTGATCCTGGCCGGTTCGGTCGCCGGCAGCAAGGGAATTGGCAACCTGTCGATATACAGCGCGACCAAGGCGGCGATCCGCTCTTTTGCCCGCACCTGGACCACCGACCTTAAAAGCCGCGGCATCCGTGTGAACACGGTTTCGCCGGGGATGATCCTCACGCCGTCGATGGAAAAATACCTGCAGCAGAATAGCGGCGCAGAGGAAGCTTTAAAGCAAATGACACCGTTCGGGCGTCTGGGTCAGACAGACGAGGTCGCCAAAGTGGTACTGTTCCTGGCCTCGGACGACAGCGGTTTTATTGCCGGTGAGGAGCTATTGGTGGATGGCGGCGTCCTGGCGGTCTAAGTACCGCAGGTTGTCGTGGCCGGTCATGTAGACCGGCCACGAACGGATTGCGCCGCTCAGCGTGCGTGGAAACATCCTGATAGACCACAGAAACCAGGATATTCCTCGCTTAGCGCGAATAACCGTAGGTGCCACACAGCGTCAGGGTATTTTCAAGATAGGATTTCTTCCACTCCGGGGCTTGTGCGCCGCTGAACACCGCTATCGACAATTGTTTTGCATCCTGACTGGCGGCGGTGACAATAAAGCTGGGTTTGGTTTTTTCGTCACAAAGATAATTACCAGATATCAATGGCGTCGCCTCTGCCCCTTCCACTTTATAAAGCGACAAGTTGTCTGCACTGTCAAAGTCGCCATCCCCCATCGCCCTGGTCTGATCAAGCCGTTTTACAAAGCTCAAGTGCAGCGGTTTTGCACCGGCCAACAGGATACTGGTGTTAGCCAGCAGGATATCACCGGTGATCGAGTACGCCGTTTTCGACTGCGCCTGCCAATAAACCGGGAACTCGTCCACCTTGCCATGCTTTAATTCATCAATCCGCAAGCTATAGAGATCCTGCAAACAGCGTTGCGGATTATCCGAGATCGGCTGTTTAAATAATCCCTGCCAGCTCTGCGGCGCAATGCAAATACCGGCGCGCGCTTGCAACCATTGCTTTTGCGATGCCTGTATCTTGGCGCGTGACGCCTGATCGGCAGCGTTGAGGGTCTGCGGGTAAGTATCGGCAAGCGTCTTGTCGAGTTGCGCCAGCGTCGGATTGGAACAAATCAGCCCCTCCACCTTATTGAGCTTTTTCTTACAGTCAAAGCTCGGATTGTCTGCCGAGCGTACCGTGAATGACAATAACGTCATGGCGGCAACGGCGATTAACAACAGGGGAGAGCGTGGGGTCAGTTTCATTTCTTCTCCTAGTGGCCTGATTATCTGTTTGATCAATCACGCCCGGTAACCAGAACCGATAACACAACGGTGTTAATAGCATAGTAATTGCCGCCCTTTTAACCAGCCTTGGCAACGAAAAACGCCGCTTATCGCCGTTATCCTGCAGGATCAAGCGATCAAACGGCGTTAATGCTATCACGCTTAATCTAGCACCGCCGAGACCACATAGACCGTAACCTCATCCATTGAGCATTCGGTATAGGTAGAGTGGCTTTTGGTGATCGCCTGAGCAATCGGCTTGCCAGCGGCATCTAAAAAAGTGAACAGGTATATTTGCAGGTAGTTTTCTTGATGAAAGAACGGATCCAGACCAACCATCTGCTCGCTCAACAGCACCTTGTTGACCCGGCGCGGGTTGTCCGAATCAATCTCATCGGCATGTTTTATCTGGCCGTTTTTCAACTTTACCTGTGCCATCGACGCAGGCCAGTGCCAACAGTCCGGGCCTTTGGCGTCGGCGATGGCAGGCATGACCGACAGGGAGAAAATCAGCAGCATTTTCTTTAGAGACGTTAACATCATAAGCAGGTACTCAAGGCCAGTCAGGGCTGGCCTCGCAATCATTAGAAGCGATAGCCTGCGCCAATAACCCAGGTGCCGATTTTGGCGTCATCCAACTTGGAATATTCGTAGGACGCATCAATAATCCAATTAGGCCAGGGATTAACCTGCAGACCGACCCCGTAAGCCACCGAGGTTTTGCTTTCATCACCCTCGGCTTCATAATAGCGCGAATAGGCGGAAGATTTTATTTTGCCGTGAGCCAATCCCAGCAAACCATAAACAGAAACATAGTCATTGAAGCGGTAACTTGGCCCGGCGGTCAGCGAGTAATAATCAAAATCTGAATCACCGACCTTATCACCACCATCATAATAATCATAAGACAGGTTGGTATAGGTAAACGAGCCAATTATTCCCCACAGGTCGTCAAACTCGTAGCGGTATTTCGCATTCACGCCCTTGGGATGATCGTCGACATCCTTTATTTTACTCTGCGCGTAACCGATAGATATCGAGCTCTCACCCGCGGCCAGCACCGTGGCAGGAAGGGATACGCCTGCCGCTATCATCATAAATACTAAATGTTTTATTTTCACTTTATTATCCTTTTCACTCCCCCCGTTGGGAATAATTAATTTTAATTCATTTTGTTTTTCACGCTGTATTTTAAGAATTTCCTCATTTATCAACTGGGGAACAGAGAAATTGATAATCCAGACGCAAAGCCATTGCCCATCGCCGGCAATCTGCGCCATCGACTATTTTAATATTAAAAATTTAACGTTTTGTTTTTATAATTATTAAAGCAATATCGTCGCGTAAATCAAGCCCGCCACCTGCACCGTCATTGATCCTTTATTGGGCCGATGGCAACGGCGGATGCGTCAATCTGAGTCATCCACCGCTCCCGTCGAGCTCACCAAAAAAGCCGATCATTAGCGCGGCTATCGGCAACCGACACCATAAGCTGCCAGCCAATGCGGCTTACCCCTGTTCACTGCTGAGGGAAAAGCGGAAACTGGCGCCACCGTGCGGCACGTCCAGCAATACAATGTTGCTGTCGTGCAGTTGCAGGATACGTTTCACGATCATCAACCCCAGTCCACCGGCATGGCGACGGGCGCTGTACAGCACCGAAGGTCGCTCGAACAGATCGGCTCGCAGCTCTTGCGGTATGCCTGGCCCACTGTCACTGACCTGTACCATCACCTGCTGCGCCTGCCGCCATAGGCGTACGGTAATCTCCCCTGAGTTCGGCGTATGGCGAAGCGCATTGTCCAGCAGGTTGGTCAACACCCGCTCGATCATTGCCAGATCGGCGTTAACCAACGGGATCCCCGGCTGAATGTCCGCCAACAGCCGTTGATCGCGCGCCTCCGCCGCCAGTTCGAACTTCTGGAAAATATCCTGCACCAGCTCGCCTAGCGAGAACGGCTCCTTTTGCGGTTTCACCACGCCATATTCCAGCCTGGCCAATTCGAACAGTTCCTGCGCCAACCGTCCGACCTTGCGGCTCTGCGCCAGCGCAGTATCCAGATAGCGCAAGCGTTCGGCCTCCGTCAGAGCGGCAGACTTGAGCGACAACGTTTCCAGGTAACCGTGCAACGAGGTGAGCGGCGTACGCAGATCGTGCGAGATATTGGCGATAAACTCGCGCCGCTGCCGATCCTGCTGTGACAATGCCTGCCACTGTTCGGTAATGCGCCGTGCCATACGGCTGAACGCCGACTGCAACTGGCTGACCTCATCTCTGCCGGGCGCCGCCAGCGGCAGTGCGGCATAGGCTTGTACCGCGCTGATGCCGCCGCTGTCCAGCACGCCAATCTGCCGGGTCAGTTGGCGGATCGGCCGCGTCACCCAGCGGAAGGCAAACCAGCCGGCCAGCAGGCAGAACAGCACCATCAGCCCCGAGGTCCAGAGCGCCATGCGCACGGCAGAATTGAGCTGGGCATCACCGGTCAGCGCCGCATAATCCTCACCCAGCAGAATGACGTACAGATACCCTTCAACGGCCCCATTGATTTTTAACGGCGCGGCGCTGAATACCTTGCGTTTATCCAGACTACGCGGGTCATCGCCATAAATCGGCATGTCGGCGCGGGACCAAAGCGCCTGCAATGGCGACAGATCGATCTTGCTGCGTTTGATACGCCCAGGCGGTGCGGCATCACCAATGATATTGCCTTGTTTATCCAGCAGATAAACCTCCACGCTCGGGTTTACCGCCATCAGTTGGCTAAACAGCTGCTCTACCGAGGAAGCATTCAGGCCATTCTTGTCCAGCAACGTATTGCTGTCGGCAATATGCTGTGCCAGATTGACGGACAGCCGCTGGATCACTGCCTGACTGTATTGGGTGCTGCTGCGAACCTGTATCCAGCCGAAGATCGCACAGCTGATCATCATCAACAGCGTAAAGGTCACGCTCAGGCGTTGGAAAAGCGTCAGGTTTTTCATGGTTTACTCTTGCGGCGCGGCCGCGAATTTATAGCCCATTCCCCACACGGTGAGGATACGCTCGGGTTCTGCCGGGTTGCGTTCCAACTTGATGCGCAGCCGATTGATATGGGTATTGACCGTATGCTCGTAGCCCTCATGTTGATAGCCCCATACCTGGTTCAACAGACTGAGTCGGGAAAATACCTTGCCGGGATGGCGGGCAAAGAAATACAGCAGATCGAACTCGCGCGGCGTCAGATCCAATGGCTGTTGATTGAGATGTACTTCACGCGAGATAGGATCGATGTCCAAACCATCAATACTCAAGATGCCCGCATCCAGACGCAGGTTGCGACTCATTGCCTCCTGACGGCGAAACAGCGCCTTGACCCGCGCCACCAGCTCGAGCATCGAGAACGGCTTGGCCAGATAGTCATCGGCCCCCAGTTCCAGACCGAGCACCCGGTGAACCTCGCTGGATCGCGCGCTGGTGATAATGATCGGCGTGTAACGCGTCATATTGCGTGCCCGGCGGCAAATCTCCAGGCCGTCGATGCCCGGCAGCATCAGATCGAGGATCAAGGCATCCCAACCGCCCTGCTCCAGCATCGCCATGCCCAGATTGCCATCGCCGGCGTGGCTGATATCAAAGCCTTCGTCACGCAGATGCAACTGCAACAGTTCGGCGATATTGCCATCGTCTTCGACGATCAAAATTCTTTTGGCCTTTTCCATCCTGTCTACCACCTAGCTCAATCCTGTTTAAAGTCTACACAACCGGCAGCCTTGGAGTTATCACATTTTATTTAACTTTGCGTGAGGTCTTGGGGAACAGATCGCAGGAATACTGTGCTTATCGAATCACCACCGCCAGGTAACAACATGAACATCACCGCGAGCAAGGATAAAACCGACGTTGTTCATCCGCTATGGCTGCGGCTGACCCACTGGTGCAACGCGCTGGCAATGCTGATCATGGTGACCAGCGGCTGGCGTATTTATAACGCGTCACCGCTGTTCGACTTCCGTTTTATCAACGAGCTGACGCTTGGCGGCTGGCTCGGCGGCGCACTGCAATGGCACTTTGCCGGCATGTGGCTGTTTGGCATCAATGGGCTGTTCTATCTGTTGATCAACCTGTTCAGCGGGCGTTTAAAACGGCGTTTCTGGCCGCTCAGCCCGCGACAACTGGGCAGCGATCTGCTGGCGGCGCTTCGCGGCAGGCTGCAACACGCCGACCCTCGCCATTACAACATGGTGCAGCGGGTCGCCTATCTGCTGGTGATGGCAGCCAGCCTGATGGCGGTGCTGTCCGGACTGGTGTTGTGGAAATCGGTGCAGTTCCCGCTGTTGCGCGAACTGCTGGGCGGTTACGAAACGGCGCGTTACCTGCATTTCTTCGCCATGGCCGCTCTGGTTGGCTTCGTCGCCATCCATCTGCTGATGGTGGCGCTGGTGCCACGCACGCTGCTGACCATGCTACGCGGACGTTAAGGAGACGAGAGATGCAACGGCAAAATAATCCCCTTGGCCCGAGCGACGGTCAGGCGTTGCTCAAAGAGGCGCAGCGTCTGTTGACGCAGCGGCTAGCCGGTTCATCGCGCCGCCGCTTTCTGCGCAACGGCCTGACGCTTGGCGGCATCGCCATGCTCACCGGCTGCGATATCAGCGCCAACAGCAACGTGGAACAGGCGTTGAGCCAGATATCGCGCTTTAACGATCGGGTGCAGGGCTGGCTGTTCAATGCCGACCATCTGGCACCGGTTTATGCCGAATCGATGATCACTCGCCCCTTCCCGTTCAACGCGTTTTACGCCGAACAAGAGGCCCCGGAGATCGACGGTAATGACTACCGACTGGAAGTGGCCGGTCTGGTGCAGAACAGACAACCGTGGACGCTGACGCAGCTGCACAGCATGGCGCATATCAGCCAGGTGACGCGTCATATCTGCGTCGAAGGCTGGAGCGCCATTGGCAAATGGGGCGGCGTACCGTTCGCCGCATTTTTGCAGGCGATTGGCGCCGACCTTGGCGCTCGCTATGTCAGCTTTACCTGCGCCGACGACTATTACACCAGCATCGACATGGCCACCGCACTGCATCCGCAGACTATTTTGGCGCTCAGCTATGACGGTAAAACCCTACCGCGCAAATACGGTTACCCAATGAAGCTGCGGATGCCGACCAAGCTCGGCTACAAAAACCCAAAGCATATTCAGGTGATTGAAATCACCAACCGCTTCCCGGGCGGCTACTGGGAAGATCAGGGTTACAACTGGTTTGGCGGCAGTTAACGCCGCCGCAAAGCTCCCCCGCACCAAGGTGCTTATTCACTGATAGAAGGAAATACCATGAAAAAATTATTCGCCGTGATGATGTGCAGCGCGCTGGCGCTGGGCGTAGTTAGTGCCAACGCCGCCGATAACATGGGCAAAGATGCGATGAAGAAAGATCAGATGGGCCAGATGTCGCATGATGGCATGGCCAAGGACGGCATGACCAAGGACGGCATGAAGAAAGAGGCGATGAAAAAAGACCATATGGGCAAAGATGCCATGAACAAGCAGCAAATGAAAAAAGATGAAATGAAAAAGGATGAAATGAAAAAAGACGCCATGAGCCAATAAGCTGCTGCCGATTATCCTTACTGTGTCTATCCTGAAGCCGCTCCCCTCCAGAGCGGCTTTTAATGCAAGCCCCCCGCCATGTGCATGACGCAGGGCTGCTTGAATGGCAGCTGACACGACGCCGACGAAAAACGTTGGCTCAGAGCGCAGCCGCCGGATTAGTGACCAAGGCACACCACTTTTGCAGTAATCAATAATCCGCCGCTCATCTGGTACTTACTGGCAGAGCCGACGCCACAAACAGACTGGCCCCGGCGACCGGCCTCGGCAGACCCTCCCCCCGAGGCGAGCAGCATTATCAATGATGCAAACGCATCAGCCCTTGGCGTAGATCGTTTTTCAAATCATCGATATCTTCCAAACCGATCTGAATACGCAGGGTCATCCCTTGCGGGTCCCAGGTTGTTGCCGTCCGGTATTCGGCGCAGTCGAAAGGAATGATCAGGCTTTCAAAGCCGCCCCAGGAAAAACCCATGGCGAAAACATGCATATTATCCAGCATCTGCTCAACGTTCTGCTGGTCAAAGCGTCGATCAAGCACAATGGAAAACAGCCCGGTGGAGCCGGTGAAATATTTCTTCCAGTTTTCGTGACCGGGGCACTCCTCAAAGGCCGGATGCAGGACTTTACTGACTTCTGGCTGGCGCTTTAACCAGCGAGCCATTTCGAGGCCACGGGATTGCGCCTCCTGGACCCGCAGATGCAGGGTGCGCAAACCGCGTAGCGCCAGAAAACAATCCTCCGCGCCGGGCAGCATTGCCATGGCATCGTAAGTTTCACGCAGTGCCGGCCAGTGGCTGGCAGTAGCCGAAACCAGCCCCATCAGCAGATCGGAATGACCGCCAAGGTATTTGGTGCCTGCCTCTACCGACAAATCAATGCCATGCGCATGAGCCTTGAAAAAAATTGGCGTCGCCCAGGTATTATCAATGATGGTGCTGATAGCGTATTTTTTTGCTACCGCGACGATGGCGCCAATATCTTGAATCTCAAAACTTTGCGAACCAGGGCACTCCAGCAGGATCGCCCGGGTATTGTTCTGCAGCAGACGCTCGATATCCCCGCCGATTAACGGGTCGTAGTAAGTCACCGAAACGCCATATTTAACCAGCAGGGTATTGCAAAACTTGCGCGTAGGACGATAAACGGAATCCGTCACCAGAATATGATCGCCGGCGCGGGTGACGGAAAAAAGCGCCAATGCCAATGCCCCAAGCCCGGAGGGCGAAATCACCGTGCCGGCAGCATCACACAGCGTAGACCAGGCATTTTCCAGGTTTTCAATGGTTGGCGTACCCGAGGTACCATAGGAAAAACGTGCTCTTTTATGCCTGATGTCGTCACAACTTTTATAAACCACCGTCGAGCCACGATATACCGGCGCGTTTACAAATCCGCTTTGTTGCTCGGGGTCTCGTCCCAACATCGATAACTGGGTGCTGAGCTTGAATTTTTGCAGTTCTGATTGGCTTTTCATTGGGTACCTTTACTCAAATAATTTAAAAAAAGGTGACAGGCAGAGCAGGATCCCGGTGCCGGAGATAAACAGCACGCGCCAGGAATAATATTGCATAAGCTGCGGTACTTTCAGCACCAGGTAGCAAGGAATAAGGCATGAGACAATGCCGTAAACCGGCGCGCCTATTTGTTGTAATAACAAAATGGGGAAATGCGTCAGCACCCAGGCCCATAACAGCAGCACGATAAAGACGGAAACCGCAATGCTGATGATTTTCTCATTCAGCATCTTCTCGTCGACAAATCGAGAAATAACATTGACCACGATACCTTTCATCGCTTCCTGGAAGCCGAGGAAAATGCCGAAAAAGGCGGTGACGATGGCAAAGACATTGAGCAACACCGACATCACCCTGACCAGCTCACCCGGTATCACTTTGGCGACAATCGCCATCGCCGAAATATTATTCTCTGCCGCTTCGACCGCCTGTTGGTGGCTCAGGGAAAAGGTGAATGAAAAGGCAAAGAACAGAACCGAACAGGCCAGTATGCCATAGGCGACCCGGCTGGCACGCAGCGCCCGGTAGGTTGCGACAACCGGATCTGCCTCGACTTTACGGAAAGCCACGTTCATCGGACTGAGGATTTGCACGAACAGAATGGAGAACAGCGTAAACGGCAGGGTTAAAACGGTACCAATCAGCAATTCCCCGATCGGCGGCAGGTGGCTGATATTGCGCATGTCCCAATGCGGTATCATCACCAGGCCAAGTACCACCACCACGCCCAGCTTGACCAGCACCATCGGGCCGGAAACTCTAAACAGCATTTTTTCACCCTGTGCGGCGACGCAAACCAGCAGGGATAACACCAACAGCCCGTACCAGCCATTATCCGACAGCGTGCCTACCGTCAGGCCAAAGGTTTGAAAATAAGAGGCGCTGTCAAAGGTGGCGGCCAGCGAATAGGTCAGCATACCTTTAAGCAGCATGATGAAATAGGCTACCCCAAGGAAAAACCCCCAGTTTTTACCCAAATAAAAGGTAATCACCCCCGAGCAGTCTTTACACTCAGGGCTTTGCGATAATGTTTTCAGATAAAGTGACTGCATCATATACAATGCGGGATAGGCTATCAGTACCGATAAGCTAAATACCCAAATACCTTTCAAACCAATCTGCACTGGCAGAAAGATAATCCCGCCGCCAATTGCCATGCCAATACACAGGATGACCCATCCGGCATCATAGGTAGTGAAGGGTATTTTATTGCCATTTATTATACTTTGTGTTTCCGAGGCGTTGTTCATAATATTACCATCAGGTTGGTTAAATAAAAACATCCACGCCGCCACCTAATCACAGCCTTTTGGCATTGACCAATAGAAAATGGGTAATCTGTGATCGGCTCTGTATTAAATCGGTCATTGATGAATTACAATCAATTCACCAGTGAATAAAAGAGCATACTAGTTTCAGCGGTACATAAAATAATATTATGAAATGGCAACAGGTATAATATATCGATAATTGGCCGTAATAGAAACGCTGGAGGTAATATGCTGAACTCAGGCACCTTAAGTCAGCTGAGTATTTTTGTCCGCATCATCGAGTCTGGAAGTCTGGCCAAGGCAGCCAGAGAGCTTGGCCTCTCGCCTTCGGCAGTCAGCAAAAGCCTGGCCAAGCTGGAGCAACAGTTGGGGACGCAATTAATCACCAGAACCACCAGAAATATTTTCCTTACCGAACAAGGTGAAGCGGTATTTAACCGTGCCATCATGCTGATTGAAGAGTGCGAAGATATGTTTGCTCAGGTTCAGCGACCTAGTGAACCAGAAGGCCAGCTCAGATTGTCCTGTTCGGTGGCATACGGTTCAAAAATCCTGCCTGACTTCATTAGCGCTTACCAACGGCGTTTCCCCAAGGTAAAAATCCATGTTGAGCTGAATGATAATATTATTAACCTGTCAGAAACCCCTTTCGATCTGGCGCTAAGAATAACCCGGCAGCTAGCCGAGACGGAAAATCATGTATTACTGAACAAGATTAACTGGATTTACTGTTGTTCGCCCCACTATCTGGCAGGCAAACCGCCAATAAAAACGCCGGCGGATTTAACCCGCCACCGCTGCATTACCAATCCGGTCATGGCCTATCATGATAACTGGGTGTTTGCAGACCATAACGGCGAAGTCATGGTTCCAGTCGATTCCTGCCTGACCTCGAACTCCAGCCTGACATTATTAAGCATGTTACTTAATCATAATGGCGTATCTTGCCTGCCTGACTATTTGGCAACGATATATATTAATAAAGGTGATTTAGTACACCTGCTACCTGAATACCATGCCGGGTTTTCCCACTACTTATACGCGATCGATAAAAAATCAAGATATGTCAATCCGCTAACCAGAACATTTATTGAATATCTGAGCAAACACATCGTCACGACTAACGAAAAACCGTAAGTAACGATGCCATTATAGCCAGCGTGCCGTCGTCAGGTTGACCGTTAAAGCCGGAGGCAGCGGTGTAAATGGCTATCCCCTTGCCGGTTGATGCCCCCTGACTCCCCTGCCGGCTAGCGGTGAAACTCCGCCACCGTCATGGTAAACACCAGCGGGCTGTTTCCCGCGTTGGCGTAATGATGGGCGCTGTCGGTGCGGGCTACTGCCGAACAGCCTTCAGTGACCCGCAATGTGGTCGCCTCGGTTGCCAGATCCAGCACGCCGGTTTCAACATGCAGCAGTTCCAGCGTCCCCTGCGGATGCCCCGGAGAGCTAAACACCTCGCCGGGAAACATTTCCCAGCGCCAGAGCTCAATCATATTTGGCCCGCTGGTGCCCGCAAGCAAGCGCGCCGAGCCGCCTTTTTCTCCATGCCACAGCGTCGGGATGTCCTGTTTGTCCACCCGCCAGCTATCAGGGGCGTGGGTGACATTGACGATATCCGCCACCGACAGGCCAAGCGCCGCCGCAATTTTGCACAGAATGGCGATGCTGGGATTAGCCGAGCCTTTCTCGATTTCCACCAGCATGCCCTTGCTGACGCCGGCACGGCGCGCAAGCTCGTCAAGCGAGAGTTTTTGCCCCTTGCGATAATCGCTGATACTTTTGGATACCGCCTCACTGACATGCTGCATGTCAGCGCCCGCCTCGGTCGTTTTATTGACTTTTTTGGTCATCGGTCATTACTATGAGATAAATTGGTCAATATAGGATTATGTAATGTTCGCTGTTACCCCGTCAATCGCCCCGGAGATCTTCGCTATCGCCCCCGGCTTCAGAGCCTTGAGCGTCGTGGTGCAAGCCGCTCCATTAACCGCCCCGGCGGTAGCCGATCGCTTGCTGGCCACAGCCTGCCAATCGGTGGTGGCCGGTGATATTCCCTGGGCTGAGGCGCATCTTGCGGACTGGTCCGAGGTATTCAAAAAATTCGGCGCCAAGCCCAAGCGCACCCCCTGCTCTGCCGAAGCGCTGCATAAACGGGTACTGCGCGATGGCCAGCTACCCAGCATCGATCCGCTGGTGGATCTGTATAACGCCGTCAGCATTCGCTACGCCGTGCCGGTCGGTGGGGAAAACATCGCCACCTACGTCGGCCAGCCACGACTGACCATCGCCGAGGGCAGCGAGCAGTTTGATACCGTCAAGGACGGCCAGCCGGCGCTGGAGTCACCCGACGCGGGCGAAGTCGTCTGGCGTGACGATCGCGGGGTTACCTGCCGACGTTGGAACTGGCGACAAGGGGTGAGAACCCGGCTGGGTGCCGAGGCCACACAGATGTGGTTCATTCTGGAAAGCCTGCCAAGCATGCCGCTCGATGCGCTGCTGGCGGCGGGCGACGAGCTGACGCGGGGCCTGACGTTGATGATGCCCGGCGCCACGGTGCACAGCAATCTGATCGGTGCCGAACTGCCGTAACGCCGGCTCGCGGCGTGCAGCCCGCCGCCGCGCTTTTGCCTGACGGCTTTGCCGCGCTCGCCGTGGGTATTAACGCCCTGCGGTACGAAACTCACGCCGATACAGCGACGGCGTCGTGCTGAATTGCTGTTGAAAATGCCGCCGCATTGACAGCGCCGAACTGAACCCAGCCGCCTGAGCCACCTGTTCAACCGGCTGGTCGGTTTTCTCCAAAAATCGCTGCGCCATCGCCAACCGCTGATTCAGCAGCCAATGGGTAACCGTGGTACCGGTGGTTTGCTGGAAATGCCGGGTAAAGCTGCGCCGGCTCATCAACGCCTTGTCGGCGATCAGGCCGACCGTCAGCGGCTGCTGCAAATTTTCCGTCGCCCAGCTCAGCGCCTGCATAAACCGATCGCCGCCGGCGGTGTTATACACCGGTTGTTCAATAAACTGCGCCTGTCCCCCTTGCCGATGCGGCGGAACCACCAGTTGCCGAGCCACCGTATTGGCCACTTCGGCACCGCATTGCTGGCGCACCAGGTGCAGACAACAATCAATACTGGCGGCAGTGCCTGCCGAGGTAATGATATCGCCATCATCGATATACAACACGTTGTGATCGACCGAGATCGACGGGTAACGCTGCAAAAAGGCGCTCATCCAGTTCCAGTGCGTGGTGGCCGGCCGGCCGTCGAGCAACCCGCTGGCCGCCAGCACAAACGCCCCCATGCACAACCCGACCAGCCGGGCGCCACGCGCATGCGCGCGGTGCAGCGCGGCCACCAGTTCCGCCGACGGCATCAGCGCCGGATCGTTCCAACTGGGGATAATCACCATATCCACCTGCTCTAGCGCCGACAGCGTGCGCTCGGCAATGATCGAAAATCCGGCGTTGGTACGCAACGGCCCCGGTTCCGTAGCGCATACCATCAGCTGATACGCCGGCCTGCCCTGCGCGTCGAGCGCGTGTTCGAACACCGCACAGGGCACGGAAAGGTGAAAGGGAATGATATCGTGAAAAACAACAACACCGACTTTGATGACTGCCATTACCCCACCTGTATAAACCTCGATGCAATTTGGCCTAATAGTATCGTTTTTGGTCACGCCGATAGCTATTGCCGCGATCGGTAAAGCGGCAAAATTGCTCCACACCGCGGGAATCCGTCCCACCGTGCCAAGCCGATAAAGGAATATTTACCATGAAAAAACTGCTCGCTTACAGCGCACTGGCGCTTTCCATGACCGTTGCCAGCCTGACGGCCGAGGCCACACAGGCGCCTACCATCCGCACCATGAGCGGCGCTCAGCCGACCAAAGCCCTGGTGGCTGGCACAACCGCCTTGCTGGTGATTGATTTTCAAAATGAATATTTTAGCGGAAAAATGCCGATCCCGGACGGCCTCAAGGCGCTGGGGAATAGCCAAAAATTGGTGGCATTCGCCCATCGCCACAACATGCCGGTATTCTTTGTGCGCCATATTGGGCCAGCTGATGGGCCGCTGTTTGCCGAAGGCAGTCAATCTGCGCAGTTTCATGCAGATTTGCAGCCGTCAAAAGGTGATGTGGTGATTAGCAAAGCCACCCCAAGTTCGTTTGTCGGCACCGATCTTGATCGACAATTAAAAAGCAAAAACATCAAGACGTTGATCGTCACCGGCCTGATGACCCACATGTGCGTTTCTACCACCGCGCGCGATGCGTTACCGTTGGGCTATCAGGTGATTATTCCCGAGGATGCCACCGCCACTCGCGATCTGGCCACCTGGGACAATCAGGTGGTCGATCATGCCAGCCTGCAACGCGCCGCGCTGGCCGGCGTGGCTGACGTTTTTGCCGAGATAAAAACTACCCAGCAGGTGCTGGCATTACCGGTCGAATAACCCCACCGGCCGCCAATCCACGCAGCGCCCCGCACGGCAATCGGCACAGGCCATTGCCGTGCGTTCATCAGGACACGGGATCGACCGCCACCAACCGGCCCTTATTGTGTAGCCTCAGCGCCGGCAGGCATTGCGGCGCGCCGTAAAAAGGCCCAGTCAATCAGCGCTTCGAGCGACGGCCCCAGCGCTTTGCCGATATCGCTCAGCGCATACTCGACGCGCGGCGGCACCTCAGGATAGGCGTGGCGCACCACGATGCCATCCTGTTCGAGTTGCTTTAACTGCTGTATCAGCATTTTCTGGTTTACCCCTTCCACCCGCCGTTCAAGCTCGGAAAAGCGCAATGGCTGCCTGGCGGCAAACAGCTGGCAGATAATGATGATTTTCCACTTGCCCTCCAGCGTCTTCAACGCTTCGCTGGTGGCCGCCGCCCAAAAAAGCCGTTGCTGCGGATCGTCGCAGCGCCAGTCTCGCTCCATACTTACCTCCTGGTGTGTAACACACTTAATTGTCGGTTCTTGTTTTTTTGTAAGCTAATCGATAGCGTAACGCAAGACAAGAGACAATCAGGAGCAGAATATGAATATCGGTATTATTGGCACAGGCAACATTGGCGGGCTGCTGGCTCGCAAGCTCAGCCAGGCCGGGCACCGGGTGTCTGTCGCCAACTCCAGAGGAGTCGCCGGCGTGCGTCAATTCGCCGAGTCAATCGGCGTCACCGCCGCTGACGTCAAGGGGGCGATTAACGGCAGCGAGATGGTGATTCTCGCGGTGCCGCTGCCGGCGCTGGCCGAGATGCCGGCCGAGCTGTTTGCTACGCTGCCGGCGGATGTGCCGGTGGTCGATACCAGCAACTACTATCCAGACCTGCGAGATGTGCATATTCCCGCATTAGATGCCGGCCAGATCGAAAGCCTGTGGGTGGCACAGCAGATTGGCCGTCCGGTGATCAAGGCATTCAACAATATACTGGCCGATTCGCTGGCAGAGCGCGGGCTGCCGCAGGGCGAGCCGGGCCGACTGGCGATTGCCGTTGCCGGCGATGACGCTGCCGCCAAACAACGCGTGATGGAGGTGGTCAATCAGAGCGGTTTTGACCCGGTCGACGGCGGATCGCTGGCCGACTCCTGGCGACAGCAGCCATCCACACCGGCCTATTGCTGCGACTGGGACGCGCCCACCATGCAGCGTGCGCTGGCGGCGGCCAAACCCGGTGAAGCGGTGAACAAGCGCGACAAGTTGCCGGAATATTTTGCTGCGCTGGGCGATACGCCTTCGCATCAGGAGATCGTTGCGCTTAACCGCAAGGTTAACTGGCCAACTGAATAAAAATATCACGCGCAACCTGCCAATGGCGGCTGCCGGCAGGCAGATTTATCGCGGCCTGCCCGCTGCATGATGCCGTTCAGCGCCGCCTGAAGGCGGCCACATCCACCTGCCATTGGCGGAGTTTGTTGTACAGCGCGGTGCGCGAAATACCCAGCAGTTGCGCGGACTGGCGCAGGTTGCCGTTCTGCTCGGCCACCACCTGCAGCACATGCTGGCGTTCACTTTCCTGCAACGAAGGCCGCGCGCCTGATAGCGTTGGCGTCACAGACGCCTGCGCCATATCGTCAGGCAGATCGCGGCAGTCTATCTCCACCCCTTCGCACAGGTTCAGCGTGCGTTCTACCAGGTTTTCCAGCTCGCGCACGTTGCCCGGCCAATGCCAGTCCTGCAAACAGCGCATTGCCGCCGGCATTACCCGTGGCGGAATGCGTTTTAACCGGGTGCACAGCGCCTGTATGAAGGTATTG
The DNA here is from genome assembly GCF_041448735.1 of Serratia odorifera. Classification (NCBI taxonomy): domain Bacteria; kingdom Pseudomonadati; phylum Pseudomonadota; class Gammaproteobacteria; order Enterobacterales; family Yersiniaceae; genus Serratia; species Serratia odorifera. The sequence continues at coordinate 285,748 of NZ_JBGMUT010000003.1, read as the reverse complement.
ACCAGCTCGGGAATATCCTCGCGGCGTGCGCGCAGCGGCGGGATTTCCAGCGAAATCACGTTCAGGCGGTAGTAGAGATCGCGGCGAAATGCCCCTTTGGCGACCGCGCTCAGCAAGTCGCAGTGGGTGGCGGCGATGATGCGCACGTCTACCTTCAACGGATGCGCTGCGCCAATGCGCAGCACCTCGCTCTCCTGCAACACGCGCAGCAGGCTGGTTTGCGCTTCCAGCGGCATTTCGCCAATTTCGTCCAGAAACAGCGTGCCGCCATCGGCCAGTTCGAACTTGCCGGCGGAACCGCCGCGCCTTGACCCAGTAAAGGCGCCGTCGACGTAGCCAAACAGTTCGCTCTGTACCAGATCGCGCGGCAATGCGCCGCAGTTAAGCGCAATAAAGGGTTCTTGCCGACGCGGGCTGGCATTGTGGATCGCCTGAGCAAACAGTTCCTTGCCGGTGCCGCTTTCACCGCTCAGCAATATGGTGCTGTCGCTGCGACTGCCGGCGCGCGCCTGCTGGATCACTTGCTGTACGCACTGCGCATTGCCACGAATCATCTCAAAAGTGTAACGGGCGCTCACCCCCATTACCCGGCGGGTAATGGCGCGGATGCGCTGATTCTCACGCAATGAAAGCACCCGCCCGCCGTCCGGCGCCGGCATCAGTGAAATCAGACAGGAAAGCGGCCGCTCGCCGTCGGGCATGAACTGCAACTCGCGGTCATTGCAAAACGGCAACGTCAGCAACGATCCTTGCTGCGGTTGCAACAACGCATCGATCGATCCGCCCTCGGGATCGATACCGCTGAAGATCTGTCGCGCGTAACGGTTGAGGGTTTTGATCCGCCCGTGACGATCGCAGACGATCACCCCTTCATTGAGCGTTTCGAGGATCGATTGCTGTTCGGCCAGCAGGCGCCGCAACATCAGTTGCTGGCCTACCGCCTCCGCCGCGGCCTGCACCGTCCCCAGGGTATGGGCGTTGAAATTGTCCGGCGTCGCCGTCAGGGTGAGCACGCCAATCAGGCTGCCGCCGGCATCGCGTACCGGCGCGGCGGCGCACTGCCGGTTGCGCTTACGCAGATCGAACTTCCAGTTTTCACCGCTCAGCACATACACCAGCCGCTGTTCAATCAGGCAGCGCGCGGTGCAGTTGGTGCCGAGTACCTCCTCGCGCAGGATACTGCCGACCGGCGTCATATCCGCCCCGCAATAATGCAGCGTCACCCCCTGCGCGTCGGTCAGGTTGATATGACCATCCGGATTATAGGCCAGCAGGTTTTCCATAATGCTGCGCGCCACCTGGATCAGATCGGCATTGCGTTCAAGGATCGCCGCCAGCTCGTCAGCGGCTGGCGTGACATAGACAAACGACAGCGGATCGATCGCCCGCTGCTGCGATCGTTGCCAGGACTGCCAGATGCTGTGCCGTATCCAGTGAGAGCTTTCGCCGGCTAAAAAACGCTGCCAGCCCTGCCACAGCAGGCTGTCCCATTCAGCCACTTCTGCGCCGTCCGGCAGGCTGAATATGGGATCACTTTCATCTTTGAACGGTAAACGATCGAGGACTCGCATCTGGCACTCCGGCTTTGTATGGAATGTTCATTTTATTTACATGTAAGGTTGGCATGTAAATTTTGTTGCCAGATTGTGATGTATATCTGTGCAGCACCTCACAGATTGCCACGTTTTGAGGTTGGCACCGCCTTTGCAATACCCATGACACCTACGCCGAACGCGCCAAAAGGAAATAAGTGACTATGGGTAAACACAATTTACCGTTGATCTTTTTTATCTGCACCATCGCCTCACTCAGTGGGGTGATCCTCGGTTATGACGCCTCGGTGATCTCCGGGGTGATCGATCCGCTAACGGAACATCTCAATCTTTCCCCCTGGGAAAGCGGATGGGCCGTTTCAAACGTTATTCTGGGTTGCGTGATTGGCGCCTGCTGCGTCGGCTACATTTCCGATCGGATTGGCCGCAAATCAACCTTGATCGTCACCGCGCTGATGTTCGTGATTTCCGCCGTCGGCTCGGCGTTGGCCACCAGCCTGGGCGAATTCGTTCTCTATCGCCTGCTCGGCGGTCTGGCGGTGGGCATGGCGTCGGCCATCACGCCGTTATATATCGCCGAAGTGTCGCCGAAAGACTGGCGTGGCCGCATGCTGGGACTGCAACAGATGCTGATGGTCGGCGGGCAACTGACGGTGTATATCGTCAACTATCTGATTGCCCGCGGCATGTCGCATGCGTGGATAGTCAGCGACGGCTGGCGGTGGATGCTGGCGTCGGGAGTCGTGCCCTGCGTGATGTTCCTGCTGCTGGTGCCGTTTATGCCGGAATCGCCGCGCTGGCTGGCGCTAAGGGGCAAAACCGAACGGGCGCGGCAGGTACTGACCCGGCTGTCCAACGCGCAACATGCCGACCGGCTGCTGGCAGAAATCCTGGCCAGCGCCTCCCCGCATAATGCTCAGGTCGCGCAGCGCGGCCTGCTGCGCGATGCACGTACCCGCTATATCCTGCTGATTGGCTGTGCCATCGCCATTTTGCAGCAGGTTTCCGGCATCAATATCCTGTTGTATTACGCACCGTCACTGCTGCAAAACGTCACCGGCAGTACCCAGGCCTCGTTATTCCAGAGCATCTTCCTGGGGTTGGCGTTGCTGGTGGGCGTCGCTGTCTGCCTCAACGTGGTGGACAGGATCGGCCGTACGCCGCTGCTGCGCTGGGGCGCATTGGGTTGCACCATCAGCCTGATCTTTACCTCCTGGGCCTTTATCGCACATATCGACGGACTGGTGCCGGTGCTCGGGCTGGTGGCCTTCGTGCTGATCTTCGGCCTGTCATGGAGCCTCGGTGCCTGGCTGCTGATCTCCGAGATCTTCCCCAACCGCATCCGCGCCGTGGCGATGGGCTTTGCCTTTTCTTCGATGTATGTGGCGAACTTTATCGTCACCCAGAGTTTCCCGATGATGAACCGCAGCGCGGTGTTGATGGAACACTTCAACGGCGCATTCCCACTGATGCTGTGTGCCGCAGGCAGCCTGATCGCGTTCTGGTTTGTGCGGCGCTTCCTGCCGGAAACCCGTGGCGTGTCGCTCGAACACATCGAACCGCTGATGTTATCCAAATCCCGTCGTTTCGCCCCCGAGGCGCCTCGACCGGTTGACCCCTCTTCCATGCCTGAATGGGCGAACCACAAATAACAAGGAGTGCAGCATGACTATATCTTCACAACCGGTACGCGTTGGCCTGATCGGCGCCGGTCGCATGGGCAGCTTTCACGCAGAAAACCTGGCCTATCGCGTGCCGGGAGCCCGGCTGAGCGCGGTGGCCGATCCGCAGCCAGGCGCCGCCGAAACGCTGGCGCAACGGCTCGGCATTACCAAGGCCTATGGCGATCTGCACGCATTGCTGCACGATCCGGATATCGATGCGGTTGCCATTGCCGCCCCGGCACGCACTCATGCCGAATGGGTGATCGCCGCCGCACAGGCCGGTAAACATGTGTTCTGTGAAAAACCGATGGCGGTCACGCTGGACGAAGCCGATCGCGCGATTGCGGCAGCTAACCAGGCCGGCGTGGTGCTACAGGTGGGCTTTAACCGCCGCTTTGATTCGGGCTTTGCCGCAGCGATTGCGGCGGTCAAGTCCGGTGAAAACGGCACCACGCAGCTGAGTCGCTCGATTACCCGCGACCCGGCGCTGCGCGATCCGGCGCCGATCCCGCAGTGGACTATTTTTCTGGAAACCCTGATCCACGATTTTGATACGCTGCTGCATTTCAACCACGGCGCAAAACCGGTGGAAGTCTACGCGCTGGCTGATGCGCTGGTGCGCCCGGACTTCAAGCAGCAGGGGTTGCTGGATACCTCGGTAGTCACCCTGCGTTTTGACAACGGCGCAATTGCCACCGCCGAGGCCAGTTTCCAGGCTGTCTACGGTTACGACGTACGTGGGGAAGTATTTGGCAGCAAAGGCATGTTGCAGGCTGGCCATATCAATGCCACTCACTGCGTACGCTACCATCAGGGCGGTATCGCCATTGATACTTCGCGGCTGGATTCCGATCTGCTGCGTGACGCCTATGTAGCTGAAATGACGGAATTTGCCCACTGCATCCGCAGCGGTGAAACGCCACGTGCCACCGGCGAAGATGCGCGTAACGCGCTGGAAATCGCGCTGGCCTGCATTGAGTCGGTACGGCAGAACCGCCCGATCGCCCTGGGAGGTCGCTGATGGCCGGCTATCAACTCTCGGTTTGTGCCGAAATGGTGTTTCTCGATCTGCCGTTGGTTGAACGCGTCGAGCGTATTCACGCGCTCGGGTTCGGCGTCGAAATCTGGGACTGGGCCAATAAGGACATTGACGCCCTGGTCGCCACCGGCGCACGTTTCACCTCCATGACCGGCTACCTGAGCGGCAATCTGACCGACAGCGACGGTATCGCGCAGCTGTTGCAGAGCGCCGAAGCCTCGCTGGCAGTGGCCGAACGGCTGAACTGCCCGACGCTGAATCTGCACGGCAGCGGACTGGACGAGCGGGGTCTGCCGGTGAAGCCGGTGGCGGTGGTCAGTGGGGCGATGTGGCTGCAAGCCGCCGCAACGCTGCGCCGCGTAGCGCAGTTGGGCGAGCGTGCCGGGCGGGTGTTCACGCTGGAGAACCTCAATCTGCCGGTCGACCATCCCGGTACGCCGTTCGCCCTGGCCGCCGATACCCTGGCGTTGGTCGAAGCGGTGAACAGCCCGGCGCTGAAAATGAACCTTGATCTGTATCACGCGCAGATCGGCGAAGGCAATCTGATCGCCCTGATCCGCCGTGCCGGCCCGGCCATCGGTGAGATCCAGGTGGCCGACGTGCCAGGGCGTCAGCAGCCGGGCACCGGCGAGATCAACTATCGCGCCATTGCCCGTACGTTACAGCAGATCGGTTATCAGGGCACCGTGGCAATGGAAGGCTGGGCCAGCGGCGACAGCACCGCCGCACTGCAGCAGTTCCGCGACCACTTCACCCTATAAGCGCCACGCCGCCGGGTAGATGCGCAGCCCGACGGCGTCCTTACCCTATGCGGCTGACGGCGCGCCGCTGCCAGGGTGGATCCTGAACCAGATGGCGTACATCGCAGGCAAGAATACCAGCGTCATGATGGTGCCGCCGAAGGTCCCGCCAATCAGGGTGTAGGCCAGCGTGCCCCAGAACACCGAATGGGTCAGCGGAATAAACGCCAGAATGGCCGCCATCGCCGTCAGCAATACCGGTCTGGCACGCTGCACCGTGGCCTCGACCACCGCGTGGAACGGATCGAGCCCTTGCTTTTCGTTGTGATGGATCTGGCCTATCAGGATCAGGGTGTTGCGCATCAGAATACCCGACAGCGCGATCAGTCCCACCAGCGCATTGATACCAAATGGCTGGTTGAACAACAGCAGCGTTGGCACCACGCCGATCAGCCCCAATGGCGCGGTCAGGAACACCATGATCATCGCCGACATCGAACGAACCTGCAGGATGATGATCAATAGCGTCATGGCAATCATGATCGGGAACAGCGGCAACATCGCCTTGCTGGCCTTGCCCGACTCTTCAATCGATCCCGCCTGTTCGATGCGGTAGCCCTCAGGCAGCGTGTCGATTAACGGTTGTAGCTGCACCGAGATTGCGCTGGAAACGTCCGGCGGTTGTAGCCCTTCGGCAATATCCCCGCGCACCGTGATGGTTGGCGTACGATCGCGGCGTCGCAGCAGCGGATCCTCCATGCGTACCTCGACGCTGCCCACCTGCGACAGCGGAATTCGCTGGCCGGCCGACCCCACCAGCGTAAAGCCGGCGATTTTTGCCGGATCGAGCCGGATCTCACCCGCCGCTCGGCCAACCACCTGCACGGCACGAATGTCCTCGCGCACCGAGGTGATCGGCACGCCGGACAGCAGGAACTGCAACTGCTGCGCCACCGCGTTAGAGCTGAGCCCGACCGACTGCAGGCGATCCTGATCCAGAGAAAAATGCAGCGTCGGCACGCGTGCGCCCCAGTCGGTATTGACGGTGCGCATCATCGGACTGGCCTGCATGATGGCCTGAGCCTGCGCGGCGATCTCACGCAGCATGGCAGGATCCGACCCCATAATCCGGTAGGCCACCGGATAAGGTGAATACGGGCCGAATACCAGCTGTGTCACTCTGACACGCGCCTCGGGGGCCAAACCGTCCGCCACCGCTTGCCGCAGGCGGAACTTGAGAGCCTCGCGTGCCTCCTGGCTGTCCGTCAGCACCACAATCTTGGCAAACGACGGATCGGGCAGTTCCGGCGCCATCGCCAGATAGAAACGCGGCGCCCCCTGGCCAATATAGGCGGTGACGATCTTCGCTTCACGCTGCTTTCTCAGCCAGGCTTCGACTTTGGCGCTGGTATTGCTGGTCTGCTCAATGGAGCTGCCATACGGCATTTGTACTTCGACCAGCACTTCCGGGCGATCGGAGGTGGGGAAAAACTGCTTCTTGACCAGTCCCATGGCCAATATGGCCAGCACAAAGGCGGCGATAACCGCGCCGGCCACCAGCCATTTGGCAGCGATAATCCGCGTCAGCAGCCGACGAAAACGGTTGTAGTGGCGGGTGTTGTAGATGGCGGCGTGGCCCCCTTCAACCTGCCTGATTGCCGGCAGCAGTTTCACGCCCAGATAGGGGGTAAAGGCCACCGCCACCACCCAGGAGGCAATCAGCGCAATGCCGACAATCCAGAACATATTGCTGGTGTATTCGCCGGCGGTAGACTGCGCGAAACCGTTGGGCATAAAACCGATGGCCGTCACCAGCGTCCCCGACAGCATGGGCGCCGCGGTATGGCTCCAGGCGTAGGCCGAGGCCTTGACGCGATCAAAGCCCTCTTCCATTTTCACTACCATCATTTCAATGGCGATGATCGCATCGTCCACCAACAGCCCCAGCGCCAGGATCAGTGAGCCGAGGGTAATGCGATCGAAGTTTTTACCGGTGGCGGCCATCACCACAAACACCACCGCCAGCGTCAACGGCACCGCAGCGGCCACCACCACGCCGACTCGCCAGCCCATGCTGACGAAACACACCACCATCACCACCAGCAAGGCGACAAAGAACTTCACCATAAACTCGTCGACGGACGAGCTGATGTTCACCGACTGATCGGTGACTTTGCTGAGCGTCATACCCAACGGCATGCCGGCGTTGATGCGGCTGGTTTCCTCGTCCAGCGCCTTGCCCAGATCGAGACCATTCCAGCCTTCGCGCATGACGATGCCCAGCAACAGGGCCTGTTCGCCGTTATTGCGAATGATAAAGGTCGCCGGATCTTCGTAACCGCGTTCAACCTGCGCCACGTCCGACAGTTTCAGCGTTCGCCCCTGCACGACAATCGGCGTCTCGCGGATTTTCTGCAAGCTGTCAAAAGCGCCGTCCAGCCGGATAAACACCTGCGGCCCGTGGGTTTCGATCGAACCTGCAGGGGTGAGTACGTTCTGGCTATTAAGGGCGGTAAAAATGTCCTGCGGCGACACGCCCAGCGTGGCAAGCCGATCGTGGGAGAATGACACGAAGATGCGTTCCGCCTGCTCGCCAATGATATTGACCTTTTTTACCCCCGGCAGGTGCAACAGGCGCTGGCGCAATGACTCGGCGTCGCGCACCAGCAGGCGCTGCGGTTCCCCTTTGGCCTTCAGCGCCAGCAGCGCAAACGTCACATCGGAAAACTCGTCGTTGACCATCGGTCCGATGACGCCGGCGGGCAGGTTGCCAGCCTCGTCGTCCAGCTTCTTGCGCGCCTGATAGAACTGCTCCTGCACCTCGCCCGGTGGCGTGCCGTCAGCCAGCGACACCATGGTGAACGCCAGCCCCGGCCGCGTATAGGTTTCCGTGCGATCGTACCACTTCAATTCCTGCATGCGTTTTTCAAGCGGTTCCGCCACCTGATCCTGCATTTCCTGCGCGGTCGCCCCTGGCCAGGCGGTGATTACCGTCAGTTGCTTGACGGTGAACGGCGGATCTTCCGCCCGTCCCAGTTCGAAGAACGACAGGGTGCCGGCGATGGCGATCAGAAAGATCAAAAACAGCGTGATCGAGCGTTCACGTACCGCCAGCGCCGAAAGGTTAAAGCGTCCGCCGCTCATGGTTGGCTCCCCTGCGCGTTGTTACGCCCTGCTTGCGCCAACCTGACCGGCTCGCCGTCATGCAGCAGATGGGCCCCCAGCGCCACCACCTGCTCGCCAACGGTAAGGTTGCCCGCCACCCGCGCCGCGTCGTCGCTGATACCCAGCACCCGAACCGCGCGCCAGGAGACCTTCGCCGGCGTACCGGCGACGATCCATACCCCTGCACCTTTGCCAGAATCGTACAGCGCGGCAATCGGCACCTGCAGCGTTGGCGCGTCCGCCTTGCCGTTGACGATGTTCAGCGTGACGGTCGCGCCCAGCGGCGCGCTGGCCAGCGTGCCGGCCAGCACATAGCGCGCTTCGAAGGTTCGGGTCAACGGATCGGCGGCATCGGAAAGCAGTCGCAGCTGCGCGGGGACCGCGGCCGCGCGGTCGCCATACAGGCTGGCCATCGCCATACTGCCGATAGCCGGCCGCAGCGTTTCCGGCAGATGAACGATCGCCTCGCGCTGACCCGCCCGCGCCAGCCTGACCACCGGTTGGCCGGCAGAGACCACCTGTCCTGGCTCCGCCAGGGTGTCCATCACCACCCCGTCGGCGTCGGCCAGCAACACCGCGTAGCCGGAAGCGTTAATGGCGACATCCGCCTGTGCTTGTGCTGCGCTGAGCTGCGCCCGTGCGGTTTCAGCCGCGGCCTTGATTTGATCGTAGGCGGAGGCCGACACCGCACCGCTGGCTACCAGGCCACGATAGCGTGCCTCGTCGGCGGCGGTCTGGCGAGCCTGCGCCCTGGCGGCTGCTACCGCCTGTTGCTGCGCCCGGGCTTGCAGCCCCAGATCGGTCGGATCCAGTCGCATCAACGGCTGGCCTTTCTTGACGCTCTGGCCGGCATCGACCAGACGCTCCAGTATTTTGCCGCCGACGCGAAAACCGAGATCGCTCTGAACACGCGCCACCACGGTACCGCTAAAGGCACGCGTGGCGTCAACCGCATCAGCGACTCGCGCCACCCTGACCAACGGTGGCTGATTACGCGGATCGTCGGCCGTCGAAGCCTCACCGCACGCCACCAGGGCAAGCGGCAGCAGGCAGGCGGCGATGCTGACAGCGCTGAGACGAAGCATGGAATACCCTTCTTGATAAACAGTGTAGGGTTCGCATTCTCCGACTAGTGACCAATTATGTCAATGGTCACAAATCCTATCACGGCGATAGGCTGCGCAATATCAGCGAGGACAGCAGTACTGCCGCTTCCCCGGCGGTTTCCAGGTTATATTGCAGCTGTACGGGATTGATGTAAGGACACATCACCAGATAAATGGCGCTGGCGGCTTCGTCGAGCGGCGTTTTGCGCTCAAATTCTCCGGCCTCACGGCCTTCACGCAGGATCTGTTCAATCAGCGTGAGCAGTTGGGCCTGGTGCTGCCTGGCCGAAGGCCATTGATCGCGCGCGGCAACGGCAGCGATGTCATACAGCTTGCGGTCATGGAAAAACAGCTCGCTACCGGCCTCTGCCAGAGTACGGAACAGGCGTCTCAGCTTCTCCGAGGCGCTGGGCGCATCGGCGATCGCCGCCTCCACCACGGTCATGATGGTGGTCAGTCGGATAGCGCAGATTACCTCGCCAATCGCCTGCTTGGACTCAAAAAACTTATAGATATACGCCTTGGAAAAACCAATGGATTTTGCCAGATCGGAGACGGTGGTTTTTTCATAGCCGTAGTGGCCGAAATACGCCGTAGCGGCTTCCACGATCTGATCGCGTACGCTGTGATCGGAAGGACCACGGGTAGCAAGTGCGTTCATTTTTTTATTCATGGCTATAGCTTAACGCGGCGTGTTTCGATTGACAACGAGTGACCAATGTGTAACTTGGTCACAATCAATTGAGGTTTCCTGTTGGCGGCCTGGCCGTGTCGCGGGGGAATTTACCGTGGCGCCCCGCTTGGCAACCTGTTGTTCAATGGCGCATCTAACCGGGGTCACATGAAAAAAATCGGTATTCTTGGCGTAGATGAACTGACCGCACAGCTGGTGCGTCAGCTATTTCTGGCGGCACCCGACGCGCAGGTTTTCCTCTCCCCCGGCCAGCCTGAGCGGATTAACGCGCTGGCGATGGATTTTCCCTGCTGGACCATGGCGGATAATCAGGCCGTTATTGATGAAGCAGAGCTGCTTCTGGTCAGTTGGCCGCTGTACGCCTTGCCCGAGCTGGCGAGCCAAATTCGGTTACGTCCTGCGCAAATGCTTATTTACCTGACGGCTGGCCTGCCTGCCGCGGTGCTGAGACAGATATTCAGGCACGACCATTGCGTCATCATGTCACAGGCAACGCCGCTTGCCCCCCGACGGCCTGACGCACTTGCCATCGCCCCCGGCACGCCGATCCAGCAAATTTTTGCACTGTTGAACGAGATGCCCATGCTGATCGGCGGCGTTGATACGATAGAAATCAGCTGGCAGGCCACGCCATAAACCAGCGCACGCCTGCGAGCATCCCGGCTTGCCGCCATCGACGATTAACCGTCGGTTGAACGGCTCAGCGTTTCCCAGTCATCGATTTCGGTTGCATAGCTTTGCAGCTTTTCGCGCACCAGGCTGAGTGCATCGCTGCCCAATAGCAGGTGTACCGGCGGCGCATCGCTGTCGATGATGGCCAGTATCGCCTGTGCTGCCTTGGCCGGATCGCCAAGCTGCCTGCCGTTTTTTTGCTGTCGCGCCTGGCGGATCGGATCAAACAGCGCGTCATAATCCGCAATGATCCGAGGCGATCTGACCATCGATCTGCCCGCCCAATCGGTGCGGAAAGAGCCAGGGGCTACGGCAGTTACCGCGATGCCAAACGGCTTGAGCTCTTTGCTCAGCGTCTCGGAAATACCTTCCAGTGCAAACTTGCTGCCGCAGTAATAACTGATGCCCGGCAGGGTAATAAATCCCCCCATCGAGGTGATGTTGATAATCTGTCCACGACGACGCTGGCGCAGATAAGGCAACAACGCCTTGATCATCGCCACCGCACCGAACACGTTGACGTCGAACTGCCGCTTCAGTTCGTCCAGCGCTGATTCCTCCATCACCCCTTCGTGGCCATAACCGGCATTATTCACTAATACATCAATCGGGCCGATGTCGGCTTCTACCTCGGCGACGACCCGCTCGACTGACGCAAAGTCGGTCACGTCCAGTACTCGCGCCAGCGCCTTGCCAGCACCAAGCGCTTCAAACGCCGCCACTGCCGACGCACTGCGCACCGTGCCGATGACCCGGTGACCGCTGCTCAACGCGGCCTGTGCCAGGGCGCGCCCAAAACCGCTACTGACGCCGGTGATAAAAATCGTTTTGGCTAAAGACATAAAAAAACTCCCGTTGGTTAAGAGGCATGTGCATACTATTCTCTCAATTGGCGTTTTTTTAGCCCGATTCTGCTTTAGTTATTGCCTATTTCTATCGAACGGTAAGGATTATGAACCACAGATCGACAACGTTGCCTGCCCAGACTGACGATCGACAACGCATGGTGGATCTGCTGCTGTCGCTGGCGCCGCAGGAAGGTTATAACCTCACGCCACTGCCCGATGTGCGTTTCCTGCGTTCCAATCGGCCACTGGCAAGCACGCCGGTGCTGTACGATCCGGGTATCGTCATCGTCTGTCAGGGCAGCAAAAGAGGCTATTTTGGCGGGCAAACCTACTGCTACGACCAGCAGCATTATCTTGCCGTTTCGGTGCCGGTACCCTTTGTGATGGAAACCGACGCGTCGCCGGCACGGCCATTACTGGCCATTTACCTGCATCTGGATTTTCAGCTCGCGGCCGACCTGATGCTGCAAATTGACAGACAGGGCGCGCCCTCCTGCGCAGTTAACCCCGCCAGCATGATGTCCAGCCCGATGGATGCGGCGATGCGCGGCTCGCTGCTGCGTTTTCTCGAGGCCATGAGCGCCCCGCTTGACGCGGCAATACTCGGCCCAGCGCTGCTCCGCGAGCTGTATTTTCGCATTCTCACCGGCGCGCAGGGCAACGCCATGCGTTCGGCGCTGGCGATGCGTGGGCAATTCGGCAAAATTGCCAAAGCGTTACGCCGTATTCATGCCACCTATGCGCACCCGATTACCCTGCCGCAACTGGCCGCCGAGGCAGCAATGAGCGTCCCCACCTTTCACCGCCATTTTAAGGCAATTACCCATATCGCCCCGATGCAATACCTGAAGTCGATACGCCTGCATCAGGCGCGGCTGCTGATGGTGCGGCAAGGGGTAAGCGCTTCGGTCGCCAGCCAGGCGGTAGGCTATGAAAGCCCCTCGCAATTTAATCGTGAATTCAAGCGGTTATTTGGCCTTCCACCGGCAGAAGAGAGCAGACGTATGCGGGAGAACTTCACCATTCCGCCGGCGCATGCAGCGGCAGAGTTTGTTTCTTCACACTAGGCAAAGCGGTATCTGTGGCAAGCGGCGAGGAAACAATGCGGGTTGTTTATCTTTGGCATGGCGATACGCCAAGTGCTGCAGCGCCTGGCAAGGATGCCTGGCTGCGGTGACAGAGCGAAATGTCAGCCCTGACGGGCGAGATAGAATTCCCTGGTGTTGTCGCTAATGGTATTACGATGTACGCCGCTGTGGCTGTGCGTAGCATCATTTTATGGCTTTTATTATGACGAGGTGCTTTGACACTCAAGAAGCACTTCAGTATGTTTAACAAACTAGCTTATAAAACATGCTGGCGTCAACGTAAAAGTGAACACAATGATGCCATTTATGTAAACTTGGTTAATGCGTAGTGCGATACCGGGTCTGAAGTCCGCTTGACGACGCCGCCATGCCGCCCACCAGAAGACGATGACCTTGACATTAAAATTATTCATATTCAAATAATTATAAATGATTTCATTCTCTCATTGGCGAGCAACCAAACCTCATTTATAGTGAAATACGCTGTACATATAAGGGGGGCTAATGAACGTTAGTAATGCTCAGCGCAAAACAAATATCATTAAGAATCTTGAATATTTACTGCGTAGTCGTGGGGAAACCAAAGCCTCTTTTGCCCATCGCGCCGGCGTCACCCGGACTGCGCTGTATAAAATCCTTGAAGGCAGAGTCAACAACGTTCAGCAATCCACCGTCAGCCGGATTTCTGATTTTTTTGGCGTCTCCTGTGAAGAAATTGAAAACTACGATCTCGAACAAATCGAACGTATCAACGAGACGTTATCGCTCGAAGGCAATAGGAATCCCAGCGCCGTGCCGGTGATACCACAGCAGCAATTTCTGGCGGCGTATGAACAACGCGTGGGGCAACTGGCAACCCGCTTTCCGTTGACCTATTACTTTGGCGAAGATTCAAATTTGGTGGCACTGCTGGTGCAACAGCCGATAGGGAATCTGTTCAGCGAAGGTGACGTGCTGATTATCAAGCGTTATTCATCCAGCGCGGAAAACCCACTGCGACTCTACCACTCTGCCCAGCAGGGTTTTTTCGTCAAAGAAAAGGAAGACACCGTGTTTACTCCGCATCGACTCAAGCGTGAAGAACAGCTTATCGGTTCCATCATCGAGGAGAGGTTCTGAATGGACAGCAACAAGAAATACAAGCTGCTGGGCTTTAATCGCAGCGGCAGCATTTCTGCCAATATCATGATCCTCGCCACCGGCAAACGTATTTCGATGGGGCTCAAAGAGCTGGATGACAGCACCATTTCCGATGACTTCAGCCGCAGCGAACTCAAGGCGCTTTACCGCCGTCTGTATGACGGCAGCAACAATCTCACCACCGCCTACGATCTTGGCGACCGGCACGAACGTTCCTGGTACGCCTATCTGATCATTACCGTGGCGCTGAGCGTGATTTATATCTTTTCAACCCTGTGCGGCGTCAAACCGATTCAGATCCCGCTGTTGGATATGATTGTTCCGCCCGCCATTTTCGTTTATCCGCTGACCTTCATCCTGGTTGATATTCTTAACGAATTTTATGGGCTGCGTCTGGCCAGGCGCACCATTATCATTTCATTTATCGCCAACCTGATTTTCGTGCTGGGCGTCTGGGCGACAACGCTGGTGCCGAGCATCCCACAGTGGGAGTTCAGCACCACTTACAACGGTATCGTCCATAGCATCATGGCGGTGCTGCTTGCGTCGTCGGCCGCCTACCTGCTCTCGGAGAATGTAAACGCCTATTTACTTTGTAAAATCAAAGAGCTGACCAACTCACGCTATCTGTTTGTCCGCGTGATTACCAGCACCGTGGTGGCCTCGGCCATCGACAGCGTGGTGTTTTGCACCCTGGCTTTTTATAACGTATTGAGCTGGGACATTATCCAGACCATGATCCTGTCGCAGTTCCTGATCAAAGTCGTGTACGCCTTGCTCGGCGTGGGGCCGATTTACGCGACTCGCCGCCTGTTCAACCGCTACATTAACGTCGACCATGCCAAAGGCAACGAATATGCATATAAAACCGCAAGATAAAATCACCCACCTGGGAACCCATTCTGCCTACCCGGATCGCTACGACCCATCGTTGCTGGAAGCCTTGCCGCGCGCACGCGGCAGGGATTTGGTTGGCCTCGACGCCAATGCCTTGCCGTTCAGCGGCGTGGATATCTGGACCGCGTTCGAGCTTTCCTGGCTCAACGCCAAGGGCAAGCCGGTGGTTGGCATCGGCGAGTTCGCCATTCCGTTTTCATCCACCAATCTGATCGAATCCAAATCGTTCAAACTGTACCTGAACAGCTTTAACCAGACGCGCTTTGCCAGCGCTGATGACGTACTGGCCGCGCTGGAACACGATCTGTCAGCCGCCGCAGACGGCCAGGTCGGCGTCAAGCTGTTCCCGGGTCTGGCAGGATATAGCCACCAGATTGACACCCTGCCGGGTGACAACATTGACGATCTGGACATCGAAGTGACCGACTTCGCCTTTGATCCTCAATATCTTGAGCACGCGGTATCGGCGCAGGCGGAATACGTCAGTGAAACGCTGTCGTCCAACCTGCTCAAATCCAACTGTCTGGTCACCCACCAGCCGGATTGGGGCAGCGTGGTAATCCGCTATGCCGGACGCAAAATCGATCGCGAAGCGCTGCTGCGCTATCTGATTTCCTTCCGCCAACATAACGAGTTCCACGAGCAGTGCGTCGAACGCATCTTCAACGACATCACGCGCTACTGCCAACCGGAAAAACTCAGCGTTTTCGCCCGTTATACCCGCCGTGGCGGCTTGGATATCAACCCCTTCCGCAGCAATTTCGAAGCGGCACCGACGCTCGGCCGACTGGTGCGCCAGTAAGTCTACCGATGCCCTGCCGCCACCAGGCGCAGGGCATTTCCTGCTACCGTCATCCTGCTGTTATCTTTGGCAACTATCCTGTTTGCTTCTATCTTGATAACTGACCCCCAAGAGTTTGATGCGCATGCCCAGACTTTCACGCAGGACGCTGTTACACGCCGCCGCCATTGGTTCGGCCTATTCCCTGTTACCTGCCTCAATCCGCAAAGCGCTGGCCATCCCTGCCCATAACCGCACCGGCAGCATCCGGGACGTCGAACACGTGGTGATCCTGATGCAGGAAAATCGCGCCTTTGATCATTATTTTGGCACGCTGCCCGGCGTGCGCGGGTTCGGCGATCGCTTCACCGTGCCACAGCCGCAAGGGCGCAGCGTATGGCAACAGCAGGGACTGGAGCGGCCGGTGCTGCCCTATCACCTGGACAGTCGACACGGCAATGCACAGCGCGTCAGCGGCACGCCGCACTCGTGGCTGGACGCCCAGTCTGCCTGGGACAATGGCCGTATGCGCGCCTGGCCAAGCTACAAAACGCCGACCTCGATGGGCTACTACCGTCAGCAAGAGCTGCCGTTCCAGTTTGCCCTGGCCAATGCCTTTACCCTGTGTGACGCCTATCATTGCTCACTGCATGGCGGCACCAATCCCAATCGTCTGTTCCTGTGGAGCGGAACCAACGGCCCAGCCGCCAACCTCGCGGTGGTGGTAAATGAATGGGATTACACCGGTTCGGCGGATAAGGGCTACGCCTGGAAAACCTATCCCGAACGCCTGGAAGCCAGCGGCGTCAGTTGGAAGGTCTACCAGTATTTGCCGGACAATTTCGGCGACAATCCGCTGGCCGGTTTTCGCCAATACCGCGCCGCCAGCATCAAGGTCGGCAACCCGGCCTATCCGCCAAAAGATTTCACCGCCTATGTGCCGTTCCACGACGCCTTGAACGCCATCGATCCGCTATACAAGGGCAATGGCTACACGCTGCCCGCCGCCAGTGCCAACGATCTGGAGGCGATGCTGGCCGGGTTCCGCGCCGATGTGCAACGCGGCGCCCTGCCGCAGGTGAGCTGGATTATCGCACCGGCCGCCTATTCCGAGCATCCCGATCCTTCCAGCCCGGTACAAGGCGGCTGGTTTACCCAGGAAATTCTCAATGCGCTGACCGATAACCCCGAGGTGTGGAGCAAAACCGTGCTGTTGGTCAACTACGACGAAAATGACGGTTTCTTTGATCATATGCCGCCGCCGGCGGCGCCGTCGCTACGCAGCGACGGCAGTTTTGCCGGCAAATCCACCGTGCCGTTCGAAACGGAAATTTTCCAGCATATCGCCCCGCCGGGCAGCGAGGAGCAACCGCCGCCAGATGGCGGCATTTACGGCCCGGGACCGCGCGTGCCGATGCTGGTACTTTCGCCGTGGAGCCGCGGTGGCTGGGTGAACTCGCAGGTGTTTGATCACACCTCGGTACTGCAATTCCTGGAAAAGCGTTTTCAGGTACGCGAGCCCAACATCAGCGACTGGCGTCGTACGGTCTGCGGCGATCTGACATCGGCATTCAATTTTGTTGACCCGAATGCGGAAACGCTGCCGCCGCTGCACACCACTACCCGTCACGCCGCCGACCGCCTGCGCCAGCGGCAGGAACGGTTGCCGGCGGTGGCGCTGCCAGCGCTCGCCCAGCAGCGGCCCCCCCGGCAACAGCGGCTGGCGCGCCCTTCGCGCGCATTGCCCTACCGCTTGCAGGTACAGGCCGCAGCGTATCCGCAGCAGCAGTTATTCACCCTCAATATGCTTAATCACGGCGCGCAGGGCGCAGTGCTGCAGGTGTATGACCTGTTGCAGCTGGATGAAATCCCCCGCCGTTACACCATCGAAGCAGGCAAGGCCTTGAGTGACAACTGGTCTGGCGCCGGGGAATACCATTTGTGGTTGCTGGGGCCGAACGGTTTTCATCGCACCCTGCGCGGTAACCTGCAGCAACTCCAGCCGGAGGTCCAGTTGGAAGCACGGCACGACGGCCTGCTGTTGACGGTGAGCAACCCTGTCGAACAACCGCTGACCGTCACACTGGCCCGCTGTCCTTACAGCGGTGCCGATCCGCAACCGTTGCTGATTCCGGCAAAAGGTCAACGACAGCACAGCGTTGCCATCACCGCCAGCGGTGGTTGGTATGACATTACGCTCACCGGGGAAAACCACTGGCAGCGACGCCTTGCCGGGCGCTGGGAGAGCGGGCTGCACAGCATCAGCGATCCACTGATGGGTGACGCATAGCGTCGCGTTGTCTGGCAACAGCATGCCTGATATCCACGGTGCAAGCAGGCTGTTTTCAGTATCATGGCGATTACTTGTTGCCTAGCTAAACCGGTTCGTCTAATTTAGCTAACCATCTTTGATGCTGAAAACAGGGAGTGAATATGGGTCATCGCGTATGGGTGCTGGGGGATGCGGTTGTCGATCTGGTGCCGGAAACTACCAACAGTTACCTCAAATGCCCAGGCGGCGCACCGGCCAACGTGGCGGTTGGCGTCGCGCGCCTGGGTGGCAGCAGCGGGTTTATCGGTCGGGTGGGGAACGACAGCTTCGGCGACTTCCTGCGCCAGGTGCTGCAGGATGAAGGGGTCGATACCCGACATATGGCCGCCGACCCGCATTACCACACCTCCACCGTGGTGGTCGATCTGGCGAACGACGGCGAGCGCTCCTTCACCTTCATGGTCACGCCAAGCGCCGACCTGTTTCTACAACCCTCTGATTTACCGCAATTTAAATCCGGAGAGTGGCTGCACGTCTGTTCGATCGCCCTGTCACGGGAACCGAGCCGCAGCACCACTTTCGGCGCCATGGAGCGCATTAGAGCCGCCGGTGGCTGGGTCAGTTTTGATCCGAATATCCGCGAGGACGTCTGGACGCAGCCCGAGGCGTTACGCCCTTGCCTGGCGCACGCGCTGTCGCTGGCCGACGTGGTCAAGATCTCGCTCGACGAGCTGCGTTTCATCAGTCTGGTTGACGATCTGGGCAGCGCCATCGCCTGGATGATGAGCCAGTTCCCGCTAAAACTGCTGTTGGTAACCCTGGGTGCCGATGGGGTATGCATGCATGACGGTAGCGGCATTCGCCATTTCCGCGCTACGCCGATCGCGCCAATCGATACCACCGGCGCGGGCGATGCCTTTGTTGCCGGCCTGTTGGCCGCGCTGTCGGCGCTGGGCCGCCTGCCTGCACCAGCAGAATGGCCGGCGGTTATCGCCCAGGCCCAGGCGTGTGGCGCACTGGCGACCACAGCCAAGGGCGCAATGACCGCGCTGCCGCGCACTGCGCAGTTGGCGGCCTTTCTGCAACAACACGCCTGATATCCTGCGGTGGGCCCGGGTGCCCACCCTGCCCCCTGACGAAATTGAGCACTCGATCACATTAGCTGAATCGGGTTAGCAATCTTGTTTGCCATTAGTGCTCCACCTCGATTATCTTTCAGCCTGAAAAACCGGTTTAGCAATTTAGCAAACAATAATAATTAGCCTCCAGGATGATAGAACATCATGAAAAAATTACGCTATCTGGCTGTAACTACAGGGTTATTACTTGCTACCACCGCCCAGGCCGCCGGCAATGCCGCCAGCATCGAAGCGCGTCTCAACGCCCTTGAGCAGCGCCTGCAACAGGCAGAACAACGGGCGCAGAGTGCGGAAAGTCGCGCCACTGCGGCGGAACAGCGCGCACAACGGCTGGAACAGCGCACGCTCAACGCCGAACAGCAAACGGTACAGGTCGCACAGCGCACCGCCACGCTGGAAAGCAAGGCGCCGGCGGCCAGTAATCTGAAGCTGAACGACTTTGGCGAGCTGAAGCTGTACGGTGACGTAGAGTTCAACCTGGACGGCGCCAGCCGCAGCGGGCAGCTCACCTCGCTGAAAACCACCGATAACAAGGACTGGAAGCCGGGCAACAAGGAGCGTTGGGACATCAACGGCCGTATTCTGATCGGCCTGGACGGCTATCGCCGCAATCAGGACGGCAACTTCGCCGGCTTTAGCGTGCAGCCACTGGCCGACATGGAGGGCAAAATGAACCTCGACGACGCCGCGTTCTTCTTCGGCAACGAGAAGAACTGGCAGGCGAAAATCGGCCGTTTCGAAGCCTACGATATGTTCCCGCTCAACCAGGATACCTTTATCGAGTATTCCGGCAACACCGCCAATGACCTGTACGCCGACGGTTTCGGTTACATCTACATGATGAAGGAAGGCCGCGGCCGCAGCAGCAGCGGCGGCAACCTGATGCTGAGCAAATACGCCGGCAACTGGTACTTTGAACTGAACACGCTGGTAGAGGACGGCACCTCGCTGTTCCAGGACCAGAGCTATCACGGCAACGAGCTGGACAACAAAAAGAATGTCGCTTATCTGCGCCCGGTGGTGGCGTGGAAAAAAGATCGGTTCAGCGCCGCGCTGGCGATGGAAAGCAACGTGGTCAACAACGCCTACGGTTATCAGAACGATCGCGGTCAATGGGTCGATCAGTCAAAACGCAACGGCTACGGCATGACCCTGAGTTGGAACAGTCTGGCCGCCGATGCTGACAACGGTATCGTCGCCAACCTCAGCACCGCCTATCTGGACGCCTCGGGAGAACAGGACTTTTCCGCCGGTGCCAACGTGCTGTGGCGCCGTTTTGAACTGGGTTACATTTATGCGCACAACAATATCAAAGAATTCGCCACCGATGGCATGACGGCCAATATCGATAACCCGTTCAGCGAACCGGGTCGCTATGACATCCACACCGTACATGCGTCTTATCAAATTCCCAACATCATGAATATGAAGAATTTCAATTTGTATCTCGGGGCTTACGCCTCACGGCTGGAGGCCAACGCCGACAACAAAATCGCCAATAGCGATGACGATCAACGTTACGGCGTGCGCGCCAGATTCAAATACTTTTTCTGATCGACAATATGCCGCCTGCCGCCAGGGTTAACCCCGGCGGCATTGTGATTTAACAGGGAGAAAACATGGATATTACCGCAACCGCTCAGGCGCTGTTACCGCTGCTCGGGGGTAAGGAAAACATCGCCAGCGCGGCGCACTGTGCCACCCGTCTGCGACTGGTACTGCTGGACGACAGTAAGGTGGACAAGGCCGCCATCGGCAAGCTTGAGGGGGTGAAAGGCTGTTTCAGCAATGCCGGGCAAATTCAGGTGATATTCGGTACCGGACTGGTGAACAAGGTGCATGCCGAGTTTATCAAGGCCGCAGGCATCAGCGAATCCAGCAAGTCCGAAGCTGCGGATATCGCCGCGAAAAAGCTCAACCCGCTGCAACGTATCGCACGGCTGCTGTCGAACATCTTTGTGCCGATCATCCCGGCCATTGTCGCCTCCGGCCTGCTGATGGGACTGCTGGGCATGGTGAAAACCTATGGCTGGGTCGATGCCAGCAGCGCGTTGTTCGTGATGCTCGACATGTTCAGCTCGGCGGCGTTTATCATCCTGCCGATACTGATTGGCTTTACTGCCGCCCGCGAGTTCGGCGGTAATCCCTATCTCGGCGCGACGCTCGGCGGCATTCTCACCCACCCGGCGCTAACCAACGCCTGGGGCGTCGCCAGCGGTTTCCACACCATGGATTTCTTTGGCATGGAAATCGCCATGATTGGCTACCAGGGCACGGTCTTCCCGGTGCTGCTGGCAGTGTGGTTTATGAGCATGCTGGAAAAACAGCTGCGCAAGGTGATCCCGAACTCGCTGGATCTGATCCTGACCCCCTTCCTGACGGTGATCATTTCCGGTTTTGTCGCCATGCTGTTTATCGGTCCGGCCGGCCGAGTGCTCGGCGATGGCATTTCGCTGCTGCTCAGCACGCTGATTACCCACGCCGGCTGGCTGGCCGGCTTGCTGTTTGGTGGCCTGTATTCGGTGATTGTCATTACCGGCATTCACCACAGTTTCCATGCGATTGAGGCCGGCCTGCTGGGTAACCCGAACATTGGCGTCAACTTCCTGTTGCCGATCTGGTCGATGGCCAATATTGCTCAGGGCGGCGCCTGCCTGGCGGTATACTTCAAAACCCGCGACGCCAAAATCAAGGCCATCGCCGTGCCTTCCGGTTTTTCCGCCATGCTGGGCATCACCGAAGCGGCGCTGTTCGGCATCAATCTGCGCTTCGTCAAGCCGTTCCTCGCCGCGCTGGTCGGCGGCGCGCTCGGCGGCGCCTGGGTGGTGGCCAACCACGTCGGCATGAACGCCGTCGGTCTCACCGCCATCCCCGGCATGGCCATTGTGCAAGCCAGTTCGCTGTTAAGCTATGTTATTGGCCTGGTGATTGCCTTTGGCAGCGCGTTCCTGCTTTCGCTGTTGCTGAAGTACAAAACGGACGCTGAATAATGGATGCACTGAGTTTGATAAAGCAAACCGCGCTGGCGCTGATGAACGGCCAGCTGCGGGCGGCCGACGATCCCCATCGCCCATGCTGGCATCTGGCGCCCAGCGTCGGGTTGCTCAACGATCCCAACGGCTTTATCCAGCACAACGGCCGTTACCATCTGTTTTATCAGTGGAACCCGCTGGCCTGCGACCACGGTCGCAAGTGCTGGGGACACTGGCAGTCCGACGATCTGCTCCACTGGCACCATCAGCCGGTGGCGCTGTTGCCCGGTGACGATTTTGACAGCCACGGTTGTTACTCGGGCTCCGCGGTGGTGGAAAATGACAAGATCACGCTGGTGTATACCGGCAACGTGAAATTCACCGACGGCTCGCGCACCGCCTATCAGTGCCTGGCGCAGGAAAATGCGTCAGGGGAATACGACAAGCTTGGCCCGGTGCTGCCGCTACCCGCCGGCTACAGCGGCCACGTGCGCGATCCGAAGGTATGGCGCCATCATCAGCAGTGGTACATGGTGCTCGGTGCGCGCGATCTGCACGACCAGGGCAAGGTGCTGCTGCTGCGCTCCGATGATTTACGCAGTTGGCAATTGCAGGGTGAAATCGCCGGCTCACGGTTGAACGGCATCGGCGATTTCGGCTACATGTGGGAATGCCCGGATCTGTTCCGCCTGGCAGACCGCGAGCTGCTGATTTGCTGTCCACAGGGTCTGGCGGCAGAGCCGGAACGCTATCTCAACGTTTATCAGGCCGGCTATCTGTGCGGCGAGCTGGATTATGCCACCGCACGCTTCAGCCACGGCGAGTTCCACGAGCTGGACGCCGGCTTTGAATTCTATGCGCCACAGACCACGCTGGCAGAAGACGGCCGACGCCTGCTGGTCGCCTGGATGGGGGTTCCGGAGCAGGACGAATCCTACCAGCCGACGGTACGCTACGGCTGGCTGCATACCATGACCTGTCTGCGCGAACTGACGCTGCACGCCGGCAGACTGTACCAGCAACCGGCGCGCGAACTGCAACAGCTGCGCGGCGCCGCCACCCGTTGGCAGGGGCCGGCGGCCGAAGCACCGCAACTGGAGATCGACAGCGCCGAACTGCTGCTGCGGCCGCACGGCCCGTTCAGCGCCCGCTTCGGCGACGGCATGCAACTGAGCTGGGACGGCGAGCGGCTTTGCCTGAGCCGCCATAACCTGCGCAGCGGCGAGCCGGAGCAGCGCTACTGGCGCGGCGAGCTGCAACAGTTGCAACTGCTGTTCGACCGTTCCAGCGTTGAAATCTTTATCAATCAGGGTGAGGCGGTGATGAGTTCGCGTTACTTCCCCTGCCGCTCACCACGGCTATTTTTGAGTGGTGATGCGCCGTTGGCGCTGCAACACTGGCCGCTGAATGCCGTCATGATAGAATGAGGCATTCTGTCAAAACCATAGATGCCGTTAGTGAAAAAAAATAAACGCGTAACCATCACTGATATCGCCGCTCAGGCCGGTGTGTCGAAGTCGACCGCCAGCCTGGTACTCAACGGACGCAGCAAGGAATACCGCGTGTCCGATGAAACCCGCGACCGTATTCTGGCGCTGGCGAGCGAACTGCACTATCAGCCAAGCATTCACGCCCGCTCGCTGCGCTCCCATCGCAGCCATACCCTGGGATTGGTGGTGCCGGAAATGACCAACTACGGTTTTGCGGTGATCGCGCGCGAGCTGGAAACCCTGTGTCGCGAAGCCGGTTTGCAGTTGCTGATCGCCTGTTCGGACGAAAACCCCGCGCAGGAAATGATGGCAGTCAACAGCCTGGTCCAACGTCAGGTCGACGGGCTGATCGTTGCCTCCAGTCAGTTGAACGATGCCGAATACCAGAAGATCAACGCCAGTTTGCCCGTGGTGCAAATGGACCGGCTGATCAACGGCTCCACCCTGCCGCTGGTGATCACCGATTCTGTTGCCTCCACCGCGCAACTGGTGGAAACCGTCGCGCGTCAGCACCCGGACGAGTTTTATTTTCTTGGCGGCCAGCCGCGCATTTCTCCTACCCGCGATCGCCTGGCCGGCTTCCAACTGGGGCTGGAACGCGCCGGTATTGTCGACCAGCCGGAATGGATTATCCACGGCACCTATCACCCCAGTTCCGGTTACGAGATGTTCGCCGGTCTGTGCGCCCATCTGGGCCGTCCGCCGAAAGCGTTGTTTACCGCCGCCTGTGGGTTGCTGGAAGGGGTATTGCGTTACCTGACACAGCACCAATTGATCGACAGCGATATCCACCTGTGCAGCTTTGACGATCATTATCTGTTTGACTGCATGACGTTAAAAATCGACACCGTGGCGCAAGACTGTCGCGGCCTGGCACAGCACAGTTTTGAAATGGTGACCCAGCTGATTGACGAACGCCCGCTAGCGCAGAGCACGCTGTTTCTGCCGGGTAGCATCCACTGGCGCCACGCCGGCTCGCTGGCGCAGCTGGCCGGGCGCTGATAACCGCCGTAGGCTCACGGCGACCCCGTAATAAAAAAGGGCCGGACAGTTGCCTGTCCGACCCTGGTTGAAACCGGCGAAGTTACTTCGCGCCGCCTTCCATACCGACCAGTCCCACCTTCAGATAACCGGCATTGCGCAGCGTATCCATCACGCTCATCAAAGTGGCGTAGTCCACGCTTTTATCTGCCTGGAAGAAGATGGTGGTTTCCTTGTTGGCCTGGGTACGTTGATCGAGCACCGTGGTCAACTGTTCTGCGGTGACCGGCTGCTCGCCGACGTAAAGTTGCTTGTCCGCCTTCACCGACAGGAACACCGGTTTTTCCGGCCGCGGCTGCGGCTTGGCGGTCGACGCCGGCAGATCGACGCGAATATCTACCGTTGCCAGCGGCGCTGCCACCATAAAGATGATCAACAGCACCAGCATGACGTCGATAAACGGCGTCACGTTGATTTCATGC
Source organism: Serratia odorifera (assembly GCF_041448735.1). NCBI lineage: Bacteria > Pseudomonadati > Pseudomonadota > Gammaproteobacteria > Enterobacterales > Yersiniaceae > Serratia > Serratia odorifera. The sequence continues at coordinate 261,025 of NZ_JBGMUT010000003.1, read as the reverse complement.
AGTTCGCCGCTGTCGTCTACATCATCGTTTAAGCGCATCGCCATAACTCACCCCACCCGCAGCTGATGTGCGTGTTGCGAGCGCTTGGCTTCTGCCGTGGCTGCCAGATCCAGATCGCGGCTCAGCAGTAGCAGTACCTGTGCCGCGACGTCGCCCACCTGCGCACGATGACCGCCGATCACGCGAGCAAAAATATTGTAAATCACCACCGCCGGAATGGCGGCGACCAGGCCCAGTGCGGTTGCCAGCAGCGCTTCCGCGATGCCCGGCGCGACCACTGCCAGATTGGTGGTTTGCGAGTGGGCAATGCCGATAAAGCTGTTCATGATGCCCCATACGGTGCCGAACAGACCAACGAACGGTGAAATGGCGCCAATGGTCGCCAGGAAACCGTTGCCCTTGCCCAGTTGGCGGCCATACGCCGCCACCCGGCGCTCAAAACGGAAGCCGGCGCGCTCTTTGATGCCGTTGTTGTCGTTGGATTCAGCCGACAGTTCCAGTTCGTTCTGTGCATCATTCAGCAGCGTGGCACTGATGCTGTCGTTCTGGAAGCTCTGCGCCATTTCCGTTGCTTCGTCCAACGAACGCGCTTCAGACAGCGCCTGATGTTCGCGACGCAGACGGCGTTTGGCACGCGTCAGTTCGCTACCTTTGGCGAACAGAATGGTCCAGGTGATAATCGACGCCAACACCAGGCCGATCATGACCGTCTTCACCACTACGTCCGCATGCTGATACATGCCCCAGACGGAAAGGTCCATGCCACGCGTTTCCGGCGGCTGCACGGTCGGTGCCGGGTTGACCGGGGTCACGTTATCCGGCGCTGACGCTGGCGCAGGGGCCGCGGCGGTAGAGACGCTGTCGGCAACGGCAGGATTAGTCGCCGGCGCTGCCTGTGCGCTGCCGGCCAAACCGACCACCAGCAACATCGACGCTACCACACCGCGCCCGAACGCGACGCCCCAATATCCCCGGCCTGCGCCGCGGGATGCTTGATTCATAGTCTTGCCAGCCGTTTTCACGCTGCGCCTCCAACCATTACCGATCAAAATTAAACGAGAATTCAGCGTGCGATCATATCAAACCAATCGCGGATTGATAGTAGTTATCATTATTATTTACTCAATAACGCACCCACGGACCAAAAAAGCCGTAACCCGCGCCAGCTGCAGCGGCAAGTGGCGGCGCTGTTTAACATTCATACGAATAAAACCCAACAATTCCGTCACCCCTTGCGCGTTTTTTTTAACCACATCACGAAAAGCCGCATGCAGGGAAAATGCACAGTGACGGCGATCAAGGATTTTTAAAACAGCTTTTCACTTATGTAGCAAATAGGTTTCAACTGTGTTTATCTTTTGTCATGGAAATGCGATGCACTGGCGCAACCCGCCCCCCTCCGCAATCGCTTTGCCATCGGGATGATTAAAAAACAAACGGTTATTGTCACCGCCCAACACTCGGGAGATTATCAGATGAAATTGCCTCACGCCTTATCAGGTCTGTGCCTTGCCCTGAGCGCGCTGTTGTGCAGCCAGAGCGCGCTGGCACAGCAAATCAAAGCCGCCGATGTTCACCCGGAAGGTTACCCCAACGTGGTCGCCGTGCAGCACATGGGCGAAAAGCTGAAGGCGGCAACCGACGGCCGTCTGGAGATGAAAACCTTTCCCGGTGGCATGCTGGGCGACGAAAAGCAGATGATCGAACAGGCGCAAATCGGCGCCATTGACCTGATCCGCGTCTCGATGGCACCGGTGGCGGCGATCCTGCCGGAAATCGATGTCTTTACCTTACCGTATATTTTCCGCAACGAAGATCATCTGCACAAGGTGCTGGACGGCGAAATCGGCAAAGAGATCGGCGACAAGATCACCAACAACCCCGCTTCCCGTCTGGTGTTCCTTGGCTGGATGGATTCAGGCACCCGCAACCTGATTACCAAGCAGCCGGTGGTGAAACCGGAAGATCTGAAAGGGATGAAAATCCGCGTGCAGGGCAGTCCGATTGCGCTGGCAACCCTGAAGGCGATGGGCGCCAACGCCGTCAGCATGGGCGTCAGCGAAGTCTTCAGCGGTATGCAGACCGGGGTAATCGACGGTGCGGAAAACAACCCGCCGACCTTTATTGCCCATAACTATATGCCGGTGGCGAAAAACTACACCCTCAGCGGCCATTTCATCATTCCCGAGCTGTTCCTCTATTCAAAAACCAAATGGGACAAACTGACGCCGGATGACCAGAAGCTGATCCTCAAACTGGCCAAGGAAGCGCAGGACGAGCAGCGTACCCTGTGGGCGGCGTATAACCAGCAAGCGCTGGAGAAGATGAAAGCCGGCGGCGTGCAGTTCCATGACATCGACCGCGACTATTACTACAAGGCCACACAGCCGGTGCGCGACCAATACGGCAAGTCGCACCAGGATCTGATCGACCGCATCAACGCGGTGCAATAACGCAATTGCGGGCGCGGTTAACCGCGCCCTTCCCTGTTCCGGCGGAGGTATCTCATGGCGCACGCTTATCACCAGGCAATGGATGTGCTGTACCGCGTTTCAATGTGGATCGCCGGCATTGCCCTGTTGGCGATGGTGACGGTGATCCCAATCGGCATCTTCAGCCGCTACGTACTGAACGAAGGTGCCGCCTGGCCAGAACCGATCGCCATTCTGTGTATGGTGACCTTTACCTTTATCGGCGCGGCGGTCAGTTACCGCGCCGGATCGCACATCGCCGTCAATATGCTGATCGACCGTCTGTCACCGGCGTTACAGAGTCTGTGCGCCCGGCTGGCGGATCTGCTGATGGTGGTGATTTGCCTGTTCATCATCTATTACGGCTACGCGCTGTGCAGTCAGCTATGGCTGCAGCCGGTCGCCGAGTTTCCGCTGCTGACCGCCGGCCAGGCCTATCTGCCGCTGCCGATCGGTTCAGCCGTTACCTTGCTGTTCGTGATTGAACGGCTGCTATTTGGCTCGCAGCACCACCGCCCGGTGGTCCTGCTCGGCAATACCTGACGGAGCTCGCCCGTGGACGCATTTATTCTGCTTTGTTCCCTCGCCGTGCTGTTGGCGGTCGGGGTGCCGGTGGCCTACGCCGTCGGCTTGAGCGCCATCGCCGGCGCGTTATGGATCGATCTGCCGCTGGAGGCGCTGATGATCCAGATGACCAACGGCGTGAACAAGTTTTCGCTGCTGGCGATCCCGTTCTTTATTCTTGCCGGTGCCATCATGGCGGAAGGTGGCATCGCACGGCGGCTGGTGAGCTTCGCCTATATCTTTGTCGGCTTCGTGCGCGGTGGCCTGTCGTTGGTAAACATAGTCGCCTCTACCTTTTTTGGCGCCATTTCCGGCTCGTCGGTGGCGGATACCGCGTCGATCGGCTCGGTGATGGTGCCGGAAATGGAGAAAAAGGGCTATCCGCGCGACTACGCCGCCTCGGTCACCGCCAGCGGTTCGGTCCAGGCCATCTTGATCCCGCCCAGTCACAACGCCGTGATTTATTCGCTGGCGGCCGGCGGTACGGTATCGATCGCCGCGCTGTTTGTCGCCGGCATTCTGCCGGGACTGTTGCTGTGCACATCGCTGATGGTAATGTGCGTCGGCTTTGCCCATAAGCGCGGCTACCCGAAAGGTGAGGCGATCCCGTTTCGCGAGGCGCTGAAAATCTGCCTCGACACGCTGTGGGGTCTGATGACGGTGGTGATCATCATGGGCGGCATCATGTCCGGCGTGTTCACCGCCACCGAGTCCGCCGCCATTGCCTGTCTGTGGTCGTTCTTCGTCACCATGTTCATCTACCGCGACTACAAATGGTCGGAGCTGCCCAACCTGATGTATCGCACCATCAAAACCGTCACCATCGTGATGATTCTGATCGGCTTTGCCGCCTGCTTTGGCGCGGTGATGACCTACATGCAGCTGCCGATGCGCATTACCGAGTTCTTTACCGCCATCTCGCAAAACAAGTACGTGATCCTGATGTGCATCAACGTGATGCTGCTGGTGCTCGGCACGCTGATGGACATGGCGCCGCTGATTCTGATCCTGACGCCGGTGCTGTTGCCGGTGACCAATGCGCTGGGCATCGATCCGGTACACTTCGGCATGATCATGATGGTCAATCTGGGCATCGGCCTGATCACGCCGCCGGTAGGGTCGGTGTTGTTCGTTGCCAGCGCAGTGAGCAAGCAGAAGATAGAAGCGGTAGTGAAGGCCATGATGCCATTCTACTGCGTGCTGTTTATGGTGCTGCTGTTGGTAACCTATATCCCCGCCATCTCACTGTGGCTGCCGCATCTGTTTGGTTTGATGGGCTGAGCAAGATATAGATGTAAAAACGTCTGGATGGCTAAGCGACGTCATGTTAACGTAGCAAACATTCTGCCAGTGAACAGCAATAGGGTGAGCCTGCATGACGTCCAAACATCTTGAAACCGCGTTGATCGGCGTTGGCCGCAGTAAACGCTATACCCAGGGAGCGGTTAACCCGGTCACGCAGCGTGCGTCTTCACTGGTGTTCGATTCCGTGGCGGCAAAACGGCAAGCTACCGCCCAGCGGGCGCATGGCGAACTGTTTTATGGCCGGCGCGGTACCCTGACCCACTTTGCACTGCAGGACGCGATGACCGAACTGGAAGGCGGCGCGGGCTGCGTGCTCTACCCGTGCGGTGCAGCGGCGGTGTCCAACGCTATCCTGTCGTTCGTCAGCGCCGGCGACCACGTGCTGGTGACCGGCTCGGTGTATGAACCGACGCAGGACTTCTGCACCCATATTCTCGGCCGCATGAATGTCGCCACCGGCTACTTCGATCCGCTGATCGGCGCCGGCATTGCCGAGCTGATCCAGCCCAATACCAAAGTGGTGTTTCTGGAGTCTCCCGGCTCCATCACCATGGAGGTGCAGGATATTCCTGCCATGGTCAAGGCCATTCGCGCCGTCAACCCGGAGATTGTCATCATGATCGACAACACCTGGGCGGCAGGGGTTCTGTTCAAGGCGCTGGAGTTCGACATCGATATCTCCATTCAGGCCGGCACCAAATACATCATCGGCCATTCCGACTATATGCTCGGCACCGCCGTTGCCAACGCCCGCTGTTGGGATCAACTGCGCGAGTATTCCTATTTGATGGGCCAGATGGTCGATGCCGATACCGCCTATATGGCCAGCCGCGGCTTGCGCACCCTGGCGGTGCGGCTAAAACAGCATGAACAAAATAGTATTGCGGTGGCGCAATGGCTGGCCGAACGCCCGGAAGTGGCGAGGGTAAATCACCCGGCGCTGCCGAGCTGCAAGGGCCATGCATTTTACCAACGTGATTTCAACGGCTGTAACGGCCTGTTTTCCTTTGTGTTGACGCAGCGGCTAAGCGAACAACAGTTGACCGATTATCTCGACAACTTCCGCCATTTCACCATGGCCTATTCCTGGGGCGGCTTTGAGTCGCTGATCCTGGCCAATCAGCCCGAAGAACTGGACGCTATTCGCCCGGCGGGCGGCGTTGATTTTGTCGGTACGCTGGTACGGGTGCATATCGGTCTGGAAAACGTACAGGATCTGATCGACGATCTGGCTGCCGGTTTTGCGCGTATCGCCAGTTGATTGCTGAGTAACGGCCATAACGCATCGCTAAAAGCGCCTTTTGGCACACATTTCTACCTCTGGTTTAATGTGCTGTGAAACCATTAGGGGTACACTATAGCCACCTTACGTGAAGCTGTTAGCGTGTTGGCCGCCTTACTTGCCGCCTGGCGGAGTAAGCGCCCCCGGGTCGCTCGGCCGCCGCCTTCCCGCACCTCCGTTGATTCTGGGCATATCGCTATTCGCTTTACCCCGCACCGGCGCAACAGGACATAGAATGGATGTATTGAGAGAGATTGTTCACGCGCTTTGGCAACAGGACTTTACGGCCTTGGCCGATCCCGGCGTGATCTGGGTGGTTTACGCAGTGCTTTTCACCACACTGTTTTTGGAAAATGGTTTACTCCCCGCCTCCTTCCTGCCCGGCGACAGCCTGCTGCTGCTGGCAGGTGCCCTGATTGCCAAGGGCGTCATGGCCTTCGTGCCGACCCTGCTTCTGCTGACGCTGGCCGCCAGCCTCGGCTGTTGGCTCAGCTACCTGCAGGGCCGCTGGCTCGGCCATACCGGTCTGGTGAAAAGCTGGCTGTTGCAACTGCCTGTGCAGTACCACCAGCGGGCGCATATGCTGTTTAACCGCCATGGCCTGATGGCGCTGCTGATCGGCCGATTTCTGGCGTTTGTGCGCACTTTGCTGCCCACCATCGCCGGCATCTCCGGTCTCAGCAATAGCCGTTTCCAGTTCTTCAACTGGCTGAGCGCGGTGATTTGGGTCGGTGCCGTGGTCAGCCTCGGCTATGCGTTCAGCCAAATCCCGCTGGTAAAACGCTACGAAGATCAGGTGATGGCCGGGTTGATGATCCTGCCGATCGTGCTGCTGGTGATTGGCCTGCTCGGCGCGATGCTGGTGATCTGGCGTAAAAAGCGCAGCGCCTCCTGAGCGCGGATAACGCCGTCTTTACAGCTGCGCCTCAATCAACGCCATGCTGGCGGGCAGTTTGTTCGCCAGCGCATCCACGGCCAGACGGACCTTTAACGGCAGATGCGGCGTGTGCGGCCACAGGGCATGCGCGTTGAATTCGGCACCCGGATACTGCTGCAACACCCGTACCAGTTCACCGCTGAGCAATTGATCGCGCACCAGCCAGCACGGTAACCAGCCGATGCCAAACCCCGCCATCGTCGCATCCGCCAGCGCTTGCAGATCGTCCATCACCAGCCGCGCCCGGGGCGCAATCAGCCGGGTTTCACCCTGTTCCAGCGGCACTTCCCAGTTGCGTATCGTGCCGGATCGCAGATAGGCCACCGCATCGTGCTGCGCCAGCGCGTCCAGCGTGGTCGGTTCGCCACAACGCGCCAGATAGGCCGGCGAGGCGCAAAACGCCATGTGGTGATTGCCCAGACGCCGGGCCACCAGCCGTGCGCTGTCCGGCAACGCGCCGTTGCGCACCACCAGATCAAAACCATCCTCGATCATGTCCACCAGTCGGTCGTTAAACGACAGCTCCAGTTCCAGCTGTGGGTGTTCACGGGCCAGTTCGGTCAGGATCGGCGCAATACACAGGCGACCAAACAGTACCGGCATCGATACTCTCAGCCGCCCGCTCACCTGCCGTTTGCCACTTTCCAGCAGCGTTTCCGCCGTGCGGATCTCCTCCAGCGCGCGCAGGCAACGTTCATAGAACAACGCACCGTCATCGGTCAGATTTTGGCTGCGGGTGGTGCGATGAAACAGCCGTACGCCAAGCCGCTGCTCCAGCCGGGCGATGGTTTTGCCCACCGCCGAACGTGACAGATGCAGCCGGCTGGCCGCCAGCGCAAAATTGCCGGCCTCCACGGCGGTGACAAACACCGAGATGCCATTCAACCGATCGCTCATAATTTGTAGCCAAAAAGGAAACAATAAAAAGAAATATTATCGCCACTAGCGAAATAGAATCAACGATAACATGGCCCGGTCTGTTTAATCACTGGGAGAAAACCATGGCGAACACCATGCAACGTTGGACCATGAACGCCGTCGGGCGAGAGAATCTGCAATTGGGTTACGGCGATATTCCGCAGCCAGCACCGCATCAGGTGCGGGTCAGGGTAAAGGCCATCGCGCTGAATTACCGCGACAAAATGGTGATTGAAGGCCAGATGCCGGTGAAGATGCCGCTGCCGTTCACTCCGGGGTCGGATATGGCCGGCGAGATTGACGCCGTGGGCGCCGAAGCCAGCCGCTTTCGCCTCGGCGATCGGGTCATTTCGAACTTTGCCCCCGGCTGGCTGGACGGCCAACCGCGCGGCAATGCCCGAACTCCACCCTATAACACCTTGGGCGGGTTTTATCAGGGCGTACTGGCGGAATATATCGTAGTAGATGAAGACTGGCTCAGCGCCGCACCGCATACGCTGGACGATGCCCAGGCCAGTACGCTACCGGTGGCCGGGCTCACCGCCTGGTTTGCGCTGATCGAACGCGGCCAGTTACGCGCCGGGCAAACGGTACTGGTGCAAGGCACCGGCGGCGTGGCGCTGTTCGCGCTGCAAATTGCCAAAGCGCATGGTGCGCAGGTTTACCTGACCTCCGCCAGCGAGCAGAAGCTGAATCAGGCCAAAGCGCTGGGCGCCGATTACGGCATCAACCGCCTGCAGGGCGACTGGGTGGAAACGCTGTATCAGATGACGCAGGATCGCGGCGTCGATCACGTCATCGACACCGTCGGCGGCAGCAACCTGGCCAACTCTCTGCGCGCAGTGGCGGTACACGGCCGCATTTCGGTCATCGGCGCACTGGAAGGGTTCGAGCTTGCCGGCTCGGCCGGTTTGCTGCTGCTGAAATCGCCGACGGTACAAGGCATCGGCGTCGGTCACCGCCGCGCGCTGGAGGATTTGGTGCGCGCGGTGGATGCCAGTGGCCTGCAACCGGTGATCGAACAGCGCTACCGTTTCGATCGTTTGCCTGACGCGCTGGATCACCTCGATCGCGGCGCCTTCGGTAAAATCGTGCTTACCCTTCCATAAACGCAGCGCCGGTGCCACGCAGCCGGGCGAGCTCATCGCTCGGCGTTACGCCGAAGAAACGTTTGAATTCACGGCTGAATTGCGACGCGCTCTCATAACCGACGCGAATCGCGGCGGTGCTGGCCTTGAGTCCGTCGTGCACCATCAGCAGCCGCGCCTTGTGCAAGCGGTATGATTTGACGTACTGCAACGGCGAGGTATTGGTCACCGCCTTGAAATTATGATGAAACGCCGACACGCTCATGTTGACTTCGCTGGCCAGCGCCTCAACGTTCAGGCTTTCCGCATACTGGTTTTCAATCCGCCGTAACGCTCTGGCGATCTGGCTGAAGTGGGTATGCCGGTTGACCAGTTCCTGCAACGACGCGCCACAGCTGCCACGCAGCACGTAATACAGGATTTCGCGCACGATCTGCGGCCCCAAAACCCGCGCATCAAGTGGGCGTTCCATCACGTCCAGCAAACGCTCGGTGGCGCACAGCATCTCGTCGCCCAACTGCGCGCAGTTGACGCCGTTGCTGTCGGCATACGGCTTCATCAGGTAATCATCGTCGCCGATGTCGATCAGCAGATCCTGCAGCATCTGGGTATCAATATTGACGGCCATCCCCACCAGCGGCTGTTGCGGGCTGGCAAAGGTTTCGCATTCAAACGGCAGCGGCACCGTCATCAGCAGATAGTTGCGCGGATCGTACTGGAACACCTTGCTGCCGCAATAACCGACCTTGTGTCCTTGAAAGATGATCACGATGCCCGGTTCATACATTACCGGCTGGCGCGGGCTGTGTTGGTCGACATACAGAATTTTTACTCGCGGCACCGGCGAGGGCGTATAGCCATTGCCGTTGGCAAAACGCGCGGCCTGTCGCGCCATGCGGCTGCGCAGTTCATTAATTTCGGTCACGGAAACACCCTCTTACAGCCAGAACAATCCGGCATAAATAATAATATAAACCTATCCATTTCTATAGTCTTTCGTAGAAATAGGCAAGAACCAAACAGGAATGTGCATTGTGATGTTGCCCCAGGTTACTGACAATACGCTCCATGACTTTGACGCCCGCTGCCGCCGTTTGGGCTTTTAGGCAAGGCGTCGCCAACCGCGCAGGAGTGCCATGAACCCGACTCTAGAATTGCTAACCTCGCATCGCAGCGAACGCAGCTATCTCGATACGCCGATCGCCGATGAGGTGCTCGACAGCATTATCGCCGCCGCGCATCTGGCGCCGACCTCGGTGAACTCGCAACAGGTTTCACTGATCGTTACACGCAACGCCGAACAGCGTGCGCGCATCGCCGAGATGGCCGGCGGCCAGGCGTGGATCGCCAAGGCGCCGGTGTTCATCACCGTGGTGCTGGATATGCACAAAACCCGTCTTGGCATGGCAATAAGCGGCAAACAACAGCTGGCGCATCAAAGCATTGAGAGCCTGATTTCCGGCAGCACCGACGTCGGCATCGCCCTCGGCGCGCTGATGACCGCCGCACGTTCGCACGGCCTGGGTATTGTGCCGATCGGCGGTATCCGCCGCGATCCGCAGGCGATGATCGATTTTCTGCAGTTACCGGAGCTGACGTTTCCTGTCGCCGGCGTGGCCATCGGCTACGTCGACCAGCCGGCCGCGCAGAAACCCCGCCTGCCGCTGGCCAGCTTCCGTCACGAAGAGCGCTATCAACGTGAAACGCTGCCGGATGCCATCAAGGCCTACAACCAGACGCTGGTACAGCACTGGCAGCAGATCGGCCGCAGCGACGGCGATGACTGGGGCAACAATACCGCCAGCTATTACCAACATATTTATTTCCCGAATGTGCTTCCCGCCATTCGGCAACAAGGCTTCAAACTGGACAAATAACCTATGCAAAACTTTATTCTTCATACCCCGACTAAAATTCTGTTCGGTAAAGATCAAATTGCCGAACTGGGCCAGCAGATCCCGGCCGATGCGCGCATCCTGATCACCTACGGTGGCGGCAGCGTGAAGAAAAACGGCGTGCTGGATCAGGTCTATGCCGCACTGGCCGGCCGCAACGTGCAGGAATTTTCCGGCATTGAGCCCAACCCGACTTACGAAACGCTGATGAAAGCGGTAGATATCGTGCGCGCAGAAAACATCGATTTTCTGCTGGCGGTCGGCGGCGGTTCGGTGGTTGACGGCACCAAATTCATTGCCGCCGCGGCTGACTATAGCGCCGACCGCGACCCGTGGCACATTCTGCAAACCGTCGGCAGCGAAATCACCCAGGCGGTGCCAATGGGCTGCGTGCTCACCCTGCCGGCGACCGGTTCCGAGTCCAACAGCGGCGCGGTGATCACCCGTAAAAGCAGCGGCGACAAGCAGCACTTTTTCTCACCGCTGGTACAACCGCTGTTCGCGGTGCTCGATCCGGTGGTGACCTATTCGCTGCCAGCACGCCAGATCGCCAACGGCGTGGTCGACGCCTTCGTACATACCATTGAGCAGTACCTGACCTATCCGGTGGACGCCAAGGTTCAGGATCGCTTTGCCGAAGGTCTGCTGTTAACGCTGCTGGAAGACGGCTCGCGTGCGCTGGCCGAGCCAGAAAACTACGCGGTACGCGCCAACGTGATGTGGAGCGCCACCATGGCATTGAACGGTCTGATTGGCGCCGGCGTGCCGCAGGATTGGGCCACCCATATGCTGGGCCATGAGCTGACCGCCATGCACGGCCTCGACCATGCTCAAACGCTGGCGATCGTGTTGCCCGCGCTATTGGTGGAAAAGAAAGCGCAAAAACGCGAAAAACTGCTGCAATACGCCGAGCGCGTCTGGGGCCTGCGCGACGGTTCTGAAGAACAGCGTATCGATGCGGCAATCGCCGCCACCCGCGAATTCTTCGAAAAAATGGGCGTGCCGACCCGTATGGCGGACTATCAGCTTGACGGTAGCAGCATCCCGGCGCTGCTCGATAAGCTGCAACAGCACGGCATGACTGCCCTGGGTGAACATCAGGACATCACGCTGGCGGTCAGCGAGCGCATCTACCAGGCGGCACGTTAATCACAACCTGGTGATTTCCTGCTAGGCTTTAATTCCCGGCTCTTGACGATCGGAGCCGGCAATCAGGTCAAAAGGAGAAACGCATGACAACGCAACCCATCATCAAACTCCACGATGGTAATCTGATGCCGCAGTTGGGTCTCGGCGTTTGGCAGGCGAGCATTGAAGAGACAACCAACGCCGTGGCTGAAGCCCTGCAAGTGGGTTATCGCTCCATTGATACCGCTGCAATCTATAAAAACGAGGAAGGCGTCGGCAATGCGCTGCAGTCAGCCTCGATAGCCCGCAGCGACCTGTTCATCACCACCAAACTGTGGAACGACGATCAGGGCAATCCGCAGGCGGCGCTGGAAACCAGCCTGAAAAAGCTGAAATTGGACTACGTCGATCTGTATCTGATCCACTGGCCCCGGCCGTCACAGGATCAATACGTCGATGCCTGGCGCGACCTGATCGCACTGCGTGAGCAGGGGCTGGCGAAGAGCATCGGCGTGTGCAATTTCCACGTTGCGTATCTGCAACGCCTGCAGGACGAAACCGGCGTTATGCCGGTGATTAACCAAATCGAACTGCATCCGTTGCTGCAACAGCGTCAATTGCACGCCTGGAATGCCACCCATAAAATCGCCACTGAATCCTGGAGCCCATTGGCGCAGGGCGGCAAGGGCGTGTTTGACCAGCCGGTGATTAAAAAGCTGGCGGAAAAATACCAAAAGACCCCGGCGCAGATTGTCATACGCTGGCATCTGGACTGCGGTTTGATCGTCATTCCGAAATCCGTTACGCCAAGACGCATTCGCGAGAACTTCGAGGTGTTTGATTTTAAACTGGATAAAGACGAATTGAGTCAAATCGCCAAGCTGGACACCGGTCACCGTCTGGGGCCGAATCCGGAAACGCTGTAACTGCCGGCCCCGCCCTTCTTCCAGCCGGGAGCGGGCGGGATCCTGCCTTTTTGCGCAAGATATTTGCCTCTGCTGACGTTATGATGGCGCGATACTGCTGCGGTTTCCCGCACTGCGCGAACATTCATTACAGCACGGAGCACCATGAACTTCTCTATCTCCTCCCGTTCACATCTGGGCATTACCCTGGCCATGTTGATACTGGCCGGCTGTTCCAGCAAACCGCAGCGCGTCAGCTACGACCGGCACGCGTTTGACGATGCCATCGAAGATGCCGCTGACGATTATGACGTTGACGCCAAACTGATTACTGCGATGATCCAGGTAGAATCGGGCTTTAACCCGCAAGCCGTCAGCCGCTCCAATGCGGTTGGGCTGATGCAGCTCAAGGCCTCCACCGCCGGTTGCGATGCCTATCGTTTCAAAGGGAAAAGCGGCTGTCCGGACGACGACGACCTGCTCGATCCAGAGACCAATATCGATCTGGGCGCTGCCTATCTGGCGTCGCTGCAACGTCAACTCAAGGGAATCGATGACCCGGTAACGCTGCGTTATGCCACCGAGGTCGCCTACGTCAACGGCGCAGGGGCGCTGCTGCGCACCTTCTCCAGCAACCGCAAACAGGCGGTGCGCATGATCAACAATCTGTCGCCGGAAGCCTTCCGTTGGCATGTAAGCCAGCATCACCCGTCGGCACAGGCGCCACGCTACCTGAACAAGGTAGAAGCGGCATATAGTCAGCTGTAAGCCCGATAAACACAGCGGGCACGGTGATTAGCCGCGCCCGCTGGAGATCGGTATGTCCATTTTACGCCAAGGCGTGGCGATTACGGCTTGCCGTTACGGATCGGCTTGCGTGGCGGCTTGTTGGTTGGCGTGCGCTGGCGCTGGATATCCGTGTGTTTGGTCAACGCCGGGCGAGTGTGGCGCTGCAGGCGTTTGGCCTCGCGTTGCTCATCAATGCTCGGTGCCGGTACCAGGCATTCGCGGCGGCTGCCGATCAAATGCTTCATGCCCATCTCTTCCAGCGCGCCACGAATCAGCGCCCAGTTGGCCGGATCGTGATAACGCAGCAACGCCTTATGCAGGCGGCGCTGACGATCGCCGCGCGGGATAAATACGTCTTCGGTTTTGTAACCCACTTTGCTCAGCGGGTTTTTGCCGCTGTAGTACATGGTAGTGGAATTGGCCATCGGCGACGGGTAGAAGTTCTGCACCTGATCGAGACGGAAGCGGTTCTTCTTCAGCCACAGCGCCAGATTGACCATATCCTCGTCGCGCGTTCCCGGGTGCGAGGAGATAAAGTACGGGATCAGGTACTGTTCTTTTCCGGCCTGCTTCGAATAGTGATCGAACAGCTGCTTGAAACGATCGTAACTGCCCATCCCCGGCTTCATCATCTTCGACAGCGGCCCGGTTTCGGTATGTTCCGGCGCAATCTTCAGATAGCCGCCGACGTGGTGGGTGGCCAGTTCCTTGATATAACGCGGATCTTCTACCGCCAGATCGTAACGCACACCGGAAGCGATCAGGATCTTCTTCACCCCTTCCAGTTCGCGCGCGCGGCGATACAGCTTGATAGTCGGCTCGTGGTTGGTATCCATATAGGTGCAGATTTCCGGATACACGCACGAGGCGCGGCGGCAGGTCTGCTCGGCGCGCGGGTTGGTACAGCGCAACATGTACATGTTGGCGGTCGGACCACCGAGATCGGAAATCACGCCGGTAAAGCCCGGCACCTTGTCGCGAATTTCTTCAATTTCACGAATGATCGAATCTTCGGAACGGCTCTGGATGATGCGCCCTTCATGTTCGGTGATCGAACAGAACGAACAGCCGCCGTAGCAGCCGCGCATGATGTTGACCGAGAAACGGATCATGTCATAGGCCGGAATACGCGCCTCGCCGTAGGACGGGTGCGGCACGCGTTGATAAGGCAGCGCGAAGACGCTGTCCATTTCCGGCGTGGTCAGCGGGATCGCCGGCGGGTTAAGCCATACGTAGCGATCGCCGTGCTTTTGCATCAGCGCACGGGCACAGCCCGGATTGGTTTCATGATGCAAAATGCGCGAGGTATGGGCGTACAGTACTTTGTCTGCCTTCACTTTCTCAAACGATGGCAGCAGTACGTAGGTTTTTTCCCACGGTTTTGGCTTGGCGGCACGCACGGTGACCGGTTTGGCTTCCGGTTCTGGCTTGCTACCGTCGGCGCACGGCAGGTCTTCACCATACGGGTTCGGGATCGGTTCAATGCGCCCCGGCTTGTCCAGACGGGTGGAATCCACTCCGCTCCAGCCTGGCAACGGGCCTTTGCGCATCACCGCGGTATTGCGGATGTCGTGGATGTCGGCAATTTTCTCGCCGGCGGCCAGACGGTGCGCCACTTCCACCAGCGGACGCTCGCCATTGCCGTAGATCAGCATATCGGCCTTGGAATCCACCAGGATTGAACGGCGTACGGTATCGGACCAGTAGTCGTAATGGGAGATGCGGCGCAGGCTGGCTTCGATGCCACCGAGCACGATCGGCACGTCTTTATAGGCTTCCTTGCAGCGCTGGGTATACACCAGCGTCGCACGATCGGGACGTTTGCCGCCGACGTTACCCGGAGTATAGGCATCGTCGTGGCGCAGCTTGCGGTCGGCGGTATAGCGGTTGATCATCGAATCCATATTGCCGGCGGTGATGCCGAAAAACAGGTTCGGTTTGCCCAAACGCATGAAGTCGTCTTTGTTGCTCCAGTCCGGCTGGGCGATGATGCCCACGCGGAACCCCTGCGCCTCCAGCATGCGGCCGATAATCGCCATGCCGAAGCTGGGATGATCGACATAGGCATCACCGCTGATAATAATCACATCACAGCTGTCCCAGCCCAATTGGTCCATCTCTTCACGCGACATCGGTAAAAATGGCGCAGTGCCATAACATTCGGCCCAATAAGGCTTGTAGGAAAACAGTTCGCGATCCGGTTGGATCAGGCTGGTGGTGCTCATTCGAGTGCTCTTTTGCAGGTTAATTAATCGCCGGGCGGCGATTATACGCACTCCCCGCCAAAAGAGCATGGTTATTTCCAACAAAGTATTTTAGTGTGCTCGCCGACATAGAGATATCGCTGAGGCAGCGGGAGAACCAAATGACTGAATTTAATCCGCTATCGCCGGTACTGGTACTGGGCGGCGCGATAGCAGAGGCGGAACTGAGGTTGCCACAACTGCCGCGCAGCGCCCAACCACAGGCCGCCACGGCGCAACAACAGCAGGTTGGCGGCAGCGCCTTTCGGGTCGCAGGTCTATTACGCCAGCTCGATGTGCCGGTCATCAATGGCATGCCGGTCGGTAACGGGCCGTGGGCTGCGGCCATTGCAACGGCAATGAATACCCTCAACTTACCGGTGCTGCTGCACCACGGACAAATGGATAACGGTTGGCGTCTGACCCTGACGGGGGAAAACGGTGAACACAGCGTCATTACCGTCGCCGGATGTGAAACGCAATGGAACAAGGCGCAGTTGGCCACGCTGCCATTGACGCCGGAAACGCTGGTCTACCTGAATGGCGATCCGCTGACGGGCGAGTCGGGCGAGGTGCTGCGTGAGTGGCTGACCCGTCTGCCGTACGATCAATGGCGACTGCTGGCACCCGGACCACAACTGGAGCAGCTCGGCGAAGACTTTTTTGCCATGCTCAGCGACAGCCACACCCTGCTGTCGCTTGACCGGCAGGAAACCGCATTGCTGTGCGGCGCAGGCAACGCGGTTGAAGTCGCGCAGCGCTACGCGGCTGCGCATAACATCAGCCTGATTTGCCGATTGGCCGAGGAGGGTGTCTGGATCTGTAGCGGAAAAAGCGCGCCGCAGCATTGCGCACTGGATGCGGCCAGCGGAGCCGAGGCGCTCGACAACGTCGACGCTCACTGTGCAGGTCTGCTGGCCGGCCTTTCCGCCGGTTGGACGCTGCCGCAGGCGGTTGAACTGGCCAACCGCGTGGCCGCGGGCACGCTGCCGTACCCGCCAGCGGTTGTCTGACGGGTAAAGCCGCCGCGAGACTGCGCCAATCTTGCCGAACGACTAGAGCGACGGCTGTACTACAAACTGGCCGGCGCTACCGCGATCGGCCATTTCCAGCGTCTGGCTGTGATACAGGAATGGGAAGTGTTCCGATGACGGCTGGGTGAAATAGACCAGCAGCTCTACGTCGCCGTCGACCCAGACGGTATCTTTCCAACCGCGATCTTCGGCCATTGGCTGCGCACCGTTAACCCGCTTCACCAGGAACTGCACGCCTTCGATATGGAACGCCTGCGGCGAGTCGGCATGCACGGTCCAGCGCTCCCAACTGCCCTGCAGGGTTTGCACATCGATGCGGTTCATATCCCAGATGGCACCATTGATGCCCGCCACGCTGTCGCCCAGACGGAATTCGCGTGACCGGCTGACGCTGCCGTCCAGCAGTTGATCCGCCAGCAGGCGCATCGGCAGGTTGTCGGTGACCAACGGCAACAGGCCGGTGGGCTTCAGCGTCAGCACCTGAGTCGAGACCAACAGGCTGGAAGGCTCAAACAGACCACGGAGACGATCCATAATGCCCGCCGCTTCGCCGGCATTGATCGTGACCTCCTCGCCTTTCGACATGTCAATCAGCACTTCGCGTCGTTCGCCCGGCGCCAGGGAAAGCTGCTGCACCGCTACCGGCGCCGGCAGGAAACCCTGATCGCTGGCAATCACGTTCAGCGGGCGGCCATCGCTCAGTTGCAGCACATAGCGGCGTGAGTTGGAGGCATTGAGCAACCGCAGGCGCACCCAGCCGCGCGACACTTCCACATACGGGTTCTGCACGCCGTTAACCAGCAAGGTATCGCCAACGAAGCCCCCCTGCGACGGCGGGTTGTATTCCGGCGTGCCGAAGTTGTCCAGCCGCTTGTCTTGAACGATCACTGGGAAGTCATCTACGCCGTAATGGTTCGGCAACGGCAATGTCTTGCTGATGTCGTCTTCGATCAGCCACAGCCCGGCCAGGCCGTTATAGACGTGCGGCGCCATGCGATTCGGCGTATTGGCGTGATACCAGCAGGTAGCCGCCGCCTGACGAATCGGCAGCACTGGCGACCAGTCGACCCCGGGTGACATCATGCGCGCCGCGCCGCCCATCAGGGTTCCGGGAACCTGCAGGCCGCTGACGGTCATCGACACCGGTTCCGTCAGCCGGTTGCTGTAAATCAGTTTGACGTCATCACCGCTATAGACGCGCACCGTCGGCCCCAGGTACATGCCGTTGACGCCCCACACTGCGGCTTTGTTGTTCGCCATAAATGCCCAGTGGGCGCGTTGCAGGGTTAAGAACAGCGGTTGGCCACGACGCGATTCCAACAGCGGGGGGATCGGTAACGGAGTCTGCGTTCCGCTCGCCTCAGCCCTCAGCGGCACCGCTCCCGCGCACAGCGCCAAGCCCGATGCCTGAATAAACTGACGTCGACTGAGTGACATATTTTCTCCATGAAAACAAAAGCTAAACCGTGTGCAAAAACCGGGCCCGACCATGCGCTTAAGCGTAGCAGGTAACCCGGCGTTAACGGCAGAGGTTGCCGTTTAAAAAAATATCGTTTGCTGCCGTTGGCAATATTATTTTCCGGCCGCTTCGCGCTGGGCGACTTCTTCATCCAGCTGCGCGATTTTCACCTGCATCAGCTCGCGGCAATGGGTCGCCAGCTCACGCACGTTTTCTTTACCGTATTTCGAGGTGTCGATCGGTTCCAGCATTTCGACAATCACATGACCGTTGTTCCAACGGTTCAGATTGATTTTATTACTGGTATTGGATACGCAGATCGGCACCACCGGCACGCCGGCGGTAATCGCCGCATGAAAGGCGCCGGTTTTAAACGGCATCAGGCCGCGACCACGGCTGCGGGTACCTTCCGGGAACATCCAGATGGAGATATTACGTTTGCCGATCTGTTCGACCACCTGCGAAATGGTGCCGTGCGCTTTGGCGCGGTTATCCCGATCTATCAGCAGATTGCCGGTCAGCCAATACAGTGGGCCAAAAAACGGGATCCACGCCAGGCTTTTTTTACCGACGGTAACGGTTCGCGGCTGCACGGCATTGGACGCGGTGACCATATCGTAATTGTTTTGATGGTTGGCAATGTAAATGCAGTTGCCGTAGTCGTCCGCCCCGGCGGGCCGACGCACTTCGACCTTTAGGCCGAATATCGTCGACAGACGGCCGAACAGATGGCCAAACGTCGCCACATGACGAGGGTTACGCGGGCTGAACAGACAGTAAATCGAACCGAAGATGCACACCAGAATACAGAATAGAGTGACGAAAACGGCACGCAAAATTAATAACATAACAACCTCATTAGCACACTGCTGACGCGCATTCCTTTCGCAAAACAGCGACCCGCCATGCTTGGGCTGCATTGGCGTTGCCACCGGGATACAGCGCGAAGCCTGTCAGGTATCTCACTATTTTTTGCTATTTTCCTGCCAGCAGACAATCCGCACAATAAATTTATGCGGGGAAATGTTAACTATTTGAAAACAGCCATCGCCGACCTGGAGTAACCGGCGCAACATCGCCATGCTGCGCCCGGTACTTACTCTTCGCTATCGCCGGTTGACGCCCGTTGCGGCAGATCCAGCTCAACGCGGTCGATGCGCTGGAGACCCCGTGGCAACAGCGTTCCCTTGCGGCCACGTTCGGCACGGAACTTCTGCAAATCTTCCGGCCGCAGCGTCAGTTTCCGCTTGCCGACGTGCAGCGTCAGCGAGGTTTGCGGCGGCAGCACGAACAGCCAGGACAGCATGTCTTCACCGGATGCGGCTTGCGCCGACGGGATCGAGACGATTTTGTTGCCCTTGCCCTTCGATAGCTGCGGCAAGTCCGCTACCGGGAACATCAACATGCGGCCGGCCTTGGTGATCGACAGCAGCATGTCGTCGTCGCCGTGGATCTCCATCGGCGGCAGCGCCTTGGCGTTTTCCGGCAAGGTAATCATCACCTTGCCGGCACGGTTGCGCGCCACCAGATCGTTGAAGGTGCACACGAAGCCGTAGCCGGCATCGGACGCCATCAGCAGTTTCTGATCGTCGGCTGCCATAATCACCTGTTCGATGGTGGCACCCGGCGGCGGCGTCAGCTTGCCGGTCAGCGGCTCGCCCTGCCCGCGTGCCGACGGTAGCGTCAACGGATCGAGCGCGTAACTGCGCCCGGTGGAATCGATAAACACCACCGGCTGATTGGTCTTGCCGCGCGCGGCGGCGCGGAAGGTATCGCCGGCCTTGTAGCTCAGGCCACTCGGATCGATATCGTGGCCTTTGGCGCTGCGTACCCAGCCCATTTCCGACAGTACGATGGTCACCGGTTCAGACGGCACGAAATCGTGCTCGCTCATTGCCTTGGCTTCGGCACGTTCGGTCAGCGGTGAACGACGTTCATCGCCATATGCCAGCGAGTCGGCCTGAATTTCTTTCTTGATCAGGGTGTTCAGCTTGCGCTCGGACGCCAGCAGCGCCTGCAACTGGTCACGCTCCTTGGCCAGTTCGTCCTGTTCACCGCGGATCTTCATCTCTTCCAGCTTCGCCAGGTGGCGCAGTTTCAGCTCGAGGATCGCTTCCGCCTGGGTTTCGCTGATGCCAAAGCGCTGCATCAACACCGGCTTCGGCTCGTCCTCGCTGCGGATGATGTGGATTACTTCATCGATATTGAGGAACGCAATCAGCAAACCTTCCAGAATGTGCAGACGCTTCAGCACTTTTTCCAGACGGTAGTTGAGGCGGCGGCGCACCGTGTCGCGGCGGAACGCCAGCCACTCGGTGATGATTTCCACCAGCCCTTTCACCGACGGACGGTTGTCCAGGCCGATCATGTTCATGTTGACACGATAGCTGCGCTCCAGATCGGTGGTGGCAAACAGGTGGTTCATCACCTGCTCGAGATCCACCCGGTTTGAGCGCGGTACAATGACCAGGCGGGTCGGGTTTTCATGATCCGACTCATCGCGCAGGTCTTCGACCATCGGCAGCTTCTTGGCGCGCATCTGGCTGGCAATCTGCTCCAGCACTTTGGCGCCAGAGACCTGGTGCGGCAAGGCGGTGATCACCGCACTGCCGTCTTCTTTCTTCCAGACCGCGCGCATGCGTACCGAACCGCGACCATTCTGGTAGATTTTGCGAATTTCGTCGCGTGGCGTAATGATTTCCGCTTCGGTTGGAAAATCAGGGCCCTGCACGAACTCCAGTAGCTCATCAAGCGATGCGCCCGGCTTGTCGATCAGCGCGACGGCGGCGGCGGCAACTTCCCGCACGTTGTGCGGCGGAATATCGGTGGCCATACCCACGGCAATGCCGGTGGTCCCGTTCAGCAGGATGTTCGGCAGACGCGCCGGCAGCATTTTGGGCTCTTGCAGGGTGCCGTCAAAGTTCGGCACCCAGTCCACCGTACCTTGTCCCAGTTCGGCCAACAGCACTTCGGCGTACTTCGACAGGCGCGACTCGGTATAACGCATCGCGGCGAACGACTTCGGATCGTCCGGTGCCCCCCAGTTGCCCTGGCCGTCCACTAGCGGGTAACGGTAGGAGAATGGCTGCGCCATCAGCACCATCGCTTCATAACAGGCGCTGTCGCCGTGCGGATGATATTTACCCAGTACGTCACCCACGGTACGGGCGGACTTCTTGAACTTGGCGCTGTTGTTCAGCCCCAGTTCGGACATGGCGTAAATGATGCGGCGCTGTACCGGCTTGAGGCCGTCGCCAATATACGGTAGCGCCCGATCCATGATGACGTACATGGAATAGTTCAGATAGGCGTTTTCAGTGAATGTGTGCAGCGGTAAACGCTCAACACCGTCATGAGTCAGATCACTCATTACTCAATTATCCTCAGACCGTGGCTTGGCAATCCCTGATTCGGGGGCAAAGGACTGTCGTTCACAAAAGCAGTGCCCGTGATTGCTTGTCGATTCTTGCTGGCGATAGTACCTTATCTGGCCTTATTCTGTCACAGCATTGTCGGTGATACCGCCAGGGCGAGTGGTTGTTATCCGTTCGATTATTGCTAAATCAGCAAAAGTAATGTGACTCAGCACGCATTTTTCCCCTCTGCAATCCGGCGTACACTCCTCCAATCATTTTATTATTGAAAGAGACCGCTGATGAGCAACATCCTACTGATCAACGCAGGTAAAAAATTTGGCCACTCCAATGGCGAACTGAACGACACGCTGACCGACGTCGCCGCCTCTTTCCTGCGCGACGCCGGCCATGACCTCCAACTGACGGTGGTTGATCACGGCTACGACATTGAAGAAGAAGTGCAAAAATACCTGTGGGCCGACGCGATTATTTACCAGATGCCGGGTTGGTGGATGGGCGAACCCTGGATCCTGAAAAAGTACATCGATGAAGTGTTTACCGCCGGCCATGGCAGCCTGTACGCCAGCGATGGCCGTACCCGCTCCGATGCCAGCAAGAAATACGGCTCCGGTGGCCTGCTGCAAGGCAAAAAGCACATGCTCAGCCTGACCTGGAACGCACCGTTGGAAGCCTTTACCGACCCGGAACAATTCTTCCACGGCGTTGGCGTTGACGGCGTTTACCTGCATTTCCACAAGGCCAACGAATTCCTCGGCCTGGAAGCGCTGCCGACCTTTATCTGTAACGACGTCATCAAACAGCCTGATATTCAAGGTGATATCGCACGATATCGTGAGCATCTGACAAAAACTTTTGCTTAACTATAGCCGTCATGATTCACGCCGCCTGCGCCAGGCTACATGGCCCGGTACGCCCCAGGGTGACTTGGGCCAGCCGTCGCGCTGCGGCATGAAGCATCAGGCATAGACATTTCGCTGTTTGAAAAATGAGGTTGTGATGATCACCGTAATTGCAGAAATCAAAGTAAAGCCGGGCCACCGTGAGAGCGTATTGCAAGCGATCGAAAAGCTGATTCCGTCGGTGTTGGCGGAAGACGGTTGCGGCGGCTATCAGCCGATGATCGACCACAACGCGCAGCTGCCATGGAAGCAAACCGTGCCTGACTCAATATTTATGCTGGAAAAATGGGCCAGCCTGGCGCACCTGGAAAAACACCTGGAGATGGAGCATATGCATCGCCATCGGGCGACCATCAAAGACAGCGTGCTGGGTATCAATATTCAGGTGCTGGAAGCCGCACTGTAAAAGAAAACCCGGCAAATTTGCCGGGTTTTTTATTTGCGCCGCTGCGCATACGGGGGCGCCATCGTTGGCTGTCAGACCGCCAGTTCGGCCATGTCGCCTTTGTCCTGCAACCAGTTGCGACGATCTTCCGAGCGCTTCTTGGCCAACAGCATATCCATCATCGCCAGCGTCTGATCGACATCCTCATCGTTCACCGTCAACTGCACCAAACGGCGCGTATTCGGATCGAGGGTGGTTTCGCGCAGCTGCAGCGGGTTCATCTCACCCAGACCTTTAAAGCGCTGCACGTTCGGCTTGCCTTTCTTGCGCTTCAACTGCTCCAGTACGCCGGCTTTTTCTTCCTCGTCGAGTGCGTAATACACTTCCTTGCCGAGGTCGATACGGTACAGCGGCGGCATCGCCACGTAAACGTGGCCGCCCTTGACCAGCGAGCGGAAGTGACGGACAAACAGCGCGCACAGCAGCGTCGCGATGTGCAGGCCGTCGGAGTCCGCATCCGCCAGGATACAGATTTTGCCATAGCGCAACTGGCTGAGATCGTCGCTGTCCGGATCGATGCCGATGGCAACGGAAATGTCATGCACTTCCTGTGATGCCAGCACTTCGTCCGAAGACACTTCCCAGGTATTGAGGATTTTACCCTTCAGCGGCATGATCGCCTGATATTCGCGGTCGCGCGCCTGTTTGGCCGAACCGCCTGCGGAATCCCCTTCCACCAGGAACAGTTCGGTCAGGCTGAGATCCTGGGCGGTGCAGTCGGCCAGTTTGCCCGGCAGCGCAGGGCCGCTGGTCAGCTTCTTGCGTACCACCTTTTTTGCTGCCCGCAGACGACGCTGGGCGCTGGAAATAGCCAGCTCGGCCAACTGCTCCGCTGCCTGCACGTTCTGGTTCAACCACAGGCTGAAAGCGTCCTTCACCACGCCGGAAACGAACGCCGCGCACTGACGTGACGACAAGCGTTCCTTGGTCTGCCCGGCAAACTGCGGATCCTGCATTTTCACCGATAACACATAGGCGCAGCGATCCCAGATATCCTCGGCCGACAGCTTCACGCCGCGTGGCAGGATATTGCGGAATTCGCAGAACTCGCGCATCGCGTCCAGCAGTCCCTGGCGCAAGCCATTGACGTGGGTACCGCCCTGCATGGTCGGGATCAGGTTGACGTAGCTTTCAGTCAGTAGCTCACCGCCTTCCGGCAGCCACAGCAATGCCCAGTCCACCGCTTCGATGTCACCGGCGAAACTGCCGACAAACGGTGCTTCCGGCAGGGTGATCAGGCCATTGACCGCCTCCATCAGGTAGTCGGTCAAACCGTCCTGATAGCACCAGCGCTGCTCGGTGTTGTTCACCTTGTCGATGAAATAGATTTCAACGCCCGGACACAATACCGCTTTGGCCTTCAGCAAATGGCTGAGGCGCGAAACGGAGAAGCGCGGGCTGTCGAAGAACTGTTCGTCCGGCCAAAAATGAACGCTGGTGCCGGTGTTACGTTTACCGCACGAGCCGGTAACGCCAAGATCTTGCACCTTGTCACCGTTTTCAAACGCGATGCTGTAAATGTTGCCATCACGCTTAACGTTGACTTCCACCCGTTTCGACAGGGCGTTGACCACCGAAATCCCCACGCCGTGCAGACCGCCGGAGAACTGGTAGTTCTTGTTGGAGAATTTACCGCCGGCGTGCAGCCGGCACAGGATCAATTCCACCGCCGGCACGCCCTCTTCCGGGTGGATGTCCACCGGCATGCCGCGACCGTCGTCAACCACTTCCAGTGACTGATCGGCGTGCAGAATCACGTCAATGCGCTTCGCATGGCCAGCCAACGCTTCATCGACGCTGTTATCAATCACCTCCTGGCCGAGGTGGTTCGGGCGCGACGTATCGGTATACATACCGGGACGACGGCGCACTGGTTCTAGACCGCTGAGTACTTCAATGGCATCAGCGTTATAGCTGGATTGAGTCATCGTAGATTATTTTTTCGTGGTTAAAGGAAGGTGCCGGACGGTCCGTTCAGACCGCGTTGAGCCCTAAAAAACCCACAATCTGCGGGAAGTAGTGCTCGAAACCGACGAAGGCATGGTTTCCACCTGACTCCACCGTTTGCCGGCAGGCGCTGTAATACGCCACTGCCTGGCCGTAATCGAGAATTTCATCGCCCGTTTGCTGCAGCAGCCAGATCAGATCCGGCGACTCCAAGGGGTCGATCTGCATCACTTTCAGATCGTAAACGTGACGAGACTCTAACACATATTGTTGACCGGTGTAGGGGTTCTCGTTTTGCCCAAGGTAGTCAATCAGCAGCTCAAACGGCTTCACAGCAGGATTTACCACTACTGCTGGCAGCGCAAAACACTGCGACAGCCAGGTGGCATAATAGCCCCCCAGCGACGACCCCACCACGCCCAACGTCTGCCCGGCACGCTCCATCACCAGATTTTCCAGCAGTTCAGCGGCCTCTGCCGGGTAAGGTGGCAGTTGCGGCACCAGCATCTCGATATGTGGATGATGTTCAGCCAGCCACGCCTTGAACGACGACGCCTTGGCCGATTGGGGGGAGCTGTTGAAGCCGTGTAGATAAAGCAGCGTTGACATCAATATCCATCCGAATCCATGTCGGGGCGGAAATCATCGTTTTCCAGGCGGAAGACCTGCGTTTCCACGCGGCCATCCGGCAGCAGATCGAGATAGCGCCAGCCAGGAGAAACGTCATCGATGGTAAAATTAGTACAATGCGGCTTGAATTGCACGCAGGTCGACGGACTGGCCAACACGCGGCGACCGTGCCAGGCCAGATCAAGATCCTGATGAATATGCCCGCACAGCAGGGTATTTACCTTCGGATAGCGCTGCAGAACGACGTCCAGCATGTGCGGGTTACGCAGGCTGTGCTGATCGAGCCAGGTGCAGCCGGACGGCAGCGGATGATGATGCAGCAGCAACAGCGTGGCACGCTCGGGATACGCCTGCAAACAACGCTCCAGCCATTCCAACTGGTATTCGCTCAGCTCGCCGTGCGGCACGCCGAACACCTGGCTGTCCAGCAGGATCACCTGCCAGCCGTCGCCCAGTAGAACCTGCTTTGACGGGGAAATGCCCGCCGCCGCCAATGCGTCGACCATTGCCGGCTGAAAATCGTGATTGCCCGGCAGCCAGACGCATGGCGCAGGCAGTTGCGCGATGCCGTCGGCAAAATGCCGGTAGGCCTCGAGGGAATGATCCTGTGCCAGGTCACCGGTAGCGACAATCAGATCGTATTCCCGTTGCTGCGCGCAGATGGCATCCAATACCGCGTGATAACTGCGGTAAGTGTTGATGCCCAGCAAGGTCTCATTCTCGCCGGCAAAAAGGTGGGTATCGGTTATTTGTAAAATCCTGACCTTGGCCCCACTCGCCACGGGCAGTTTCAACAGGCTTTCCAAATGGTGTCCTTTGTTATCTCAGTCCATATCCCTACCGCATCGCGCTGCGTCGAGACGGCAACTGAACGGCAAATGGGTCGCAGACCGATTTGAACAACGCTTGCGTTGGCCCACCGGGTGAGCCGACGCTCATCATCCCTGGTATCTGACCGCCAGGCGACCAGGGTGAGCAAAGGCAGCCAACAAAGAGGCCGCTTGACGCATTGGGGGTGCCTAGCAAACCGGAACCGACATTGCCCCATGCGCTAAACAGTAGCGCAGCCAATCAGCAAGAAACTGGTTAATTTGATGCTTTTCGTCGCGTTGATGCAACTTTTTATTAGGATAATCATAACGCGCTTTAAAGCGAAAGATCTGCTGACTGGCACACACTTCCGCAACCATCGCGTCGTGATACAGCCGTACCGTCATCGCCGGCAGGCTCCAATAGCTGACCGCCGGGAAGGTTTGTTCGATTTCCACCAGCGTGGTATAGCGCGTGGATTCCATTATCGTCAGACGATAATGCGCGCTGCTCACCTGATAAGTCACCGTTTCGCCCACTTGGTCATTGCGCGGCAGCAAGCGACGCAATTGCGCGAAGTTGGTTTCGCACAGTCTCATCATTTCCGGGAAATCAGGGGTGTAGCGCTTTGTCATTTACTTGATCCACTCTGCTCTGAGCGATTCATGGTGCAACGCCAGCCACTGCAATGCAATCACCGATGCCGCATTATCAATCGCGCCCTCTTCAACCCAACGGTAAGCCTGTTCGCGGCTCACCACATGGACTCGGATATCTTCATTCTCTTCAGCCAGCCCATGGATGCCTTCTGCGGTGCTGGCGTCCACTTCGCCCACCATAATCGACAGCCGTTCGCTGGTGCCGCCCGGGCTGGCGAGGTAGCTCAGTACCGGCTTGCAGCGCCCAACCACAATGCCCGCCTCCTCCAGCGCTTCTCGGCGACAGACATCCTCAACGCTTTCACCGACTTCGATCATGCCCGCCACCATTTCCAGTAACCAGGGGGACTCGGAAGTATCGACCGCGGCGATGCGCAGTTGTTCCACCAGTACCACCTGGTCGCGCTGTGGGTCGTAAGGCAGCAGCACCGCGGCGTGTCCGCGTTCAAAAATCTCGCGTCGGACCTCGCCGCTCATCTCGCCATTGAACAACCGGTGACGAAAACGGTATAAATTGAGTGAAAAAAAACCACGATAAAGCGTGTCACGTGCAATAATTTCTACATCATTTTTATCGAAAGTAACGGGCGTAGGCTGCGGACGGCTCATAAGCACTCTTCTCCTGCGTGAGTATGCCGATAAAATAAACAGTTTTGATGACAGAAACGGCGAGACTTTCTTTCGCCGCTTTGTGGTAGATTGTTGACCATGATATCAGGTGCGAAGTGCGCAGGCATTTCAGCCAGTGCTCACAGGGCATTCGAAAGATAAAAGTTCCCGCGGATGGCACATTCAGCCACCTTATGCGAACCGAAGACTCTGTTAGAATCGGCAACTATTTCGACTATCGTCAGCGCTAACATACCAATATTGCTGCACAACAAGGAATGCAAATGAAGAAACTGCTCCCCCTTCTTATCGGACTGAGCCTGGGCGGCTTCAGTGCAATGAGCCAGGCAGAGAACCTGCTGCAGGTTTACAAACAGGCGAGGGAAAGTAACCCGGATCTGCGCAAGTCTGCCGCTGACCGTGATGCCGCATTCGAAAAAATCAACGAATCGCGCAGCCCGTTGCTGCCGCAGCTGGGTTTGACCGCCGGGTATACTTACGGCAGTGGTTATCGTGATATCAAAGATACCAATTCCGATACCACCAGCGGCTCGCTGGCGCTGACTCAGACCATTTTTGACATGTCCAAATGGCGTGCGCTGACGCTGCAGGAAAAAACCGCCGGTATTTCCGACGTTACCTTCCAGACCGCTGAACAGCAGCTGATTCTCAATACCGCCACCGCCTACTTCAACGTATTGAAGGCGATTGACACCCTGAGCTACACCCAGGCGCAGAAAGATGCGGTGTACCGCACGCTCGATCAGACTACCCAGCGTTTTAACGTCGGCCTGGTCGCCATTACCGACGTGCAAAACGCCCGATCCAATTACGATACCGTGCTGGCGGCAGAAGTCAGCGCCCGCAATGCGCTGGACAACGCGCTGGAATCACTGCGTCAGGTCACCGGCGCCTTCTATCCGGAACTGGCCTCGCTGAACACCGACAGCTTCGCCACCAAGCGCCCGGACGCGGTCAATAACCTGCTGAAGGAAGCCGAAGCGCGCAACCTGAGCTTGCTGTCCGCCCGTCTGAGCCAGGATCTGGCCCGCGAGCAGATCAAATATGCACAGACCGGTTATATGCCGACCATCGACATGAGCGCCTCAACCGGTATTACCAATACCAACAACGGCGGCTCGCGTAATCGTACCGAGGATTCGGACGTTGGCCAGAACAAGATCGGCGTAAGTTTCAATCTGCCGATTTACAGCGGCGGCCAGACCAACTCTCAGGTCAAGCAGGCGCAGTACAGCTTCGTCGGTGCCAGCGAACAGCTGGAAAGCTCGCACCGTACGGTGGTGCAGACCGTGCGTTCGTCGTTCAATAACGTCAATGCCTCGATCAGCAGCATCAACGCGTATAAACAGGCGGTGATCTCCGCGCAAAGCTCCCTGGATGCCATGGAAGCCGGCTATCAGGTGGGCACCCGCACCATCGTCGACGTGCTTGACGCCACCACTCAGCTTTATGACGCCAAACGCAACCTGTCCGATGCGCGTTATACCTATCTGATCAACCAGTTGAACATCAAATCTGCGCTCGGCACGCTGAACGAAAACGATCTGATGATGCTGAACAGCGCGCTGGGTAAACCGGTGTCAACCGCGCCAGACGCCGTGGCACCGCAGAACAGCGCACAAGACGCCTATGCCGACGGCTACCAGGACAACGCGCCAATGCAGCAGACGACCGCGCCAGTACCTGCCAGTCGCAGCGTGTCCTCGGCACCGGCGCCACGTACCAGCGCACCGGCCACCACCGCTAGCCAACCGCGCAATCCGTTCCAAAACTGATAGCCTGGTCTGGCACGATATCGGGGGGTGGCGTCAGCCACGCCCCTTTTTTATGCCGAATGCTCGCCGGTTCACAGCCAGCCTCTCTCCCTTCGGTTTAGTATTATCCTTTCCCCGTGAACCTGTGGACGCAACGCGATGGAGAATCTCCCACTCTGGCAGCGCCTGATGGCTGACGGCGCGTTGCCGCCGTCACAGCGTCCGCCAGCGGCCATTTATGCCTCCTGGCTGCGTTGCCGCACGTTGATGCGCCCGTCGGTGTGGAAGGCGCCCCAGCGCGCGCTGGGCAGCACCTTCAGCTCCGTCTGCCAGCGCAAAAACGATTTGCTGACGCTGGGTCAGGCGGCGCTGGAGGACGCTTACGAATACATGGAGCAACGCCGTTGCGTGCTGATAATCCTCGATGAAAGCGGCTGTATGCTGTGGCAGTGCGGCGATATCACCACATGCCAACGGCTGGCGCAGTTGGGTTTGCTGCCCGGCGCTTACTGGGCGGAAGGCGATATCGGCACCAATGCGCCGTCGCTGGCGGCGTCCGAAGGGCATCCGATTCAGGTCAGCGGCAAGCAGCATGTGCGTGAGGCGTTACATGACTGGTCATTCTGCGCCACACCGGTGTATGACAACAGCGGCCGTCAACGCGGCGCCATTGCGCTCGGCTGTCAACTCATCGCCGCCGCCGCCGGCGACCTGTCACTGACGCTGGCGCTGGCGCGCGAGATCGGCAATTCGTTGAATGCCGACGGTTTACTGGCTGAATCCAACCGCCACCTGAACCAGCTTTATGGCTTGCTCGACGGCGTGGACGATGGCGTCATGGCCTGGGATCACCGGGGTTATCTGCAATACCTCAACCAGCGCGCGGCAGCAATGCTGAAACTCGACGTTCAGCACAGCCTGGGGAAACCGCTGGCGCAACTGCTGACGCTGCCGGCAATGCTCAAGCGCGCCATCGAGCAGCGGCAACCGTTGCAGCATATGGAGGTCACCTTCGAAAACCAGCAACAGTTTATCGCCGCGCTGCTGACCTTGAAGCCGATCCCCGACGGCAACCACTGTGGCTTTATCGCCCTGCTGCATCCGCTGGAACCGCTGCGCCGTTACGTCAGCAGCCAGCTTGGCCGCGTCAGCCATACCTTTGAGCAAATGCCGTCCGGCTCGCTGGAGATGCGCCGCCTGATCCGCTATGGCCAACAGGCCGCCAAGGGTAATCAGCCGATTTTGCTGTGTGGTGAAGAGGGGGTAGGCAAGGAACTGCTGGGCCAGGCGATTCACAATGCCAGCGAACGCGCCGCCGGGCCGTATATCGCCCTCAACTGCCAACTGATGCCCGAAGCGCAGGGCCTGCGCGATCTGCTGGGCAGCGATGCCAACGAAGAGCGGGCCGGACAATTAAGCAAATTCGAGCTGGCCAACGGCGGCACACTGTATCTGGAACAGATTGAGTATTTACCGCCGGATATGCAGTCAGCGCTGTTGCAGGTGCTGAAAACCGGCATTGTCATGCGCCTCAATTCCAACCGGGTGATCCCGGTCGATGTACGCATCATCGCCACCAGCGCCGCCAATCTACCGCTGTTGGTGCAGCAAAACCGCTTCCGCCGCCAGCTGTTTTACAGTCTGCAGGCGTTCGAAATCCAGATCCCGCCGCTACGCCAGCGTCTGGACGACATTCCGCTGTTGGTACACCATCATTTACACGCGTTGGAATTGCATTTTCAATGCCGCTTCCGGGTGGATCATGACGTCTTGACCCAGCTCGGGTTATACCCGTGGCCCGGCAACGATCTGCAACTGAAAGGCGTGGTGGAGCGCGCGGCCATGATCTGCCATAACCACCATATTCAACTGGCGGATTTACCCGCCCATCTGCTGGGCCAGCAGCTGGCGTCTGACCTCCCGCCGACCATCACCACGCCCACGCTGGCGGAAACCGAACGTCAGGCGATCCTGCACGCGGCCAGCGTCAGCCGTGGACAGTTAAACGAAATGGCCCAATTGCTGGCGATCGGCCGCACCACGCTGTGGCGGAAAATAAAGCATTATCAAATCGATATCCGCCAGTTCAAGCTGCGCGCCTAGTGGCTGAGCTGCAGCACGCCGCGCGCGGCATCCAGCATGGCTTGTTGACCGCTACGGGTTTTGCTCAGACAATCGCTCATGCCAACCACCATCGGAATGCCCATCGCCTTGGCCAGAATTGCGCTGTGTGACAGCGCGTGGCCGCCACTCAGGCAAATGCCCAATACCATGCGGCGATCCAGCATCACCACTTCCGACGGCATCAGCTCATCCATTACCAGGATCGCCGGCGTGGTCAAGACGATCGGTGGAATAGTCTGCCGCTGCAAATGGCTCAGGGTACGGCGCAGCATATCGCGCACGTCCAGTTCGCGCGCGCGCAGATACTCGTCGTCCAGCGTGCGATAATCGGCGGCGATGGCCTCCAGCTCTTGCCGCCATGCCTGCTCGGCGCTGCAAAACTGCTGGGCGATACGCGTATAGGCCGCCTGTTGCAGATCCGGATCGTCCAGCAACATGCTGTGCGCGCCGAATATTCCCGCCTGCGGTTTGCCGATCAAGGTCGCGGTACGCTCCGCCAGCCGGTTCAAATCGCTCAGCGTATGCTGCAAGGCTTCACGCAGCCGCTGCTGCTCGTTGAGAATGTCGTCAGCGCCGATCTTGCGTTCCGCTAGCGTCGGCCAGAAACTGTAAACCTGCAACACCGGGCCGCTACTGACGCTCTCCTCCACGGGAATACCGTGCAGCGAAGGTTGTTGGTGAGCTGAAACCGTTTCGCCAAAATGCTGTTCCGCCAGCGCCTGGAAAGCGGCCAGGGCCAGATCGGCCTGCGTGCCGCTGGCGATCAGCCGCACGCTATCACCCTGGCGAACCTGCAGCAGCGCCAACTGATTCAAACTGCGCGGATTGGCGCATTGGCCGGCCTTTTCCAGCACCAGTTCGGCATCGAACGGCGCCAGCGTTTCCGCCAGCCGTGCTGCCGGGCGTGCATGCAGACCATGGGCATTTTGCACCGTCCAACTGACGCTTTTTCCCTGGTTTAGCGGCAGGCTCAGCGATTTGCTGGCTGGCGTCGCTTCGCCCAACTGCGCCTGCTTGGCCTGTAATGCGCCACGCGCTTCGGCCAACACCTGCTCCAGCCCGGCTCCCGAATTGGCCGCAACGATCGCCGCCAGCGTGCCCTCCACCAGCGGCGCGGCGCACAGCGATACCTTGGCCGCCAACGCCGGATCCAGCAGCTCCAGCGCGGTTTCCGCGCTCAGCACTGCGCTGCCCAAATCCATCAACACTACGATGGCATCGCCGTCTGCCACCGCTTCAATCGCCGCCATGACTTTTATCGCGTCGGTACCGATGGGATGCTGTTCATCATCAACCCCCGCCGCCAGCGCCAGTTTACAGCCGTCGCCGCGCATCATCTGTTGCGCCAGCGCCTGAACGCCCTGCGCCAGTAACGCGCTGTGAGAAACCACTACGATATTGATCATTTTGCCTCCCGCCTAGGCGGCGATTTCCGCCAGCGTTTTCACCATCAACATTACCGACGTGGCACCCGGATCCTGGTGACCGATGCTGCGCTCGCCGAGGTAGCTGGCTCGCCCCTTGCGCGCCTGCATGGCAATCGTTGCTTCCACCGCCTGCTGCGCGCACTCTGCCGCCCGTTGCAAGGCTTGCGCCACGCTCAGTTGCTGTTGCGCCGATTGCCGCAGGCTCTCGACCACCGGCCACCACGCGTCACACATGGTTTTATCGCCCGGCTCCGCCTTACCCCGCATCACCACCCCCTCGACCCCTTCCTGCATCATGTGCTGCAATTCCGCCAGATCCAGACTTTGCTTGGCATTGGCCGCCTGCGCGGCGCGAATGAAAAACGTGCCGAACAGCGGACCGCTCGCACCGCCAACGCTGGACAGCAACGTCATGCCGGTGTTCTTCAGGATGAAACCGATATCCTTGTCCGCCACCGACGGCAGTTTTTCTACCACTTTATTAAAGCCACGGTTCATGTTGAGGCCATGATCGGCATCGCCGATGTCGGTGTCCAATTGAGTCAGAAAGTCTCGTTCACGGGCAAAGACCTCGCCGCAGCGCATCAGCCAGTCAACCACCTGTTGTTTTGTCAGCATCATCTGTTCTCCTCAGCAGCCCCAACGTAGCGCAGGGGTTTTCACCGGCGCATCCCACAGCGCCAACAATGGATCGTCCACTTTCAACAGCGTGATGGAAACGCCCTGCATGTCCAGCGAAGTGCAATATGCGCCGATCAGGTTGCGTTCGATGATGATTCCCGCCTCCGCACAGCGCTCTGCCAGACGGTGGTAAACGCCGTACAGCTCTGACAGTGGCGTCGCCCCCAGGTTATTCACCAGCGCAATCACCCGATCGCCACGCATCAGCGGCTTTTTTACCTGTACATCATCGCGCCATTCGCCTTGCGCCCGCTGCCAGACGCGCAAGGTGCGCTGATAATTGCCGTGTTCTATCAACGTATGGAACATGTCATCCACCGCGTGGTTAAGCGTAGTGAATGGCCGCCGTTCAATGCCCGGCTCGCCGTGAATGCCCACGCCGAACTCCATCTGGTTTTCCGCCAGCGTAAACGACGGTTTACCGGCCGCGGGTACGGTACAGGCGCCCAGGGCAATGCCGATTGAATGTCCCTGATTGTTCAAGCGGTGACCCAGCGTCACCAGATCATCCAGCGTATCGCCGCGCTGTGCCGCCGCGCCAAGCAGTTTTTCCATCAGTACGGTATTGGCAACGCCACGCCGTCCTGCGGTAAACAGGCTGTCTTTCACCGCCACGTCGTCGTCCACCAGCACCGTTGCCACCGGTATGCCGCCGTCGTGCAGCAGCTCCGTGGCGGTTTCAAAATTCAGCACGTCGCCGGTGTAATTCTTGATCAGCAGCAGCACACCGGCGCCGCCGTCAATCGCCAAGCCGCATTCGTACATCTTGTCCGGCGTCGGCGAGGTGAAAATCTCGCCCGGACAGGCACCGTCGAGCATACCCTCACCAACGAAACCGCAGTGCATCGGTTCATGGCCACTGCCGCCGCCGGAGAGGATCGCCACCTTGCCCGCCACCGGACCATCGGCGCGGGTGACAAACAGCGGATCCTGATGCACCCGCAGTTCGGGGTGCGCTTCGCCCAGGCCGAGCAGTTGCTCGTCCAATACTGTTTCAACCTGATTAATAAGCTTTTTCACGGTTAACTCCTCTGTAGGGGACAGCGGGATCGGGGGGTGGTCAACGGTGACTATACGACGCCACAATCACTTGGCGATCAGCCGGTTTTTTGTTTCATTATGGAACACCAATCGGCAGCTGGGGTTTCATTTTGAAACAGCGAAGCGTGTTTTTTCAGCAGTAAAGAGAACTGGCGCACAGCAAAACGTATAGCTGCGTAAAGAGTCGCGCCAGGCCTGGGATTCAGCTTTAATTTTGAGCATCTTTCCCCTATCCTTACGCCACTACTGGGAAAGGGCGAAAACAGCCCGCACGATGGGATTAACAACGATGAAACGGACAAAAAACATCAACCAAGAGACGTTCCGCAAATCCTGGCGCAGCTACCGCGTTGCCCCGGTGGCTTTGGCGATCAGCGCAGTGTTTATGCTGGCCGGCTGTGAAAAGACGGATGAAACGGTCTCGCTGTACCAGAATGCCGACGACTGTTCGCGCAGTAACCCGTCGATGAGCGAGCAGTGCACCACCGCTTACAACAACGCACTGAAAGAAGCCGAAAAAACCGCACCGAAGTACGCCAGCCGTGAAGACTGCGTGGCCGAATTCGGTGAAGCGCAATGTACCCAGGCACCGGCGCAGGCCGGCATGGCGGCCGAGTCGCAAAGCAGCGGCAGTTTCTGGATGCCGCTGATGGCCGGCTACATGATGGGACGCATGATGGGCGGTTCCGGCTTTGCCCAGCAGCCGCTGTTCACCTCAAAAAACCCGGCCAGCCCGGCGAACGGCAAGTTTGTTGACGCCAGCGGCAAGAACTACGGTCCGGCCACCGCCGGCGGGCGTACCATGACGGTGCCAAAAACCGCCATGGCGCCAAAACCGCCGGTGACCAATACCATCACCCGCGGCGGCTTCGGTGAGTCGGTTGCCAAGCAGACCAGCATGCAGCGCAGCAGTGCGACATCCGGCTCACGCAGCATGGGTGGTTAAGGCATGAAACGCGTTGCAATTGCAGAACGCCCGGACTGGCGTGAAAAGGCGGCGGAATTCGGCTTCAACTTCCACACCATGTATGGCGAACCCTATTGGCGGGAAGACGCTTATTATCAGTTCACGCTAGCGCAAATCGACGAGATCGAAAGCGCCACCGCCGAACTGCATCAGATGTGCCTGCAAGTGGTTGAAACCGTGGTCGACAGCGATGAGCTGCTGGCCAAATTCCGTATTCCGAAACACACCTGGGAATTCGTGCGCAGCTCATGGCGCACCAATACGCCGTCGCTCTATTCACGCCTCGATCTGGCCTATGACGGCGTTAACCCACCGAAACTGCTGGAAAACAACGCCGATACCCCAACGTCACTTTACGAGGCGGCGTTCTTCCAGTGGATCTGGCTGGAAGACCAGATCAATGCCGGCAAACTGGACGCACAGGCGGACCAGTACAACAGCCTGCAAGAGAAACTGATTGAACGTTTTGGCGAACTGAAAGCTCAGCACGGATTCCAGCTGCTGCATATGGCTTGCTGTCAGGACAGCGAGGAAGATCGCGGTACGGTGCAATATTTGCAAGACTGCGCGCAAGAGGCTGGCATCGCCACCGAATTCCTGTTTATGGAAGAGATTGGCCTCGGCGAAAAAGGCCAGTTCACCGATCTGCAAAACCAGGTCATCGGCAACCTGTTCAAACTGTATCCCTGGGAGTTCATGCTGCGCGAAATGTTCTCCACCAAGCTGGAAGACGCCGGTGTTCGCTGGCTGGAGCCCGCCTGGAAAAGCATTATCTCCAATAAGGCGCTGTTGCCGATGCTGTGGAAAATGTTCCCGGATCACCCGAACCTGCTGCCGGCCTATTTTGCCGAAGATCGGCACCCGACGCTCGATCACTACGTCGTCAAACCGCTGTTCTCCCGCGAAGGCGCCAACATCAAGATTGTGAAAAACGGTCAGGAAGTGGCGCGGGTTGACGGCCCGTATGGCGAAGAAGGCATGATCGTGCAGCAATTCCATCCGCTGCCACAGTTCGACGGCAACTACACGCTGATCGGCAGTTGGCTGGTGGACGATCGGCCGTGTGGCATTGGCCTGCGAGAGGATCGTGAACCGATCACCCAGGATCTGTCACGCTTTTATCCGCATATCATCCTCGATTAACCAACAATGCCAGCGATACGCTGGCATTGTTTTAGCCCACCTGCACCGACAGCATACTCAACGCGCCCATTTCCAGGCCGTCAATCGGTACGCCAATCGGCTCCTCACCGTTCCAACTGCCCAGCACGTACAGCAACGGCAGATAGTGTTCCGGCGTCGGGTTGGACAGCGCCGCCCCCTCGTGCTGCATAAAATTCACCAGAGGATGGTGTTCGCCCCGGTAGGTCAGGTTGTCTCGCACATAGCGATTAAACGACTCGGCCCACGGGTACGGGCTGGTGTCGCCCTGCCATTTCACCTTTCTCAAATTATGCACCACGTTGCCGCTGGCCACCATCATCACCCCCTGCTCACGCAGCGCCGCCAGTTTCCTGCCCAGTTCAAAGTGATATTCCGCCGGTTGCGTACCGTCGATGCTCAATTGCACCACCGGAATATCCGCTTGCGGATACATCTTGATCAACACTCCCCAACTGCCATGGTCGAGCCCCCATTCGCCGGTATCGGCCGTGACCGTGGTCGGTGCCAGCAACTGTTGCACCTGCGCAGCCAACGCCGGTGAACCCGGCGCTGGGTATTGCGTATCAAACAGCGCCTGCGGGAAACCGCCAAAATCGTGAATGGTTTTGGGAAATTCCATCGCCGTTACCGCAGTACCGCGGGTATACCAATGGGCAGAGATCGCCAGAATTGCCTTCGGCCGCGGCAGCGTTTCGCCCAGTTGGCGCCACGCTGCGGTATAGCGGTTTTCTTCCAATACGTTCATCGGGCTACCATGGCCGAGGAACAGAGCAGGCATGCGAGAAGTGGTCATAACTTATCCTTTGCTGAAGGTTCAACGTTACTGCTGACTACCTTACGCCGTTTGTCAGCGCGACACAGTCGGATAAGCGTGATGAAGATATTCAAGAAATTTGAACGGTTAAATCAATAAGAACAATCAGGCAAATCCACTCGATTTATACCTTTACTCTGTTAGTATCAGAATATGAATAATTATCATTAGCATAGAGGACCACGATGTCGGTACCGCTGATTTTGACTCTGCTGGCCGGTGGTGCAACCTTCGTAGGCGCGCTGTTCGGCATCATCGGACAGAAGCCCTCCAACCGGCTGCTGGCGTTTGCCCTCGGTTTCGCCGCCGGGATTATGCTGTTGATTTCTCTAATGGAAATGCTGCCTGCCGCGCTGCATACGCCGGGCATGTCGCCAATGCTGGGCTATGGGATGTTCATGTTCGGCCTGCTGGGGTATTTTGCGCTCGATCGCATGTTGCCGCACCAGCACCCGCAGGATCTGGTGCAGAAGCCGCTCAAACCGCTCAATCTGAAGCGCACCGCGATCCTGCTGACGCTCGGCATCAGTCTGCATAACTTCCCGGAGGGCATTGCCACCTTCGTCACCGCCAGCGCCGATCTGGAACTGGGCATGGGCATCGCGTTAGCCGTTGCCATGCATAACATTCCCGAAGGTCTGGCGGTGGCCGGGCCGGTGTACGCCGCTACCGGGTCAAAAACCAAAGCGCTGTTCTGGTCGGGAATATCGGGGTTGGCAGAAATTCTCGGCGGGGTACTGGCGTTTGTGCTGCTTGGCCCGATGATTTCCCCGGTGGTGATGGCCTCAATCATGGCGGCGGTGGCCGGCATTATGGTGGCCTTGTCGGTAGATGAACTGATGCCACTGGCAAAAGAGATCGATCCGCATAATAACCCCAGTTACGGCGTATTGTGCGGTATGGCAGTGATGGGTTTTAGCCTGACGCTGCTGCAAAGCGGCGGCATCGGTTAATGCTAAAAATGCAAAAAGGCTGAACCAGGTTCAGCCTTTTTTATCTGCCTATCGGCCACAGGTGTCGCACGCAACACCCTGGCAGAACATCAGCTCGCCTGCTTTTCGTGCATCTGGCGGTAGGCCACCAGATCTTCGATGGTCAGCACCGGCATCTCGTGCTGCTTGGCGAACGCGATCACTTCCGGCGCATGCGCCATGGTGCCATCATCGTTGGTCAGTTCACAGAGTACGCCAGCGGGTTTAAAACCGGCCAGCGCCACCATATCGATGGTCGCTTCGGTGTGGCCACGACGACTCAGCACGCCACCCGGCTGTGCGCGCAACGGGAACACGTGGCCCGGGCGGTTCAGATCGCTCGGTTTGGCATTGTCGGCAATTGCCGCACGAATGGTAGTCAGGCGGTCTGCGGCGGAAACGCCGGTGGTAACGCCCTGCGCCGCTTCAATGGTCACGGTGAAGGCGGTCTGGAACTGGCTGGAGTTGTTGGTCACCATCATTGGCAGCTCAAGCTGCTGACGGCGTTCTTCGGTGAGACACAGGCAAACGATGCCGCTGCCGTGGCGAATGGTCAGCGCCATCTGCTCCACGGTCATGGTTTCGGCGGCGAAGATCATGTCACCTTCGTTTTCACGATTTTCATCATCAAGCACCATAACGCCGCGCCCATTGCGCAATGCGTCCAACGCGCGTTCAACGCGTTCTACCGGCGTGCCGAAGTCTGAAAGTAGCGTCTGATTCATGGTAAAAAACCTCATTAAATTTATGGATTACCAGAACCAGGGCGATCTTGAGGAGTGGCGTAGAGATAGCCAAAAATAACGCAAGCGGGCGTAAGCCCGGCAGTTACCGTTACTCTCTCCCATCCGGACTATAACCGTCGGCCCCGGAATTACACCGGATCTGCTGACCTCTAACCGACCCAAAGGCTGGCTGAGCGCTCGCGGGCTTTCACCGTAGAAGATGATTTACCGCCGGTGGGGACTTTCACCCCGCCCTGAGAATAAGCGTTATGACTATAACGCTAATGATTATCCGAGGCAATTGGCAAAGCGTGCACTTATCATGCATATCGGCAAGGTGAAAGTTAGTTTATCCAGCGGGCAACTCGCATTACACTAGGCAACAGCCATTACATTCTGAAAGGGATACGCCATGATTGACCCGAAAAAAATTGAACAGATCGCACGCCAGGTACATGAATCCATGCCCAAGGGTGTCCGTGAATTCGGGGAAGACGTAGAAAAGAAAATCCGTCAGGTGCTGCAAGCGCAGCTGACCCGCCTGGACCTGGTCAATCGCGAAGAGTTTGACGTACAGACTCAGGTTCTGCTGCGCACGCGCGAAAAACTGGCTCTGCTGGAGCAGCGTCTGGCCGAGCTGGAAAGCAAGCAGACCGGCACGCCAAAGCAGGAAGAAGAATAAATCGCTTGCCGGATCGGGGCTGAACGCCGGTTCAGCCCTGTATTTCTTACGCCTTGCCGCGCGGCAACACCAGCCAAATCAGCACCAACATCGCCAGCGCGTAGAGACTTTTCCAGCCGATAATCACCAGCAACAGCAGGCACAGCAGCGTGCCAACCGCCGCCATCCAGCGCGAACGGCCCAATAAAATGCGGCAGCCCGCCAGCATGCACAGCAGATAAATCAGCACGAAGATTCCGTTGGCGTACACCAGCAGCGTGTCCAGCGGCAAATCAAGCGCGTAGATCAGCAAGGTAAACAGCAAGCAGCTGCCCACCACTGCGCTGAGCGCATTGACCGGTGCCTGTCCGGCGGACAATTGCGCCAAGGCGCTGCCGGGCTTGCTCTGCGCCTGCGACCACACCAGCCGGGCAAAACTCTGGGTATAGATATTCACGCTGGCGAAACAGGCCAGATAACCGATCACGCAGGCAATCCACAGCGCATGCTGGCCAAACAGCTGCACCACGATAGCGGGCAGCGAGGCCGCAGCCGCCTGGTGCTCACCGTAGGCGTGAAAGTGCAGCACCGCGACGGTACAGCCCCAGTACACCAGGCCGGCCACCAGCAGACCCAGCAGCAAAGCGCGCGGGAAGTCGCGTTCCGGCTGGCGAAACTCCGTCGCCAGATGCGCAAAGGCCTCCAGTCCGACGAAGCACCAGAACATCACCGCCAGGGCATGAAACAGCTTGGGAGGAGAAATCTCATCGAGCGCCGGCCAAGGAATATGCGCCGGTCTGATCCCACCTTTCCACCAGATGGCAGCCACCAGAGCCACCACCAGGATCGCGATCAGGGTTTGAATATTAGCGCTGGAGCCGGCGCTGCGGGTACCGAGCAACCAGATGGCCATCAGCGTGGCGATTTGCACCAGCAGCAGGCCGTTGGCACTCCACCCGAGCGTTGCCTGCCAGAAACCGGCGGCGATTTGCAAGGCGGCGGGCAAACCCACCGGGATCACCGACAGGAACAGCCAGGCGGTGACCTTGGCCATACGCGGACCAAACGCCATACCGACAAAATGCGCCGCACCGCCGGCGCTGGGGAAGTGACGTCCTAACGCGGCAAAGGCGATGGCAATCGGGAACACCAATGCAATCAGCAGCGGCCAGGCCCACAGGCTATCCCCCTGCGCCAGCTGGGCCGCTAACGCCGGCACGGCAAACACCCCGGTGCCGAGCAGCGAGGTGGACAACAGGCCCACTCCCTGCGCCAACCCCAGTTCCTGTTTTAATCCACTCACTGGCAACCACCGCAATCAGGGGCGTCAGGCACGCCCACGCAAGATGTTCTCGTTGCAGCGGCGTGATTAACCGCGCCCGTCCTTGATGGCTTTGATGATATTGGTCGTTGACAGACCATCTTCAAAGTTCAGCACTTTCACGTCGCCGCCGTTGGCCCACACTTCAGCGCTGCCAGCAATCTCTTCCGGTTTGTAATCGCCGCCTTTCACCAGCAGATCCGGCAGGATATCGGCGATCAGGCGCTGTGGCGTGTCTTCTTCAAACGGCACCACCCAATCGACCGCCTCCAACGCGCCCAGCACGATCATGCGGTTTTCCAACGCATTTACCGGGCGGGTTTCGCCCTTCAGGCGCTTGGTAGATGCATCGCTGTTGACCGCGACGATCAGGCGATCGCCCAGTTTGCGGGCATTGGCCAGGTAAGAGACGTGACCAGCATGCAGAATGTCGAAGATACCGTTGGTCATGACCACTTTTTCGCCGCGCTGGCGTGCCTGCGCCACCGCCTCTTTCAACTGTGCTTCGCTCATCACGCCAAAACCGGTTTCAGCTCGACCACGGATGGCATTTTCCAGCTCGATCGGCGAAACGGTGGAGGTCCCCAGCTTGCCGACCACCACGCCAGCGGCGGCGTTTGCCAGGAAACACGACTCTTCCAGCGTATTGCCGGCGGCCAGCGCCGCGGCCAATACGCCAATCACCGTGTCGCCGGCGCCGGTCACGTCGAACACTTCCTGCGCCTGCGTTGGCAGATGCAACGGCGGACGACCCGGTTGCAGCAGCGTCATGCCATGTTCCGAACGCGTCACCAGCAGCGCGGAAAGCTCGAAATCAGCCACCAGCTTCATGCCGCGTTGCACCAGCTCAGCTTCGTCCTTGCAGTGGCCCACCACCGCTTCAAACTCCGAAAG
This sequence comes from Serratia odorifera, assembly GCF_041448735.1. Taxonomy (NCBI): domain Bacteria; kingdom Pseudomonadati; phylum Pseudomonadota; class Gammaproteobacteria; order Enterobacterales; family Yersiniaceae; genus Serratia; species Serratia odorifera. The sequence continues at coordinate 219,066 of NZ_JBGMUT010000003.1, read as the reverse complement.
GTTTGGCGTGAGCAGCGTCGCGCCACGGTAGCGTTCAAAATCGGTGCCTTTGGGATCGATCAATACCGGCACCCCGGCGTCACGCGCCAGTTTGATCATGCCTTGCACCTTGCTCAGCGCGCCCTTGGCGTAATCGGACAGCACCAGTGCGCCAATCTGCGGCAGCGCCAGTTGAATGCGCTCCAGCATCGGCTGTGGATCGACGTTGGAAAAACCTTCTTCGAAATCAAGGCGAATAAGCTGCTGATTGCGAGACAGCACGCGCAGCTTGGTGATGGTCGGATGCGTCGGTACCGACACGAAGTCACAACGTACGTTGACTTCGTTGAGCTTGGCGCTCAGCGCACGCGCCGCATCGTCAATGCCGGTCAGGCCCACCAGGCGCGAGTTGGCGCCCAGCGAGGCAATGTTCATCGCGACGTTAGCCGCACCGCCGGGACGCTCTTCGATGGTATCCACCTTGACCACCGGTACCGGGGCTTCCGGTGAAATACGGCTGGTCGGCCCATACCAATAGCGATCCAACATGACGTCACCAACCACCAGTACACCGGCGCGGCGAAAATCAGGCAGTGTAACTTTCATCCGATAACTCCAAACAGGTCATAAAATTAATGGCGCCGATAGTATCACAGACGCCGTTGATACCAGCAAAAACCTGGTGTCTAACCCAGCCACTGGCTCCAGCTGGCGCGCACCTGTGCGCGCTCGGCGGTGAACAGTTCGCTGCTGACTTTGCCGGAGTGCTCCTGCAACGCCAGGTGATGAATTTCATCGCGCATGGTGACATAAGCGCGGGTCAACGCACGCGCTTCGTCTTCCGGCATGATGTCGTAATTGGCCATCAACTCGAAAATCCGCACGTTATCGGACCAGCGCGTCAGGCGCGGTTCGTCGGCGGCATAGCGTAAGACCAGATATTGGGCGATAAATTCGATATCCGTTATCCCCCCCTCATCCGCTTTGATATCAAACAGCTCGCGCTGCTTGTTGCCGAGGTGATTTCGCATTTTTTCGCGCATGTCGCGCACTTCCTGCTGCAACGTTGCGCCGACGCGCGTTTTGCAGAGGATCTGGCTGCGGATTTGATCGAAGCGTTGATGCAGTGCCGGATCGCCATACACGATACGCGCCCGCACCAATGCCTGGTGTTCCCAGGTCCAGGCTTCGTTCTGCTGATAATCGGCAAAGGCCTCCACGGTGCTGACCAGCATGCCGGCCGCGCCGGATGGCCGCAGACGTGCGTCCACCTCATACAGAATGCCGGACGAGGTTCGGGTGCTGAACAGGTGCATCACGCGCTGCGCCAAACGCAGATAGAACTGGCGGCCGTCAATGCAACGATCGCCGTCGGTCATCACGTCAGGCGGACAATCCAGCAGGAACACCAGATCGAGATCGGAACTGTAGCCCAGTTCCCAACCGCCCAGCTTGCCGTAGCCAATCACCGCGAACCCGCGACCTTCACGCTCTTGCAAGTGGGTCGGCTGGCCATAGCGTGCCACCATATCGTTCCACGCCTGTTGTACCACGGCGTCGATGATCGCCTCCGCCAGATAGGTTAAGTGATCGCTCACTTTCATTACCGGCAGCGCTTCGGCAATATCACCGGCGGCAATGCGCAACTGCTGCGCCTGCTTGAACTGCCGCAGCGCCTCCAGACGCTGTTCTTCGTCATCTTCCGGGACTCGCAGCAAATACTGCCGCAGCTCGCTGCGATAGGCATCCGGTGCTACCGGCTGGTAGAGCGTTGACGGGTCAAGCAGTTCATCCAGCAGCAGCGGATAGCGCGCCAATTGGCTGGCCACCATCGGCGACGCCGCGCACAGGCGAATCAGGTGGCTGAGCGCCGCCTGATACTCCACCAGCAGCTCCAGATAGGTGGTACGGGTGACGATGCTCAACAACAGCTGCGTCAGACGCACCAGCGCGGTCGGCGCGTCGTTGCGCTGGCAGACTGCCGCCAGCAAACGCGGCATCAGTTGATCCAGCACGTCGCGCCCGCGCGGCCCGATGGTACGCTTGTCCACATCGTGGCGGAATTCGGCGATGGTGCGCAACATCATGCTCCGCTCCTCGTCGTCCAGATGCGGCGTCAACGGTGCGATTTCCTGCTGTTCCAGGGCATCCTGCCACAGGCTGTGATAATGCTGATAGTGGGGATCTTCGCCGATATCGGGGCTGTCGTCGCCGATAAGCTGGTCAAACACCGCCCTGACCGCCTGCATATGGTACTCCAGACGTTGCAACAGGGTTGGCCAGTCGGCAACGCCCATGCCCCAGGCCAGTCGCGCCTGATCGAGCGCATCCTGCGGCAGGGTCTGGGTTTGCTGATCGGCTATCGCCTGCAACAGGTTTTCCAGACGACGCAGGAACAGATAGCCGTCGCTCAGTTGCACCACCTGCTCGGGTGGCAACAGCCCCAGTTCGCCCACCGCCTGCAGCGTCGGCAACAGCGCCCGCCCCTGCAATGCTGGCTCGCGCCCGCCTCGGATCAATTGAAACACCTGGGTGATAAATTCGATTTCGCGAATGCCGCCGGCTCCCAGCTTAATGTTGTCCTTTAGCCCACGGCGCCGCACTTCACGTGCAATCATGCCTTTCATATTGCGCAGCGACTGGATCACGCTGAAATCGATGTAGCGGCGGAACACGAACGGCCGCAGCATCTTGCGCAGCTCCTGGCTGTATGCATCGTCAAACCCGCCCATCAGACGCGCCTTGACCATCGCGTAGCGCTCCCAGTCGCGCCCCTGTTCCTGGTAATAGTCTTCCAGTGCGGCAAAGCTCATCACCAGCGGGCCGCTGTCGCCAAACGGCCGCAGGCGCATGTCGACGCGATAGACAAAACCGTCGATGGTTTGCTGATCCAGCGCTTTGATCAGCCGCTGACCGAGGCGCGTAAAGAATTGGGCGTTATCCAGCTGGCGCCGACCGCCTTCGGTCTGGCCATTTTCCGGGTAGGCGAAAATCAGATCGATATCCGAAGAAAAGTTCAGTTCGCCGCCGCCCAGTTTACCCATGCCAAGGATCAGCAGCGGCTGCGGCACGCCTTCGCCATTGCACGGCGTGCCCCATTCGCGACAGCAGGTTTGATACAGCCAGTCGCGTGCGCTGACGATCAGCGTTTCCGCCAATGCGCTCAGCTGGCGCAAGGTCTGTTCGGTGCTGCAGAGATTTTGCGCCTGCGCCCAGGCGATGCGCACCAGGGTTTCCCGTCGGAACAGGCGCAGTGTGCGCATCAGCGCTGCTTCATCAGGGACTTCTTCCAGCAGGTCTTGCAGCCAGGCGGTGTAATGCTGGCATTCGTCCGGCTGCGGCGGCTGCCTGCGCAAAGTATCCAGCCATTCCGGGTGGCTGAGCAGCATATCGCTGATAAAATCGCTCGACGCCAGGATCTGCTGTTCATGCGCGCCAAGGGTAAACTCTGCGCCCTGGATAGCATGGAAACGCTCAACGATCTGCTGCGCCTGGGCCTGCAAGAGGGCTGAAAGTGGCAACATAATGAATGCCTCTGACGGTGGCCTGCCACCGGCAGGCCAAAAGTGATTAACGAACCGCGCCGTTTAACCAGAATGGCGCATGGGATAAGGCGTTTTTGCGGCAACCTTCATACCAGCCCTGACGACGTTCGGCCACTGCCGCCTGCAGTTCGCGCCAGGCGGTGATGTATGGCTCGCTTTCGCTGTCTGGATAGGCGCCGGAAAGCAAGGCAAACGCCGCCAGCTGGCGCGTCAGGCGAGGCAATTGTTCCTGATATTCATCGTCATTCAGACTGCGGTTAAACGCCTCTTTCAACTCTGCTGCGCTGCGTCCCAGCATGATGTCGCAGAAACGCTTGAATGATCCCTCAAGCCTGGTGCGGGCCTTGGCATCGACAAAGGCGCGCCATGCACCGGTCACCAACCATGATGTAAGCGCCAACTTACATTGCAGGTACTCGACGCCGAAACACAGCTCCTGCGCTTCGGTGCTGCTGTCCTCCAACAACGGTTCCAGCGCGGTCAGTCGGTTACGCAGTTCGGCACTTGCCTTACGCGGCACCAGCCCGCCAAACACCACCAATATCTGACGTATCAGGGTAATGGCCTCAATAACGCCCTGCCGCGCTTTCACGTCGCCGCGCAGCCACAGCTCTTCGTGATACTGCCAATGGTTCAGCGCCAGTTCAAAACCGGCAATCATTCCTTGTTCAACGCTGGACTTTGCTGGCATTTTCAAGATATTCAACGGCCGCCGCTGGCGCTCGGGGTTGCCCTGTGCCAGATGATAGCCGCGTGCAGCCTTGCTCAGGCTCCCCTGACGCAGACCACCGTTCTGCGCCAGTTCGGCAGCCAGTTTCAGCACGTCGGCGGTATCACCCTGCTTGAGCTCCAGTTCAATTTCGCACAGCGGTTCCACCCGTTCGCCAGCACGCACCTCTCCCTGGTCGAGGCCAACCTCGATCAGGCTGTTATCGTAAGTGATCACCCACTTCTCACGTACAAAGTCGGTGCGGAACAGCGGCTGCAACCGCTGCTGTAGCGCGAACACATCACAGTCCTGCGGCCAGATGTCCGCCGGGAATTGTGCCAGCGCCAGTTCCGGTGCGGCGATCGCCACGTTGTATTCCGGCCGCTGATGCAAACCAGCGACTACCGAGCCGGCAGTTTTGATGGTCATCTCAAAGCGTTCGTCGAACCCCCGGATGCGCAGCCCCATATCGTGGCGGCGCAGAAAATTGTCGTCGGTTTCAAAGTAAATATTGGTCAGACGCTGCGGTGCAGAATGCTGGTGCGGCCATGCCGCCAACTGTGCCGGTAACGCGGCCACCGCGGCGGGAGTAGCAATAAATTTCAGTTCGATTTCAACGGTCATAAGTCTTTTACACCAATAAGTTACACGTTCGCGAGACGCTTCGTGGTAATGCGCCGACAAAACGGCGTTGCCGGCGACCGCACAGTGGCGATTATCTTACCGCGATTCCCGGCGGCTGAACCCTGCTGAATGCAGAAAAAACCTGTTACGCAATAAAATGGCGCACAACTCACAGAATCAGCCACAGTAAGATAGTTCTCATTCCGGTTTTGGCGTTGCGTCGTCAGACTGAAGCCTCTACTATCGTTCCATAAATTCACACAGAAACGATGAACTAATGCAGAAATTACGCCTAATTTGCCTCGCCGTGCTGAGCCTCAGCATCACTTGGGGCGCACATGCCGAAGATAAGCGCTATATCTCCGATGAATTGAATACTTACGTACACAGCGGCCCAGGTAATCAATACCGTATTGTCGGCACGTTGAACGCCGGCGACGAAGTCACGCTGTTAAGTGTGAATGACAGTACCAAATATGGCCAGATTCGCGATGCCAAAGGCCGCAGCGTGTGGATCCCGCTCGACCAGCTCAGCGAAACCCCCAGCCTGCGCACCCGAGTACCGGAACTGGAACAGCAGGTGAAAACCCTTACCGACAAGCTGGCGAACATCGACAACAGCTGGAACCAGCGTACGGCGGAAATGCAGCAGAAAGTGGCCGCCAGCGATGGCACCATCAGCGGGTTGCAGCAGGAAAACCAGGAGCTGAAAAACCAGTTGGTGGTTGCACAGAAAAAAGTCAACGCAGTTAACCTGCAACTCGACGACAAGCAGCGCACCATTATCCTGCAATGGTTCATGTACGGTGGCGGCGTAGCCGGTATCGGTCTGTTGCTTGGCCTGCTGTTGCCACACCTGATCCCACGCCGCAAAAACAACAATCGCTGGATGAACTGAGTTCCGTCAGCGTCACAGCCTGCGGACGCATGCCGATCGGTTAACGCCGTTCGGCATTTTTTATGCGCGCTGGCGCTGGTGACAACTGGCAGGCAGCAGCTAAGCCGAGTCGCGCTGCACCAGTTGGCCTGAAATGACAATCCGCTGTGCCGCCAATGACGGTTCGCCGATCTTTTTAAGCATCAGCGCGGCTGCCTGACGGCCGGTTTCATCGCTAGCGGAAGAAACGTAGGTAAATGAAGGGGATGTCAGGTTGATGTGCAGCATATCCTCAAAACCAACCAGTGAAACTTGCTGCGTCAGGAAGACGTCTTTGCCAATGGTGCGCCCCACCTGCTGCACGCCGCTGATACAGCCGATGATTGTCGCGGCGGAATGGCAGAGTACCGCGGTAATTTTATTACTGTTTTCTAATAACTTGCGAATTCCCGTTGCCGCCGACTGGGTATTTTCTTCACCGCATGGCGCCCAATCGTCACGAAACGGCAAGTCATACTGCTGCAGCGCGCTGCGGTAGCCCAACAGCCGCTCCTGCCGCAACAGGCACTGCGCATCGCCGCCCAGATAGGCAATGTTGCGATGACCGCGCTCAATCAGATAACGCGTGGCCCGACTGGCGGCATGGCGATTGTCACGCTCAATCAGGTCGCGATCGCCGTCCAGCAAGGATTCGGAAACCACCACCAACGGCAGCGCGCATTGCGCAATCGCCTGCGGCAACCGGCGGGAAAAAGGATTGGCAGACAGATAAATCACCCCCGCCACGCCCTGCTGGGCAAACGAGGTCAGGCATTGGCGGAGCTGCTTTTCGTCGTCCTGCGGCTGGCCCAGAAACACCATAAACCCCTGCTGTTCCAACTCGCGTACGATGCTGGCCATCACCTTGATGGAAAACGCATCGCTGAAGTTGCGGATGATGACGCCGATCAGATTGGACGTATTGGCTCGCAGATTGGCCGCCGCCACATTATGGACATAACCCAGCCGTTCAATGGCAGCCTGCACTTTTTCTTTGGTGGCGTCTGAAATCTTGCCCTTGCGCCGTAAAACCAAAGAAACGGTGGAAACCGAGACGCCAGCCAGCTGCGCTACATCGATAATGTTAACTTTTTTCATCCTGACTCGCGCACTCCGACACCGTTGCTGAAGACTGACATCATAAAGCCTCGCTGTTTGATACAGGAGGCTTTATTTTCATTGCGTTGACAGCATAACTACTTGCCGGTGAGGGTCGCCATGGTTTGCGCGATAAACTGTGCGCGCGCACCGAAAATCACCTGAACGCCCCGATCGCCGACAAACACCACGCCACGGGCGCCAACGGCGTTAAGGCCGTCCTTGTCAACCCGCTCCCCCTGTTTGACCTCCAGCCGCAGGCGGGTAATACAAGAGCCGACCGAGCTGATATTTTCTACGCCGCCAACCAGGGCGATAATCTCGGTCGCCAGTTCGCGATCGGTTTTATCGTTAGCCTCGGACATCACGTCGGTTCTCCCCGGCGTTTTGACATTAAAACGGCGGATAACAAAGCGGAAGGTGAAGTAGTAAATCAGCGCCATCGGCACCCCGACAATCACCGCGCTGAGGAAGTTGGTCTGATAACCGTTGAACGACGGCAGGATGCCGAACGAGATGTAGTCAATCAGCCCGGCGGAGAAGGATTTGGCGATATGTGCATGCAGCAGGTACATGCACATGTATGCCAGCCCCGCCATAATGGCGTTAAACACGTAAAGGATCGGCGCGACAAAGATAAAGGTGAACTCCACCGGTTCGGTAATCCCGGTCAGGAAACAGGTCAGCGCCGCAGAGAACAGAATACCGGAGGCGATTTTCTTGTTCTTGCTGTTGGCTTCATGGTACATCGCCAGGCAGGCCGCCGGCAGCGCGAACAGCATCAGTGGAAACTCGCCCTGCATGAACTTGCCGGCATCGTGGTAGCTGTCGCTGCTGAAGGACTTCACGCCTTCCGCCAGCATTTTAAACCAGATGGTCTGATCGCCGTGAATCACCTGACCGGTTTGCGTGGTGTAATCGCCGAACGAATACCAGAACGACGGATACCAGATATGATGCAGGCCCAATGGAATCAACGCGCGCTCCGTCAGGCCGAAAATAAAGGTCGATAACGCCTGGTTATCACCGTTGACCACCAGCGACAGCGCATCGATCGCCGATTGGATATATTGCCAAACCCAAGGCAACACCATGCCGAGCAGGAAAGACAGCAATGCGGTGGCGATGGCAACAAAGCGTTTCCCAGAGAAAAAACCAAGGAACTCGGGCAGTTGTAACGTATGGAAGCGGTTATAACACCAGGCGGCCAGAATACCGCAGATCAACCCGCCAAATACGCCCATCTGTAACGTGGGGATGCCCACCACCAGGGCATATTTACCGCCGCTGGCAGCCATTTCCGGCGTTATATGCAGCAGTGTGCCGATGGTGACGTTGACAATAAATACCGAGACGGCGGCAGACAGCGCCGCAATGCCGGACTCGGCCGCCAAGCCGACCGCCGAGCCGATGGCAAACAGCAGCGGCAGGTTGTCAAAAATCACCCCGCCGGCGTTCATCATCAACGGCAAATGAAATTTATCGCCAAATGCCAGTAGCAAACCGGCGGCCGGCAACAGTGAAATCGGCAGCATCAGCGCCCGACCGATCATTGAGAGTTTCGATAACGACTTGATAAAACCGGATACCATACCCATTGCTGTTCCCCCTGTCTTACGTTGTTTCGATGACACCTTGATGGCGATTCTTGTATTAGGTAGAACGTTCTAGTAGAACGTTCTACCTATAGTGAAACAACCGCTGCACGGCGGCAACGGGAAAGTGATTTCCGCCACCAGGGAGTAACAATATTTTGAACTCACGCAACGGAAACCCTACTCAGCACATGGGTTATTGATGCAGCAGCCCGCCGGCAATTCATGTAATCTGAGAGTTAGAGCCTTATTGCAGAATTCGGGAGTATGACAGTGAAAACTTATCTGGTCGGCGGCGCAGTGCGCGATCGCCTTCTCAAGATACCGGTCTTCGATCACGATTGGGTGGTGGTCGGCGCCACGCCAGAAGAATTATTGGCTCTGGGCTACCAACAGGTCGGCAGAGACTTTCCGGTATTCCTCAACCCCAACACGCACGAAGAGTATGCGCTGGCACGCACCGAGCGGAAATCCGGCCAGGGTTATACCGGCTTTGTCTGCCATGCCGCGCCGGATGTGACGCTGGAAGAGGATTTACAGCGCCGCGATCTGACCATCAATGCCATCGCACAAACCACCGACGGTGAACTGGTTGATCCCTATCACGGCGTCGACGATCTGAATGCGCGCGTATTACGCCACGTTTCCGCTGCATTTGGCGAAGATCCGCTGCGCGTGCTGCGCGTCGCGCGTTTTGCCGCCCGCTTCGCCCACCTCGGTTTCACCATCGCGCCGGAAACTGCCGCCCTGATGCGTCAAATGACCGACAGCGGCGAGCTGTCGGCGCTCACCGCCGAACGGGTGTGGAAAGAGACCGAGAAAGCCCTGCAGAGCGATAATCCGCAGGTGTACTTCCAGGTGCTGCGCGATTGCCACGCGCTGCAGGTGCTGTTCCCGGAAATCGATGCGCTGTTTGGCGTGCCGGCTCCCGAAAAATGGCACCCGGAAATCGATACCGGGGTGCATACGCTGATGACGCTGGCTATTGCCGCACGGCTCACTCCGGAGATAGACGTACGCTTCGCCGCACTGTGTCACGATCTCGGCAAGGGGCTAACGCCAAAGCAATACTGGCCGCATCATCACGGCCACGGACCGGCGGGGGTACGTCTGGTGGAACAGCTGTGCCAACGGTTACGGGTGCCAAACCCGATCCGCGATCTGAGCAAACTGGTGGCTGAATACCACGATCTGATTCATACCGTAAACAAACTACGGCCAGAAACCCTGCTGAAACTGTTCGATGCAATTGACGTGTGGCGCAAGCCACAGCGGCTGGAACAGATGATCCTCACCAGCGAGGCCGATGCGCGCGGTCGTACCGGTTTTGAAGAAAACCCCTATCCGCAAGGCGATTACCTGCGCGAAGCCTATCGGGTCGCTCTGGGGGTGGCGGTAAAAGAGGTGGTCGACAGCGGTTTTCAGGGGCTGGCAATCCGCGATGAAGTGAAGCGACGCCGCCAACAGGCACTGGCGCAATGGAAAAGCGCGCAGGATGGCGAAGCGCCACAGGCATAAAAAAACCCCGCCAATGGCGGGGTTTGCTTTTCCTGGCTGTGATTACATGAATACCATGTACACCACCGCCGCCACGATAAAGCGGTAAATGGCAAACGGAATGAACGAGATACGTTTAATCAGCGTCAGGAAGGTTTTAATCGCTATCAGCGCCACCACAAAGGCGGTGACGAAGCCGACCGCGAACATCGGCAAGTCGGCCAGCGTCAGGAAATGCAGACTCTTGTACAAATCCAGGCCGCTGGCGCCGATCATCATCGGTACGGCCAGAATGAAGGAAAATTCGGACGCGGCATAACGGCTGACACCCACCAGCATCCCGCCGGAAATGGTCGAACCGGAACGTGAAAAGCCCGGCCACAGCGCCAGACACTGGAAACAGCCGATCATGAATGCCTGACGATAGGTGATGTCGTCCAGGCCAACCGCACGCGGTTTTTTCGGCTTCAGCCACTCTGCGGCCAACAGCAGGAAACCACCGACAACCAGCGCGTACATGACGTTTTTCGGTTCAAACAACGACTTGATCACGTCGTGGAACACCAGCCCCAGCACCACCGCCGGTACCATCGCCAACAGGATGTGACCGAGTTTCAGCCGCCCCGCCGTATGGCCTTCATGCGCGACCGGCTTGCCACCGAAGTGGATACCAATCAAACCAAACAGTCGGCGCCAGAACATCACCACCACGGCCAGAATCGAGCCGAGCTGAATAATTACTTCAAACGTCTTGGCCTTGTCGCCGGTAAAGCCCAACCACTCGCCGACGATAATCATATGGCCGGTCGATGATACCGGCAGGAACTCCGTTAACCCTTCCACCACACCAAGTACAAATGCCACAAACAGTGAATGCATGTCCGCCATGTGCGCGCTTACCCCGTAATCTTCCGCTATAAACATAAAAAAGCGGCAGTGTTCAATACATTGCCGCTAAAACAATTCTGAGTTTCAGACCAAACTATCGATCTTTAGTTGCATCAGCATGACAGTTAATCAGGCCGGACGCGTGCCACGTTCAATGATCACACCAACGCGGCTAGCATGGGCAACCGCCCCCGGCTTGCTGACCTTAATACGGACCCACGGTGATTTAAAGCGTTGCAGCAACATTTCGGATATTTCCTCCGCGACCCGCTCGACCAGGGCAAAACGACCGGATTCAACGTGTTGGATCACCGCATCGCTGATATCGGCATAGCTCAGGCAGTCATTGACGTCATCGCTGGCGGCGGCCCGACGGTTATCCCAGCCCATTTCGATATCGAACACCAGTTTCTGGCGAATGGTCTGTTCCCAGTCATAAACGCCAATGGTGGTGATTACGGTAAGTTCTTCAATAAATACGATATCCATCACGTCATTCTCTGTTTTTGGCCTTGCCGGATACCACTTCCAGCGGAATATGCGTATTATCCATAGATGTTGCGAGTAAAACGACCATTATTAAACGGAACCGCGTTATGAGTGCTACCGCGCTTGGCATGATTATCTTCGCGTATCTGTGTGGCTCAATTTCCAGCGCGATCCTGGTTTGCCGGATCGCCAGGCTGCCCGATCCGCGTGAACATGGCTCAGGGAATCCCGGAGCAACCAACGTCCTGCGTATCGGCGGTCGCCTTGCGGCGGCGGCGGTGCTGATTTTTGACGTGCTGAAAGGGATGCTGCCGGTCTGGCTGGCCTACGAACTGAATATACCGCCGCTGTATCTCGGCCTGACGGCGATTGCCGCCTGTCTTGGCCACATCTATCCGGTGTTTTTCCACTTTCGCGGCGGCAAGGGCGTCGCCACGGCGTTCGGCGCCATTGCGCCCATTGGCTGGGATCTGACCGGGCTGATGACCGGCACCTGGTTACTGACGGTGCTACTGAGCGGGTATTCCTCGCTGGGAGCGATTGTCAGCGCGCTGATTGCGCCGTTTTACGTCTGGTGGTTCAAACCGCAGTTCACCTTTCCGGTGGCGATGCTGTCATGCCTGATATTGATGCGCCATCACGATAATATCCAGCGTCTGTGGCGTGGTCAGGAAGGAAAGATCTGGGGCAAGTTTCGCAAGAAAAAGCAGGATGCCGCCGAAGTGGCAGCGCAGGACATCAAGCAGGAAGACGATAAATAGAGAGCGTCAGGGACGGATTATCGCCGGCCCTGACGTTTGCCGTTATACCGCCGGCAGCTCGGCCAACGGCCAGCGTGGGCGCACCGAAACGCTCAACGCCGGATTGGCGCCGCTTTGCAACCGCACCATCCCCGCATAGGCAATCATCGCGCCGTTATCGGTACAAAATTCCGGACGGGCGTAGAACACCTCACCACCGCGCTTTTGCATCAGGTCCGCCAGCTTGGCGCGCAGCGTGCGATTGGCGCTAACGCCGCCGGCCATCACCAGCCGCTTGAAGCCGGTCTGTTCCAAGGCGCGTTTGCACTTGATGGCCAAGGTATCCACCACCGCATCCTCAAAGGCGCGGGCGATATCGGCTCGGGTTTGATCGTCATCACCGTTGGAGCGGATGGTATTGGCCGCAAAGGTCTTCAACCCCGAGAAACTGAAATCCAGCCCCGGGCGATCGGTCATCGGCCGCGGGAAAGTGAAACGCCCCGCAACGCCCTGTTGCGCCATTTTCGACAGCATCGGCCCGCCGGGATAGTCCAGCCCCAGCAATTTGGCGGTCTTGTCGAACGCCTCGCCGGCCGCGTCGTCAATAGACTCCCCCAGCAGTGCGTATTCACCGATGCCGGTCACGGCGATTAGCTGGGTATGGCCACCGGAGACCAGCAGCGCGACAAACGGAAATGCCGGTGGGTTATCCTCCAGCATCGGCGCCAGCAGGTGGCCTTCCATATGGTGCACCGGCACCGCCGGCACGTTCCAGGCAAACGCCAGCGCGCGACCAATGGTTGCCCCGACCAGCAATGCGCCCACCAGGCCAGGTCCGGCGGTGTAGGCTACGCCGTCGATGTCGGCAGCGGACAGATTGGCTTCTTTTAACGCCGCCTGGATCAGAGGCACGGTTTTCCGCACGTGATCGCGCGAGGCCAGCTCCGGCACTACGCCGCCGTAGTCCGCATGTAGCTTCACCTGACTGTATAATTGATTGGCTAACAAACCGGCGTGTTCGTCATAAACTGCAATTCCGGTTTCATCGCAGGACGTTTCTATACCCAGTACTCGCATTACCGTTCCCATCATTCACGTGCGGCCGCCAGTTTAGCACAAACCGCGTCATTTACCGCCAGCCGCACGCAGTTTGCCGCCGCCTGTCAACTATGTCGATGATTCCAGGAACAAATGTGCCGATGATTAAAAACGAGCAATTTTTTCTGATTAGTCTATAATCAGCGGCCGACGCAAAATTGCGCCATAATTGCTGAAGTGGCGTTCGGAATGGCGCACGGTGCGGTCGGGTTTCTCTTTGACTTGGTGCTTTACAAAGCAGCACCCATTGGAGTAAAATTCCGCACCATTTTGAAAAGGCTGGCGCTTGGCCAGCAGCAAACCGAATTCTATTGAGGTGAGAGGCACATGCCGGTAATTAAAGTACGTGAAAACGAGCCATTTGACGTTGCTCTGCGTCGTTTCAAGCGTTCCTGCGAAAAAGCAGGTGTTTTAGCTGAAGTTCGTCGTCGTGAGTTCTATGAAAAACCGACTACCGAACGTAAACGCGCTAAAGCTTCTGCTGTGAAACGTCACGCGAAGAAACTGGCTCGCGAAAACGCACGCCGCACTCGTCTGTATTAATCCTTCGGGGGTAACCCCGCCGCGTGATTTTTTCTTTTCCAAGAACACGCAGACTGAGTAGTTGCATACGAAGGCCGTGCTTTCCGAAAGGAATGCGCGGCTTGTTCTCGTTTATAGGCAGTCGAACCGAGGCTTATGGCTGGACGAATTCCGCGTGTATTTATCAATGACTTGCTGGCGCGCACCGACATCGTCGATCTGATCGACGCACGGGTGAAGCTCAAGAAGCAAGGCAAAAACTACCACGCGTGCTGCCCGTTCCACCACGAAAAAACGCCTTCGTTTACCGTTAATGGCGAAAAACAGTTCTATCACTGTTTTGGGTGTGGTGCACACGGCAACGCCGTCGATTTCCTGATGAATTACGACAGGCTGGAGTTTGTCGAAACCATCGAGGAACTGGCAACCATGCACGGGCTGGAAGTGCCTTACGAGGCAGGCACCGGGCCGACCCAGATCGAACGCCATCAGCGGCAAAGTCTTTATCAACTGATGGAACAGCTCAGCGCGTTCTATCAACAGTCAATGCATCAGCCCAATGGCAAGCAGGCGCGCGATTACCTGCAACAGCGCGGGTTGAGCGACGACGTTATCCGTCATTTTGCCATCGGCTTCGCACCCGCCGGCTGGGATAACGCCCTGAAACGTTTTGGCCGCGACCCCGACAGCCGGGCGGCATTGAACGATGCCGGCATGCTGGTGACTAACGATCAAGGTCGAACGTACGATCGTTTCCGCGAGCGCGTCATGTTCCCGATCCGCGACAAGCGCGGACGCGTGATCGCCTTTGGCGGCCGCGTACTGGGTGATGGTATGCCAAAATACCTGAACTCGCCGGAAACCGAAGTATTCCACAAGGGCCGTCAGTTGTACGGCCTGTATGAAGCACAGCAGAGCCATCCGACCCTGCAGCGTTTGCTGGTGGTGGAAGGTTATATGGACGTGGTGGCGTTGGCGCAGTTCGGCATCGATTATGCCGTCGCCTCGCTCGGAACCTCGACAACGGCTGACCATATCCAGCTGTTGTTCCGCGCCACTGATAACGTGGTCTGCTGTTATGACGGCGACCGTGCCGGCCGGGAAGCAGCCTGGCGTGCGCTGGAAACTGCACTGCCCTACCTCAATGATGGGCGGCAGTTGCGGTTCATGTTTTTGCCCGACGGTGAAGACCCGGACACATTGATACGCAAAGAAGGCAAGCAGGCGTTTGAACAGCGGATGGAGCAGGCACAGCCGCTTTCCACCTTCCTGTTTGAAAGCCTGATGCCGCAGGTCGATCTGAGCAGCCCCGACGGGCGTGCCAAGCTGAGCACGCTGGCGCTGCCGCTGATCACCCAGGTGCCCGGTGAGACGCTGCGTTTGTATCTGCGTCAACAGCTTGGCAGCAAACTGGGACTGCTGGACGACAGCCAGCTCGACAAGCTGATGCCCAAGCAGGCGGAAAATGGCAATAGTTATCAGCCTCCCCAGCTAAAACGCACAACCATGCGTATACTGATAGGGTTACTGGTACAGAATCCGCACTTGGCCACGCTGGTTCCGGCGCTGGAAGGGCTGGAGCAGACCAGGCAGCCAGGACTGCCGCTGTTTGTCGAACTGGTGCAAACCTGCCTGTCGCAGCCGGGCCTGACTACCGGGCAGCTGTTAGAGCTGTATCGCGACAACAAATTCAGCCAGCAGCTTGAAACTCTGGCTACGTGGAACCATATGATCATTGAGGATATGGTTGAACAAACATTTTTAGATACGCTGGCCAGCCTGTATGACTCGGTGCTCGAGCAGCGGCTGGAAACGTTGATAGCCCAGGCCAGAACGCACGGCCTGAGCCCGGAGGAACGGGAAGAAGTCCGTTCGCTCAATCAAGTGTTAGCAAAGAAAAACTGAATCTGGACAACATTATTTGCGTTTCAGGCGGGCGAAAAACGTACGCTCTCCGGTGAATTGACTACAGTCAGTGACTCGGGACAGGAAAAGCGCCTTCTCCTGCAACGTGAAGCATGAAGCATACAAACGGCTTAAGTGCCGATAAAAGCGAGGGCAAAGCCCTGCAAGATGCCGCCACAGTGGGCCGCGGCTATAACAAATACGCCCCAAATGCTATTGTTGGCGGTTTCGCCGACCGACACCAACCCAAATACTCTGAAGTGTGGATACCGTCTTATGGAGCAAAACCCGCAGTCACAGCTGAAGCTACTTGTCACCCGTGGTAAGGAGCAAGGCTATCTGACCTATGCTGAGGTCAATGACCATCTGCCGGAAGATATCGTCGACTCCGACCAGATCGAAGACATCATCCAGATGATTAATGACATGGGCATCCAGGTGATGGAAGAAGCACCGGACGCCGATGACCTGTTGCTTGCTGAAAACTCGAACAGCACCGACGAAGACGCAGAAGAAGCCGCCGCTCAGGTACTGTCCAGCGTTGAGTCCGAGATTGGCCGCACCACTGACCCGGTTCGCATGTACATGCGTGAAATGGGTACCGTTGAACTGCTGACGCGCGAAGGCGAAATCGACATTGCCAAACGCATTGAAGACGGTATCAATCAGGTGCAGTGCTCGGTCGCCGAATACCCGGAAGCCATTACCTATCTGCTGGAGCAGTACGATCGCGTTGAAGCGGGCGAATCTCGCCTGTCCGATCTGATCACCGGCTTTGTCGATCCGAACGCGGAAGAGGACATCGCTCCTACCGCGACGCACATCGGTTCTGAGCTGTCGACCGAAGAGCAAAGCGACGACGAAGAAGAAGACGACGACGACGACGCCGAAGACGACAACAGCATCGATCCGGAACTGGCGCGCCAGAAATTCACCGAGTTGCGCGAGCAGTATGAAGCGACCCGTCAGGTCATCAAGACCAACGGCCGCAGCCACGCCAGCGCAGCCGAAGAAATTCTGAAGCTGTCTGACGTATTCAAGCAGTTCCGCCTGGTGCCGAAGCAGTTCGACTTCCTGGTCAACAGCATGCGTACCATGATGGATCGCGTCCGTACCCAGGAACGCATCATCATGAAGCTGTGCGTTGAGCAGTGCAAAATGCCGAAGAAAAACTTCGTCACGCTGTTCGCCGGCAATGAAACCAGTGACTCCTGGTTCGAAGCAGCATTGGCGATGGCCAAGCCCTGGTCCGAAAAACTGAAAGACGTGGCGGAAGACGTGCAGCGCAGCCTGCAAAAACTGCGTCAGATTGAAGAAGAGACCGGCCTGACCATCGAGCAGGTAAAAGACATCAACCGTCGCATGTCGATCGGCGAAGCGAAGGCCCGTCGCGCGAAGAAAGAAATGGTTGAAGCGAACTTGCGTCTGGTTATTTCCATCGCCAAGAAATACACCAACCGCGGTCTGCAATTCCTGGATCTGATTCAGGAAGGCAACATCGGTCTGATGAAAGCCGTCGACAAGTTCGAATACCGCCGCGGCTATAAGTTCTCGACCTATGCCACCTGGTGGATCCGTCAGGCCATCACCCGCTCTATCGCCGATCAGGCGCGCACCATCCGTATTCCGGTGCATATGATTGAGACCATCAACAAGCTCAATCGTATTTCGCGTCAGATGCTGCAAGAGATGGGCCGTGAGCCAACGCCGGAAGAGCTGGCAGAACGCATGTTGATGCCGGAAGACAAAATCCGCAAGGTGCTGAAGATCGCCAAAGAGCCGATCTCCATGGAAACGCCGATTGGTGATGATGAAGATTCACATCTGGGCGATTTCATCGAGGATACCACCCTTGAGCTGCCGCTGGATTCCGCCACATCGGAAAGCCTGCGCTCCGCCACGCACGACGTGCTGGCTGGCCTGACCGCCCGTGAAGCGAAAGTGCTGCGTATGCGTTTCGGTATCGATATGAACACTGACCACACGCTGGAAGAAGTGGGCAAACAGTTTGACGTTACCCGTGAGCGTATTCGCCAGATCGAAGCGAAGGCGTTGCGCAAACTGCGCCACCCAAGCCGTTCTGAAGTACTGCGCAGCTTCCTGGACGATTAATCCAGGTTGTTATTGCTGTATAAAAACCCCGGCCTGCCGGGGTTTTTTATTGCCCGATTTTCAGCGCCAGCGCCAGTTCACGGTAACTTGCGGTCAGTTGTTCGAGCGTGGCGCGATTTAGCCCGCTGGGGTTGGGCAGCACCCATACCTCGGTATCGCCAATCGTCACCGCCTGCCGCCCCCAGGCAACGTTACGAATGCCGAACGCGTCGCTGAACGCCTGCTTGCCAAGGATCGCCAATGCACGTGGCCGATTGTGCAGGATCTTTGCTTTTAACGCCTCACCGCCGTGACGCAACTCGTCGCGCGCCAGTTCGCTGGCCGCCACCGTTGGCCGTGCCACCAGTGCCGTAATACCACAGCCATACTCCGGCAGCCGCTGCCACTGTTCCGGCGCCAGTTGCACCGCGGTGAACCCCGCCAGATGAATCACCTTCCAAAAGCGGTTGCTGGCATTGGCAAAAGGGTAGCCGCGCTGCGCCGAAGAAAGGCCGGGATTGATGCCGCAAAATACCACCTGCAGATTTGGGAGCAGAAGTTCCATGATAGCCAACGGTCCTTACCTGGGATTTATGAAGGTTATCGCAAAATCCGCCAACAATTACAACAAGCTACCACTGCGCAGAAAAACGCCATCCGGATGAATGGCAGTAGACCTACCCCGTCACCTTGCCGTATAATCTCGCCCGCATGGCCCCTTAGCTCAGTGGTTAGAGCAGGCGACTCATAATCGCTTGGTCGCTGGTTCAAACCCAGCAGGGGCCACCAAATTTTAGATTTAAAATCATATAATTAAGCCACCCACTGCGGTGGCTTTTTTGTGTGTGCCGGGCATGCTCAGCAGCGTGGGGGTGAAAGTCCCCTGTCCAGCCTGATGGTGGTGAAGGACTAGCGAAGCGCAAGGGCGTCGTCGTGAGGCGGGGTCAGAAAGATGAGGATCTCTGATTTAGCACTGCACTGATTTTTGGCCAGGGTCAAAAAGGCCGAAAACTCTACTTTACGCCGGTACTGAACAAAGGGAAGAGATCAAAGTGATGAAACGAATGGCCTATGGATACCAGGATAACGCCTATCTCTTCCTGAAGATCAAAGCAGTGTTCCCCGGTAAAACGCGATGAACCTTAAAAAGGCGTCACCGGGTTACCTCCATTTTTAGCAGAGTTTAAATCTATTAAATCAACTTCATTTTTTCTGCTATCGTTTTTTTAATTCCGTCAGCAAACTCTGGATATAAAGCAAAATTACACTCGATTTGATAAACAATTTTTACCTCGTCGATGATGTTAAACCTGGCCATCACACCATTATCCAGCAGAATAACCCCTTCATCGTCAATATCAGTATGCAGATAGGTTTTATAATCGGCGCCCTGTACGTCAAGGGTGGCAATAAACGCCTCAGCAGTTAATCGGCCCTCATACAGCCGAAGAGCATCAGCAAAAAAAACACGATTGTTAAAATATAGCTTTACCTCCAGCGCGCCATAATCGGTGAGACTAGCGTCGAATGAAAATATCTCGCTGTATCCCGCTTCGCCGGACGAATCATCACATTGCCCCTTGACAGTTGCATACGCCAGATCAATTTCTCTGTTATCCGTAGTAAAGAGGTAACCATCCCGTACGTATTTTTCTACCAGCTGATTTAAGCTGCCATTTTGCTTTAAATAATCTTTTATCTGCATGGGTTGGTTCCTTTGGCCTTATGCTCTTCTAAAACGGCCTTCACCGTTTTAATCTGTTTTAAACGATCCGCCGTCATTGAGCTAGCGGGTAAATCTATGCCACCCTGTGCGGCAGAGATCAAACGTGAGATATTTTTAGGATCATCAAGATAATTTTTTATTGATGCCTGTATTTTTCTCCATTGACTCGCACTGACACTGTCCGCAGCTTTATCGGCCGGTTCGACGGCTAAGTTGAGGACCGCTTTGGTCTTAGGATCGATATCGCCAGGCACCAAGCTGACATGGCCGCCTTTTGCTGGTAACCCTGGACCATGAACATTGACGTGTACGCCTCTGGCAGGTATGTCGGTCGCCGCTGAATTGGCTGAGATGGTATAGTCGTCTTTTTTTAATCCCCAGGGATCCGCCCACCCCAAAGGATTCGGCGCATAGCGATACGGGTTGACGCCCCCCACCAACCCAATCGGATCCTGGCTGATATATCCCCCCAACTGCGGATCGTAATAACGGTAGCGGTTATAGTGCAACCCGGTTTCGCCATCGAAATACTGCCCCTGGAAGCGCAGCGGATTGGCTAGTTTGTTAGCATACACCGTACCGGGTTCGCCCCAGACGCCACAGCATTGCGACCAGACAACTTCACCGCCGCCGTCGGTCAGCCGCAGCGGCGCGCCGTTCGGATCGCAATGATAATGGTAACTGCTGCGCTGCCCGTCTTGCTGCGTCAACAGGGCAAACGGCCGGAAACTGCCGGGATAGTAGACGTATTCTCGCAACCTGTTAAAGAGCGCCGCCTGTATCTTCTGCCGCCGCAGTCGGCCGGCGACATCGTGCAGCGGCAGCGGGCCAATCCCCTGCCCGGCAGGCGTGGCGACCTCCGCCAGTAAAGCATCACCCTGCCAGTAAAACCAGTGGGTTTCCCGTGGCGTCTGCTTGCATACCCGCCTGCCCAGCCCATCATAGGCATAATGCGTCACACTGTCGCCCTGATGCACGGCGATCAACTGCTGGCTTTCATCCCAGACGAAATCCTGCCTGCTGCCGTCACTATAACGGCGCTGGCGCAGGTTGCCGGTACGATCAAAAACATAGCGCGTATCATTATGCCAGCCTTCGCGGAACCATCCCTCTGGCGTGTCGTTCAGCGCGCGTACCGTCAGCGCCAGCCGGTTGCCGGCCGCATCACAGACAAACCGGCGAATGTTTTCCGCCGGATCAATATGCACCAGCAAACGCCCGTCGGCATCATAACGATAACGGTCCCGTCCCCAGCGACTGTCGTCCCGTTCCAGCATATTGCCCTGACGATCGTAGCGGTAGCCGGTTGAGAACAAGGGCTGCTCGTTTTGCAGCATCCGCTGTGCGATAAGCTGGCCGTCCCCGTCATATTCCAACTGGCGTTCCAGTTCGGCGCTGAGCCGCTCGGTGCACAACCTGCCCGTCACGTCATAGACCAGCTCTACCGCGGGATCGTCATTCAGGCCGATCGATGCCAGCAGTCCGGCGTCGTTCCAGCCAAATGCCACCCGATGGCCAGCATCGCTCTCGCGCAGTATGCGCTGCCCGGCGTCATTGTAATGGTGTCTGACGGTAAAACCGTCTTGCCGCTCCGCCAGCAGCCTGCCGGCGGCGTCGTAACGCCATTCCAACTGCCGCCAGCGGTTTTCGCACTGGATCAGTTGGCCGATGGCGTCATAGCGATAACGTGTCAGCAAAGCCTCGCCGCTGCGTTTCTCCTGTAACCGGCCAGCCCGATCGTAACCGTAGTCCAGCGTTCGCCCCTGCGGATCGGTGCGCCGCTGCAAACGGCCACAGCCATCCCATTGATAGCCGGTCGCCTGCCCCCAATAATCGCGTTCCTCGACCACCCGCCCCAGCCCATCGCGCCGCAAACACCACGTCTGCCCCAGCGGATTGACCACCGCCGTCAGTTGGTCTTCGGTGTCATACTGATACGCTACCCGTTCTCCCTCTGGCGTCAGGCATTCAGTGACCATGCCGGTGGCGTTATAACGCAGCAGAATCTGCTGCCCCGCTTCGTCGCGATAGCATACCGGTTGATCTTCACGATCGTATTCGATCGCCAGCCGTTTTCCATCCGCCGCAAGCACCTGCAACAGGCGATCTTTTGCGTCATATTCATAACGGGTCTGCTGACCAAGTTCGTCGGTTTTCACACGCAGATTACCGCGCAGATCGTAGCGGAGCTGCAATTGCTGTCCGTGATTGCTGGACAAAGCTTGCAAAAAGCCATAACGATCGTACTCACAGCGTTGCCGCTCGCCGTCGGCGGCCAAGAGTGCGATCGGCTGCCCCAGCTCATCATAACGGTAGCGGTGGGTCACGCCGGTCGGATCGCGTTGCGCCAGCAGGTTGCCCCGTTGGTCGTGTTCCATGAACCACTGGGCACCCTTCGCGTCAGACAATGCTACCAGCTGCGCCAAATCGTTATACGCCAGACTGACCCGGCTGCCATCGGGCTGGATCATCGCCACGATCAACCCTAGCGCGTCATACTCCCATTGATAACGCCGACCATCCGGCTGGGTAACGCTTAACGGACGCCCAAAATCGTCATAGCTAAAGACCGTATTGCCCCCCAACGGATCGATCTCGCTAATCGGCAAACCGCTACTGTCAAAGCGGATATGAGAGGTATAGCCAAGCGAATCGGTGACTTCGACTTCGTTCAGCAAATCGTGGTAGATAAACTGATAGTCATACAGCCCGCCATCGCCCCAGGCGTGGATCACTCGCCATTGCGGGTCATAGGCATAGTGAAAACGCTGACCGTTACGATCCTGATGCTGAGTCATACGCCGGCGCTGATAGTCAAAGCGGCGCGCGGCGCCCAACGCGTCAATCTCTGCCGCCAGTTGGTTATCGGCATCATATTCATAGCGGGCCAGCGGCGAGTAAACACCGTTGAGCGCATCGTATAAACGCATCACGGTGATACGCTGGCGCTCGCTGGTGATATGCACCTCTCGCCCGCTGGCGCCCTGGACAGAATATTCCACCAGCCGTGTCAGTTGCCCCTGCTGACGAACCAGCCGCCAGCCGTTGCCGTTGCGGTCCCCCAGCGATGCCAACGGCATGACGCTGCCATCGTCAAAGCAATATGACACCCCGTCATTGTCTTCATAGATCCAGCTGCGCTGGCGGTTCTGCCGTTCCCACCATAGGCGGCCACCATCCGGCAAGCCTATCGCCGCATGCTCACGCCCCGGCCGATCGGGAATGTTGCCAAAGGCGGTGATCCCCTGTGGCCGGGTTAACAGCATTACGCCACTGTCGTCCCGTTCCAGACGAATATCCGCTGGCGTTGTCCAGCCATAGCCACAATAACCGGCATCATCGATATCCGCCGACGAATAGTGGCGAGCCCAGATCAGCGGCAACCGCCCCGGTAGTACGAAGTCTCGATGTTCCAGCGCCACGCTGCCATCGCGTATATCGACCGGTTCAGCGCGCAGCACCTTGCACTTGAGGAAGCCGGGATCCATGTTTTTAAACAGTTTTTGCCGCAGTTGCTGAAACTGCGTCATCAACTTGGCGTAGCCCGCGCTTTTCTTGAATTTCTTCAACCCTTTACCCAATCCACTCAACCCGGCGCGCATCAACAGCGCCATCACGTTGACGGTGGGGGGACCGCCGACCACTACCTGGTTAGGGAGCGCCAGGTTGAGCGTCAGCGGCATCATCAGCGACAGCGGTTTGGGCTTGGCCAGGCGCTTCGGCCGGAACGGCGGCATCATACCGATGAAGTTGCAGCTCAACACCGGCATGGTGATACGCGAGAACGGCTCGCCGTCAACGCGCACCGTTTTGCTGCCCATAAACAGTTCGTTGTCCAACTGTGGCCCACCCGGCACACGCAGCGGAGGCAGCCACGGGCCACCGATCGGAATATGCACCGCCAGCCCGCCGGTGCCGGCGCTGGCCCGTTTGATACCGTTGACGTTTACCGTGGTGCCAATCAGCGGCAGGTAATCAAAAACGTCAAACACCAGGGCGATGTGCGGCGTCGGCAACGGGCCAAACGGATAGGTATGAATATCTATCCCAAGCTGAGGGTCAAAGTGCGAACTGGAGTGCATAGGCCGAACCTCAGTGTTCCCCGGTCAGAACAGCGCGCGCAGCAAGGCGCGCAGGAAGGTGCGCGCTTCGTAGGCCAGATCGCTGTCCGACAGGCTGATAAACCCGATCACCAGCAGCGTGACCACCACAATTATCACCACCTTGTTCATGCCTGATCCTTGTTGGTACTGCGTTGAATAAATTCTTCGGCGGCGTCCTGTGATGGCAGCGCCATGGTGTGCGGCATCTGTTGCCATTCACCGACCGGTGCATCAAACGGATGGGCAATCTCCGGCAAGCCGCTCCACTGCGGTTGCAGATACTGACGGCCGATGGCAATCGCCTGACGAAAGCCGGGGTAGCCCTCAAGGATCAGCTGTTCGCGCTGGCTACGTGCCTGCTGAAAACTCTGTTCCAGCGCCTGCTGTAACCGACTCTCCGCCAAGCGCACCGCCTGGAGGGTTGCCCCTTGCTGCGCCACCTCGCTTTCGGCGCGCAAGATAAGCTGCTGCTTGCGCTGTTGATAGGCGTCAGCGCAATCCGCCAGCGCCTGGGCCCGCTTATCATCCTGAATATGCAGTAAATCCTGCAGCGCCAGCGGCAGCGTGGTTTGCCCTCGCTCCTCGGCGGACAGCGGCCGTGCGGCATGAATCACCTGGGCATAATCCGCCAGCGCGTGGGTTTGATCGCCATCCAATACCAGGCATCGCCCCGCCATGCGCATCCCTTCGATCGCCAAGAGTCGGTTGCCCGCCAACTGCGCCAGCCCGGCAGCCAGCCGATAGGCACCAGCGGCCTGGCGATATTCGCCGACGCTGAACCAGGCACCGCCTTCGCCGAAGGCGCTTTGCATCTGTAGAGTGGTACGCAGCGGCTGGTCGCCGATGCCCTGCGCCACCTGCTGCGCCTGGCGATACGCCGCCACCGCCTTATCGGCAGACTTCCCCTTCACCCAGCCGCCGCCGATGATGTTGTGCATCACTACCTGCTGTTCCAGCCAGCCTTGCTTAGCGGCAATGGCCAACGCCAGTCCGGCGCGGGTGGCAACCTGCTGCGGCGTACCGCGCTCCAATAGCAGCAACGCATCGGCCATAAACTGCCGGCAACGCAGACGATCGCCGTCGCGATCGCTGAGCTGACTGGCGGTCTGCTGCATCAGCGTCATACCGTCGATATCCGGCGTCATCAGCCGTACCCGCTGGGGAAATGCCTGCTGTAACGCTTGCCAGACTGGCTGTTCCAGCGTATCGATGAGCATCACGCGCACGCCCTCGGCGATGCGCTCTACATTCTGCGCCAGCCAGCGTTCCAGCGCTGCCCGATCGCTGACCTGTGCCGGGGTGAACACCGCCACCACATAGCGCAGCTGTTCGCGATGATGTTCGGCAAAGTGACCAAGCAACGCCTGCCACTGCGTTGCGCCAAGGCAGGGCAGCAGCGGCTCGAAATCCCAGCCCTGCGCACCGTCGCTGGCTTCATAGCGTTCGATCAATTCGTCTGCCAGCGCCCGGCTATAACCGTAAGCGGTATCAAACGGCGCCATAAAACCGATAAACAGATCCGGTGTGCTGTAGTCGCCCGGCGCTTGCTGTTGCAACGCGATAAATGCCTGGATCAGCGATTCGGCATTCGCCTTCACCCGCCAGATAAACAAACGCGCCGCCGGATCGTCGCTGGCTGCCAACCATTGCCGTTCCAGTTGCGCCATGAGCTGTTCGGTGGGATTTCTCGCCTGGCTGTGCATCATCGGCGTCCGCTCAGGCATTGAGTTCGATTTTGGTGCCGTTGACCATCACGCCCGCCGAATTGATGGTAATGCTGGCGCCGCCGGCAACAATTTCGATGCTGCCGGATGAAATAGTGATACCGGTAGATTCCCCTACGCTGATCTGGAACGCCTGCGACGCGCTATCGCTCACCACGCCATCGGTGTAACGCGTATCGCCGCCGTTAATCACGATGGTGCGCCCCTCGCCAATATTGACCTCCTGCTTTTGGCCAATCAGTTTGTTTTCGCTGCCGGTAATCGAGGCTTGACGATTGCCGGTTACCCCCAGCGTCTGGTGGCCGGTCACCTGCACCTCGCGGTTCTTTACGACGCTGACCTTCTCATTGCCATTCACCGTCCGGGTTCGATCCTGATTGACCGTCATCACCTGATTGCCTTCTACCGTTGCAGTCTGATTGCTCTTCACCGTCGCCGAATGTTCGCCGGTGATGGTCTCGCTGCGGCTTTGCTGCACCATAAGCGTTTCACTGCCTTCAACGGTTTGGCTGCGGTTCTGTTTTACCGTGGTGGTTTCATTGCCACTGACGGTCTTGCTGCGGTTTTGCCCGATAATCACCGTTTCGTTGCCATCGACGTTTTTGTTGCGATTCTGCTTGATGTGGCTGGTTTCATCGGCACCGACGGTTTTGGTGCGGTTGCTGCCGACGGAGTGGCTTTCCTCATTCTTGACGTTGGTATCCATGTTGCGTTCGGCCTGGATCCACAGCTGTTCCGATCCGGCCTTGTCTTCAAAGCGCAACGCGTTGGCATTATCCGGCGTACCGTCCTTCGAACGGCTCATAAACCCCATCTGCGTCGCCGCCGCCGGCAGCGCCCACGGCGGCATGCTGGCTTCGTTATAGACTCGCCCGATAATGATGGGCCGGTCCGGATCGCCGTTGATGAAATCGACCACCACCTCATCGTTAACCCGCGGGATCTGCACTCCGCCAAAGCCTTGACCGGCCCAGGCGCTGGAAACGCGGACCCAGCAGGAACTGGTGTCGTCGCCGGCCGCCAGCCGATCCCAGTGAAACTTGACCTTGACCCGGCCATACCTGTCGGTCCAGATCGATTCGCCTTTTGGCCCCACCACCTTGGCGGTTTGCGGCCCGCAGGTTTTCGGCCAGGGGGCTTGTTGCTCCGGGCGAAAGGGCACGTCGGCCGGCATTACGTTGAAATCGATACGGTGCTCGCTGCTCTCTCCGCCGCTGGCATAGCGATTTTCACGCAGGTGGTACTCCGCCTGGGTCACCAGATACTCGCCATTGTCGCTGGCGTAAGGGGCGTTATGCAGGGTAAAGGTATGGCCCGGCGCAATCCCCAATGCGGTGCCGGTGCCGCTGGTTTGCTGGTGCCCGGCCTGCCAGGCCTCTTGCCGGATACGCGCGTAGAATTCCCCATGCTGATGATCGACAAAGCGTCCTGGCCAATCGTAAACGTCAATCTGCCCCGGCTGGGGAGAAGCCGGATTCTGCCGAGCCTGGAACAGCCAGGCGTTGGGTTTGCGGAAGTCGTAATCATCAATGCTGTAAATACCTGGCGTCACCACATCGTTGACCGACCACTGGCTGATGCCCTCTTCCGCCGTGCTGCCGCCGGAAGGGGTCATGTGATACACAATGGTTTCGTAACCTTCGAAGGGTTGTTGCGCCTGCGGCGCATCCATCAGCACCAGCGTCTGCTTGCCCATTTCATGGCGGAAGAAGTAGTAAATGCCCTCCAGCTCCATCAGCCGGCTGATGAAGTTGTAGCTGCTCTCCTGATATTGCACGCAATATTCCCACTGCCGATAGGCGCCGGTCAGCCGATCCTCGCAGGTGACATTCTGCTCCGCCAGCAAGGTTTTAACGATCTGCGGCACCGTCAACTGCTGGAAAATACGGAAGTTGCGATCGCGCATCATCGGCCACAGATCCGGCTCCAGCCGCAGCTGATATACCGCATAGCGCGTGTCGTTGAGTTCCTGGCTGCGCACCGCCGCCGCCGTAACCTTGCCGTTCAGGTAGCGTGGCGTAAGCGGGTTCTGGGTAGGAATGGCCAGCGTGACCGGCTGGCCAAGCAATGCCCGGCGATCGAGGCGAAAGTTTTGGCTAAGCAGTTCCACCTGAAAGACATAGGGCCTGGCGAGTTGCTCGCTGCCCTGCAAAGACCAGAACATCAGCGCGTCAGGCCCGAGAGGAGTATGTGCAGTAATCCGATCCAGCATAAGCAAAACCCGTGCAGAGAAGTGTCAGATTAAAAAATCACCTGTATCACCTTCTAGCGTATTTTTACTTTCTGGTACAACATTTATTAGTGAAATTAACCAATTCTGTGAGACGGTCTGAATTATTGCCTGAAAATGACCAACGATCATTAACATACCTTATGGCGATATTAATTTTCTTATTGATTTCCTTATTGATTTCGCCAGGTTAGTCAGCAATTATCATCAGTTCACTCCGTTTATTTTCAGGACACCTTATGAACCAGCCAACCACCATATTGTATACCGATGCCAACTTCTTCAGCCCTTATGCGATGTCCGCGTTTATCACGTTGAGCGAAAAAAACATTCCATTCAAAACGGTGCCGGTCGATTTATCGCGGGGCGAACATCTTGGCGCTGCTTTTGCCGATATTTCGCTGACCCATCGAGTGCCAACCTTGATCCATAATGGTTTTGCCCTGACAGAATCCTCGGCTATTGACGAATACCTGGAAGAGCTGTTCCCACAGCCACCGGTGTATCCGCGCGATCTACAGCTGCGCGCCAAGGCGCGTGAAGTTCAGGCCTGGTTGCGCAGCGATCTGCTGCCAATCCGCGCCGAGCGTCCGACCGAAGCCGTTTTCAACGGCGGCAAATTCGCCGCGTTATCCACCGAGGCGCAAGCCGCGGCGCAGAAGTTGTTCACCGCCGCCAACAGGCTACTGGTACATGGGCAGGAACATCTGTTTGGTGAATGGTGCATTGCCGACAGCGATTTGGCGTTGATGCTCAACCGCTTGGTCATGCACGGTGATGCGGTGCCGGAGCATCTGCAGCGCTATGCCCAACAACAGTGGCAGCGCCCTTCGTTGCAGGCCTGGCTGGCGCTCTCTCGCTAAACGCACACAAGATTGGCATGATATTCCTGCCAATCTTGTCAACGTTTAACCGGAAAGGAAAATGTATCTAACACTGAGTAATTACGGGAGTCAGTTGTAATTGTTTATTGTGTTTTTTAATTGTTCCGCATATTGATAAATATCATCCAGAGTTTCGATCGGATGACGCGTTTCTTTCTTTTCTTCATCAAAAACACCGATATACAGTTGATTACGGTTAAAATGCAAGCGGCATATAGGTTTTCTATTATTATCATCTAATAATATACCGAAGTAGCTTTTTGTATCTCTGTAAGTAATACGCGTAGATTCAACCACCGTACGCACGATCGACTTAACAATATGGAAGCCTTCTATTTCATGCTCCGATGTAATGATGTCATCCTTGTCATCTTCTGACTGTTCGGCATTGATCTCGCCGGCATCGTCCTTGACTTCACTGTCTGTTGCATTTTTTACCGTACCGCTGATAGCTGATTTTAAGCGTTCGTTGACTTGATCATTGAGCCATTGATTTGCAGCTTTCTTTGTCAATAGGGTAAATAAGTCTCTGACTTTTTGCGTCAGCATGCCGTCATAAACTCGAGATGCAAATAACTTTACAAAATCTTCTTCTGGGTTGGTAAATTGTGTTGAAAAGATTTTTTTGATTTGGCTTACATATTTCAATTCACCGGCAGCATTGACAATAGACTCGACATCAAACGCTGATTTGGTCAATTTAACTAATTCTGGAACGACGTTTTCGTCAATGTCTAACAAGTCTAACTCGAGGAACGGCTTTTCATCCATCTTGTTTGGTGCGTCGAGATCGGTAAAAAATTTATAAACCTGACCATTGGTTAAGACGGAAATCCTTGCATTAGTAACGTGAAAATATCTGAACAGTTGCGAAGCATGATTGATATTAAGAGGCTCACCTATTTTCTTACACTCAATAAGAATTTGTATTTCACCTCCTTTCAATATGGCGAAGTCGATTTTCTCGCCTTTTTTAGTACCGACATCACAAATGAACTCCGGAATGACTTCTGTAGGATCAAAAACGTCATAGCCAAGCACGCGGTTGATGAATGGCATGACAAAGGCGCTTTTGTCGCTTCTTCTGTTTGAATAAATGAAGATTGTTGTTTTATCTTTGCAGAAAGGCTGTGTAACTCGTCCAAAATATCCATGGAAGTCATCCCCTTGTTATATAGATATTGTACAGCACAGCATAAATCTATATAAAAAAATAGTGACTGACTAGCCGTTTGGAAAAATTATTAAAATACATAACTTTGCTTATTATTTTATTTTTAACCATAAAATATAAGCAGTTGAATTACTTTAATTAAAAAATCGGCGGCCACGACGCCGCCGTTCTCTATGCAGAGAAAACACATCACTTGAGGGAGAGGGTTACCATCCTGCCGGCAGGAAGCCAAGCAGCGACGCAATGGCATATACCGCGCTGGACAGATACAGCAGCACAATGCTGATTTGCAGCAGGGGGTGAGTGATCCAGTTGCATTGCCAGCGTGGCGTCATGTCACCATTTTTGCGCGCGCCACGCAGGATCAGCATCGGCATAATCGACAGAATCACGCCGCTGAATACGCCGGCAAAGTACAGTGCGTTAACGAATGAAACAAAGCCGCTGTAAGCCAGTACGAACGGCGGTACCACCACCAGCAGCAACACGCCAAAACGGCGCAGCGGCTGTTCGTCGTCACCCAGACGGAATTTGTCGAAAATATTGGTCAGGAAGCTGCCGCCCAGGCCCCAATATGATGTCAGCATGGCGCACAGCGCAAAGATATTCGCCGAAAAGAATGCCCACTGCCCCAGCGCCTGTCCCCAGGAAATGGTGGCGACATCAGAAATGCCGTCCAACCCGCTGAGCGCAATCACCGACAGCGGCACTGCCGCAAGCAGCACAAAGGTGATCACCATGCCGACGATAATCGCCTTGGGCAACTGTTCCGGTTTGTTCGAGAAGCCGCGCGCCATCTCCGGCACGATATATTGCGCAGAAAAACAGAACACCACCACGTTGAACACCGGCACCATAAACCGCCAGTCGCCATCGAGCAGGTTGCGCATTTGCGTGGTGTCTTTTAGCAGCGTCGCCATCACCAGCACGCTGAGCATCACCACCATGCCGATGCTGATAAACTTTTCACCCCGGCCGATAGCCTTCAAACCAAGGTACAACACGCCTGCAGCCGGTATGAAGAACAGCAGACTGCCGAACGCCGGGGAAATACCGAACAAGGATTGCAGCAATTTGCCGCTACCGGTCATATAGGCGGTCAACGCGCCAACGCTGTTGACGCAGACCGACGCAAACATCAGCCAGGCGCCCAGACCGCCGACGTAGCGTTTCGCCAGGCCGCTCAGCTGTAAATGCGCACGGGTGCGCAGCGTGGATTCGGCGACGTACAGCATGGTGATGGTCGTCAGGCAGCCGACCAGCACCAGCCAGAACAGCAGTGGCAAAAAGCCGGCCTTGCTTGAAGCGTAGGCGATGGACAGCACGCCGGCACCGATGTTGGTACCGACGATCATCGCCACCCCTTCCAGGAAACTCAGTGATTTGGCGGGTGCAGATGCCCGCTCCCCGGCAAGCGCCGGAGACAGGGTGATGTTGTCAGAAGGCATAGATTATCCTTTGCAACCCGGCGGCAACGGCCACCGGGCGAGGTTATTGTCCCGAGGGTTAACAGCTCACGTCGATACACAGGTATTTCAGCTCCAGATATTCCTCTATCCCGTAGCGCGATCCTTCGCGTCCGAGCCCTGACTGTTTCACGCCGCCGAACGGCGCCACTTCGTTGGAAATCAGACCGGTATTGATGCCGACCATGCCGTATTCCAGCGCTTCCGGAACCCGCCACTGACGCGCTGCGTTTTGCGTGAAGACATAAGCCGCCAGACCAAATTCGGTATCGTTAGCCATGGCGATGGCCTCTTGCTCATCCTGAAAACGGAACAGCGGCGCTACCGGGCCGAAGGTTTCCTCTTTGGCGAAGCGCATCTGCTGCGTCACGCCGGTCACCACCGTCGGTTGATAGAAGGTGCCGCCAAGCGCGTGCGGCTGGCCGCCGGTGGCGATCTGCGCCCCTTTGATCAACGCGTCATCAATATGACTTTGCACTTTTTCGACCGCAGCCCGATCGATTAGCGGCCCCTGTGTGGTGCCCTCCAACGCGCCGTCGCCGACCTTGAGCTGTTCCACCGCGGCCACCAGCTTGTCCACCAGCCGATCGTAAATACCGGCCTGCACGTAAATCCGGTTGGCGCAGACGCAGGTCTGGCCGCTATTGCGGAACTTGGAGGCCATGATGCCGGCCACCGCCGCGTCCAGATTGGCATCGTCGAACACGATTACCGGCGCGTTACCGCCCAGTTCCAGCG
This sequence comes from Serratia odorifera, assembly GCF_041448735.1. Lineage (NCBI taxonomy): Bacteria > Pseudomonadati > Pseudomonadota > Gammaproteobacteria > Enterobacterales > Yersiniaceae > Serratia > Serratia odorifera. Next base: position 187,325 of record NZ_JBGMUT010000003.1, on the reverse strand, counting down.
ACAGTTTCTTGATGGTCGGCGCACATTGCGCCATCAGAATGCGCCCCACTTCGGTTGAGCCGGTGAAGCTCAACTTGCGCACCACCGGACTGTCGCACAACACTTTACCGACCTGCGCCGCGTCGCCGGTGACAATCTGCAACACCCCGGCAGGAATACCCGCGTCTTGCGCCAGCTTGCCCAGCGCCAGAGCGGTCAACGGCGTCTGTTCCGCCGGTTTGACGATGATGGCGCAACCTGCCGCCAGTGCCGGTGCCACTTTGCGGGTGATCATCGCCGCCGGGAAGTTCCACGGCGTGATCGCCGCACAGACGCCGATCGGCTGCTTTACCACTACCAGACGCTGCGAGGCCTGCGGCGCCTGTAATACCGCACCATCAACCCGCTTGGCCTCTTCGGCAAACCAGGTGATAAACGACGCGGCATACGCCACTTCGCCCCGCGCTTCCGCCAATGATTTCCCCTGTTCGGCGGTCATCAACTGGGCCAGATCTTCCTGGGCCGCCAGGATCCGCTCGGCCCATGCCAGCAACAACGCTGAACGCTGTTTGGCCGTTAGCTGCTTCCAGTCTTGCTGCGCCCGCTGCGCTGCGCCGATCGCCTGTTGGGTTTCTTCACCGCTGACCAGCGGGATCGACGCCAGCTCGACGCCGGTCGCCGGATTAATCACCGCTTCACGCTTGCCGCTCAGCGCATCGCACCATTCACCGTTGATCAGGCACTGGTTGCGCAGCAATTCGGGATTGTTCAGTTTCATGGCATGCGTTCCTTACTGAGCCAACGCGCGGGAAAGAATGCCCAGCGCTTCGGTAAATTGATCGTCTGGAATGGTCAACGGATACAGGAAACGAATCACGTTGCCGTTCACCCCGCAGCTCAGCAGCAACAGGCCTTCCTGTTGGGCTTTTTGCTGCACCTGACGGGTAAAGTCCGGTGACGGTTTCCCCGTGGCCGGGTCGTTGAACTCCACCGCCACCATCGATCCTTGCGCACGGATGTCGACGATCGCCGGGCAGGTTTCCCGCGCACGCTGCAACACTTCCACCAGGTGCTGGCCCAGACGCTGCGCACGCTGGCACAGCTGTTCTTCGTCAATCACCTCCAGCACCGCATGGGCTGCTGCCACCGCCAGCGGGTTACCGCCATAGGTGCCGCCCAGCCCGCCTGGCGCTGGCGCGTCCATCACTTCGGCACGGCCAACCACACCAGACAGTGGCATGCCACCCGCCAGACTTTTCGCCATAGTGATCAAATCGGCCTTCACGGCGTAATGTTCCATGGCGAACAGTTTGCCGGTACGTGCGAACCCGGTTTGTACTTCGTCAGCGACCAGCAGAATGCCATGCTCGTCGCACAGGGCTCGCAGCGCCTGCATGAACTCCGGCGGCGCGACGTTGAAGCCGCCTTCGCCCTGCACCGGTTCCAGCACGATCGCCGCCACCTGTTTCGGCTCGATATCCGCTTTAAAGATGCGTTCCAGGCTATTCATCGCGTCCTGCGTGCTGACGCCGTACAGCGCGTTCGGGTACTGGCCATGGAACACCGACCCCGGGAACGGGCCGAAGCCAAGTTTATAAGGCGCCACTTTGCCGGTCAGCGCCATGGTCATGTAAGTACGGCCGTGGAAACCGCCGCCAAAGGTAATAATCCCCGGCCGGCCGGTATGGGCGCGGGCAATTTTCACCGCGTTTTCCACCGCTTCGGCGCCGGTGGTGAAGAATGCAGTTTTAGCAGGTCCGTCGATCGGTGCGCGCTGGTTGATACGCTCGGCAAGCGCCACATAACTTTCGTACGGCACGATCTGATAAGCAGTGTGGGTAAACGACTTCAGCTGATGCTCAATGGCGGCGACCACTTTCGGATGGCGATGGCCAGTATTCAGCACCGCAATACCCGCGGCAAAATCGATAATCTTGTTGCCTTCCACATCCCACAGCGTGGCGTTTTCCGCCCGGTCGGCGTAGTAGCCGCACATGACGCCGATGCCGCGCGGGGTGGCATCAAGACGACGTTGATTCAGTTCTGCGTTTTTCATGGTTGTGTTCTCCGCCCAATGTCAGTTACACGTTTCGTTCACATTCGTGAAACAATGACGTTTATTTACACAGGGTGTGGCTCTATAATCGAGTGCCAGTTACGATTAATTGAGGGATCCACTTGCGTTCATTAAGCGGTGATTTACTGTTGCAAAGGCTGGGCGAACAACCGGATGACAAGCTGCATAAACGGCTTTATAACGCCATCCGCATCAGCATCCTTGACGGCAGTCTGCCACCCTCCAACCGTTTGCCCGCCTCGCGCGATCTGGCTCAGGAACTGGGCCTGTCGCGCAACACGGTTTTAACCGTTTATGAACAACTTTTGGCTGAAGGGTATGTATTTTCACGTGCCGGAAGTGGGACCTTCGTCGCAGAAACGGTGCCGGACAGCTGTTTGTCCACTGCCAGCATGCCAATTGGCAGCAACGGTGCCGAGCGCCCGCTGGAACTGTCCCAACGCGGCGAAGCGCTGTTGCAACACGCCAGCGCCAGCCCCAAGCAATGGGGAGCCTTCATTCCCGGTGTGCCGGACGTCAATGCCTTCCCGCACCAGCTGTTCAGCAAGATCCAGGCGCGCATCAGTCGTCGTCCAACGCCACAACGCCTTACCTACAGCAATCAGGGCGGCAGTCCGGAGTTACAGCACGCGCTGGTGGATTATCTGCGCGTGGCGCGCTCGGTGCGCTGTTCGCCGGAGCAGATCCTGATTACCGAAGGCATTCATCAGGCGATCGATCTGGTGGCGCGCATGCTGTGCAACCCGCGCGACGAAGTGTGGATTGAGGAGCCGGGCTATTGGGGCATTCGCAACGTATTGCGCATGAATGATGTGGATATCCGCCCCCTGCCGGTGGATGAAGCCGGCATGGTGCCGCCGGAACAACCGGGTGGTGCGCCACGGCTGATTTTCGTCACGCCGTCGCACCAATACCCTCTGGGGTCGGTGATGAGTCTGGCGCGTCGCCAACGCCTGCTGGGGTTGGCGCGGCATGCCGGCGGCTGGATCGTCGAAGACGACTATGACAGCGAATTCCGCTTCTCCGGCCAACCGATTCCGGCGCTGCAAGGCCTGGAGGCGGATGCGCCGGTGATCTATATCGGTACCTTCAGCAAAACGCTGTATCCCGCGCTGCGCCTGGGTTATGTGGTGCTGCCAAAGCCGTTGGTCGGCGCGCTGAAAACCGCCCATACCGAACTGTATCGCGGCGGGCATTTGCTGATCCAGGCCGCATTGGCACAGTTCATCCAGGAAGGACATTACACCGCGCACATACGCCGCATGCGTTTGCTGTATGCCAAGCGGCGCGCATTTCTTACCGCGCTTATCGAACAGCATCTTGGCAAGCAGGCGCTCAGCGAATTCAACAGCAATGCCGGTCTGCATCTGATCCTCAACCTGCCCGACAGCGCCAACGACGTGGCGATCGCCGCCGCCGCCAGCGCGCGTGGCGTTCTGGTACGACCGCTTTCGCGTTATTACATGCTGCCGAACCACCGCCGCGGCCTACTGATGGGCTTTGCCTGCGTACCGGAAGAACAGATGGCCGCGGCGTTCACCCTGCTGTTGGACTGCATTTTACAGTGTCAGGCTTTGCCAGCCGAGCTCTCCCCAGTCCAGCCGGTGGGTTAACCGTAGCCCCTGCAGGAACGCATCATCATGGGAAACCACCAGCAACGCGCCGGGATAGCCCTTCAGCGCCGCCTCTATCGCCTGTAACGACGCCAGATCGAGATGGTTGGTGGGCTCGTCCAGCAGCAGCAACTGCGCCGGTTGCCGGCGCCACAACGCACAGGCCAGCGCCGCTTTCAGGCGTTCGCCACCGCTGAGCATCGCCAGCGGTAGCCGTAGCCGATCGGCACCCAGCTGTAACTGTGCCAACCGGGTACGCAGTTCGCCTGCGACCATCGGCGAGTCTTCCAGTGCCAGATGATCGAATACCGATCGCGACAGATCGAACTGGCTCAGCGATTGATCGAGGTAGGCGGCGCTGACCGCCAGTCGGCAATCGCCAGCCCGCGCCGCCAACTGCCCGGCGATCACTTTCAGCAAGGTGGATTTACCGCAGCCGTTCGGCCCTCCGATCGCCACCCGTGACGGCCCCGTCAGGCGCCAGCTGAGCGGCGGCAGCGTCACGAACGGCAACTGCACGCCTTCCAGTTCCAGTACCTGCTTGCCCGCCGCCACCGCGCTGCCCGGCAGGGTAAACATCACCGGGCTCTCATCTTCGACCCGCTGTTGCGCGGCGCATACCTTGTCATCCAGCACCTGTTTCTGTCGCAGATGCTGCTTGCGCAGCGTACCCAGGCTTTCTTTCGCCGCGCCCTTGTATGCTACCCGTTCAAAAGATGCGATGTTGAGATTGTCCACGTTACGCAACGTGCTGGCCGAGCGACGCTGGCTGGCGTCGTGCTCTTTGATCAGCCGGGTGCGGGCGCGTTTACGCTCCTGCGCCGCATGTTCCAGCACTTCACGTGCCGCCTGCCGTTGACGTTCGCGCTGACGGCGATAATCCTGGTAGTTGCCGCTGTAGCTGATCACCCCGTCGGGGGTCAGTTCTACAATACGCTGCATATGCATCAACAGTTGCCGATCGTGGCTGGCGACCAGCATCCCGCCGCGCCACGCCGCCAGTTGCCGATACAGCCATTCGCGTCCGTGGCGATCCAGGTGGTTGCTCGGTTCATCCAGCAGCAGAAAATCAGCACGGGAAATAAATGCGGCACACAGCGCGGCGCGCATGCGTTCGCCGCCGCTTAACGCCCCGGCAGGCTGATGCATTTCCAGCGCCGGTAACCCCGCCGCGGTAAACGCCGCCTGCAGTCGTTCAATCAGATCCCACTGCCCATCCAGCAACTCGACGTCGTCGGCCAGCATTTCGCCACGTTCCATGCGCGCCAATGCAGCCATCTCGTCGCCGAAACCGAGCCAGTGTGCCACCGTCACGTCCGTTGCTATCTCGTTGTGCTGCGCCACGCTGGCGATCACACCGTGGGTTTCCACGTGGCCGCCGCCAGGACAATCCTCTCCGGCCAGCAGGCGCAATAGCCGACTTTTGCCGACGCCGTTGCGACCTACCAGCGCGCAGCGTCGCCGATCAAGGTGCAGGTTGAGCGGGCCGAACAGCGTTTCGCCGTCAGCAAATTGGCAGGTCAGTTGGTGTAAAACCAGATAAGGGGATGGCGAAAAATGAGCCATAGGCACTCCTGAATGAAATCAACATATCCCCATCCGTCAACAAAGTGCGCGGCATGGGACCAGATTCAACAGGCGTGTTTGTTCATTTTCGGTCAGGACTCCAGCAGGAAACAGAATAAAGCGGACAGATGTTAACCTGACGACCATGCAAAATGCAAAGGCCGAGCGGTATTTATGACGCCCATCACATTCAGCGCAACATAGATTTCAAACTTATCGGACAACGGCTAGATTTATCTCATCCGACCACTTGAGCAAAGTACGTCGACCCGCAAAAGCAGGGTCCGCACCCGTTCGACGCGCTAGAGGCTCCCCGCTCCTGCCGCCAACGATCGGCGTTGCCGCCTTGCAGCGACGTGCATGATGCCGGGTAGAATCACCTGCATAACAATAACGACGGGTTGCAGATGCAACCCGATGGAGATGGCAATGAGCGCATACCCACATCTGTTGGCACCGCTGGATCTTGGCTTCACCACCCTGAAAAACCGGGTGCTGATGGGCTCGATGCACACCGGACTGGAAGAACTGCCCGATGGCCCGCAAAGAATGGCGGCATTTTACGCCGAGCGTGCGGCAGCCGGCGTCGCGCTGATCGTCACCGGCGGTATCGCGCCGAATGACAAGGGCGTGGTCTACCGCGGCGGTTCGATCCTCAATCAACCACAGCAGGTGGCGCATCACCGCATTGTCACCGATGCCGTGCACCAGGCCGGTGGCAAGATCGCGCTGCAAATCCTGCACGCCGGGCGCTACAGTTATCAACCACAACCGGTGGCGCCGTCTGCGCTGCAAGCGCCGATCAACCCTTTCACGCCCACCGCCCTCAGCCACCAGCAGATTGAAGATACCATCGCCGATTTTGCCCACTGTGCCGCGTTGGCTCAGCAGGCTGGCTATGACGGCGTTGAAGTAATGGGATCCGAAGGTTACCTGATCAACCAGTTTCTGGTCGCTCGCACCAACCAGCGCGATGACCAATGGGGCGGCAGCGCGGAAAACCGCATGCGCTTTGCCGTGGAGATCGTGCGCGCCGTGCGCCAGGCGGTGGGCCGGGAATTCATTGTGATCTACCGCCTGTCGATGCTCGATCTGGTCGAGGACGGCTCCAGTTGGCAGGAGATCGAACGTTTGGCGCAGGCGATTGAGCAGGCTGGCGCGACGCTGATCAACACCGGCATCGGCTGGCATGAAGCGCGCATTCCCACCATCGCCACCATGGTACCGCGCGCCGGCTTTAGCTGGGTAACGCACAAGCTGATGGGCAAAGTCGGCATTCCTTTGATCACCACCAACCGCATTAACGATCCGGCGGTGGCAGAACAAACGCTGGCGCAGGGTTGCGCCGATATGGTTTCCATGGCGCGGCCGTTTCTGGCGGACGCCGAGTTCGTACGCAAGGCTGCCGAAGGCCGCGCCGATGAAATTAACACCTGCATCGGTTGTAACCAGGCCTGCCTGGACCAGATTTTTGACGGCAAGCTGACCTCATGCCTGGTCAACCCGCGCGCCTGTCGCGAAAGCGAGATGCCGCTGCTGGCGGCGGAACGCCCCAAACGTCTGGCGGTGGTCGGTGCCGGCCCCGCTGGCCTGGCATTCGCCACCACCGCCGCCAGCCGTGGCCATCAGGTCACGCTGTTCGACGCCGCTGCGGAGATTGGCGGTCAGTTCAATATCGCCAAGCAAATCCCCGGCAAAGAAGAGTTCCATGAAACCCTGCGCTACTTCCGCCGCCAATTGGCGTTGCGCGAAGTGACGCTGCAGCTCGGCAAGCGCGTCGAGGCGCAGGATCTGACCGAGTTTGACGAGGTGATCCTGGCCTGTGGCATCGTGCCGCGCACCCCGGACATTCCCGGTATCGACAACGCCAAGGTGCTGAGCTATCTGGATGTGCTGCGCGACAAGAAGCCGGTTGGTCAGCGGGTGGCGATCGTCGGTGCCGGCGGCATCGGCTTCGACACCGCCGAATATCTGAGCCAGCACGGCGAGGCCAGCAGCCTGGACAGCGAAGCGTTCAATCGCGAATGGGGTATTGATTCACAGCTCAATCAGCGCGGCGGGCTGGCAGCCGACGGCCCCCAGGTACCACGCGCGCCGCGGCAGATTTTCCTGCTGCAGCGTAAGAGCAGCAAAGTGGGTGATGGGCTGGGGAAAACCACCGGCTGGATCCATCGCGCCAGCCTGGCGATGCGCGGCGTGAAGATGCTCAACAGCGTCAGTTATCAACGTATTGATGATGAAGGTCTGCATATTGAACGCGCCGATCAGGCCAGCTGTCTGCCGGTAGACACCATTGTGATCTGTGCCGGGCAGGAGCCACGCAGAGAACTGCAACAGCCCCTGTTGGCGCTGGGAAAAACCGTGCATTTGATTGGCGGTGCCGACGTGGCCGCAGAACTGGATGCCCGACGGGCGATCGATCAGGGCACCCGGCTGGCGATGGCGCTGTAACAATATAAAAAAGGGCGCATCAGCGCCCTTTCACATCAGTAACGTGCACCGGTCTTGACCGACTTCAGCACCAGGAACTTCTGGTTCGAAGCCACCGTTACACAGTTGCCAAACAAGCGCTTCAGCTTCTGGTAGTAATCCAGATGGCGGTTGCCGACGATGCGCAGTTCCCCGCCCACCTTCAGGCAACGCTTGGCATCGAGGAACATTTGCCAGGCGGTTTCGTCGGTAATCGCATGCTGCTGGTGGAACGGTGGATTACACAGCACTGCCTGCGCACTGCCGCCTTCCATCCCCGCCAGCGAATTGTTGACGATAAACTGGCAACGCTCCACATCCTGCGGCAGGTTGTGTTTAACATTCAGCTCGCTGGATGCCACCGCCATATAGGATTCATCGACGAAGGTCAGCTGCGCGTCCGGGTTTTGCCGCAGCGCCGTCAAACCAACGACGCCGTTGCCGCAGCCCAGATCGATAATCTCGCCGCTCAGATCGCTCGGCAGGTTTTCCAGGAACAGACGCGCGCCGATATCCAGGCCACCACGGGAAAATACGTTGGCGTGGTTGTGGATCAGCATGTCGGTGCCGTCCAGCAGCCAGTCGGTGGTTTCCGCCGCGACCGGCGGCACGATGTCCGCCACCTGGCAGTTGATCAGGCGCGCCTTTTTCCACGCCAGCGTGGTACGCGTCGGCCCAAGCAGCTGTTCGAACAGTTGCAGCGTCGAAGTATGGATATCACGCACCTTGGCGCCACCGATAATCACCGTATCCGGCGCCACCACCTTGCGCAGCGCGCGCAGTTGCTGTTCCAGCAGTGCCAGCGCCTTCGGCACTTTGATCAGCACCAGCGCCGGCGCGGCAGGCAACGCATCCAGGCTGCCCAGCAGCGTGACCGGCTCGGCATCCAGACCGTTCAAGGCCAGATTGTGGCGCGTAGCCAGTTGGCTGACGTAAGAATCGCTGACGCTGTAGGGATTCAACGCGTGCAGTGCGCAGGTCAGCGCACCAAAACTGTCATTGAAAATCACCACCGGCCGGCCGCCGAAGTCTGTATTTTCAATCTGTTGCAGCAGATATTCATCCGCCGCTTCCCATGCCTGTAATTGGGTGGCGGCTTCCTGATGGGGATAACGCTCCAGCTCAAGTTGCCGTGTTCCCAGATCGAGTTGGCTCATTGCCCCTCCTGACTGTTAAAATTTGGGCTGTTTATCCCCTAAAAACGGCCATCAGTAAAATGTTTTTTGGTATTAATTGCCCTTTATGGGTTTTGTGCGAAAAAACATCCTACAATGGGCGGCCAGATAACCCTTAAAGACCGTGACGCCATGCCCGAACTCGCTTACCTGCAAGGTTACCCCGATCATCTGCAAACCCAGGTGCAACAGCTGATCCACCAGCAACGTCTTGGCGAAGTGCTGTTACAACGCTATCCGCAGATCCACGACCGCACGACCGACAAGGCGTTGTATCAGTTTACCCTCGATCTGAAGAACCAGTATTTGCGCAATGCCCAGCAGGTGAGCAAAGTGGCTTACGATGGCAAGATCCACGTCATGAAGCATGCCCTGGGGCTGCATACCGCCATTTCGCGCGTGCAGGGCGGTAAACTGAAAGCCAAGGCGGAAATCCGCGTGGCGACGGTGTTCAAAACCGCGCCGGAGGCCTTTCTGCGCATGATCGTGGTGCATGAATTGGCGCATCTGAAAGAAAAGGATCACAACAAGGCGTTTTATAATCTGTGCTGCCATATGGAGCCAAACTACCACCAGTTGGAGTTCGATACCCGGCTGTATCTGACCCACCTTTCGTTATTTGGCGAACTCTATTCGCAGCGGTGAGATTCTGCCAACGGCATGCTAATCTGCTGTTTTAGGGTCTGGGAACCGGAGTTAGCTATGATTCGTTTTGCCGTTGTTGGCACCAACTGGATTACCGAACGCTTTATCGATGCCGCCCATGAAAGCGGCAAACTCAAACTGACTGCGGTCTATTCACGCCGTCTGGAACAGGCAAAGGCGTTTGGCGCCAACTATCATATCGCGCATTTTTTCGATTCCCTCGAGGCGCTGGCGCAATCCGACGTGATTGATGCGGTGTATATCGCCAGCCCGAACTCTCTGCACTGCCCGCAGTCGCTGCTGTTTCTCAGCCATAAAAAACACGTTATTTGCGAAAAGCCGCTGGCATCCAACCTGAAAGAAGTGGAACAACTGCTGGCCTGCGCGCGTGCCAATCAGGTCGTGCTGTTCGAAGCGTTCAAAAGCGCCCATTTACCGAACTTTATTACCCTGCAGCAGACGCTGCCGCAGGTCGGCAAGCTGCGTAAGGCATTTATCAATTATTGCCAGTATTCGTCGCGCTATCCGCGTTATCTGGCAGGAGAAAATCCGAACACCTTTAACCCGCAGTTCTCCAACGGTTCGATCATGGACATCGGCTATTACTGTCTGGCCAGCGCGGTCACGCTGTTCGGCGCACCGCAGTCGGTGCTGGCCAGCGCAGCGTTACTGGATACCGGCGTTGACGCCCACGGCACCGTCTGCCTGAACTATGGTGATTTCGACGTCACCCTCAGCCATTCGAAAGTCAGTAACTCCGCCATTCCCAGCGAAATTCAGGGTGAAGACGGCACGCTGGTCATCGAAGGAATTTCTGAATGCCAGAGCGTTGCACTGACGCCGCGCGGCGGCAGTCGTCAGGATTTAAGCCAGCCGCAGCACATCAATACCATGCTGTATGAGGCCATGGCGTTCGCCGCGCTGGTGGAAAACAACCAGGTGGAGCATGCCGGTCTGGAAAACTCGCGTATCGTCGCCACCCTGCTGACCGAAATCCGCCGTCAGACCGGCGTGGTATTCCCGGCCGATGGAGTATGAAATGAAACCCTTGCTCTTGATGCAGACCGGCGATGCACCGGAGGCCATTCAACAGACGCAGGCCAATTTTGAGCAGATGTTTCTGCAACAGGGGCATATCGCCGCTGAACGCCTGCATATCGTTCATCTTCCGTCCGGCGAACAGCCGCAGTCGCCTGCGGCCTATTGCGGCGTGGTGATTACCGGATCTCCGGCAATGGTTACCGAACGGTTGCCATGGAGCGAACAGGCTGCCGAATGGCTACGACAGGCGATGGCCATCCGTTTGCCGATCTTCGGCGTCTGTTACGGTCATCAACTGTTGGCCGATGCCCTCGGCGGCGAGGTCGGCTATCTTGCCAACGGCATGGAAGTCGGTACGCTGGAAATCGAACTGCTGCCGGCCGGTGCCAACGACCGTCGGCTGATGATGTTGCCTCCCCGTTTCAAGGCCAATCTGATCCACGCGCAAAGCGTGCTGACGCCACCGCCGGGCGCCGAGGTGCTGGCGCGCTCCGCCGCGGATCCCCACCAGATCCTGCGCTATGGCGATAATGCGCTGACCACCCAGTTCCACCCGGAATTTAACGGCGCCATCATGCACCATTATCTGAGCTGGCTGGGCGACCTGCAGCCGGACAACCTGGCGGATTATCAGCAGAAGCAACAACAGGTTAGCGACACCCCGTTTAGCCAGTTGCTGTTGCAGGGGTTTGTCGTCAGCCTGGGCGCGCAGCAAGCATTAGCCGGCTAAGCGTTTAAAAAGTTGACCGGTGACACATTTTGCATTACTTTTTGCCATGCAAAGGGGAGTAACTTTGATACCCAACACCGTTTAAATCGCCGCCAGACAGCGACAATTTAGAAAGTTACGGGTATTTGCCGGTCAATCGTCATTACGATGCGTACGCATCCGGTTACCGGGCAACTTGATGCCAAGGTGTAATACCTTCATTAACGTTGTAAGTGAGACCTTGCCGGGAGGCGAGGTTTGCTTATAGCGTTCATAGAGCGGCTAGCGTCCTTCCGACGTTGGCCGTTTTTGTTTTTGAAGGATACTCTGATGATGAATACCGTTGGCACACCGTGGTTATGGGGCAGCTTCGCCGCCGTCATAGTGGTGATGCTCGCCGTAGATTTACTGCTGCAGGGCCGCAAAGGCTCGCATACCATGTCGATGAAGCAGGCCGCCTGCTGGTCGTTGGTGTGGGTCAGCCTTTCCCTGCTGTTCAACTTTGGTTTCTGGTACTACCTGAATGAAACTGCCGGTCGCGCGGTGGCCGATACCCAGGCACTGGCGTTCCTCACCGGCTATCTGATTGAAAAAGCCCTGGCGGTAGACAACGTCTTCGTCTGGCTGATGCTGTTCAGCTATTTTTCCATTCCGGCCAATCTGCAACGCCGCGTGCTGATCTACGGCGTGCTTGGCGCCATCGTGCTGCGTACCATCATGATTTTCGCCGGCAGTTGGCTGATTACCCAATTTTCGTGGTTGCTATATGTGTTCGGTGCCTTCCTGCTATTTACCGGCATCAAGATGGCGCTGGCGAAGGAAGATGACGGCGCGATTGGTGACAAACCGCTGGTCAAATGGCTACGCAGCCACCTGCGCATGACCGACAACCTGGAAGGCGAGAAATTCTTCGTGCGCCGCAACGGCTTGCTGTTTGCGACACCGCTGGTGCTGGTGCTGATTCTGGTAGAACTGAGCGACGTGATCTTCGCGGTCGACAGTATCCCGGCCATTTTCGCCGTCACCACCGATCCGTTCATCGTACTGACCTCCAACCTGTTCGCCATCATGGGCTTGCGCGCCATGTACTTCCTGCTGGCCAACGTGGCGGAACGTTTCTCGATGCTGAAATACGGCCTGTCGGTGATCCTGGTGTTTATCGGCGTCAAAATGCTGATCGTCGATTTCTACCACATACCGATCGCTATCTCGCTCGGCGTGGTAGCGGGTATTCTGGCGCTGACGCTGGCGATCAACGCCTGGGTTAACTACCGTAACGATCGCTTGTCGCAAAAATCACCATAATCTGTTACCAGGGCGGCTTGCTGCCCTGTGATTGTCTGGCGATTGCCACCAAACGCCAAATGTTATTGCGATCACACAAATGTAACCAGAATGTTATCAAGAGTGATCCGCGCTGAGAATTTCACCTCTGCCTCTTTCCAACCCTGTGTGTTTGCTGAATACTGATTCGGCAAACACACTTCGTAACAGGTGCGTATAAAACGCCCGGCAATGTTCCTGCCGAGGCGTTGCACCCCAGTACGCAACATCATCAGGAAGCGGAAACGCAAAAAAGCATCATGCATAAAATACTTACGCGCATTACACAGGGCAGCCTGGTTAAACAAATTCTGGTCGGCCTGATTGCCGGCATCCTGCTGGCCTTTCTCTCTCCTGCCGCGGCATCGGCCGTCGGCCTGCTTGGCTCACTGTTCGTCGGCGCATTGAAAGCGGTGGCGCCGGTGCTGGTAATGGTGCTGGTGATGGCGTCCATCGCCAACCACAAGCAGGGGCAGAAAACCAATATCCGCCCGATCCTGTTCCTCTATCTGCTGGGCACCTTTGCCGCGGCGCTGGTCGCGGTTCTGGTCAGCTTCGCCTTCCCGTCCAACCTGGCGCTGGTGACTGGCAACGTCGATATCAATCCACCGGGCGGCATTGTGGAAGTACTGAAAGGCCTGCTGATGAGCGTAGTAGCCAACCCGTTCCACGCGCTGATCAACGGTAACTACATCGGCATTCTGGCATGGGCCATCGGTCTTGGACTGGCGCTGCGCCACGCTGCCGACAGCACCAAATCGCTGATCAACGATATGTCACATGCCGTCACCATGGTGGTACGAGCGGTGATCCGCTGCGCACCGCTGGGGATTTTCGGCCTGGTGGCGTCAACGCTGGCAGATACCGGTTTTGGCGCACTGTGGGGCTATGCGCAGTTGCTGATGGTACTGATCGGCTGCATGCTGCTGGTGGCGCTGGTGCTGAACCCGCTGATCGTTTACTGGAAGATTCGCCGCAATCCGTATCCGCTGGTGCTCACCTGCCTGCGTGAAAGCGGCGTCACCGCCTTCTTCACCCGCAGCTCGGCGGCCAACATTCCCGTTAACATGGAACTGTGCAAGAAGCTGAACCTGAACGAAGACACCTATTCGGTCTCCATTCCGCTGGGAGCCACCATCAATATGGCCGGTGCGGCTATCACCATCACCGTACTGACGCTGGCAGCGGTGCATACGCTTGGGATTGCGGTCGATATTCCCACCGCATTGCTGTTAAGCGTGGTCGCGGCGGTGTGCGCCTGTGGCGCGTCTGGCGTGGCAGGTGGATCGCTGCTGTTGATTCCGCTGGCGTGTAATATGTTCGGCATTCCAAACGACGTTGCCATGCAGGTGGTTGCCGTCGGCTTTATCATTGGCGTACTGCAAGATTCTGCGGAAACCGCGCTGAATTCTTCCACCGACGTGTTGTTCACCGCGGCGGCCTGTCAGGCCGAAGACCAGCGGCTGGCCAATGACGATCCACTGAAGACGCGTTAAACGTCATTCTGCTGAATCAGGCGCCCTTCGGGCGCCTTTTTTTCGGCCGCGAACGGGTCAACGCCGCGCAGTTGCAGGCGGCGGAAACGAATAATATTGAAGCCGTTCAGCAGCAGAAAACTGCCCTCGATCAGCGAACCGCCGATCGATCCCAGCCAAACGTTGTGCGTCACCCAGCAGGCGGTGGAACACCACATGATGCAGCGCATGGTCAGACCGCGGGTACGAAATAGCGCCCAGGTGCTGATCGAGGTGCCAAATACCGGCAGCAACTCGATCCAGTAAGTAAAGCGCGTCACCCCCATCACCAGCGTCAGGCCAAGAAAAACCCACATCACCCATAGATTGCGGGTACGGATCGACACCAGGTTACGACAGGCGCTGAGCAAGGCGCTGCTGCCGGCGGCGTTGGCCCCCATCAGCAGGAAATGGATACCGATAGTCAGACTGTAGCCGGACAGTTGCAGTTTAAAACGCCGATCGTCACGGTTGAAGAAGCTGGTGATGCCAATTAAAAACGCCAGCACGCCCACGGCTTGAGCAAACCAATAAAAGGTCATGAAACATCCTGATGCGGGAGAAAACGGCAGATAAAATGAAACGCCGTTTTATGTTACTCCCGCCGCTAACGCTTTACAATGTGACGCCGCTCTTAAAAATCGCCAGTTCGCGGAAATCATTCAGCTCATTTTTTGCCGATTTCCCATTGGCAATCTCAACGATCGCATCAACGAACTGCGCCAGCAGTTGTTCCATCGGCATACCGTGGATCAGCCGACCGGCATCGAAGTCGATCCAGTGCGGTTTTTTCGCCGCCAGTTCACTGTTGGTCGCCAGTTTGATGGTGGGGACAAAGCCGCCGTACGGCGTGCCACGCCCGGTGCTGAACAACACCATATGGCAACCGGCACCGGCCAGCGCACTGGTCGCAACCGCATCGTTGCCCGGCGCGCTGAGCAGATTTAACCCCGGCTGCCGTAACCGTTCGCCGTATTTCAACACGTCCACCACCTGGCTCTGCCCGGCCTTTTGCGTACAGCCGAGCGATTTCTCCTCCAGCGTGGTTATGCCGCCTGCCTTATTGCCTGGCGAGGGGTTTTCATAAATCGGCTGGTGGTGATCGAGGAAATACTGCTTGAATTCATTGACCATGCTGACGGTTTTCTCAAAGGTTTGCCGATCGCGGCAGCGGCTCATCAAAATACGCTCCGCACCGAACATTTCCGGCACTTCGGTCAGTACGCTGGTGCCGCCGTTGGCGATCACATAATCCGAAAAACGCCCGAGCAACGGGTTGGCGGTGATGCCAGACAGTCCATCCGAACCGCCGCACTCCAAGCCAAACTTCAGTTCGCTCAGCCTGCCCGGTTGACGACGGTCGTCACGCATCGCCTGATACAGCATATGCAGCAGCGCCAGGCCGGCTTCGACCTCGTCGTCCTGCTGCTGGCAAATCATAAAGCGCACCCGCGCGTCATCCACCTCGCCCAAGGTGCTGCGAAACGTATCGACCTGATTGTTTTCACACCCCAGGCCAATCACCAACACGGCTCCGGCGTTCGGGTGGCGCACCATATTTTGCAGCATGGTGCGGGTATTTTCATGGTCCTGACCCAGCTGCGAGCAACCGAACGGGTGGCTAAACAGATGCACGCCGTCAATGCCCGGCGCGTCCGCGGTCTCCTTCAGAAAACGCTGCTGGATCTGCCGCGCGATACCGTTAACGCAGCCCACGGTCGGAATGATCCACAGTTCATTGCGGATCCCTACTTCGCCATTACTGCGACGGTAGATCTGCACCTGACGATCGGCTGCCTGAGGCGGCAGCGTCGGGAATTCCGGCTGATACTGGTAGCTGTCCACCTCACTCAGGTTGGTTTTGGCATTCTGCGAATGAATATGTTCGCCCGGCGCAATCGCCGTCAGTGCATGACCGATCGGCAAACCGTATTTGATGATCATCTCGCCGGCGGCAATCGGCACCAGCGCAAACTTGTGTCCACGCACTACCGGCTGCGGCAGCGTCAGGGCTATCGCGTCCTGGGTCAGCGTTTCGCCAGCGTCCAGATCCTGTAGCGCCACCGCCACATTATCCAATGAATGAATTTTAATGATGCTTTGCATAGACTTACACCAACCTTAACGATGGCTACGCCAGTTCAATGGCAAAGTAATTTTTGGCATTGTCGAAGCAGATGTTCTGCACCATCTCGCCCAACAGCGTGATATCAGCCGGCGCTTCGCCATCTTCCACCCAGCGGCCAATCATCTGGCACAGGATGCGACGGAAATATTCATGGCGTGTATAAGACAAGAAGCTGCGGCTGTCGGTGAGCATGCCAACAAAACGGCTCAGCAGGCCCAACTGCGCCAATTGCGTCATCTGGCGCTGCATACCGTCTTTCTGATCGTTGAACCACCAGCCGGAACCAAATTGCATCTTGCCTGGCGTGCCTTCGCCCTGGAAATTGCCGACCATCGTCCCGATCACTTCGTTATCACGCGGATTAAGGCAATACAGGATGGTCTTCGGCAGTCCGCCCTGCTTCGCCTGCGCATCCAGCAAGCGTGACAGCGGCTGCGCCAGTGGCCGATCGTCGATGGAATCGAAGCCGATGTCCGGCCCGATGCGTGCAAACATGTTGCTGTTGTTATTGCGCAATGCGCCGATGTGATATTGCTGCACCCATTCACGGCGTTGATATTCTGCCGCAAGGAACAGCAGTACCGCGCTACGGAACTGGGCACTTTGTTGCGGCGTCGGCAATTGACCGTTGCGACGATCGGCCAGGATCCGATCCAGCGTCGCATCGTCTGCTTCGCCATACACCACCACGTCCAACGCATGATCCGCCACCTTGCAGCCGTGCGCGGCAAAATGATCCATACGTTTCTTCAATGCCTGACGCAGATCATCAAAACGGCTGATGGCGGTATCCGCCGCGGCCTCCAGCTGTTGCAGGTAATCGGTGAAGATTGGCGCATCGATGTTAAACGCTTTGTCCGGCCGCCAGCTTGGCAGGACTTTGATGTTGAAACCGTCGTCGGCGGCGATCGCCCGGTGATGACGCAGATCGTCAATCGGATCGTCGGTGGTGCCAACCATCTTCACATTCATCTGCTGCATGATACCGCGCGCGCTGAAGTCATCCTGCGCCAGCAGCGCGTTGCCACGTTGCCAAATGTCGTCGGCGGTGCTCGGCGACAACAAGGTGTCAATGATGCCGAACGGGCGACGCAGTTCCAGATGCGTCCAGTGGTACAGCGGGTTGCCAATGGTATGCGGTACGGTGGCGGCCCAGGCGTCAAATTTTTCACGATCGCCGGCATCGCCGGTACATAACCGCTCTGCCACGCCGTTGGTGCGCATCGCGCGCCATTTATAGTGATCGCCTTTCAACCAGATGTCGTACATATTTTTGAAGCGATAGTTTTGTGCAATCTGCTCCGGCGGCAGGTGGCAGTGATAGTCAAAAATCGGCTGATGCGCCGCATACTCGTGATACAAACGCCGGGCAAACTCGTTATGCAATAAAAAGTCTTCGCTTAAAAACGTGGCCATATCAGGTTCCTCACCTTGCGTACCGTTCTGTGTCGCCTCAATGCCGAAAAGTTATCACACCAATTAGACGGTCAGTCCAGATTTTTTTCACCTAAAAACCGCTTTCTTGCCTGCAAAACAGCGTTCATAGGCCAAAAAACCCCCTATCAAGCTTAAGCACAGCATGCGCATTATTGCCGAATTGAATAATGACTTTTGTGATGTCACTCAACTTTTAAATCTGTATGACAAGTTATCTTCTCGCCACTTGCACTACTGACTTATCCGATTGGAGAGACAACGCATGCGTAAAATCAAAGGGTTACGCTGGTACATGATCGGGCTGGTAACCATCGGCACCGTCTTGGGCTATCTGACCCGCAACGCGATCGCGGTGGCGGCACCGACGCTGGAAAGCAGCCTGCACATCACCACCCAGCAATATTCCTATATCGTGGCGGCCTATTCCGCCTGTTATACCGTGATGCAGCCGGTGGCAGGTTACGTGCTGGACGTGCTTGGCACCAAGGTCGGCTATGCCATGTTCGCCATTCTTTGGGCGCTGTTCTGTATGGGCACCGCGCTGGCCAACAGCTGGGGCGGGCTGGCGCTGGCTCGCGGTGCGGTCGGCATGGCAGAGGCGGCGATGATCCCTGCCGGGCTGAAGGCCAGCAGCGAATGGTTCCCGGCCAAAGAACGCTCGATCGCCGTCGGCTACTTCAACGTCGGTTCCTCCATCGGTGGCATGATTGCCCCACCGCTGGTGGTATGGGCCATCGTCGCCCACAGTTGGCAGATGGCGTTTATCATCACCGGCGTGCTGAGCCTGATCTGGGCCATCTGCTGGCTGATCTTCTATAAACACCCGAAAGACCAGAAAAAGCTCAGCGACCAAGAGCGCAGCTACATTCTGGATGGCCAAGAGGCACAGCACCAAACCAGCAACGGCAAAAAGTTGTCCGCCTGGCAGATCGTGCGCAACCGTCAGTTCTGGGGCATTGCGCTGCCGCGTTTTCTGGCTGAACCGGCCTGGGGCACCTTTAATGCCTGGATCCCGCTGTTTATGTTCAAGGCCTACGGTTTCAACCTGAAGGAAATCGCCATGTTCGCCTGGATGCCGATGCTGTTTGCCGATCTGGGCTGCATCGTTGGCGGCTATCTGCCGCCGCTGTTCCAGAAATATTTCAAGGTGAACCTGATCGTGTCACGCAAGCTGGTGGTCACCCTGGGGGCGGTGTTGATGATTGGCCCCGGCATGATTGGCCTGTTCGCCAGCCCGTATGTGGCAATTGCCTTGTTGTGCGTCGGCGGCTTTGCACACCAGGCGCTGTCCGGGGCGTTGATCACCCTGTCTTCCGACGTGTTTGGCCGTAACGAAGTGGCCACCGCCAACGGACTTACCGGCATGGCGGCCTGGACCGCCAGCACGCTGTTTGCGCTGGTGGTCGGTGCGCTGGCCGATACGCTGGGCTTCAGTCCGCTGTTCGCCGCGCTGTCGGTGTTCGATATTCTCGGCGCCATCGTCATCTGGACGGTATTGCAAAACCGCCCGGCGACTCCGCCGGCAGAACAGCCGTTGCAGCCCGTCGCTGCCGGCAATTAAGCCTGCGGGAGCCCGGTCTAACCGCCGGGCTTCCTGCCTCTGCGCCACTGGCGACGCTGACCGTTAAGTGGTATAACAAGTCTATGGGCAACTCGCCTTTCCTACCGCAGAGCAATCATTATGGAATTCACCGAAAGCAGACGCTTATATCAGCAATTGGCCGCCGAGCTTAAACGACGCATTGAGGGCGGTGTTTACCTGGTCGGCGACAAGCTGCCGGCCGAACGTTATATCGCCGAAGAGATGAACGTCAGCCGCACCGTTGTGCGCGAGGCGATCATCATGCTGGAGGTGGAAGGCTATGTGGAAGTGCGCAAAGGCTCCGGCATCCACGTTATTTCCAATCAGCAAAAGCACCTGGTGGTGCCGGGCGACAGCATCGAGTTCGCCACCGTCGGGCCGTTCGAACTGCTGCAGGCGCGACAGTTGATCGAAAGCAACATTGCCGAGTTCGCCGCCACCCAGGTCACCAAACAGGACATCGTCCAGTTGATGGAGATCCAGGAACACGCGCGCAAGGAAGATCGCTTTCGCGATTCGCAGTGGGATCTGAAGTTCCACGTGCAAATCGCGCTGGCGACGCAAAATACCGCCATGGCCACCATCGTAGAGAAAATGTGGAGCCAGCGGGCGCACAACCCCTACTGGATCAAACTGCACGAGCACATTGACGCACGCTCGATCGACAGCTGGTGCGACGATCACGATCAGATCCTCAAAGCCCTGATGCGCAAAGACCCCAATGCCGCCAAACTGGCAATGTGGCAACATCTGGAAAACACCAAGCAGATGCTGTTCAACGCCACCACCGATGACTTTGAATACAACGTCGATCGCTATCTGTTTGCCGAAAATCCGGTGGTGCATCTGGACAATGCGGCCAACGGCAATAAATAACCCATCGCGGTCAAAAAAGCTTGGGTTATGTCAGGTATTGTAAAGTCCGCTGAATCGCTGCTGAAACCGCCGTTTGCCGTGTAATAATTCACCGGCAACGGCGTATATTTCCCTGTTGCCGATCTTGCTGTTTTGCTAGAATCAGACCACTTTTTTACCCTTTGGCCTCGGGGGCGGAACGCGAATTCATGCGCTGGTTGCTTGCCATGCTTATTGCTCTTTTTTGCTGGACCGGTTCGGTTTCCGGCCAAAAGCTCTACGCAGCGCAACTCACCTTCACGCCTTCTGCCTTTAGCAGCGTGATTGACCAGCAAGTTCTCGCACCGACCGCTCAGCAGTCGGCGCTGCGTCCGCTGGCCAATTTGCAGCGCAAGGCTCCAGGGAAACTGCCGCTGCTGTTGCCGCGGGTTCACTCTTATTCCTGTTCGCTGTTTTCTTTCGCCGCGCTGACGCCAGCCTATGCTTTAGCTGAGCAGCTCGGCGAGCGCAAACCGTCGCGCCAGCCAGCCATCGCGCCAAACCGTCTGCATCAGGTCAACTGGACACTGCATTCGTCGCGCCAGCAGAGCCGAATTGGCGGTTGGAAAGAGAGCAACATGCTTTATCGAGGCTCGCTGACTTACCACTCATGATCGGTGTCGCAACCACCACAAGCAAAAAGTCACGCCGAATCAGCAGTACCGGATCGCCCGCGCGCTTTCAGCCCTTCCAGATCCGCCGCTGAGAGAAAGCCAAACAAAGACGTTTTAGGAACACTGGATGGACATCATTAAACAACTGTTGGATGCCTTGTGGCAGCAGGACTTCGAAACGCTGGCGAATCCGTCGCTGGTATGGACGCTGTACGTGCTGCTGTTCATGATTCTTTTTTTGGAAAATGGCCTGTTACCGGCCGCGTTTCTGCCCGGCGATAGCCTGCTGATCCTGGTCGGCGTGCTGGTGGCCAAAGGTACGATGAACTTCCCGTTGACCATATTCATTCTGACCGTTGCCGCCAGCCTGGGGTGCTGGGTCAGTTACATACAGGGCAAATGGCTGGGTAATACCCGGACGGTGCAAGGCTGGCTGGCGCATCTGCCGGCCCATTATCACCAACGCGCACACCAGCTGTTCCACCGCCACGGGCTGTCCGCGCTGCTGGTCGGCCGTTTTCTGGCCTTTGTACGCACCCTGCTGCCCACCATTGCCGGTCTGTCGGGCCTGAGCAATGCGCGTTTCCAGTTCTTTAACTGGATGAGCGGCCTGCTGTGGGTGCTGATCCTGACGTCGCTGGGTTTTGCGCTCGGCAAGACGCCGGTGTTCCGCAAATATGAAGATCAACTGATGTTCTGCCTGATGCTGCTGCCGCTGGTGTTGCTGGTGGTCGGGCTGGTGGGCTCGCTGATCGTCCTCTGGCGCAAGAAGCGCGCCGATCAGGGGAAAAACGCGTGAGAGCGAAACGTCCGCGCTGGCAATACCCCCTGATAATAGCGCTGGCCCTGCTGGCGCTCACCGTCCTGCTGGTGCCTGCCATGATGCGCACCGAAAGCGAACTGCGTATTCGCACCAACCAGCACGGCCTGTCATTGCCGGACGGTTTTTATGTTTATCAGCGCCTGGACGAGCGCGGCATTCGTATCAAAAGCATCACCCCGGATGGTGATGGGCTGGTGATCCGGCTGGATTCGCCGGAACAGCAATTGCTGGCGCGGGAAGCGCTGGAAACCATTCTGCCGCCAGGCTATATCATCGCTCTGAGTGAAACGCCTGCGCCCACCCAGTGGGTACGCAAATTTGCACGCGCCCCGCTGAATCTGGGATAATCCCTTCTTGCTGAAGGGATTTACCATCCGTTCATTAAATCGCCAATCGTCGGTCGTTTACGCCTTAAATTTTGGTGTCCAGATGATTTATGACTATGCTGAATAACAGCAGTGGTCAGCGATACGCCATTCGCACTGCCACATCGGCAGCAGGAACCTGGATGCATGCCAATGCATCCCTAATAAGGAATAGAACCCATGAAATTACGCCACGCAAGCTTACTGGCACTCCCACTGCTCGCTTTCTCCGCGCTGTCTTCTGCCGCTACCGGTGGTTGTGCCGCGAAGGCGCAGGACATTCAGCAGCAGATCGATTATGCCACTCAGCATGGCAACGAGCACCGCGTCACCGGGCTGAAAAAAGCGCTGAGCGAAGTGCAGGACAACTGCACCGAAGCCGGTTTGCAGGCCGAGCGTCAGGAAAAAATTGCAGAAAAGCAAAGCAAGGTCGCCGAGCGTAAACAAGAACTGGTGGAAGCGCAGCAAACCGGTAAGTTGGACAAGATCGCCAAGAAACAGCAAAAACTGGCAGAAGCTGAAGCAGAGCTTAAGCAAGCGCAGGCAGAATAATTATTTTCCAATAGCGGAAATATCGATGAGAGCCGCATTGCACGGGATTTTAATGTGATAACGCTGGCTCAATGAGTGATATCGGCTACGGGACAGCCCTTTGCTCCGAGCAAAAAATCCGCTATGTTGAAGTCTCTCAGTAACGTTAAGGAGTTAACGAAATGGCACAAGATTCAAATGCAGAAAATTTACGCGCTGAACTGAAGTCGTTAGCCGATACGCTGGAAGAAGTGCTGAACTCCTCCAGTGATAAATCGAAAGCTGAGCTGGAGAAATTACGCTCCAAAGCAGAAGGCGCGCTGAAGGATACACGCGCTCGTCTGAGCGATGCCGGCGACAAAATCGCTACCCAAACCAAGCAAATCGCCGGTCAGGCCGACGACTACGTACGCGACAATCCGTGGACCGGCATCGGTATTGGCGCAGCCGTGGGCGTAGTGCTGGGCGTTCTGCTTGCGCGTCGCTGATTATGACTGAGCAATCGCAAAACCGTGCGCAGGGCCCCGCCAAAGGGGTCCTGGATATCGGCCAGCGTATCATCACCATTCTTGTCGGCATGGTGGAAACGCGGCTACGGCTGGCGGTCGTCGAACTGGAAGAGGAAAAAGCCAACCTCATCCAGTTATTGATGATGGCCGGCATCAGCCTGCTGTTTACCGCATTTGGCCTGATGAGTCTGCTGATCCTGCTATTCTGGGCGATCGATCCGGCCTATCGCGTTATGGCGTTAGGGATTACCACCGCCGTTCTGTTGTTCCTGGCCATCGTCGGCATCATCTGGACACTGGTCAAGGCGAAACGTACCACGCTGATGAGCGAAACCCGCAAACAGCTGGAACAGGACCGTGCCGCACTGGAGGGCGACAAATGAGCCGCCGCCAGTATCTGGAATGGAAAAAAGCCCGTCTGATCCGCCAGATCCAGCAACAGCGTCTGGATCTGGCTGACAATCGGCAACAATGGCTGGAAAAAACCGAGCGTATCGATCGCGGCTATCAAACGCTGTTCGGTATGCGCAAATATCTGGTCATCGGCTCCAGCATCATGGCGGTATACGGCATTCGCCACCCGAGCAAACTGATCCGCTGGTCACGCCGGGCGCTGGGCGCATGGGGTACCATTAAACTGATCCGCAAAACCTTCACCGCCAAATAGCCCATCACCCTTTCTGCCGTTGTTCCATGATCTTGTTGTTACAACAGGCCGCTTGTCGGATTTTTGCTTTTTATTGCGCGCGGTGCTTGCAAGCAGCTGATTCCGCTATTTTTATTAGCAGGCTATGATTTCAGTATTTTTGAATAATTACGACAGTATTACTTGCTAACAACCGACTGCATTCACGTTTAACATCCACTCCATCGAAAAGACACGGCATGGCAACCGCTTATGCCGGCAATGAAAAAACTACGCCGTCAGTGGCGCACGAAATCACGTTTGGAGTGAATGATGAAAAAATTAGAAGATGCTGGTTTGCTGGTAGCGCGTATCCTGATGCCAATCCTGTTCATCGTGGCAGGCTACGGCAAAATGGGTGATGCTTATGCAGGGACTCAACAATATATGCAGGCGATGGGCGTACCAGGCTTTCTGCTGCCGCTGACCATTCTGCTGGAGTTCGGTGGCGGCCTGGCTATCCTGTTCGGCTTCCTGACTCGCACCACTGCGCTGTTCACCGCCGGCTTCACCATCCTGACTGCGTTGCTGTTCCACACCAACTTCGCTGAAGGCGTCAATCAGCTGATGTTCATGAAAAACCTGACCATCGCCGGCGGCTACATCGTATTGGCCGTGGCCGGACCAGGTGCTTTCAGCATTGACCGCCTGCTGAACAAGAAATGGTAATCTAGCGACCCTGGCAGAGTCAGCGCAATCTGGCTCTGCCACCTCTATAGCAAGGAGACTCCCATGGGACAACTCGTTGATGGCGTTTGGCAAGACATCTGGTACGACACAAAATCCACCGGCGGCCGTTTCAAGCGTTCAACCTCTCAGTTCCGTAACTGGGTAACCGCCGACGGTCAACCGGGCGAACACGGTAGCGGCGGGTTCAACGCCGAAAAAGATCGTTATCATCTGTACGTTTCCCTCGCCTGCCCCTGGGCGCACCGCACCCTGTTGATGCGCAAATTAAAAGGACTGGAGCAGCTTATCCCGGTGTCAGTCGTGCATCCGCTGATGCTGGAAAACGGCTGGACGTTCGGTACTGACTTCCCTGCGGCGACCGGTGACGCTCTTTACCACGCCGACTTCCTGTATCAATTGTATCTGCGCGCCGATCCGCACTATACCGGCCGCGTTACCGTTCCAGTGCTGTGGGACAAGCGCCAACAAACCATTGTCAGTAATGAATCTGCCGATATTATTCGCATGTTCAATAGCGCGTTCGATGGCATCGGTGCCCGGGCGGGTGATTATTACCCACCAGAACTGCGGGAAAAAATTGACCAGTTGAATGGTTGGATTTATGACTCCGTCAATAACGGCGTCTATAAGGCCGGATTTGCCACCAGCCAGGAGGCGTATGACGAAGCAGTGAACGGGGTGTTCGCCTCATTGGAGCGTCTGGAGCAGATCCTTGGCCAGCATCGTTACCTGACCGGCGACCGTCTGACCGAAGCCGATCTGCGGCTGTGGACTACCCTGGTGCGTTTCGATCCGGTGTACGTTACCCACTTCAAATGCGATAAGCGCCGCATCAGCGATTACCTGAACCTGTACGGTTTCCTGCGCGATATTTATCAACTGCCGGGCATCGCCGACACCGTCGATCTGGCGCATATCCGCAATCACTATTATCGCAGCCACGCCACCATCAACCCGCACGGTATTATTTCCATCGGGCCGGTACAGGATCTGGACGAGCCGCACGGGCGCGACCAGCGGTTCGGTTAATAAAAACCCCGCTGATTGAGGCGGGGTTTTGTTTAGCGCTGGATAAACAGGCGCGGGATTTCACGCAGGAACCAGGCCTTGGCCTCTCCCATGCTGTCACGCCGCCAGGCCATGATAATATCTGCCTCGCGGCTGTATTCCGGCCCCACAACCCGCAGCCGCCCGGCAGCGATATCCTGTTCCACCATCGGGTATGGCATGGTGGCAACCCCCAGCCCCGCCAGCAGCGCCAGCCGTTTATCTTCAATGGTACTGACGGTCAGACGCTGCTGCTTGTCGAGCAACTGTACCGTCAATACCGGCCGCTCACGCGCGGTATCCGCCACCGCGATGCCGCGATATTTGACCCGCGTGGTTTCCGACAGCGGCTCCGGCTCCAGGTGAATCGGATGATCCGGCGCGGCGACGTACACGCTCATGACCTTGTACAGCTTGCGGGTGTTGATCTCCGACGAAGCGCGAAAATGCATGTCTGGTGCAATAACGATATCCGCACGCCCTTGCTCCAGTCGCTCCCAGGCACCGGCCAGCACCTCGGTAAAAATCGACACCTGGGTATTGGCTTTCAACGCCAGCTTGTCAACCAGTGGGAACAACAGGCTCGGCGGCGACAGCGCCTCGCTGACGATGGTCAGATGGGTTTCCCAGCCGCGCGCCAACGCTTCGGCATCGGTGGTCAGTTTGTCTGCCGCCTCCAGCAGCACCCGACCGCGCTCCAATAGCATGCGCCCAACGTTGGTGAATTTGGTGCGGTGTCCAGAGCGGTCAAACAGCACCACGTCCAACTCTTCTTCCAGTTTTTGCATGGTATAGCTGAGCGCCGACGGCACTCGCCCCAATTCATCGGCCGCCGCCGCGAAACTGCCACGCCGATCAATCGCATCCATTACCCGTAACGCCTCAAGCGTTAACGCCCGATCTCTGGCCATCGCTTCTCTCTGTCAGGAAATTTGAATATGCCGACCAGATTAACTGGCTAACAATCCGTCGTCCAGATGCTTACCATTTATATCAAACATACTTTCCGCGGTTTCTCTGGCAGTCACCATGGTTCACGCCGGTTACGGGACAGCTCGTACGCCGGCCAAACCGCTTGGCAGCCCGGCGCGTGGAGTATTCGGAACCTTTTTAGAGAGCCGATTGCCATGATTACATGCAGAACAGCAGAACAGTGCGGGCAAGCTGACTTTGGTTGGCTGCAGGCTCGCTATACCTTTTCCTTCGGCCATTATTTTGACCCGAAACTGATGGGCTATGCCTCGCTGCGGGTACTGAATCAGGAAGTGCTGGCACCGGGTGCGTCGTTTCAACCGCGCACCTATCCCAACGTCGATATTCTGAATCTGATCCTGCAAGGCGAAGCGGAATACCGTGACAGCGACGGCAATACCCTGCGCGCGGCCGCCGGTGACGCTTTGCTGCTGGCGACCCAGCAGGGGCTCAGCTACAGCGAGCAGAATATCAGCACCACCACCCCGCTGACGCGTATCCAGCTGTGGCTAGACGCCTGCCCGGAACGCAGTAACAAACGCGAGCAGCGCCTGACGTTGTCAGCGCAGGCGCATACCCTGCTGGCCTCGCCGGATGGTGAGCACGACAGCCTGCAGTTGCGCCAGCAAGTGTGGATCCACCACCTGGATCTGCAACCGGGCGAGGAACAAACGCTGGCGTTGCACGGGCCGCGCGCCTATTTACAGTCGATCCACGGCTCGCTGACCGCCGTCGGCGGGCAGAATGCGACGCAGCAGCTGACCTGCGGCGATGGCGCATTCGTACACGATGAGCATCGCCTGACGCTGCGTGCCACGACCCCACTGCGTGCGTTGCTGATTGATTTACCGATATAAGGGGGCACGCGGAGGTTCGGTGGCACAAAAAGAAAAACCCCGCGCAGCAGACGCTACGCGGGGCTTATTGATAGAGGGAGTTGACCGGTAAGCCGGGTTCTGTCGTGGACAGTCATTCCTCTAGGCCAGCAATCGCTCACTGGCTCAAGCAGCCTACCCGGGTTCAGTACGGGCCGTACCATGCGAACCCCTATTTGGCCTTGCTCCGGGTGGAGTTTACCGTGCCACGGACTGTTGCCAGCCGCGCGGTGCGCTCTTACCGCACCCTTTCACCCTTACCTGATCCCGCTTGCGCGGGCCATCGGCGGTTTGCTCTCTGTTGCACTAGTCGTAGGCTTGCGCCTCCCAGGCGTTACCTGGCACCCTGCCCTATGGAGCCCGGACTTTCCTCCCCTCCATCTGTCTCCTCAAAGAGGACGGCAATGAAGCGGCGACTGTCTGGTCAACTCCGGCGCGGATAGTAGCGTTGCGCTGGCGACAGGTCAACCGCTTTACGGCTGTTGTTGCTCTAAAGCGTGCTTATACAGGGCATTTTTCTTCACGCCGTGGATTTCCGCCGTCAGCGCCGCCGCCTTCTTGAGCGGCAGCTCTTGTTGCAACAGCGCCAGCGTACGCAGCGCTTCCGGCGGCAGGGCGTCCTCCTGCGGCTTGTGGCCTTCGACGATCAGCACCATCTCCCCACGGCGACGCACCTCGTCTTCCTGTACCCAGGCCAGCAGTTCGCCAACCGGCGCGCCATGAATCGACTCCCAGGTCTTGGTCAGTTCGCGCGCCAGTACCACGTAGCGTTCCGGCCCCCACACCGTCACCATGTCCTGTAAACTTTCCAGCAGGCGGTGAGTGGACTCATAGAAAATCAGCGTACGCGGTTCCTCTGCCAGCGCCAGCAGGGTATCCTTGCGTCCTTTGGTTTTCGCCGGCAGGAACCCTTCGTAGCAGAAGCGGTCTGAAGCGACGCCGGCCGCGCACAGCGCCGTGGTCGCCGCGCAGGCGCCCGGCAATGGCACCACGCGCACGCCCGCTTCGCGGCAACGGCGCACCAGGTGATAACCAGGATCGTTAATCAGCGGCGTTCCAGCATCGGAAACCAGCGCAATACTCTGGCCTTCCCGCAGTTTCGCCAGCAGTTGATCCGCCTTTTGCTGTTCATTATGGTCGTGCAGGGCAAACAGTCGCGCATTGATGGCGAAGTGCTGCAACAATAACCCGGTATGACGCGTGTCTTCCGCCGCGATCAGATCAACGCTCTTCAGTACCTCTAACGCACGGTGGGTAATATCGCCCAAATTGCCGATGGGAGTGGGCACCACGTACAGCGTTGATGCAGAAATGACTGATTGTTGGTGTTGATTCATTGTTTCATCCGGGTTGCCGATTTAATATTGAGCATCTTGAAAAAAACATCACTGGATACAGTATGCTTTCCTCAACATTCGTTCGTACCAAAGCAGGGCGTTTTATGCCTGTTGTAGTGGCAGCCTTACTTCTCGCAGGCTGTCCGAGCCAGGCCCCGCAAACTCCGCCCGCCAATATCCAGGACGAGGCGAGCGCCAGCTCCGATTACTATCTGCAACAGTGGCAGCAGAGCAGCGATGATAACAAGGCTGACTGGCAATTACTTGCTATTCGCGCATTGTTGCGTGAAGGAAAACTGCCACAGGCCAATCAGCAACTGGGCACGCTGCCGCAAAACCTCAGCAGCGTTCAGCAGCTTGAACGCCAGCTGTTGACCGCCGAACTGCAAATCGCCGGCAAGAATGTCAGCGCCGCACGCAGCACCCTGAGCCGCATCGACAACGCTTCGCTGTCACCGAATCAGCGGGTGCGCTTCTATCAGGCGCAGATCGCCGCCAATCAGGGTAAGCCTTCGCTGCCGCTGATCCGCGCCTACATCGCGCAAGAGCCGCTGCTCAACGACAAGGCGCATCAGGACAACCTGGACAAAACCTGGCAAGCGTTGCTGGGGCTGACGCCGCAGGACATGAACAGCCTGGTAATCAACGCCGATGAAAATGTTCTGCAAGGCTGGCTGGATCTGCTGCGTGTCTATCATGAAAACCGCCAGGATCCGGACATGCTGAAAGCCGGCATCAAAGACTGGCAGAACCGCTACCCACAGAACCCGGCAGCCAAAAGCCTGCCAACCCAGCTGAATCAGGTGCTCAACTTCACCCAGGCGTCGACCGCCAAAATCGCCCTGCTGCTGCCGTTGAACGGCCAGGCGAAAGTGTTCGCCGACGCTATTGCGCAAGGCTTCGACGCGGCGAAGAACGGCACGGCAGTCAATGCGCCGGTGCAACCACAGCCACCGGTCAATAACCCGGAGCAGCCGGTCACGGCACCGCAGGCGGTGTCGAGCGATCCTAACGCCAATGGTGCAGTAAGCACCTCGGCACCGACCGAGCAGCCAGCGCCAGTGACACCGGCACAGCCTGCCGAAGCAGCGCCAGCGCCTATCACACCGCCACAGGCCGCCAATGCCCAGGTGAAGGTGTATGACACCTCTAGCCAGCCGCTGAGCGCACTGCTGGCCCAGGCGCAGCAGGACGGCGCCACGCTGGTAGTCGGCCCGCTGTTGAAAAACAACGTCGACCAGCTGTCCGCTACATCAACCACGTTGAACGTGCTGGCGCTCAATCAGCCGGAAACGCCAAAAGACAATCCAAACATCTGTTATTTTGCCCTGTCACCGGAAGATGAAGCGCGCGATGCCGCCAATCACATCTGGCAACAGCAAAAACGCCAGCCGCTGCTGCTGGTGCCACGCGGTGCCTTCGGCGATCGCGTCGCCAAGGCCTTTGCCGCCGAATGGCAGAAACTGGGCGGTCAAACCGTGCTGCAACAGGGGCTCGGCTCCACCGGTGAGCTGCGTCAGATGGTCAATTCCGGCGGCATTCGCATGACCGGCACACCGGTAGCCGCCAGCGCGCCGGCGGCCCAGTCGGTCACCATCGCCGGACTGACCATTCCCGCACCGCCGAGCGACATTCCGGCCGCCACCGGCGGCAGCGTTGATGCGGTTTATATTGTCGCTACCCAGTCGCAGCTGACGCTGATCAAACCGATGATCGACATGACCACCAGCTCGCGCAGCAAACCGGCGATGTACGCCAGCTCACGCAGCTATCAAGCCGGCGCCGGCCCGGATTTCCGCCTGGAAATGGAAGGCCTGCAGTTCAGCGATATTCCGCTGTTGGCCGGGGCCAACCCGCAGTTGATGCAACAGGCCAGCGCCAGATTCCATAACGACTATTCCCTGGTGCGGTTGTATGCCATGGGGATGGACGCCTGGCAATTGGCCAATCATTTCTCTGAAATGCGTCAACTGCCCGGCTTCCAGGTGTCCGGTACCACCGGCATGCTGACCTCGTCTGCCAACTGTGTGATCAACAGGAAACTGCCTTGGCTGCAATACCGTCAGGGACAGGTCGTTCCGGCCTCCTGAGTCGGCGCGCCAGCGGGGCGGGCTATGAGTTACAGGCCCGCCACCATCTGGAACGCGCCGGGCTGGTTTTTGTCGCCGCCAATGTGACGGTGCGCGGCGGCGAGCTTGATCTGATCATGCGCGATGGGCAAACCTGGGTGTTCGTTGAAGTGCGCTACCGGCGTAACGCCGACTTTGGCGGTGCCGCTGCCAGCGTCACTTACCGCAAACAGCAGCGTTTGCTGCACGCCGCCGCCGTCTGGCTGGCCGCACGCGGCGCCAGTTTCGATACTTCGCCGTGCCGTTTTGACGTTTTGGCCTTTACCGGTAGCCAGGTAGAATGGATAGCCAACGCCTTCAATGCGGATTAACGTTGGCGGTGTAAGCCGCCCTTTGACTTAGTGGATTAATACAACGTGCTGGATAGAATCAAAGCTTGTTTTACCGAAAGTATCCAAACTCAGATTGCGGCAGCGGAAGCCTTGCCGGATGCCATATCCCGCGCTGCCATGACGCTGGTCCAATCGCTGTTGAACGGCAATAAAATTCTGTGCTGCGGCAATGGCACCTCGGCGGCCAATGCACAGCACTTCGCCGCCAGCATGATAAACCGCTTTGAAACCGAGCGCCCAAGCCTGCCGGCGATTGCGCTCAATGCTGATAATGTCGTACTGACGGCCATCAGCAACGACCGACTGCATGATGAAGTGTACGCCAAGCAGGTGCGTGCGCTTGGCCATGCTGGCGATGTACTGCTGGCCATCTCCACCCGCGGCAATAGCCGTGATATTGTGAAAGCGGTCGAAGCCGCGGTAACGCGTGATATGACCATCGTGGCGCTTACGGGTTACGACGGCGGGGAACTGGCCGGTTTGCTCGGTCAGCAGGATGTAGAAATCCGTATCCCATCACACCGCAGTTCACGTATTCAGGAAATGCATATGCTGACAGTAAATTGCCTGTGCGACCTGATTGATAATACGCTGTTTCCCCACCAGGACGATTAATAGCCTAATGAGATAGGCGCTAGGAGTTAGAATGAAACTTCGATCCATCTATGCCGTATTGCTCGGCGCGCTGTTGCTACAGGGTTGCGTGCCGGCAGTGGTGGTCGGCAGCGCGGCTGTCGCCACCAAGACCGCTACCGATCCACGGACTATTGGCACTCAGGTCGACGACGGCACTTTGGAAGCCCGGGTTGAAAACGCCTTGAGTAAAGATCAACAACTGAAAAAAGACGCGCGCGTCGTGGCTACCGCCTATCAGGGTAAAGTGCTGTTGACCGGGCAGGCACCCACTACCGATCTGGCCAGCCGCGCCAAACAGATCGCCCTCGGCGTTGAAGGGGCAGTAGAAGTGTACAGCGAAATCCGTCAGGGTACGCCGGTCAGCCTCAGCACCGCGTCGATGGATACCTGGATCACCACCAAGGTGCGTTCGCAGATCCTCACCAGCGATACGGTGAAATCGTCGAACGTGAAAGTGACCACTGAAAATGGCGAAGTATTCCTGCTCGGTCTGGTCACCGAACAGGAAGGCAAGTCGGCGGCACAAATCGCCAGCCAGGTCAGCGGCGTGAAACACGTCACTACCGCGTTCACCTATCTGAAGTAATCTGACCGGGGCGAAGCGCCGTTGCTTCGCCCCAATACCCTGCTCAGTCCAAGCCGTTGGCTTTTAAAAATCCTTCGCCGCCCAGTTGGCGCATCTGACGCAAAATCCACTGCTGACGCTGTATCACGTAACCGGAAGGCGCATCGGCTTTAAAGCGATGCGGGTTTGGCAACACCGCCGCCAGTAACGCGGCTTCCGACGCGCTGAGACGCTTGGCCGGCTTGTTGAAATAACGCTGCGACGCCTCTTCCACGCCAAAAACGCCATCCCCCAGTTCAACAATGTTGAGATATACCGTCAGAATGCGCCGCTTGGTCCAGACCAGTTCGATACCACCGGTCAGGCCGGCCTCCAGCCCCTTGCGCAACCAGCTGCGGCCGTCCCACAGGAACAGGTTTTTGGCCGTCTGCTGAGACAGCGTCGAGGCGCCGCGAATGCGCGTCGGACGTCGCTCGTTGTGATCGAGCGCTTTTTCGATGGCGGCCACATCGAAGCCCCAATGTTCGGGAAACTTCTGATCCTCCGCCGCCATCACCGCCAGCGCCATCGTGGGCGAGATTTCATCCATCGATACCCAATCGGAATGCGCGACATAACCGAAATCCCCCTGCAACCAGGCACCGATCTGCCGTTCGATCATCACCGCGGAAAACGGCACCGGCAGAAAGGCAAATAGCACTATCCCCGCCAGCCACAGGCCGATAACCGCGAGGACGCCACGCTTGAACCAAAGCCACGGCAGGAGAAAAAGCGATTTACGCCCCGATTTCCTCATTCGCTCAGTTCCAGCACTCGTGAAACCAGCTTATCAATACCGCTTGCCGCTTCGGCGATCGATTGCGCCAACATGTATGCCGGGGTGGTCACCACTTTGTTTTCAATGTCGACCACAATGTCATCAACCGGACAAATCACCGGCTCACCGCCCATGGCATCAATAACCTCGCCCAGATCGGGATCGTTACCAATGGTCAGACGCACCTGGTGATCCAGTATTTTTGGCAACAGCGCCGGTGAAATACACATAAAACCAATTGGTTTATTTGCCTTATGCATTTGACGTGTAAGATTTGCCAAATCCATGTCAACGTCGCACTCCTGCCCTTGTGCCGCAAAGCTGCTGAGGTTCTTGGCTGCGCCGAACCCACCTGGCACGATCAACGCATCCAGCTGCGCGGCGTCCGCCGCGGAAAGCGGCTGTATCTTTCCGCGCGCGATACGGGCGGACTCAACCAACACGTTGCGCTGCTCGCTGACTTCATCGCCAGATAAATGATTAATTACATGCAGTTGTGGCTTATCCGGTGCAAAGCACACCGCCTGCACTCCCGCACGGTCCAATGCCAGCAGCGTCAGCACCGCTTCGTGGATTTCCGTACCGTCGTAAACCCCACAACCGCTCAGTACCACCCCGACCTGTTTCATCGCCCTTCTCCTCATCAATACTGTCAACGGGTTTGCGTTCTGAGTTGACAAACACTAATCTACATCACACATTTTAATGAATCTTCTAACATGAAAGCTTACATTTGCTATGTTGTTGGCTGTATGATGTTTAGGAATTCATTACAACCTGCTCGACCAGAACACTGAAAACCAATACGCAGGTCACGATTTCCCTGGTGTTGGCGCAATATTCGCGCACCCCGGCCTAGGTCGGGGTCATTTTTTTTCAGCGTTCTCAACCCACGCACGCAGTACCGCCACGTCGTTAGGCCATTCCTGTTTCAGTTCGTCGACCCAGTCCTGTACGTTGTCCCACCATGCCGGTAACGTTGGCGTCTGGATTTGCTGCGCCAATTGCTGCAGGTGACGCAAACCAACCGACCCGGCGGCGCCCTTGATCTTGTGCCCTTCCTCGGCGATGCCTTTCTGATCGCGAGCGGTCATGTTGGAATCCAGTACCGCCAGATAACCTGGCATCATTTGTTCGAACATCTCCAGGCTTTGGTGAATCAGCTGTGGCCCAACCAGATCCATGTACTGTTCCAGCATGGCGGTATCCAGTAACGATTCATTAATCTGCATCGCTTTGTGCTCCAGTTTTTTTGTCGCATGAGAAGGTTGATGGCCCCAGTAACGGGTGATCATCGTGGTCAGAGCCGGCACCGAGAGCGGTTTGCTCAGCACATCGTCCATACCCGCATCCAGGTACTCTTTCTTGTCTTTCAGCACGTTGGCCGTCAGCGCAATCAGCGGCGGCAGCGCCTGGCCGGCATAGCGCTGATGCAACTCACGCGCGATATCCAGCCCGGTCATGTCCGGCAACTGGATATCCAGCAACACCAGATCGAACTCGTCGGGATCGAACATCGCCAGCGCCTGCGCGCCGTTCATCGCCACCTCGACGCTGTTGCCCAGTTTTTCCAGCACCGAGCGCGCCACAATCACGTTCAATTCGATGTCCTCAACCAGCAGGATGTGCAGCGCCGGCAACGGCAGCGGCTCCTCGGTGTGCGCGGCGGCGACTTCCTGTTGCACCGCTGGTGCCTTAATCGTCAGGGTAAAGCAAGAACCATGCCCCAGACGGCTGTTAACCGTGATATCGCCGCCCATGCTCTGTGCCAGTCGCTTGGAAACCGCCAGGCCGATACCGGTGCCGGTTGCCGGACGCCCACCGCGCTGATCTTTGACCTGATAGTACATGGCGAAGATTTTGTCCTGCTCATCCTGTGGAATGCCCATGCCGGAGTCTTCAACCTCAAATACCAGCTTTTCCTGCCCATCCCGGCGCACACGCACCACGATTTGCCCCTGTTGAGTG
The DNA here is from genome assembly GCF_041448735.1 of Serratia odorifera. NCBI lineage: Bacteria > Pseudomonadati > Pseudomonadota > Gammaproteobacteria > Enterobacterales > Yersiniaceae > Serratia > Serratia odorifera. The sequence goes on along the minus strand of NZ_JBGMUT010000003.1, from coordinate 152,278 downwards.
AACTTCACCGCGTTACCGATCAGGTTCCACAGGATTTGGCGCAGGCGCGTGCCGTCGGTAATAACCTGCTGCGGCAGCGGTTGCTGAGGATCCAGCACGAACTGCAGGCCCTTCGGCTGAGCCAGCAGACCGGACAGGTTTTCCAGATCGGCAAGGAAACCAGTAAAATCAACCGGTTGATTATCGAGCTGTACCTTGCGGCGCTCCAGCTTGTCCATCTCGATAATATCGTTAAAGATATTGCCGAGGGTGATGGCGCTGACGTGAATGGTTTTCAGGTATTTGAGCTGTTCATCGTCGAGCTCGGTATCGAGCAGTATGCGACTCAGGCCGACAATGCCATTAAGCGGCGTACGAAGCTCGTGGCTGATCGTTGAGATAAAGGTAGTCTTGTCCCTGCTGGCGTTCTCCAACGCGTCCTGATAGCGCTTACGCTCGGTTATATCGCGTCCGAAGCCCATCAGCCCGTGGCGTTTGCCCACCCGATCGTAAAACGGCACTTTACGCAGCTCGAAACAGGCTTTGCGACCATCCGGGTACACCAGCCACTGTTCATAGGTCAGCGAGACGTTATGGCGGAACACCTTTTCGTCGGTTTCGATCACTTTGTCGGCGATATCCTGCTCATACACATCGTATGGCGTCAGGCCGATCAGCTGTTTCTCGCTTTTGCCGGTCAGCAGTTCCATGGCACGGTTGCAGCCGGAAAACTCTTTGTCTTCATTACGGTAGTAAACCAGATCCGGCGAAGCGTCGAGGAAGGAGCGCAGCAGCGCCGACTGTTGCCCCAGCTCAATCTGCGCCAGCTCGCGCTGTTCCATCTCTTCTTTCAGCTTGTCCATCACCTGCAAACGCGCTTCTTCTGCCTTGATGCGATCGGCAATTTCCTGATTGAGCTGGGTAATGTTGTCCTTCAGTTGCTGATTCAATTGCAAATCGCGGTGACGCATTTCTTCCAGCTTGTCCACTAGCCGCGCCAGTCGCTGGCGTGACTCCTCCAGTTGCTCCACCACCACCGACAGAAAATAGACCGCCCAGGGGGTGATCAACAGCCCGAAGAAGATTGAGCGCACGACGTCGATGCTTTCAACTTCGCCACGCAGCAGCATGGTCACCGCCATCTGGACGATCATCGCCAGCACCACCAACGCCGACGCCAGCAACAGTGAGAAGCGCACCAGCCCCAGCTTCACCATCAGATCAACGTAGTACTGGGCCAATACCCGGATTTGCTTCATAAACCGCTCCCGACAGACATAGGGGGTAAATCATACCGCAAATAGCCGCATCGCTGCGATTAGCGCAATGGAAGTGTGAAAAAGCCGGCAAATCAGCTCAGACAGGGGCGTAGCGCAACGCCGCCGCCAGCGCGGCACCTTGTCCGCCGTGACGTAACAGATAGCTACCGACCGCCTGCATGCCGCTCCAGCGGTTTTCGCACCATAATGGTGCCAACAACGTCGGCCGGCGCGCATAGGCAGACAGACGATGAAACACCACGTCGCGCGGCGTATGGCGGATCATTTCACCGGCGCTGGCGGCATAGTCCTCCAGCGTCAGTACCGGCTGACGCCCGGCCTGCCAGGCGCGCGCCAGGATACTGCCGGCCACCACCTGCAGCGGATGCAGTTTGATGCCGTCTACGCCTGCGGCTACTACCGCCACAAGCGTCGCCAGATGATCGGCCGGCGTTTCGCCCGGCAGGCCGACAATCAGATGGCAGCAGACCTTCAGGCCACGTTCGCGCGCTCGCCGCGCGGTCTGTTGGTAACAGCAGAAATCATGCCCGCGATTGATGCGTTTCAGCGTTTTATCGTGTGCGGTCTGCAACCCCAGTTCGAGCCATACTTCATACCCCTGGGCACGGTAGCCGGCCAACAGATCGAGCGCTGCCTCCGGTACGCAGTCCGGTCGGGTACCGACGCAGATGCCCACCATGTTCGCCTGCTCAAGCGCCTGCCGATACAGGCTTTCCAGCAGCGCCACCTCGGCATAGGTACTGGTATAGGCCTGAAAATAGGCCAGATAGCGTTTGGCGCGATTGACCTTGCCAGCCTGCGCCGCCAGCTGTTCGGCGATGGTTTGCCGGCGCATTTGCTCATCGGCGAACGACGCCACATTGCAAAAGGTGCAGCCGCCGCGCCCTACGGTGCCATCGCGGTTTGGGCAGTTGAAACCACCGTGCAGCGTGAGTTTATGGACCTTTTCGCCATGACGGCGTTGAAGATCGGCACCAAACATATTGACTAATTGTGGCAACTGCATAATCTTGGTGTTTCTCTGTGTTCAAAGCCGCGATGCTAATTAGAAACGGCTTTTCCTGCGATGACAGAGATCAACGCTTTTCTTCAAAGGCCTCACTAGGCATAACTATTCATTATAAATGCAAATAAAATCACCACACCTGCGATGAATTATTCTAATTTCATAGCAGTGGTTTTGCCCAGTATGACAGACTAATGAAAAATAGTTACAAACAACAAAATAGTCAGATTTACTGGAATAATATTCTGCCATTCCAGCCCGCACTAGCATGGTGCAGAGATCCAGCGGTTGCACTATAGTGAGACAGCTCACATTTCTTCGGCGGTCAGCGCCATGCTGATCCAGGTCAAATAACATTAAAAAACATTATAAATCAAAGAATTAATTACTTTTACCGCCATTTAAAAGGTCCATAAGCCTATATTTGACCTGCGTATTCTTTCTCGATAAGTTGGAAGTCCGCTGGAAGCTTTCTGGACGGGCAAACGACTCGTCATATTTATGCAGTAATTTAAGACTCCCTCTTAAAACAAGTCTTCACCACTTGTGATAACCGTCACGAGAGGCCCTTAACGGAGGGCGGAAAAGCAGATTGGCGTTATGAATACCTCATGGATATATCACGGGTATTCGCCGATTGAGCGTCTGCCCAAGCGCGTTAAGCCGCTCGTGCACCGGTTGTGAGAGTCACGCAGAGCCTGGGGAGGTTCACTGATATGTTGTACGACAAATCCCTAGAGAGGGACAACTGTGGTTTCGGCCTGATCGCCCACATAGAAGGCGAACCTAGCCATAAGGTAGTGCGTACCGCTATTCACGCACTGGCCCGTATGCAGCACCGTGGCGCAATTCTTGCTGACGGCAAGACTGGCGACGGTTGCGGCCTGTTATTGCAAAAGCCCGATCGCTTTTTCCGCATGGTTGCCGAAGAGCGCGGCTGGCGCTTAGCCAAGAATTATGCCGTCGGCATGATGTTCCTCAGTCAGGACGAGGAACAGGCTCGTGCCAGCCGCCGCATTGTGGAAGAAGAACTGCAAAACGAAACGCTGTCGATCGTCGGCTGGCGTGAAGTACCGACCAACCCGGACGTACTGGGTGAAATTGCGCTCTCTTCCCTGCCGCGTATTGAACAGATTTTTGTTAATGCCCCGGCCGGCTGGCGTCCGCGCGACATGGAGCGCCGCCTGTTTGTGGCACGCCGCCGCATTGAAAAACGCGTGCAAGAGGTGCAGGACGACAGCTTCTACGTCTGCAGCTTCTCCAACCTGGTGACGATCTACAAAGGCCTGTGCATGCCGGCGGATCTGCCGCGCTTTTATCTGGATCTGGCAGATTTGCGCCTGGAATCGGCCATTTGCCTGTTCCACCAGCGCTTTTCCACCAATACCGTGCCACGCTGGCCGCTGGCGCAACCGTTTCGCTATCTGGCGCACAACGGCGAGATCAACACCATCACCGGTAACCGTCAGTGGGCGCGCGCCCGTACCTATAAATTCCAGACGCCGCTGATCCCGGATTTGCAATCTGCGGCGCCTTTCGTCAACGAAACCGGTTCCGACTCCAGCTCGCTGGACAACATGCTGGAACTGCTGCTGGCAGGCGGGATGGATCTGATCCGCGCCATGCGTCTGCTGGTGCCGCCAGCCTGGCAGAACAACCCTGACATGGACGGCGATCTGCGCGCCTTCTTCGACTTCAACTCGATGCACATGGAACCGTGGGACGGCCCGGCGGGCATCGTCATGTCCGATGGCCGCTACGCCGCCTGTAACCTTGACCGTAACGGTCTGCGCCCGGCGCGCTATGTCATCACCAAAGACAAGCTGATCACCTGCGCGTCGGAAGTCGGCATCTGGGATTATCAACCGGACGAAGTGGTCGAAAAAGGCCGCGTTGGCCCCGGCGAACTGATGGTGATCGACACCCGCAGCGGCCGTATTCTGCACTCTGCCGAAACCGACAACGATCTGAAGAGCCGCCATCCTTACAAAGAGTGGATGGAGAAAAACGTCAAGCGGCTGGTGCCGTTCGAAGACCTGCCGGAAGACCAGGTCGGCAGCCGCGAGCTGGACGACGCTACGCTGGAAACCTACCAGAAGCAGTTCGGCTACAGCAGCGAAGAGCTCGATCAGGTGATCCGCGTGTTGGGCGAGATTGGCCAGGAAGCTACCGGTTCAATGGGCGACGATACCCCCTTCGCCGTGCTCTCCAGCCGTCCGCGTATCATTTATGATTACTTCCGCCAGCAGTTCGCCCAGGTCACCAACCCGCCGATCGATCCACTACGCGAAGCGCATGTGATGTCACTGGCGACCAGTATCGGCCGTGAAATGAACGTGTTTTGCGAGGCCGAAGGCCAGGCACACCGTCTGAGCTTTAAATCGCCAATTCTGCTGTATTCGGACTTCAAACAGCTCACTACGCTGGAAGGCGAATACTATCGCGCCGACACGCTGGATCTGACCTTCGATCCGGCAGAGCAGGATCTGGAGCAGAAGATCCGCGCCCTGTGCGATGAAGCGGAACGCAAGGTACGCGACGGCGCAGTGCTGCTGGTGTTGTCCGATCGCGCCATTGCACCGAACCGTTTGCCAGTACCGGCACCGATGGCCGTGGGCGCGGTACAGACCCGTCTGGTTGAAAAAAGCCTGCGCTGCGATGCCAATATCATCGTTGAAACCGCCAGCGCCCGCGATCCGCACCACTTTGCCGTGCTGTTGGGCTTTGGCGCTACCGCCATCTACCCGTACCTGGCTTATGAAACACTGGCCAAACTGGTGGACAGCCAGGCGATCGACAAAAAATACCGCGACGTGATGCTCAACTACCGCAACGGCATCAACAAGGGGCTGTACAAGATCATGTCCAAAATGGGCATTTCGACCGTAGCCTCTTACCGCTGCTCCAAACTGTTTGAAGCCGTTGGCCTGCATCGCGATCTGTCCGACCTGTGTTTCCAGGGCGTGGTCAGCCGCATCAGCGGAGCCAGCTTCAGCGACTTCCAGCAGGATCTGCAAAACCTGTCCAAGCGCGCCTGGCTCAAGCGCAAGCCGCTGGATCAGGGCGGCCTGCTGAAGTTCGTCCACGGCGGCGAATATCATGCCTATAACCCGGACGTGGTCAACACGCTGCAAAAAGCAGTGCACAGCGGCGAATACGCCGATTACCAGGCTTACGCCAAGCTGGTTAACCAGCGTCCGGTGGCCATGCTGCGCGATCTGCTGGCCATTACGCCAAAAGGCGCGCCAATCCCGGTAGATCAGGTTGAACCGGCAGAATCGCTGTTCGGCCGTTTTGATACCGCGGCAATGTCGATCGGCGCCCTCAGCCCGGAAGCTCACGAGTCATTGGCCATCGCCATGAATAGCCTCGGCGGCTTCTCCAACTCCGGCGAAGGCGGCGAAGACCCGGCGCGTTACCGCACCAACAAAGTGTCGCGCATCAAACAGGTTGCGTCCGGCCGCTTCGGCGTGACTCCGGCCTATCTGGTTAACGCCGACGTGATCCAGATTAAGGTCGCTCAGGGAGCGAAACCGGGCGAAGGCGGTCAGTTGCCGGGCGACAAGGTCACACCGTACATCGCCAAGCTGCGCTATTCGGTACCGGGTGTAACGCTGATTTCCCCGCCGCCGCACCACGATATCTATTCGATTGAGGATCTGGCCCAGCTGATTTTCGACCTGAAACAGGTCAACCCGAAGGCGGTGATTTCGGTCAAACTGGTGTCCGAACCGGGCGTTGGTACCATCGCGACCGGCGTGGCCAAGGCCTATGCCGACCTGATCACCATCGCCGGCTACGACGGCGGCACCGGCGCCAGCCCACTGTCTTCCGTCAAATACGCCGGCTGTCCGTGGGAACTCGGCCTGGTAGAAACTCAGCAGGCGCTGGTAGCCAACGGTCTGCGTCACAAGATCCGCCTGCAGGTTGATGGCGGTCTGAAGACCGGCGTCGACATCGTCAAAGCCGCGATCCTCGGCGCGGAAAGCTTCGGCTTCGGCACCGGACCAATGGTAGCGCTCGGCTGTAAATACCTGCGTATCTGCCACCTGAACAACTGCGCCACCGGCGTAGCCACTCAGGATGAAAAACTGCGCCGTGACCATTATCACGGCTTGCCGGAACGCGTGACCAATTACTTCCAGTTTATCGCACGGGAAACCCGCGAGATCATGGCGTCGCTGGGGGTCAGCCAACTGGTGGATCTGATTGGCCGCACCGAGTTCCTCACCGAACTGGACGGCATTTCCGCCAAGCAGAACAAGCTGGATCTGTCGCCGTTGCTGCAAACCGCTACGCCGCATCCGGGCAAGGCGGTGTATTGCACCGAAAGCAGCAACCCGGCGTTCGACCGCGGTCTGCTGAATAAAGAGCTGCTGGCACAGGCTGAACCGTTTATCGAAGCGAAACACAGCAAGACGTTCTACTTTGATATTCGCAACACCGACCGTTCAGTGGGGGCAACGCTGTCCGGCGCAATTGCTGCGGTACATGGCGATCAGGGTATGGCGGCGGATCCGATCAAGGCGCACTTCTCCGGCACCGCCGGCCAGAGCTTCGGCGTATGGAACGCCGGCGGCGTTGAGCTGACCCTGACCGGCGACGCCAACGACTATGTCGGCAAGGGCATGGCTGGCGGCAGCATCGCCGTTCGTCCACCGGTCGGCTCCGCCTTCCGCAGTTTTGAGGCCAGCATCATCGGCAATACCTGCCTGTATGGCGCCACCGGCGGCAAGCTGTTCGCCGCTGGCCGTGCGGGCGAACGTTTTGCGGTGCGCAACTCCGGTGCCATCACCGTCGTTGAAGGCATCGGCGATAATGGCTGCGAATATATGACCGGCGGCATCGTCTGTGTGCTGGGCAAAACCGGCATCAACTTTGGTGCCGGCATGACCGGCGGCTTTGCCTACGTATTGGATGAAGACGGTGAATTCCGTAAACGCGTGAACCCGGAGCTGGTAGAGGTATTGGACGTCGATCAGTTGGCGATCCATGAAGAACACCTGCGAGGCCTGATTACCGAGCACGTGCAGGCGACCGGCTCTGCACGCGCCGAGGAAATTCTGGCCAACTGGCCGGAATGGGCGTCGAAGTTCGCGCTGGTCAAGCCGAAGTCCAGTGATGTGAAGGCATTATTGGGTCACCGTAGTCGTTCCGCAGCCGAGCTGCGGGTTCAGGCGCAGTAAGAGGTCATCAATGAGTCAGAATGTGTATCAATTTATCGACTTGCAGCGCGTTGATCCGCCAAAGAAACCGCTGAAGATCCGTAAAATTGAGTTTGTAGAGATTTACGAGCCGTTTTCGGAAACCCAGGCGAAAGCGCAGGCAGACCGTTGCCTGTCGTGCGGCAACCCTTACTGCGAATGGAAGTGTCCAGTTCACAACTACATTCCGAACTGGCTGAAGCTGGCTAACGAGGGTCGCATCATGGAGGCGGCGGATCTGGCACACCAGACCAACAGCCTGCCGGAAGTCTGCGGCCGCGTGTGTCCCCAGGATCGTCTGTGCGAGGGGTCATGTACCCTGAACGACGAATTCGGCGCAGTGACCATCGGCAATATCGAACGCTATATCAGCGATAAAGCAATCGAGATGGGCTGGAAACCCGATATGTCGCACGTGCAGCCGACCGGCAAGCGCGTGGCAATCATCGGTGCCGGCCCGGCCGGCCTGGCCTGTGCCGACGTACTGACCCGCAACGGCGTGAAAGCGGTGGTTTACGATCGTCACCCCGAGATCGGCGGCCTGCTGACCTTCGGCATTCCGGCCTTCAAGCTGGAAAAAGAGGTAATGGTCAAACGCCGTCACATCTTCAGTGAGATGGGCATCGAGTTCCAGCTCAATACCGAAGTCGGCAAAGACGTCACCATGGATGCGCTGTTGAACGACTACGACGCGGTGTTCCTTGGGGTCGGCACCTACCAATCGATGCGCGGTGGACTGGACAACGAAGACGCGCCGGGGGTGTACGACGCGCTGCCGTTCCTGATTGCCAATACCAAGCAGCTGATGGGTTACGACGCCAGCGTGCAGGAGCCCTACGTCAGTATGGAAGGCAAACGCGTGGTGGTGCTGGGCGGTGGTGATACCGCCATGGACTGCGTGCGGACCTCGATTCGTCAAGGCGCTACGCAGGTCACCTGCGCCTACCGTCGTGACGAAGTCAACATGCCGGGCTCCAAGCGTGAAGTCAAAAACGCCCGCGAGGAAGGGGTTGAGTTCAAATTCAACCTGCAACCGCTGAGCATCGAACTCAACAGCGCCGGCCGCGTTGCCGGCGTTAAGATGGTGCGTACTCAGCTGGGTGCGCCAGATGCCAATGGCCGCCAGGTCGCCGAGCAGGTACCGGGCTCCGAGCACGTTCTTGACGCCGATGCGGTGGTCATGGCGTTTGGCTTCCGCCCGCACCAGATGGATTGGCTGGCGGCCCACGACGTGCAATTGGATAAGCAGGGGCGCATCGTCGCACAGGAAGGTATCGAAAACGCCTTCCAGACCAGCAACCCGAAAATCTTTGCCGGCGGTGATGCGGTGCGCGGCTCGGATCTGGTGGTCACGGCGATTGCCGAAGGGCGCAAGGCTGCCGACGGCATCCTCAACTATCTGGAAGTGTAATCGCCCGCGCTGCCCGGCCTATGCCGGGCGTTACATGGCGCCGTCGGGTCTCGCTTACCAGCATAAAAAAAGGTACAGCCATGCTGTACCTTTTTCTTTTTGCGCTAACGTTACTTGACGACGCGCAATGCCGGGCGACCACCGCGCGGTGGCTGTGGCGGCTCGTCATCCGGATCACGATCGTCACCGGCGTCCGGACGATCGCCGTCAATCACCGACATCAGGCTTTCGGACGGCACTGTCTCGTTGTCCAGCCCCTCAAAGGTGCCTTCAGCTTCATACGCGGCTTCCGGTTCGAACATGGTGCCGGCGCCGTTTTCACGCGCGTAAATCGCCAGTACTGCGGCCATTGGCACCAGTACCTGGCGCGGTACGCCGCCAAAGCGCGCGTTGAAGCTCACGTCGTTATCACCCAGTTGCAGATTGCCCACCGCACGCGGCGCAATGTTCAGCACAATCTGGCCGTCGCGCGCGAACTCCATCGGCACCTGCACATCGGGGCGCGTAACATCAACCACCAGATGCGGCGTCAGCTGGTTGTCGAGCAACCAGTCATAGAACGCGCGTAACAGGTAGGGACGGCGCGGTGTCATCTGGGACATATCCATGCTGCTTAGCCCCGAGTTTGCAGGCGCATTTCGCGCTCGGCTTCGGTCAGGGAGGCCAGGAACGCATCGCGCTCGAATACGCGAGTCATGTAACCTTTCAGCTCTTTGGAGCCAGCACCGTTCAGCTCGATGCCCATCTGCGGCAAACGCCACAGCAACGGCGCCAGGTAGCAATCGACCAGGCTGAATTCATCGCTGAGGAAATACGGCTTGATATTGAATACCGGTGCGATTTCGATCAGCGTTTCACGCAGCTGCTTGCGCGCCGCCTCGGCTTCCTGGCCGGTGCCACGCTCGATTTTGTACATCAGCGTATACCAGTCTTTCTCGATACGCTGCATCCACAGGCGGCTTTCGCCACGTGCCACCGGGTAAACCGGCATCAACGGCGGGTGCGGGAAGCGCTCATCAAGGTATTCCATGATGATGCGGGATTCATACAGGGTCAGCTCGCGATCGACCAGCGTTGGTACCGTTTGGTAAGGATTGAGGTCAATCAGATCCTGCGGCAGGTTATCCATCTCAACCTGCTCAATCTCGACGCTGACACCTTTCTCCGCCAGTACGATACGTACTTGATGGCTAAAAATGTCGGTCGGGCCAGAAAACAGCGTCATTACCGAACGTTTGTTGGCAGCGACAGCCATGAAAACCTCCAAGTTTATCTAGAAAATACTGCGAATAGCCAACGTCCCTTCACCTTTCATGCCGCAACGATATCGGCTCCCTCATCTCCCCGTCGGCTGACAAGCCAAGCTGCTGGGGATGCATTCGGTCGCCGTCTTGCTGCACCATGAAATCTATCGGGTTACCAGGCTGCTATCCTGAATGATCTTGCCGCAGCCGGCATGCTCGCAGATAAACCTTAGGGTCTGGAATTCGGCCTTGGAGGTAGACTGACGGCAGCTGCTCGGCGAACAGGCGCAAAAGTGGATGATAGTTTACCAGATTTTGCCTGTTTTGTGGGGGATGCGTGGCGATTTCATCGTGATTTGTCTGATATCCCACAGATTTTAATGCAGGAATATTAAATTTGAGGCATAAAAAAACCCGGTGAAACACCGGGTTTTTTGCGTGTATCGTTCTGCCGGAGCAGAAAAATTAACGCTTGGAGAACTGCGGACGACGACGTGCTTTACGCAGACCGACTTTCTTACGTTCAACCTGACGAGCATCACGAGTGACGAAGCCAGCTTTACGCAGTTCAGAACGCAGAGTCTCATCGTACTCCATCAGTGCACGGGTGATACCGTGACGGATCGCACCAGCTTGACCAGAGATGCCACCACCTTTAACGGTGATGTACAGATCCAGTTTGCCAACCATGTCGACCAGTTCCAGCGGTTGACGAACTACCATGCGGGCAGTTTCGCGACCGAAGTACTGTTCCAGGCTGCGCTGGTTGATAACGATGTTACCGTTGCCCGGCTTGATGAAGACGCGAGCGGCGGAGCTTTTGCGGCGACCAGTGCCGTAGTATTGATTTTCAGCCATTGCCATTAATCCCGATTAAATGTCCAGAACTTGCGGTTGCTGTGCCGCGTGATTGTGCTCGGTGCCCGCGTAAACTTTCAGTTTACGGAACATTGCACGACCCAACGGACCCTTTGGCAGCATGCCTTTAACCGCGATTTCAATCACACGCTCAGGACGGCGGGCAATCATCTCTTCAAAGGTCGCTTCTTTGATACCACCGATGTGGCCGGTGTGGTGGTAGTACATCTTGTCGTTACGCTTGTTGCCGGTTACAGCAACTTTTTCAGCGTTCAGAACGATGATGTAATCACCGGTATCAACGTGCGGGGTGTATTCCGCTTTATGCTTGCCGCGCAGACGACGAGCCAGTTCAGTAGCAAGACGGCCTAAAGTTTTACCGTCTGCATCAACAACGTACCAGTCGCGTTTTACGGTTTCTGGTTTAGCTGTAAAAGTTTTCATTAAAAGCTTACCCAATAATTAGTTACACGTTGGTGAACACCCAAACGCTCGAAAACAGTTGAGGCTCACACGACCATCAAGTCCAGCAAACCTACCCCTTCGAATAGCCATTGCCGGCACTATAAAGTTTTTGGGAAAAAAACTTTGTTGTAACGTGGGGTCGCAAGATTATAGAGAAGTCGCTCGCAAAGATCGAACAGTTTTTGAATGGAAATTGCATTTTGCCTACTGGAGCGAGGGCCTCAACGTCGAGACCCTGAATTGTATCACGGCAGATGCGGCAGCTTAAGGTATTCCTCGCTCTGCATTTCCTGCAAACGCGACAGACAGCGCTGATATTCGAACTTGAGGCGCTCCCCCTGATAAATCTCGAACATCGGCGCTTCGGCGGCGATCACCAGTTTGACATGGCGCTCGTAAAACTCGTCAACCAGCGCCAGGAAACGCCGAGCGGTGTTTTCCTTCAACGGCCCCATGATGCGTACGTTGTACAGCATCACGCTGTGATACAACCGCGACAGCGCGATATAGTCCAGTTGGCTGCGGGCGTCTTCGCACAGGGTATGGAAGTCCACCGCCAAGACCCCTTCCACCGCGCGGATCGCCGGTAGCGGCCGGTGATTTATTTGCAAGACCGGTGCCTCTTCCCCGGTCTTGCCCGCCAGCTTGACGAAGATCTGATCCAGCGTCTGCTGCGTCTGCGCATTGAGCGGCGTCAGGTAGAGATGCGCCTGCGTCAGCGTGCGCAGCCGATAATCGATACCGGCGTCAACGTTTAACACGTCGCAATACTGGTTGATCAGATCAATCGCCGGCAGGAAACGCGCCCGCTGCAAACCGTTGCGATACAGATCGTCAGGTGGAATGTTGGAGGTCGCCACCAGCGTGATGCCTCTGGCAAACAGCGCCTGCAGCAACGTTGCCAGCAGCATTGCGTCGGTGATGTCGGAGACGAAAAACTCGTCAAAGCACAGCACGTCAGCCTGCGCCTTGAAGCCGTCGGCGATAATCTCCAGCGGATTTTCCTGGCCCTGCAGTTCGGTCAGTTCCTCATGTACCCGCAGCATAAAACGGTGGAAATGCAGCCGCAGCTTGCGATCGCCCGGCAGGCTGTGAAAAAACATGTCCATCAGCCAGGTTTTACCGCGTCCGACGCCGCCCCACATATACAGGCCCTGTACCGGTGTTTGCGCCGCCGGTTCGCCGCCCTTGCCTAGCCAGCGGCCAAGCTTGCTGCGTAATCCGCCACCTGTGGCCCGGCTTTTCGGCGCCTGCAACAGTTGGTGATAAATGCCGTCCAACCGGCTGATGGCCTGTCGCTGAACCTCATCGGCCTGATACTCGCCCGCGTCCAGCGCCTGCTGGTAACGTGATAACGGTGACTGTGATTGCATGTCTATCTATAATCCCTGACAACGGTAAGAATTTATTTAGCCCATTTTAGCAACGCGTTACCGGTGAGTTATCCGGTTATCGCCACATTTACCCGCGCTGCGGCGCACTCAAAAACCCTGTTCGCCGGAGGTAAAAGCGCATCAGGATTCCACTCGGACAAGGTTAACGGTTATAGTGGATATTATTAAGTGAAAAATCCCTGCGGAACAACGAAGTCACAAAAGGAGTCATCATGACCTGGGAGTATGCGCTGATTGGTTTGGTGGTCGGTATCGTCATTGGTGCGGTAGCGATGCGCTTTGGTAACCGTAAATTACGTCAACAACAGGTTTTGCAGAACGAACTGGACAAAAGCAAAACCGAGCTGGAAGAGTATCGTCAGGAACTGGTGGGCCACTTTGCCCGCAGCGCAGAGCTGCTGGATAACATGGCGCGTGATTATCGTCAGCTGTATCAGCATATGGCGAAAAGCTCCAACAACCTGCTGCCGGATCTGCCGATGCAGGAAAACCCGTTCCGCTATCGTCTGACCGAATCCGAAGCGGACAACGATCAGGCGCCGGTTGAAATGCCGCGCGACTACTCAGAAGGCGCTTCCGGCCTGCTGCGTGGCGCACCGCGCCGCGACTAGCCGTTATTGTTCAGCCCGTGAGCCACTGCGCCACGGGCTTTTGCTTCCGTCCGCTTACCGTTCCCCGCCCTTGCGCTATGCTTAAGGCAATACTTCAGTGAACTTTTCACGCAAATTCACCGTCTTAACTTCACTGTGGCAACGCAATTGCCTTATCATCACACTTTCACCGGCAGGTATTGAGAGAGTTATCATCAATGAAGAAAAAGTCGTTAATACTTAGTGCACTCGCAATGAGCATTGGCCTGACGCTCGCCTCCGTACCGGTGGCCAACGCGGCTTTACCACTCGCCGTTCAGGGGCAGCAATTGCCAAGCCTGGCGCCGATGTTGGAAAAAGTGTTACCCGCAGTGGTCAGCGTGCATATTGAAGGGACTCAGGTGCAACGCCAGCAATTGCCAGAAGAATTCAAATATTTCTTCGGCCCCAATTTCCCTACGCAAAAGCAAAGCTCCCGCCCGTTTGAAGGGTTGGGCTCCGGCGTGATTATCGATGCCGCCAAAGGCTATATCCTGACCAACAACCACGTCATCGCCAACGCCGACAAAATCAAGGTACAGCTGAACGATGGTCGTGAGTTCGACGCCAAACTGATTGGCCGCGATGAACAGACCGACATCGCGCTGCTGCAAGTCACCGCCAAAAACCTGAGCGCGGTAAAAATGGCCGATTCCGACACGCTGCGCGTTGGCGACTTCGCCGTCGCCGTCGGTAACCCGTTCGGACTGGGCCAGACCGCCACCTCGGGCATTATCTCTGCCCTGGGCCGCAGCGGCCTGAATCTGGAAGGGTTGGAAAACTTTATCCAGACCGACGCCTCGATCAACCGCGGCAACTCCGGCGGCGCCCTGGTCAACCTGAACGGTGAGCTGATCGGCATCAACACCGCTATTCTGGCGCCGGGCGGCGGCAACATCGGCATCGGCTTCGCCATCCCGAGCAATATGGTGCAGAACCTCAGCCAGCAGTTGATCGAATTTGGCGAAGTCAAACGCGGTCTGCTCGGCATCAAGGGGAGCGAAATGACGGCGGACATGGCGAAGGCGTTCAACACCGACGCCCAGCGCGGCGCGTTTGTCAGCGAAGTACTGCCGAAGTCTGCGGCTGCCAAGGCCGGCATCAAGGCCGGTGACATACTGGTGTCGGTGGACGGCAAGCCGGTCAGCAGCTTTGCCGAGCTGCGCGCCAAGGTCGGAACCACCGCACCGGGTAAAACCATCAAGGTCGGTCTGTTGCGCGACGGTAAGCCGCAGGAAGTGTCGGTGACGCTGGATAATAGCGAAACGGCCACCACCAGCGCGGAAACGCTTTCTCCCGCGTTGCAGGGCGCGTCACTCAGCAATGGCGCTATTACCGGCGGTGCAAAAGGTGTCAAAATCGACAACGTCGAAAAGGGCACGCCGGCAGCCCAGGTAGGCCTGCAAAAAGGCGATGTGATTATCGGCATCAACCGTCAGCGGGTGGAAAACATCACCGCGCTGCGCAAAGTGCTGGCAGCCAAACCACCGGTTATGGCGCTCAACATCGTGCGCGGCGGCGAAACCCTGTATTTGCTGTTGCGTTAATTTGTGCAAAAACCGGGCTCGGTAACATACTGTGCCCGGTTAACTCGTGGTATTCTCCGTCCATCTTCCATTTCACGTATTAAAACTCCATGTTTGCTAAGCTCTTGCGTTCCGTTGTAATTGGTTTGATCGTTGCCGGCCTGCTGTTGGCAGCGCTTCCCGTGCTGCGCTCGTCCAATCAACTGTTTGCAACCAAGCTTGAGAGCACCGTCGACGAAACGCCGACCAGTTATAACAAGGCCGTGCGCCGTGCGGCACCGGCGGTGGTCAATATTTATAATCGCAACATGAACGGCGCACCAAACGTGCTTTCGCTGGGGTCAGGTGTGATCATGAACGATCGCGGCTATATCCTCACCAACCGTCACGTGGTCAAGGATGCGCAGCAAATCACCGTGGTATTGCAGGATGGCCGGCGCTACGAAGCCCTGCTGGTCGGCTCCGACAGCCTGACCGATCTGGCGGTATTGAAAATCGATCCCGGCAATCTGCCGGTGATTCCGATCAACACCAAACGCTCGGCACATATCGGCGATGTGGTATTGGCCATCGGCAACCCGTATAACCTCGGCCAGACCGTGACCCAGGGGATTATCAGCGCCACCGGCCGCATCAGCCTGAGCACCACCGGTCGCCAGACCTTCCTGCAAACCGATGCGTCGATTAACCGCGGTAACTCCGGCGGCGCGTTGGTCAACTCGCTGGGTGAACTGATGGGCATCAATACCCTGACCTATGACAAAGTCACCGACGGCGAAACCCCCGAGGGCTTGGGCTTCGCCATTCCAACCGAACTGGCCACCAAAATCCTCGACAAACTGATCCGTGATGGCCGGGTGATTCGTGGTTACTTCGGTATCCAGGGCAAGGAGATCATCCCGCTGCGCACCTCCACGTCGGGTATTGAACGTCTGCAAGGCATCATCGTCACGGAAATCACGCCAAACGGCCCGGCCGCCAACGCGGGTTTCCATATCAACGACGTGATCGTCAACGTAGACAACAAACCGGCGGTCGCGGTGCTGGAAACCATGGATCAGGTCGCGGAGATACGCCCGGGGACGGAAATCCCGGTGGTGGTATTGCGCGATGGCAAACGCATAACGTTGCAGATGACGGTGGGTGAATTCCCCGAAGACAGTAACTGAGATAAAAAAAGCCCGACTGAATCAGCCGGGCTTTCGCAGGTTAAATGACGCAATTGCGCAGTCGTTACTCGCCTTTCACCCGCTCGATATTGGCGCCCAGCGCGCGCAGCTTGTCTTCGATACGCTCATAGCCACGATCGATGTGATAAATACGATCGACAATGGTCACGCCGTCGGCAATGCAGCCGGCCAATACCAGGCTGGCTGACGCGCGCAGATCGGTCGCCATCACCTGCGCACCGGACAGTTGCTCAACCCCGTGACAAATCACCGTATTGCTCTCGATTTCCGCGTGTGCCCCCATGCGAATCAGCTCAGGCACGTGCATAAAGCGGTTTTCGAAGATGGTCTCGGTAATCACGCCAGTCCCTTCTGCCACCAGATTCAACAAGCTGAATTGCGCCTGCATGTCGGTCGGGAAGCCGGGGTGCGGCGCCGTGCGCACGGTCACCGCTTTTGGCCGCTGGCCATGCATATCCAGACTGATCCAGTCTTCGCCGACTTCAATGTCGGCACCGGCTTCGCGTAGCTTGGCCAATACCGCATCCAGCGTATCGGGACGGGTATCGCGACACAGCACCTTACCGCCGGAAATCGCCGCCGCTACCAGGAAAGTCCCGGTTTCGATACGATCGGGCAGTACGCGGTATACGCCGCCGCCCAGGCGTTCGACGCCTTCGATGATGATTTTGTCGCTGCCGGCGCCGCTGATCTTGGCGCCCAGGGTGTTAAGGAAGTTGGCGGTATCGACAATTTCCGGCTCACGCGCGGCGTTTTCGATGATGGTGGTACCGGTCGCCAGCGTCGCCGCGCTCATGATGGTGACGGTAGCGCCAACGCTCACCTTGTCCATGACGATATGCGCGCCTTTCAGGCGGCCGTCAACCGACGCTTTAACGTAGCCTTCTTCCAGTTTGATTTCCGCACCCAACTGCTCCAGGCCGGTGATGTGCAGATCGACCGGACGCGCACCGATGGCGCAGCCGCCCGGCAGAGAAACCTGACCACGACCAAAGCGTGCCACCAGCGGCCCCAGCGCCCAAATGGAAGC
Organism: Serratia odorifera; assembly: GCF_041448735.1. Classification (NCBI taxonomy): domain Bacteria; kingdom Pseudomonadati; phylum Pseudomonadota; class Gammaproteobacteria; order Enterobacterales; family Yersiniaceae; genus Serratia; species Serratia odorifera. Next base: position 135,062 of record NZ_JBGMUT010000003.1, on the reverse strand, counting down.
ACGCATGGTTTTCACCAGATCGTATGGAGCGCAAAACTCATGTACACCGCTGGCATCAACGAATACCGAACCGTTGCGCTCAATCTTGGTGCCAAGCTGGTTGAGTAGCTTAATGGTGGTGTCGATGTCCTTTAATTTAGGAACATTCTGTAGCTCAACCGGCTCTTCTGCCAATAGCGCAGCAAACAGAATCGGCAGGGCAGCATTTTTCGCCCCGGAAATAGCCACTTCACCGCTCAGGCGGGTCCGGCCCTGCACTCGAAATTTATCCATCTGACTACTCTCTGTTATGTCATTAATCTGGCCCTGCATAGCGGGAACCACATCGGCGCTGGCAAGGCGTTGTTCGCCCTGTCCATCGCTCTGGCTGGGTTGGCTGCGCTACACCGTCGCCAATCCAGCCTCGAGATTTACCGCGCGAGCCACGTGGTCAACCACGCCGCCGATACGCCGCTTGCGCCCGCCTGATGCAACGCCGTTTATGTTGGGTATCGCTGACAGCCCCGAGGGGACGCCGCCTTACAATCCGTTGAGTTTGCGATCGCGCTGCCACTCTTCAGGGGTATATGCCTTGATCGACAACGCATGAATGCGATTGTCCGCAATGTATTCCATCAGCGGCGCATAAACGGCCTGCTGTTTTTTTACCCGACTCATGGTGGCAAAGATCTCGCCCACCGCAATCACCTGGAAGTGACTGCCGTCGCCGGTTACGTGTACTTCTTGCAGTGCCAACGCGTTCATCAGCACGTCTTTAATTTCGTTATTTTCCATAGTATCCAGTTCTGCTGTAAAGGATCATAATCAGCCTGACATCTTAGAGGAATACGGCGCTTTCTTAAACTAAAGAAAAAGCCCCTGTGTAACAGGGGCTTTCTGGGTAAACGCAACCAAAACGCCAGATAAACGCGCTAAACGGCGGTATCGACAGGCATTATTTCTTGCAGGTTGTACAAGGTAATCAGCGTTTTCAGCCGATCGGTGGCCCCGATAATCTGCAACTCTACGCCCTGGCGTTGCTGCTGCGCACGCAGGTGCACCAGCAGCGCCAATCCGGACGAGTCAACCCGTTGCAACTGCGCCACGTCGACGGCGGTTTTACCCGCCAGCAGGGTTTCACGCTGTTGCCATAGCGGCAGCAACGTTTCCCGATCCAAATCGCCGCTCAGTACCAGCGTTTGCTGCTGTGCGTCAAAGCGAAGAGATGGCGCCATTACTTTTTCTGATCCAGGGTAATCGGCTGTTGGGCCGCGGCCTGCAACTGCTGGGTCAGGCCATCGATGCCTTTGGTACGCAGCGTAGATGCCCACTCGTTCTGCTTGGTGGTGATCATGCTGACGCCTTCGGCGATCATGTCATAAGCCTGCCAGTTACCGGTTTTGCTGTTTTTACGCCATTGGAAATCCAGACGAACCGGCGGGCGACCGTCGGTATCGATGATGGTCACGCGAATGGCGATGATATCTGCGTTACCCAACGGTTTTTCCGGCGCAATCTGGTAGGTCTGACCGTGATACAGCGCCAGCGCCTGACCATAAGCCTGTTCCAGATAGGCCTGGAACGCCGTGAAGTACGCTTGGCGCTGCGCCGGCGTAGCTTCTTTGTAATAACGACCCAGCACCAGCGCACCGGCGTATTTTACCTGTACGTAGGGCATCAGTTCCTGATGCACGATAGTCCGCAGATAGTTGGGATCCTGCTTGATTTTCGGCTGCTCGTTTTTCAGGCGGTCGAAGGTTTTTTGCGCCGCTTCTTGCATCATGCTGTACGGATTGGTTTGATCCGCCGCGTTCGCCAGCGGTGCAACCACCAGCAGGGCAACCATCAATAAACGTTTAAACATGCAGGCTTCCTCTTTTAATGACTCGGGGTGGCAGATGGCGTGGCGTCGCCGGCAGCCGGCGCATTGGCCGCATCTCCCGGCTTGGCTGCGCCATCCTGACCGCCGCTTTTGTACAGGAACTGGCCGATCAAGTCTTCCAGAACCATTGCTGATTTGGTGTCCTGAATGGTGCCGCCGTCCTTCAGGATAGACGTGCCCATATCCGGATCTTCAAAACCGACGTTCAATGCCAGGTACTGTTCCCCAAGCAGACCAGAAGTGCGGATCGCCAGCGAGCTGGTGTCCGGGATCTGGTCATACTTGTCCTGAATATCCAGCGCGACGCGTGGCGTATAGGTTTTGGGATCGAGTGCGATATCCGCTACTCGACCAATCACCACCCCGCCGATCTTCACCGGTGAGCGCGGTTTCAGGCCGCCAATATTGTCGAATGTGGCATAGATACGGTAGGTCGGCTCATTGCCGATCGATTTGACGTTCGCCACCTGCAAGCAGATAAAAATGATGGCGCACAGCGCGATCAGCATAAATGCCCCAACCCAGATTTCACTTTTTTTCGTTTGCATCGACTCAATTCCCAAACATCAGTGCTGTCAGCACGAAATCCAATCCCAACACCGCCAGAGACGAATGTACCACGGTTCGGGTCGTTGCCCGGCTGATCCCTTCGGAGGTCGGCACCGCGTCATACCCGTTAAAGATAGCAATCCAGGTAACGGTGATGGCAAATACCACGCTCTTGATCAGGCAGTTAAGCAAATCCTGACGCCATTCTACGGCGCCCTGCATCGCCGACCAGAAGAAGCCGCTATCGATGCCCTTCCAGTCTACGCCAACCACTGAACCGCCCCAGATACCCACGGCGACAAAAATGATAGTCAACAGCGGCATGCTGATAAGACCGGCCCAGAAACGGGGCGCCGCAATGCGCCGCAGCGGATCGACCGCCATCATTTCCAGGCTGGAGATTTGTTCGGTGGCTTTCATCAGGCCGATTTCCGCCGTGAGCGCCGAGCCGGCACGGCCGGCGAACAGCAGCGCGGTCACCACCGGCCCGAGTTCACGCAGCAACGACAACGCCACCATCATGCCGAGGCTGGCTTCGGCGCTGTAAGTGGTCAGTACCAGATAACCTTGCAGCCCCAGCACCATGCCGATAAACAGCCCGGAAACCATAATGATCAGCAATGATTGCACGCCGACGCTGTGCAGCTGCTTCACCAGCAACGGCCATTGCCTGCGCGGTTCGGGTCGCCCGACCAGCGCCCCCCACAGCATCAGTCCCGCACGGCCAAAGGCGGCACTGGTGTTGATGCCTCGGCGTCCAAAAGACGCTAACGCCTGTAATAACATGAGGATAGTTACTCCCTTATCCTAGCAGTTCGGCACGGTAATCACCGGCCGGATAACGGAATGGCACCGGCCCATCGGCAATACCATCCAGAAACTGGCGCACCCGCGCATCGGGATTATTGTGTAATTCCGGCGTGGTGCCTTCGGCAATCACGCGGTTTTCCGCCACAATGTAAGCATAATCGGCAATACTCAGTACTTCCGGCACATCGTGCGATACCACAATGCAGGTGATACCCAGCGCGTGGTTCAGTTCGTCAATCAGCTTCACCAGTACGCCCATGGTGATCGGATCCTGGCCAACGAACGGCTCATCGAACATGATCAGTTGCGGATCGAGCGCAATGGCGCGTGCCAGCGCCGCACGCCGTGCCATACCGCCGGACAGTTCGTTGGGCATCAGCTCGGCCGCACCACGCAGGCCGACCGCCTCCAGCTTCATCAGTACGGTGGTGCGCAGGATTTCTTCCGGCAACGCGCTGTGCTCACGCAGCGGAAACGCCACGTTTTCAAACACCGTCAGGTCAGTGAATAACGCACCGGACTGAAACAGCATGCTCATTTTTTTGCGCGATTCGTACAACTGATGACGTGACAGCGCGGGAATGTTATCACCGTCAAACCAGATTTCGCCGCGGTCCGGCGCCAGTTGGCCGCCGATCAGGCGCAGTAGAGTGGTTTTACCGATGCCGGACGGCCCCATGATCGCCGTCACCTTGCCGCGGGGAACCGTCAGATTGATGTCTTCAAATATCAGCCGATCGCCACGTGAAAAACTCATGCCACGCACTTCGACCAGATTGTCTGCCTTCTGAAGCATGTTTGGATCCTTACATACCGCTCATTTGACGGATTTCTGCGCCCTGTTCGACGCATTGGGATACGAATTTACCCGTGATAATAATCGAATGGGCGCCACGCGGCCTATTTTTACAAAAACTTACCCGCATTTCGCTACCAATGGTGCCATTGGTTTTACTTTTGTGCTGCACACGGTCAAAATTAGACATAAAACGCAAAAAAATGAAACTGAACGAATTTTAGCCTGGGAAACGCGTTGCGACACTGTCGCAGACCAATATGGGCAAGCAAGATAGCTGAATTGCAGCATTTAACCAACGAACGGGATAATCCCCCCAAGGACTTTGCATGTTTCTCGCGATAGCGTTACTTATCGTTGGTTTATTTTTATTGGTGTATGGCGCCGACCGACTGGTGTATGGCGCAGCGGTCATTTCCCGTTCGCTGGGCGTTCCGCCGCTGATTATCGGCATGACCATCGTCGGCATCGGCACTTCGCTGCCGGAACTGATCGTGTCGGTTACCGCCGCCCTGAACGGCCAGATCGACATGGCGGTCGGCAACGTACTGGGCTCCAACATTACCAATATCCTGCTGATACTGGGCGTTGCCGCGTTGATCCATCCGCTGGCAGCTCGTTCGCAAGTGCTGCGGCGCGAACTGCCGCTGATGTTGGCGGTCACAGTATTATGCGGCTTTGTGCTGATGGACAGCCACCTGAGTCGACTGGACGGGATCATTCTGCTGGCCGCCGCCGCCGGGTTTATCATGCTGATGCTGAAAATCGCCCGGCTGGCGCAGCGCGAAGGCAACGACAGCCTGACGGTGGAGCAAATTGCCGAACTGCCGCAGGACAGCAGCAACACCGTGGCGATGCTGTGGCTGCTGCTGGCGTTTATCATCTTGCCGCTCTCCTCGCGAATGATTGTCGATAACGCGACGGCGATCGCCCATTATTTCGGCCTGAGCGAACTGGTGGTCGGGTTAACCATCATTGCGGTCGGCACCAGTTTGCCCGAGCTTGCCACCTCTATCGCCGGCGCACTGAAAGGTGAAGACGATATGGCGATAGGCAATATTATCGGCTCGAATATTTTCAACTCGGTGATCGTACTCGGCGTCCCGGCGCTGCTGTCACCGGGCAGCATCAATCCAGCCGCTTACCAACGCGACTATTGGGTAATGTTGGCGGTCAGCGTGGTGCTCAGCGCACTGTGCATCGGCCGCAAACATCGCATCGGCCATCTGGCGGGTGCTCTGTTATTATGTGGCTTTATTGCGTATCTTGCGGTGCTGTTTTTCAACCCTTTCAGCATAGTTGGCGGTGGCCAATAGCGGCGGGGAAACGCAGAGCGCGCAAGCGGCGAACGATAACCGCCGCCTATGCCCCTGCCATCGTAACGGATGCAGGTCTAACCGACGGGAACAAGCATGTCGAACATTGAGTTGCAAGCTGGCTTCGATTTTCAGCAAGCCGGTAAAGAAGTGCTTCAGATCGAACGTGACGGGCTGGCCCAGCTCGATCGCTACATCAACGACGATTTTACCCGCGCCTGCGAAGCGATCGCCGCCTGCGGCGGTAAAGTGGTGGTGATGGGCATGGGCAAATCCGGCCACATCGGCTGCAAGATTGCCGCCACCTTCGCCAGCACCGGTACGCCATCATTCTTCGTGCATCCTGCCGAAGCCAGCCATGGCGATCTCGGCATGGTCACGGCGCAAGACATCGTACTGGCGATTTCCAACTCCGGCGAGTCCAACGAGATTCAGGCGTTGATCCCGGTACTGAAGCGCCAGCGCATCCCGTTGATCTGCATGACCAACAATCCCGACAGTTCCATGGGCAAGGCCGCAGACATTCATCTGTGTATCAAAGTGCCGCAGGAAGCCTGCCCGCTCGGCCTGGCGCCGACCACCAGCACCACCGCAACGCTGGTGATGGGCGACGCGCTGGCGGTAGCGCTATTGAAGGCTCGCGGTTTTACCCCGGAAGATTTTGCGCTGTCGCATCCCGGCGGCGCGCTGGGTCGCCGCCTGTTACTGCGCGTCACTGATATCATGCACAGCGGCGAAGAAATTCCGCACGTCAGCGCCGATGCGTCGCTGCGCGACGCACTGTTGGAAATCACCCGCAAGAACCTTGGCATGACGGTGGTCTGCAACGATCTGATGAAAATTGCCGGTATCTTTACCGATGGCGACCTGCGCCGGGTGTTTGATATGGGTATCGACCTGAACCATGCCAGGATCGCCGACGTCATGACGCTCGGTGGTGTGCGGGTGCGTCCGAACACCCTGGCGGTGGATGCGCTCAACCTGATGCAGCAGCGCCATATTACCGCGCTGCTGGTTGCCGATGGCGACCAGTTGCTGGGTGTGGTACATATGCATGACATGCTGCGCGCCGGCGTGGTATGAGTTTCAGGCTGCCGCTGCGCCCAGCCTGTTTTAGAAAGAAGTCCTGAGGATATTGAATGAGTACGGTTGAAACCTGCTACGGGCCGGTAACGGAACAAGTGATGGCACGGGCCGGGAAAATCCGCCTGCTGATTTGCGATGTCGACGGCGTGCTGTCGGATGGCCTGATCTACATGGGCAACAACGGCGAAGAGCTGAAGGCCTTCAACGTGCGCGACGGCTACGGCATTCGCTGCCTGAAAACCTCGGATATCGAGGTAGGTATTATCACCGGCCGCTCCGCCAAATTATTGGAAGATCGGGCAAAAACGCTGGGGATTAGCTATCTGTATCAAGGGCAGTCCGATAAGCTTTTGGCCTTCCGTGAACTGTTGGATACACTGTCGCTGTCGCCGGATCAGGTTGCCTACATCGGCGACGATCTGATCGACTGGCCGGTGATGGCGCAGGTCGGTCTGGCGGTGGCGGTGGCGGATGCCCACCCTCTGCTGACGCCGCGTGCCCATTATGTCACCCGCATTGCCGGTGGCCGTGGCGCAGTGCGTGAACTGTGCGACATCATTCTTTTGGCTCAGAACAAGCTGGAGGACGCCAAAGGGCTGTCGATATGAGCAAAACCAAACTCTGGATCACCATTATACTGACGGTGATCGTGCTAGCCCTGATTGGCTGGAACATGGCGGATTTCGACGACGATAGCACGGCCGAGCCGATGAATACTCAGGCTCCGACCTACCAGAGCCAGCATACGGTCACTATCGTCTACAACCCGGCCGGTAAATTAAGTTATAAACTGGTGGCAGAGGACGTGAAGTATTACACCACCGACGAGCTGAGCTGGTTTACCCAACCGGTGATGACGCTGTTTGATGAAAACGCCGTCGCCACCTGGTCGGTACGCGCCGATCGCGCCAAACTGACCAAAGACCGCATGCTGTATCTGTATGGCCACGTTGAGGTGAACAGCCTGACCACCACCTCGCAACTGGAAAAGATTAAAACGGACAATGCTCAGGTAAACCTGGTGACTCAGGATGTGTCCTCCGATGATGAAGTGACGCTCTTCGGCACCAACTTCACCTCTAACGGCATGAAAATGCGTGGGAACCTGCGGGCCAAAACCGCTGAGCTGATTGATAAGGTTAAGACCAACTATGAAATTCAGAACCAAAAAACAACTCCGTAATCTATTGATTGCCAGCACCGTTTTGGCCGTCAGCGCCCCGGCACTGGCGCTGAAATCCGACTCTGATCAACCGGTGAGCATTGACTCGCTGAAGCAGGCGCTGGATATGCAGAGCAACGTCAGCACGTTCACTGACAACGTGGTGATCAAACAGGGCACCATTGAAATCAAAGCCGACAAGGTGGTGGTGACCCGTCCGGGCGGCGATCAGAACAAGACCTATATCGAAGCGTTCGGCAAGCCGGTCACCTTCTATCAGATGCAGGACAACGGTAAACCGGTGAAAGGCCATGCGCAGAAAGTCCGTTACGATGTGGCGCCGCAGCTGGTTACCCTGACCGGCAATGCCTATCTGGAACAGCTCGACAGCAATGTCAAAGGCGATCGCATCACCTATCTGGTGCAGCAGCAGCAGATGCAGGCGTACAGCGATAAAGGCAACCGCGTGAAGACGGTGCTGGTACCGTCGCAGTTGCAGGACAAAAACGGGCAGCAGAAAAAGAGCAACTAATTACCTATGGCAACACTCATCGCAGAAAATCTGGCGAAAGCCTACAAGGGCCGCAAAGTCGTTGAAGACGTCAGCCTGAAAGTGAATTCCGGCGAAATCGTCGGCCTGTTGGGGCCAAACGGCGCTGGCAAAACCACCACGTTCTACATGGTGGTCGGTATTGTACAGCGTGACGCTGGCCGCATCGTGATTGACGACGAAGACATCAGCATCCTGCCGCTGCACGCCCGTGCGCGCCGCGGTATCGGCTATCTGCCGCAGGAGGCGTCGATTTTCCGCCGTCTGAGCGTGTATGACAACCTGATGGCGGTGCTGGAAATTCGCGAGGACCTGACCAGCGAACAGCGCGCCGACCGCGCCAACGAACTGATGGAAGAGTTCCATATTTCCCATCTGCGCGACAACCTTGGCCAGGCACTGTCCGGTGGTGAACGCCGCCGCGTCGAAATTGCCCGCGCGCTGGCCGCCAACCCGAAATTCATCCTGCTGGATGAGCCGTTTGCCGGGGTTGACCCGATTTCCGTTATCGACATCAAGAAAATCATCGAGCACCTGCGTGACAGCGGCCTGGGCGTGCTGATCACCGACCATAACGTGCGCGAAACGCTGGACGTGTGTGAACGCGCCTATATCGTCAGCCAGGGTAAACTGATCGCCCATGGCACGCCGGACGCCATTTTGGCCGACGAACAGGTGAAACGCGTTTATCTGGGCGAAGAATTCCGCCTGTGATTGCCAGCTGATCCTGACGGACGGCGGTTAACGGAAGTAGAAAAAAGACTATGAAGCAAGGTTTGCAACTCAGGTTCAGTCAACAACTGGCCATGACCCCCCAGCTACAGCAGGCAATTCGCTTGCTGCAGCTGTCCACGCTTGAACTCCAGCAGGAGATCCAACTGGCGTTAGAGAGCAACCCGCTGCTTGAACAAACCGACCTGCACGACGAGATCGACGCAAAGGAAACCACCGAGACCGAAGGCCTGGACACCCGCGAGGCACTGGAACAGAAGGACATGCCGGAAGAGCTGCCGCTGGACGCCACCTGGGATGAAATCTACACCGCCGGTACGCCATCCGGCACCGGTACCGACTACAGCGACGACGAGCTGCCGGTCTATCAGGGCGAAACCACCCAAACGCTGCAAGACTACCTGATGTGGCAGGTGGATCTGACGCCGTTTTCAGATACCGATGCCGCCATTGCCACCTCGATCGTCGATGCCGTGGACGATACTGGCTACCTTACCGTTCCGCTGGAAGACATTCTGGAAAGCATTGGCGACGAGAATGTCTCGATGGACGAAGTGGAAGCCGTACTGAAACGCGTTCAGCGTTTCGATCCTATCGGCGTGGCGGCTCGTGACCTGCGCGACTGCCTGCTGATTCAGCTTTCCCAGTATGCCAAAGACACCCCATACCTCAACGAAGCACGGCAGATCATCAGCGATCACCTGGATTTGCTGGCCAATCACGACTTTCGCAGCCTGATGCGATCAACCCGGCTAAAAGAAGATACACTGAAAGAAGCGATGCTGCTGATTCAGTCACTCGACCCACGCCCGGGGCAGTCGATCAACACCGGTGAATCGGAGTACGTCATTCCCGATGTGCTGGTGCGCAAGGTGCAGGGCAAGTGGGCGGTGGAACTTAACGCCGACAGCATTCCGCGTCTGAAGATCAACCAGCAATATGCCGCACTGGGCAACAGTTCGCGTAGCGAAGCCGATGGCCAGTTTATCCGCAGTAACCTGCAGGAAGCCAAGTGGCTGATCAAAAGCCTGGAAAGCCGTAACGATACGCTACTGAAAGTTACACGCTGCATCGTCGAGCAGCAGGAAGCGTTCTTTGAACAAGGTGAGGAATTTATGAAACCCATGGTGCTGGCGGATATCGCACAGGCCGTGGATATGCATGAATCGACGATCTCACGCGTGACCACGCAGAAGTTCCTGCACAGCCCGCGCGGTATTTTCGAATTGAAGTATTTCTTCTCAAGCCACGTGAACACCGACAGCGGCGGCGAAGCCTCCTCGACGGCCATTCGTGCACTGGTGAAGAAATTGATCGCGGCGGAAAACCCCGCCAAACCGCTGAGCGACAGCAAACTGGCCACCCTGCTTTCCGATCAGGGGATCATGGTGGCGCGGCGCACCGTCGCCAAGTACCGAGAGTCTTTGTCCATCCCGCCGTCGAACCAGCGTAAACAGTTGGTTTGACCTCTATAGAGAAGGAAGACATTATGCAGCTCAACATTACCGGACACCACATCGTCATCACCGATCCATTGCGTGAGTTTGTGAACGCCAAATTTGCCAAACTCGAACAGTATTTCGATCGGATCAATCAGGTGTATGTCGTTCTAAGTGTGGAAAAAGTGCAGCAGATCGCAGAAGCGACGCTGCACGTGAATGGAGGCGAGTTGCACGCCACCTCGGAAAAAGAAGATATGTATGCTGCAATTGACTGCCTGATTGATAAACTGGCGCGTCAATTGAACAAACATAAAGACAAACTGAAGCAACACTGACACTCTGGGCCACTTTCCGCCAGAGGTGCTGCTTAACGCAGCCTCAGCTATCGGCGCGTTACCTGTATGGGTAACGCGCCGAACGGTAATCAGGGTTAAAACAGGCGAAAGCCATCTTTTCAGGCGTGATTGGCGCAGGTAGTTTGGCACGACCAGCAAGCAGAACTCTTGCGCACACGTAAGTACGCAAGAGTTCGAGCACTGCCCGGGGCCAGAATGGCCAGTAAAACAGCCTGATAAGCATGGCTTCAAGTGAAGATGAGATGAACAACGAAACAATGCAATTAAGCTCGGTACTGAGTATCGAGTGCACCAGAAGCTCGGTACACTGCAACAGCAAGAAACGCGCTCTGGAAATTATCAGCGAGCTGGCAGCCAAACAACTTAACCTGCCGCCGCAGGTGGTGTTTGACGCGGTTCTCACCCGTGAGCGCATGGGCAGCACCGGTATTGGCAACGGCATTGCCATACCCCATGGAAAACTGGAAGAGGACACCCTGCGGGCCGTTGGCGTGTTTATCCGTCTCGACCAACCGATCGCCTTCGATGCCATCGACAACCAACCGGTCGATCTGCTGTTCGCCTTGCTGGTGCCGGCCGATCAGTGCAAAACGCATTTGCACACCCTGTCTCTGGTTGCCAAGCGTCTGGCGGATAAAACCGTCTGTCGTCGCCTGCGTGCCGCACAGAGTGATGAAGAACTTTACCAAATCATTACCGAATAACCTTTTCGCCGGGGTGACTTCTGGCGTTGATAGCGATACTGTTTATTTGTCATGGAACCCGGTTTGCGCCGGGCTCATATTTTCAACGGCGGTGATAAAAGCCGCCGAGATGCCAGGGGGAGTTGCCACATGGTGCTGATGATTGTCAGCGGCCGTTCCGGTTCAGGGAAATCTGTCGCCTTGCGGGCGCTGGAAGATATGGGGTTTTACTGCGTTGATAACCTGCCCGTGGTGCTGCTGCCGCAGCTTGCCCAGACGCTGGCCGAACGCAACAGCTCCGCGGCGGTGAGCATCGACGTGCGTAACATGCCGGAATCGCCGGAAGTGTTTGAGTATGCCATGACCCAGCTGCCGGACAGTTTTTCGCCGCAGCTGCTGTTCCTCGACGCCGACCGCAATACCCTGATCCGCCGCTACAGTGACACCCGCCGTCTGCATCCGCTTTCCAGCAAGAACCTGTCGTTGGAAAGCGCCATTGATGAAGAAAGCGATCTGCTGGAGCCACTGCGCTCACGCGCCGACCTGATCATCGACACCTCTGAAATGTCCGTGCACGAACTGGCGGAAATGCTGCGTACCCGTCTGTTGGGCAAACGTGAGCGTGAATTGACGATGGTATTCGAATCATTCGGCTTCAAACATGGCATCCCGATCGATGCCGACTACGTGTTTGACGTGCGTTTCCTGCCGAACCCGCACTGGGATCCGAAGCTGCGTCCGATGACCGGCCTGGATAAACCGGTGGCCTCGTTCCTCGATCGCCACACAGAGGTACATAATTTTATCTACCAAACCCGCAGTTATCTCGAACAGTGGCTGCCAATGCTGGAAACCAACAACCGCAGCTACCTGACGGTGGCGATTGGCTGTACCGGCGGTAAACACCGTTCGGTCTACGTGGCGGAACAGCTGGCAGACTACTTCCGTTCGCGCGGCAAAAACGTGCAATCACGCCACCGCACGCTGGAAAAACGCAAACAATGACGGTCAAGCAAACGGTTGAAATCAAAAACAAGCTGGGCATGCATGCTCGCCCGGCGATGAAGCTGTTTGAGCTGGTGCAAAGTTTTGACGCCGAGGTGCTACTGCGTAACGACAGCGGCACCGAAGCCGAAGCCAGCAGCGTCATTGCCCTGCTGATGCTCGACTCCGCCCAGGGCCGCCATATCGAGGTGGAAGCTAGCGGCCCGGAAGAGCAGCAAGCGCTGGCGGCGGTGATTGAGCTGTTCAACTCCGGTTTTGATGAGGACTGAGCCTGGTTAAAACGGCAGAGGCAGAACGCTCAATGCCACGCCAGACCGATTAAATACGGCTCAGGCAGTCGAGCGCCACCGCCTTAAAACTGTCAAAGTCGTTGCTGCCCAGCAGCCGGCTCATCGAACGTTCGCGCACGAAGGTGACGAACAGATCATAAATCGCCATCGCTTCTTCATAATCACTTTTGCTGATCGCCAGCAGGAATACCACCTGCGCCACTTCTCCATCGCCCCAGGCAATGCCCTGTGGCGCCAGCAGCGTCACCACCACGGTTTTTTTCGCCAGCAGGCCCAGTGAATGCGGCAGCGCAATGCCTTCTCCCAGCAGGGTGGAAACGATCGCCTCACGCTCTACCACCGACGGATAGAAGTCCTCACCGACATAGCCTTCCTGCTCCAGTTGGCTGCACACTTTGCGGAACAGCTGTTGCTGGGTCAGCGGCTCATTGACGATCATGAAATGGCCGGCGTCAAAGAACTTTTCCAGCATGTACGGCTTGGTACGATCCACCAGAACCAGCTTGCCCAGCTGTTCGAGCTGATATTCGGTCGGGAATGGCGACATCACCACCACCGGCTTGTTTTTCTCGCTGACCCGCGCGTTGGAAATGACAAAATCTTCGTCGATATGGCTGAGCACTTCATAGTCGCGCAGCGAGACAATGCGCGTCACCACCAGTTGCGGATACTTGCGTGCAACCTGCGCCTGGATCATGCGTACCGTCGAATTGCCGGTGTCGCACACCAGCATCACCTGCGGGTGACGTTCATAGCCGATATTGTAATGGCGCTCCAGACCGACGCCGATGTGCAGCACCAGATAGCCAATCTCGTTTTCGCTCAGGGTGTAAGGCGTATATTTCCCCCAGCTGGCTACCGCCGCCAGCGTCACGTCGTAGGCCATCGGATAGTGCTGCTTGATGTTGGCCAGCAGCGGATTGGGGATGTTTATCTGGTATTTCACCCGGGTAATCATGGTCTTGATATGGGTGAGCAGATCGGCACGCAGCTGCTTGTCGCCCTGCAGATTGTAGTTATAGTGTGCGTTGATATAGGACAGGATGTAGTCCACCAGCGCCTCTTCGTCATCGGCGTTGATCTCGCTGGGGCGCACGTCCTGCACCCGTCGTGCCGCGATATTCACCCGCAGATAGGCTTCTTCTGCGGCCGAGACCTCTTTGCCGGCCGCCTTGCCCAGTTCGCCCGCCAGCCAGGTCGACGCCTTGCGCACCCCTTCGTCGCCATCTTCGACGTCAAACTCCGACAGCGGATAACCATCGCTGATGCGGCGCAGCGCCACCGCGCAATAAAAGATCAGATATTGCTCCCCTTCATCGGTCAGACGAATGGCGTACTGTGACAGCAACGGGTGCAGCAGGCCGGCAAAGGTCGCTACCTGCGGTTGCAGCAGGATCTCGTTATTCAGCAACGGATTCTCGGCATCCGCCAGATGCAGCTGGAACAGCAAATCGGTCAGACAGGCGCGGATCGCCATTTCCGAGCCGAACAACTTCATGCCGTAACGCGGTTTGGTTTCGATGGTCAACGGGTAATGCGCCAGCCGTTCCCTCACCTCAGCCATATCGTTTTGCAGCGTACCCCTGCTGACAAACCATTCATCGGCTAAATCCTCCAACTTCAGGGAGAAGGCTGAGGTCAAAAAACGGATCAAAAGATAATGCACGCGCTCCTGGGCGCTACGCGGCGTGGCCTGCTTGCGGCGCTCCTGCTGCTGTAACCCGCTGAACAGCGCCGCGTCGTCCACCTGCAGCCGGTAACCGGCACCGCGGTTATGCACAAAGCGCGCGCCGTATTTTTCCAAAATATCATTAAGCGCAGTGATGTCTGCACGCACCGTGCGGGTAGACACCGCAAAGCGCTTCGCCAGTTCATCCTGCGGCAGCGTTTCACTCTGCAACGCGTCAAACAGATAAGCCAAACGGGGATAAGGGAATCTCACCATCGTCATTCCAATGTCAAGTCGCCCGCCTGCTGCCAGACGGGCCACGGGTTACTGCGCTGCGGGCGCGAATACCATCTGTGAAGGGCTGCCTACCGGGGTATAGCCATCCACGAAACTGAGCGTACCGTTCTGTTGATCGACGCGAAAACGCGTAATGTTATCGCTGCGCTGGTTGAGCGCGTACAGATACCCCCCGTCCGGACTGAGCGTGACGGTGCGTGGATAATCACCGCGTGTCCAGGTTTCGCCCACCCGCGTCATGCTGCCACCGCTGCCGATACTGAACTGCGCAATGCTGTTATGCAGCCGGTTGGCGACGTACAGATTTTTGCCGTCCTGGCTTAGCGTCAATCCGGCGGCAAAATTGGTGCCCTTATAATCCGCCGGCAGGGTGGATGCCGTCTGTAGCGGCGTCAGCGTGCCCTGGTCGCTGTCGAAACGGTAGCTGGTCAGCGTGGACGCCTCTTCGTTCACCAGCAACAGCGTTTTACCGTCCGGGTGGAACACGAAGTGGCGCGGGCCTGCACCAGGCGACGACGCCGCGATCCACGGCGGATCGTTTGGCGTCAGTTCGCCACGGCTATCGTCAAAACGCCACTGGTAGATCCGATCCAGCCCCAGATCGGTTGAGAAAACAAATTTACCACTCGGATCGCTGGCGATCATATGCGCATGCGGGCCATTGTGATCGCTGATGGCAAAGCTGCCCTCCACCGCTGCGGCAGGCCTGCTCGCCCCCGCCGGGCCTTGCTGCTGGCGCACCGAGCTGGCTTGCGCCAGCCGGCCTTCGCTATCCAGCGGAAACGCCGCCACGCTGCCGCTGATATAATTCGCCACCAGCAGATGGCGCCCGTTCGGTGTCAGCGAAAGAAATACCGGCCCGGCGCCCTGCGAATCCACCTGATTCAGTGGCGTCAGGCTACCGTCTCGCTCGCTGATGCGCAGTGCGGTGATCGAACCGTGTTTACCGCCGTTAAAATCTGCCACTTCGCTGGCAACGTACAAGGTACGGCCGCTGGCATCAACCACCAACTGGGCTGGATTGGGCAACGTGCTGACCAGGGTCTTGTCGCTCAGCGCACCGCTGGCGGCATCGACCCGTAGCCGGTAGACCCCTTCACCATTGGGCTGATAAGAACCGATATAGGCAAAATGAGACGGTGTGGACTTCATTGCATCCTCAGCATGCAGCGCCGGGCTGAACATCGCCAGCAGCGCCAGAGATACCGCAAATCGCGTGGTCATACCCTGCCAGTTTCGCATATTTATTCCTTGTATTGGTAAAGAACAACACATTACGAAGCTACGGTGAATCAGCCCGGCACGCCGCCGTTTAGCCCACCAGTTTTTTGGTCATCGCCAACAGCGTTTTCACATCCTGCGGGCGCGTATTGCCACTGTTGGCATCGATGATCGAACTGTAAATGTGCGGGATCACCTGCTTGACTCCCGCCGCCAGCGCGATTTCCAGGATCTGCTCAAAATTGTCAAGATCGATGCCACCGGTCGGCTCCAACAGGAAATCATGTTCGGCGCACGCTTTGGCCACGTACTGATACTCGTCCTTGCACTTCAGGCCCCCCATTGGGAAATACTTGATCGAGCTCCCCCCCATGTCTTTCAACAGCGCAATCGCCGTCTCAACCGGCACAATACCGTCCGGCGCACCAGCGCTCAGCGGCCCGGTAGATACCTTCACCCAACCGACTCGCCCGGTCGGCGATACCAGACCATTGACCACCGTATCCGTTTGCCCTAATAGCGCACGGCTGGCGCCGACGCCGGTAAACACCTGATTGACGTGCTGTGGCTGTACTCGCTGCGAGATCAGGCTGACCATCGCCGACTGCTTCGGATCGCCGGCGCCCAGCCCCACCGACAGCGCGTTGTCAATCAGGCGCGCGTAGCGCTGCATATCGGCCACCGCACTGTCGACGTCAGGATAATTCTTGGACAGCACGCCAACCAGCACGTGGCCTTCCGCCGCCGCATAAATCTCCTCAGCGTTGTCCTTTGAACCCGCCAGCACGTTAAGGCATACGCGGTCACGGTAATAGTTCGGCTTCAGCTTCATGCTTGTTGCTCCAGTAATTTTTTGATGCAGTTAAAAACGGTCGTCAGTTGCTGTTGATCCACACTGCGCACATCCACTTCGATCTTGCCTTCGTTGGCCTTGTAGCCACGGAAGTAAATGGCGATGTCACCGGTTTTCAGCGCCTGAACGATGTCGAGGGTCGACATGCCGATCGCCGCTTCGTCAAAAGCGATTTCCGTACGCGCAATGTCGCGACCGGCGCTGTCCCAGACGGTTTTGGCGCTTACGCCATTCAAGGTATTCAGGCTATTGATAAAGGGCGTCATGCGCTCGACCATTTGCGCGCCGCTGGTCTTTTCCTGCGTCAGGTAGCTTTCAATTGCCTGCGTCAGACCCAGAATGCCCTCTTTGCCGACCTTCATCGCACGACCGATGCCGCCCGACTGCAATTTTACCCACTCGACCAGCTGTTTCTTGCCGATCACCAGACCACTGGTCGGCCCTTCGATCGCCTTCGCGCCGCTGTAAATCACCAGATCGGCTCCCATCTGGTAATAACACAGCAGGTCTTCCTCGGCCGCCGCATCCACGATCAGCGGCAGCTGATGCTTGCGCGCCACCGCCGCCGCCTGTTCGACCGACAGAATGCTCTTCTGTACGCAGTGGTGTGACTTGATATAGAGGATGGCCGCCGTTTGCCGGGTAATGCAGGCCTCTAGCTGTTCGGCGGAGCATTCATTGGCGTAGCCGGCTTCTACCACCTTACCACCGCCGAGCGCCACCATGGTGTCGACCGGCGCGCCAAAGTTGACGTTGTGCCCACGTGGCAGCACGATCTCGCGTGGTTCGTTGACCGCAGCGGAGTGCAGGTTGACCAGCAGGTTGGCGTTATCTTTGACAATGGTGGCCGCCACCGACTGTGCAATGCCGGCGGAGGCGCAGGAAACCACTACCGCCGCCTCGACGTTCAGCAGATTGGCGATATAGGCACCGGTTTTATTCACCAGATCCTTGATGTCGAAATAGTGGTCAAGACCATAACCCACCGCGTCGATGACCTCCTGACGAGGGGTAGAAACGCCAAGCGCCGTCATACGGCCGGACGTATTGATCACCTGTTTTAACTGGTATTTTTCATAGATCGAAGACATGAGCGGCTTTCCCTTCATCGGTTAATAGGACTTCCCCGGCCACCACCGCAGCCAGCGGCACCAGCAATTGTTCACCCTTGGCGGATTGCCCTTCGGCATCGGCAAATACTTGCGGCGCCTGGCGAAGATCGAAAATGGTCAAATCGGCGTCAAAGCCCGGCTGCAGCTGTCCTTTGCCGGTCAATTGCAATGCCGACGCGGCATTGACCGTCACACAGTCGATCACCTGCGGTAACGTCAGGCCGACGGTGAAAAATTTGGACATCACCGTCGCCAGGCTGTGTACCGGCCCGGACAGGCGATTGCGACAATAAATATCGGAACTGATGGTGTGCGGCAGAATGCCGAGAGCGATCGCCTGCCGTGCGACTTCAAAGCTGAAGCTGGCAGTGCCGTGGCCAACGTCAAGCAATACGCCACGCTTCAACGCCCGTTGAATAGACTCGCGCAACGTACCGGCCGGGGTCAGAATACGGTTGGGCTTGCCGTTGTAACAGTGGGTGATGATATCGCCACGCGTCAGCAAATCGGCGATTTCATCCAGATCCGGCGGGTTGTTGCCGATATGTACCATCAGCGGCAGCTGATTGTTTTCCTGCTGGATCTCCTTGGCGCGCACCAGCGGTTTGATGCCATTCTGGCCAACGACGCTGCTGCTCATGCGCGCCTTGATGCCGATAATAAAGCCGCGATGCTGCTCAATGGCTCGCTGCACGCCCTGCTTGTCGATATCCGCCATTTCGGCCAGCTCGTTCTGACGCAACAGGCCGATGCGCGAAATATTCAGGAAGGCAAACACGTTGGTTTTGGCGCTGCGCGTCAGGGCATAGAAACTGTCGAC
This sequence comes from Serratia odorifera, assembly GCF_041448735.1. Classification (NCBI taxonomy): domain Bacteria; kingdom Pseudomonadati; phylum Pseudomonadota; class Gammaproteobacteria; order Enterobacterales; family Yersiniaceae; genus Serratia; species Serratia odorifera. Next base: position 116,452 of record NZ_JBGMUT010000003.1, on the reverse strand, counting down.
GTCGTCAGTGCCGGTACTGCCGGCGTCCACTACCGTGGTAACGCCGCAGCAGGTGCCGACGCTGTCTGGTTCATCGTGATAAATCGGCGAAGAGGGATAACAGTGCACGTGGGCGTCGATCCAACCGGCGCTGAGGCGATACCTGCCGCCCAGATCAAGTTGGCGCGTCCCCTGCGTCTGCGCCGCCAGTTGCCCAACCACCGCAATCTTGCCGTCCTGCACCGCCACGTCGACCAACCGATCGTCGGCCAGCCGCGCGTGGCGAATGATTAAGTCATACATGCTTTACTCCTTACCGCGGGGCGACACCGTTCGCCCCGCAGCCACATTCAGATGGCGACCGGGAAAATGGCCCCCAGGATCATTGCGCCGAGGATCGCGCCGCCGGTAATGGGCTTGCCCCAGATATAAAACAGCAGTGCACCGAGCAGCGAACCGATACCGATCGGAATCGACGCAGTCATGGCAGACAGGATGATCAATGGCCCAAGGAAACGCCCGGAGGAGTTACCCGCGCCCATCATGACGTCTGCGCCGTAGGTCGAGTTGCTCTGGTTGATGGTGAACTTGCGCGCCAGGATGATCAGGTAACCGATCGCCAGCCCAATCACCAGACCAGTGACCAGCGATGCGGCAAAGTTGGCTACCGGGAACACGATCCCTGCACCGAGCAGCAGCGCTGGCACCCCCAGCCCGACACCGGTCTGGATCGCCCCGCCGATATCCAGGATGCCGACCAGCGAGCCCTCGATAATACGTGCGAACAGGAAGCTGGCACCGAATGCCGCCACCGCGCCATACACGCCGGTATCCATACCGGCACGCAGCATCGAGACGAAAGCCACTTCGTTAAACGCGCCGATGCCGTACAGGTAGTACATATGGGTCCCGGCAAATACGCCCGAGGACAGCAGGCCGACAAAAATCGGGAACGACCAGTCGGCATACCAGAAGCCTTGTTGTTGAGTTTGTTGTTCCATCGTCACGCCGCCTTATTTACCGCTCAGGGTGTTGTGAATGGCATCCAGCCAGCCTGGTATGCCAAGGCTGAAGGATTCGAGGAGTTTCATGTCGAAGCCGCGGAAGAAGCCACTCAGCACGAACAACAGCACGATCACCGCCATCATGATTTTGGTGACCTTGTTCCAGCCGCTCTCTTCAACCCCTTTGCCGATCAGAATACCCAGCACCAGCCCCGGAACGGCATTGCCCATGATCAACTGTGCCAGGCCGCCAAAAATGGTGCCCCAGAAGCCGGAACGTTTGCCGGCATCAATCGCCGCCAGCCAGAAAATCACCGGCATCACGGTATTCACCAACAGGTTGGCTGCCGGCACCAGCACTTTGATGGCGGTAACCTGCAGCGCCGCCGGTACCGCCGAAGCGGTGGAGTTAAGGAAGGCCACTACCAGCATGCCGATGATGCCGCAGGCGATAGCCATTTTTTTCGGATCGTGCAGCGTTTGCGCCACATTGCGATTCTTGATCATCAACGCTGCCGCTCCCCAGTTGGGGATGATGCGGTGATCAACGTCCTGTGTGAAGGCACCTGCCGCCACGGAGGACGCCCAGGCATTGAAGAAAAAGCCCAGGCCAAATGAGAAGTGTGACGCCGGATCGCCTTCGCAGGAATTCAGCTCGCCCAGGGTGCGGAATGCCCCCATACCCTGTGTCGTCGGGGCATGGAACATGCGTGCGGCGCCGGCGCCGACGCCGACACCTACCAGCCCGCCGATAATAATCGACTTAAATAAAATTATTAGGAACATGAGTCTGCCCTTATTATTTCGAGGTGAAAACAACCTTTTCTGTGTTGATAATGGTCACATTTATGGTTACTTCCAGAGAAACGGCATAACTTTTTCTTTCACGCGGCAGAAAGAAGAACAGGAATTTCTCTCGGGTTGTTTTTTCCTCCGCGCTTAATACGCTGACGTCCTGCGGTTCGATGCGCAGCAGAATATTATTGGTGGATTTTAATACCGCGCCCTGTACATTCGCCAGAGCGGAAGCAAAGGCTTTCGCTTTGCTGTCGCCCTTGCCCGTAACAATTACCGAGGTGGTATACTGTTCCTTCATTATGCTGCGCCGTGTTTCTTGATATAGGCTTCAACCAGTTTTTGCCCCAGTTCTTCTTTATCCATAAAACCGAATCCCAGCACGTTACAGCCTTCATTAATTGCCGTCACACCTTCCTCAATCGAACGCATGCCATATTTGGCCTTGTAGCCATATTTGGTTTGCGCGGTAATGGCGCCGGCGCCGCCGCTGCCGCAGAACGAAATACCCAGCTGTGCATTTTCCGCTTTCATTACGTCGCCCAGCTTCATGTCGGCCGCCACGCCGGGAATGACAATGGCTTTTCCACCTGCACTTTCAATGCCCTGGCCAACTTTTTGCCCTTTGCCCAGACGATCGCCGATCACAACGGTAATTTGTCCCATGGTATATTCTCCTGATTGAAATCAATAAAACGCTTATTGGTTATTATCTTTTGCCACTTCAAAGTGTACCGACAGTAAATAGGACTCTTCGATCGGCAAGTTGTTAAATTGGCTCACCACTCGCTGCGCCAACTGCATTGAATGATGCGAGATCTCATCGAACAGTGATTTATCCACTTCAGGCAAAGGCTCGCCAGTAATGGAACGCAACACCATTGCACGAATATGCGACTCCAGCATTTGTTGTTGCACCGCGTTGGTATAAATACTCTCTGAATTTAACATGATGGTAATATCTGACAATACCCGCTCGGTAATGGTTTCTGCCTGGGTAATATCAGCCTGTGTCGTTTTTAGCGATGCCGCTCCTTCATTCACTTTCAGTCACTCCTGAATCGCTCACTTTATCTGTTATCTTTACCCTACTCTCTGTCCCATTGGGTGTGTAGCGCGTTTTTTTCCAGTTCAAAGTGGAAATTGGGTGACCATCAGAGATCCATTTCGCATATTGCGGCTTTTGCAGATAAGTTAATTGGAATACAAAAAGATAACATGATGAACGGTTGTCTCGGTGGCGTTCATGCCGACGAAAAGTTCGTGATCGGGATCTCTTTCTTTTCCTGCGCTAACCCCCTACTATCGGAAGAACAAACCGACATTTCCAACACCCCCGCTCCCCACGGCGCGGGGGTGTTGCTTTGTGTTGTTTATTTGAGGCTATTGGAGAGTGGAATGACCAAACCAATCATTACTATTAATGAGCTGGATGCGGAACGACTGGATGCGTTGCTGGAAAAGCCGGCCTATGCCAATACCGATGTCGCTGCGGCGTTGAACGCTGAACTGGATCGGGCCGAGATCCTGCCGCCAGCCCAGATCCCGGCTCATGTTGTTACCATGAACAGCCGAGTGCGCTTCCGCGATCTGCATACCAACGAAGAGCACGTGCGTACGCTGGTGTACCCGGCCGAACTGCAAAACAGCAGTGAGCAGCTGTCGGTGATGGCGCCACTGGGCGCCGCCTTGCTCGGCATGCACGTCGGCAAGCAGATTGACTGGGCGCTGCCAAACGGCGAGCAGGCGCAAATAGAAGTGCTGGAACTGCTGTATCAGCCAGAAGCGGCGGGCGTATATCACCGCTGATCGTCCCGGGCGGCAACCTGCCGCCCCTTATGTCACCAGACGATAGCCACCAGCACCAGTATCAGCAACAGTACGTAGATCCGCGCGTGCAGCGTATCGTCAATCCGCGGCAACGCGCGTTTGGCAAAGGCGATCCCCGCCGTACCAGCCAGAGCCAATAACGCCAGAATCACCATATTTACATAGCCCAGATAGGCCGCACCGGCGATTTTTCCCTGCCCCAGCCAGCCGTATATGGCCGCGCCCATCACCGCCACGGCGATCGACAGCGGATTGGCGGCGCTGACACAATATTTCATCTCATAGCCATGACGTCGCAACAACGGTACCGTCATCACGCTGCCCCCCACACCGAGCATCGCCGCTACGCTGCCAATCAGCGACCCACCGAGCCAAAGCGTGCGAGACGACAGCGCACGCCGCGCCGGACGCTGTAAAAAACCCTTGTGGAACAAGCAGTCAGCGATGGTGATTACCATATAGGCGATAAACAGCAGGCGAATAACACCGTCGGTCAGCAAGGTGGCCGCCAAGGCCCCTGCCAGCGCGCCGAGCGCGATGAACAGGATCAGCGGAACCACCGTTTCCCGCAGTATGCTGCCGCTGCGCCAATGCCCGTAAGTGGCGTAGCCGGCGTTAAGGATCATCACCGTCGTCGAGGTAGCCACCGCGATATGCATTGCCTGTCCAGGGTGCTCACCGGAGGCGGAAATCAGATGGTAGACAAACGGCACCACCACAAAGCCGCCGCCGAACCCAAACAGGATGGTAGTAATACCGGTCAGAAAACCGGCCGAAAGGATAATAATCAGTTCCGTCATGCTGCATTGCCTCTGAACATCAAAAGGCAATAGGGTAATCATCCTGACCGCTGACTTGCATACGATGTAAAGCCAACTATCATGGTGATTCGGCCAAACTGAATCGCAGGACAATGCGCAATATCGCTATCGATGAGGTGGATCATTTCCCACGGCCGGTGATTGCCATCGGCAGAGACTATCCACCGGGTTATCTCCTCCCCATGCACAGCCATCGTCGCGCCCAATTGCTGTATGGTGCAACCGGCATCATGCACGTCCATACCCGCAGTGGGAACTGGATCGTGCCGCCACAACGCGCGGTCTGGCTGCCGCCGCACATGCCTCATCAGGTCAAAATGCAGGGCGTGACTACCCGCAGCCTGTACATCGAGCCCGAGGCCTTGCCGCTGGCAGCGCGTAGCGCAGATTGCCAGGTGGTCAGCATTTCTCCGCTGCTGCGTCAGTTGCTGATCGAGGCAGTGGAAATGCCGCTCGAATACGCGCAACAAGGACGCGACGCCTGCCTGGTGTCGCTGTTACTGCACGAAATAGCCCGCCTGTCTGCGTTGCCGCTGCATATACCGTTGCCCAACGACGTTCGGCTGAACGCGCTGTGTCAATCGTTCCTGCAGCAGCCGAATATTCATCTATCGCCGCAGCTCTGGGCACGGCAGCTGTATATGAGCATCCGCACGTTCAGCCGTTTCTTTCAGGCGCAAACCGGCCTGTCTTTTTCACAATGGCGTCAACGTGCCTGCGTGGTGCTGGCGTTGTCCCGCCTGGCGGCTGGCGATGGCGTCACGCAGATTGCGTGGGAGTTGGGGTATGAGAACAGCGCAGCGTTTTCCGCCATGTTTCGACGGGTGCTGGGGCAGACACCGTCCAGTTTTCTCAGCGGCGGCAGCCCGCTTTGATAGGCGGGCCGCGCACACGGTCAACGGTATTTTTGGTGGTAACTATCGCGGGTGGTTTTGAAATCCTGCGCCAACGTCTGCGCCTGTGCCAGTTTGCCCTGGTTCGCCGCCGTCAGCGCGCCGTCGATCTGAACGATCAGCGTATCCAGACCGTGACGGAAGTCTTTCATTTCCGCACTGTCCGGCGCTTTATTTTCCAGTTTTGGCGGCGTGGCCTTTTGCGCATCCTGTGCGGCAGCGCGCATATTTTGCAGGCTTTGTTTAAATGTGGCGATGGAATCGGTTTTTAGCGCGGTTTTGTAGTTCCCGGCGATGATATCCATATCTTCGTCGAGATCGGCAGCCATTGCCAGCGAACTGGCACCCAGCAGCGTCAACGCCGCCAGCGTCTTCAGTGTTGTCTTCATGCTCACCTTCCAGTTATTGTTTTAGTTAACCGTTAGTTAACATAAGCGGCGCACCGCAACATCGACAGGAATTATTTGTAAGCAACGATATAAAACTGGCCGGCATCCCGCCGGCCATCAGGCGATTATTCGCCGGCGATTTTCATTTCTGGCAGCAGGACCGAACCACACTGAATATTGCTGCGGGTTTCGATGTCGCTGCCCACACTGACGATATTGCGCAGCATATCCTTCAGGTTGCCGGCAATGGTGATCTCACTGACCGGATATTGAATTTCGCCATTTTCCACCCAGAAACCGGATGCACCGCGCGAGTAATCGCCGGTTACGCCGCTAACGCCCTGACCCATCAACTCCGTCACGACCAGTCCGGTACCCAGCTGTTTCAGCATCGCGGCAAAATCATTGCCTTGACCGGCAATACGCCAGTTATGAATGCCACCCGCATGGCCGGTGCTTTGCATGCCCAGTTTGCGCGCCGCGTAGCTGGTCAGCAACCAGGTCTGCAACACCCCGTCCTTGACGATATCGCGCCGCTGGGTACGTACGCCTTCACTGTCAAACGGCGTCGAGGCCAGCCCTTTCAACAGATGCGGGTGCTCTTCGATGGTCAGCCATGCAGGCAGGATCTGTTTGCCGAGTGAATCCAGCAGGAAGGTGGACTTGCGGTAGACGCTGCTGCCGCTGATGGCGCCCACCAGGTGACCGAACAGACCGGTCGCCACTTCGGCGGCGAACAGCACCGGCGCCTTCATGGTCGACAGCTTGCGCGGCGCCAGGCGCGACAGCGTGCGGCGGGCGCATTCCGCGCCGACCCACTCGGGGCTTTGCAAATCGCTCATCGCCCGCCCGATGGTATAGGCATAATCGCGTTCCATATCGCCCTGATGCTCGGCAATTACGCAGCTGGACAGCGAATGGCGGCTGGAACAGTAACTTTGCAGCATGCCGTGACTGTTGCCGAACACTTTAATACCATAGTGGCTGTTGAAGCTGCCGCCTTCGGTATTGGTGATGCGCTTGTCCGCCGCCAGCGACGCCTGTTCGGCGCGGGCCGCCAGTTCAATGCCACGCTCGGCATCCAGCTCGGCCGGGTGGAACAGATCCAGATCCGGCGCCTCGAACGCCAGCAGTTGGCGTTCCGCCGGGCCGGCGTACGGATCCGGCGAGGTATAGCGTGCAATGTCCAGCGCCGCCTGCACGGTACGCGCGATGGCGTCCGGGCTGAGATCGGTTGACGATGCGCTGCCTTTGCGTTGCTGATGGTAAACGGTGATGCCCAGTGCGCCGTCGCTGTTGAATTCGACGTTTTCTACCTCGCCGAAGCGAGTGCTGACACTGATGCCGGTGGTTTTGGTGACGGCAACTTCTGCCGCATCGGAACCGGCGCCCGCCAGTTCCAGAGCCTGTGAAACAGCCCGTTCCAGCGTCTTGCGCTGTTCTGCAACTTGAGTGACTACTTTCATCAATCTGCCATAATTAAAAAATCGTTGAGAAAAGTGCCGTGGCGGCGTGGTTGCGCGAATGGCACGCAAAATCGAATGAATAATGCCCTTGAGTCTAACAGGAACCGCGTGGAATTTCGCATAAAGGCAGCAACCTGTTAGGATTAGCCTCTTTTTAACGGAGTCTACCATGAACAAACAGCCTGAAGACTGGCTCGACGATGTCCCGGACAATGACAACGAGGACGATGACGAGATTATCTGGGTCAGTAAAAGTGAAATCAAACGCGACGCCGAAGCGCTGAAAGACCTGGGAACCGAACTGGTTGAACTGGGGAAAAACGCGCTGGAACGCATTCCGCTGGATGAAGACCTGCGTAACGCCATTGAGCTGGCGCAAAAGATCAAAAAAGAAGGCCGCCGCCGCCAGATCCAGCTGATCGGCAAAATGCTGCGCGCCCGCGACGTTGAGCCGATCCAGACCGCGCTCGACAAGCTGAAAAACCGCCACAATCAGCAGGTATCGCTGTTCCACAAGCTGGAAGCGCTGCGCGACCGCCTGGTGGAAGAAGGCGATGACGCGGTACCCGCCATTCTGGATCTGTATCCGCAGGCCGACCGGCAGCAGCTGCGCTCACTGGTGCGTAATGCCCAGAAAGAAAAGGCCGCCAATAAACCGCCAAAAGCATACCGCCAGATCTTCCAGTATCTGCGCGAGCTGGCCGAGACCACCGAATGAGCGGCCGCAGCGCCGCCTGCATCATGGGATGAACACCATTGTTCATCCCTGATGGTGCGCGGGTGCGCTGCTGCCCTCGCGAATATTGAAACGCAGGCTGCCTTCCAGCTCTTCCTCCGCTTCTTCAAACAGCAGAATAATCGCACCGAAACGGCGCTTGCGACGGTTATCGAGATTGACGAACTCAATCTCGACCGGTAAACCGATGTCACCGGTGACCACGTCCCACAGCGCGTCCAGATTGGCGCCAAACTCTTCGCCCAATGCAAACTTGCCGGCAAAATCCCGATAGAATGCCGGTGGATCGGGTATCTGGCTGAAATCAAATTCAACTTTTCCCATCAGACTCACTCCACCCGAATGAAGTTTTTGTAATGGTCGCGCGTAACAAAAATCAGACCGTCATTAGAGTACAGCAGGCGATCGGCGCCGCGCCGCCCGCACTGATAATTGATATCCGCCTCACGCCAGACACGCTTGTGCGCGGCAGGCAGACGCCCTTCACGGTTTGAAAAGCGATCGCCGCCGATCGCCTTGCCTGGCAACGCCGTACACAGGTTGCCGTCACGCGCATTCCACCCCTGCTCACGCGCCTGCTTCTTGGTAATGTAATAGCCCGGCAGGCGTTGGTGTTGCTGCAGGTAGCTCACCACCCGTTTTTGCTGTGTCAGTTGATCAATACTTTCCGTTGCCGCTACCGCCGGCACATGACCAATGGCCCGATCGCCATTACCACGCAAGGCAATAAAACCGGCCATCACCACGGCGATCAGCACCGCCACCAGAATCCGCTTGTTCATTACTTTCCCTGTCGTACCGGGGCGCAGGTTACGCCCCATGTTAGTTATATAACTGAATTGGATGAATTAAAGATTACCGATGTGTAACGTTTTCACTTGCAGGAACTCCTCCAGCCCCAATACCGACCCTTCGCGCCCCAAACCGGATTCTTTGACGCCGCCAAAGGGTCCCAGTTCGGTCGATACCGAACATTCATTAATGCCAATCATGCCACTTTCCAATGCCGCCGACACGCGGAATACCCGCTGCAGATTCTCGGTATAGAAATAGGCTGCCAGTCCAAACGGCGTGTCGTTGGCACGTTCGATCGCTTCGCTTTCACTGCCAAAACGGAAGCAGGCCGCCACCGGACCAAAGGTCTCCTCCTGCGCCAGTTTCATCTGTGCATTGGCCTCTGCCAATACCGTCGGCTGGAAGAAATTGCCCCCCAACCGGTGCCGCTCGCCGCCAACCACGATACGCGCACCGTGCTGCAGCGCATCCTTGACGTGCTCTTCCACCTTCTCTACGCCGTCCCGATCGATCAACGGCCCGACCACGACGTCGTGCTCCATGCCATTGCCGACCTTGAGTTTTTGTACCTCTGCCGCCAGCCGGCTGACAAATTTATCGTAAATACCGTCCTGAACAAAGAAACGGTTGGCGCATACGCACACCTGACCGGCGTTACGAAATTTATTGGCGATCGCCCCTTGCACCGCCAGCTCCAGATCGGCGTCGTCAAATACGATAAACGGCGCGTTGCCGCCCAGTTCCATTGACACTTTCTTCATGGTTTCTGCCGCGTTACGCATCAGCGTCTTGCCAACCTGGGTGGAACCGGTAAAGGTAATTTTACGCACCGCCGAACTGGCCATAATGGCGTCGCTGATGGCGCGGGTATCGCCCGCCACGCCGTTCAGCACCCCGGCAGGGACGCCGGCCTTGTGCGCCAGCGCCAGCAGTGCGAAGGCACACAGCGGCGTGTTGCTGGCTGGCTTGATCAGTGCGGTGCAGCCGGCGGCCAGCGCCGGGCCCAGTTTGCGCGTCAGCATCGCCAGCGGGAAGTTCCACGGCGTAATCGCCGCCACCACGCCAACCGGCTCACGGGTCGCCAGAATGCGCGCGCCCGGCTTGGCGGGTGGGATGATTTCCCCGTTGGCGCGTTTGGCCTGTTCGCTGAACCACTGAATAAAGCTGGCGGCGTAGTCGACTTCACCCTGCGCTTCCTTGAACGGCTTACCCTGCTCGGTGGTCATCAGCGCCGCCAGAAAATCCTTCTGTTCCAGTATCAGCAGATACCAACGGTGCAGGATTTCACTGCGGGTTTTGGCTGGAGTATCGCGCCAGGCCGGGAATGCCTGGCTGGCGGCGCGGATCGCCGCCTGCGTTTCGCGTTGGCCGGCTTTCGCCACCTGCGCCACCCGTTCGCCATTGGCGGGGTTCAGCACCTCGAACGTCGTGCTGGCGGTATGCCACTGGCCGGCGACGAAATAGCCGGTATTGAAGTATTCACTCTCGGTCAGTTGTTCTACAGACATGCTTGCAGCCCTCCTGAGTGCATGAATCTTCCCGCATCCGCGAGATAACAATATTCTCTCAGTATAGCTGCGGACACGGCCTACTGCGGCAGCGTCCGAGCGGAGGGCATCAATCGATCAAGGCATGGCGATAACGGTGCAGCATATCCGCCAGCCGCCTCACCGGTCCGGTGACGCTAAGGGGAGCCTGATTATCCACCAGTTTCTGCTGGTAGTCGTTCATTTCGCTTAGCAAGCGATCGTAATAGTAGGCGCGCTTGACGTCATTCTTGGCGCTTACCACCCGATCGGCCGTTTTGCGGATTTGCCGGTGGAAGGCCGACAGTTCTTCGCTGGCAGGGATTTCGGCGCGCTGCATGCGCTGGTGCGCAATGATCAGATTCAACGCCAGACGGTATTTGGCAATATCGTTGGGGAACATCATCAACAGTTGGTTCAGCTGTTGATACAGCGCCGGCAGGTGGTTTTCCCGCCGTTTGGCGGCCTTGGTGGTCAGCGCCGATACCGCACTGCCGACAAACTGGTTCAGCAGGGTGCGACCGGTACGTTCGCGCGAGTTGTCACGGATCAGCAACAGCACCATCAGCCCGACGCAGCTACCGAGGAACTGGCCGATCGAGGCATCCAGAAACTGGGTGACGTTAAACTCCATCGGGTTGCTCAGCACCAGAATGTTGATGGTGCCGGCCAGCGTCCCCAGCGACCCCAGCCGCCGTTTTTGCACTTCGATGCCGATAAAGAACGCCAACAGTCCCAGACTGAGGCACAACAGCAGGATGCTCTGCTGCGTCGCCGGGATAATCACCATGAAATACAGCGCGCCGAGCGGGATAGCCACCAGCATGCCGAGCACAAAATCCATCGCCACCATGCGCGGGTTTGGCGTGCGCATCGCCAGTGAGGTAATCACCGCGATAATCACCATAAACCCGCTGCCGGAGGTCCAACCGGTCCACAACCACAGCAGACAGCCGAGTGCCGTGGCGGTAAAGGTACGCAAGCCGTTAATCATCGCATGGTGGCCTTCCGCCGACGTCGGCTTGACCACCACTTCGCTGCGCAGCACGTCTTCTTCCACCGCGCTGACGCTGCTGTTGGTGTGAATGCCCTTGGCCAGCAGCAGGTAACGGGTCGCCGCCCCTACCCAACTGGAAATGGTAAGTAATGTTTCATCGGTACGGTTGGTGGTCAGCATCTGGCGCAGCAGCTTCATCCGTTTATGGATCTCCTGCGGCGTTTCCGCCGGCACCAGCAATAGTTCGCGGATGTTCTCTTTCACCGCATCCGGGTGGTTGAGCAGGATCAGATAGGTTTCGCAAGCCTGGGTTATCAATGTCAGCGAGAGGGTATGTAGCACGCGCACCCGCCGGTCAACCTTCTGCCAGCGTGAGGACTCCATCATCAGACTGCTGCGCATACCGTTCAGCGCCGTGGTGCCCTTCACCAGATTGCTCCAGGCACGGTCGATATCTTCTTTGTCAGCATTGCTGACGCACATCTGCATCAGTTGGTACTGTTCCACCAGCAGTTTGTCCACCGCACGATCAATATCCTGTTTGATCGAGCGCGGAGAAAAAATCAGATCCGCCAGCACCGCGCTGACGATGCCCAGCACGATTTCGCTACAGCGCTCGACCGCAAACTGCGGGGCTTCCAGCAAGTGTGACTCGCTGGTGGCGACGGTCACGATGATAATCAGCGCGGTATAACCGGCCAATCCCCAGGCGTAGGAGTTTTCCACTTTAATCAGCGAGGAAACCCAGGTGCAAAAACCGGCCCAGACGCAGCACAGCATCAGCATCACCACCGGCGCACGCGCGGTAGTGACGATAATAATCAGGCCGACGAAACAGCCGATGAAGGTGCCGATGATGCGCAGCCAGCCGCGGTGGCGGATGGCGCCGGAAAACGGCTCACCGCCGGCGGCAAACGCCGGTCCGGCTGCGACGATGGCGGCGGTCATGGCAGACCAGCGCGGCGTTTCCAGATTGAGATGAAAGCCGACAAACAGCGCAAAGACGATGGCAAAGCTCAGTTTGAAGGCAAACCGCAGGCGTATGAACGTCGGACTATTCATTAACCGAACTCACGCAGCCGATGCATCAGGCGTACAAAAGGTGAACTGCCGTCCCGGTCGCGATCGCCCTTGCCGGTAACCACTACCGTCGCGGTGGTGCCGGCCGGATACGGATGTTGCTGATCCTCGGCGTCGAGAATGATTTTTACCGGCACACGTTGCGCCAGACGCACCCATTCCAGGTTGCTGTCGATGGCCGCCAGCCCTTTGGTGTCATTGGTGCTGCTGCTGTTGTTCACCCCGGCTGCCACGCTGTCTACCGTACCGTGCATGATACGGTTGCTGCCCAATGGGGTGATTTCTACCCGATCGCCTTTGCTCAGACCGTGCAGTTTGGTTTCTTCCAGATAAGCCAGTACGTAGAAGGTATTCTTTTTGACCAGCGCAACGGCGGTCGAGCCACGGGTGATGAATTCACCGGCGTGCACGTTAAGATTGGTGATCCAGCCGTCGGCCGGCGCACGCACCGTGGTACGTTCCAGATCCAGCTTGGCCAGGTCGCGCACCGCAATCGACTTCGCCAACTGATGCTGCACGGTTTGCAGTACGTTGTTGGCCTGATCGATCTCTTCCTGCGACATCGCCTGGATACCCAGTTTCACCCGGCGACCGGCTTCGCGTTTTTTCTCCGCAGCCAGCGTCTGGTAATAGGCGACGTCAGCGTTGGCTTCCGCCAGCGCCTGCTGATAACGCGGCTGATCGATGACAAACAGCACCTGCCCCTGTTTCACCAGTTGGTTATCCACTACCGGTACGCTGGTCAGCAGGCCGCTGACGTCAGGCGCGATCGCCACCACATCGGCGGTGAATTTGGCATCCCGCGTCCAGGGGGATTCGGTGTAGAACACCCAGGCCTTGAACACCGCGACAATCCCCAGCAGGACAAGAATCAAAGTGATCGCGATTCTGGCTATTTTTATTGAAAAAGTTTTCACAGCGACCTCAAACGAAAAGACACGAAATCAGATAAAACAGGCAGCAATACAGCGCGGTATTGAACAGCGCCGGATGCCAGACAAAGTCGTAGATGCCGGTCGGTTGCAACAACCGACGTAGCACAAAGAACAGCGCCAGCGAGACGATCAACTCAAAAAATACCGGTGGAAACGACAATCCGAAGATGACCATAACCGGAAGCAAACTCATTACTTTATCCTTATTGTTCACTACACCGGAGAACAAACACCCTACTCATTCACATTCTCTTTACATTCTAGCGGAAGCACGCCACAAGGTGATGACCAGACGGGTTGTCCAGGTCACGAACCTGAAAAAGGGTTAAACTCAGAACTGCGTCCGCGAATGGGAATGCGAGGGTAACCGGGGGGCGGTGACGCCGCTAAAGCATCTTTGACCGCGTTATATTAGCCTGCTTACTATCAAGGCATCAACAATCTGTGATCTAAATCACTTTTAAGCCAGAGTGAACAATGGAAAGACTTAAACGGATGTCGGTGTACGCCAAAGTCGTTGAGTGCGGGTCGTTTACCGCCGCAGCACGTCAACTTGACATGAGCGTTTCATCCATCAGCCAGACAGTGTCCAAACTGGAAAATGAGTTACAGGTGAAGCTGCTTAACCGCAGCACGCGCAGCATTGGTCTGACCGAAGCCGGCAAGATTTACTATCAGGGCTGCCGGCGCATGCTACAGGAAGTGAGCGAGGTGCACGAGCAGCTGTACGCTTTTAACAATACACCAACCGGAACGTTGCGCATTGGCAGTTCGTCCACCATGGCGCAAAACGTGCTGGCAACCATGACCGCCGACATGCTGAAGGAGTATCCTGGTCTGACGGTCAATCTGGTCACCGGCATTCCGGCACCGGATCTGATCGCCGATGGGTTGGACGTGGTGATCCGCGTTGGTGCGTTACAGGATTCGAGCCTGTTTTCAAAACGCCTCGGTTCGATGCCGATGGTGATATGCGCCGCCAAAAGCTATCTGGCGCAGCACGGCACGCCGCAAAAACCTAACGATATGGTCAATTTTTCCTGGCTGGAATACAGCGTGCGGCCAGACAGCGAGTTTGAACTGATTGCCCCCGAGGGCATCAGTACGCGCATTTCGCCGCAGGGACGCTTCGTCACCAACGACTCGCAGACCATGATCCGCTGGCTGAAAGCCGGCGCCGGCATCGCCTATGCGCCGCTGATGTGGGTGATCGAAGAGATCAAGCGCGGCGAGATCGAGATCCTGTTCAAACGCTACCATTCGGATCCACGGCCGGTGTACGCGCTGTATACCGAAAAGGACAAGCTGCCGCTCAAGGTGGAAGTCTGCATTAATTACTTAACTGAATACTTCAAAAAAGTGAGCGAAGTCTATCAAGAATATCGTTAACGCCAACCGCGCTGCCGCTGTGTGCAATGGGAATAAAAATGAAAAAAATCATATTGGACTGCGATCCCGGACATGATGACGCCATCGCCCTGCTGCTCGCCTGGGGCAACCCGGAGATTGAGCTGCTGGCGGTAACCACGGTGGTCGGCAACCAGACGCTGGATAAGGTCACGCGCAACGCGCTGGCGGTGGCGCGCATCGCCAATATTACCGGTGTGCCGTTTGCCGCCGGCTGTTCGCGGCCGCTGGTGCGCAATATCGAAGTCGCGGCGGATATTCATGGCGAGTCGGGGCTGGACGGCCCACGGTTGCCCGATCCCACGCTGACGCTGGATGCGCGACATGCCATCGATGTAATCATCGACACGGTGATGGCTCATCCGCCAGGCAGCGTGACGCTGGTACCCACCGGTGGCCTGACCAATATCGCCATGGCGGTACGCAAAGAGCCACGCATCGCCGAGCGGGTGAAGGAGGTGGTGCTGATGGGCGGTGGCTATCACGTCGGCAACTGGAGCGCGGTGGCGGAGTTCAATATCAAGATCGATCCGGAAGCCGCACATATCGTGTTCAATGAACGTTGGCCGCTGACCATGGTGGGGCTGGATCTGACCCACCAGGCGCTCGCTACGCCGCAGGTCTGCCAGCGCATTGCCGCCATTGATAGCGCGCCGGCGACCTTTGTCGGTGAACTGCTGCAATTTTTCGGCCAGATGTATCGACAGGCGCAGGGGTTTGACGCACCGCCGGTTCACGACCCGTGCGCGGTCGCCTATGTTATCGATCCGAGCGTGATGACGGTACGCAAGGTACCGATCGATATTGAACTAACCGGCACCCTGACGCTGGGCATGACGGTGGCGGACTTCCGTTTTCCTGCGCCGCAGGATTGCCATACCCAGGTAGCCATGACGCTGGATCAAGACAAGTTCTGGGGTCTGGTGGTGGACGCGCTGGAAAGGATTGGCTGAGACCTCGACATCAACAATAAAGAGCGCCTGTGCGCCCTTTATTATTGCAATGACAGAGGGTTACGCGGTACCGCCCACGGTCAGATTATCCAGCTTCAGCGTTGGTTGACCCACGCCGACCGGCAGGCTTTGCCCCTCTTTGCCGCAAACGCCGACGCCCTTGTCCAGCGCCAGATCGTTGCCGACCATCGATATCTGCTGCATCGCTTCGATCCCCGAACCGATCAGCGTTGCCCCCTTCACCGGTTTGGTGATGCGGCCGTTTTCGATCAGATAGGCTTCCGACGTGGAGAACACGAACTTACCTGAGGTGATATCCACCTGGCCGCCGCCGAAGTTCGGTGCATACAGGCCATATTCTACGCTGGCGACGATCTCTTCCGGTGTCGACTTGCCGGCCAGCATATAGGTGTTGGTCATGCGCGGCATCGGCAGATGGGCGTAAGATTCCCGCCGACCATTGCCGGTCGGCGCAACGCCCATCAGACGCGCGTTGAGTTTGTCCTGCATGTAGCCTTTCAGAATGCCGTTTTCGATCAACACATTATATTGACCCGGCACGCCTTCATCGTCGATAGCCAGTGAGCCGCGACGCCCTTGCAGCGTGCCGTCATCCACCACGGTACAGAGCTCGGATGCCACCAGTTGCCCCATTTGACCGCTGAACACCGACGTACCGCGACGGTTAAAATCGCCTTCCAGCCCGTGTCCTACCGCTTCGTGCAGCAGCACGCCAGGCCAACCGGCGCCCAGCACCACCGGCATGCCGCCCGCCGGCGCGGCAATGGCGGAAAGGTTCACCAACGCCATGCGCACCGCCTCTTTGGCAAAGGCGTCGGCACGCGTTTCACCGCCGACCACTTCCAGGAAGTAGTCATAGCCAAAACGACCGCCGCCACCGCTGGAGCCGCGCTCGCGCTTGCCGTCTTCCTCGACCAGCACGCTGACCGAAAGACGCACCAAGGGACGAACGTCTGCCGCCAGCGTGCCGTCGGTAGCGGCAACCAGCACCTGCTCATACACGCCGGTAATGCTGGCACTCACTTCCTGCACCCGCTTGTCGGCGGCGCGGGCCACTTTATCCACCCGATGCAACAACGCAATTTTCTCTTCGCGCGGCAGACTTTGCAGCGGATCGAGCAGCGAGTACATTGCCGGGTGGCTGATTTCACCCAGGGTACGGGCTTTGCCGTCGCCCTGCTCGCGTACAATGCTGCGCGCCGCTTGCGCGCTTTGCTGCAACGCATTGAGGGTGATCTGGTCGGCATAGGCAAATCCGGTCTTTTCACCGCTGACCGCACGCACGCCGACGCCCTGATCGATATTGTAAGAGCCATCTTTAATGATACCGTCTTCAATCACCCACGCTTCGTGATAGCTGGACTGAAAATACAGATCGGCATAGTCGATGCGGCGCTCGGCCAGTTGCCCTAATACGGCGAACAGGTCCTGATGACTCAGCTTATTCGCAGCAAGTAAGTGTTCACTGACAAGCGTCAAACTCATAATTTCTTCACTCTTTATTGGAGGATGTGTTTTCAAACGGCGCCGTCAGCGACGTCTGGAATCTGTTGTGCTGCTGCACCGGCATCTGGGCGCGCAGGGTTTTCAGCACGCCGGTGTCGACACGGACTTTCAGCGCAGAAACCGCGTCCGGATTCTCGGCCAGGATCTTGCCCCAGCCGTCCACCGCCATCGTGTGGCCCCAGGTACGGCGCGTCAGACCATGCCGGCCCACCTGCGCCGGCGCCAGCAGGATGCACTGGTTTTCAATTGCCCGCGCGCGCAGCAGGATTTCCCAGTGGGCTTCACCGGTAACGCGGGTAAACGCCGCCGGCACGGAAATCAGTTCAGCCCCTTGATCGCGCAGCGCCTGATACAGCGCGGGGAAACGCAGATCGTAGCATACCGTCATGCCCAGACGCCCTACCGGCGTATCCACCACCGTCAGCTGCTGTCCATGCTGGTAGGTATCCGATTCGCGATAATGCGCGTGCATATCGTTGATATCAACGTCAAACATGT
The DNA here is from genome assembly GCF_041448735.1 of Serratia odorifera. Lineage (NCBI taxonomy): Bacteria > Pseudomonadati > Pseudomonadota > Gammaproteobacteria > Enterobacterales > Yersiniaceae > Serratia > Serratia odorifera. The sequence continues at coordinate 98,821 of NZ_JBGMUT010000003.1, read as the reverse complement.
GCAATTTGTCGTAACGGGCGCGAATGTCGCCCCGATCGTCAAACAGCAGGCTGCTGGTGGTAATACGCTGCGGGTTTTCGCGGCTGATTAATGGCATCGAGCCCACCAGCAGCCACACGCCATAGCGGCGGGCCATTTCGCGCACCGCCTGTTGCAGTGGGCCGTCACCTTCGCTTTCCGCATGGTGGCGATACGCCTCGGCGTTGGCGAACAGCAGCGCATTCTCCGGCGTCATGACCAGTTTTACTCCCGCATTGAGCTGCTTGATTTGCTGCTCAATCTGCGCCAGGTTATCCCGTACCTGATCGCCACTGCACAGTTGTAACAACGCAACGTTCGCATTTCTCATGACGCCTTATCCTCTTTTGGCTTGCGCAAAACCTCGTTGATTTTCGGCTGATCCATACTGCCGCTGATGTGATAGCGAATCAGCGAAATCTTGTTCCATAGCGGTGCCAGCACCTTCGATGCGGCAAACACCGCGGCGCCCACGATCGGGTTAATCACGAATGCGGTGGCAACGCCCACCGTGGCGGAAATCTCTGGCGCGACAACTGCTTCCATGTCGAGCTGGCGTTTTACCAGATCGACCTGACCGCTCATGGCGATATCCGCCGCCAGGCCGTCAACCAATAGATTATCCGTATGCATTATGCCATCTTTCGACCATACCGTGCTGCGAATGGAATCGAAGTAAAAACCCTTGCCGAAGGTATCGCTAAAGTCGAACTGCAACTTGCGCAGCAAGGCATCGAAGCTGACCAGACGCAGTAACTGCCCGGCACGCCCGCCGCCCAGACTGTCGATCTCGCCCTTGCCGATGTCGATTTTCATGGTGCCATTGAAGCTATTGACCTCCGGCTTCCACGGCTGGCCACGCCAGTGCAGATCGAAATCCACATCGTAAGGGGCATTTTTCAACGGTGTGGTGAGGCCAAAGAAGCTGGCGGTCTCATCAATCTTGCTGCCCAACAATTTACCCTTCAGAGCCGTACGTTCTTCCGTATCATTCTGCTTCCACAGGCCGGTGGCGGTCATCCGCCCCTTGCCGGTATCGATCAGCCCGTGTTGCAACGTAAGCGTGTCGCCCGCCGAGGTCACATCCGCCTCTACCTTGCCGAGATTCTGCCCCATAATCCAGCAGGACTGGCAGCGCAGCATCAACGAAGGCCAACCACGGAACGACACCCGGTCCGCCGCGGCCAGTGGGTTGGTGGCCGTCGGCGTACTGTGCTCATCACCAAACTGCGGGTTGTAGTAAAGGTATTTGATATTCGCCCGCCACGGGCCGCTGTCGGCCACCCGCAGCGCGCCGTCAATCTCCTCGCCCTTGACGTCAACGGTGACGCCGCCAAGCTGTTGCTGTACCGCCAATTGCAACTTATGCCACGCCTGTCCCCCCAACAGCAATTGCGGAGTCGTCAGCGCCACGGTAGTCGGGAAATTGAAACTGCCCACTTTGCCGCTGCTGCCGCCCTGTTTCATCGCCGGCGCCAACAGCCCCAGCCATTTTTCGCCGTCCAGCGGCGGTAGGTTCAGCGTCAGCGATTTGCTTGGTGGCAGCGGCGGCGTGCCCGGCCCGTTACGCCATGCGGCGCGCGCCAGGGTGACCTGCTGTTTGGCAAACGACCATTCGCTGTTGAAGTGATTCTGCTTGCCGGCGCTACCCGTCAGGTTGAACCCGTTCAGCCCGCCGTTGACTTTTACGCTCAGCGGCAGCGACTCACCCGCCGGTTTGTCGAGCGGAGAAGGTAAGTGACTGCTCACATTCTTCAGCTCGGCGTTAACGCCGATATCGTAACTCGCCGCCCCGCCGTGCGGCAGGTTAATCGCCACCTTGCCGTTCCACGGCGCGCTACCGCCGAGCGCCTCGGCAACCTCTGGCGGCATACCGGGGAACTTGCTCGGTTGCCAGTCGCCCTTCAGGCCAACGTTGACTTTATACGCCTGTGCGCCTTCTTCGGTGGTGAAGTTCACCGCCACCGGTTGGCCGAACCAATTCGCCGTCAGGGTATCGCTGGACAGATTGCCGTTGTCGAAGCGGAATTTACCGTTGAGCTTGTCAAGCGTGCTGCCCAGCGGTTTCACCAGCAGCGAATTGTTGTTCAACGTCACTTCACCCTTGGCGGCAACCTGCTGACCATTCAAGGGGATATCTAGATGTAAGCGCCCACTGACATCACCACCAATCTGCAGCTCCTCCAATGCCGTACCGACCGAATCGTGCAGCGGTGTCTGCATGAAATAGTCATGCACGTCCGGGCCGGCGCCAGCCACTTCTGCATCGATCAACAGCCGCTCTTTCAGATAGTCCGGGATGATGGCGCTGATATTCTTGCCGCTGACCTTGCCCAGTTTGGCGGCCGGAGCATTCATCCACAAACCGTTATTCAGGAAGTCGAGGTCAATTGCCAAATCGGTCAACGCCGGCCAGCCCGGCTGGAACTGGAAGGTCGCCTGACGTAGCGGGACGTAGACTTCGAACTGCCCCTCATTCTTCTCAAAGGGGAAATGATGCGGATTGCCGGAAAAAATCAGCGACGCATTGTCCACCTGACCGCCCTGAATCGCTCCGCTCAGGTAATTCACCAGATGGGTACCCATCAGCGGTTCCGGGAAATAGCGCCAGGCGTCCGCGCCGTCATACAGCCGGATGCCCGCCAGAATGCTCAGCCACGGCTCACCGGTGGTTGGTTGCTGATAACGGAAATCGCCGTTTACCCATAGCGATTTGGCTTTGACGTCCAGTTTGTGGCTCGCCAGTTCCCAACCCTGAGCATTGTTGCGCCAGGTCACTGCCCCCGTCGCACGCTTGATCTCCAGCGGTGCGCGGAACATATCGCCGTAAGGCAGTACGCTATCCTGCATATCCAGCGTCAGGCGGCCATTTTCCACCCCGCCGCTGAGCGCGCCGGAAAAATGGTTAACCCCCGGCAGCAGCTTCCAGGGCTGCCAACTGACGCCGTGCCAGCGCGCCTGGAAGCGGGTTTTTTCCGGCTGTTTGAGCGGTATGTCCAGCGCCAGCGCGTTGACCTTGCCCTGTGGCTGTAAATCATTCCAACGCTCGAGCACGTCGGGGCTGAGGAACGAGAAGGTCGGCAACAGCGCCGCCAACCGTTCCAGTTGAATATCGCTGGCGCGAATACGCAGTTCCTCGCTCTGCTCCGGCCCGAGGAAACGATCGTTTTCCGGTAGCCACAGGCCGGACAGAGAACCTTGCGGCCAGGCCTGGCCATCAGTTTTCAGGTTCAGCTGCGGTACATCCACCTGCCAGCCATTACCCTTGCGGTTCAACGCCAGCGACAGGTTATCGACATCCAGCCGGTGCGGCTGTTTTGCTACCGTCCAGTTGGCCGCCCCTTGCTTGAGCAAGGCGTTACCGCCGTATATTTCACCGTTCTGTATTTGCAGCCAGGCCGCCAGACTGAAATCCGCGCTTTCCAGGCCGGTATTGGACTTCAGCCAACGGCTGAACCATGGCTTCAGATCGATATCATCGGCCTGCATATACACCGTCCCGGTGTTCAGCAGGCCTTTGTTATCACGCAGGTCCATACGTACCCGCACCAGTCCATGCTGACCGTTGAGGGTCGACAGGCTGATTTGCCCTTCCGCGCGATGGCGTTGGTGGCTGTTAAGCCAGGTGAGCTGCGGAATATCGAACTCGGCCCGCGGGCCAGACGGCGTGACGAAGGAAATGCGGCTGTCGCGCAAATCGAAATGGTCGAACTGATAGAGCAGCAGATCGCTGACGGTACCCGGCTCGATAATGCTGCCCTGGTGTTCATCCCCGCCCAGCGTGGTGTTCAGATCGAGCTGAAATTGATAGAAGGTGAGATCGCGAAACTGCCAACGCCAGTGCAGCAAGGATTGCCATACATCCAGCGCCAGCGTGACACGTTCGATATGCAGGTTGCTTTTTGGCAGTTGTGCGCGGATGTTGCGCACTTCAAGCGTCGGGCCGAAGTTTTCCCAACTGCCCTGCACGAAATCGGCCTGCACCGGCACGCCGGACAAGGCTGCGATCTTTTCCAGCAATTGTGGGCGGTAGCTGTTCAGTTCCGGCAACGCCAGGCGCAGCCCACTGATCAGCAACGCCACAACTACGATGAGCGTGGCGCCTGTTGCTAACAAAATCCCAGGCAGTCGCCTCACAATATCTCCTTGCTTCCGCTGCCCGGCAACGGGAATTAACGGGTTCAGCCGGCTGAACCCTTATCGATCGACAGCTTACATCATCACTACGTCGAACTGTTCCTGACTGTACAGCGGTTCGATTTGCACCTTTACCTGCTTACCGACAAAGATTTCCACTTCTGCCAATGCATGTGACTCTTCGCTCTTCAGCGCTTCGCCTACCGCTGCTGAAGCATAGACCAGGAAGCGATCGGAGTCATAGGCGTGATGCACTCGTACAATTTCACGCAGAATTTCATAGCACACGGTTTCGACCGTCTTGACCGTACCGCGACCATTGCAGGTAGGACAATCATGACAGAGCACATGTTCAATGCTTTCGCGCGTTCGCTTGCGGGTCATTTCCACCAGTCCCAACTGCGAGAAGCCGTTGATGGTGGTTTTAACCCGATCCTTGCTCAACGCCTGTTCCAATGAATGCAGCACCCGGCGGCGGTGTTCTTCATTGTTCATGTCGATGAAGTCAATAATGATGATGCCACCCAGATTGCGCAGCCGCAGCTGCCGGGCAATCGCCTGCGTGGCTTCGATATTGGTATTGAAGATGGTTTCATCAAGATTGCGGTGGCCGACAAAAGCACCGGTATTGATGTCGATGGTGGTCATGGCTTCGGTCTGATCGATGATCAGATAACCGCCCGACTTGAGCTCCACTTTGCGTTCCAGCGCGCGCTGGACTTCGTTTTCGACATCGTACAAATCAAAGATCGGCTGGCTACCGGTATACAGCTCCAGTTTGCTACTCATGTCCGGGATGTATTCGGCGGTAAACTCCACCAGCAGATCGTGCGTCAGGCGCGAGTCCACGCGGATACGATCCAGAGCAGCACCGGCGAAGTCGCGCAGAATACGTTGCGCCAATGCCAGTTCGCCGTACAGCATGTATTTGGTCTGGTTGCGCTTTTTACGCTCCATCACCTTGGTCCACAGCCGCTTGAGGAACGCGGCATCCTGCGCCAATTCTTCATCGCCGATGCCTTCCGCTGCGGTACGGATGATAAAACCACCCAGATCGTCGCAATAGGCGCCGACGATTTTCTTCAGCCGGTCACGTTCCGCTTCGCTTTCAATACGTTGTGAAACTCCAACGTGCGCCGCGCCGGGCATGAACACCAGATAACGCGAAGGCAGCGTGATGTCGGTGGTCAGGCGCGCCCCCTTGGTGCCGAGTGGATCTTTCACCACCTGCACCATCAGATCCTGCCCCTGCCGCACCAGCTCCGCAATGTCACGCACGTGGAAGTTTTTTTGTTCGTCGCCGGCAACGCATTCGGTGTGCGGCATAATGTCCGAGGCATGCAAAAAGGCCGCTTTGTCCAGACCGATATCCACGAAGGCCGCCTGCATCCCCGGCAGCACCCGACTGACGCGCCCCTTATAGATATTGCCGACAATGCCGCGCTTGGATTCGCGTTCGATATGGATCTCTTGCAGAATTCCGCCGTCAATATAGGCGACCCGCGTTTCAGACGGTGTGATATTTACCAATAGCTCAGCTGTCATGTCTTCTCCTCAGAGCCGGTTGACAGATCATCGCAACGTCCATCAACCCGTTCTTACATCACGTAATGCGACAAAATTACTGAGCAGCTCATGTGTCTCGACCAACGGCAGTCCCACGACTGCGTGATAACTGCCGGTTATCGTTCTGACGAAACAACCACCCTTTCCTTGAATACCATAGGCCCCCGCTTTATCCATCGGCTCGCCAGTAGCAATATAGTCGTGAATATCCTGCTGTGACAGATTGCGGAACGTGACATCGGTGATCACCAGTTGGCACAGCACGTCCTGCCGATCGGCAATCGCCACCGCGGTCATCACCTGATGTTGCCGGCCAGACAACAGCGCCAGCATCTCTGCCGCATGCGCCGCATCACGTGGCTTTTCCAATACCCGGCCATTGAGCACCACGATGGTATCGGCACCCAGCACCGGGCGATCTTCCACCGCCTGCGCCACGCCAGCCCTGGCCTTGTCCTGTGCCAGACGGCGCACATAGTCCTGTGCCGCCTCGCCGCTTTGCCGTTGTTCTTCGGTGTTGGTCAGGACTATCTCAAACGGCACGCCCAGCAGGGTCAGCAGTTCGCGCCGCCGAGGCGAGCCGGAGGCCAGATAAAGCGAAATCATGATTTACCCTTATTGTACGGCAAACTGACGGCGGATTTTGCGCATCAACAGGAATAGCCACGGCCACAAGATGCCGTTAACCACACTACTCCAGAACACCTCCGGGCGGAAAGAGACGTTGATCACTAAAAACTCAGCCCAGAACACCACCACGTCCATCGCCAGCGACAACAGCACCACGATCAGCGCCTGTTGCCACAGCGCCATATTGCGAAACAGCTGGAATTTGAATGCCACCAGATAGGCGATGATACCCAATCCCAGCGCACGCACGCCCAGCGTCGAGCCAAGAATCAGATCCAGGATCAGCCCCAGGACAAAACCGGTGCCGACGTTGACCCGGTGCGGCAGCGCCATCACCCAGTAAATCAGGATCAACGCCAGCCACGACGGCCGGAACATATACAGCTGTTCCGGCCACGGCATGATTTGCAGCACCAGCGCTATCAGGAACGAGAGCCAGATGATCCAACGCCCATGGCTGCGATAGCGATTCATTGTAGCGTTCCTGCGGCAGGTTTAACGGCCGAGGCCGCCTGAGGCGGAGCAACCGCGCCGGTGGCAGGGGCCGGCAGCGGAGCCGGTGGTCCCATGGCATCGGCCGGCGGCAGCACCTGTGGCATCATCTGCATCAGGCGTTCGTTGGCCACGCGATGAACTTCGTCTGGCGGTAACGGCATATCACCGTTACGGTCGGCGCCCCACAGCAGCAGCAGGTAGCGCAGGCGCTGCAGGCCGGCGGTTGGTCGAGCCTGGATCACCGTATACGCGCGTTGGTTATCCACCTTCACCGACGAAACCACCGCTACCGGATAGCCTTCCGGGAAACGCCCGCCCAGACCGGAGGTGACCAGCACATCGCCAACGCGAATGTCGGTGTTGCCCGGCAAATGCTCCAGTTGCAGATCGTCGGCGCAGCCGCTGCCGGCAGCAATGACGCGGATGTCGTTACGCAGAACCTGGATCGGCAGCGCGTGCGACGCATCGCAAATCAACAGTACGCGGCTGGTGACCTTCGCCACCGCCACCACCTGGCCGACCACGCCCTTGTCGCTGATCACCGGCTGGCCTTCGTACACGCCATTGTCAGACCCCTTGTCGATCACCACCTGATCGCTATACGGATCCGACCCGGTTGAGATCACCTGGGTCACCATTTTGTGTTCGTCCTGGCGCAGCGGCGAGCCCAGCAGCTCGCGCAAGCGGGCGTTTTCCTGCTTGAACTGGCCAAGAAGAAGAACATCGCTGTTTTTCAGCAGCAGTTCCTGCCGCAGAGCGCGGTTTTCCAGCTCCAACTGTTGGCGGGTAGCCAGCGTATCCGAAACGCTGTCCAGAACTTTACGTGGCCCATTGGCCAGAAAATAGAAGGGACTGACTGCGGTATCCATGTAGTTGCGTATTTTAACGAACGTACCGAGCCGGCTGTCAGCGACAATCAGGGCTATAGCCGCGATCACCGCCAAAAAAAGTCGTAGTTGCAGGGAAGGCCCCCTGCTAAAAATCGGCTTCATAAATTATGCGAGTTCCTCGACAACAGAAGGAGGCACCATACAAGACGTTCGCCATAGCATTCATCCAATATGATACCTCCTTCCTGGGGCTGATTATTCTTCGCTGAACAAATCGCCGCCGTGCATGTCGATCATTTCCAACGCCTTACCGCCGCCACGTGCAACGCAGGTGAGCGGATCTTCCGCCACCACCACCGGAATGCCGGTTTCTTCCATCAGCAGGCGATCCAGGTTGCGCAGCAACGCGCCACCGCCGGTCAGCACCATGCCGCGTTCGGAAATGTCGGAAGCCAGCTCCGGCGGACACTGTTCCAGCGCCACCATCACCGCGCTGACAATACCGGTCAGCGGCTCTTGCAGGGCTTCGAGGATTTCATTGGAGTTCAGGGTAAAGCCGCGCGGCACGCCTTCGGCCAGGTTACGGCCGCGAACTTCGATCTCGCGCACTTCGTCGCCCGGGTATGCCGAACCGATCTCGTGCTTGATGCGTTCTGCGGTAGCTTCGCCGATCAGTGAGCCATAGTTACGGCGCACATAATTAATGATTGCTTCATCGAAGCGATCGCCGCCGATGCGCACGGAAGAGGAGTAGACCACGCCGTTAAGCGAGATCACCGCTACTTCTGTGGTACCGCCACCGATATCAACCACCATCGAGCCGGTCGCTTCAGACACCGGCAGACCGGCGCCGATTGCGGCAGCCATCGGTTCTTCAATCAAGAACACTTCGCGGGCGCCAGCGCCCTGAGCAGATTCACGAATGGCGCGACGCTCAACCTGAGTGGCCCCCACCGGCACACACACCAGCACTCGTGGGCTTGGGCGCATGAAGCTGTTGCTGTGAACCTGCTTGATAAAGTGCTGCAGCATCTTTTCGGTCACAAAGAAATCAGCAATGACGCCGTCTTTCATTGGACGAATAGCAGCGATATTGCCAGGCGTGCGCCCCAGCATCTGTTTGGCGTCATGACCCACGGCCGCAACGCTCTTCGGTGAACCGGCACGATCCTGGCGAATGGCAACCACCGACGGTTCATTCAGTACAATGCCTTGCCCTTTAACATAAATCAGGGTATTGGCGGTACCCAAGTCGATGGACAAGTCATTGGAAAACATGCCACGAAATTTCTTAAACATAACTAAAGGATAATCCTGCAAGCTGGGGGCGGAAAATAAAATCCGCCTACTTTACCAACCACACGAAGCAGCGACAAGGCGCAAAAACGTTCTACTTCGGTGAAAAATAGTCTGTATTGTTTCTGCTCGAATGCGCGGAAATTGGATGAGGCCTGAATTCCCTGAACAAAGGCTCAGCTTACCACCCTGTCAACGCACAAAAACGGCGTAACACAGCTCATAAAATCTAACATATTCCCTGATTGCCACTGGTGGTAAGCACCTACCAACGTTCGACAGGAAAGGACGGGCCATTCTACGTTAAAAATCACTCAAATATTCAGCTTAAACACGATAACGGCGCGAATATTTTTTGCGCCCGACATCGATCGGTTCCGGCGATGCGAAAAAGTCACCCTGACCACCGTGAATACCACGTTCCTTCAAGGTCTGCCACTCATTGCGCGTACGCACACTGGCGGCAAACAGCCGTGCGCTGGTCCCTTCGCAGGCACTGGACAGACTCTGAACGAACAGTTGATTTTCATCGCGCCTATCAATACTCCGCACCAAACCCGGGTGGAGCTTGACGATTTCCACCTGCAATGACTTGATATAGGAAGTGCTGACCACGGTTAAACCCGCTTGGGAAACCGCCAGACGACAGCCCAGTCCTGCAAGCAAACGCAACACCGGGCGTAAGCGGTCGATATGTTGACACACATCTGCCTCTGCAAGTTCAATCAGAATCCGCCGCCGATGCGTTTTTTCGCATTGTAACAACGTATCGCGCAACCAACGCTGGAACGGCCGCTGTAATAATGAGTCAACGCACAGCGGAAATGCCAGCGTCTCTTCGGGCCATAACCGCAACAACGGAATAATGCGCCCCATCAACTGGCGATCGTAACTTTCCGCCAACCCGAACTGCTGCACCAGCGGCATGTATTCTGCCGGCAGCAATTCCTGCGTACCGTCGTAAATTCGGCTCATGATTTCCCGGTGATGCACCTCACCGTCGACGTCAATCGCCGGCTTCTGATACAGGCGCGGGCCGCCACGCGCCAGCACCTGCTCCAGCAGGGTACGCCACTTCACGCTGCCGCGGCCTTTTTCCGGCACCAGGCTGTCATAGACGTGCCAGCCGTTTTCGCCCTGCAATGCGGCGTGGCGCGTCGCCTGCTCGGCATAATCGATAATCTGTTCGGTGGTTTGTCCGCTGCGATAGGCCACGATGCCAATATGCAGAAACGCTTCGCGCTCGATAAGCGCCTTCGAGGGTAACGAATCGATGGCGTTGACCAATTGTGAGGCGATGCCATCCGCCTCCTTCAAGCTACGATGCGGTAGCAACACGGTAAAATCGCTGTGGAAATAGCGCGCCAACAGCGCGGCTGGATAGCGCATGACGAAGGTGGACAACAGATTGACCAGCGAATACATCAGCTCCTGCACAGCGGCGTTGCCGTAGGTTTCACGCAGGGTGTCGAAGTCCGGGAAACGCACCATCATCACAATACCGTGCGAGCCGTCCTCTTCCAGTTGGGTCGTCAGTTGGTTATCAAAAAACAGCCGGTTGTTAAGGCCGGTTTTCGCATCCTGCGCGGCAAATGCCCGGATGAGAGAATCAACCCGGCTGCGCTCTTCACGCGCTTCGGCCAAGTCTGCCAACAACCGATCGAGCGCCCCGCTGACGCTGGCGGGCCATTCGCGCACCTCACCTTTCATCACCTCTTCGCGCTCGCCGTTGAGAATGCGCCGCGCACGGCGTTCGAGCAGATCCTCGCCTTCCGCCTGTTCACGTAGCCAGCGCAGGCTGAGCAGCAGCACGATCACCATGACGACAATCGCCAGCGTCACCGCCATGGTGGACTGCAGCGATCGCACGTCCCCGGCAAAGGGATCCTGATAGGTAATGTGCAGCGTACTTTCGGGGTGATGCAGCAGCGGCAAAGCAACCTGACGGTAGCCTGCCAGAGCGTCCCACGGCTGTTTTACCGTAGGCGACTGATAACGTAATACGTTATGGCGTGCTGTATCCACGCTGATCGCAACGATGCCCAATGGCCGCGTCAGCAGCGGCAACCACTTTTCCTGATCCTGCGGCGAGTCCAGCAGCAGCGCCTGATCGATCGAGGTGACCAGCGCGTCAAAACGGCGATCCATGCGCTCCTGAGTGACATAGAAGAAGCTGTAGGAACAGCCCATCAGCATTAAAAACATAGCCAGTGCGACGAGCAGGGTAATCAATGCAGAGAGTTTGGTGGTAAATCGCATCCCTGTGCCTTGTTCGCTATGGTTAAGTAACTCCGCGCCTTTCGAGAGAGAAGGCACCGATCCTGTCTATCTGACACCAACGTGCATCCTGATTTTTAAGCGATAATCGCCGTTTTTTAGCGGCGCATGACGTGGCGTTTCGCCGTCAGGGCTGCGCATCAACCTACCAAGCATAACTAATGAAAGAAACCTTTTAACCACATTAATTTGTGCTTTATCAGGACATAACTTGCCTATTATGCATATAGTCAAAGAAAGCAAACTCAGCCATTCGCATCACGAATTATATGAGAGGGAGAGTGACATGCGCGCACTGTTATTGGAACAGCAAGACGAACACACCATCGCCCAGGTGCAGGATATCGACAACGATCGTTTACCCGACGGTGATGTCACGGTCGAGGTCAACTGGTCAAGTCTGAACTATAAAGACGCATTGGCCATCACCGGTAAAGGCAAAATCGTGCGCAACTTCCCCATGGTGCCCGGCATCGATTTCGCCGGCACGGTGGTCAGCAGCAAGGATCAGCGCTTCAAGGAGGGCCAGAGCGTGGTACTCACCGGCTGGGGCGTCGGGGAAAACCACTGGGGTGGACTGGCGGAACGCGCACGCGTGTCCGGCGAATGGCTGGTGCCGTTGCCGCAGGGACTGGATGAGCGTAAGGCAATGATCCTTGGCACCGCCGGCTTCACCGCCATGCTGTGCGTCATGGCGCTGGAGGACGGCGGCGTGCGGCCGGATGATGGCAACGTGCTGGTCACCGGGGCCAGCGGCGGCGTCGGCAGCACCGCCATCGCCATTTTGTCCGCCCTGGGCTACCAGGTAACCGCGCTGAGTGGCCGCGACAGCAATACCGATTATTTGAAAGCGCTCGGCGCCAAAGAGGTGCTGTCACGCAGCGGTTATATCGAAACGCCAAGGCCGCTGGAAAAACAGCTGTGGGCCGGGGCGGTGGATACCGTTGGCGACAAGCTGTTGTCGCGCGTACTGGCACAGATGAATTACAACGGCACCGTCGCCGCCTGCGGGCTGGCCGGCGGCTATCAGTTGCCCACCACCGTGATGCCGTTTATCCTGCGCAACGTGCGCCTGCAAGGGGTCGATTCGGTGCATACACCGCTGCACCGCCGGCAAACCGCCTGGGAACGCCTGGCCGGTATCCTGCCGGACAGCTTCTACCAGCAGGCGACGCATGAAATCACGCTCGAGCAGGCGCCCGCTACCGCGGCTGCGTTGCTGGGCAACCAGGTGACCGGCCGTACGCTGGTGAAAATCCGTTAGCATTCATGCCGGGCGCGGCCAGCCGCGCCTGACTTTCCTGCCCCGATCGCCCCCCACACCCCTTCTGCGAAATTTCATATTTTCTGGTGGCTGCTCGCTTCTGACGTCGTTTCGCGCCATGCTTGATTCATCACCACGGAGGACATGACCATGAGCAAACCGCGTAAACTGACCGAAGCCGATGTCACGCCGGAAAGCGTGTTCCATCAGCGGCGCAAGGTATTGCAGGCGTTGGGTCTCAGCGCTGCGTCACTGGCTCTGCCGCTTAATGCGCAGGCCGATCTGCTGTCATGGTTCAAGGGCAACGATCGTCCCAAGGCACCGCCGGGCAAAGCGCTGGAATTCAGCCAGCCGTCGCAGTGGCAGGCCAAGCTGGATCTGACGCCGGAAGACAAAGTGACCGGCTATAACAACTTCTATGAATTTGGTCTGGACAAGGCCGATCCGGCGGCCAACGCCGGCGGTTTGAAAACCGCAGACTGGAAAGTGCGCATCGACGGCGAAGTCGCCAAGCCGATCACCCTTGATATCGATGATCTGATGAAACGCTTCCCGCTGGAACAGCGTATTTATCGCATGCGCTGCGTGGAAGCCTGGTCGATGGTGGTGCCGTGGATCGGCTTCGAACTGGGCAAGCTGCTGAAGCTGGCCGAGCCAAACGGCAATGCACGCTTTGTGGCGTTCCAGACCCTGTACGATCCCGAGCAGATGCCGGGGCAGAAAGATCGCTTTATCGGCGGTGGCCTGAAATACCCTTATGTAGAAGGACTGCGGCTGGATGAAGCGATGCACCCGCTGGCATTGTTAACGGTCGGCGTGTACGGCAAAACGCTGCCGCCGCAAAACGGCGCACCGCTGCGCCTGATTACCCCGTGGAAATACGGCTTCAAGGGCATCAAGTCCATCGTGCACATTCGTTTGACCAAAGACCAGCCGCCGACCACCTGGAACCTTTCTGCGCCGAACGAGTACGGTTTTTACGCCAACGTCAATCCGCAGGTCAATCACCCACGTTGGTCACAGGCCAGCGAGCGGGTCATCGGCTCAGGCGGCATCCTGGACGTCAAGCGACAGCCGACGTTGCTGTTCAACGGTTATGGCGATCGGGTGGCTTCGCTCTACCGCGGTATGGATTTGCGGGAGAACTTCTAAGTGCGGCTGAAACCGGTACATATTACGGCGCTAAAGGTGCTGATCCATCTGGCCGCCTTGTTGCCGCTGCTGTGGCTGATACTGGCGGTAAACCAAGGCTGGCTCAGCGCCGATCCGGCCAAGGACATTCAGCATTTTACCGGCCGCATGACGCTCAAACTGCTGCTGGCCACGCTGTTGATTGCCCCGCTGGCGCGCTATAGCCACCAGGCGTTGCTGATGCGCTGCCGTCGCCTGGTTGGTCTGTGGTGCTTTGCCTGGGGAAGTTTGCATCTGATCAGCTACTCGACCCTTGAACTGGGGTTGAACAACCTGGGCCTGTTGGGCAGCGAACTGGTATCGCGCCCTTATCTGACGCTCGGCATTATCAGCTGGCTGGTGCTGCTGGCGCTGGCGGCAACCTCGACCCAATGGGCCATGCGCAAGTTGGGCAGCAAATGGCAGAAATTGCATAACTTCGTCTATCTGGCAGCCATCCTGGCACCGATCCACTATCTCTGGTCGGTGAAGACCCTCTCACCACAGCCGGTGATCTATGCGCTGCTGGCGGCGGTACTGCTGGCTCTGCGTTACAAGAAATTCCGCGCCTGGTGGCGCTGACACTGGCGGAACTTTTTCCGTTTGCCATTCTCAGATACCCTGCACATCGGCTTTTTTCACGCGGCACGCGGCGCTGGCCCATGCCAACGGCGCGACTTTTTCCGGCTGGGGAACCGCATCCCTGCCAGATTGAGCTTGAATATCTTCGCTGATAAGACCAGTATTTAGCTGCGAATTGCTACGATATCGTTATAATGCCCGACCTTACCCGTAAGGGGCGCGCGTTTTTTCCCCGAAAAAGGTGACAAATCGCTAACATCGGGTTATTTTGAACGATGATGGTTTTATTGCCGGAGATGCCAGCACAATGCAAGACAAGTCTCACATTTTGCTTCTGAACGGCCCCAATCTTAATCTGCTGGGGACGCGTGAGCCGGACAAGTACGGCAGCATGACGTTAACCGAGATTGTTAACGGATTGGAAAACCAGGCGCTCGCGCTGGACATCACTCTGAGCCATCTGCAATCCAACGCCGAACATGCGCTGATCGATCGTATCCATCAGGCACGCGGCAATACGGATTTCATTCTGATCAACCCTGCGGCATTCACGCATACCAGCGTGGCGCTGCGCGATGCGCTGCTGGCGGTGCAAATCCCGTTTATCGAGATTCACCTGTCCAACGTGCACGCCCGTGAGCCTTTCCGCCATCACTCTTACCTGTCCGATATTGCGGTAGGCGTGATTTGCGGTCTCGGCGCGGATGGCTACAGCTTTGCTTTACAGGCAGCGGCTAACCGCTTGTCAAAATCCAACTAAATACCCCCAATACCGAGTGTCGCAGCCACGCCATCGCGTCTGCAACGCCAGGTAGCAAGGGTTTACGCAAAAAGAGTACGGAATCACACTCATGGATATTCGTAAAATCAAGAAACTGATCGAACTGGTTGAAGAATCAGGTATTTCTGAACTGGAAATCTCTGAAGGCGAAGAGTCGGTTCGTATCAGCCGTGCCGCACCGGCGCAGGCTTACCCGATGATGCAACAGGCCTATGCAATGCCGGCCCAGCAGCAACCTGCGCTGGCTACCGCCGTTGCCACTGCGCCTGCCGCAGAAACCCCTGCAGCACCAGCGGCCATGAGTGGCCACATCGTTCGTTCCCCAATGGTAGGTACCTTCTACCGTACCCCAAGCCCGGATGCGAAAGCCTTCGTGGAAGTGGGTCAGAAAGTCAACGCCGGCGATACCCTGTGCATCGTTGAAGCGATGAAAATGATGAACCAGATCGAAGCCGACAAATCCGGTACGGTAAAAGCCATCCTGGTTGAGAACGGCCAACCGGTAGAATATGACGAGCCACTGGTCGTCATCGAATAACGAGGCGCACCACATGCTTGATAAAATTGTTATCGCCAACCGTGGCGAGATCGCGCTTCGTATCCTGCGTGCCTGCAAAGAGCTGGGCATCAAGACCGTTGCGGTACACTCCGCAGCCGATCGCGATCTGAAACACGTACTGCTGGCTGACGAGACCGTGTGCATCGGTCCGGCACCATCGGTAAAAAGTTACCTGAATATCCCGGCCATCATCTCTGCCGCTGAAATCACCGGCGCAGTGGCGATCCACCCGGGCTACGGTTTCCTGTCCGAAAACGCCGACTTTGCCGAGCAGGTCGAGCGTTCCGGCTTCATCTTCATCGGCCCGAAAGCCGAAACCATCCGCCTGATGGGCGACAAGGTTTCCGCCATCAACGCGATGAAGAAAGCCGGCGTACCCTGCGTACCCGGTTCTGACGGCCCGTTGACCGACGACATGGATAAGAACCGCGCCTTTGCCAAACGCATCGGCTATCCGGTGATTATCAAGGCGTCCGGCGGCGGCGGCGGTCGCGGTATGCGCGTTGTACGCAGCGACAAAGATCTTGAACAATCCATTTCCATGACCAAGGCGGAAGCCAAAGCGGCTTTCAACAACGACATGGTTTATATGGAAAAATACCTGGAAAACCCACGCCACATCGAAATTCAGGTGTTGGCGGACGGCCAGGGTAACGCCATCTATCTGGCCGAGCGTGACTGTTCGATGCAGCGTCGCCACCAGAAAGTGGTCGAAGAAGCACCGGCACCCGGCATCACCAACGAAATGCGTCGCTACATTGGCGAGCGCTGCTCGAAGGCCTGTGTGGAAATCGGCTACCGTGGTGCAGGCACCTTCGAGTTCCTGTATGAAAACGGCGAGTTCTATTTCATCGAAATGAACACCCGTATCCAGGTAGAACACCCGGTTACCGAAATGATCACCGGCGTGGATCTGATCAAAGAGCAGCTGCGCATCGCTGCCGGTCAACCGCTGTCGATCAAACAGGAAGAAGTGAAGGTACAGGGCCATGCGGTGGAATGCCGTATCAACGCCGAAGATCCTAACACCTTCCTGCCAAGCCCGGGCAAGATCACCCGTTTCCATGCGCCAGGCGGCTTTGGTGTGCGTTGGGAGTCTCATATTTATTCCGGTTATACCGTGCCGCCATATTATGACTCCATGATCGGCAAGCTGATCACTTACGGTGAAAACCGTGACGTGGCGATCGCGCGTATGAAAAATGCGCTGGCTGAACTGATCATCGACGGCATCAAAACCAACGTTGAGCTGCAACTCAAGATCATGAACGACGAAAACTTCCAGCACGGTGGTACCAATATCCACTATCTGGAGAAGAAACTGGGTCTGCAAGAAACCTGAGTTGTCGCCTGATCTCATATGACCAGGGCCGGTATATCACCGGCCCTTTTCTTTGCGGCTTCCGGTAGCTTAATCACTTGGCAAATGCCGACCTTGACGTAAAATCCCTTTCCTCTGGTAAATCCATCTTCCCCCTGGCATTGCCGCTACGGCGCAAAACAACGGGGAGACCGTAAACCGCTTGGAGCTACGGATGGAAAAACGTTTTATACAGGCTCATCGTGAAGCGCGCTGGGCGCTTGGCCTCACGCTGTTGTATGTGCTCGCCTGGGCGCTGGCAGCCTATCTGCCGGACAGCGAAATAGGCGTCACCGGCCTGCCGCACTGGTTCGAAATGGCCTGCCTGCTGGTGCCGCTGTTGTTTATCGTATTGTGCTGGCTGATGGTTCGCAGCGTATTCCGCGATATCCCGCTGGAGGACAACGATGCAAACTGAAATCATCATCCCGCTGATCGCCTACCTGTTGCTGGTATTCGGGCTTTCAGCCTATGCCTACAGCCGTCGGCAGAGCGGCAATTTTCTCAATGAATATTTTCTCGGCAGCCGCTCGATGGGCGGCTTTGTGCTGGCGATGACGCTGACGGCCACTTACATCAGCGCCAGTTCGTTTATTGGCGGGCCGGGCGCGGCGTATAAATATGGTCTTGGCTGGGTGCTGCTGGCAATGATCCAACTGCCGGCGGTGTGGCTGTCGCTTGGCGTACTGGGCAAGAAGTTCGCTATTTTGGCACGGCGCTATAACGCTATCACCCTTAACGATATGCTGTTCGCCCGTTATCACAGCCGGTTGCTGGTGTGGCTGGCCAGCCTGAGCCTGCTGGTGGCATTTCTCGGCGCCATGACGGTACAGTTTATCGGCGGCGCCCGCCTGCTGGAAACCGCAGCGGGTATCCCTTATGACACCGGCTTGCTGATTTTCGGCCTCAGCATCGCGCTGTATACCGCATTCGGCGGATTCCGCGCCAGCGTGCTCAACGACGCCATGCAGGGACTGGTGATGCTGTTGGGCACCGTATTGCTGCTGACGGCGGTGATCCACGCTGCCGGCGGCTTGCACAGCGCGGTGGACAAACTGCAACAGATCGATCCAGCGCTGGTATCGCCGCAGGGTGGAGAGCAGATCCTCAGCCTGCCGTTTATGGCCTCGTTCTGGATCCTGGTGTGCTTCGGGGTAATTGGCCTGCCGCATACCGCAGTGCGCTGCATTTCATACAAAGACAGTAAAGCGGTACACCGCGGCATTATTCTTGGCACCGTGGTGGTGGCGCTGTTGATGTTTGGCATGCACCTGGCCGGCGCGCTGGGCCGTGCGGTACTCCCCGACTTGAAGATCCCCGATCAGGTGATCCCGACGCTGATGATCACCGTGCTACCACCCTATGCCGCCGGTATTTTCCTCGCCGCGCCAATGGCGGCGATCATGTCGACCATCAATGCTCAACTGCTGCAATCTTCCGCCACCATCATAAAAGACCTGTACCTTGGCGTGCGGCCGCAGCAGGTGGGTAACGAAAAAATGATCAAGCGCTTCTCCAGCCTGACCACGCTCATCCTCGGGCTGCTGGTGCTGCTGGCCGCATGGCGTCCGCCCGAGATGATCATCTGGCTGAACCTGCTGGCGTTTGGTGGCCTGGAGGCGGTGTTCCTGTGGCCGCTGGTGCTCGGCCTGTACTGGGAGCGCGCCAATGCCCAGGGCGCCCTTAGCTCAATGGTGACAGGTGCGGTATGCTATACGCTATTGGCCAGCCTGAAACTGCAGTTAGCCGGGTTGCATCCTATCGTGCCTGCGCTGCTGTTGAGCCTGCTGGCGTTTTATATCGGTAATGCCTTCGGCGACAAGCGCCGGGCGGCATCATCCTTATCTTCTTGAAGAGAATTGTTATGCCTTGGATCCAACTTAAACTGAACACCACCGGCAGCCAGGCGGAAGCCCTGAGCGATGCGCTGGTCGAAAGCGGCGCGGTCTCGGTGACCTTTCAGGACACCCACGATAATCCGGTATTTGAACCGCTGCCGGGAGAAACCCTGCTGTGGGGTGATACCGATGTGATCGGTCTTTACGACGCTGAAACCGATATGGCCGAAGTGGTGGCGATCCTGGAGCAACACCCGCTACTGGGTGCCGGCTTCCGCCATAAAATCGAACAGTTGGAAGACAAGGACTGGGAGCGCGAATGGATGGATAACTTCCACCCGATGCGCTTCGGCGAACGTCTGTGGATCTGCCCGAGCTGGCGCGACGTGCCAGATCCTGACGCCGTCAACGTGATGCTGGATCCGGGCCTGGCATTCGGTACCGGCACGCACCCGACCACCGCGCTGTGCCTGCAATGGCTCGACGGCCTCGATCTGGCAGGTAAAACCGTGATCGATTTCGGCTGCGGCTCCGGCATTCTGGCGATTGCGGCGCTGAAACTCGGTGCCGCACGCGCCATCGGCATTGATATCGACCCGCAGGCGATTCAGGCCAGTCGTGACAACGCCCAGCGTAACGGCGTTTCAGAGCGGCTGGAGCTGTATCTGCCTAAAGACCAGCCGGCCGATTTACAGGCTGACGTGGTGGTGGCGAACATTCTGGCTGGGCCACTGCGCGAATTGGCACCGTTGATTGGCTGCCTGCCAAAGTCCGGCGGTTATCTTGGCCTGTCCGGCGTGCTGGCGACCCAGGCAAGCAGCGTGGCAGAAGCCTACCAGGATAGCTTTGCGCTCGACCCGGTCGCCGAAAGAGAAGACTGGTGCCGCATTACCGGTCAACGCCGCTAAGCATCCGCGTTTGCTCGCCCCCACCGCCGCGGTAAAATACGGTGGGAGCGAGTTGCTCTGCTTCCCCCTCGGCGGTGATGGCTCACCGCTGACGCCATTTCCGGCCACACTGGTGTTCCCGTATGCCAACAGACGCCCCATACAGCCGCTGAATGGACTTATCATCATCGACGGAGCCACTCGCCCTTTTCAGCGTCGCCGCCTCTGCATCGCCGAGAAGCCCCCCCACGATATTGCTCCAACATCAATGTTTTACCCTGATAACTCCCGCCGCTTCCTGCTGTTTAGTTGCTAAAAAGCCGTCAGCGACAGATAAAATCCTGTTGTTTGGCGATTATTTTGCTGAACACAAAATGAGCACAATTAATCAAGTTGTTGTTAAATATATATAATATTTTATAGCCGCGCTGTGAAGCGCATTTTCATTGATCGATTGCAGTAAATTGGTCAAAGTTTGGCCTTTCATCTCGACGAAAAAATGCGTAATATACGCGCCCTTGCGGACACAGTATGGTCACTCTTTGTCTATGCGCATTGGACACCACCAGTTAACAAATTGCCTGATTGCGGCCCCGATGGCCGGGATCACCGATCGCCCGTTCAGAACCTTGTGTCATGCAATGGGTGCTGGGATGGCTGTATCCGAAATGCTCTCCTCCAATCCGGAGGTGTGGCGAACGGATAAGTCACGTCTGCGCATGGTTCATAGCGATGAACCTGGGATTCGCTCCGTGCAAATTGCCGGTTGCGATCCGGATGATATGGCCGCCGCCGCCCAGATTAACGTGGCCAGCGGCGCGCAGATCATCGACATCAATATGGGTTGCCCGGCCAAGAAGGTGAACCGGAAACTTGCAGGGTCTGCCTTGTTGCAGTACCCGGATCTGGTTAAACAGATCCTCCTCGCGGTAGTTAATGCGGTGGATGTACCGGTAACGCTGAAAATCCGTACCGGCTGGGCACCAGAACACCGTAACTGTGTAGAGATTGCCCAATTGGCCGAAGACTGTGGTATTCAGGCCTTGACGATTCATGGCCGAACCCGTGCCTGCCTGTTTAACGGCGACGCGGAATACGACAGCATTCGGGCAGTTAAGCAGAACGTTTCCATTCCGATTATCGCGAATGGCGACATTACTGACCCGCATAAAGCCAGGGCAGTGCTCGACTACACCGGGGCTGACGCTCTGATGATAGGCCGTGCTGCTCAGGGGAGACCCTGGATCTTCCGGGAAATCCAGCATTATCTGGACACTGGGGAGTTGCTGCCACCGCTGCCACTTGGCGAGGTAAAGCGCTTGTTGATAGGGCACATTCGGGAATTGCACGGCTTTTACGGCCAAGGCAAGGGATTCCGGATTGCTCGTAAGCACGTATCCTGGTACCTACAGGAACACGCCCCGAATGACCAGTTTCGGCGCACATTCAACGCCATAGAGGATGCCAGCGAACAGCTGGAGGCGTTGGAGGCATATTTCGAAAATCTTGCGTAACAAAAAAGAGCTGACAGAACTATGTTCGAACAACGCGTAAATTCTGACGTACTGACCGTTTCAACCGTGAACTCACAGGATCAAGTGACCCAAAAGCCTCTGCGCGACTCGGTTAAACAAGCACTGAAGAACTATTTTGCTCAACTGAATGGTCAGGATGTGAACGACCTGTATGAGCTGGTATTGGCTGAAGTTGAACAGCCACTGTTGGACATGGTGATGCAATACACCCGTGGCAACCAGACCCGTGCAGCCCTGATGATGGGCATCAACCGCGGTACCCTGCGTAAGAAATTGAAAAAATACGGCATGAACTGATACTAGTCAGTTGCATGTTGAAAAGGCGCAACCTCGCAAGAGGCGGCGCCTTTTTATTTGCCCAGACGGGCGCCGACGAAAAACGACGGGCACACCGCTCATGCCGTCGCTTAATCGCTTTGCAGCGTAGCCAGGCCTTACCAGCACGGCAGTGACTCACCGTATCCTCACGGCGGCGGAATGAGAATAATCACATATCCCTCTTACATTCACTGCCGTAGGCTGTGGTATACTGTACATTCTTAGAGCCACGTCGGCTTGCCAACAGCCGTTCTTCTTCCGCCTGATTAGCACGCGAACCGCCCTTCGAATGTAAAGATTTAGTCAATGACTAAACGATAATCTGGTCTGGGTGTCTGAGTAATTGTATCGCTATCGAGTGGCTTCTTTATGCGTTACAGGTTTCTACCCCTTAACGCAAAATGAGTTGATATGAAGCGTCCGCAAAAATTCAAACGTGCCTTGTTGCACCCCCGCTACTGGCTGACCTGGTTTGGCCTCGCGGTGCTGTTCCTGCTGGTTCAACTGCCCTACCCCGTATTACACCGACTGGGGGTATGGATGGGCCGTACCTCGATGCGCTTTTTGAAGCGCCGCGTCTCGATCACCCGCCGCAACCTGGAACTGTGTTTCCCGGATATGGACGAAGCACAGCGTGAGCGCAAGGTGATCGGCAATTTCGAATCCCTCGGCATGGGTCTGCTGGAAACCGGCATGGCCTGGTTCTGGTCCGACAAACGTGTAAAACGCTGGTTTAACGTGTCCGGCATCAACCACCTCAAAATGGCGCAGCAAAACCAGCGCGGCGTGCTGGTGATTGGCGTGCATTTCATGTCACTGGAACTCGGCGGCCGCGCGATGGGCCTGTGCCAGCCGATGATGGCGATGTATCGCCCGCACAACAATAAGGCCATGGAATGGGCGCAGACCAAAGGTCGCATGCGCTCCAACAAGGCGATGCTCGATCGTAAGGATCTGCGCGGCATGGTACATGCGCTGAAGCGCGGCGAAGCGGTGTGGTTCGCACCGGATCAGGATTACGGCCCACGCGGCAGCGTTTTCGCACCGTTGTTTGCCGTTGACCAGGCCGCCACCACCAGCGGCACCTTTATGCTGGCACGCATGGCTAAACCGGCGTTGGTGCCGGTAGTGCTGATTCGCCGTGAAAACGGCAGCGGTTACGATCTGCTGATCCAGCCGGCGTTGGAAGATTACCCAATCGCCGATGAAATGGCCGCAGCGGCCTATATGAACAAAGTGGTAGAAAAAGAGATTATGCGAGCGCCAGAGCAATATATGTGGCTGCATCGCCGGTTCAAAACGCGCCCGACCGGTGCGCCGTCCCTGTACTGATCCCCTGCCATGCCGGGCGTAGCGCCTGCTGCGCCCGCTGTTATCTCCCCGGCATTTCGTGCCATATTGCCAGATTCCAGCGGCACTATAGTTAACATTGTTGTAACCTTCATACTTTCCCTACACAGGAAACAGTAATGAAAACCCGAGTCCGCATTGCCTTGGTCGGAGACTTTCGTCCCCAGGCCGTTGCCCACCAGGCCATTCCCATTGCTCTGTCCCTTGCCGCCGCTCACCTGGATGTCGACATCGACTCCTGCTGGTTGCCGACTGAAACCGTCAACCATGCTGAAGTACTGGCAGACTACGACGCCATCTGGCTCGTCCCCGGTAGCCCGTATCAAAACGATGACGGCGCATTTATCGCTATCCGCCACGCACGCGAGCAGAACGTGCCATTCCTCGGCTCCTGCGGTGGGTTCCAGTATGCGGTAGTGGAGTATGCCCGTAACGTCATGGGCTGGCACAATGCCAGCCACGCGGAAACCGACAGCGATGGCCGCCAGGTCATTACCCCGTTAACCTGCTCGCTGGTGGAAAAAACCGACACCGTCGTCTTTCTGCCGCAAACGCGCATTGCTGAAATCTATGGCCGATTGGAAACGCATGAGGGGTATCACTGTAACTTTGGTGTAAATCCGGATTTTGTCGCCGAACTCCAGCCATATCCGCTGATTATCAGCGGCCACGATCGCGAGGGCGATGTGCGCTCCATCGAACTGCCCGAGCACCGTTTTTTCATGGCAACGCTGTTCCAGTCTGAACGCGCCGCGTTGCATGAACAGCTATCACCGCTGGTGGTTGCGCTGATCGACGCCGCACGACGCTAACAGCTTCGGCGCCGGCCTTCACCGGCGCAGAGGTCTGCATTTACCACATCAGTTGGCCAATCAGCGGCGCGGCCACGACGGTGATGATGCCAGCCAGCATCATCACCAAACTTGAAACCACCCCTTCCTCTTCACCCATTTCATAGGCGCGGGCGGTGCCGGCGCCGTGTGACGAGGCGCCAAGCCCGGCCCCCTTCGCCAGACGACTGCGCACTGCTAACCGCAGAAACAGGATCTCCCCAATCGCCATGCCAAACACCCCGGTGATCACCACAAACAGCGCAACCAAATCCGGCTGGCCGCCCATTTGTCTGGCGGCCTCCAAGGCAAATGGCGTGGTAATCGAACGTACCGCCAGGCTACGTTGTACTTCTTCCGGCAACGTCAGCAGCTGCGCCAGCCACACCGAGCTGTACACCGCTACCAGCACCGCGGTGACGACCCCAACGCCGAGCGACAGCCAGTGGCGGCGAATAATATGCAGATTCTCGTAAACCGGCACGGCAAACGCGATGGTCGCCGGGCCAAGCAGCCACAGCAGCCAATGGGTTTCACCGATATAATCCTGATAGGAAACGTGCGTTACCACCAGCAGCAGTACCAGAACCATCGGCGTTAACACCAGCGGCATCAGCAACAGCGTACGCCGCCGGCGATACAGTTTCTTATTGACGTAATACAGCGCCAGCGTCGCGGCAAAACACACCGCACTGATAAAAAAGTCATTCATCGTGCTTTACGCCGTTGCAGCCAAAGTTCGAAACGGTAGGCGCGATCGACCACCACTCCGGTCGCACCCAGTGTCAACGTGGTGCTGATGGCGATCACCAGAAAGATCTTCCACCCCTCCACCATCAGTAACTGGGCGTAGTTCACCACCGCCACCACCGCCGGGACAAAGAACAGCAGCATTTCGGCCAGTAACCAGCGTGAACCGGCCTTCACCCAGCGCAGCGGCAACACCCGCAGCACAATCAACGACAGCAGCATCAACATGCCGACGATATTGGCCGGCAGCGGCAGATGAAACTGCTGTACCAGCCGATCGGCAATCAGAAATAGCACCACATACAAAATGACCTGGATCGGTACCTGTAAGCGGTTGAGCAGCGATGGCGCCGCCGCGCGTAACGCCATAGACATGGCATCTAACCTCGAGCAAAAAATTCCGAGTTTCAGTATACGCAGCCGAGAAACATCCACTGAAATGAATTAAAATTATCAACATCATGCCGTAAGGGAATAGTTTACCGCCGGTATCGCTCATCTGGAGAAAAACTGTGGATGTTCGCACCCTGCGCTACTTCGTTGAAGTGGTGCGTCAGCAAAGTTTTACCCGCGCCGCGGAAAAACTGTTTGTCACCCAGCCAACCATCAGCAAAATGCTGCGTCACCTGGAAGAGGAACTGGAATGCACGCTACTAATCCGCGAGGGGCGAAAGCTGCATCTGACCGACAGCGGTCAGGCGGTTTATCAGCGCGGTCTGGCCATTCTGGATGAATTCCGCCAGCTTGAGGCGGAGCTTGAAGACATCGGCTCGGTACGTAAAGGGGTGCTGCGACTGGGCATACCGCCGATGGTGGGCCGGCAGATCGCCGAACTGATCCGTACCTTTCGCCAAACCTATCCTGGCGTAGAACTGAAGATTTCCGAACTGGGGGGACTGTCCGGCGAACAGGCGGTGCTGGCCGGCGAACTGGATCTCGCCATGACGGTATATTCGCCCGATGTCGAACAACCGCTCACCTTCTTGCCGTTGCTACGCCATCCCATGTGCGTGGTCGCCCCGCGCAATGCGCACTGGCAAACCCGCACCAGCGTGGCTATCAGCGAATTGGCTGACTGGCCAATCCTGATTTACAACGAGGATTTCGCGCTGTACAAAATGCTGATGACCGCATTCCGCCAGGCCGATATCGCCCCAAAAATCGCGGTACGCAGCGGACAGTGGGATTTTCTGGCTTCGATGGTCCAGGCCGGCGTCGGGATAGCCATGCTGCCGGAACCGGTGTGCCAGTGGCTGGATAAAAGCAGTTTGATCTGGCTGCCACTGGAACCGGTAATGGAATGGAAGGTCGGCTTGATCTGGCGCCAGGGCAGTTATCTTTCCCATAGCGCACAGGCCTGGATTGCCTGCTGTCGCGACTTCTGGCCGACGCTGAAATAATCAGGGCCGCAAACGCGGCCCTGTGGCATTATCCTTCGCGTTCCACCAGCAACGCTTCCAGCAGGTCGAGGTCATGCAGCAATTTTTGCAGCGTCTCGTTGCTGATTTTCTGCGTGGCGCGCAGGTGATACAACTCCCCACGTTCGGCGCGCAATGCCGTCAGGCGGAAACGCCGTTCCAAGTTTTCCAGCTCCAGCGCGTTTTCAATATCGTCTTCGCTGGCGATCCGCCGCCGCAGCGTTCCCACCACCCGCGAACTGATTTCCTTCAACACCTGTGGATCGAGGTTTTCTTCGGTATCTGCCGCCAGGCGTTCTTCCATTTTATTGATGCTTTCGATCGCCACTTCCGCTGCCATGGCAATTGCCATGCGCTCCTCGCTTTTGCTGGCGCTCTTGTCCGCCACCTGCACGCCGCGCAGCAACAGCGGCAATGCCAGCACCCCGACCAGCAACGACAGCAGGATCACACCGGCGGCGATAAACACCAGTTGGTAACGCGCCGGGAACGCGCTGCCATCGCTCAACAACAGCGGAATCGACAACACACCGGCCAACGTAATCGCCCCACGCACCCCAGCGAACGACGCCACCCACAGTTCACGCGTGGTGTAATCGCCAAACAGCAACGGGCGCTTTTTCAGGAAGCGTTTGCTGGCGCCTTTCATCAGCCACAGCCAGGTAAAACGCAGGATCAGCAGCGCGGCATAAATGATCGCCACGTCAACGAACAGGTACCAGGTCTCAATGGTAGGATCCAGTTCAGCCTGCAGGATAGAGGTTTCCAATATCCCCGGCAGTTGCAGACCCAACATGATGAACACCATGCCGTTGAAGACAAACTCCAGCATCGCCCAGACGCTGTTGGCTCGCAGTCGCATGGCCAGTGGCGCATTGCGGATCACACCAGACTGGCTGATGGTCATGCCGGCCGCCACCGCCGCCAGAATGCCGGAAACGCCGATGTGTTCGGCAATCAGGTAAGAAGCGAACGGCAGTAACAGCAGCAAGACGATTTGCGTCGCCGGGTCGTCACCGCTCCAGCGGCTCATGATGCGCAGCGACTTACTGTACAGCCAGGTCACCGCCACCCCTGCCAGCAGACCACCGATCGCCACCTTGAGGAACTCCAGCGTCGCGCCGCCGACGGTAAACACCATGGTGCCCATCGCCACCGCAATGGCGAATTTAAGCGATACCAGGCCGGAAGCGTCGTTCATCAACGCTTCACCTTCCAGTACGCCCATAATGGATTTGGGAATGCGCCCCTTGCCGACGATGCCGCCCAGCGCCACCGCATCGGTTGGCGACAGCACCGCCGCCAGCGCAAATGCCGCTACCAGCGGAATGCCAGGCACCATCAGGTAGATCAGATAGCCGACCCCGACCACGGTGATCAACACCAGCACCAGCGCCAGCCCGAGAATTTCGCGACCGTGATGGATAAATTCGCGCGTTGGGGTTTTCCAACCGTCAGCAAACAGCAACGGCGGAATAAACAGCACTAAAAACAGTTCAGGATCAAAATCAACGTGCAGCCCGAAATGCGGCCAGGCCAACATCGCACCGATGGCAATTTGCATTAACGGTAACGGCACCTGGAACGGCAACATTCGTGTCACCACCCCAGACAGTGAAACCACCAGGATTAAAATAAGAATAGTAAAAAAGATTTCCATGCTTTCCTTAGACTCTACGGTTCAGACCACAAAGGCTCGTTGCCAGAGTATCTGTGATAGTAGAACACTTTTTTATGGCGATGAAAGCTTGTTGTGCCTTTCAAAAACGGCGAAATAAAGAAGGAGACTTATCTGAATGGAAGCGATGAAACGGGGACGCAGCGACGGCGTCCCCGCTAAAGATACGCTTAGATAGCCCAGCCGCCTGCATAGAAGGCGACCAGCGCAACGGCAATCAGCACGGTGCCGATGTTCAACTTGCGCCATTCGCCGGAGAAAATACGGCCAATCACCAGCGCGCTAAAGCCCAGCATGATGCCGGTAACGATGTTGCAGGTCAGTACGATAAACACCGCGCACAGCAGGCCGGACATCGCATCGACAAAGTCGTTGAAATCCAGTTTGGTCACGTTGCTGAGCATCAGCAGGCCAACGTACATCAGCGCCGGCGCGGTCGCGTATACCGGAACCAGATACGACAACGGCGACAGGAACAGGATCAGCAGAAACAGCAAACCGACCACGGTGGCCGTCAGGCCGGTCTTGCCACCGGCGGCGGTGCCCGCAGCCGACTCGATGTAGACCGCAGCCGGCGCGGCGCCGACCAGACCGGAGAAAATGCTGCTCACCGAGTCGGAGGTTAATGCTTTGCCGCCGTTGATGATCTGGCCGTCCTTATCCAGCAGGTTGGCTTGCCCGGCCACTGCGCGGATGGTGCCGGTGGCGTCAAACACCGCGGTCATCACCAACGCCAGCACGCTCGGCAACACCACCGGCTGCAATGCACCCATGATATCCAGGCTGAAAATCAACGAGTTGCCATTTTCGTCAGCCAGGCTTGGCATGGCGAACAGTCCCTGGTACTTCACCGCCGGGTCAAAAATCAGGCCAATGACCGAAATGGCGATAATCACCAGCAGAATGCCCCCCGGCACTCGCAGTTTTTCCAGGCCGAAAATCACCGCCAGACCGAGCAGCGTCATCACCACCGGAAACGAGGTAAAGGCGCCCAGCGCTACCGGCAACCCGTCCAGTGGGTTCTTCACCACCAGACCAACGCCGTTGGCGGCAATCAGCAGCAGGAACAGGCCGATACCGATACCGGTGCCGTGCGCCACGCCCATCGGCAAATTGCGCAAGATCCAGGAGCGAATACCGGTAACCGAAATCACGGTAAACAATACGCCCATCAAGAACACCGCACCCAGCGCGACCGGAATGCTGATATGCTGGCCCAGCACCAGGCTGAATGCGGTGAAGGCGGTCAGTGAAATCGCGCAGCCAATCGCCATCGGCAGGTTGGCCCACAGCCCCATCAGCAACGACCCCAAGCCGGCCACCAGACAGGTCGCGACAAATACCGCAGTCGGTGGGAAACCGGCCTTGCCGAGCATGCTCGGCACCACGATCACCGAATAGACCATGGCCAGGAAGGTCGTCAGACCGGCCACCACTTCCTGACGCACATTGCTGCCACGCGCTGAAATCTTGAAATACCCGTCAAGCCCGCCTTTTGATTTAACGGCGTTGTTTGCTTGAGAATCCGACATGCTGCTGTCCCCTGTGTTTTTCGCAAAAGCGGCTCACCTGCCCATGCAAGGCAATAACGGAATCGTTTCCGTCACGTTTGCTTATTTATCCTTCCCAATCGCAGCCAATAGGCGCCGCAATTCAAGGCAAACGATTAACTCTCATTGCACGGTACCGGTGAATTTATGATGTTTTGGTGTAGGCAAACGATTATCCCGCCTTCCAGGCCGTGTGATCAACTAAAGATCGCAACACAACCGGCCGAAAAGCGTGTGACGCCATCATTACGGAAATTGCGACTTTTGTCACATAAATAAGCAGGCGGTAAACCGACTGCCGCTGAAAAGAGGTTACGCAGGGTTCTGTGACGCCATTGCCTGCGGATCCATATACATCAGCTCCCAGATATGGCCGTCCAGATCCTGAAAACCATGGCCGTACATAAAGCCGTGATCCTGCGGTTGATGATAGGTATTGCCGCCGGCCGCTACCGCCTTGCGCACCAGGTCGTCCACCGCGGCGCGACTGGGTTGTGACAGACAGAGCAGCACTTCGCTGGCCTTCCTGGCATCGCTGATTGGGTTGGGGGTAAACATTTTGAATTTGTCGTGTGTCAGCAACATCACATAAATAGTGTCACTCACCACCATGCAGGCAGCGGTGTCGTCGCTAAATTGCTGATTGAAGGTAAAACCAAGCCGGTCAAAAAACGTCATTGCCGCAGGCAGGTCATTGACCGGCAGATTAATAAAGATTTGCGTAGCCATCGGCTATCTCCATAAACCTTGACCCATCGAGTATAGTCCAGCTTGTCAACTCAGCAGGTCATAGGGCCCGCCCTGTTGCAACGCCCGTTGATAAGCCGGACGTGCACGTATGCGTTGCAGGAAGTCACGCAGCTTCGGGCAATCGTCCAGCCGGTAACGCGCGGCCAACGCTTCCAGCGGGAAACTCATCTGAATATCCGCCGCGCTGAAATCATTGCCGACAAACCAGACGTTGGCCGCCAAATGCTGCTCCAGATAATCACGATGCGTTGCTATCTGTTTATCCAGGTATTCGCGCTGGACCCCCTTGCCTATCGCTCCAGCGATCGGCCGCATCAGCCACGGCATCGGCGGATGATCGAGCCGGCCAAACACCAGCTTCATCACCAGCAACGGCATCAACGAACCTTCGGCATAATGCAGCCAGTAACGATACTGCTGGCGCGCATGGTAATCGGTGGGCATGAACTGCCCCTGCGCGTCGTAGGCCTCTTGCAGATATTCAATAATCGCACCGGATTCCGCCAGCGTCAGGTCGCCATCGACAATCACCGGCGACTTGCCCAGCGGATGGATCTTTTTGAGTTCGGCAGGCGCCAGCAAGGTAACGCTATCGCGTTGATAACGTTGCACCTGGTACGGCACCTCCAGCTCTTCCAACAACCAGAGAATACGCTGAGAGCGGGAATTATTCAGGTGGTGAACAATGATCATGGAGCGTCCCCGATCCGTTGCCATACCAGCTCACCAATCTGCACGCCGTTGCCGATTTGCAGCGGCACGGTGCGCAGCGTCAGTTTGTCGTCGGTAAAGGTATAAAAACGCACTTGCCGGCTGCCGATCCAGTTGGGGAACGAGCAGCCCTCAACCTGATGGATCACCCGCTGATCCGGCTCGTCAATCTGATAACGGCCGTAATAGCAGATCATGTTGATAAATGCCGATCGCAGCTCGCTGTCCGTACCCTGCGCCGGATCGCTCGAGGTAAACTTCGGTCGTACGGCGCTGTACAACTGTGCCGCCATGGTGCCGTTGGCTTCGTAGTTGATCCGCCCCAACACCTGTTCGCCAAGCGGATGGCTCACCGTACCTTCTTCATTCTTGAACACCGAAGATACCAGTGACCAGCTGCCGATAAATGCATGCGTAACCATAATCTTTTCTCCCCACTCAGCCTTGTTTAAAGGTAGTGGCGAATCCCGCCCCCCGCCAGCGCAGCTATCGGCTGCCGTCATTATTTTCTGCGCGCATCGAAACGCGCCGCCAGTTGCTGCGTGCGAAACTGCTCGATGATGTAATCGACAAAGACCCGGGTTTTGGTCGGCAAAAATTTAAGGCTGGGAAAATAGAGACGTACGCTGCCACGATCGACATACCATTCCGGCAACACCCTGACCAGGTGGCCACTTTCCAGATAGGGCAAGGCATTCGGCATGGCAATCAGCGCGATCCCCATGCCCATTTCCGCCGCCTGCGCCGCCGCCGCAGGTTCGTTCACCGTCATGGCTACCTGCATGGCGGCCGGGCGCTGTTCATTGTCTGGATTGCGCAACGGCAGGTTTCTGATACGCCCGGTTTGCGGGGAGCGAATGAAGATACCCGCATGCTCAGCCAACTGCTCCGGATGCTGCAGCGCTGGCTGTCGCCGCAGATAGTCGGCCGAAGCGACCAACACGCCATGCGCCGGGGCCAGTTCGCGGGCGATCATGCCCTGCGCCAGTTCGAAACCGCCGCCAAGCGCGGCGTCAAACTGCTCGCCGATGATATCGACCTGGCGGTTGTCAAAATGCCAGTCAGGTATGATGGCTGGATACCTGGCAAGAAACCCCGGCAGCATCGGCAACATAAAATGCAGGCCAAAAGCGGTTCCCATACTGACCTTGAGCGTACCGGCCGCTACGCCGCCGGCGCTGCTCAGCCCTTTCAGCGCACACTGAATCGATAGCAAACCGCCTTTGACCTCCTGAAGGAAACGCTCTCCTTCTTCAGTGAGGATCAATTTACGCGTATTGCGCTGGAACAGGCGAACCCTGACCTGAGCTTCGAGTTTGGTGATATTTTTGCCCACAGCGGCCGGGCTGATGCCTAATTTGCGGCCGGCAGCAGAAAAACTGCCCAGCTCAGCGCTGCTGACAAAACATTCAAGATGTCCCAACATGCGTTTTCCTTTCAGGCCGATTTCAAACCAATGGTTTAAGCTGATTATAGCTCTTTATGGCTAGTGGCCGAGGTTGATTTCTTTGATACTGACCACGTCATCCTGACCCTCGCCAATTTGGAGATACATCATGTCAGCAACGCTTTCACTATCAGGAAAAGTCGCCTTCGTTCAAGGTGGTTCTCGCGGCATCGGCGCAGCAGTGGCCAAACGTCTGGCGCGCGAAGGTGCCGCCGTGGCGTTAACCTATGTCGCATCGGCCGACAAGGCCGATGCCGTCGTCAGCGCGATTACCGCCGCTGGCGGCAAGGCGTTGGCCATTCAGGCCGACAGCGCCAATGCTGCCGCACTGCAACAGGCGATTCGCCAGGCGGTAAATCACTTTGGCAAACTGGACATTCTGGTGAACAACGCCGGCGTCCTGGCACTGGGCAACACCGAAGAGCTGCCACTGGAAGATCTGGACCGCACGCTGGCTGTTAACGTCCGCAGCGTCTTTATCGCCAGCCAGGAAGCGGCACGCCATATGAACGATCATGGCCGCATCATCAACATCGGCAGTACCAATGCTGAACGCATGCCGTTTGCCGGCGGTGCGATATATGCCATGAGCAAGTCGGCGCTGGTCGGTTTGACCAAGGGCATGGCGCGCGATCTTGGCCCACGCGGCATCACGGTCAACAACGTACAGCCTGGCCCGGTGGATACCGACATGAATCCTGACAGCGGCGAATTCGCCGAGCAGCTGAAGGCCATGATGGCGATCGGCCGTTACGGCAAAGACGATGAAATTGCCAGCTTTGTCGCCTATCTGGCCGGTCCGGAAGCCGGTTACATCACCGGCGCCAGCCTGAGCATCGACGGCGGTTTTTCCGCCTAGCATCAGGAATGCCAGACGGCAAAAAGCCCCTTTCGGGGCTTTTTATTGCGGAGAAAACGATCAGTAATCGATGCCGTTTTCGGCAATATCCATCGCAAAGTACGAAAGGATAATATCTGCACCGGCGCGCTTGATGGCGCCCAGCGTTTCACGCACCACTTTACGCTCGTCAATCGCGCCGGCCTGTGCGGCAAACTTGATCATCGCGTATTCTCCGCTGACCTGATAGGCCGCCAACGGCAGACGCGATGCGGCTCGAATGTCACTGATCACGTCCAGATAAGCGCCGGCCGGTTTCACCATCAACGCATCTGCGCCTTCCTGTTCGTCCATCAGCGACTCGCGGATCGCTTCGCGACGGTTCATCGGGTTCATCTGATAATTTTTGCGGTTGCCCTGCAATACGCTGCCGCCGGCTTCACGGAACGGTCCATACAGCGAGGAGGCAAACTTGGTTGAGTAGGCCATGATCGAGGTGTCGATAAAGCCGGCTTCATCCAGCGCGCTGCGGATTGCCTGCACCTGGCCGTCCATCGCCGCCGACGGCGCGATAAAATCTGCCCCCGCAGCGGCAGCAATAACCGCCTGCCTGCCGAGATTGACCAGCGTAGCATCGTTATCGACGCCGTGGTCGTGCAAGACACCACAATGCCCATGCGAGGTATATTCACAGAAGCAGGTATCCGACATGACGATCATTTCTGGCACCGTGTCTTTACAGATACGCGCCATACGCGCCACCAGTCCGTCTTCCTTCCAGGTATCACTGCCGGTGGCATCCATATGGTGAGAAATGCCGAACGTCATCACCGAACGAATACCGGCTTTGGCATAGCGCTCGATCTCATAAGCCAGCTTGGACTCCGGAATGCGCAACACGCCAGGCATGGTCTCGATGACGGCGTAATCATCCACCTCTTCTTCGACGAAGATCGGCAGTACCAGATCGTTAACGCTGAATTCGGTTTCCTGGAATAACGTGCGCAGCGACTCGGATTTTCTGAGACGACGCGGGCGAACCTGCGGGAAGTGACTTGACATGGGAACTCCTAAAAATTGGCCCGTCTGCTGAATCTGGGCGATAAGAACATCAGCCGAGCGTTGGCTCGGCGATGCGCTATTATGGCATGAGCCATAGTGACGGGCGCTACATCTAACGTGCGCATAGCTTATCATTATGCGATGTTTTTGATACCTCGGCCTTGCAGGCCAGCCAGTGTCAAACGCATCGGGTCGATAAGCAAGATACGTCAACCCTCCGCCACGCCACGTTTTGCAGGCCGTTCGCTCCCAACTCGCCAGGCGGCCGCTAATGCAATCGCATAATTTTTCATCCATTAATTGTGAATAAGCGCACAATTCCACTAAACACCCGTGCGGTAGTCATATTTATGCCGTTGATACATAACTCATTAAAATAATGCACAAGATTATTAGTGCATTTACACATATCTCTGCCCGATGTCGGGGAATAGTCTCTTCGCTAATTATATAAAAAAGAAGAGGGTTACGAATGCCTGCCATCCAGCCTCCGCTTTTATCCCAGCAGCACGAGACGCATCTCACCAGTGCCATCGGAAAGTTTTTTAAACGCATCATTCCCATGCTGGCGATAATGCTCATCATTAATCAGATAGATCGCTCCAATATCGGCTTTATCAAGGCGGAATTGCAGCTCGACGCCGGCATCAGCGCCGCTGCCTTCGGACTCGGTGCCGGGCTATTCTTTATTGGCTACGCGCT
This sequence comes from Serratia odorifera, assembly GCF_041448735.1. NCBI lineage: Bacteria > Pseudomonadati > Pseudomonadota > Gammaproteobacteria > Enterobacterales > Yersiniaceae > Serratia > Serratia odorifera. The sequence continues at coordinate 64,192 of NZ_JBGMUT010000003.1, read as the reverse complement.
GTTCGAAGTCCCCAGTAATCTGATGATGAAAAAGTACGGAGCCCGCGTCTGGTTAACCCGCATCATGATTAGTTGGGGAATAGTGGTGGTGATGACCGGATTCGTCAGCTCACCGGTCCATTTTTATGTGCTGCGCTTTCTGCTCGGCGTGGCGGAAGCCGGTTTCTTCCCCGGGGTGCTGTTTTATTTCCGCCAGTGGGTACCCAATGCCTATCGGGGACGCGCCACCGCCATGGTATTAAGTGCCACCGCCGGGGCTTTCCTGTTTTCCGGCCCGATTACCGGCTCGATCCTGCTGATGCATGATTTTCTTGGTTTGGCCGGCTGGAAATGGGTGATGTTCCTGGAAGGAGGCGGTTCGGTGCTGGTCGGGCTGCTTGCCATGCTGGTTCTGGTTTCACGACCGAACGATGCCCGCTGGCTGACGCCGGCGGAAAAGCAGGCCCTGCAACAACAGCTGGCGCAGGAAGACAGCGAGCGTGACGCGCAGTATACCGCGCCGGGTAAGCTGAACCTGTTGACCGATCGCCATGTCCTGGTTTACTGCCTGCTTTTTTTCACCATGACCATGACCGGTTACACGCTGGTTTTCTGGCTACCGCAAATCATTCAACGTATTCAAGGTTTCAACAGCTTTGGCACCGGCTTGCTCACCGCATTTCCATGGTTGTGCGCCATTGTCGCGCTCAATATTGTCGGGCGACTTGGCGATAGACACCGTAACAAATTAAGCAAATGGCTGGGACTGGCGATGCTGGTCGCCGCCTGTGGCACCTTTATGGCTACCCTCGGCGGCCCCTGGTTCGGTTTCCTGGCGATGATCGTGGCCTGCATCGGTTCAAAAGTCAGCGCAACGCTGTTCTGGCCCATGCCCCAGGCCGAGCTGCCGGCCAGTATCGTGGCGCCGGGGATTGCGCTGATCAATTCGGTAGGCAATCTGGGAGGATTCTTCGCGCCTACGGTGTTCGGCTATCTGGAACTCACAACCGGTTCTACTACCGGCGGGCTGTATGCCCTGACCTGCGTCTCGGTGGTCACCGGCCTGTGGCTGTTGCTGCGTCGCCAGCCAGCGCCCCCTGCAATCAACTCGATGGAGAATGAACATGCCCGACAGTCCAGTCATTAACAGCATGCGGGTAGTACCGGTTGCCGGTTACGACAGTATGCTGCTGAATATTGGCGGTGCCCATAACTGCCATTTCACTCGCATCCTGGTGATTATTGGCGACTCGGCGGGCAATAGCGGGGTGGGAGAATGTCCATGTCATGCCTCAACCCTGTCGCTGCTTGAAAAATTTACGCCACAGGTGGTCGGCAGTTCATTACGCCAAATGAACGCCACCGTCAGTCGGCTTTTCGCCAGCGATGCCCGGCAGCAAACCAGCGAGCAGACCGATCGCGTGCATATTCCGCAGATGAATCCCGAAAAATTCTACAATGCGGCGGCGGCGATTGAGGCGGCGCTGCTGGATCTGCTCGGCAAGCATCTTGAGCTGCCGGTGGCCGATTTGCTGGCCAGCGGGCGGCAGCGAGACCGCATACCGGTGTTGGGTTATCTGTTTTATATCGCCGATCGCAAGCTGACCACGATGAACTATCAGAGCAGTGAGCAGCAGCGCGCCCCCTGGTTTTGGCTGCGTCATCAACCTGCGATGGATCATCAAGCGGTGGTCAGGCTGGCAGAAGCGGCGCAGGAGCACTACGGATTCCGCGACTTCAAACTCAAAGGCGGCGTACATCCGGGCGAGTACGAAGTGGAAACCGTTGAAGCCTTGCTGGCACGTTTCCCAACGGCACGCATCACCGTCGACCCCAATGCCAGTTGGTCGCTGGACGAGGCCATTGGTTTTGGCAAACAGCTTGCAGGGCGCGTTCCCTATCTGGAAGATCCCTGTGGCGCAGAACAGGGGTTCTCCGGGCGAGAGACGCTGGCGGAATTCAGGCGTGCAACCGGTATTCCCGTTGCCACCAACATGATTGCCAATGACTGGCGCCAGCTCCAGCACGCGTTACAACTGAACGCCATTGACATTCCGCTGGCCGACCCGCATTTCTGGACGCTGCGCAATGCGCATACCGTGGCGCAGCTCTGCCATGAATGGGGGCTGACCACCGGCTGCCATTCCAATAATCATTTTGACGTGTCACTGGCAATGGTTGCTCATCTGGGAGCGGCTGCGCCGGGCGATCGCATCACCGCCTTTGATACCCATTGGATCTGGCAGGACGGTCAGCATCTGACCCACCAACCGCCGCAGATCCGCGACGGTTATCTGGAACTGCCAGCAGGACCGGGGCTCGGCATCGAACTGGATATGACGCGGGTTGAAGCCGCGCATGCGCTGTATCAATCACTGCCGGATAAAAATCGCAATGACGCGCTGGGCATGCAGTTCTTGATTGATAACTGGCAATACAATGCCAAACGACCGGCATTGGTCCGCCCCTGACAGAGCCCGAGCGCAAAGGGCGCAGCATCGGTAACGCAGCTGTTTTTGCTTAACGGCCGCGTTAACCTGAAGCAACCACTCATTCAGCCTGCGCCTGCAGTGCATAATTTTTGCGGGCGCTTTGCCATGCCAGCAAGGCAAGACCCAATCCGATAAAGGATAGAATGGCACCGGCCCAGTTCGGTGAAGCCAGACCCAAACCGGCAGCAATGGTCGCTCCCCCTACCCACGCGCCAAGCGCATTTCCCAGATTGAACATGCCGATGTTAACCGATGCCGCCATGGTGGGCGCTCCGGCGTGGCTTGCGCGGTCCATGACTAACTTCTGAATCGGTGAAACCGTGGCGAACCCAAACGCAGCCATCAGGAATACCGAGGCACTGGCAATCAGCGGGTTGTCGACGCCGCCCCAGAAAACCAGCAGTACCAACCCTTGGGCCGCCAGCGTGACCAACAGCGTGCCAAACAGCGAGCGATCGGCGAAACGGCCGCCAAGCCAGTTTCCTACCGCCAGTCCGAAACCAAAAAGTACCATTATCCAAGCCACGCCACCGGCCGAAAAACCGGCTTCCTCAATCATCATCGGCGCGATATAGGTAATGGAAGTAAAGAACGCCGCCGGACCAAATACGGTAATCCCCATGACCAGCAGAACCTGGGGATCGGCAAAGGCGCGCAGTTCCGTTCTCAAGGCGATGGCCTTTCCTTTTTCGATGCGCGGAACAAACAGCGCGATACTGACAATAGTAAGCACACCGATGCCTGCGATCAGCCAGAAAACCAGCCGCCAGCTAAAGGTCTGAGCCAGCCAGGTACCAACCGGAACACCAAGCAGGTTTGCCAACGTCAGCCCAGAAAACATAAAGGCAATGGCGCTTGCCTGGCGACCCGGCGCAACAAGCGAAGCGGCAATGATCGAGCCGAGGCCAAAAAAGGCTCCGTGATTGAAGGAGGTGATAATACGCCCGGCAATCGCCAGCGACAGCGTGGGCGCAACCGCGGTAATGATATTGCCAAGCGTGAAAATGCCTGCCAGTGCCATCAACATGGTTTTACGGGGAACATGGGTACCCAGCACCGTTAAAAGCGGAGCACCAACAAAAACCCCCAGTGCGTAGGTCGTGGCCAACAGCCCGGCGGTCGGGATAGTGACGCTAAAATCCGCAGCGATTTGAGGAAGGATTCCGGCGATGACGAACTCGGTAAGACCGATGCCGAATGCGCCGATGGCGAGCGCGAACAGAGCGATGGGCATTGAAACTCCAGTACAGACTTGCTGAATTAATATCATTAGGTAAAATCAATTATATTCATACTTTCATTCTGCAAGTGAAGCTACATGACCGACTTTGATAAAGAAAAAGAGGATATTAGGCAGGCGAGGCACAAACCGGCAGAACTCGATGCGATTGACCGAAAAATATTAGGCGCGCTGGCCGAAGATGCTGGGCGCAGTTACAGCGAACTGGGCGAAATCGTCAACCTTTCAGCACCTGCGGTACATGACCGCGTAAAGAAACTGAAGCGTGATGGGGTCATAAAGGGAACCGTTGCAAGACTTGATGGCTGCAAGCTGGGCCGGACGCTATTAACCTTCCTGATCATTAATACCAGCAGCTATAACGCGACACGCGCCCTGCTTCAGTTTACCAGTCGACGAGAAGTCGAAGAGCTGCATACCGTGGCAGGAGACGGCTGTGTACTGATCAAGGTACGGGCTGCCGATACCGAATCACTGGAAAACTTCCTGATGGAAATTCAGAACGTCGAAGGGGTTCGCTCGGTACGCAGTTATATTGCACTTTCGACATTTATTGAGCGTGGTCCCTCACCGGACTAAAGCGCGGGATCGCGACTGTTTCACCCTAGCCGCGACCGGCGATCGCCGCGGCCAAGACTGACCATGGCGGCGAAAAAAAGCCCCGAATATCGAGGCTTGTCGCATAGGACCTGACCAAAAATGCCGTGGCGTTTTTTAGAACGGAATATCGTCGTCAAAGTCCATTGGCGGTTCGTTGCTGCTGGCCGCCGGTGCGCTGCTGTTCTGCGCCGGACGCGACTGCTGGCCACCGCTGAACTGGTTGCCGCCCTGCGGCTGCTGAGGCTGACCCCAGTTGCCCTGACCGCCAGCAGCCTGACCGCCGCCTGCCGGAGCGCCGCCGCCTTGACGGCCGCCCAGCATCTGCATGGTGCCGCCCACGTTTACGACCACTTCCGTGGTGTATTTTTCAACGCCGGCCTGATCGGTCCATTTGCGCGTCTGCAAGGCGCCTTCGATATACACCTGAGAACCCTTACGCAGGTATTCGCCCGCCACTTCCGCCAGCTTGCCAAACAGCACCACACGGTGCCATTCGGTTTTTTCTTTCTGCTCGCCGGTCGCCTTGTCGCGCCAGCTTTCGGAGGTAGCCAGGGTAATGTTGGCAACGGCGCCACCATTCGGCATGTAACGGACTTCCGGGTCTTGGCCCAGATTCCCGACCAGAATTACTTTGTTTACGCCTCTGCTGGCCATGAGCTCTCTCCTGATGAATGATTTTTACACAGTATAAACGAGTAAGTTTAACACGCTAAGGCTGAAACCACACCCGCGTTGATAACTGCATAGTGTATTCCAAAATTGTCTCGGCGATCGACCTTGTTGCATTCATATACTGGATATTCATTCAGGTTTTTTTGTGTCATAATTATGCGTTTCGACCTGGCCATGCCGTTTTTTTGCGCAATTGATCACAAAAGCGCCGCAAAACGTTCAAACGGACACGGTGTATCATCTAGACGGGAAGTGTAAATGGACAATATCGAAGTTCGTGGTGCTCGAACCCATAATCTCAAAAACATCAACCTGATTATCCCGCGCGACAAACTGATTGTTGTCACCGGTTTGTCCGGTTCAGGCAAGTCCTCTCTGGCTTTTGATACGCTGTATGCCGAAGGGCAGCGACGCTACGTCGAATCGCTTTCCGCCTACGCCCGTCAGTTCCTGTCGCTGATGGAAAAACCGGACGTCGACCATATCGAAGGGTTATCGCCGGCGATTTCCATCGAGCAGAAATCGACCTCGCACAACCCGCGATCCACCGTCGGCACCATTACCGAAATTCATGACTATCTGCGTCTGCTGTTCGCCCGCGTCGGCGAGCCGCGCTGTCCGGATCACCATGTGCCGCTGGCGGCGCAAACCGTCAGTCAGATGGTGGATAACGTGCTCAGCCAGCCGGAAGGCAAACGCTTGATGCTGCTGGCGCCGGTGATCAAGGATCGCAAAGGCGAGCACACCAAAACGCTGGAAAACCTGGCGTCGCAGGGGTACATCCGCGCCCGCATCGACGGCGAAGTGTGCGATCTTTCCGATCCTCCGAAACTCGAACTGCAAAAGAAACACACCATTGAAGTGGTGGTCGATCGCTTCAAGGTGCGAGAAGATCTGGCCCAACGCCTGGCCGAGTCGTTCGAAACCGCGCTGGAGCTGTCCGGCGGCACCGCAGTCGTGGCCGATATGGATGACCCGAAAGCCGATGAGCTGCTGTTTTCGGCCAACTTCGCCTGCCCGATCTGCGGCTATAGCATGCGTGAGCTGGAACCCCGGCTGTTTTCCTTCAATAATCCGGCCGGTGCCTGCCCGACCTGCGACGGTCTGGGCGTACAACAGTTCTTCGACCCCGATCGCGTGGTGCAGAACCCGGAACTGTCGTTGGCTGGCGGCGCGATCCGCGGCTGGGATCGCCGTAACTTCTACTATTTCCAGATGCTGCGTTCGCTGGCGGAGCATTATCAGTTCGACGTGGAAGCGCCGTTCAATACCCTGAGCGCCGAGGTGCAGAAAGCGGTGCTTGGCGGCTCAGGCAAAGAATCGATCGAATTCAAATACATCAACGACCGCGGCGACACTACCGTGCGCCGGCATCCGTTCGAAGGCGTGCTACATAATATGGAACGCCGCTACAAGGAAACCGAGTCCAGCGCGGTGCGTGAAGAACTGGCGAAGTTCATCAGCAACCGTCCGTGCGCCTCGTGCAGCGGCACCCGCCTGCGTGAAGAAGCCCGCAACGTGTTCGTCGAAGACACCACGTTGCCGGAGATCTCCGAGCTGAGCATTGGTCATGCGATGGATTTCTTCCAGAACATGAAGCTGAGCGGCCAACGCGCCAAAATTGCCGAAAAGGTGCTGAAGGAAATCGGCGATCGCCTGAAATTCCTGGTCAACGTCGGCTTGAATTATCTATCCCTGTCACGCTCGGCCGAAACCCTGTCAGGCGGCGAAGCCCAGCGCATTCGTCTGGCCAGCCAGATTGGCGCCGGGCTGGTGGGCGTGATGTACGTGCTGGACGAACCGTCGATCGGTTTGCACCAGCGCGATAACGAACGGCTGCTGGAAACGCTGATCCATCTGCGCAATCTCGGCAACACGGTGATCGTGGTTGAGCATGACGAAGACGCAATCCGCGCCGCCGATCATGTGATCGACATCGGCCCCGGTGCCGGCGTACACGGCGGTCAGGTGGTGGCGGAAGGCACCGTCGACGACATCATGGCGCAGCCGGAGTCGCTTACCGGCCAGTTCCTCAGCGGCAAGCGCGAAATTGCCATCCCGCAACAGCGCGTGCCAGCCGATCCGGCCAAGGTGCTGAAACTGAGCGGTGCACGCGGCAACAACCTGAAAGACGTGACGCTGACGCTGCCGGTGGGACTGTTCACCTGTATTACCGGCGTATCCGGTTCGGGTAAGTCGACGCTGATCAACGACACGCTGTTCCCGATCGCCCAACGCCAGTTGAATGGCGCGACCATTGCCGAACCGGCGCCTTACCGCGACGTCAGCGGTCTGGAGCATTTCGACAAGGTGATCGACATCGATCAAAGTCCGATCGGCCGAACCCCGCGCTCCAACCCGGCGACCTACACCGGTATTTTTACCCCGGTGCGCGAGCTGTTCGCCGGCGTGCCGGAATCGCGCAGCCGCGGCTATAACCCTGGCCGTTTCAGTTTTAATGTCAAGGGCGGGCGCTGCGAAGCCTGTCAGGGCGACGGCGTGATCAAGGTGGAAATGCACTTCCTGCCGGATATCTACGTGCCGTGCGATCAGTGCAAAGGCAAACGCTATAACCGCGAAACGCTGGAGATCAAATACAAAGGTAAAAGCATCCACGAAGTGCTGGAAATGACCATCGAAGAAGCGCGTGACTTCTTCGACGCGGTGCCGGCACTGGCGCGCAAGCTGCAAACCCTGATGGACGTCGGCCTGTCTTACATTCGTCTCGGCCAGTCGGCCACCACGCTGTCCGGTGGCGAAGCGCAGCGCGTCAAGCTGGCACGTGAACTGTCGAAACGCGGCACCGGCCAGACGCTGTATATTCTCGATGAACCGACCACCGGGCTGCATTTCGCCGATATCCAGCAACTGCTGGCGGTACTGCACCAATTGCGCGATCAGGGCAACACCATCGTGGTGATTGAGCACAACCTCGACGTGATAAAAACCGCGGACTGGATTGTCGACCTGGGACCAGAAGGCGGCAGCGGCGGCGGCGAGATCCTGGTGTCCGGCACGCCAGACACCGTGGCCAAATGCAAGGCATCGCACACCGCACGCTTCTTGCAGCCGTTGCTGGCCAAGAAATAATCACTCCGGGCACCCTGGCGGTGCCCGCATTTTTCCGCTACAGCATTTTCAGGATGCGCGCCGGATTGCCGCCCACCACCGCATTGTCCGGCACGTCTTTGGTCACCACCGCACCGGATGCCACCACCACGTTATCGCCCAGCGTTACGCCGGGATTGATCACCGCTCGCCCGCCGATCCACACGTTGTGGCCAATGGTCACCGGCTTGCCGAATTCGTCGCCGCCGACTCGGGTCGCCGCGTCCAGCGGATGGGTTGCGGTATAGATGTGTACCCCTGGGGCCAGCATGCAGTTATCGCCGATGCGCACTTCGCACACGTCGAGTATGACGCAGTCGAAATTGGCGTAAAAATTCTTGCCCAGATAGATATTATAACCGTAGTCACAGCGGAAACTGGGTTCGATGGTGCCACCCTGGTATTGACCCAGCAGCGTCGACAGCCATTGCTTGCGCAGCGCACCCTCGTCAGGTGACGAATGGTTATAATGGTGGATCAACTGACGCGCGCGTTTACGCTCGCTGCGTAGCAGTTCGTCCCCGGCATCATACAGCTCGCCGGCGATCATCTTGCGTTTCTCTTCACTCATGGCCATGGGCAGCATCCTTTTCTGGCAAAAAAGTATCAGGCGGACAGCCTAATGGTTTCCGCCGCACAATAAAAAGGGAACGTTCCCATCTCGCGACGACGATCACAACATGCGAACATTGGGTATTGAGTGAGAGGCAGAGCGTCAACGCCTGCCGTAGCAGTCAGGCACGCAGTTCCTGTCGTACCTGGTCGGACAGCCCTTCCAGCGCCAACTGGTAAGAACCGTCGATCAACGTGTAGAACTGGGAATCCGGCAGCTTGCCGTCAAGGAACACCGCATTCCAATGCGCTTTGTTCAAATGTTCGCACGGGACAATTTCAGGGTGTTTTTCACGCAGGCTTTCGGCCTGCTCGGGGCTGGACTTGACCGCCAGCGCCGGACGACCATCGAGATCCAGTACCATGGCGAACATCACCTCGCCCACTTTGACCTGACTGGCCTGCCACTGGTTCCGATCGCTCTGTTCCGCGCCCGGCTTGGCCATGCAGTATTGCAGTAATGCCGACTGATTCATTGAGTTACTCCCCCTGTAAGGTGGCCACAATACGGCGTGAACCGCCGTCAATGCGGTGCTCTCCCAGCCAAATTCCCTGCCATGTGCCCAACATCAGTCGCCCATGGCTGACCGGTAGCGACAACGACACGCCCAGCAACGAGGATTTGATGTGCGCCGGCATATCGTCCGGCCCTTCATAGTCATGCTGATAAGGCGCACTTTCCGGCACCTGCCGCAGAAAATGCTGCTCCATATCGGATCGCACCGTGGGATCGCAATTCTCGTTAAGCGTCAGCGAGGCAGAGGTATGCTGCAACAACAGGTGCAGCAGGCCAGTTTGCAGACGGTGCAAATCGGTTAGCTGATCGGTAATTTCTTCAGTAACCAGGTGGAAACCACGCGCTTTTGCGCTGAGGATAAGCGTTTGCTGATGCCACATACGTGAGCGCCCCTCATTGAGTATATTCTTTATCCGGTTGGCGGCAACTCGCGCGACAAACCGACAACAAAAAGGGGCGATAATCGCATCGCCCCGATAACCTGAACGTGGTTTTACCCTAACAGCAATTACTGCACCGCCGCAAATGCCTCGGCGACCTGCTGCACATTGCGGTGGTTCAAACCGGCGACGCACATGCGGCCGCTGTGAATCAGGTATACGCCAAACTCCTCGCGCAGCCGATCAACCTGCGCCGCGCTAAAACCGGTGTAGCTGAACATGCCGCGCTGCTTGAGCAGGTAGTCGAAATTACGCTGCGGCAACGCGATTTTCAGCGCAGCCACCAGCGTGTGGCGCATCTCGAGGATGCGGGTGCGCATGGTTTCTACCTCGTCCAGCCATTGCTGCTTCAGCTGCGCGTCGTTCAGTACTTTGGCCACCACCTGCGCACCGAAGTTCGGCGGGCTGGAGTAGTTGCGGCGCACCGTTGCTTTCAACTGCCCCAACACCCGCTCGGCCGCCTCGCTGCTTTCGCACACCACGGAAAGCCCACCTACCCGCTCGCCGTACAACGAGAAAATTTTCGAGAACGAATTACTGACCAGGCACGGCAGACCGGCGGCGGCAATCGCACGAATGGCGTAGGCATCCTGTTCCATACCGTCGCCAAAGCCCTGATAGGCAATATCGAGGAACGGGATCAGCTCACGTTCGGCCAGCACCTTCACTACCTCGTCCCACTGCTCATTGCCCAGATCGGAACCGGTCGGGTTATGGCAGCAGGGATGCAGCAGCACAATGCTCCTGGCCGGCAACTGTTGCAGCGTCGTCAGCATGGCGTCGAACTTCACGCCCAGGCTATCGCCGTCAAAGTACGGATAGGTATTCACCTTGAAACCGGCACCACTGAAGATGGCGACGTGGTTTTCCCAGGTCGGATCGCTGACCCAGACCTGGGATTCCGGGAAGTAGTCGTGCAGGAAGTCGGCGCCTACCTTCAAGGCGCCAGAGCCACCAACGGTTTGTACCGTGGCGATGCGCTGCTGTTGCAGCATCGGATGCTCGGCACCAAACAGCAACTGCTGAATGGCATGACGGTAAGGTTGCAGCCCTTCCATCGGCAGGTAGACCGAAGCGCTCTGCTCGAGGCTGTTCAACTGCGCCTCTGCGGCGCTAACCGCCCGCAGCTGCGGAATAATACCCTGCTCGTTGTAATAAAGGCCGATGCTCAGGTTGACCTTGTGCGCACGCGGATCTTTTTTGAATTTTTCCATCAGCGACAGGATCGGGTCACCGGCATAGGCATCAACATTCTGGAACACAGGTGTTCTCCTTGATTTTGTTATGTGGGGTACGGCAAGCCTATCTACTATAGACGCATTCAACGGGGAAACGCCCGCCTCGCGCGCGCTGCTGCTCACCGTGTCAGTCTGGCAACTTTTCTTAACGCGCAACCGGCAACAGGCCATTTTCCTTGATGCGGTTCAGCACCACGGCGGTTTTGATATGCGCCACGCTTTGGTGGCTCGACAGCGTCTGGCTGATAAAGTCGCTAAGCGCCGGCAGATCCGCCACCGCGACTTTCAGCAGATAATCCGCGTCACCGGTGGTTTTATAAGCATCAATGATCGCGTCCACCTCCTCCAGCATCTGGTGAAAGCTGTCGATATGCTGCTGGGCATGGGTCACCAGACTGACTTCGATCAGCCCCACCAGCCCAAGGCCCACCGCCTCCGGCGCCAATCGCGCGTGGTAGCCGCGGATCAACTGCGCCTGTTCCAGACTGATGCGCCGCCGCGAACACTGGGAGGCGGAAAGCCCCACCAGGTCGCTCAGCTCCTGGTTGGTCAAGCGGCCGTTGGCCTGTAACAGCGTCAGGATTTTCATATCAAAATCGTCAATGTTGTACATAGCCACCTGTAAACTGTGTTAAGAAATGTTGACGCTACAGACTATCAGCTTTTTTGCCGTTGTTATGGTGATCTGTAGCGAAAGCGCCGAAATTTGCGATTTACTGCAAATGATTTCGAGGAGATGAAATGCGCCACAGAACGATCGTATGTCCTGTTATACAGAATGACGGCGAGTTTCTGCTGTGTAAAATGGCTGCCGATCGCGGGGTTTTCCCCGGACAATGGGCGCTGCCTGGTGGCGGAATGGAACCCGGTGAAACGATGGAGAGCGCGCTAAGGCGCGAGATCAGGGAGGAATTAGGCGAGCAACTGCAGATCGCCGAGATTAAGCCGTGGGCGTTTCGTGATGATATCCGCACAAAAACCTATCCGGATGGCACTAGCGAAGAAATTTACATGATTTATCTTATCTTTGACTGTGTCAGTGCCAATCGTACGATTACCTTCAATCAAGAGTTTCAGGAAATCATCTGGCTACCGCCGGCGGCGATAAAGAATCTCGACTTAAACGAGGCGACGCGGGTCACCTTTCGCCAGAAAGGGGTGATTTAAAGCGACTGACGCCCTCCAGCATCGGGCAACGAACCTGTCTCTCAGGTTGTGCTGCCCTCACTCTGTCGACGCTGCGCACGGCGCAGAATCTCCTTGTAAGGCTTCCTGCTCCCCCCTGCACACCCGTCTTTAACGCATCGATCCGCTGCAGAGCAGCCAGCAAATTGACACATAAGCATTTATCTGCGACATAAAAAACGGGTAATTTAACCCGACCAACAACAAAAATTGCCATCCGGCGTATGCAAACCTCTATTGATACCAAGGGAAACGATGAATAAATTACTGCCTCTTGCCTTGCTGATCGCTGCCGGCAGCGCCAGCGCCCAATCTCACCTGGATAAGGTTAGCCAACAGAAAAAACTCGAAGTGTGCACCACCGGCGACTACAAGCCGTACACCTTCCTGACGCAGGAAGGCAATTACGAGGGGATCGATATCGCTATGGCGCAGTCGCTGGCGAAAAGCCTGGGTGCGGAAGTGAAATGGGTGAAAACCAGTTGGAAAACCCTGATGCAGGATTTCAACGCCGGTAAATGCGATATCGCCATGGGCGGTATTTCCGTCACCCTGGAGCGGCAAAAACAGGCGTTCTTCGCTGACAAGCTGGATACCGACGGCAAGATCCCGCTGGTGCGCTGCACCGACGTGAAGAAATACCGCACTATCGCACAGATTAACAAACCGTCGGTGCGCGTGATAGAACCGGCTGGCGGCACCAATGAAGCCTTTGTCCGCGCTCACTTGCCAAAGGTCAACCTGACCCTGTCGCATGACAATATGGCGATTTTCCAGCAGTTGGTCGATCGCAAGGCGGACGTGATGATTACCGACGCGTCAGAAGCGCTGTATCAGCAAAAACGCTATCCGAAACTGTGCGCGGTGAACCCGAAAAAACCCATGCAGTACGGCGAAAAAGCCTACATGCTGCCGCGTGACGATCTGAGCTGGAAACTGTATGTCGACCAATGGTTGCATCTGGCGAAGGCCACCGGTGAATACCAGACGATTATCGACAGCTGGCTGGCCGTGAAGAAGTGATCGACATTCCCCGGTCCGGTCATAAACTGCCGGGCCAGGGAACGGAGCCATCATTCGCCGATATATTCCATTGCCACCCGTTGGGTCAGTTTGGTGATCAGCTCGTAGGCACTGATGCCGGTCACCTCGGCGATGCGTTCCACCGGCAGCGGCGCACCCCATAGCACCACCTCATCACCGACCCGATCGCTGGCGTCCGGTCCGAGATCGACCGAAATCATGTCCATGGAAACCCGGCCGACAATCGGCACCTCGCGTCCGTTAAGCCATATCGGCGTACCGGTTGGCGCACTGCGCGGGTAGCCATCGCCGTAGCCCATCGCCACCACCCCCAGGCGCGTATCCCGTGGGCTGACCCAGGTGCCGCCATAGCCCACCGCTTCACCGGCTTTATGTTCGCGAACCGCAATCAGGCATGACTTCAGCGTCATCGCCGGTTGCAGATCAAACTGCCCGCCGTGGCGCTGTTCAATCGGTGAAACGCCATAGAGAATAATGCCCGGCCGCACCCACTCGTTGTGCGCATCCGGCCACAGCAGCGTACCGCCGGAAGCGGCAATAGAACGCTGCCCCGGTTTGCCGTGGGCGAAGGCGCTAAAACAGGCGATCTGCTGCTGCGTCGCGTCACTGTTCGGCTCGTCGGCGCGGCTGAAGTGGCTCATGATATTCACCGGCTGCGCCACGTTGCGGCAGGCGCACAGGCGCTGGTAAAACGCCTCTGCCTGTTCAGGCCGCACTCCCAGACGGTGCATGCCGGTGTCGATCTTCATCCATACCGGCACCGGCCGCGCCAGCTCGGCCTGCTCCAGCGCCTCGAGCTGTTCAATGCTGTGTACTGCGGTTTCAATGTTGTTGGCGACCAGAACCGGCAGATCCTCGGCGGCAAAGAAGCCTTCCAGCAGTAAAATCGGTTTGACGATACCGCCAGAACGCAGCATCAGCGCCTCGCCGATGCGCGCCACGCCGTAGCAGTCGGCATCTTGCAAGGTGTGGGCCGTTTCCAGCAGGCCATGCCCATAAGCGTTTGCTTTCACTACCGCGATCAGGCGGCTTTGTGGCGCCTGACGGCGTACCTGTTGCAGGTTGTGTCGCAGAGCGCGGCGGTCGATTACAGCGGTTGCCGCTTTCATTTCAATTCCTTAATAAGACCAATGCCAAGAAGCGTGGGGTTGCGCGGCGTGAACTCGCAGCGCACCCACTGGAACCATAGAGAGGCTGGGCGACGGAGGTACGCTGACTGGAAATAATACCGCCAGTCGCTCAGACCGGGTTATTCGTCATCATATTGCGGGCCGGCGTAATTGTCGAAACGCGACCATTGGCCGTTAAAGGTCAAGCGTACCGTACCGATCGGGCCGTTACGCTGCTTGCCGAGAATGATTTCCGCCACGCCCTTCAGGTCGCTGTTCTCGTGATAGACCTCGTCACGATAGATAAACATGATCAAGTCGGCATCCTGCTCAATCGAGCCAGACTCACGCAGGTCGGAGTTGACCGGGCGTTTGTCGGCGCGCTGTTCCAGTGAGCGGTTCAACTGCGACAGCGCCACTACCGGCACCTGCAGTTCTTTCGCCAATGCCTTCAGCGAGCGTGAAATTTCGGCGATTTCCAGCGTACGGTTATCGGATAGCGCAGGCACGCGCATCAATTGCAGGTAGTCGATCATGATCAGGCTAAGGCCGTTATGCTCGCGGAAGATGCGGCGCGCGCGCGAACGCACTTCGGTTGGCGTCAGACCCGAGGAGTCGTCGATGTACATGTTGCGCTTTTCCAGCAGAATGCCCATGGTGCTGGAAATACGCGCCCAATCCTCGTCATCGAGCTGACCGGTACGGATACGCGTCTGGTCAACGCGTGATAGCGAAGCCAGCATACGCATCATGATCTGTTCGCCGGGCATTTCGAGGCTGAAGATCAACACCGGTTTTTCTTGCAGCATCGCGGCGTTTTCACACAGGTTCATGGCAAAGGTGGTTTTGCCCATCGACGGACGCGCCGCCACGATGATCAGATCCGACTTTTGCAGACCCGCGGTTTTCTTGTTCAGATCCTGATAGCCGGTATCCACGCCGGTCACGCCGTCATGCGGCGTTTGGTACAGCGATTCGATGCGCGAAACGGTGGCTTCAAGGATCTGGTCGATGCTTTTTGGCCCTTCGTCTTTATTGGCTCGGTTTTCTGCAATCTGGAACACCCGTGATTCCGCCAGATCGAGCAGATCCTCGCTGCTACGCCCTTGCGGATCGTAACCGGCGTCGGCGATCTCGTTCGCTACCGAGATCATTTCACGCACCACCGCGCGCTCACGCACGATATCGGCATAGGCGCTGATGTTGGCGGCGCTAGGGGTATTTTTGGACAGTTCGGCCAGATAGGCAAAACCGCCGACGGAGTCCAGCTCACCCTTCTGCTCCAACGATTCGGACAGGGTGATCAGGTCGATCGGTTTACTCATTTCCAGCAGGCGCTGCATCTCGGTAAAGATCAGGCGGTGCGGACGGCTAAAGAAATCATTGGCGACCACGCGTTCCGCCACGTTGTCCCAGCGCTCGTTATCCAGCATTAAACCGCCCAACACGGACTGCTCCGCCTCCAGCGAATGCGGCGGCATTTTCAGCCCTTCCATCTGGCGATCGCGCGGTGCCTGAGCTTCGTTAGATTTGTTGGTGGGTTTCTTTCCTGCCATAGTGGGGATGCAATACCTGTTATGAAGTGACGACGCGTCAGTATACATAATGATAAATACCAATGTCCTAAAATTAGGGCAAGCGCGGAACACCGTAAACGAGGAGGAGTCATGGCCAAACGCATTCAATTTTCCGCCACCGGCGGGCCAGAAGTGCTGCAATACGTTGATTTCACACCGCTCGATCCAGCCGCCGGCGAGGTGCAGATCGAAAACCGGGCCATCGGCATCAACTATATCGATACCTACGTACGCAGCGGGTTGTATGCCCCAGCCTCGCTGCCAAGCGGGCTGGGAACCGAAGCGGCGGGTGTGGTCACCAAGGTCGGTGCCGGCGTCGATGCGGTGAAACCGGGCGACCGCGTGGTGTATGCGCAGGCGGCGCTCGGCGCCTACAGCGAGGTGCATAACGTGCCGTTGCAAAAGGTGGCGCTGCTGCCGCCCAACCTCAGTTTCGAACAGGGCGCGGCCTCCTTCCTCAAAGGTCTGACGGTACATTACCTACTGCGTCAGACCTATGACGTACAGCCGGGGGAAATCTTTCTGTTTCATGCCGCGGCTGGTGGCGTAGGGCTGATAGCCTGCCAATGGGCCAAAGCGCTGGGAGCCCGACTGATTGGCAGCGTCGGCTCCGACGAAAAGGCCGAACGCGCCAAACAGGCCGGCGCCTGGGCCACCATTAACTACCGTAAGGAAAACATCGCCGAACGCGTGGCAGAACTGACCGACGGCAAAAAAGTGGGCGTGGTGTATGATTCGGTCGGCAAGAATACCTGGCTGGATTCACTTAACAGCTTGAAACGGCGAGGCCTGATGGTCAGCTTCGGCAACGCCTCCGGCCCGGTAACCGGTATCGATCTGGCGGTACTCAACCAGAAAGGTTCGTTGTACGTCACTCGCCCTTCGCTCAACGGCTACATCACCAATCGCGAAGAATTACAGTACGCCAGCAATGAGCTGTTTTCGCTGATTGGCAGCGGCGCGATCAAAGTTGAGGTGCATGATGAGCAGATTTTCGCCCTGGGTGACGCGCAGCGCGCGCACCAGGTCCTCGAGAGCCGCAAAACCAGCGGCTCAAGCCTGCTGATCCCCGGTCGTTAGGCAATAGAAAAGGGCTCCATAAGGAGCCCTTTCTGGTACTGCGTTTTGTAGGGGTAGAGCAGAGTCCGCCCGAGACAGCTGGTCGCTGATGCAACACTGTTATTTTATGACTGGCCTCGTGCGGTGATGAAAACCGGGCATCACTGCTTGGTCGGACATCCTAACAGCCCCTAAAAGCAAAAAAAATGCGAAATGGTCCCTAATCGCGATTAATGCTCCAAGCTGTGATCGCTGCCGCATTCAAACGCCAAGCCGTTACTCAATTTTCATGCTGACAGTTTGATTAATCAGCAGAAAATCAATAACGGCGAATCTGCGGCTTCTGTAGTGAACGGTAGATCCACACCCCCACCACCGCCAGAATCAGCCACGGCAACAGCTTGATCACCATGGCGAACAGGCCGCCAATCAGCATGAAGGCCGCCGCAACCAGCAAGGCAGCAAAGACCCCCAACAGCGAAACGCCGGTGACCAGCAACATCAACACAAAGCCGACAAAAAAGAAAAGTTCCAACATGATTGCTCCTCGGCAAAACGGGTTTCTGCAGGTTGTTTTGACAGAAATAGACTGCGGAGAGTCTTACAAGAAGCATGCCAAGTCGGCAAACGCGCCAAGTTGCTGAAATCGCGTAGGTAGCACGTTGCAGGCCGCAACGTGCTTGGTGAAATACACTAACTTTTAGGGAAATATTTAATCAATTACGCCATTTCGCAATGCGGTTGACGTACCAGGCTCAGCGCCTGCTCGACGACACGCACGTCGGCTCCCGGCTTGTGGGCGTTTTCGCTCAGGTGGCGACGCCATTGGCGCGCCCCCGGAATGCCCTGGAACAAACCAAGAATATGACGGGTGATATGCCCCAGATAGGTGCCGTTGGCCAGTTCGCGTTCAATGTATGGATAGAGCGCTTCGATCGCCGCCACGCTGTCTTGCAATGGTGCCTGCGAACCGAACAGCTCGCGATCCACCTGCAGCAAAATGCCCGGATTCTGGTAGGCCTCGCGCCCCATCATTACGCCATCCAGATGCTGCAAATGCTGCCTGGCTTCGTCCAGCGTTTTAACGCCGCCGTTAATGGCGATGGTCAGCGCAGGAAAATCACGCTTGAGCTGATACACCCGCGGGTAATCCAGCGGTGGCACTTCGCGATTTTGCTTCGGACTCAAACCGGAAAGCCAGGCTTTGCGCGCATGGATGGTGAACATCTCGCATTCGCCGCGGCCAGCAACGGTTTCGATAAAATCGCACAGAAAGGCGTAGCTGTCCTGCTCGTCAATGCCAATCCGCGTTTTCACCGTGACCGGAATCGACACCACGTCGCGCATTGCCTTGATGCAATCCGCCACTAACGTTGCCTGCCCCATCAGGCAGGCGCCGAACATGCCATTCTGCACCCGATCGGACGGGCAACCGACGTTAAGGTTGATTTCGTCATAGCCGCGCTGCTCCGCCAGTTTGGCGCAGTGCGCCAGCGCCGCCGGATCGCTGCCGCCCAGTTGCAATGCGATCGGGTGCTCTTCTTCGCTGTACGCCAGATAATCGCCTTTGCCATGCACGATCGCGCCGGTAGTCACCATTTCGGTGTACAGCAGCGTTTCCTTGCTCAGCAGGCGGTGAAAATAGCGGCAATGACGATCGGTCCAGTCAAGCATCGGCGCAACGGAAAAACGGCTCGCAGGGAACGGCCGTTCAACGCCGGTTTGGCCGGCAAGCAGTGGAATATCAGTTTTCAGCGAATCAGTCATTACGGCTCTATTCAGGGTCTGGCGGTCAAAAAAGTAATCGCTGATTATAACGTAAACTGCCGTCGGGGCGAAACCACCGTACCCTGCAACACTATCGTGTTGAAAGTAAAGCTATTCCAATACGCGAATCACTTTACATGGCTGTCCCATCGCCAAAACGTTGGTCGGAATATCGCCGGTGACGATGCTGCCGGCACCGATGGTGCTGCCATCACCAATGGTCACGCCCGGCAAGATCAGCACATTGCCGCCAATCCACACATTGCTGCCGATAGTCACCGGCCTGGCGGAGGTCTGGAAGGGAAAGTCGGCATCACCGGTCAGACGTTCGCTGGCTTTCAGCGGATGGCTCGGCGTATAAACCTGCAGGTTGGGGCCGATCAGCGTGTTATCGCCAATGGTAATGGTATTACAGTCGAGGAATACCGCATTGACGTTGATAAAACAGTTGTTGCCGATACTGATGTGCTGGCCATAATCACACCAGAATGGCGTTTCAATCCAGCTCTGTTGCCCCCAATGCGCGAACAGCTGGCTCAGCAGACGATTTTTTTCGTCCATCTTCTGAGAATCCAGCGCGCCCAACTGCTTGCTAAGCGCCCGTGCCCGGTGATACAGGCCTATCAGTTCCGCATCGCGGCTGTTATAGATCTCACCGCGCAGCAACTTTTCTCTTTCGGTCATCGCGTGTTCCTTAAGCCAAGGTGTTGTCAGGCGTTATAACGCCACGTGCGGGCAATGCCCAGACGAAAACGCCACGGCGTTGATCTCAGCGCCAGCACGCCGCAGAAGTTGTGAGTCGATTCACGTTTTGCCAATCCGCAGGCGTGAATGTGCCGCTGCCGGCGTGATTAACGGGAGAAAATGGCTCAACTCTCGGCGAATTGGCCGATACATGTTAAAATCGCCTTTTTTACGTACCGGGAATATTTGCCATGAACCCAACCAACCAGGAAAAGCTGCTCGCGCAGGCAGAACAACTCTGTCAGCAACGCAATGTGCGCCTGACGCCGCAACGGCTGGAAGTGTTACGCCTGATGGCTCAACAGCCCGGTGCGATCAGCGCCTATGATCTGCTCGATTTATTGCGTGTCGCCGAACCGCAGGCCAAGCCGCCAACGGTCTACCGCGCACTGGACTTTCTGCTGGAACAAGGCTTTATTCACCGCGTTGAATCGGCTAACAGCTACGTGCTGTGCCATCATTTTGAGCAGCCAATGCACACCTCCGCGCTTTTCATCTGCGATCGTTGCGGGCAGGTAACCGAGCGCACCACCGCTGGGGTAGAGGAAACATTGCAAAAATTGGCAAAAGAGTCCGGTTTTGCCCTGCGCCACAGCGTGGTGGAAGCCCATGGACTGTGCTCAGGCTGTGTTGAAGTAGAGTCTTGCGACAGTAAGCACGATTGCAATCATGACCACAGCATCGTGATTAAAAAGAAATAGTCAGGCAGGTACGTCCCTGTACCTATGGGCCAAGACGTCTAGGGGGAACGCTGGCCCAAGGGGTGTCAAAGCGCCGCGTTCAACCGCGGGCGGATCGGATTACCAGCGATACTTGTTCTGATCTTCCCAGGCTTTGACTTCTTCTTCGGCCGCCGCCCTCTGGTAGCCGTAACGTTCCTGTATTTTACCGACAAGCTGTTCACGTTTCCCTTCAATGACCGTCAGATCGTCATCGGTCAGCTTGCCCCACTGTTCCTTCACTTTACCTTTAAACTGCTTCCAGTTACCGTCGGCTTGATCTGTGTTCATAATCTCTCCGTTACCTGTGGTTAGTCAGTTTTAGATAAATCGGGCTGGCGCCAACTGATTAAAATTTATGGCCATTTAACGCTATCTCAGCAATATAAAATCACCGTATAACTCGCCAGCCACGTGACTAATTATAGTCACCGACAACCAAACTACGGAAAATACCAGTTCAAAAAACCATTAACAAACCAAATTACAGATAAAAAATCGACAAAACAGTAACTAAACGCCGCTCCAGCATCAAGGTGGAATGTAACCAGATATAAACAAAAAGCAAAAAATACAGCAAAGAAACTAATGAATAGCCAAAGTCAGTGGCTACCGGCGTGGGCAAACCAGGTGCCATTCACGCTGTGCCGGTGCCAAACCCAGCCTAATGCCAGGCCACGCAGGCCGAGAAACACCGCCAAGGCCAGCCACAAACCGTGGTTACCCAACCATGGCAGGGTGAACAGCGTCAGGCCATACCCGGCGGCGGCGACCGCCATACTATTACGCATCTCCGCGCCGCGCGTGGCGCCGATAAACATACCATCCAGCAAATAACACCACACGCCCGCCAGCGGCAATAGCACCTGCCACGGCAGATAGAGGTTGGCCAGGGCGCGCAGCTCCGGCAACGACGTCAGCGCAGCAACGATGTGCTGGCCGGCGACGGCATAAATCAGCGCGAAGCCCAGCGCCACCATACATGCCTGCCGACATGCCGCACGCCAGATGCGTCGCAGCTGTCGATCGTCCCTTGCCCCATAAGCATGGCCGGAATGCGCCTCAACGGCATAGGCAAAACCGTCCAGCGCATAGGCGGTAAAGGTCAGCAGGTTCATCAGTACCGCATTTACCGCCACCACCTCGCTGCCGAGACGTGCGCCAAAGATGGTCAACGAGGCAAAGCACAGCTGCAGCAATAGCGATCGCAGCATGATGTCGCGGTTGAGCGCCAGCAGGCGACGCAGATTGCCACGCCAGGCGTGGCGCAGCATTGCCGGTGTAATACCACGCAGGCGCATCACCCGCCAACTGAGCCACACCCCCAGTAGCAGCGTGGCATATTCGGCAATGGCGGTGGCGGTGGCTGCGCCCTGCACGTTCCAGCCCAGCCCCATCACCAACCAGATATCCAGTACGATATTCAGCAGGTTGCCGACGATCAGCAGGATCACCGGCGCGCGCACGTACTGCACGCCCAGCAGCCAGCCCAGTAATACCAGGTTTGCCAAGGCGGCCGGCGCGCTCAGCCAGCGGATTTCCAGGAACAGCCGGGCCTGCGCCAACACCTCGGCGTCGCCACCGACGATGCTCAACGCCAGGTCGATCAACGGATGACGCAGCAGCACAATGGCCAAACCAGCCAGTAGCGCCAGCATCAGCGGTTGCATGAAGGCGCGCGCCAGTGCCAGGGGATTTTGCGCCCCCAGCGCCTGCGCGGCCAGCCCGGTGGTACTCATGCGCAGGAACAGTAACAGCATGAACAGGAAGCTGGTTGCCATCGAACCGATCGCCACGCCCCCCAGATAGTTCGGGCTGTCGAGATGACCAATCACCGCCGTATCCACCAACCCCAGCAGCGGTACGGTGATATTGGAAAAGATCATCGGCAGCGCCAGACGCCACAGGGCTTTGTCGGTATCGCTGGTGAAAGTGGCAAGCAGGCGCATAGTAACATGTTCCCGTAGGTACCCACGCTCTGGCAAGGGGAGCGATTTACCGGCTACGCCTTGAAAGCTCTTGGGTATGGTGATGTTTTGACGATGGCATCGCCCCAGAACGGGCTGAGGCGATTAGGTTCGGGGGACTGCGAGTTAGATCCAATCACCGTTGCGAATGACGCCGACGGCCAGGCCTTCAATGGTGAAGTTCTGCTGACGAAGATCGACCACAATCGGTTGAAACTCACTGTTTTCCGGTAATAACTCTACCACATTACCGTGTTTTTTCAGGCGTTTGACGGTGACTTCGTCTTCAATGCGCGCCACCACCACCTGGCCGTTACGCACGTCCTGGGTTTTATGCACCGCCAGCAAGTCGCCGTCGAGAATGCCGATATCGCGCATCGACATGCCGTTGACCCGCAGCAGGAAGTCTGCGTTTGGCTTGAAGAGCGAAGGATCGACCTTGTAGTGCCCTTCGATATGCTGCTGCGCCAGCAGTGGCTCACCGGCGGCCACCCGGCCAATCAGCGGCAGGCCGTCTTCATCTTCCATCAGCAGACGAATGCCGCGCGAGGCGCCGGAGACGATTTCGATGACGCCTTTGCGCGCCAGGGCCTTGAGGTGTTCTTCAGCGGCATTAGGCGAGCGGAACCCCAGACGCAGCGCGATCTCGGCACGCGTTGGCGGCATGCCCGTCTGCGAAATATGATCGCGAATCAGGTCGTAGACCTCTTGCTGTCTGGTAGTTAATGCTTTCATTCCGCCCCCTGTTTGTTTATACAGTCTTGCTGTGAGTATATACAGGTGAACGTGGATTGGGAACTGGAGAATGAATAAAAATCAGGGATTAGCGAGGTGCTGCGCAACATCGATTGCCTGCCGCTCAAACCAGGTATTGCCACAGTACGCTGACCCAGACAAACAGCGCCAGTGCAATCGCCAGCGACACCGCCGCCGAGCCCATGTCCTTGGCGCGGCCGGAAAGCTCGTGGTGTTCAGTGCCGATGCGATCGACGATCGCCTCAATCGCACTGTTGAGCATTTCGACAATCATCACCAGTACCACCGAACCGATCAATAAAATGCGCGCTATCGCACCCACATCCAGCCAAATCGCCAGTATGATGGCCAGCACGGTCGCCACCAGTTCCTGGCGAAACGCGGCTTCATGCTGCCAGGCGGCGGTCAATCCCTTATAGGAATATCCGAAAGCTTTGATGACGCGAGTCAAACCGGTTGCTTGATTTGCCATGTTGCGGTGTGCCTTTTATAAGTGATAAGTCATAATCTTAACGGCTCTGGTTTTTTTAACACCACAGATCTGCTACCCGGTTTCTGGTATGCTTGCGGCGCATTGCTAACAAGAGGCTTCACGTTGTTATGTCAGGTTGGCGTAAAATTTATTATAAATTATTGAATTTACCACTAAAACTGTTGGTAAGAAGTAAGGTTATCCCTTCAGATCCGGTCACGGAGTTAGGGTTGGATCCCTCACGGCCGATTTTGTATGTTTTACCTTATAATTCCAAGGCGGATTTACTGACGCTGCGCACCCAGTGCCTGGCGCAGGATCTGCCCGATCCGCTCACTCCGTTGGAGATCGACGGCGCCGTACTGCCGAGCTACGTGTTTATCCACGATGGCCCGCGCGTATTCCGCTACTACACGCCGAAAGAAGAGTCGGTAAAACTGTTCCACGATTATCTCGACCTGCACCGCAACAATCCGGATCTCGATATTCAGATGCTGCCGGTTTCGGTGATGTTTGGCCGTTCGCCGGGGCGCGAAAGCCACGGTACGCCGCATCTGCGTCTACTGAACGGTGTGCAGAAGTTCTTTGCCGTACTGTGGCTGGGACGCGACAGTTTTGTGCGTTTCTCCAATACGGTGTCTCTGCGCCGCATGGCGACCGAGCACGGTACCGACAAGATTATCGCGCAAAAGCTGGCGCGCGTGGCGCGCATGCACTTTTCACGGCAGCGTCTGGCGGCAGTCGGGCCTAGCCTGCCTGCACGTCAGGATCTGTTCAACAAGCTGCTGGCGTCCAAAGCGATTGAAAAAGCGGTAGAAGACGAAGCACGCAACAAAAAGATTTCGCACGAGAAGGCCCAGCAGAACGCCATTGCGCTGATGGAAGAGATCGCGGCAGACTTCTCTTACGAAACGGTGCGCCTGTCGGATCGCGTGCTGAGCTGGACCTGGAACCGCTTGTATCAGGGCCTCAACGTCACCAACGCCGAACGCGTGCGCCAGCTGGCGCAGGACGGGCATGAAATCGTCTATGTGCCATGCCACCGCAGCCATATGGATTACCTGCTGCTGTCTTACGTGCTGTACCACCAGGGGCTGGTACCGCCGCACATTGCCGCCGGTATCAATCTTAACTTCTGGCCGGCCGGGCCGATCTTCCGCCGTCTGGGCGCGTTCTTTATTCGCCGCACCTTCAAGGGCAACAAGCTCTACTCGACGGTGTTTCGCGAGTACCTCGGCGAACTGTTCACCCGCGGCTACTCGGTGGAATACTTCGTTGAAGGCGGTCGTTCGCGTACCGGACGCCTGCTGGAACCCAAAACCGGCACCCTGTCGATGACCATCCAGGCGATGCTGCGCGGCGGCACCCGCCCGATTACCCTGGTGCCGATCTACATCGGTTACGAACACGTGATGGAAGTCGGTACCTACGCCAAAGAACTGCGTGGCGCCACCAAAGAAAAAGAAAGCCTGCTGCAGATGCTGCGCGGTCTGCGTAAACTGCGCAACCTCGGCCAGGGTTACGTCAACTTTGGCGATCCATTGCCGTTGACCTCGTACCTCAATCAGCACGTGCCGCAGTGGCGGGAGTCGATCGACCCGATCGAAGCACAGCGTCCAAGCTGGCTGACACCAACGGTCAACGATCTGGCTGGCAAGATCATGGTACGTATCAACAATGCCGCCGCCGCCAACGCCATGAATCTGTGCTCCACTGCACTGCTGGCTTCACGCCAGCGTTCGCTGACACGCGAGCAGTTGATTGAGCAACTGGAGTGCTACCTGCAGCTGATGCGCAATGTGCCTTACGCCAGTGATGTCACCGTGCCGCAGCAGTCGGCAGAGGCGTTGCTGGATCACGCGCTCAACATGAACAAGTTCGAGGTAGAGAAGGACAACATCGGCGATATCATCATTCTGCCACGCGAGCAGGCGGTGTTGATGACCTATTACCGCAACAATATCCATCATTTGCTGGTATTGCCGTCGCTGATCGCCTCTATCGTGATGCACCATCGCCGCGTCTCGCGCAGCGAACTGTTACGCCAAATCAGCCTGATTTATCCGATGCTGAAAGCTGAACTGTTCCTGCATTACGATACCGACCAATTGCCGGCGGTGTTGAATACGTTGGTCGACGAACTGGCTCGCCAGCGGTTGATCTGCGACCAGGGCGAGGAGCTGGTGCTCAACTCGGCACGCATTCGTCCGCTGCAATTGCTGGCTGCCGGCGTGCGTGAAACGCTGCAACGCTACGCCATCACGCTGTCGATCCTGAGCGCCAACCCGAGCATCAACCGTGGCGCGCTGGAGAAAGAGAGCCGTATCATGGCGCAGCGTCTGTCGGTACTGCACGGCATCAACGCCCCGGAGTTCTTCGACAAGGCGGTATTTTCCACCCTGGTGGCCACGCTGCGCGCCGAAGGCTATATCAATGATATCGGCGATGCGATCCGTGAGCACACCATGGAGGTTTACAGCATGTTGAGCGATCTGATCACGCCGGAAATCAAGTTGACCATTGAGAGCGTCAGCCTGCCAGCGGACGGAAACGCCTTGCCGCCAGCGGTGGAAGAGCCCAAAGAAGACGAGTAATCAGTCGTTACCACGAAGAAGGCACCCACGCGGGTGCCTTTTTTATCTGCATCGTTTATGGCGTCAGCGCGTCAGATATAGCTCAGCGCGATACCGATAAACACCACC
Source organism: Serratia odorifera (assembly GCF_041448735.1). Classification (NCBI taxonomy): domain Bacteria; kingdom Pseudomonadati; phylum Pseudomonadota; class Gammaproteobacteria; order Enterobacterales; family Yersiniaceae; genus Serratia; species Serratia odorifera. The sequence continues at coordinate 38,193 of NZ_JBGMUT010000003.1, read as the reverse complement.
AACCCAACGTAGTTGTTATGCAAAAACGCCCGGAAGCAGGCATCGCGATCGCGCGTGGCGATCTGCCGTTGCTGATGAATAAACAGCGCCCCCGCCAGCAGCAGCGACCAATAAAACGCGCCACCCAACTGTGACAGATAGCCGACCGACAGCAACAGTAACAGCGTGGCGAACTGCAACAGGCCGACGATCAGCTTGTCATGGCGGCCAAACAGCACGGCAGTGGACTTGATGCCGATTTTCAGGTCGTCGTCACGATCGACCATCGCATACAGCGTATCGTACGCTACCGTCCAGCAGATATTCGCCAACAGCAACAGCCAGCAGCTCAGCGGCAAGGCTTCGCTGACCGCCGCAAAGGCCATTGGGATCCCCCAGCCGAACGCCGCGCCCAGCACCACCTGCGGCAGGTTGCTGACCCGTTTCATAAACGGATAAATCCAGGCCAGCGCCAGCGCCGCCAACGACAGCCAGATGGTCATGGCGTTCAGCGTCAGCACCAGGGCAAAGGACACCAGCACCAGCGTTACGAACAGGATTTTGGCCTCTTTTACGCTGACGCGGCCGCTCGGTAACGGCCGTTTGGCGGTACGTTTGACATGACCGTCGAAATCTCGATCGGCAAAATCATTCACCACGCAGCCGGCCGCCCGCATCAGAAACACGCCCAATACAAATACCAGCAGAATGGATACCGGTGGAATACCTTGTCCCGCCAGCCACAGCGCCCATAACGTCGGCCACAGCAACAGCAGGGTACCGATCGGCTTGTCAATGCGCATCAGATGGCAGTATGCCTGCCATTTACTTTGCTTCACGCTTCCTTCCACGTTCTCTGCTCTCCTCGTCACGCCGGATCGACGCGGTTCACCGTATAAATCGGCGATGCGGGTAAAAACAGCTCGGTCAGCAGCAGCGGTTTGCCCGCCAGACGCAGCCGCGAGCGACGCGCCCACAAATCGTCTTGCCGACCGATATGAATATAATCACGCGTCAGCGCGTCACTGCTGAACAGGTAGCGCCCCAACGGCACGGTGCCCAGATCGACCAGCGCCTGATCGGGACCGGTCAGCGTTTCCAGTGGGATCACCGTGCGCCCCAACAGCCAGGGTTGGTTGTCGCCCAGCAGGACGATTTCACGCAGCCAATAACGAGGGCTTTCCGGCAGGTGTTCCGCTTCGTCACCCAGTTCGGCGCGGCTGATAAAGCCTTCGCGCTGCGGTTCAACATGCACCCGTTGGCAATGCCGTTCGAAGCGTCGGGTCATCGAGCCCAGCTCCATTAACCAATCATTAACCGCGGCGGGAACCTCAGAGTGCGGTGCGGTGAGCCATTCCAGCGGAGGCAGGATGGATTCGCTAGTGCCAGACATTGATCTACTCCACATCAGCAGCGCGCGAAACCGGCCGCGCGCGCCAGACTATACAAACTGTTAACAGGAGACCATTGTAACGCAGAAAAGCAAAAGCGGCAGGGTGATTCAATGAGGGGACGGCGGGTTATCGCCATGCAGGGCATGGGAAGGCGCAGTATAACCGCGCCGGTGACGGTCAACCGGCAGCGACGAAAAAAGGTGCGCCGAGGCGCACCAGTCATCGAGCCAGCATCGACAGCGTGGGGTACTACCCCTTGCCTTTCACGCTGCTGATAAAGGTTTCACGCGCGGTGGACGAACCCAGTTTTTCAGCTTCATTCATCAGTTTTAGCGCCTTGTCGATATCCCCCGCCTTCACCGCCTGGCGAATACCGTTGTTAAAGTAACTTTCGGTATCATTCAGCATCGGCTCGGCCGGTTTCGCAGGCGCACTGGCCGCAGGGACGTTGGTGCCCACCACCACCGGCGCCGCTGCCGGCGCAGATTGCAGCATGCCGATCATCACGTTGCCGGTCCCCTGCTCGGCGGTGACTTTCAGTTTCAACTGACCGGAGGTGGTGTGACGGGCAATAGGATCGGGAATATCCGGCACCGCATTACCCACGCCGCGCGCATACGCCTTCGCCGGGTTGGTCAGTTGCGTGGTTTTGCTCAAATCCTGGCGGGTGGTATACACCAGCAGATAGATTTGCTTCTGACCCAGCGCCGGCGTCAGCTTCAGGGTGCCTTCCAACCGATCGGCTGACATCACGCCCGGCGGTTGATACGCGAAATAACTGCTTGGGTAATAGGCGGCCGGTCGCTGATGCTCATCCAGCACCAGCACGCTCGGCGCATAAAGCGCATTGTCTTTGGCAATGCTGCTCAGGGTGATTTCCAGCGATCCACGGTCGGCCGGCAGCGTATAGGCCGCCACCGCCCCTTGAATATCGCCCTGATTGATTTGCGGGCTGACGCTATCCAGCTTCACATCCTGGCTGACAGGCGGTACCAGCGGTTGCCAGGGCAGGCTTTGCAACGTAGCGGCGCCAATCGCCGGTGCCACGGAGACATTGGCCGGGGTAGCGGCGTTGGCCATCAGCGGCATACCGATCGACAGCGCCACGGACAGGCAGAGTGACAACAGATTTTTTTTCATTGTTATATCCCCATTCATGCCGGCAGCGGGCAGGCAAGCGCCACGCTGCCGGTAATCAGTGACGGGAAGAGGCGCAGGCGTCTTCCCACCGTGCCGGTATTACCACCAGATTTCCATCTGTGCGCCGAAGGTGACTTCATCGTCATTGCCACGGCTGAAGGTGTGGGCGCTGCTGTCGCTGTAGGCGGTGCCGGTGGTATATGCCGAACCGGAATCGCTGTTGGCGTAACCCCACTTCTCATCCCACTTGGCGTAGGTGGCGAACAGGCGGATTGCCGGACGTGACCAGATGCTGTCGCCGGCCTGCCATTGCTGCGCCAGCGTCACTTTGTACTGACCGTTGCGATCGCCGGTGCGCTGAGACTTGACATTGTCATAACCCGCTTCCAGCAAGGTGCTCATGATCGGCGTCCATTTGTACATTGGTCGCACGCCCACGGTGTACCAGGTGCTGCCGTTATCATTGTCTCGGTCGATGTCCTGATACATCGCCACGTACATCAGCGCCCATTTATCATTGAAATCAATTGCGCCGTGATCCAGTACGCGGAACATATTGCCGTTGTTATCGACGCTGGAGCCCTGGTTACGACCATTATTCTGTGAGGTCATCGAGTCAGAGGCGTATTGCAGCACAAATTTGTTGTAGCCGTTGAGGATGCTTTGCGTATGTTCCGCGGTGAACATCCAACCGTCCTTGGAGGCACCGTCGGCCAGATGGTAACCGTCCTGCACGTTGGCACGACCGTAATCGACGCCGAACTCCAGCGTACCACCCGGATTGGTTTCCAGACCGGCCAGACGGACGTCAAACACGTCATTGACGGTTGGGCGCTCGTCCCATTCGTTATACAGATAACCGTAAGAGCCGCCGGATTCGCCGTTACGGGTTACCGCCATCGACAATTTGCCGAAACCGAGATCCACATTTTCCAGACCCGCGCCCGGGCCGGAGATATCCCAGTAGTAGAAGTCGATCATGTGGACATCATGACGCTGATAGAAGCGCTTACCGGCCCACAGCGTGGAGCCAGGCAACCATTCGATCAGGTTTTTACCCTGCACATTCACTTCACGGAACCCCGGCGTGGTGTCTTCCCAGTCGGAACGCTGTGAAACCGAGTACGCCAGGTTGGTATCGAAGTAGAAGCTCTTGTCACCGTCTTTCCAGACTTCCTGGCCCAGCTTTAATTCCGCGTAGGTTTCACATTCGTTGCCAAGACGGTATTTGCTGCCGGCGCCGGTAGCCTGGAAGCATTGCTGCTCACCGCCGCTGCCAGTCCAGCCAATGCCGGAACGTGCATAGCCATGAAAATCCACCGCCATCGCTGATGAAGAGAGAACACCAGCGGCGACAGCCAGTGCCAGAGGGAGTTTGCGCAGAGTAGTCATCATTATTCTCCAGTTATACAGACCGTTACCCAATGGATTTCACACGGCGGCATGAGCGCCGGGATGCGGATTCCCCGCTGGCCGCACAAGCAGGCGACCGTAGGAAGATCTCGCAGCCAACGCTGCCGCAGCGCGAAAGGCGCCGGGTTGTGGTGCTTTAAACGCCCAGCTCCTGATGCAGCCGTTTACACGCCGTTCCATCCTCGCGGAACAGGTGGCAACGCTGCGGCGGCAAGCCGATGGCGAATGTGGCACCTTCTTCTACCAGCACCACGTCGTTCTGGCGGTAAACCAGGTTCTGACGGATTGCCGGGATTTGAATGTGGATTTGCGTCTCGTTGCCGAGTTGCTCCACCACCTGTACGTCACCTTCCAACGTCACTTCCGAGGCGTTGCTCGGCAGCAGATGTTCCGGCCGAATGCCCAACGACATGTTGGCGCCGGCCACGACCCCGCTGCCGTCCACCGGCAGCCAGACCAGTTGGCGGTTCGGCAGCTCGATCTGCACCTGCTGCGGCTCTGCCGCGGTCACCTTGACCGGCAGGAAGTTCATCTTCGGCGAACCGATAAAACCGGCGACGAAGCGATTGGCCGGGTAGTGATACAGCTCCAGCGGCTTGCCGACCTGCGCAACGCGCCCGGCGTCGAGCACCACGATCTTGTCGGCCAGCGTCATCGCCTCCACCTGATCGTGGGTGACGTAAATCATGGTGCGCTGCAAGCGCTTGTGCAGACGGGATATTTCGATGCGCATCTGTACACGTAGCGCGGCATCAAGGTTGGAAAGCGGCTCATCGAGCAGGAACACATCCGGCTCGGCCACCAGCGTACGGCCAATCGCTACCCGCTGACGCTGCCCCCCGGACAGCGCTTTCGGCCGCCGATCGAGCAAGTGCGCCAGTTGCAATACTTCGGAAACCTGATTTACCCGCGCCTTGATGTCCGCCTTTTTCGCGCCGGCCAGCTTGAGGCCAAACGACATGTTGTCCGCCACCGACAAGTGCGGATACAGCGCGTAGGACTGGAATACCATGCCGATACCGCGTTCGGACGGCGGCACCTCGTTCATGCGGGTTTCGCCGATAAACAAATCGCCCGACGTAATGTCCTCCAACCCGGCGATCATGCGCAGCAGCGTCGATTTTCCGCAGCCTGACGGCCCGACAAACACTACAAACTCCCCGTCGTCGATAGTCAGGTTGACGTCTCTGGATATCACGGCCTCGCCAAAGGCCTTATAAACGCTGCGCAGTGTGACGCTAGCCATGCGTTACTCCCCTGCTTTCGCAGTTAACATTCCTAGTGAAAATGGCGGAGGCAAACCCCGCCAAAACCCATTGATGACCCTCTTGGCCCTGCGCCGTCTGCCATGCCCATGGCATGGTCGCCTCAGACGGCGCAGCCGCCTGAGTATACGGCTGCAAATTAATCAGCGCTTCAAGGCATTGATCCTGATGGGTAATAAGTAAGCGAACCAGGCCATTTTGCTGGCTGACCGCCTGCAATTCGCCGTGTTGAATCACCGGCAACCGACGCAGCGCCAGCAATGAGCGGCAATACTGCAACGTGGATTGGCCATCGTGCTGCTGGCGGCTGATCGCCAGGGCTCGATGCTCAATAGCCACCTGCTGATACCAGTGAATCTCCCCCGCGGTAACCTGTTCCGGCGCTTCATGCCACGGCATCGGCGTTTGTGCCCCCAGCGGATCGTGCAGATCGGCGGCGTGTGGCAAACCCAGTTCTTCGCCCTGATACAGGCAAATCGGGGCTGGCAGCAGCGCCAACAGTGTCAGAAAGGCGTCGGCGGAACGTAAATCTCCCTGCCCCCAGTGGCTGACCACTCGCGGCTGATTGGCATCGCCGGTGCTCCATACGCTGTCCGCCAGTCGATGGCGACGGGCATTAAGCACCTCAACCAGTTTTTCCGCACTAAACGGCACCACCTGCTGCGCCAGCGGGCTGCTGGCATATGGCTGGTCGTCCTGATACAGATGGCCCGTGTCATCGCCGTGCCACAGGGTCAAGCCTCGCGCCGCCGCTGCGCCACTGGCATCCGCCAGCCACACTTGCGGTACCACCAGGCCATCCACCGACAGCGCGTCAAAATACGGCAACGTACTCAGCAGTCCCTCAACGTCACCGACGCCGTCGCCGTTGCCATCACGGAAACTCACCGGATGAATCCGGTACAACGTCGGGTGAGTGGCGCTATGCATTAACGACATAGGTACGATTTCCTGCTGCAACGGGGATAAAAGTGATGCTGCCGATAGTGCGCGAACCACAGGAAACGGTAATCATCCGTAAGCGGGTTTTTCATGGGGGAGGAGACGGGAGGATGAGAGAACGACCCGGATGGTCACAGGTTCGACACCTAAGACAAATCTGTGATCTATCTGGCAAAAATCGTCGGCATTTTTTGTGTCTAACCCCACAGAATAGGGCGTAATGTTAGCTGGATCACACTACCTGGCGATGGGGCGTAGACGGGGGGAGGATGAATCCATGTCGCTTTGCCACCCACTATAAGCAACGAAATCACTCTCCTTACCGCAGTGCCCACAGAAGGATTGGACTATGACTCGCAGAATTACCACCACCGCTCGCACTCTGGCGCTGTCAGCATTGACGACGCTGGTGCTTTCTTCGTCGGCGTTTGCCAAGATCGAAGAAGGCAAACTGGTTATCTGGATCAACGGCGATAAAGGCTATAACGGCCTGGCTGAAGTCGGCAAAAAATTTGAAAAAGACACCGGCATCAAGGTCACCATTGAGCATCCGGACAAGCTGGAAGAAAAGTACCCGCAGGTCGCCGCCACCGGTGACGGCCCGGATATCATCTTCTGGGCGCACGATCGTTTTGGCGGTTACGCGCAGTCCGGTCTGCTGGCAGAAATCCATCCGTCCAAGGCCTTCCAGGACAAAATCTATCCCTTCACCTGGGACGCAGTACGCTACGACGGCAAGCTGATTGGCTACCCGGTGGCGGTGGAAGCGCTGTCGCTGATTTACAACAAGGATCTGATCAAGGAAGCGCCAAAAACCTGGGAAGAGATCCCGGCGCTGGACAAAACGCTGCGCGCCCAGGGTAAGAGCGCCATCATGTGGAACCTGCAGGAACCGTACTTTACCTGGCCAATTATTGCCGCCGACGGCGGTTATGCCTTCAAGATGGAAAACGGCAAATATGACGTCAAGAACGTCGGCGTGGCCAACACCGGTTCGCAAGCCGGTCTGCAATTTATCGTCGACCTGGTGAAAAACAAGCACATCAATGCCGATACCGACTACTCCATTGCCGAAGCCGCATTCAACAAGGGCCAGACGGCGATGACCATCAACGGCCCGTGGGCGTGGACCAATATCGACAAGAGCAACATCAACTACGGCGTAGCACTGCTGCCCAGCTTCAATGGCAAGCCGTCCAAAGCCTTCGTTGGCGTGCTGACTGCCGGCATCAATGCTGCCAGTCCGAACAAGGAACTGGCGACCGAGTTTCTGGAAAACTACCTGTTAACCGATCAGGGTCTGGCTGACGTCAACAAGGATAAACCGCTGGGCGCCGTGGCGCTGAAGTCGTTCCAGGCGCAGTTGGAAAAGGATCCGAAGATAGCCGCCACCATGCAGAACTCGCAGAATGGCGAAATCATGCCGAATATCCCGCAAATGAGCGCCTTCTGGTATGCGATGCGCAGCGCGGTGATTAACGCCGTCAGCGGTCGTCAAACGGTTAAGGCCGCGCTGGACGATGCGCAAACCCGCATCACCAAGTAATGTCGTTGTGCGGGATTAACCTCCCCAACTAATTGGCGTTACACCGCGACGGCAAGTACGCCTATCCCCGGCAGCATAGCGAGCTATCTGACCGGGGTAAGCGGACACAGCCAACCAAGGTGTAGCGTCAAGAATGAAGGGGACGAGCGCCCCGCCGTTGCTGCAGAGAAAGGAACGCCCTATGCAATTAGCTCACGCCGGTTCGCCTGCGCGAAAAAAATCGAAGTGGTGGCAGAGTGAGGTAGTGAAATGGCTGTGTATCGGCCTGCTCAGCCTGATGACCTGCTATCTGATTGTGTTGATGTATGCACAGGGTGAATATCTGTTCGCCATTATGACGCTGATCCTGATCAGCGCCGGGCTGTACGTCTTCGCCAACCGTCGCGCCTATGCCTGGCGCTACGTATATCCGGGCGTTGCGGGTATGGGGCTGTTTGTGCTGTTCCCGCTGATTTGCACCATTGCCATCGCCTTCACCAACTACAGCAGTACCAATCAGCTGACGTTTGAACGTGCCCAGTCGGTATTGATGCAACGCCAGTTCCAGACCGGCAAGACCTTTACCTTCAGTCTGTATGCCGCAGCCAACCAGCAATGGCAGTTGCAATTGACTCATCCGGACAGCGGTGAACGGCTGATGTCAGAGCCGTTCAGCCTTGACGCCAATATGGCGGAACCGGTGAAATTAACCGCGGCCGCCGGCGAGCCCACCACCGAACGCGCCACGCTGCGCGTCATTACCCAACATCGTCAGGCCCTGAGCCACCTGGTAGCGCAGCTGCCGGACGGCGGTGAACTGCGCATGAGCTCACTGCGCCAGTTTGCCGGCACCAGCCCGCTGTATCACGTCGCCGACGACGGTAAAACGCTGACCAACAACCAAACCCAGGTGCAGTATCGGCCAAATCAGGAGATCGGTTTTTACCAGGCGGTGAACGCCGACGGCAGTTGGGCAAAGGAAACCCTCAGCCCGGGCTATACCGTTACCACCGGCTGGAAGAATTTCCTGCGCGTATTGCAGGATGAAGGTATCAAAAAACCGTTTATCTCGATTTTTGTCTGGACCATCGTGTTTTCGGTGTTGACGGTTTTCCTGACCGTTGCCGTCGGCATGGTGCTGGCCTGTGTGGTGCAGTGGGAAGCGCTGAAAGGCAAAGCGGTTTACCGCGTGTTGCTGATCCTGCCGTACGCGGTGCCGTCGTTCATATCGATCCTGATTTTCAAGGGGCTGTTCAACCAGAGCTTCGGCGAAATCAACCTGATGCTCAGCGCGCTGTTTGGCATCAAACCGGCCTGGTTCAGCGATCCGCTCACCGCCAAGAGTATGATTATCATCGTCAATACCTGGCTGGGCTACCCATACATGATGATCCTGTGCATGGGCCTGCTGAAAGCCATTCCGGACGACCTGTATGAAGCGTCGGCGATGGACGGCGCCAGCCCGTTGCAGAATTTCTTCCGTATCACCTTACCGTTGCTGATCAAGCCGCTGACACCGTTGATGATCGCCAGTTTTGCCTTTAACTTTAACAACTTCGTGCTGATCCAGCTGTTGACCAATGGCGGACCGGACATGATTGGCACCACCACCCCGGCCGGCTACACCGACCTGCTGGTCAGTTATACCTATCGCATCGCCTTTGAGGGCGGCGGCGGCCAAGACTTCGGCCTGGCGGCGGCGATCGCCACGCTGATCTTCCTGTTGGTCGGCGCGTTGGCGATTTTGAATCTGAAAGCCAGCAAGATGAACTTCGACTAGGAGAAAAAAATGGCGATGGTTCAACCCAAGTCTCAACGCATACGCCTGTTGCTGACTCACCTACTGATGCTGTGCTTTATCGCACTGATCATGTTCCCGCTGCTGATGGTGATCGCCATCTCGCTGCGCTCCGGCAACTTTGCCACCGGCAGCCTGATCCCCGAGGAGATCTCGTTCGAACACTGGCGGCTGGCGCTCGGCCTCAGCGTCACCCACGCTGACGGCAGCGTGACGCCGCCGCCGTTCCCGGTGCTGCTGTGGCTGTGGAACTCGATTAAAGTGGCGGTGATTACCGCCATCGGCATTGTCACGCTGTCCACTACCTGTGCCTATGCCTTCGCGCGCATGCGTTTTCGCGGCAAAAGCACCCTGCTGAAAAGCATGCTGATTTTCCAGATGTTCCCGGCGGTGCTGTCGCTGGTAGCGCTGTACGCGCTGTTCGATCGGCTGGGGCAATATCTGCCGTTCATTGGTCTCAATACCCACGGCGGGGTGATCTTCGCCTATATGGGCGGCATCGCGCTGCACGTCTGGACCATCAAGGGTTATTTCGAAACCATCGACAACTCGCTGGAGGAGGCCGCCGCGCTGGACGGCGCCAGCCCGTGGCAGGCGTTCCGCCTGGTGCTGTTGCCGCTGTCGGTGCCGATTCTGGCGGTGGTGTTCATTCTGTCGTTTATCGCCGCCATCACCGAAGTGCCGGTGGCGTCATTGCTGCTGCGCGACGTCAACAGCTACACGCTGGCGGTCGGCATGCAACAGTATCTTAACCCGCAGAACTATTTGTGGGGGGACTTTGCCGCCGCAGCGGTGCTGTCGGCAATCCCAATCACCGCCGTCTTCCTGCTGGCACAGCGCTGGTTGGTGGGCGGCCTGACCGCCGGCGGGGTCAAAGGGTAATTTATGCCACTGCGATATGCTTGATGTATTTCTAAGCCTGTGTCTTCGGCGGCCCGCTGGGCCGCCTTTTTTATCTCTGCTATTCGCGTTTCAGCCGATCGCTATTGGCCAGGAACAGCGTCACCACTAATAACAATATCGCCCCTGAATAAATCAGCGTATCGAATGGGTTTTTATGATCCACTATGATCAGACGAATGATGGCCGTGATGCCGATATAAATGAAATAACGTAGCGGGAAGTGGTAACCCGATTCAAAGTACTTCACGATCAAGGCGATAAACTCAAAATACAAAAAGTAGATCACAATCCCTTCGATCAGCAGGTACGAAGAGGACTCCTCACTATTGATAAACAATACTTTTGCCAGGTGAATGGTTTCTTTCACCAAGAACACCACCAGGATCGCCGCCAACAGCAATAAACCGACGTTGAGCACCCGTTGCAACCCTTTGGCGATAGTTATCGAACGCGATGTCTTTGCCATGTTATAATTCCCTTGTTTTTCAAAAAAATACGTTATTTCTATCCGATTGGAGTAATGAACAATTACCGTCCAATTATCGGAAATTCCTTATAAAGCATCGCATAACACTTAGGTTATGATTATGCTCGGTGGTATGTTTGTTGCAATTAGCAATTCAAACTATCATTGTGCGTAAATTATTTACATAAAACACAAACTTCAAAGGAATCCTTCCTATGCGCGCTAAACTCAATGGATTGGTCGCTGCTGGCCTGTTTTCCTGTGCGTTAACCGGCCATGCCAGCGGCCTGGTTACCCCTGATAACGACCTGCGTAACGACCTTGCCTGGTTATCCGATCGCGGCGTAATTAACGTCAGCCTGTCGACCTGGCCACTGAGTCAAGAAGAGATCAGCTCGGTGATTTCGCAGGCCAAGCCGGTCACCAACACCGAGAAAAACGTGATTGAACGCGTTCAGCGTCGCGTAGGTGAACTGAAATCCAACATTCGTATCACCGGCTATGCCTCGACCGACAAGCCCGGTACCCCGCAGGGCTTTGGCCAAAACGAATATGCCGACGATCGTCTGACCGTTGGCGTCGGCGGCAGCGGCGACTACTGGGATGTCCGTCTGCAAGGCTCGGTCGAAGGCGATCAGCGCGTGGGCGACAGCTCCAAATTCAACCTGCAAGGCTCCTACGGCGCGATCAAGGTATGGAACCAGTGGCTCTCCTTTGGCGAAGTATCGCAATGGTGGGGTCCGGGTTATGACGGCAGCCTGATTCGTTCCGACGCGGCCCGCCCGGTAACCGGCTTTATGATGCAGCGAGCCGATCAATCACCGTTTGAAACGCCGTGGCTGTCGTGGATTGGCCGCTGGCAGTACCAGCTGACCGCCGGCCAGCTGTCGCAATACAGCGCGGTGCCGGACACCAAACTGATTGGCGGCCGCTTCACCATGATGCCGACCGACTTCCTCGAACTGGGTGCATCGCGCATCATGATGTGGGGTGGCGACGGCCGTCCGCAAAGCTGGAGCTCATTCTGGGATGCAGTTGCCGGCAACGACAATACCGGCGACCCGAAAAACGATCCAGGCAACCAGTTGGGTGGCTTTGACTTCAAGCTGAAGCTGCAACCGCTGGTTGGCCTGCCTGTCAGCTTCTATGGCCAGATCACCGGCGAAGATGAAGCCGGCATGCTGCCCTCGCACAATGCCTATCTGTTGGGTCTGGAAGGCCACCCAGAGTGGGGCCCTACCACCATCAACTGGCATATCGAAGGCAGTGATACCCGTTCGAACGGCAACGCCAACAACGTGATGTATAACCACTACATTTACCGCGGCGGTTACTACCAGCAGGGTTATCCGCTGGGTCACGCCATGGGCGGCGACGGTCAGATGCTGTCCGGCCGGGTAGAAATGGTACTGGATGATGGCCAACGCTGGAGCACCCGACTGGTCTACGCCAAGGTCAACCCGAACAACCAGAGCATCAACCAGGCCTTCCCACGCTCTGATACCCTCAAGGGCATCCAACTGGGTTGGGGCTACAACTTCGATTCTCAGGTCAAGTTCGACACCAGCCTGTGGTATACCGATAATAACCACAGCACCGCCGACGACGTTGGCGCGGGCATCAGCCTTGAAGTGCCAATCAACCTGTAACGGTTAACGCGGGCACGCATACAGCCAGTCGGATGACATGTCGACTGGCTTTTTTGTGCCTTGCCGTCGAATATCTGCCCTATCTCGCCGCAATGCCCCACCGCCTGCCCGATTCTACGCTATCTTTTAATTTTGTTATCAAGAGGGACAGAACAAGATGAAAGCAGCCGTTGTCAATCAGGATCATTCGATCGCTATCGTCGACAAAAAGCTCCGCCCGCTGCAACACGGCGAAGCCTTGCTCAGTATGGAATGCTGCGGGGTATGCCATACCGATCTGCATGTCAAAAACGGTGATTTCGGCGATAAAACCGGGGTTATTCTGGGGCATGAAGGCATTGGTATCGTCAAGTCTGTCGGTCCGGGCGTCAGCTCGTTGCGGGTCGGCGATCGTGCCAGCGTCGCCTGGTTTTATCAGGGCTGCGGGCACTGCGAATATTGTAACTCCGGCAACGAAACCCTGTGTCGCGAGGTGAAAAATGCCGGTTACACCGTCGACGGCGGCATGGCGGAAGAGTGCATAGTGGTAGCTGACTATGCGGTGAAAGTGCCGGATGGCCTCGATTCGGCGGCGGCCAGCAGCATTACCTGCGCCGGCGTCACTACCTATAAGGCAGTGAAAGTGTCTGGCGTGGCGCCTGGACAGTGGATCGCCATTTACGGCCTGGGCGGGCTGGGCAATCTGGCGCTGCAATATGCTAAAAACGTGTTTAACGCCAAAGTGATCGCCATCGACGTCAATGATGAACAGCTGAAATTTGCCAGCGAAATGGGTGCCGATCGGGTGATCAACTCATCGAAAGAGGACGCGGCGAAGATTATTCAGACCGAAATGGCCGGCGCACACGCCGCGGTGGTGACCGCCGTCGCCAAAGTCGCGTTTAACTCCGCGGTGGACGCCATGCGCGCCGGTGGCCGCATCGTGGCCGTTGGCCTGCCACCGGAATCCATGAGTCTGAATATCCCACGGCTGGTGCTGGACGGCATTCAGGTTGTCGGCTCGCTGGTCGGCACGCGTGAAGATCTGAAGGAAGCCTTCCAGTTCGCCGCCGAGGGCAAAGTGGTACCGGCGGTAACCAAGCGCCCGGTAGAAGACATCAATGATATCTTCCATGAAATGGAGCACGGCAAAATCAAAGGCCGCATGGTGATTGATTTCACATCACGCTGAAGCCGATCGACGGCAATAAAAAAACCCGCGCTGCGGGTTTTTTATTGTTTCGGTGTGGGCGCATGGTTATGCCCCCAGCCCCTGGATTAACGCCATGCTTTAAAGCGATTGATCAGCGCGTTGGTCGAACTGTCGTGGCTGGTAACCGGTTCTGCGCCTGCCAGTTCTGGCAAAATGCGATTAGCCAGCTGTTTGCCCAATTCCACGCCCCACTGGTCGAAGGTGAAAATGTTCAAAATGGCGCCTTGGGTGAAGATTTTGTGCTCATAGAGCGCAATCAGACTGCCCAGACTGAACGGGGTGATTTCACGCAGCAGGATCGAGTTGGTCGGGCGGTTGCCTTCGAACACCTTGAACGGCGCCACGTGTTTGATCTGTTCCGGCTTTTTGCCCTGTGCAGCAAACTCTTCTTCTACCACGTCAAGCGATTTGCCAAACGCCAGCGCTTCGGTCTGCGCAAAGAAGTTGGACAGCAGCTTGGCATGATGGTCGCTCAGCGGGTTGTGGCTGATGGCCGGTGCAATAAAGTCGCAAGGAACCAGTTTGGTGCCCTGGTGAATCAGCTGATAGAACGCGTGCTGGCCGTTGGTACCCGGCTCGCCCCAGATAATCGGGCCGGTCTGGTAATCCACCGGATTGCCGTTGCGATCGACATATTTGCCGTTGGATTCCATATTGCCCTGCTGGAAATACGCGGCAAAGCGGTGCATGTATTGGTCATACGGCAGAATCGCTTCGGTTTCGGCACCGAAGAAATTGTTGTACCAGATGCCGATCAACGCCAGCAGTACCGGCAGGTTCTGCTCGGCCGGCGTTTCTGCGAAGTGCTTGTCCATCGCATGGGCGCCGCTCAGCAGCTGTTCGAAATTGTCGAAGCCCAGCGACAGCGCGATTGACAGGCCGATCGCCGACCACAGGGAATAACGACCACCGACCCAGTCCCAGAATTCGAACATGTTGGCGGTATCAATGCCGAATTCCGCCACCGCCTGGCCGTTGGTAGACAGCGCGGCGAAATGCTTGGCCACGTGCTTCTGGTCGCCGGCGAACGTCAGGAACCAGTCACGCGCGCTATGGGCATTGGTCATGGTTTCCTGGGTAGTGAAGGTTTTGGAGGCCACCAGGAACAGCGTGGTTTCCGGGCTTAGCGGTTTGAGCGTTTCGGCGATGTGCGTGCCGTCAACGTTGGACACAAAGTGCATGTTGAGGTGGTTCTTGTACGGGCGCAGCGCTTCGGTCACCATATACGGGCCGAGATCGGAGCCGCCGATACCGATATTCACCACGTCGGTAATCGCCTTGCCGGTGTAGCCTTTCCACTCGCCGCCGATCACCCGATCGCAGAACTGTTTCATCTTCGCCAGGACCGCATTGACCTCCGGCATCACGTCTTTACCGTCAACGATGATCGGCGTGTTACTGCGGTTGCGCAGAGCAACGTGCAGCACCGCGCGGTCTTCGGTGCGGTTAATCTTCTCGCCGGCGAACATGGATTTGATGGCGCTTTGCAAATCCGTTTCCTTCGCCAGTGCCTGCAGTTTTTCCAGCGTTTCCGCGGTGATGCGGTTTTTGGAATAGTCCACCAGCATCTGATCGTCAAAGGTGGCGGAAAACGTGGAGAAACGCTCGCTATCCTGCGCAAACAGATCGGCGATCTGTACGTCTTTCATTTGTTCAAAATGTTGCTGCAGGGCTTGCCAAGCAGCGGTTTGACTAGGATTGATATTTTTCATAGCAACGCTCTTATGCTTGAGAATGAATATGACGTGATGTCCCGATTGTAGCCTGTTCGACTGTGATTACGATCTCTTTTCTTGCGATAGGCGTTAACTGTCAAAACGCCGCACGCGCTTTTTACTTTTTAACAACAAACTCCCTATACTTCAGCTAACAGCGGATAGCGCTGGGTTGTCAAACTGTCAGCGGAATGTGGCAGAATTGACGGTTGGTGGTCGTTTTTAGGAAAGGGAACCCGTTATGGAATTATCTGCCCCGTTGATGCTGGTGGTGATTGGTTTGAGCTCGTTACTGGCGCAATGGCTCGCCTGGCTATTGCGCCTGCCGGCCATTCTGCCGCTGTTACTGTTTGGGATTGTACTGGGGCCGGTGATGCACACGGTGCAGCCGGACGTGCTGTTCGGTGACCTGCTGTTCCCGCTGGTGTCGCTGTCGGTGGCGATCATCTTGTTTGAAGGCGCGTTGACGCTGCGGGTAGACGAAATCCGTGGCCTGGGCGGCGTGGTACGCAACCTGGTGACCATCGGCATGCTGGTCACCTTTTTGGTTATCAGCGTCGCCTGCTGGTGGCTGCTGGACTTTCCGCCGGAACTGGCGGCGCTGATCGGCGCGGTAACGGTAGTAACCGGCCCGACGGTGATCGCCCCGCTGATGCGCGTGGTGCGGCCAAACGCCAACATCAACCAGGTGCTGCGCTGGGAAGGGATCGTCATCGATCCGGTCGGTGCAATTTTCACATTGCTGGTGTTTGAGTTTATCTCTCTGCAACAGCACGCCGAATCCTATACCCATCTGTTCTGGACGCTGGGCACCACTGCCGCTGTCGGACTGATCGCCGGTGCGCTGTTCGGCTATCTGCTTGGCGTGGCGTTGCGCCGCGTCTGGCTACCGCGCTACCTGCAAAACCTGGCGGTGCTGGCGATCATGCTCACCGCCTTTGGCCTGTCCAACGCCATCGCCGACGAATCCGGGTTGCTGACGGTCACGGTGATGGGCATCTGGCTGGCCAATATGCGCGACGTCGATACCAGCGATATTCTGGCGTTCAAGGAAGAGCTGTCGGCCATCCTGATTTCCGCGCTGTTTATCATTCTGGCGGCGCGGCTGGATATCAACGCGTTGTGGAGCATGGGCTGGCCGCTGCTGATCCTGCTGCTGGTGGTGCAGTTTATCGCCCGCCCGCTGTGCATCGCGGTATCGACCTGGCGTTCGACCCTGCACTGGCGCGACCGTCTGCTGCTGTGCTGGATTGCGCCGCGCGGCATTGTGGCGGCAGCGGTCAGTTCGCTGTTTGCGCTGACCCTGCAACGCAGCGGCTACCAAGGCGCCGATCGGCTGGTGACGGTGGTATTTGCCATTATTATCGGTACCGTGGTGCTGCAAAGCCTGACCAGCGGCATGATGGCGCGCTGGCTGCGGGTTCAGCAGCAAAAGCCGCGCGGAGTGCTGATCGTCGGCGCCAACAGCGTCGCACGAACGCTGGCACAGGCGCTGATGAAAATGAACATTCCGGTGATGGTGACCGACAGCAGTTGGGAATATTACCGCCAGGCGCGCATGGAAGGCATCCCGGCCTATTATGGCCATGCCTATTCCGAACACGCCGAAAACACCCTCGATCTGAGCGATACCGCACAGGTGTTGGCGCTATCGCCCAACCGGCATCAAAACGCGCTGGCGGTGTATCACTTTGGCCATCTGTTTGGCGAAGACCAGGTGTTCGCCATTCGCTCCGGCGCACCGCTCAAGGGACGCAACAACAGTTCGGAAAGCTCGCGCTTTCGCCGCCATGAAATCCTGTTCAATCAGGAAGCCACCTATGGCCGTTTAAGCAGCCTGATCGCCAAGGGCAGCACCATCAAGGCCACCAAGCTCAACGAGAACTTTGGCTGGTTGGAATATCTCGAGAAAAATCGAGGCGTTATCCCGCTATTTTGCCAACGGGATGACGGCAGTTTGCAGCCGATCGGCGCCGGTTCAACGCCGTCAATGCCCTGTACGCTGATTGCGCTGGTACAAGATGAAAATCCCTCAGCGTCAGACCGTTGACAGCAGCGGTTAAACCGGCTATTCCTAACAGCCTACTTGCGCACCCGATGCGCAAGCCAGAAGAGGCGCGTCACCCAGGTAGAGTGTCAGAGGAGCCGTTTTCCACAGACGGCACTGGAGGGGGAGTGACGCCGAGATACGCTGCATCGCGGCATGCGGTATATCGACTACAGGGGCTGAATCCCTTGGGTTGTCACCATGGTCGCCCTGTTCGGGGCGGTCAACAAGGTGGGGCGCTTCTGGGTGTATCGTAGCATTAACCTCTACGCCTGCTCCCTGTTTACCGCTCTTCCCTTGTGCCAAGGCTCTGGAATTACCCTGCCGTACGAAACGGCAAACAAACCCTGACACGAGGTTTTTTACATGAATCAAGCAGCACCCCAATCCTCCACCGTGGTGGCAAAATTCGGCGGCACCAGCGTCGCTGATTTTGAGGCCATGAACCGTAGCGCCGATGTGGTGCTGAGCAACCCTGCCGTTCGGCTGGTGGTGCTTTCCGCTTCTGCGGGCGTGACCAATCTGTTGGTGGCATTGGCTGAAGGTAGCGAAGCCGACAAACGCTCATGGCAGCTCGACGAAATTCGCCGCATTCAATACGCTATTCTCGACCGTCTCGACAACCCGACGGTGATCCGTGAAGAAATCGACCGCATGCTGGAAAATATCGCCATGCTGTCAGAAGCGGCGGCGCTGGCTACGTCAACGGCATTGACCGATGAGCTGGTCAGCCACGGCGAACTGATGTCCACCCTGCTGTTTGTCGAAATCCTGCGCCAACGTCAGGTTGCGGCGGAGTGGTTCGACGTTCGCAAGGTGATGCACACCGACGACCATTTCGGCCGCGCCACCCCGGACAGTGCGGTACTGAAGGAGCTGGCACAGACGCTGCTTCAGCCACGTCTGCAACAGGCGCTGGTCATTACCCAGGGTTTTATCGGCAGCGAACCCAAGGGACGTACTACCACGCTCGGCCGCGGCGGCAGCGACTATACCGCCGCACTGCTGGGCGAAGCGCTGAATGCCAGCCAGGTCGATATCTGGACCGACGTACCGGGCATCTACACCACCGACCCACGCGTGGTGCCGTCAGCCAAGCGCATCGATGAAATCACCTTTGAAGAAGCCGCAGAAATGGCGACCTTCGGCGCCAAAGTGCTGCACCCGGCGACCCTGCTGCCGGCGGTGCGCAGTGATATTCCGGTGTTTGTCGGCTCCAGCAAGGATCCGGCGGCCGGTGGCACCATGGTGTGCAATACCACCGACAATCCACCGCTGTTCCGCGCGCTGGCGCTGCGCCGCAAGCAAACCCTGCTGACGCTACACAGCCTGAACATGCTGCACGCACGCGGTTTTCTGGCGGAGGTGTTCAACATTCTGGCGCGCCATAATATTTCCGTCGATCTGATCACCACCTCGGAAGTCAGCGTGGCCCTGACCATGGACACCACCGGTTCGACCTCCACCAGCGGCAGTCTGCTGACCACCTCGTTGCTCACCGAGCTGTCGTCGCTGTGCCGAGTCGAAGTGGAAGAGAACCTGGCGCTGATCGCCTTAATCGGCAACAAGCTGTCCCAGGCCTGCGGCGTGGGCAAGGAAGTGTTTGGCGTGCTGGATCCGTTCAATATTCGCATGATCTGCTACGGCGCCAGCAGCTATAACCTGTGCTTCCTGGTTCCGGGCAACGACGCCGAGCAGGTTGTGCGCACCCTGCACCATAATCTGTTCGAATAATCTCTTTTACCTCATTGCGGGCGCAGCATCGCTGCGCCTCTACATCTAACAATCAGTCCATAAACGTAGGGGTTCAACCGAACCTGCAAAAACACAACCATACCCCCGTTCCACTTTGGCAAAGGAAATCAACCATGCTGGCACTTTTCACTCGTTTGTTCCCCTTGTGGGCGGTGGCGCTTTCCGTCGCCGCCTACTTCACGCCAACCACCTTTACCGGCATCGGCCCCTATATCAGCACGTTGCTGATGCTGATCATGTTCGCCATGGGCGTTACGCTGCGGCTGGACGATTTCAAGCGCGTGCTGTCACGCCCTGCGCCGGTGGCGGCGGGCATTTTTCTGCATTATCTGATTATGCCGCTGGCGGCCTGGCTGCTGGCGATGCTGTTCCATATGCCGCCGGATCTGTCCGCCGGCATGGTGCTGGTGGGCAGCGTAGCCAGCGGTACCGCATCCAACGTGATGATTTATCTGGCGAAGGGTGACGTAGCGCTGTCAGTGACCATTTCAGCGGTATCGACGTTGGTCGGCGTGTTTGCCACCCCGCTGTTGACGCGGCTGTACGTCGATGCCGAAATCAGCGTTGACGTGTTCGGCATGCTGCTCAGCATTCTGAAGATCGTGGTGATCCCCATCGGTCTGGGGCTGATCGTCCACCACCTGTTCAGCAAAACCGTCAAACGCGTTGAGCCACTCTTGCCGGCGCTGTCGGTGGTGTGCATCCTGGCCATCATCAGCGCGGTGGTCGCCGGTAGCCAGGGGCATATCGCTTCGGTCGGCCTGGTGGTGATTATCGCGGTGATCCTGCATAACGGCATTGGTCTGCTGTCGGGCTACTGGGGCGGTAAGCTGTTTGGCTTTGACGAATCCACCTGCCGTACGCTGGCCATTGAAGTCGGCATGCAGAACTCCGGGTTGGCGGCGACGCTGGGCAAGATTTACTTTTCACCGCTGGCGGCATTGCCAGGCGCGCTGTTCTCGGTCTGGCACAACCTGTCCGGCTCGTTGCTGGCGGGCTATTGGTCCGGACGACCGATTAGCAAGCAAAAAAAATAAACGCTTGCCGGGCGCGTTCGCGCCCGGCCCATTACAGCGTGCTCGGGGTATCTTCCCAATCGCGCTCGTCATCGCGCTGGTCCTGATCCAGCACGTTATACGCCACCGCGCAAAACAGCGAGTTCAGACGTTTCATATCCCCCAACAGGCCGAGATGCAGCGAGCTGGTTTCCATGCTTTGCACGTTCTGCTGATGCAGGCGATCGACGTGTGCATGGGCGTAACGCCGGTCAAGAATGCGGAAACGGTGTTTGGAACGGCGTAACCGCTTGGCACTGGTCAAATCGCTGGACAGAAACACCGACAGGCTCAGCCGCAGGTTGGTCACCAGTCGTTCGTGCAAAGCATCCAGTTCGGTCAGCCCTTCGGGAGAAAATGCCCGCCGTGCCGCATGCGACTTGGCCGCCACATCGCCGGTCATACGTTCAATGATGTCGCCGGCCTGCTCCAGGTTAAGCGCCATTTCGATGATCTCCGCCCAGCGGCGTGAATCTTCTTCGCCCAGATCTTCTTTCTGGATCTGCGCCAGATACAGTTTGATCGCGGTGTACAATACGTCTACATCGTCGTCCAGACGGCGTACTTCCTTGTCCTGCCCCAGTTTGCCGTGCAGCACTTCGTGATGCAATATCAGCATATGCTCCACCACGTCGCCCATGCGCAGCGTTTCCCGCGCCGCATTGGCCAACGCCAGCGACGGCGTATCCAGCGCGCTGGGATCCAGATGCCGCGGCCGCAGGCGCGGATCGTCTTCGGGGGCATCGGCAATCAGCATCTGGCACAGACGTGCCATCGGAGCCGCCAGAGGGATGAAGATCAGACAGCGGATCAGGTTGTAAAATACGTGGAAATAAATCACCAGCTCTTCACCCTGCCCCGGTAATTTTTCCATCGCATCTGCCAGATAAGACACAAACGGCAACACCAGCGCACTGCCTAACAGCTTGAACAGCAGACTGCCCAGCGCCACGCGGCGGCCGGCAGCGTTCTGCCCGCTGGTATTGATGGTTGCCAGCAACCCACTGCCCAGGTTGGCGCCGATCACCAGACACAGCGCCACTTTCAGGGAAATCACGCCGGAGGCGGTCAGGGTGGCGGTCAGCAGCACCGCCGCCAGGCTGGAGTAACTGATGATGGCGAACAGCGCGCCGGTTAGCGCATCGAGCATCACGTCGCCGGTCAGTGATGAAAACAGCACTTTGACGCCGGCGGCCTGGGTAATCGGCGTCGCCGCAGCGACAATCAGCTCCAACGCCAGCACGATCAGGCCAAGACCAATTGATACTCGCCCCATCTGGCCGGCACGCGTTTGCTTGCGACTGAGGAAGAAAATAACGCCGACGAAAATCAGCAGCGGCGAAAGCCAGGAAAGATCGAAGGTCAGTACCCGCGCCATCAGCGCGGTACCCACGTCGGCGCCGAGCATGATCACCAGCGCGGGCGCCAGCCCCACCAGCCCCTGCGCGACAAACGAAGTGACCAGCAGCGCGGTGGCATTACTGCTTTGCACCAGCGCGGTCACACCAATGCCGGAGGCAAACGCCAGCGGTTTTTTCTCGACGCTGTTGCTCAGTACGCGGCGCAAATTGGCGCCATAAACCCGCATAATGCCGGTGCGGACAATGTGGGTACCCCACACCAGCAGCGCAACGGCAGAAAGCAGGTGAAGAAGGGTCAGCACGGAAGGAACGCTCCATTAACGCCCGGCATGCTGGCTATCCTGCCTGCCGGGCGTGAAAAGAGCAGGACAGCAGTTACGGGCACCGACCGCCGCAAGGGGCGAAAAACCCGCCATTCGGCCCGGCATTGTCATGCAACTGCCCGTAATGTAACACTTTCCAAGTGTAGCCCAATTTCACTGCTCTCCGTAGGGAAATCGGCTACTGCGCGCTTTGACAGCGCACGCTACGCCGGACGCCACTCAGGCCGCGCCAGGCGTAGGGCCTCAATCGGCATCATACCCCAGATTGGGGGCCAGCCACCGCTCAACCTCGCTGACGCTCATGCCTTTGCGCGCCGCATAATCTTCAACCTGATCGCGCTGGATCTGTGCCACGGCGAAATATTTGCTTTGCGGATGGCTGAAGTACCACCCGGACACCGCCGCCCCAGGCCACATGGCAAAGGATTCGGTCAGCACCATACCGGTATGGCGATTAACGTCCAACAGTTGCCAGATTTCGGCCTTCTCGGTGTGCTCCGGGCAGGCCGGATATCCCGGTGCCGGACGGATACCCTGGTAATTTTCGCGGATCAATTCTTCATTGTTGAGGTTTTCGTCGGCCGCAAACCCCCAGTGCAGCTTGCGTACCTGTTCATGCAGATACTCGGCGAATGCCTCGGCCAGACGGTCTGACAGCGCCTTCACCATGATTTTGTTGTAGTCATCGTGCTGTGCGTCGTAGGCTGCCGCCAGATCGTCCTCTTCCAGCCCGCCGGTCACGGCAAACGCGCCAAAGTAATCGGCCTTGCCGCTGCTTTTCGGCGCAACGAAATCCGCCAGACAGTAGTTGGGGAAATCGGTTTTTTCGGTCTGCTGGCGTAAATGACGGCTGACCACCAGCACCTCGTCGCGCCGTTCATCACGATAGATTTCCACGTCATCGCCCACGCTGTTTGCCGGGAACAGGCCGTAGACACCGCGCGGGTTCAGGCTATGCCTGGCCGCCAGCATATCCAGCATCTGATTGGCGTCGTCGAACAGGCGTTTGGCTTCTTCACCCACCACCTCGTCTTGCAGAATGCGCGGGTATTTACCCGCCAGCGACCAGGTCATGAAGAACGGCGTCCAGTCGATGTAATGGCGCAGCGTGGCAATATCGGCCTCCACCGGGAACACGCCCAATTGCCGCGGCACCGGCGGGCTGTAGCTGTCCCAATCCAGCGCCATGGCGTTGGCGCGCGCCTTTTCCAGGCTGACCGGCGGGGTTCGCGGTTTTTTACGCCCATGCTGGATACGCACGGTTTCATACTCTTTACGCGTCCGGGCGACAAACGCGTCGCGCTGAGTGTCCGACAGCAGCGCCGACACCACGCCAACGGTGCGCGAGGCATTCTGCACGTAGGTGGTCGACCCGCTGTAGTTCTGTTCTATTTTCACCGCGGTATGGGCTTTGGAGGTGGTAGCGCCGCCAATCAGCAGCGGTAGCGTGAAACCCTGACGCTCCATTTCTTTTGCCACGTTGACCATTTCGTCCAGCGAGGGCGTGATCAGCCCCGACAGGCCAATAATATCAACGTTCTCGTCGCGCGCCGTCTTGAGAATTTTATCGGTCGGTACCATTACGCCGAGATCGATGATTTCATAGTTGTTGCACTGCAGTACCACACCGACGATATTCTTGCCGATGTCGTGTACATCCCCTTTCACCGTCGCCAGCAGGATCTTGCCGGCACTGCTGCCCTGCTGCTTGCTGGCCTGAATGTACGGTTCCAGATAGGCGACCGCCTGCTTCATCACCCGCGCGGACTTCACCACCTGCGGCAGGAACATTTTGCCTTCACCGAACAGGTCACCAACCACGTTCATGCCGGCCATCAGCGGCCCTTCGATCACCTCAATCGGCCGCGTCGCCTGCTGGCGCGCTTCTTCGGTATCCAGTTCGATAAATTCGGTGATGCCTTTCACCAGCGAGTATTCCAACCGTTTGGCCACCGGCCAGCCACGCCATTCCGCCTGCTGAACCGCGACCTCGTTGTCTTTGCTGCCACGGTATTTTTCCGCCAGCTCCAGCAGGCGTTCAGTGCCGTCCGGCCGGCGGTTGAGCACCACATCTTCCACCGCGTCGCGCAACTCGGCGGACAGGTCGTCGTAAATCGCCAACTGGCCAGCGTTGACGATGCCCATATCCATGCCGTTGCGGATCGCGTGATAGAGAAACACCGCGTGGATCGCTTCGCGCACCGGATCGTTGCCACGGAACGAGAACGACACGTTGGAAACACCGCCGGAGATCATCGCATGCGGCAAATGAGTTTTAATGTCGGCGCAGGCTTCGATAAAGTCGACGGCGTAGTTGTTATGCTCGTCAATACCGGTTGCCACGGCGAAAATGTTGGGGTCAAAAATGATGTCTTCCGGCGGGAAGCCAACGCGTTCGGTCAGGATCTTGTAGGCGCGGCGGCAAATGTCGAACTTGCGTTCGCGGGTATCCGCCTGGCCAACCTCGTCAAACGCCATCACCACCACCGCTGCGCCGTAGCGACGTACCAGTTTTGCGTGGTGAATAAACGCCTCTTCGCCCTCTTTCATTGAAATCGAGTTGACGATGCCTTTGCCCTGAATGCACTTCAGGCCTTTTTCGATCACCTGCCATTTGGAGGAGTCGATCATGATTGGCACACGGGCGATGTCTGGCTCACCGGCAATCAGGTTGAGGAAGCGCACCATCGCCGCTTCGGCGTCGAGCATGCCCTCGTCCATGTTGATGTCGATGATCTGCGCGCCGCTCTCCACCTGCTGACGCGCCACGTCCAGCGCTTCGTTATACTTTTCTTCTTTGATCAAGCGCTTGAAGCGTGCTGAGCCGGTGACATTGGTGCGCTCGCCGACGTTGACGAACAGCGATTTGGCGTCAATGTTCAGCGGCTCCAGGCCGGAAAGTCGGCAGGCGACCGGGATATCCGGCAGTCGACGCGGCGGCACGCCCTCAACCGCCTTGGCCATCGCCGCAATATGCGCCGGCGTGGTGCCGCAGCAACCGCCGATAATATTCAGGAAACCGGCATGCGCCCATTCGCTGACCTGCTTCGCCATTTCTTCGGCATCGAGATCGTATTCGCCAAAGGCGTTCGGCAGGCCGGCGTTGGGGTGTGCGGTAACGTAACTTTCACTAATTCGCGCCAGCTCCGCCACGTACTGGCGCAGTTCGTCCGGCCCCAATGCGCAGTTGAGGCCAAAGGACAGCGGTTTGACGTGGCGCAACGAGTTGTAGAACGCTTCGGTAGTCTGGCCGGAGAGCGTGCGGCCGGAAGCATCAGTGATGGTGCCGGAAATCATGATCGGCAGCGTCACCCCCAGCGCTTCGAATTCGGTTTCAACGGCAAATGCGGCGGCTTTGGCGTTCAGGGTATCAAAGATGGTTTCGATCATGATCAGATCGACACCGCCGGCCACCAGCGCGCGGGTGGACTCGCGATAGGCGGCGACCAACTCATCAAACGACACATTACGAAAAGCCGGATCGTTGACATTCGGCGAAATGGACGCGGTGCGGTTGGTTGGACCGAGCACCCCAGCCACGTAGCGCGGCCGTTGCGGCGTGCGCGCCGTCCACGCATCGGCGCAGGCGCGCGCCAGGCAGGCGGCCTGATAATTGATTTCGGCTGACAGCGATTCCATATGGTAATCGGCCATGGCGATCGGGGTAGCGTTAAAGGTATTGGTTTCGAGAATATCGGCGCCGGCGGCCAGGTAGCCGTCATGTATGGCGGTAATGATTTCCGGCCGGGTCAACACCAGCAGGTCGTTGTTGCCTTTCAGATCGCTCTGCCAGTCGGCAAAACGTTCGCCGCGATAGTCTTCTTCCAGCAGCCCATAGCTCTGGATCATGGTGCCCATACCGCCGTCCAGCAGCAAAATGCGCTGCGCAAGCTGCTGACGCAGTTGTTCTACTCGATTCGTCACTGTAACCCCTTCTCCCCTCGCTATTCCACGCCTCGCCGGCGCCAGCTGCGCGACGTTGTTCGCCCACGACGGGCTTTATTGTTCGGGCTGCGCCTTGCTGCAACGTAAAACCTACGGGCCTGTAATGCCATCAGCCAATCGTTCTAAAAACGAACCATCCTAGCACAGTAAAGTGAGGCAGAGGGGGCAGCACCAATTGAGAGTTTTTCAGGATAGAGGTTTAACACATCCGATGAGCGCAATCACATATTGCAATTCATACTCAAAAAACGAAAATGAATTCCATAATACGGAAAAAGGAAGCTTGAACATGGCCACACCCGTTCCTGCCAAACGCGGCAAGAAACCGCGCGCCACCGCTGCGGCTACCAGCAGCGCCACCGGACAGGTGCAATCACTGACCCGCGGCCTGAAATTGCTGGAATACATCGCCGAAGCACAGGGTAATGTCGCGCTGACCGATCTGGCTCAGCAGGCAGGCCTGCCGAACTCCACCACCCACCGCCTGTTGACTACCATGCAGCAGCAAGGTTTCGTACGCCAGGTGGGCGATCTGGGTCTGTGGACCATTGGCTCGCATGCGTTTGTGGTCGGCAGCAGCTTCCTGCAAAGCCGCAACCTGCTGGCGATGGTGCACCCGACGCTGCGCCGTTTGATGGAGGAGTCCGGTGAAACCGTCAATCTGGCGGTGCTGGATACCAGTGAATATCAGGCGATTATTATCGATCAAGTACAATGTACCGCGTTGATGCGCATGTCGGCGCCCATCGGCGGTAAATTGCCGATGCACGCATCCGGCGCAGGCAAAGCGTTTCTCTCCACTCTGTCCGACGAGCAGGTAACCAGGCTGTTGCACCAGAAGGGCATGCAGACCTATACCCCGCATACCCTGACGCCGCATAACCTGAAGGAAGGACTGGCGCAGATCCGCAAGCAGGGGTTTTCCTTTGATGATGAAGAACATGCGCTGGGACTACGCTGCGTTGCGGCCTGTATTTTTGATGAGCATCGCGAAGCATTCGCGGCGATTTCCATTTCCGGGCCGGTGTCGCGCATTACCGATAACCGCGTTATCGAACTGGGCGCGCTGGTGATCCACGCGGCGAAAGAGATAAGCCTGGCCTACGGCGGCGTACGCTGATTTGCCTCTCCTTTCCCTGCGGTACCGGCCTTGTGGGGAAAGGGCCTCCCCTCCATCACTCTCCTATCGCGTGATACCACCACCCGCATAATTCCTGTACGAAAAGTTTGATTCCGATCACAGTTAATGACGGCAAAAGGTAAAGCTGATTGCCTCCGACGCCGCTTGCACCGACAATGTTACCGATAACATGTTACCGGTAACAAAGACACCGCAAGGTAACGATACCCATCGCGTTTGGAGCTAAGCCATGACCAATAATCAAAACCGTATCTACGTCATCATGGGCGTTTCCGGCAGTGGCAAATCTGCCGTCGCCGGTGCCGTTGCCCGCCAACTTTCCGCCGGTTTTCTGGATGGCGACTTCCTGCACCCACGCAGCAATATCATGAAAATGGCCGACGGCGTGGCGCTGAACGACGACGATCGCGCACCCTGGCTGGCGGCGCTCAATGACGCCGCGTTCGCCATGCAACGCACCAATAACGTGTCGATTATCGTGTGCTCCGCGCTGAAAAAGCACTACCGCGATCGTCTGCGCGCCGGTAACGGCAACCTGTCGTTTATTTATCTGCACGGCGACCTGCCGGTGATCGAAGCGCGCCTCAGCGCCCGCAAAGGCCACTTCTTCAAACCACAGATGCTGGTATCGCAGTTTGACGCACTGGAACAGCCAGGTATTGATGAAAGTGATGTGATGGCGGTGGATATCAACCAGCCGCTGGAAGGGGTGATTGCCGATACCTTGCAACATATTCAAAGCTTTATGCCGCAGGAAGACTGCGCGTAAGTAAATAGCGCCTCCGGCTCGGCGGATCACCTCGGCGAGCCCTCGTTAAATTCGACACCTTTAAAACAACACCATGATTGGCCCTGGCATCACCGGGCCCGCCATTACTGGCGATAACTATAACGACAATGTGAGGAAGGTATGATTAATTCAACCCTATCCCGTGTAACACAGCGCATTATTGAACGCTCCAAAGGCAGCCGCGCCGCCTATCTGGCACGAATCGACGCCGCCCGCAGCCAAACCGTGCATCGCGCCCAACTGGCCTGCGGTAATCTGGCACACGGCTTTGCCGCCTGCCAACCGGAAGATAAAAACGCGCTGAAAAACATGGTGCGCAGCGATATCGCCATCATCACCGCCTACAACGATATGCTGTCCGCCCACCAGCCCTACGAAGATTATCCGCAAAAGCTGAAACAGGCGTTGAACGCCGTCGGGGCGGTCGGTCAGGTGGCCGGTGGCGTACCGGCAATGTGCGACGGTGTGACCCAGGGACAGGACGGCATGGAACTGTCGCTGATGAGCCGAGATGTGATCGCCATGTCGGCGGCGGTCGGGCTTTCGCATAATATGTTCGATGGCGCGCTGTTCCTCGGCATCTGCGACAAGATTGTTCCGGGGCTGGTGATGTCCGCGCTGTCGTTCGGCCATTTGCCTGCGGTGTTCGTGCCCGCCGGACCGATGAGCAGCGGCCTGCCAAATAAAGAGAAAGTCCGCGTGCGCCAGCTGTATGCCGAAGGCAAGGCAGACCGCCAGGCACTGCTGGAGGCGGAGGCCGCCTCGTATCATAGCATTGGCACCTGTACGTTCTACGGCACAGCCAATACCAACCAGATGATCATGGAAGTGATGGGCCTGCACCTGCCGGGCGCCTCGTTTGTGCATCCGGATACGCCGCTGCGCGCCGCGCTTACCGATGCCGCCGCTCGCCAGGTCACTCGCCTGACCGAAACCGCCGGCAATTATCTGCCCATCGGCCAGTTGATGGACGAAAAAGTGGTGGTCAACGGCATCGTTTCGCTGCTGGCCACCGGCGGCTCCACCAACCTGACCATGCATATGGTGGCCATGGCGCGCGCCGCCGGTATCATCATCAACTGGGATGATTTTTCCGAGTTGTCGGACGCCGTGCCGCTACTGTGCCGCATTTACCCCAACGGCCCGGCCGATATCAACCAGTTCCAGGCCGCCGGTGGCGTGCAATTGGTAGTGCGCGAACTGTTGAAACATGGCTTGCTGCACCGTGACGTACACACCGTCGCCGGATTTGGCCTTGAGCGTTACACCCAGGAACCGTGGCTGGACAACGGCAACCTGGCATGGCGCGACGGCGCGGAAAGCTCGCTCGATCCTCAGGTTATCGCCAGCATCGCCCAGCCGTTCGAGCACCACGGCGGGACCAAGGTGCTGTCCGGCAATCTTGGTCGCGCGGTGATGAAAACCTCGGCCGTGCCGGCGGATAACCAGATTATCGAAGCACCGGCGGTGGTGTTTGACAGTCAGCACGACATCGTTCCAGCCTTCGAAGCCGGACTGCTGAACAAAGACTGCGTGGTGGTGGTGCGTTTCCAGGGGCCGCAGGCCAATGGCATGCCAGAACTGCACAAGTTGATGCCGCCGCTTGGCGTGCTGATGGATCGTGGTTTCAAGGTGGCGCTGGTGACCGATGGTCGATTGTCTGGTGCTTCCGGCAAAGTCCCCTCCGCCATCCACGTTACGCCGGAAGCCTATACCGGCGGTATGTTGGCGAAAGTACGTAACGGCGACATCATCCGCGTCAATGGCCACAGCGGCGAACTGGAACTGCGGGTTGATGCGGCCGAACTGGCCGCGCGCGAAGCGTATCTCCCAGATCTGAACGCCGAGCACATCGGCTGCGGGCGCGAACTGTTTGGCGCACTGCGCAGCCAGCTTTCTGGCGCGGAACAGGGTGCCTGCTGCATCAAATTTTAATCGACGGGGAAACGCGGCCGTGGGGGCGTCATCCTGTTATCGGCCGTCGGTTTCCCGCCCCAACGTTGAAGAGAGAGTAAATGAAGAATTGGAAAACGAGCGCCGAGCAGATTCTGAGCGCCGGCCCGGTAGTACCGGTGATTGTCATTAACAAACTGGAGCATGCGGTGCCGCTGGCGAAGGCGCTGGTCGCCGGCGGCGTACGGGTGTTGGAAGTGACGCTGCGTACCGCCTGTGCCATCGACGCGATTCGCGCCATCGCCGACGCGGTACCAGACGCCATCATCGGTGCCGGCACCGTCATTAATCCTAAGCAATTACAACAGGTGACCGAGGCTGGCGCGCAGTTCGCCATCAGTCCTGGCCTGACCGCCGAGCTGCTGAGCGCCGCAACCGCCGGCAGCATTCCCTTGATTCCGGGTATCAGCACCGTGTCTGAACTGATGCTGGGTATGGATCATGGTCTGCGTGAATTCAAGTTCTTCCCGGCGGAAGCCAACGGCGGTGTGAAAGCGCTGCAGGCCATCTGCGGTCCGTTCCCACAGGTGCGCTTCTGCCCAACCGGCGGTATTTCACCTGGCAACTACCGTGACTATCTGGCGCTGAACAGCGTGCTGTGCATCGGTGGTTCCTGGCTGGTGCCTGCCGATGCGCTGGAAAGCGGCGACTATGCGCGTATTACCGAGCTGGCTCGCGCAGCCGTCGCCGGCGCGCAGGCATAAGCAGTAATAAGAGCGCAGGCCGCTGCGCTCTTATACCGTCGCGGAGGTTGCCGGCAGATCCGCGCCGCTGCGCTGGCTGAAACGCCGTTTTTTGCGGTAGGCGAACACGTCTTCAACGTGCCCCTGACGAATGCGCTGCTGCAAACCGCGCCAGTATTGCGCGGTAAATAAATCGCCGTGCAACTCTTCAAACACCTGGCGGATCCGTCGATCGCTGCACAGGAAGTGGCGGAACTCCTCCGGGAACACATCATTGGGTGACGTGCTGTACCACGGTTCGCTGGCCAATTCGTCTTCCGGGTAACGTGGCGGCGGAATATCGCGAAAATTCACTTCGGTCATGTAACAGATTTCGTCATAATCATAGAACACTACCCGCCCATGGCGGGTAACGCCAAAATTCTTGAACAGCATATCGCCCGGGAAAATATTGGCCGCCGCCAGCTGCTTTATCGCATTGCCGTATTCTTCAATCGCATCACGCAACTGCCGATCGCTGGCCTGCTCAAGGTACAGGTTGAGCGGCGTCATGCGGCGCTCCATGTAC
Organism: Serratia odorifera; assembly: GCF_041448735.1. Lineage (NCBI taxonomy): Bacteria > Pseudomonadati > Pseudomonadota > Gammaproteobacteria > Enterobacterales > Yersiniaceae > Serratia > Serratia odorifera. The sequence goes on along the minus strand of NZ_JBGMUT010000003.1, from coordinate 7,191 downwards.
AAATGTCTGATAACGATCTGCTCACCCAGATCTACCAGTTTTTCCGGCACTTCGCGCTGTAACTCCGCCATCAGTTCCGGGCTGATGCGCGCCTTGTCGATGACGAAGTTTTCATACTCTTGCGTATCCGCCATTCGCCCAACGCGATCGTGCTCTTTCACCAACTGATAGCAGGCCATCACCTGCGCCTGGGTAACCTCTTTTTGCGGTGCGAACTGGTCTTTGATCACCTTGAATACCCGATCGAACGACGGCAGGGTAAATACCAGCATCACCATGCCCTTAACCCCCGGCGCAATAATGAACTGCTGTTGCGAAGCGGACATAAACGTCAGATATTCTCGGTAACATTCTGTTTTACCATGTTTTTGGCAGCCAATCGCCATATACAGTTCGGCGGTGGTCTTACCTGGCAAAATTTCACGCAGCCATTCAACCATCGCCGCCGGCAGCGGTGCATACACCATAAAGTAGGAACGGGCGAAGCCAAACACGATGCTGGCCTCCTCCTTGCGGGTCAGACAGGTATCGATAAACAGCGCCCCCGCATCGCTACGGTGGATCGGCAGCAGAAACGGGAATACCCCGCCTGCGGTGCGCAGTTTACCCACCAGCCAGGCCGCCTTATTGCGGTAAAACAGCTCGTTGGCAATGTGGAAAGTCGCACCGGACAGCTGTGCGGCGCTGAAATCCTGCTGCAACGCCGCCGTGATGTAACCAATGTCGCGTGGCAAATCCTCCCACGGCAGACGCAACGGCAAGTCGCTTAACAGATTATTCAGCATCGCCGGTAATGAGTCGTTGGCCATGAAATCCCGCGCCAACGGGCGCGGAATATCGCGAAAACGCCGTTCGGGCTGCGAACTGAAGACAAACAGTTTATCCGGCGTAAGATCGCGGTGTTTGAACAGGCGGCAATAGACCGAATTGAAGAAGCTTTCGGCGATTTCAAAACGCGGATAATCCGGCAACAGCTCGGTATACACCGCCTTCACCCGGCTGGGGAACAGCGCATCGAAGTACTTTTGCCCGGTGATGCATTTAAGCTGTTCCACCACCAACCCCACGTGGTGGTCGTAGAGATGGATACGTTTTTTCATCGCCTGTTGCACTGCCGGCCAGTCGGCCCGTTCAAAGCGCTGTTGCGCCCCGGCGGTGACCTCCAGAAAGCGGCCATACTGTGCATCAAAACCTTGCAGGATGGTCTGCGCGATCAACAATTCCAGTTTTGCCGCCATCGTGTGCTCCCCCCAACGGATGAGGCCGGGATGCCGGCCCTCTAAGCATGCCAACCCCAAACCGTCGGCTCAGCGCTAGAACTGCTGCTCTTCGGTCGATCCGGTCAGTGCTGTGACGGACGAGGCACCTCCCTGGATCACCGTAGTGACCTTATCGAAATAACCGGTACCCACCTCCTGCTGGTGCGAGGCAAAGGTATAGCCACGGCTGACGGCATCAAACTCCGGCTGCTGCACTTTGTCGACGTAGTGCTTCATGCCTTCGCCCTGCGCATAGGCATGCGCCAGATCGAACATGTTGAACCACATGCTGTGTATGCCAGCCAGCGTGATGAACTGGTATTTGTAGCCCATCGCCGACAGTTCGTCCTGGAAGCGGGCAATGGTCTGATCGTCGAGGTTCTTTTTCCAGTTGAACGACGGCGAACAGTTATAGGCCAGCAACTTGCCCGGGAATTTGGCGTGGATGGCATCGGCAAAGCGCTTGGCGGCCGCCAAATCCGGCGTCGAGGTTTCACACCACACCAGATCGGCATAAGGTGCATAGGCCAGACCACGGCTGATCGCCTGCTCGATGCCGGCATGGGTACGGAAGAAGCCTTCGGCGGTGCGCTCACCGCTGATGAATGCGCTGTCGTACGGGTCACAGTCCGAGGTCAGCAGATCGGCCGCGTCGGCGTCGGTACGGGCAATCAGCAGCGTCGGTACGCCCAGTACATCGGCTGCCAAGCGCGCCGCGACCAGTTTCTGAATCGCTTCCTGCGTTGGCACCAATACCTTGCCGCCCATATGGCCGCATTTTTTAACCGCCGCCAATTGATCTTCAAAGTGCACGCCGGCCGCGCCGGCTTCAATCATCGCCTTCATCAGCTCAAAGGCATTCAGTACGCCGCCAAAACCGGCCTCCGCATCGGCAACGATCGGCAGGAAATAATCGGTATAACCCTGGCTGCCCGGCTCGATTTTATTCGCCCACTGGATCTGATCGGCACGGCGGAAGCTGTTATTGATGCGCTCAACCACTGCCGGAACCGAATCAACCGGATACAGCGACTGGTCAGGATACATCGCCGACGCGCTGTTGGCGTCAGCCGCTACCTGCCAGCCTGACAGATAGATCGCCTCGACGCCGGCCTTGGCCTGTTGCAGCGCCTGCCCACCGGTTAACGCCCCCAGGCTGTTGACGTAGCCCTTGCGCGATTTGCCATGCAGCAGTTCCCACAGTTTGACGGCACCGTTTTGCGCCAGCGTACACGCCGGGTTAACCGAACCACGCAGGTTGATTACGTCTTGCGCACTGTACGGGCGGGTAATGCCTTCCCAGCGTGCCGATGTCCAGTCCTGTTCCAGCTGTTCAATCTGTTGGGTACGAGAGAGAGTCATAATTTTATCCTTGAGTTGTAGGGTTAATTATCAGCAGCGGTTCAGGCCAGGAGCTCATAACCGGGTAAGGTCAGGAAATCGATTAATTCATCCTGGGTGGTAATACGCTCCATCAGGCGTGCCGCTTCTTGGTAGCGGCCGGCGTTAAAACGTGTCTCGCCGACTTCATCGCGTATCACCGACATCTCTTCTTTCAGCATCTGGCAGAACAGCGCCTTGGTAACCGGCAGTCCGTCGCTGAGGGATTTTTCGTGGTGGATCCATTGCCAAATCGAGGTACGGGAAATCTCCGCCGTAGCGGCGTCTTCCATCAGGCCGTAAATCGGTACGCAGCCGTTACCGGAAATCCATGCCTCAATGTATTGCACCGCTACGCGAATGTTGGCACGCATGCCCGCTGCGGTACGCTCGCCTTCACAAGGCTCCAGCAGTTGCTCGGCGGTGATCGGCGCGTCGTTTTCACGCAGCACCGCCAATTGGTTCTGGCGTTCGCCCAGCGCGTGGTTAAACACCTCCATGACGGTATCCGCCAGTCCGGGGTGCGCTACCCAGGTGCCGTCATGACCATTGTCGGCTTCCAGCTGTTTGTCGGCGCGCACCTTATCCAATACCACGGCATTTTGCTCCGCCTCCTTGCTGGGGATAAATGCCGCCATGCCGCCCATGGCAAACGCACCGCGCCTGTGGCAGGTTTTAATCAGCAGCCGAGAATAGGCGCTGAGGAACGGTTTATTCATGGTCACCGACTGGCGATCCGGCAGCACCCGGTCGCCATGGTTCTTCAGCGTTTTGATATAGCTGAAGATGTAATCCCAGCGGCCGCAGTTCAGCCCGACGATATGATCGCGCAGGTGATAGAGGATTTCGTCCATCTGGAAGACTGCCGGTAAGGTTTCAATCAACACCGTGGCCTTGATGGTGCCACGCGGCAGAGCAAAACGATCTTCGGCAAAGCTGAAGACCTCGCTCCACCAGGCAGCCTCCTGCCAGGATTGGGTTTTCGGCAGGTAAAAATACGGGCCGCTGCCGTTAGCCAGCAACTGGCGATAGTTATGGAAGAAATAGAGTGCGAAATCGAACAGGCCGCCAGGAATCGCTTCGCCATGCCACTGCACGTGTTTTTCCGGCAGATGCAGCCCACGAACGCGAGCAATCAGCACCGCCGGATTGGGCTTCAGTTGATAAATTTTACCGGCTTCATTGGTATAGGAAATGGTGCCGTTAACCGCATCGTGCAGATTGATTTGCCCATCGATGACCTTTTCCCAGCTCGGTGCCAGCGAATCTTCAAAGTCGGCCATGAATACCTTGACGTTGGCGTTCAGCGCATTGATCACCATTTTGCGCTCAACCGGCCCGGTAATTTCTACCCGACGGTCACGTAAATCAGCCGGAATGCCACGGATAACCCATTCACTTTCACGAATGGAACTGGTTTCCGAAATAAATCCTGGCAGCGCACCGCGATCGATATCTGCCTGCCAGGCGCTGCGCGCCGCCAAGAGTTTGTTACGCTGTGGGGTAAATTTACTGACCAATTCTGTCAAAAACTCAACCGCATCATCCGTCAGAACCTGGCGCTCAGCGGCGCCAAAAGCCTGTGTAAAGGTTAACTCCGTGCCTACCATCTGCTGTGTCATTACCGTGCTCCTTCCCATCTTGCCGCTTTGCCATTGGCAATCGGCCGGTACCCATGCACCAAAATGCGTGCGCTTCAGGGCGGATATAAACCATCGCCAACTGGTCAGATCTGGTTCCGCGTGATCTAAGAATAACCAAGTAAATTTAAAAATCAAAAACGATTTCCATTTTTAAAATAAATATTTTATTAGTTGTTTTTTATCAAGTAGTTAACAAGGTTATTGCATAAAGCACATAAGGAAAGCGCTTCCATATTAATATGGAATTGTAGCTAATAGGTTGTAATAGAAGGATTTTAACGATTAAAACAAGCAGGAGCGGAACGGGGGAGACGAACATCAGCATCGGGGCGGCCTCGATTCAGCCGCCAAAACCAGAGAAAGATTATTCGAGGGTCGGATTCATATGGCGCAGATCGAACGGGGTGATCTGATAAACAAAATAGTTCAGCCAATTGGTAAACAGCAGATGGCCATGGCTGCGCCAGGTAGCTTTTGGTGCGAGTTGAGGATTGTCATCAGGGAAGTAATTCAGTGGAACCGAGGGGTTAAGGCCGGCATCATAATCCCGACAATACTCTCCCGCCAGCGTCAACGCATCGTATTCTGGATGACCGGTAACAAACGCCAGTCGTTTGTCTTTGCTGGCAAACAGATAGGCGCCGGTTTGCTCCGACTCGGCCAAGATATCGAGATCGGTATATTGACGGATGATATCGGTGGGGAAGTCGGCATAACGCGAGTGCGGCGCCAAAAAGGTTTCGTCAAAACCACGGGTCAATAACGCGTGCGGTTGCAGCGTTTGATGCTGGTACACCCCGGACAACTTTACATCGCGCGTCATCTTGGGGATGCCGTACAGGATATTTAGCGCAGCCTGTACCGCCCAGCACACGAACAGCGTCGAGGTCACGTGATTCTTCGCCCAATCGATAACGCGTTCAATCTGAGGCCAGTAGGCGACGTCACAGAAATCAACCAGACCTAATGGCGCGCCGGTCACGATCAGGCCGTCAAAGTTTTCGTTTTGTATGTCTTCAAAATCACAATAGAAGTTATTCAGGTGCTCGGCCGGGGTGTTCTTTGATTCGCGGCTGTCGATACGCAGCAACTGAATGTCGATTTGCAGCGGAGAATTGGACAGCAGCCGCAGGAACTGGTTTTCCGTCTCGATCTTTTTCGGCATCAGGTTAAGGATCAGCACTTTCAATGGCCTGATTTCCTGTGTTTTTGCTCGTGAGGATGCCATGACAAAGACATTCTCATTTCGCAAGAAACTTACCGCAGGCAGCTCATCAGGAACACGAATCGGCATTACTTACCCCTCACACATCCGTTTATACGTTTAGACTTCTAGATGCCCGAAGATAACGTTTTTTCTGCGTAATGTCGAGCCTGTAACCGAAAGGTGAAAATGTTTCATTACCGGCACGGACAACGCCTAAATCAACGCTTACGCAGTACGCCGTCTGGATTGGCATTTACCATACCGCAGCTTTCACCATTGGTAATGATCATGTATTCACCTAATCGATGCAGCTTAAGCTCACAAGGGGTATCCGTCGGTTGCTGGGCCACTAAGCGCGCGTCCTGGTTCATTGCCGGCTCAGTAAACGGGAAGGTAAAACTGATACGGTTCGGATCTTGCCCCCCTCCGACAAACTGATATTCAGCCCGCGTTTTGGTCACTATCAACCGCCGCCGGCTATCATTGCTTGACCAGGATCCCTGCCAGCCTGTGGGCGCTACATTGTCCAATAACCGTACCGAATCAGCCTTTATCCAATTCGCCGTTTGTATTCCTTTGGCGCTAATGTAATAACCACAGCGATATCCCCGCTGTTCTGGCCCGACGACCAAGCGATCGCCCGGCACCAGGTAATTACGCCCTTGCTGGAAATGACCATTTTCTAAGTTGGGGTTATCATTCCAATCGCTTGGATAGCGGTATTCATAGAAGACGCTTTTGACTATTGTTTCAGCCAGTTGTGCCGTATCTTGCGGTTGTTCATCCTGCGCACCATAGCAAAACAACCCCGAATCAGCCACCGCGGGCACACTGCAAGTCAGGGCCAGAACGGTGGCGCAGCCGGTGAATATATTGCCTAGTTTCATTAGTTACTCCTGAAATACCTAAGGGAATAGCAGCAATTGTACTCAATTCCTCGCTCTGTGGGCTATAAAGGTCAAACCACCGGTAAAACACCAAAAGACAGGCAAATAGAACAGGTCAATCGATAAGATATCGGGAAAAAGATATGAAAAAGCCCCATGCTGTCGCATGGGGCTGTTGAAATGGATGCCTGCCCGTGTCCTGCAATATTCGTTTCATGCGAAGATTCTCCCCTACGGCGTTCCCATCCGTTCCAGACGGATACCATACTTGGGCGGCACAGCAACTGACAGACAAAACAAAAAGCCCTACGTTTTCACGTAGGGCTTGTTGCTTTATTTGATGCCTGGCAGTGTCCTACTCTCGCATGGGGAGACCCCACACTACCATCGGCGCTACGGCGTTTCACTTCTGAGTTCGGCATGGGGTCAGGTGGGACCACCGCGCTATTGCCGCCAAGCAAATTCTTTTTCTGCCGAACTTCTCAACCCACTTAAATAAAGTGGTGCTGATACCCAGAGTCGAACTGGGGACCTCACCCTTACCAAGGGTGCGCTCTACCAACTGAGCCATATCAGCACACTAATTTGATGCCTGGCAGTGTCCTACTCTCGCATGGGGAGACCCCACACTACCATCGGCGCTACGGCGTTTCACTTCTGAGTTCGGCATGGGGTCAGGTGGGACCACCGCGCTATTGCCGCCAGGCAAATTCTGTTTCATTCCAACCGCTTCACTTCACGTAAAGCCATCAGAACCAATCTCGGAACCAGCTGAATATCTTCGTCTCTAAAACACCTTCGGTGTTGTAAGGTTA
>NZ_JBGMUT010000002.1:780141-889706 GCF_041448735.1 Serratia odorifera | reverse complement strand
CGCCAACCCGTCGTCCGCGTAATAACACAATGCATCCCACTGGTTCAGCGCATACGCGAACGCCTCACCCAACCGGGATTTTTTCGACAGTGTCACGCTTTTATCCACCATCCACTCATGGAGTGAATCGAGTAACGGTTTCGTGTGGGACTGTCTGGTCACCAGCCTTTCTGCTTCCGGCCTACCACGTATTTCTTCCTCTATCGCGTAGAGTTCACCGATGCGTTTCAGGGCTTCCTCTGCCGTGGCTGTATGGGTACTTATATACACGTCATGGATTTTCCGGCGGGCGTGCGCCCAGCAGGCCACTTCGATCAGCGCACCGCCTTCACGTTCTGCGCTGAACAACCGGTCATAACCGCCGTACGCATCAGCCTGCAACACGCCCCGATACTGGCGAAGATGCTGTTGGGGATGTTTGCCCTGCCGGTCCGGCGAGTAGGCGAACCAGGCCGCCGGTGGGTCTGATGAACCAGCGTTACGGTCATCGCGGACATACGTCCAGATCCGCCCGGTTTTCGTCTTCTTCCTGCCCGGGGACAGCACCGGTACTGGCGTATCGTCGGTATGCAGTTTGCGGGTAGCCATCACGTAGCGGTACAGCGCCTCATCCAGCGGGGCCATTAACCGGCAGCAGGCATCCACCCAGTTGGAGAGTAAGGCCCGGCTCAGGTCCACACCCTGACGGGCCAGGATTTCAGTCTGACGGTACAGAGGCGAGTGCTCTGCGTATTTTGACGTCAGCACACGGGCCAGCAGGCCCGGTCCGGCGATGCCGCGGTCAATGGGCCGCGAGGGGGCGGGTGCTTCAACGATGCAGTCACACTTTACACACGCCTTTTTTACCCTGACGGTGCGGATAACTTTCAGGGCGCAGGCGACCAACTCCAGCTGTTCTGCGCTGACCTCTCCGAGATATTTCAGGTCACTTCCACACTCAGGACAGCCGGTTTCCACGGGGTCAAGGCGGTTTATCTCTCGCGCAAGGTGCTCGGGAAGTGGCCGACGATGTCGGGACTGGCGAAGCTGGCGGGGAACCTGCGGATCGTTTTCCCGACCGCTGTAACGGTCGTTCTGCTGCTCGTGCTGTTTCAGCAGCACCTCAGCCTGCTCCACCTGGCGGCGCAGTTTTTCAGAGCGGGTTCCGAACAGCATCCGGCGCAGCTTTTCCACCTGCGCACGAAGATGTTCTATTTCCCGCTCTTCATTTTCTATCTTCTCTTCAGCCCGGGCCAGCGCCGAACGCAGGAAGGCCTCCGTTTCTTCCACGAGGCTGAGTTGGCTATTTTTTTGTCGGAGCTCTTCTTCAAGTGCTGCGATGTGGGTGAGATAGTCGCGATTCATGGCCACAGTTATAATGTGGCCATGATGTTTTTACAACATTGTCAGCGAGTTAAGTCGGGATGTTTTTGGCTGCCGCCAGTCGAGCTTATCGAGGAGCATGGCGAGTTGTGAGCGGGTAATGGTGATTTTGCCCTCGCGAACGGCAGGCCAGATGAACTGACCTTCTTCGAGCCGTTTGATAAAAAGGCACAGACCGTCCGCATCTGCCCAGAGGATTTTAACCATATCACCACGACGGCCGCGGAAGATGAACAGATGACCGGAGAAGGGATTGTCTTCGAGGGCGTGCTGAATCATTTCCCCCAGACCGTTGAATGATTTCCGCATGTCAGTGACACCGGCGACCAGCCAGATACGGGTGCCTGACGGGAGAGATATCATCGCCCCCTCCCAGTCAACTCGCGGATCAGCACCGCCAGCAGTTCGGGTGACGGGTTATCTAGCGTCATTTTACCCTGGCTGAACTCCACGTGGCAGGAGGTGGCGTTCAGCAAAGAGGGCTGACAGGCTCCGGCGCTTTGGTCATCGGATTGTTGAGGGGCAGCTATCACTTCAACAGGCAGTAGCGCCGGTGGTAAATCGGGTGCAACCGTTGCGGGGAGACGACGTGATATGCGGCCTTCGTTCTGCCAGAGGCGTAGCCATTTGAAGATGACGTTGTCATTGATGCCGTATTCGCGGGCAATCTGAGCCACGCTGGCTCCGGGCTGAGAAGCCAGCTCGACCATACGAAGTTTAAAGTCATTTGTATAATTTTTTCGTGGTTCAGAACGCCAGGATTGGGATTCCATACTTAGATGTCCGTCTGTAAAAGGTGGGCGTCTAAGTTACCAGCACTGGCTTAATGGCTACATACGGCGCTGGCTTTACGCTTACATGGGATTCGATCTAAGCACATCCAGTTGTAAAGCGGGAACGGAACATTATTAAGAGATATCCACTTGGATAAAACTGGAGAGGAATCTCTAAAGCAGGTGGTGGGATATACGCTACCGTTAGAATGTGGCTGGGTGTTGGTAAATCCAATCAATAGCACATCTGTAGTGCTAGGCTCTTTATCAAAGGTAACCCTAATGGTGTTACCACCCACAATTGACACCTCTGTCACAGTAGCACTATTCTCTTGCAAGCTTATCCCTTTGCCTGGGCAGTCAATTATAAAGTCACTATCAATTACCATTGGTGGGTAAGGTACATCACACAACAAATCTGCACTTGTGCCATTAAGGGTAATGCTGTTAACTTTAAGTCCAGTCCAGGTTCCTTTCTTACTGTCATCATATAAATGCCAATGAATTGCCTGAGCTGTGTATTCTCCCTGCAATACCTTGCCAGGTATGCTTAAGTGGCTCATGGTCCCATCGCTGAACAACCAGTTCAGAGGATACTTAGGGCCATACATAATCGCCGTGCTTGGATTTTGGCGAATATAAGCTGTTTGATCAACAGCTGATACTGAGTAAGGCTGCACAACTATAATTTCACCAGTTGGGTTACCTTCATCATCAATCTCACCAGCTTTTGTATTGACGCGGCTACCGACCTGACCAATAACAACAGTGAACGGATCAGTCTGCCCAGTTATGGGGGTTACATCAGCCTGAAAATCAGAGAAGTATTCTGTTTCTTTAGCTAAGTAATCTCCAGGATTTGGGTTATCTCCGTTATCATTATCGCTTTCTCCGTGCTCAAAAGTCATAAATCGGAATACGTAAGGCTTGCCTACCGCATCAGCGGCTTGCTTATAAAGCTGAATTAATGCTAGTCCTTTATTGTATGGCACGGTGCCTTTCTTTATTTTCGAGAAAGGATACCCACCAACTGCAAACCCTGCATGCATGAATACTAAATTTCCGGGATTAAATGACATAAGTGCGTTATACATCGGCAATACGTTACCCTGACGATACATAGGGTAAGACATATCATTAATTGTGGTTCTGTCGGCCTCTCCCATTCCACGCCCACCATCACCTTCGGGCTTACCATTTGCAGCCGCGAGAAGACGGCCGCGATAAGCCGGGTCACGGTTAACAAGGTTGGTATTGCCTGTTACATCTTTCGGCGTATTCAGTGATTGTCCTGATGAAGCCCCACCCTCAATGCGTTCAGCATCTACCGGCATTTCGCGAATTGACGGGATATACATAACCCCTGAGCCAGAGACAGCCTCCCCGCCAGGGACGTAACTAAATATAACCCCTGCGTCAGTAAGTTTCTGAGTTGTCAGTACTGGTCGCTCTGACCACACCACTTCACCATCCCACGCGACGGCAGGAACGCCATTCTTAGTTACGATGGATGCTCGTGACTCACCTAGCTTATCTTGTAACGCTCCATCAATGCCAGGTACATGAACCCCGCCGTCATTATCTATCGCAAATAAAGCTGACTTAAGGTCTGATGTAAATATTACGAACTGGTACCCGACAACTTTATGTGAAAATGTAGTTGAGCATATCGTATCAAGCCGGTCCTGCAGGATGTCATCCATACCAACCACTCGAAGATCACCGCTATCACTAATGGTTAACAGTCCATCAATGCCGTTTTTAGCAACGAGGACGTATTGCATATTATGATATCGGTTCGCTATATTCTTCGGAATAAGTTGTTCAATATAATCCTGAATAGAAGATTTAAGTCCTGCTAGCCATAACCCAAAATCATTGTCTAGGGCAATAGCCGTTTCTGATGGCCCACCTTTCCCCTCAACAGACCAGTGCCACTTTTCAGAGAAATAGTTTTTTATCGAATCTGTTTTATTGTCGATAGATGCAATACTGGCCTCAACCTCAGTGATATCATTTTGTAATGTATCAATGTACTCTGTGCTCGGAGTGCTTTTGCCTGTCGCCGTTGCCGTTCCGGCCACGTTTCTATATTCATCTGATATCGAAGTGTCACTTGGAGAGCGAACGAAAAAATATGCATTATCTGGGATTTCTCCAGATGCAATGGCAGCATTCGCCCCATCAGCCCCATCCAATGATGGCCAGATTTTACCAACCGTTGCTGAGTTTAACTTATCATCCACTTCGGTCTTATCATATACATTGAGGTTTGCTCTTGCTTCTGGAGGTGAAACCTCAGAGAGATTATTGCTTGTTTGAAGTATTTTATTTGCAGGAGCCTTGTAGTCGCTTCCGCTCTGATTGAGTAATAGTACCGCGTCGTCTTGGATGGTGTTTAAAGTTGGTAAAGAGGTTAGTCTAACTTTTTTATCGGCCATTTTTGCCTCTATGAGATCCGGTACCACGCTGCCAGCTTGATACTGGCATTCGCTACGCTAAAGGAGGCATTGCTGCCAGATGATGATGTATTGCCTTCAAAGTGGTGAGAGTGAGAACCAATTGGCACCTGGTGGGTGTGGCTCCCTGAATTTTCCACGACAGAGTTACCCGTATATCCAGCAGCGCCGCCACCGCCGAACCTAATTGTTAGATCGCCTGTGTTGTCAAAGGCAGCTCGATTGAGACGGTGAGTGTGATCGCCGTTCTGAGATGTGCTCTTTGTCCCGTAGTCAAAACTTCCCGTTTCACCCGAGAATGAATGGTAATGTGTGGGGATATTGTCCAACACCAGTGTCACTATATCGCTTCCTGATTGCTGCAATACATCTGTGCCAGACTCATTGGCCAGCCTGATACTCCTCCCTGATCCGGGCACTCTACCCCAAACCGTGCCAGGCCAAATATTGTTTGGGTTTGAATTGTTAGCGAAGAAATGCACGGATGAAACTGGGTAGAGAACATTAACAATGGCGCGTTGAATAACACCAAATGATATCGACTTATCATTTCCTGACTGGTTTACATGGAAAAGATCATCATTCTCGACTGACGTCGCAGCCAATAACTCTGTTAGATATTTTAATTCGATATCGGCCATTACGCCCCCTCTAATGTTGCAACTCTAGCTTCTAGTGCTGATATCTTTGAATAAAGTTCGTTCAGCAAAGTATTTAAATGGTTTGCCGAAAGCTTACTCCCTGCTCTTATTGATCCGTCAGGCATCCTAACTGGAGGGACAAACCCAAATTCAATAATCTCTTCCGGCACAGGTTCTTTGTTGTTCTGTCCGTCGGAATAAACCCTGTCCTGTGCTGCAAACGAATTTGCCATAAATCCTCACTTTGGCATGGCGCCACATAGCATTGAGCCGTTGACGGCATTTGAGTTTGAAACCAATAAGTAGTCATCCTCTGCCACCCCGATGTATTCACCATTTACTTCCAGCAGACCACTAATTGAACTATCTATAGGGTTAACAACTGAGTAGTACGTATCAAGAAATGAACCACCAATAAATAAAGAGCCTCGGTTTAATCCAAGCGCTGTATTCTCATCGACTTTCATTGCATCGTTGGTTCCAACTCTCAAGGCGGTGCCCGATTCCACATCTATGCCAGCCAATGAGAATCCTGTTAGACCGTAATCGTGTGTGGAATACGCCCTAACTCCACCGATGGAAGCCATATCAACAATTTGGTTTATATTAATTGGTACGCGTGGTCCAGTAACGTGGACTGAGTGTGCTGCGGGGAACATTTCTACTAACTCAACATCGTCACTACGCGTCGCCGTAGCAGCAACCACCATTACGTTGTCTGGTGTGCCGCTAAATTGAGAAGATAGCTTTCCTAATAATATCGCCTGCCTATAGTCATCATCACTCATTCCATCACGAATGACATCTACATATTCACCAAACCGATCTAGCTCTATCCCGGAAGCATTGTAAATATTTTGCGTGTCATATATGTACTTTGCCCGTAACTCTATCTCAGGGTGCATTGTCGCTACGGCAGCAAACAAATCTACAACTTGGTCATCCTTTTTTAAGTAATCAGTTGGACGTTGCTTAATAACGGAGATGAAATCTATATCTACCCAATCAGACACCTGTCACCTCGACATTATTTGATGAGAACGTTGCATAGGCACTGTCTCCAACTGGGATATTTGACTCGTTATAACTAACGCCATCGAGGCTAACAGTTATAGTCATCTTTCCAATGCCGGTTGTGTTTGAATAGATGTACCCGTAAATCCTCTGAGTTATTACATCATCACCAAGCCCAAGAGTGCCGCCGTAATTAACAACGCCTTGCTTGATGTCGTTTACCACAGCTGATGGTAGTGGTTCTTCCGGATCCAGTAGAGTTACATCTACTCGGACATAAATCGGCGTGTCAGCAGGGCGAGAGAATTTAACCAGGTGTGGTCGGTCGTATCTATCGCGAACCGTAATCGGTATGTTCCCGTAGGTCTCTATTCCCGCCCCTTTATATTTCCAGATGGCATCAGCAATCTCTTGCTCTAAGCCACCCTGGACTATCGTATGTATCGCTTTGGGAGGAATGCTATTAACCGTCGCCATCGTGTCATTCTCGATAACAACGGCTAGGCTTACACCTTCAACCTCGGTTAGTAATCTCGTCTCAATGGCAGGTATTGTGGCTGCGCCTCCAGATGATGATCGGCTTAGCCTGAGTCGCGCTCGGTAATTTGTGTCGCTTTCTCGTCCGGATCCGGTAGAGCCCTGCACCAGGTTGTTCACGCCAGTCCATCCAGCGATGGCGCTGACCGGGTTATTTAATCCGCCAACAGGCACAACAATCGCACCAGCCTCTATTGCCTCAAAGATGGCAGGAGAACCGATCCGCTGCCACTGAAGACCAGAGGACAGTGATACGCTGTAACCCTCTATTTGGTTTTCTGATGTCAGGTTTATTACGGAACCGTTAGCGTTCGAAGAATATTGTTGTGTGCCATCAATGAGCGATGCCAATGCTGTAGCAATCGAGTTCACAGTGTCAGTAGACTGGCGAGAATAGGCGTAATCCGAACCTGCAATGCGCACGGTATAGGTTGCCGAGGTGGCATTGGTAACTTTAATCTGCCCATCTAGCAGCGCTGTTCTGCTGATTGTTGAGTCTGTAGTTAGCTTAAATTGGTAATTGCCAAATGAAGCTAGCGCCCCCGTTGGTATTAATGATGACTCAGTTCCGTAGATTACCGCATTGACCTTTGTCGTTGTTTCTGGTGCCCTGGTTATCCCACCCATCCAGATGCCGAGTGCATCCAGCGCGGCACCCTCCGCATAAGCCAGAAAGCGGCTCATCCATAGTTCTTCAAGCCCCTCAAACTGCACCGCATTGGCTTCGGCCTCCACGCCGATCCACTGACCCGTAGTCGAGTCCGCCTCGCGATTTATGGGACCAACCACGACCTCCATTGCATCGCCTATCTCTTGTATTGTCTCTGGAAGAGTTGGCTTGTCGAAGCCGCTATCTGTGATGTAATCGACCATACCGCCCCTTTTAGGCATAAAAAAGCCCCGCACGATGGCGAGGCTATGTGATTGGTTTCTACTTATGGATACTGGATTAATCCGTAGTCAGTGGCAGCCGTAAACTCAACTGATAGGGTTCGGTTCGCCCTATCAAAGTTATACGAGAACTCGACCAGGCCGGTTACCCCATCAACGGAGGTGATTTGCTGCTGAATAGCTGCTATAGCCCCATTGATAGTTAACTGCTTACCTAATATCTCTTGCAGATATGGCGTGCCAAATTCACTATCCAGGAACCACTCCCCCCTCCACAGGCTTAATCGGAATTCTATCTGCTGCCGAACTCTTTCCGCCCCATCGACGTACTGCAGAAGGCCGCTTGTGAAAACTACCTTCCCGTTTTCTAACCTGAAGTCGATCATCAGTTTTGAGGCTCCCCTGTTGTGCCGCCGCTGTCGCCAGGGTGCTTGTGCGAGCCAATTCGGATGCCATTAATGACAACATCGCCGGACACGTTCATCGTTCCTGTAATATCCGCTACGGAGCCGCTACCGCCATTGCCGGTCATCCCGCCTTGATACGTGAACATGTTAGCCACAGTAACTTCGCCGTTAAATTTCGACATTGGAGCCGTCACTTCAAATCCACCCGGTGCATTTAGTGTTGCCTTGCCGTCGGCGCTTAATGCGAGAAAGCAGTTGGAATAGTACAGTCGCATGTCATCGTTGCCGGGAACGTCATCCATATAGCCGCATCCTGGAATAACGTAAGAATCGATTAGGTCGAATTTACGAGTATCACCGCTACTGTCGATGGCCTGCTGACAACAGATAAGCAGGCATTCATCACCAGGCTGTACCGGACCCTTGACGCCAGCCTGGCCACCGGCAAACTGCGGCCACTGCATGCGCAAATCAGTCAGCACCGGATACGCGTTTGAGTCGCCGTCTGCATACACCTTTTCGCCAACCGGCTTCACTGTCACCCTCCCGTTGTTGTACGACACAACCGTGCATGGAATGGCAGTGTTTACGGTATCCATCTCGCCACCGATTAAACGGCGTAGAGACTCAATAAAATCACTTCTATCCGCCATCAGATGTACCTCAGCAAAGCATCAACCTTCCAATCCTGACCATGGGTATCACCGGTATACCTAGCCTCCTCTACACGGAAGAACTCTTTATCTATCCCTCGCGAGATGAGATGCACGTATGCGCCTGGATAAATAGCCGGGTTAAGCAATGACTCTACGCGGTAACCTTGAACTTCAAGCGTCACCTTATCCTTGAGTTTCGATGTTGGATCATCGACAGCTACGACAGTTCGTATAATTCCCTTCTGCCCATACTTCAGACCTTCCTTAGCTGCCGTTTTCTCAGTCATGGTCTTGGCCTCTCGGCGCGGGTAGCCAATCATCCCCGTGTCCTTTGAAAGCACAACAGCCGTGTCAGCGTAAACACCGCCTTTCTTGATGATCTGTATTTCTCCGTCCTGAGCGCTCCACTCAAGGCCAAGGTAATTACACACCCGATCCATGGCGTCTCGCACGCGGCCATTGCTGGCAAACCCGCCGATATACTGCTTATCAACGACGTTTTTAACACTCATTTTTATTGGCAGACCGAAATTGCTAGCCACACTATTGAGCACCGTCATTGCTGATGTGTTTGGTGGGAATGATTTTGCATACTTCGCATCACGCAGAGGAATTACGCTATCCAGTAACTCCATCTCGGTTACGATATCTGCGCCATCCTGTATTGTCAGGCTTCGGCATACTGTGCCGGTAAAAATCGTGGCCGCGCCCACATCGCGAACATACCCCGCCCTGATGATGACGATATTGTTAACCGTCTCCATCATGGCGATCGTGTCAGGGTTTCCGTTGTAAACTTTGATGGTTGCTTTGTTTGCAGTCTTACTTGAGGTTTTGGTGATGTCGAATTCGAATCGGAGGTCTTTGATGCTTACTGCCTCGCCGGATGGCTTACCGACGACTATCTCGCCAGTTCTAAGGAATAAACTCACTTACTTCATCCTTTTCGATGTAGAGCAGAATGTGGTCACCGCCGATTGACTCAATGTCAGGTCGCTCCTTGTCACCATTCATCTTCAAAAACAGCAGCTCACCTCCGAACTGCGTCAAATGAAAGTCGCCTATAAGCGGGAAGTTCTGCACAAGCTTTATGCCGGCCAGGATAGGATTAGACTCCCTATCGAAAATACCAAGAGACCAAAAGCCGAAGCGCTCATTCCACTTTAGTTTTAGCGTTACGGGATATCCGTCAAAGGTTGCCTGCATAGTTTGGGTTGTCAGGCCGGGCTGGAAGCTGAGCTGTATTGGCATGTTTTCTCCAATAAAAAACCCACCTGACGGTGGGTTAGTTCTGTACTATTTATCTTCTACAACTTGCACTACCTTGGCTTTTCCCTTCGGAGAGACCTGCACGGTCGCAAAGTAATGGAAGTTAGAGCCTAGGCTATTCTTTGCATTAAATCCGAACTTGTACTCTCTAGTACCGTCTTCCAGAATACCAAGGTCTTCTTGGTTGAAGGTGTCTATATCTACGCTAGATGGATGTCGTGAATGTGCCTTTATCGCCTCTACAACCAATGACCTGGCAAGGTCGTCTGGCATGGCCTTGTCAGCATACTGTTGATACTGGGTTTTTATTTTTGGTCCGCTTTCAATGGCAGTTTTGGCAGTAAAGTATTCTCCTCCAGAATCCTTTAGCTGGCCGAGATTCACGGCGTATCTAATTGCCGCCCCTCCATCACCACTTTCCACATCAACAAAGAACGCTCTCCCATCTTTTGTAAAGGAGTTGATCACATACCCTTTCTCTATCGAGTTTGCTACTAAGTATGAGGCTGCCTTAAACATATCTTCGCAGTGGTTGCTGTTCTTACCAAGCTTTTGCTTTACTTTTTTGCTGCAGTCCCAGTCGCTTGAAAACCAACCTTTAAAGTCAGCTCTTTTTTCCACTAGTTCTTCTTTGGAAGGGGATACCAAAGGCTCTTTCTGATTGGTCGGCGACTGGTTTTCTATAGCCGAAACATCAGATTCTTTGGTTGGTTTCTCATCTGATATAACTTTGCCAAGTACGAATGCGATCGCTATAAATAGCAAAAATCGTTTAAGTGTAGTCATTAGCATGCGGGCTCGGAATGATGCGAACCACCGCCTCCATTGTGGTTATGTTGTTCGGCATAGATTATATGATTAAATCAGTAGCATCTAGGCCGGAAACACAGCTTCACCAACGATTAAGTAGATTGGCGGATTTATTCAACAAACCCTCGACTCCCTCTTTTAAATTGTACGCGACTGTACCGTTGTTTTTCCCTATATCCTTGTTTGGGGTTGCCCGATTTGCCGTTGCCTTATCTAGCGAGTTTGACGTCCCGGCTTTCTTACCCGGGGTGTTACCTGAGCCAGCTTTCTTGATTCCAACGCCCGGAGGCAATTCCGTAGTGGCGGTCTCGACGATGCGTACATGCGCGGCCTCTACCGTAAATACGATAGCATCACCGTTCTCAGGCCGCTCTGGTATCTGAATGTTTGTGATCAGCATGTCTTCGTATGCGTGATACTTGGTATAGATAGTTACCAATTCATCAGAGTTGTAGAGCTGATCCAGAATCTTGAAAGCCGCCGCAACCCTATCCTCAGCATCAAAACCGCTCGCGATGGCATTGGAAACCTGCGTTAGAATTCCAGCAATCGGAGCGTTGCTGATCATTCCAGTGATGGTTATGCCTTTTGGTTGTCTGATGATGTGGTCGCCAATCGGGGAACCGTTCTCCACAGGGTTACGAGTTGCCTCACGATTCCATTCATGGGTGATTTGGTCAACCGTGTCGAACTCAAGGTTTCCAATGCTCGGGTCGGTCAGGCGGAAGGTATTGTCTTCGGTAGTGTTCCATAGGAAACCCAGTATATCCGTAGCCACTTAACCTCCCGTGTTGAAGTTCATGTTATCAGCCATCTTGCTCCACCCAACCTCGTTGAATGTCTTCTGAGCAGAGTCTCGGAGGAATGCTTGCTGCTGTTCCGTGGTTCCCGCTGGAACGGTGATATTGCCTATGGTTACATTAACATCTGGCCTTGTTAATCCGTACTGCATGGAGGAAGGCATGCTTCTTTGTGGCGGAGACAAACTAGCCATGGATGAGTTTTGATTGCTTGTTGCTAGCCCCCTCATCGCATCAGACCACATTTGAGGTATATCAAATACCCCATATGTTGCTCTGTTGACATCCTTCACCGTACCTTTAGCGCCCTCCCAATAGTTTGATGCTGTCGCTTTTAGCCATGGGCCAATTTTTGTCGTCCCAAGCGTATCGCCTATTGTCTTAATAGCATCAGCCCCGGGAAGATCGTTGAGAGCATCTTTTAATGCAACAATACCTCGCCACAATGCTTTAACGACTTCCAGCAGATCTGACATAGCTGTCTTCATTTGCCTTACATCATCGACGTGCTCGCCAATGGGGCCAAATATATCCCCAAATATTGATTTGTTACCTTGGTACCAACCAGAGATGTCATCAAACACCAGATACAATAGGGTAAGGCCAGCTACGATTAGCGCCACAGGGCTTGCCATTAGAGAAAATGCCGCCGTTAGAGCCCACACGCCAGCCACCAAACCAGCAGCGCCCAGGGCGATGCCAAGCAACTTAACAGCATTCTCTGCCCCACCCAAAGCATCAATAACGATATCTAGAGAGTGCTCAACCTTGTCAGCCAACCATAAAAACTTATCAGCAACCCACGTAACCGCGCCGCTGCTTCTGTTGAGTCGGTTGATGAACATTGACCATCGATTGTTAACTAGGACTAGCGCCTGGCCGATAGTCATCGGGATTTGCTTATACATTTTGTTGAAGTAATCACTCATTTGCATCGTTGCCTGGATTACTTCTTTTGTGGTTAGCTTTCCCTCACTAGCGAGTTTTTTAAGCTCGCCACGCGGATGACCCAAAGCTTTTGCTAGCTGGTCAAGGTACTGCGGCGCTGCCTCTGCCATCGCCCTGAACTCATCACCCTGGAGGGTTCCTGAGCCAAGAGCCTGGGAGAACTGCAGGAAAGCAGATGCTTGTTCTTGTGCTGTAGCGCCACCCACTACTAGGGCTTGAGAAAGTGTCGATGTTACCTTTTCTAGGTCGGCTGATGTTTTTAGATAGTCTTGGGCTGCGTTGCCAATTCGGGTATACACCTCAGCATATGCCTGAATACCCATTCTGTTTTCAGTAGCCTTTTTTGCTACCTCATCGAATGCAGCTCCTACATCGCCAACTGTTTGCGGAAGAAGACCAATCCTCGATTCGAGAGATTGCATTGTGTCTGCCGTCTTTGCGATATTAGATATGGTCAACGCACCGAATACCCCAGCAATCACCCCACCCAGAGCGTTGAATGACTGCATGGTTTTATTGACGCCACTGTCTACTCTATCCAGTTCGCGGTTTACCTGTGCCCCGCCGTTTAGGCCGAGCTTAATGAGCAGTTCGCGGATTACCATGGTTTACTCCGGTGGGGTGTTGAGGTGGTCGGTCATATCAATGAGAGCGTTAAGTTTGAGGATGTCTTCTACTGTGCAATATCCGGACTTTACTGACTCGAAACTGACCATTTGCCGCAAGATTGGTCGCCATACCCATGCTTCTTCTTCGAGGTCTGCCCTTAGCTTTCCCGGGTCGAGGATTGCGCCAGACTTTTCACCCGACTTGCCAGCTCTTCTGGGCTTAATCCAAAGAGGCTCAGCACTTTGCTGAAAAAAGGGGAGAAATTCAGCTTCAGCACTTCCCACGTCAATTCATAGAAATCAAATAGCGTATCGACGTCGAATACGGAATTCATCCCTGCTGCTGAATCAATTTTCTTGCTGTCGGTTAGACTGGTAGTGGCCGCGTCTTTTAGTAATGGCAGGATGATGTTTTCCAGTGTGGTTTCATCAATACCAGACAGCAACTGAATGGCGTTTGCATTTCCACCCTGAGCCAGCCCCTTATCCAGCAACCCTTTCAGCTTGGTCAGGTGCTTGGCTGCGGCGAAGGCGTTCATCTTGATCGCCTGGTATTTCTTTTCGCCAATTTCAAATTCGTGGAATTCTGGTTGCATGATTGCTCCATAGAGCCGCCCTGAGGCGGCTATCTTTATACGTTATTGCCGCCAACAAACATCTTCAGGTCAGCGCAGCGGAACGTCCACACTCGCTCGCCAACAGCGTTGGTGGAGAATGGGACGCCTCCCAGCGCTTCAATCCATGCCTGACCAGCGGCAATGACTGTTCGCCCTGAGAAATCTGTCACGGAGATCGGGAATACAGCCTTGCCGTCTGTAGTCAGTGAGTCCAGATTAAGGAGCGCCGACAGTTCGTCGTTTGCGAGAGATGTTTGCAGCGTATGCACCTCGATAGTGCCTGTTTTGTCAGTGTTCCTCGCTCGGCCAACTGAGCCATGCAGACCCACCCGATATTCATAGAAATTAGATGCCTTGGTTGCGGTGATCGAATCACCATCGCTAAAGCCAGTAACAAGTAAAGGTCCAACAGTGAGATACACCTCGGAGCCGTCGAAAGTGCCTTCTAATTCAGCAGACATGGTTAGCCCTCATAGGAGTAAGTGAGTGATCCGGTGATTTCAACCAGTTGGATAGCGCCAGCCAGCAAAGCAACAAACTCGATGTAGAGCGTGCGCGTTGCTTTGATGTCCGCTGATACGTCTGCGGCATTGGGATACGTGATCCGGAATCCTGGCACAGTATCGCCATCTGCGTTTTGCTCGTCAGGAGCAATGCCTCCGGCCTGCTGTCCTTGGATGAGCGACCCACGCAAGCTGTTCACAATCAAAGCAATGCCGCCGTTGGTGTATGGCACTTTCTTCTGTCGGATCATGAGAGAGGCCATGTTCTTCTGAATCGTGTCGATCAGCCAATCACGGAATCGAACTACGTCAATCCACTCACCGGAAACCACCTTGCCCTTATTAATCAGGAATGTGTTCTCGGCGTACTGCTCATAGGCATTGGCGTTTTTCTGGAAGATGTAACTCTGCTCAGTGTCACTAAATTTGCTTGGTGTGATACTTGGCAGGTTTTTCAGTGCCCAGGTTTCGCCGCCTGGCGCAATTGTGAAGCAACGACCCATCCATGCCATGTCTGGATATTCTGTTTCCGCTGCCTTATGTGCGATTAGTGCCGTGCGCAGGTATTGCAGGTCTTGCAGCTGAGATGCAAGGTCGGTGGTGGCAGACGTCCAGATTTCAGCCGTTGCACTAGCTGCAAAGAATAGTTTGGTTTGCGTCTCTGCCCATGCGGATGCCTGCGTGATCAGGTCATCACTACGCTCCACCAACGCGAAACCATACCAGCCATTGTCCTCTTGGTTAATGGCCGACAAATCTGCCGCGATGGCGTTTGTTACCCCGGTAGTGGAAATTGAAAGGTTTGATACGGGCTTAACAATTACCGGTTGTGTTGGGTCTTTCACAACCATCGACAGGCCATCGTCGGTAGCCGTGGTCGTGAATAAAGCGGCAACGTTCGAGTTTGCAGTCAATGCGGCCAGTAAACCATCAGCAACTTCCCCTGCACCGTCATTCGCGATCGCCGTGTATGTGATGGTCTGAGTGCCGACACTGAACGAAAAGATGTTCCCGGCAGCAATAGTTGCCAGCGATACTGTTAATTCGATATTTGCTGCGTTCCGCCGACCTACCCAAGCCTGGTTCGGGCGAGGTGACTGGCTAAATACGGCTGAAAGAGCTTTCAGGGTTGCAGCATCCAGTCCGTCTTGCTCCGCTGACTGGTAGCTTGAATATTTACGAATCCGCTCTGAAAACGCCGTTGTAGGCGAAACAGCCAGCGGAATGCCAAAAGACGCCTTTGCAATGCTCGCGGTATTCAACGAGATCACTACATTGGCGATCTGCGACAAATTTGCCATTTGATAGCTCCGTTATTGATTGTCTGGTGATGTGACGGCGATTTCGATGTGAGTTTCGTGTCCGCCGATGTCGCCAGTCGCATCAACGGTTTCTATCAGGCCAACGTCGTCGGTGTATTTGCCGGTATAGCGGAAGGTCAGATCGACATTTGCCATTGCTTCGAAATTCGCATCGTCTCTCAACCCGGTTATGTTCTGTACTTCCGCGTTGTTACTGATAACGAATTTCTCTCGTCGCATAAGGTACCTACTCGTGACCTTTCTGATGTTATTGACGAGATTGTCGCAGTGTTCTCTTGCACTGCCGCCGTATACGTTAATCATCACGACGCCTTCACGCACCCCATGCATTGGCATGATGCCATCCACATTAACCTTGCCTTCTTCGTCTCGGCCAATAGTCAGTCTCGAAGATACTTTTAAGGTTGCGTACGGCAGATCAAGTCTAGAATTGTTCTGATCGGCGTATGCCAGAGTGATGGGTAATAGCTGTGAGATGACACGATAAGCAGCGGATTCAACAACGTCAGGAACGAACTGGTAAACCGTAGTTTCAGCCATCGCGCTTCCTTACCACATAATATTTGTAGTGGGACACAATGCCGTTTTGCCACGGCTCACGGTGCTTAACTTCGTAGCTGAACCCGTCGATAACGACAAGAGCCGGCTGCGCCATCGGGAAATCATCGGTAATCTGCAATTTGGCATCACCATACAGCCGCCGATAGTCAGTTAGCCTGCGCCCCGCTTCCAGGCTCTCAATTTCCTGCGTGTCTTTGATGCTCTGCACGCTAAATGATGTCGTAGACTCAACCATCATACCGTCAACAATCACGCCATTAACCAGCGTTGATGGTGTAGGCGTTAATACTTTGAAAGGTCTGCGGAATGGGTTGCTCATTTTGATGTCCCGTAATTGTGGATAGCAAAGGTTACCGAGTTGAGCATTGTGCCGGAGTCAATCAGTGGCTTTGATGACCCCTTGAGCTTTATTGTGAGCGGAGCGTTCGGTCTCCAAGCTCCGTTTGTGATGCTCTTTTTGACTCCATCTACCATGAACACGCCAGCGGCGTTGAGGAACTGATTGAACGTTCCTCTACCCAGTAGAACCTGATTTATGCCATTGACTGCGAAACGCTCCAGCCTTTGCACTCCGGTATCAAAATAGGTGCGCATGAACGGCCGGGAGGGTGTGGTTCTTGTTCCGAATTCATTCCATGTTGCATATTCAGCAACAAGGACTCCTTCATGAACCTCGCCTTTCTGTATGCCGACTACCACCTCGCGGTTTCCTGCTGTTTTCAGTTCGTTTTTGAACCTGTCCCAGAGTCGCCGGTTATCGGTGATCTTTACAGACACCCGCATCCCCCCACGACTCCGCGAGTCATTATCGAGAAGCCGCCACCTTTCTTCTTGCGAAGCATTTGCAACAGGTTTCCGTATGTCGTCCCGCTGAGGTAACTGGAATCACTGGACACGTTACCGTATGTGATTGCCAGGTCACCCTCCTTGCGTGAGAGAATGCGACCGGATGATGTTGAACCGTTATCAGAGTAACCACCAGGCGACGCCATGATGTGGGCGGCCATGAGAGCCAGAGCAACGTTATAAGCGTCACCGTACTCACCCTCACAGATGAACAATGAAGCTAGATCGATGTAACCTTGAACAACCTCATCAGGAACAGCCGCAAATTCAGGCGCTAGCTTGCGGAATATCTCCAGAGGCGTAAGACCTTCAAATGCGGCGATGTTCATTACTTAGCGCCTTTCTTTTCTACAGCGCTGGCGGTAATCGCTTCGCCTTTATCCGCCACGCGAAGTTCGCCTTTTGTGATTGCCACCTGTACGGATTTGTTATCCTTCCAGGAGTCATCCACTTCAGCTGTCTGGCCTGGTGCCAACTTCTGACCTGCGATGTAATAGAGCCGCGCTGATGCGTTGGTAATTTTCATGAATACTCCTTAAAAAAAGAGGCCGGAGCCTCTTAAATGCCTTTGATGAGGTGCATGGTCAGCGGCAGGTAAACCTGAACGCCGGTAGCACGGCTGTGACATGGAATCTTGAATGCCAGGTTATTAGCCTGTGGCGGCAACTGCTCAAACGGCTGCGGGATTTCCATGGAGGCGTTGTCAGCACTACGCTCCATAACCAGTGCCGCTTTAGTGCCGGCGCCATCGATGTCTTCCAGCTCGTTAACACGAATCCACTGCATGCCCGGATATTGGGTATTGAAGTAGGTCATGTAAGACGTGTTGGTGTTTGGCATTGGCTTGGACAGTACTTTGAAGGCGCTTGGCGGCAATGCGATTACGTTAGCCGCATGCAGGCCTTTAGTGATGGTTTCAATTGCCGACACTGCATCTTCCAATTCACCTGAAGCGATTGCGCCAGTTGTCCAGCCAGCAGAGGTGGTTACCGGGATGTTAGGGTGATCCAGAACGCCGACGATCTGATAATCATCATCACCGTAGAATGCCAGGTCATTAACCTTCACGTCATGAGCGCGGCGAGCAGCGTTAGCCAGTCGAGTGGGCAGGTTTTTCCCGGTCGCCTGAGAAGCGCGAATTTCCATCAGGCTGTACTCGTAGAAGTTGCCCAGGCTGAATACCTTGCCAGTTTCTTCACGATAGTTGACGCCAACATTTGGCAGGTCGTCAGCATAGTCGGCAATGATCCGCGCCATACCCACTGCATCCCATACGCCGTATGTGAACGTTTTGGCATATGACGGGATTTCAGAGGTAACCGGGAAAAGCGTGGTAGCAGTAAGCGCTGGGTATTCTTTTTCGTAAACCTTGGACTTTACAAAGTCCAGCTCACGTGCCAGGAAGATGGATTCACCTTCATCAAGTCGAATGCCATTCGCCGCCGCCCCATGCTCAATAGCGGACAGATCCGCTTCGTCGTAATTCATCTGTTCCATTATGGTTCCTTTTAAGGTGCTACCGGCTCAGCGGTCTGGTTGCGGATTTGTACTTCTGCCAGATTCACAGCGGTACCAGTGTGATCAGTGAATGTAGTGAACTTGCCGGTCATCACCCAGCCCAGAGCAGGAGACCCACCAGTCGCTGCCACCTTTCCGGCGTCGGCACCGGAGGTAAGCACATTTACCAGCGTACCCATGGTTGGTGCGGCTGTCAGAGTGGTTACTGCCCAGATGCGCCCCCAAGTCATCACGTTAACCGCGTCGCCTGCGTCGTATTGACCCTTAACGCAGCTATAGTGGCTGAATCGGCAAATGCCCATCAGGTTAGCGGCGTCACCAGCTGCAGATACCTGCTTAACAACGCGCTTATCATTGGCAGTAGATACACGCGCAACGACGTAACCAGGCTTGATTGCGCCCTGAGCAGCGTTGCAACCATCAGTAATCTGGTGAGTGGAGTCCGAACGCATGCCCGGCATTGCGATCTGCATGTCGTTATCGTATGAAGTTTGAACAGGCATTATGCTGTCTCCTTTTTGCCCTGCAGGCGGTCGAGATATTTTTGACGAGCTGCAGCAGATCCCTTCGGTTCGGCTGCATCATTGCGAGTTTCGGCCTTGTCCTGGTTAACGGTTTTACGCTGCTGCTCCATAGGAGCTGCTTCGATAGCCATATCGAAAGCTACGTTGACGTATGTGTCGTCTTTCCCGTCAAGCTTCATAGCAGGCTTTAACTTCGCGACGACAGCTTTCCTAACTGCGATGTCGTCCAGGCCGTCACACTTGATGCCATGTTTTTCTGCTTTTGCTTCGAGATCTGCACGCGCCTTGATGGTGACAGCGGCGTCTTCTCGAGCCTGTTTCAGTTTATCTTCGAAGTCAGCCGCATCTGATTTGAGCGTGTCTCGCTCTGCGGTGATCGTGGAAATAGTTTTCTGTGCCTCATCAAGCTTGGTCTGCTTGTCAGCGGCATCCTGTTTCAGCGCCTGATATGCAACAACCACTTCAGGGGCTGCGTCATATTCAAGGCCGCTGTCTAAGCGGATCTTCTGCATTGTTTTTCCTTTCGGTTGGTTGTCGTCATCGTCTAAAGTGATTTCTTCATCACCGTCGAGATTCAGGGTTGCTACATCACCTGCCCGGGCTTTCGATACAAGGGCGAGATGATTGATGCGGATGTTTCGTTGAACTGCGTCATACGGCTGCCCATTCCACTCTCCCGGCGTCTCATCGAGGTCGAGCCGGTATCCGAGGGATAGCTGCTTTGTTTTGCCGCTGGTAGCTGATGTGATTGCGCTTTCGTCGTAGACCATGACAGGAACTTTTACGTTGTCGCCGTCCTGTCTGCCCGGCTCAAGAATTGTGCCAACCATGTGCTTTTTGGCGTTACGTGAGTTAACCGCACCAGGGTGGCCGATGGTGATCGGCTTACCCTTAAAGCTTGCCAATGAGTCGGCGTTGAATACTTCTTCCGGCGGGCGCAGCTCGCGTCGTACCGAGCCGTCTGGATTTCGGTATAGCTGGATGCCAATGCGACCAACAACCGGAACGTCCTCCAGATAGCCATCCTCATTTACGGACGCACGAATCTCTCCCACATCGAAGCGAGATACTGTTTTCATGTTTTGCCTTATTTATTCGCCGATATCGAAAACGGAACCAGTCCAGTCAGGTTCTGCATAGCATCTGCAGCGGATTGGCTGCCCGGGGTGTCCATCGGGTGGCGGGTTATTCCATTTGTACGAGTTGCCTTCACGCGCTCTGTGCTCTGGCCTTTCACGCTCATCAAGAACACCACGCCACTTATAGCCAGATATCCCGGCATCGGCCTGTCGCTGCTTTGTTAGTGCGGCGTTGGCTTTCCCGATCTGGTCTACAGCAATCAACTTTGCTCGTCGCTCAGTGACTCCGTAGCGCTCCTGAATCTGCTTCTTAATGGTGTCTGCGCTTGAACCGTTCATCACGCCACGCTGAATGATGCCTTCCATGTCAGATAGCTCATCAGCAGGGATTGATTTAATCAGCCGGGTGTTTTCCGACACCCAAATTTCCTGCATTTCTCGAAGCCACGGCTCAGCGCGATAAGCATCGACACCCAGCACGCCAGATGAAACAGGCACTGTGGTTTGTCCGGCGATGATTGCTTGAGATGGAGGAAGGTCAACGCCTGTCCCGCCCTTCACAATTAAGCGCCATTGCTTGTCGTTAAACTGACTGGCCAGCGCGAAGAATGACGGCAGGCGCTCGATTACCGGCTGGAATATCCTGTTACCTGCATTGCGCAGATAGGCCAGAATGGCCGCCATGTCGTCCTGCCATCCATCGAAGCGGATATCACCGTATGTTGAGTTGATTTCTCCGTTGAACTGCCTGGTGGCTTTCACAAGCGCGTTGGTGTAGTCACGCTCTACTCCGTAGGGATGCAGCCATACTCTAGCCATCTTTAATCCTCAGAATAGACGTAATACCCTCGCTTCTTGAGGGTTGCGACGCCTTCATCGTTACTCACCCAACCAAGCTGAGAGTATCTCTCGTCGGCCTGTGAGCGCTGATTGGCCGTTTCTGCCTGCTCCTTGTCTGTTGGTACGGATAGCGGATTAAACTTGATAGTCCAGGTCTTATCCGTAGTGAGGAAGTTGATGGCTTTCTCAATAGCAGGGCGGGCTTCGTCTTTTTGCTTACGTCCGACCAGTTGCTTCCACGACTCTGGAACAGTGGTTTTATCCGCTCCCTGACCAGATGGCGTTTTGGTGAACAGGATTTGCTCATCAATTCCGGTTAGCGCAGAGATTCGCAGCTGCTTGCGGTCTTGTACGTCAACCACACCTTCAAGCGAGCCGTTAAGGAGCTCGTACTTCTCTGTGTTGGCATCAATGCCGATGGTGTTTCCGTTACTGCGAGTCATGTCCACCATGTTAAGGCGAGCCTGAACCGTTTCGCGTCCGTCACCGTCCTGACAGAGTTCAGCCAGGTCAGCAGCCGACCAAACACCCTGCTGCTTGCGCTCAAGAAGGCTTGTAGCATGTGCATGACTCATGCCGTAGTCGGTCAGTGCCTGATAGATGCCTTGCAGGCACGAAGCGCCCCAGCCCTGATTCTGATGTCGAATTTGGTTCGGTAAGCGTTCACCGTCGAAGATGTGGCAACGGCTGGCATGCACGTAGTATGGAGTTCCTGAAATAGGGTTAATCTGGTACTGGATTATTTCCCCATACGTCAGGCTCTCTGGGTTAACGTCTCGCAAGAAAGGCTGCACCTGGTATCTGTCGTACACTCGAACGAATTCAAGATCGCCCTCACCAATCTGTGATTGCAGGTCGCCGCCATCATTTACGCCGAATAACATCAGCGATCCGCCATAAAGACGAGCCCATGCCACTGCGTCGGAGTATTGCTGCGTCAGGTTGAGTTCATCCCAGCGAGACATAATCTCGGGCTCGTTGTTAGCGCCCTCAACCGTGAATCCAGCGCGAAACATTTCGTCAGCCACGACATCAACAATTCGACGTCCTAAACCGTCACCGAGGTAAATGCTATCCAACGTGCTGCGTGTTAGCAGGTTAGCCATCCGCACGCGGCTATATGCCGATCGGTCACCACCAGTACCAATGTTCATGAACACGTTCTGATAACTGTCCGTACGCACCTGCTTATCGTGTTTCTTCTGCTGTCTATTGTTACGTTTAGCCATTGCCTCACCTTAACTGGCAAGAGCTTTGAGCCTCGCCAGAGCATTAGAAGTTGGCGCAAAGGCCATAATCAAGGAGTCGGCCATGTTCGGCGAGGGTATGCCGCGCTTTTTCATGTCCTTTTTACTCTCAACTTTCACCCTGCCGTTGCCGTCGTAATCGACGCGGGGGCGTGACAATTCAGCCTTGAGGTATTCAAGGTTTTTTATTTCAGAAGAGAGGCTTATTAGCTTGTCGTCTGGAAATGTTTCGCCATGCTCTATAGCTCTCCAGGTGTTGTAGAAACGCTGTCTTACCAGCCACCACGCTTGCGCCTTTAGATTCGAGAACATGTCTTTGTTCGTTTTTCCTGGCATGTATTCGCGATCTGGTTCAAATACTGCAGCAGCGGCGTTGAATCCTTCCACCTGACTTTTGGAGATACGGTTTAACTGAGCTTTAACGCCAGCGCCAACACCGATTGAGTCGTAAATAACTTTGTCAGCGTTAATGCTGTCTGCGTACTGGTTAACCCGGTTAGCAGACTCGATGACATCGCCACGGCTCCATTCCTGCACATCTTTTACTACTGCGCCGTGAGCCATTGTGATGGCGTTGCTATCTTCGCCTTCATCTGCAACGTCAAAGCCGATTCGCTTAGCGCCGGATGCGGTGAAGTTGAGTTTGATATGTGCGTCTACAGCAGCGGCAATCCATGACGGCTTGATAATCGCCAGGTCGCTATCTGCTACCGGCTCCCCTTCCCAGATGTGCTGATAGAGGTCAAAGTCTTTACGCTTACACTCTTCCATCTCTAGGCGCAGAACGTCAGGGAAATGAGGATTATCGTTCCAGTTAACCGTTAACAGACAAATATCATCCGGCGGGCTAATCACGAATCTCTGGTGCGTGTCATCAAGAATATTCTTCGGGTTGTAGCTTACCCATATCTCGCTACCGGGCTTACGGATGGTAGGTATCAGCACATCCCAGCTGGCCTTGGTCACCGCCTCGGCCTCTTCTATCCAACAGATGTCAATGCCTTCCAGTGACTTCACTTTCGTGATGTTGTTCTTTATGCCGTAGAACATAAACAGGCTGTTGGTGGCAATGTGCCGGATGTAGACCTTCTGAATCTCGAATTCGTGGTTGTAGCCTTCACGCTCGATAGTGTCGGCGATCAGCTGGATAACGGAGTCAGCAATACTGGCCTGAAACTCACGAGCGCACAGGAAGCGATATGAACCTCTGCGAGCTATCTCAACAAGCAGGCGTGCGATTGACCATGACTTCCCGCTACCACGCCCACCCTTTGCCACCTTGTAACGATGCGGCTTAATGAACGGTTTGAATACAGGATTAAGTTTCGTCATCTTCGAAAAGCGCCGATAGTGGCTTGGTGGCAGTGATTGTCAGTTTCGACTCTTTCGGCGGCTCCCATCCCTGTAATTCAGCAAGCTGTTTGATGGCGGCCTTCGGGTCGTGAAGCTTAATTGATATCCCGCGCTTACCGGCTGTTAGCTCAGATATCGCCGATAGCGATCCGGCGTTTTGCATGGCAGAATCCTTAAATCTCCATCCAGCCTGAACGATAGGATTGCCATTATCGTCTTTGCCGGCCTCTACCTCGCTAAACTCGACCATCTCATGCAATGACGCCCTTCCCATCACTGAAAGCCGCTCAAGAGCTTCCTGTCGCGTCATAACAGCGCTTGTGATGGCCTCCTTGTTCATTTCGTCGATGAAAGCCTTTACCTTAGGATTGGTTAGGATCTCACTCGCACAAGCACTGGCTGTTTCATCTTTCTTGGCTTTGCCGTTAGCCTGTCTATATGCATCTATTTGGCTAAGCCCCTTTACGATGCCTAACGCAAACTTCTGCTGTAGTTTTGTCAGATCATCGAACAGGGCTTTCTGATAGTCAGTTAGCTCCATTTCGATTCCTCTTGCATTTCATGTTAGGTTTCGCAGCCTTCGCCACGCTTGGCAGAGTTGCTTGGCTACTTGCGGCTTACCCGCCAGCAAGACGTGATCACCTCCTGCGGGGTACACAGTCTTATCCTTGTCGGGGGGATTCTTCATCACGCAACAGCCTCAGAAAGCCGCTCTGTGATGAAAGCCCTCTATGAAGGGCTTCCGTGATGCTACATCGTTACTTCATGAGGCCGGCAGCGTACTCGATGAGGTATAGCTTTGGTGCCAGCCAGATTTTCAGCCAGTCGAAATTGCCCCAAAATGCGATAAACATCGAAAATGCTGCTACGCCTCCAACAGCGAGGTATACGGATGCTGCAACATCGAATTTATTTCTGAAGTCACCTGCCACTAAGGAGGCTTTCTTTATCGTCAGTAGGTAGCCGATAAATACCGCCAGAGCAAACACCTGGAATAGGGCGCTGCTTACGGCATTCCACACCAGTAGCTGGTGAACAACATCGGGGATCTGCGCTTGACTGAACGACACTGCCGCGTCGAGGCCGCTGCTGGCTTTCTGCAGCATCTCAGCAAGAACTTTATTTGCCTGCTCGTTCATTATGCTACTCCCTGCATGATTGTGACCATATCTGGATCCATCTGTTCGATTAGGTTCTGCCGGGTGGCTTCTAGCATGCCCTTCCTGCCACCGACACCCCATCTATTCATCTTTCTGGCGCACTCGCTTACTTCCTGCTTCTCATTCGTTATCAACAAGTCGAGCCGATTAAGCATGGCCATACTGGATATTCCGCCTAGTACCGCTTCGCGGAATGTGTTGTATACCCTGATTTCAAACTTTGGACTGAGCCATGCTGCGTATCGTATTGCGACCAACTCCAATCCCCACACGCCTGACTCAATGCCGCCCTTAATGGTTTTTATCGAAGCTATTTCTGTAGCTTCGCTCAATTCTCGAGCAAATCGCTTAATCTGGGCGCTCTTGATGAAGTTGCCTGGCCTCTGAGATTCGGTTGCTTCTCCTTTCAGAACAGCCGCAGCATGCAGATCGTTCAGGCTATAACGCCCTTCCTCATCTACTCTAACGGATACGCCATTAACAATTACGGTTGGATATTGCATGGTGATTACCTTCAAAAAAGAAACCTCTGTTCACCAGAACGTCCATACCCGATCTCACCATGCTTCGATGGAGTTCTCAGAGGTCGCTTTTGTGAATGGCTTCAGGTTTTACGATGCGCGGTGAAAGCGCGGAGGGTTACTGCGGGTGTAAAAAAGCCCGACCGAAGTCAGGCTGTGTTTTGCTACTGGAAGATTGCTACTGTCACGCCCTTCTCGTTGCAGACGTAAGCCACTTCACCTTCGTCAAGCAGCAATTCCTCATCACCGCCTGACCAGCCACGAAAGAAAATTTTTCGCGACAGCTGTACAAAACTGACATCACCTGTCGCCTGGAAAACTGAAACATCTTTATCTGAATTGATGGTTTTAATAGTGAGCATTTTTCTTTCTCTTAGTTGTAATGATAAAAAGCCCCGCTATTGCGAGGCTCTTGATTCTTCAATCTTGCGGATGGCCGCCTTTTCGTTGCTACAGTCTTCCAGAGCTTTCTGCATGGATGCGTTCAGTGCCACGCTATCCGCGTAGGTCATCCCCTCTGGTACGTCAGGAACCAGGCAATCATTCAGGAGACTGGCCGGTATTGGCAGGCTTTCCACTTTTACCACTTCGTATTCGGTCTGCGTTTTCGCGCAGCCGGTTAGCAGCATCATCAGGGACACGCTGCAAAGCACACTTGTCAGTCGATAAGTAACGCCTGATTTCATTTTGTAGCGCCCTGTTCTGTCGGTCTGTTATCGAACGCTGCTCTCCCACGTCTGCCACGACTTCATTTTGTCGCTTTACGGCATCTGTTAAGCTGAGCACGGATTCGGCCAGGCCGTCGTTTTTGCTGCGCAACTGGTTAATCTGATCGTCCTTTCGGTCATTCAGTTGTTCCAGTCGCTGGTTTGTTGCTGTTAGCTGGCCGTTGCGAACGTTCAAGCCCCACAGTGCCAGGCAAAACAATGCGGCCACTATCAGACCGGAGTGCCTGCTGATAAATTGACCGCCATTTCGGATAATGCTGATTACACTGAACATAGAATCCCCTTAGCTTTTGTTAAGCGGGATTTCCTGTCATCCAATCCATTTGTACCGCCGTTAATAATGCGGGTGATGCGGCTAACATCATCCGTATCGGCGATCTGATTTAATCCGTTATTCTTCCACCATGCACCGGCTGACTCAGCGGCAAGCCCATAGCTTGTAAGTGCGTCAGGGTCAGAAACAATATCGATGCCCAGTTGATTTACCATAGCGGCATAGTTTGCCCGCCCGGTGATCTGGATTAATCCTCGCCCGCGATATCTGTACCCGTCACCTGAGCTAACACCACCGTTGCCGTTTCGGTTGGCGTAAATGATGTTGGCTATCTGCTCCTGCCGCAGTTTCGGCACCACCTTTTCGCCCGCCTGCCGGCCGAGCCGTTTAGCGTCCTCTGCGCCGATCCGCTTTGCGAACAACTTAAGCAAGGCAGAAACCGAGTAATTCAGGTTTTCCTGTATGCGAGAAAACCCGCCGGACTCATGCCCAACCTGCGCAAGAAAATGCGCTTGACGTAAAGAGGTGTTGATTCCGTATTTGTTCATCGTTGCGAAGATGTGCGGATACCAAACATCGCGCTGATAATCCCCAATGCCCGTTGCCTGCTGAAATTGCTTAGCTGTCAGCATTGGCACCTCCACTATCACCTTCCAACCCTACGCGCTTGCGTACGGACGAAAACAACGCATCAACGCCGATATAACCGACGAAAGCCGAGAATGGCCAACTTAGCTCTGGCGGGTAATTCCATCCGAAGATTGCGCATAGCGCCGTAAGCGTTGGCTGGGCGAAGAAACACAGAATGCCGCACATCGTTGCGCCAGCTATCCGATCTCTCCAAATTGCTTTTTTATTCCGTGACGTGGCAAGGATTGACATGACGAATGCCAGAACTGAATACCCGGCCTCGTTTCGATGGTTCGCCAACCAGGCAACCAGCGCCGCCCAGGTATCAGGTCTCTCTGGCATATCTTGTCTCATTGGGTAAGCCCCCATGTTTGGATGGGCTGCATGCTGTAGTCGAAAGGAATAGCCGCCGCGCCGTAGTCACTCGCAGACAATGAGGGTGTTTGAGGTGATTGACTGATATTGGCGGACGGCTAAATGCAAAAAAGGCCACCCGGAGGCAGCCTTTGAAAGTTGATTTGGTTTAGATAACCAATAGTTCTAGTCGCTTGCCAAGCGCCTTCATTGCTCGCTGTATGGCATCGATTTTCGTTGCGTGTTGCAGATCAATTAGCCGATTCACTTCCTGCTTCTTAATGCCAATGCGATCGGCCAGCTCAACACGGGTTAAGCCGGACTCAATGAACGCATTAAGCATCAGAACCTTGGATGCTACGCTAAGCGGAACATCCACGTAATCGCCCGCCACATCACCAGGCAGTGGTACTTTTTGGTTATCTTCAAAGTAGAACTCGAACGCAGTGATTAACGCATCAAGCCCCATTCCCAGCGCCTCTTCTCGCGTGTCGCCCTGAGTTAGCGCCTCCGGTATATCCGGGAACGAAACCACATATCCGCCGTTGTCGGGCTGTAGATTTATAGGGTATCGCATATCGTGTTAGTGAAGCTTCCGAGTACCAGCCCCGAAGGGCTGGTTTTAATTCAGGCCTAACTGCTTGATTATGGCCTTCCTAAGTGGTTCCTTTATCTCGCTTCCGGGGTGCCTCGGCATCACACTTCGCTTGCCTTGGTATCGAAGCTTTAAATGGTTTGTGCCATTCGTAACTTCTACCCCTTGCGATTCAAGCCACCGCCTGAACTCGCTCTGCTTCACTACTCCTCCTGTCTGTTGAACATGTGATTATAGTAAACATTTCTGCTTACTCAGTCAACATTTTTGTTTACCACAGGCAGGTTTTTTATCAGATTCTTGAAACAAAAAAGGCCAGCGTTTCCGCCAGCCCTTTAAGTTATCGCTCATTCGCCTTTGACGTCCGAGCATAAAACAAATATACACTTTCAAAACCTGAAATCAAATATTATTTCAGGTTTTTTTGCATTATGCCGCCATTTTATCACTTTTTGCCGACACGTTCGTTGCCAACTTTGCATACATCACCTCGCTGAATAACTCACGACACCATCTTACCCGGTCAATGCATTGCTTCAGAGTTAACCCGGGCGCATAAACTCGCTGGAGATAAGTTGCGATACTTTGCATGTCTTCTCGGTCACAATAATACTTGATGGATACCACGCGGATCGGGCTAGACTGACAGAACGCTTCGCAAATGACTTCATCGATATATTTGCCTTCTTCCCCTTCTTTGGCGAGACGCAGGATGTTGGCAAATGAGTTTCGAGGGTTAACGATCTCCTTGGCTTTCTGGAACAGCTCGCTTCCGCGATAGCCTAGCTTGTAGAGTTGCTCCACTGTCTGGATTATTTTGTTGCCGCTGTTCTCGTCCCAATGAGTTGAAATCATCAGCCTGCCGATTACTCCACATGCTGATGATGGGGCTGTGTTTCCTCCGGCGTATTCTCCCCACATATTTAGAACAGAGCGGATCCACCTATCCTGAATCGGAGTTAGTTTCCTTTCTCTGCCCAGATAACTTTTACGTGAGGCTTTTGCCAGCTCAATCCATGCATTTGCTGTCATGCTTTCACCTCATCGGTAATCACTGTTGCAAATCTATCTTGCTTGGTTGAGTACATCGTATGCATACCTCGGCAACGACCTTTCCTGACATGCATAATTCCTCCAGGGCGTTGGATTACTGCATGTGAATGCCCTGTCATGGCTCTGAGGAAACGAGCCTCCTCAATGGCTGCGCAGATATCGGTAAACATTAGGCTGCCTCCAGTTCTGAAATGGTCACAAGCAATAGACCGCCCTTCACCATCTCTTGCCGCCGAACCCTGAAATCATCTATCTGTTCGTCGTCCAGCATGAATCCCGCATGAACCAGCGAGTCAAAGACAGCCTTTTGCAGATTGTCTAAGTCGCGACGGCGGCGATCGGGAATATGAGCTGATATTGAGATTTTTAGTCGTGCTGAGGTTTTGATATCGAGGTGTTGCTGTAGGATGGTTTGAATCACTGCCTGCCTGTATGCTTTGCCTTTCTCGCTGATGTAGTGCCTTCCTCTACTGTGCCGCCAGTACGTATTCAAACTGGGAGGCCATGGGAGCGATATTTTATACTCTGTCACACTTTCACCTTACCCTCTTTCAATAACGCCGCCTGAGTCCGTATAACGCCCTCTAGGTGCGCCACATGAGCCTCACCAGCATCAGTTAGTCTGGTTCTTCGGTCTATTTCGTCGTGACATGCAGAACATGCCCATGCTGCGATTAGGTCGGGAGGCTTAATTCCAGTGCCGCACAATCCAGGGAGGCGGCAGTGTGCAAGAACAACAGTTTCGTTATTGCCATTGCATATCCCTGGGATTCTGACTTGGCATTCACGCCCTCTTGCCTCTTTGCGAAGATTAGCCATCGTCATCCTCTCCCATCACTGAGTCGATGAATTTGCGTTGCTCCTGGTCGCAGGACTCGCATACATAAACCTCTTCGGGCTGCAGCTCTTTCCCGCAATCCGCGCATAGCATTTCAGTCATGAGCAATCTCTCCATAAAAGCGAAAAGAGATGGGCCCACCACCAACTATTCGCCCTGTTGACTTGTGAAACTTCATCCCATCATCTGAAATCACGTAGCACCTAGTTTGGCGGGCGTATGCCTTCCTTTTTTTCTTTATTAAGTGAAAAATAATTACAATGACAGAATCAAATTTGTGCGGCTTGTTGGTCATCGCACGCACCTCATCAGCAGAAACATGGCGACATTGCCGGGCCATGAGAGGCTAAGCAGTAATGATTTAACCGTCGTTAGGCTTGGCTCGTTCTTGCTGAGGAACTCGAAGGACTGGCCAGCCACAAAGCAGTAAGCGCAGGCCAATATGGCTATGATGAGCATTTATCCGCCTCCTTTATCATTAGGAAAACAATCATTGCCAGCCTTAAAGGTTGATAAGGATGCGTTTTCCAAGATTCGTAATTAACTTCAGATAGGGCTGAGTGCGCTTCCCATGAGATTCCGTCAAAGCAGATGCTGATGTAGTTAGCCTCGATTATTGGCCACGCATCTGATGGTCTGTTGCATGGGTCAAATGATGAAGATATTTTTTCTCCGTCGACCATAACCAGCTGCTGGCCGTTAACTGGGTCTCCTACTTTTTCTCCTAATGCTATCGCTACCAACTCGTTAATTTGCTGGTCACTCATTGCGCTATAATCGATCATGCCTATTACTCCCATAACTTGCTTAAGAATTTAATCCATCCCCAGAAAGCAACCCCGCCACCTACGAATCCGAACCCAGCGACCGTGCTGGTTATGAAAATGACCATTAGCGTCTCAATAAACTTCCTCATGGCTTTCTCCGTGCGCGACGACGCAACCACATGCTGTCGGCTAAGGTCGCGGTATAATTTAGGGTTTTAACTTCGGCAGGGGCTGGTTGCTTCTTGCGGGGAGTGCGGGTTGTAGGTTTGAATATCAGCTTCTCTTCTAGTCTGTCCCAGACTGATTTACGCCTTCGTGTCATGATGCCATCCCCAACTTTATCGATGTTGCGCCATAGTTCATAAGCCCATCCCGATCGACAAAGCTTGTCAGCCCGGCACCGCGTCGCATGTGGTTGAAGATGATTAACATCGAGCCTTTGTTATTTCCGTTCACCGATACG
This sequence comes from Serratia odorifera, assembly GCF_041448735.1. Classification (NCBI taxonomy): domain Bacteria; kingdom Pseudomonadati; phylum Pseudomonadota; class Gammaproteobacteria; order Enterobacterales; family Yersiniaceae; genus Serratia; species Serratia odorifera. The sequence goes on along the minus strand of NZ_JBGMUT010000002.1, from coordinate 858,738 downwards.
CCGGTATCCGCCCTTACAAACGATATACGTCCTCCAGTGATGAACCTGATTTCTGTTGCATGCTCCCTGGCGAGTTTGAACCAACCGACAGAGGGATCAGCCGGTACCAGCATCACCACGCCATTACCATTGAATGCGGCTTCAATGGCTTTGGTGACCCATGGAGTGATGTCGCTATATGGAGGGTTGCACCACAGATAACCTGCACCGAATGAATGAAACCAGTCTGCAGACAATGCGTCATCCTCTTTGGTCAGGAACGCCGGATGAAGATGATTGAGATGGCTTGCTGCCACATCGCCTACAAAATTGAACTCAGCATCCAGCGCTGCATACAGTTCTAGCGGAGTTCTCCATAGATCACGTATCTCAACTGGGGTGTTACTTCCCGTGTAGTCACTCATTACGCCACCTGTTTCTGTTTGTTTGCCTCACCCCAGCGTTGCGCCCACTCTATGCGCTCGCGGGATTCATCACTGAACTTCACGCCCTGCTCAGTACCGAACCAGTAGATTGCCTCGATAACATCAACCATCTGCCCTACCCGCATCTTGCTAGTGCGCTGGCCGAACATCACAACACCGCCGCCAATGCCTGGTGCGGTTCGCTGCTCCTGTTTCTGGGTCTTGGCTACAAGCGCGGTGATCATGTCCTTCCAGTCGTCTTCGTCGTATCGCTCTCCATACCAAACGACTTGCAGCGCAAGGTCATGCAGCAGTGGCCACATCTTGCGGTTCTGTGAAAGCGTTCGTTTTGGTGGGGATACTTCGACTTCGATTGGCTTTGACTGGTCTAGCGGTAGGTTTTTGATGTGCTCTATCAGGTTCTGTCGTATCTGTGGGCTTCGTAAGTAGAAGACCTGTTTATCCATGGTTATCTCCTTTGCTCACATGAACGCTTCGTAACCTTCGTCACGCTTCAGCGAAGCTGCATAAATTTCCCACTCGGTGTAATACACGCCGTTGTATCTGCTTCCAGCCCATACCGGTTCGCAATCTGCGTAAATCGCCGCGAAGGTGTTCTGTGGAAGCTTGCAAAGGGTGTTAATTCGGTGGTCAGACTCTTGCTGTTCTTTCTGGCGGATTTGATGCTGAATATAAGGACCTAGCACTCTCGGCCTCCCTTTTTGACAGCGCGGCTTTCGTTCCTAGCTGTGATTATCGCCAGGTGGGCAATCATCTTGGAATACTCCAGGTGCTTTGATACACCATCCTTGGTGCTAACTCGGTCATGCCATGAGCGATCGCAGCCTGCGTACTGGTTGATCACTTCGTAGTCATCGGGGGTGATATTCATGATTTCCTCGGCATGTTTAGCTTCTTGCGGAGCTCGGCTATTTTATCCAGCCCCTTCTCGTTGCTGACAGGGATGTGCAGCCTGGGGATTTGCACCACCGGCGCAGGGATTTGTTCGCCAGCCTCGATTCGTTTCGACATTGCAGAAAGTTCCTTGGCACACCGCTTGCGGAGTTCCGACTCAGCCAGGTTAAGCCCTCTCATTTCGCTGTAGAGCTTCGTCACCATCCAGTAGGCTGCGTTGCTCTGCCATGGGAAAGCCTCCGGAGTGTCGTAGAGTCCTCGTCGTGCGCTGTAGTTCATCACCATCTCGTACAGCTCAGCATCGTCCGGTAATCCAGATGCACGAATAGCACCCTGCTTGCACCATGCGATGAATTGCCCGGGTGACGGCCAAAACGGCGACTCACTGGAGCGAGCGTGTTGCATGCCTGCAGATAGTTGCTCACGGCTGCGTATCCCGTTCTCTGCGAATGCGGCGATCCACTGCTTCTTGGCGGCTGATTCATCCGATTCGCTGCGCAGGTTGGTCTGGCTGGCTGCAGGGAATACCTGTTTGAGCTGTCGAAATAGCGCGTCTACCAGTTTTTCAGCTTCCGGATTAACTATGCTTTTCAGGTTGGCCGGTTGGCCGCCGTACATCGTCGCTAGCTTCGCTCCGTCACGGTTGGCTATGGCGGTCATCAGTTGCTTGCTCATATGAATTCCTCCCACGACTCTTGGCTGTTCCAGTGTGGTACTGGCTCGGCGTCAATACGTTGCTTGCGGTTTGGTTGTCCCTTCTGGGTCTGTAGCGTGCCCCACTTCTCTCGGAGCTTTGCAGGGGAAAGGATGTTTGAACACCAGAAGCTATCTCGGTTAGCCCAACGGAAAACTTCACAGATTTCTTTGTGGGTGAGGTCATCCTGCTGCCTCATCAGTCGAACCACGTTCGCCCAGTCTGACCAGGTTGGTTCCTTGGCCGCGGCGTTGACTGTGAGGATTTGGCTGTACATCCAACGACAAGCTTTCTCGTCGTCTTCGGTTCCCCACTTAGCACCAGTGGGTGAGTAGACAAACGCATCTGGATGGGCTGATAGAAACTTCTCCAAGCGGTCGTTTGAGGATTCGCCAGAATTCTCGGACGAAGTCTTTTTAATACTGTTCTTGTTCTTGTATTGGGTGTCTACCGTTTCCGGGAACCTTTTACCCGTTTTCGGGAAGGATTTTCCCGTTTTCGGGAATTTTCTTCCCGTTTCCGGTTTGTCTAAAATCCATGCGGAAAGCTCGGTATTTACCCCGACCAATTTCATCATCCCTTGCTTCTGGCTGAAGATGATTTGTCGTTCTGCGAGAGCCTTGATAGCGTCAGAAACATGCGTATCACTTAGCCCTGTCAGCTCAGCGATCACGGTGTTCGTTACCCTGTCCTGTTTTTTATTCCATCCATAAGTGAGCCATATCACCGCTTCAAAACACTGCCACTCCCTGCCTGACATTCTCAGGCGAGGCTTTAGCTTCTGTATCTCATTGGCGACCTTGGTATACCCATTGGACAGGTCGGCCATGTGACCTCCTGACTGATTCTGTTTCGTGGGGAAATTGATAACTTCTGCTGTATTCATTAATCTTCCTCGACTTCGTAATCAGCAAAGTAACCGCCGATCATGTTTCTGAATCGAGTCTCTGTGACGGTGAATGCTTTCCGGCCTACTCGCGGGGTTCCATTCGGTGGAATCATGGTGCATGAGTAGAGAATTCGGCGTTGCCATTTCCCTGGCATGTCCACAACAGCTAAAACCTCCAGAATTCGACGGCCTTCTGCATCAGCAACGTAGTAGGTCTGATCGCCATAGCCACAATCAGCAGGCTCTAGCTTCTTGTGGCATCCGCCAACCCATCGGGTTTCTGATTCAATATCTCCGTCGTAATTTTGGTATGTGTATTCGTACTCCTTGAACGGATACGGGGTATCAAACCTATCGCCTGCATTTATCTGGCTCTCATTGCTGTTTACTGATCCAGTGCTTTGCATATATAATTACTCCTGTGAATTGATCCAGTCATTCGCACTTAGGCCTCAAAGAATTCCACGTTCTTTGGGGTCTTTTCATTTCTGCTCTCTGATATGCTCCAGCATCGAAAGCAACCTCTTCGCTTCATCGCCAGTGATAACGACGTTCTGCTCACATCCCGGCGCAGCTATGCACCCTGCAGGCAAGCCAAGCTCAACAATCATCTTGCTGGCTAACTTGGCGATCCGCGCCTTGTCACGGCTCAATGCTGTGGGGTGAATGCCCATCAGCTTTGCCAGCGCGTTGTTACCAAATTCCAAAACCGTCTTAAGCCAGTACCCTTCCAACACCTCTGGTTTGCAGGTGATCAATGTGTTGCAGGTAATTGCAGTTTCCATGCGTCATACTTCCTTTGTTGTTAATTAGTTACGTGCGGCATCCGTGGGGATTGCCACTGTTGTTACCCCTACATTTCGGTAGGAGTGAAGGCCTGTTGTGTTAAAGAGCGATATTGCTTATGCGGCTTGTTCTGGGCGAGGGAAAAGCTCCGGAAGATCTGGGCGGATTTCATGCGCCTGGACCATTCCGCCGGTGGCGGTCACAATGGCTTTTACTTTCTCAGGCGATACCATTCCGCCGTTCAGCCATTTATGAACCGCTGGCTGGCTCACGCCACACTCGTCGGCAAGCCTTTTCTGGCTACCAACGATACTCAAGGCTCGCTGGATAACTAAATTCATGGATTTGCCTCTTGCGGTTATTGAATAAAAATAATCATAACCAAAGTTATGCGCAATGTCCATAACTACTGTTATTTGAGTTGCTATAACTGAGGTTATATATTGTTTTTATGAAAACATTTGCTGAACGACTGAATGCTGCTATGGATGCCGCTGGGATTTCCCAGGGAAAGCTGGCTGCCATAATTGGTGTATCGCAACCTGCCGTGCAGAAAATGACGGCTGGCAAGACGCAGGGCAGTAAGAAAATAATTGAGATCGCCTCTGCGCTTGGGGTTAGGGCTGAGTGGCTTGCTGACGGCTCGGGGATCATGCGAGATGATGATATTCAACCCAAGCAGCAGGATTTTGCAGGAAATAAGAACAAGGATACTGACATATACCGCATCGAGGTTCTTGATCTGGTAGTCAGCGCAGGGCCAGGACGCTACATGCTCTCAGAGACCGTTGAGGTATTAAACGCAATTGAGTTCACCTCGGATCGTGCCAAGGCTCTTTTTGGCAGCCGTTCCGCCAATGAAGTAAAGGTTATGACAGTTGATGGGGATAGCATGTTCCCAACCATAAAGTCAGGCGACAGGCTGTTTTTCGATGTTTCCGTTCGTGAGTTCACCACAGATGGCATATACGCTTTCGTATACGGAAAAACATTTCATGTGAAGCGATTGCAGATGCAAGGAACCAGGCTTGTCGTCCTTTCTGATAACCCAAACCTTGAGCGCTGGGAAATCCAAGAGGATACGGAAGATCAGTTTTATGTGATGGGCAAAGCGCTACTGCATGAGTCAATCATGTACGGGAAGCTGTAGCCAGTGAGCTGATGAGCTGGGTGAGGCCGCAGAGATGATTAAAAAACAAGGGATTAATTGAATGGAAAGGCATGAGAGAATCAGCTACTTAGTTCCTTTTAACTCTGAAGGGGAATTAATAACCCCTCAAACCACATACGAACTGAGTGATATTCCATCAGAAATAAATCTTAAAATAGCTGTTGGTTTTGTCAACTTGCTTCCTGCAAGTAACTATAAATTAGTAATAAAAATCATTCCTCAGCACATTTCTATTGCCGTTGGTGAAACTGTTGACGTGAGCTCCTACCCTGAAGATATAGCTACGATGAACATAAACACGAAAGGAACAATTCTATCTGAGGTGGTAAATGGGTCAGTTGATGTAACAATTGATAAGGTGAAAATTGTAGCCAAGGGAAGTTACAGTATAACGGCAACCCTTCGTGATGATAGTGGCGAAGTTCACAGTCAAACATCTTATTTTTATTGTAAAATATCAAAATGAATCGACTTCATGCAGATGAAAAAGTCATAGAGATATCCGACCTTCGAAGAAATAGGATACAAAACACTTCACCATCCTCTGACTTCTCTGTGAGTTACGATACACCAGTCAGTGCTGGACAAAGCGCTGAAGCAGTGCCAGCATCTATGCATGGTGGTGGATCAGGAGGCGGTGGGCCAATGAATGAACGAATAGCCAGGCTTGAGGCGATCGAGGTAACCAACTCAAGGTTGCTATCAGAAATAAAGCAAGAAATATCAAATACAAATGCTTCTATTGGAAACTTAGAGCGAAGAGTTACTGATAAGATTGATGAAAACCAAAAGTGGATTGTCGCCCTTATAATTTCTTCAATTTTAGTCCCTCTATTATTGGCTTTAGTAGCCAAGTAACCCGGCCACCGAGCCGGGTTTTTTGTGCCTGCTGATCCCCTACTCCTGCACCACCTGCACTAAATCCATTCTCCTGCACTTTTTCTCTGCTCCTGCATGCCTGCTCGCCTGATTTTGGCTAGGCGCTAGGGGCTCCTGCACAAGGCAGTGAAAATTTATTCCTTTTGTAATCACTTATTTATAACTTTTATTATTAATTTATAAACCAAGTTATTGCCATCACTCATAACTTAGGTTATCTTTACCCCATCGAAACGAAACATCGATGCGGCAAAAGGAACTTTCAGCCGCGCCAGACAGGATGTCAGGCTGCTTCTTTAACATTGATGGGGTTTGTTCCCGCCGAAATGCGGGGAACCAAAGTGAAGTTGTCTTTGGGGTGTGGTGAAGGGTTCATGGACGGGAATATGTCGCACGTAAAGCGGCGAGGCCTGCGGAACTATTGCCGAAATAAAGTAGGCCGATGCAGGTCGAAACGGGTCTCCCACCGACCACACCACCAAAGGCAATTACCGGAGGTACAAATGACAATCGTATACACCTACGCAGCTTCCGATAACTCTCGGAATCGACGTAAAGCTCGCAGAGCGGCACAGAGGCAGCTTGAAGCGGTATCAGCAAAGCAACCAGTAAGCCGTGTGATGAAAGCCTGTATGAGCGTTCCAGCTCGTCACAGTGAGCAATCATCCGGGAGCATGTGCCTCCCAGAGGTAGCTCTATACAGAGCAGGCCATAGAAAGTCAGACAACATTACAGCTCGTTGAGCACAACAGGGGGTTACACGATGAGCAAGGTAAAAGCATCTCACATCGAAACACTGAAATCCGCAGGCATAAAGATTATTGAATCCCACATTCACGTCAACGGCGGCCATATCGTGATAGCTGATGTTGTCCATTGCTCGAATGGTGGCGGAAAAAAATGGCGCGAGGATCGTCCTCTTACCCTGCGTAGCGCTGAATCAGTATGTCGTTATCTTGACGATATCAGCTAACACCCACCGCGCCCTACGGGGCGTTAATCGACTGAGCATTGAAAAGTGTTCACTCGATTAACACGAACACAAAGCCTCTTCGGAGGCTTTTCTTTTAACTGGAGGGTGCAGCATGACTTACAACGCGAAGGTTTGGTTTTGGGTTCTGGTTGGCTGCGCCCTCTTCTGGTGTGGTGTGGTTATTGGATTGATGGAGATGGTGAGATGAGTGGATATGCAATACCAAAAAGTGAAGATATTGAATGGCAGCAGGATATGCTGCGCAAACTACATAACCGGCTTGAGATGCTCCAAGAAGGAGATTGTGAAGATATGGAGTCAGCGCTGAATAATGCAATAGATATAGTGTGCGCTCTGCGCGAATACAGCGGCTACTGACCATCCCAAAGCTCGTTATCTAGCGGGCTTGCTGATGTACCAGTAAGAAGACATAACCCCTCTTATCATCACTTCGGGCTACCTATCAATCAAAGGAGCGATGCCGTGACCGAGTCTACCGATTTAACCGTTATCGACATTAAGCCGGAACAAGCACCGGCGCTGTATATTCCAAACGGTCTTGATGCATATCTTAATCACATCAAGGCCAGTGTAAATGAAGCCCCAGACCTGACCACAAAGAAAGGCCGTGACCGTGTTGCCTCGCTGGCTGCGCAGGTAAGCCGCAGCAAGACCGCCGTTGAAAAGCCAGGGCGCGAGTACCTGAAGCGATTAAAAGAGGCCGTAAGGCCTGCTGAACAGGAAATTAAACGGTTCGTTGACGCCTGCGACGCACTGCGTGATGAAACACGACGCCCACTAACTGAGTGGGAAGCCGAGCAGGAACGAATCAAAGCCGAAGAGGAAGCAAAGCGACAAGCCGAAGCGCTAGCAAAGCAGGTAGAAGCCGATCACGAAATCGCCCTGCTGCTGAATGAAAAGTTCGATCGCGAAGCGGAAGAAAAAAGGGCTGAGGCTGAGCGCCAGCGCGTTGCTTACGAAGAAGAGTTAAAGCGCCAGGCTGCGGAGCAGGCTCGAATCCAAGCTGAGCAGAAAGCCAAGGCTGAACTTGAAGCCGCCGCTCGCCGGGAAGCAGAAGCGAAAGCAGAAAAAGAGCGAGCAGAACGTGAAGCCAAAGAAGCGGCTGAATTGGCAGAGCGTCAGCGTGTCGAGGCGGTTCAGCGTGCTGAGTTAGAAAAACGGCAGGCTATCGAGGCTGAACAACGCCGCGCAAAAGAAGAAGCTGAGCGCATTAAACGTGAAGCAGATGAGAAAGAAGCCGCCAGGCTGGCTGAAGAGAAGAGAATTGCTGATGAAGCTGCTAAGAGAGCTGCTGATGTTGAGCATCGCCGAGCCATCAATCGCCAGTCAGTAGCCGAACTTGTAGCCGCTGGATTGCCAGCAGATTGCGCTCAGAAGTGCGTCGAAACCATCGCTAAAGGCGAAGTATCAGCCATCCGTATCACCTACTAATCAAAATAAATTCAGGAGTCACCCATGATTTTTGCAATCGCGGGAGGCGCTCGCATGGGTGCTTTCCAACTAAACGAATCACTACTCGAAATTATTACTCGCCGGATGCGCTGCATTGGGCGATGGCTGAAAGACACTCTCAATCAGCGAGGTGAGCCATGAATTTCACCAGAACACTTCAATTACTCGCCCAGCTTGCCAAGGAGAAGAACGATAACACCCTCTTCCAGCTTGCTAACTCACTTTTCTATCGGGGGATGAAATGAACCCATTCATGAATTACGACCGCTCGGAAGAGGCGCGGGAAAGCAAAGCAGATTATCAGCACGCTCGCGATGAGTGGGTGCGTGATAAAGCTGATGAACTTTCGAAGAAATGGCCTGAGCAACTGAGCATGTTCGCCAACCCGTTTTTACGGATGGGGTTGAGCCTGCATGGCGATGATGCGCAGGAAGCATACGCGGAAATGGTCGAAAAAGTATGCCTGGTACAGGCCGAAAAGATGGCCGGAGAGAATGAGTTTTTGCACGGAACATTTAGAGAGGTAGCGTGATGAATCAGCAGCTAGTAACACAGGTACACAGCCTGATTAACCCGCTGAAAGCTGAATTTGAGCAGATGTGCTCAGAGCCGAGCATAACATTCAAGCGTGAGGTGGAGTTTGCAATGCAGATTTTCGCCAACAACGACTATCTTGCCGGCGTTGCCGTTCAAAACCCAGTATCAACTTGCAGCGCCATTAAGAACATCGCAGCCATAGGGATAACGCTTAACCCAGCGCAAAAGCTGGCGTACATGGTGCCACGGAAAGGTGCTATCTGCCTCGACATAAGTTACATGGGGCTGATGCACATCGCACAGCAATCAGGCGCAATTAAGTGGTGCCAGTCGGCAATCGTGCGAAAGAACGACAAATTTATGCGCGTAGGTATCGATAAGGCTCCGCAGCATGAATTTAACGAGTTCGACACCTTGGAGCAGCGTGGTGATGTTATTGGAGCCTATACGGTAGTCAAAACGGACGAAGGAGACTATTTAACCCACACAATGAGGACTGAAGATATCTATTCGATACGGGACCGTTCAGAGGCCTGGAAGGCGTTTAAATCGAAAGGAAAATCCTGCCCATGGGTTACCGACGAAGAGCAGATGATATTGAAAACTGTAGTCAAGCAGGCGGCAAAGTATTGGCCTCGCCGTGAACGTCTGGATGCTGCAATTGACTACGTGAATACCGAAAGCGGAGAAGGTATCAATTTCAATCAGGAACGCAGCCAAGAGCGAGACGTATCCCCCGCTACTCTGGAAACGCTGCAAACCATCACCGACCTCCTCACTCACATGGATAAAACATGGGAAGAGGACATGCTTCCGTTGTGCTCAAAAATATTCCGTCGCCCTATTGCCAAGGCTGAAGAACTGACGGAGGCCGAAGCTATCAAGGCCCATGATTTTCTTTCCAAAAAAGCCAAGGTGGCAGCATGAACCCAGAAATAATTCTGGAGCGCACTGGAATTGATGTGCTCCACGCAGAGCAAGGAAGCAATGATTGGCTCAGGTTAAGGTTGGGCGTGATCACTGCCTCTGAGGTATCCAACGTCATATCCAAGCCGCGTAGTGGAAAGAAGTGGTCAGACATGAAAATGTCCTACTTCCATACACTGCTTGGCGAGGTATGCACTGGCGTAGCGCCAGAGGTTAACGCCAAGGCGCTGGCATGGGGAAAGGAGCACGAAGAGTCAGCGCGGATGCTGTTTGAGTTTACCACCGGCGTTAACGTGGCGCAGGCCTCCATTCTGTTCAAGGATGACACGCTACGTACTGCCTGCTCACCAGATGGCCTTTGCAGTAACGGCTACGGCTTAGAGCTTAAATGTCCCTTCACCTCCCGAGACTTCATGAAATTCCGCCTTGGCGGATTCGATGCCATCAAGTCGGCTTACATGGCTCAGGTTCAATTCAGCATGTGGGTGACCGGTAAGGACGCCTGGTTCTTTGCTAATTATGATCCGCGCATGAAGCGAGAAGGAATTCACCACGTACTTGTTGAAAGAGATGAAAAATATATGGATGACTTCAATGAGATGGTGCCTGAATTCATAGAAAAAATGGATGAGTCACTCGCTGAAATAGGGTTCGAGTTTGGAGATCAATGGAGGTAGTCGTGGCGGCGCGAATATCTCATGAGTATTGGACAACTACAGAGATTTACTGGCTAAAGGAATTGGCTGGACACGTTAAAGCAAAACTCATAGCACGGAAGCTTGACCGCTCAGAACAATCAATCAGGCAAATGGCGAAACGCCTACACATCAGCCTGAAGATCATCAAAAAGCACCACCACCCCAAGCAAAGAAAACTACCACGGACATGACCATGTACGGACTCTTTCTACTCGTTTGCTACACGTTCCAACCCTGCGACTACCAACCGCAGGGCTTTGTTTATCCGGACTTACAAAACTGTGCTGCCGACATCCTGCAGCAAGACCTATCCCCCTCTTACACCTACCTGCCTGTCGATGCTGTGGTGCGGGCTAAGGATGACCTATGACCGAAGTATTGAGCTATGAAGCCCTGAAGGCTGAGCGCGATGCGCTGGCTGTGGAGAATGATCGTGCGCGTAAAGCTGTACAGATATTCTCTGACGCCACGCAGGAGTTAACTGAAATCATCGGTGATGAGATTGGCATGGATGGGGTAGCTATGCTGCTGGCGGGTTTCGATGCCGTAGGAAATATGCCAGCCACTGACGCAGCACTTGCAGCTATCCAGGCGCAGGGAGTGGATAAGCTTATCAAGTTGAAGATGGAACAGCTTGCCAACATGCATCCAGATACCCACGCATTTGGCGCTACAGCCGAGTCTCTGCGTGCTCAGATTAATGAGTTGCAAGCATTCTCCACCGAGCTGCGGGAGGCCAAATGAAAGAGCGCCCAGTGATTTTCAACGGTGAGATGGTTCGCGCCATTCTCGACGGCCGCAAGACCCAGACGCGGCGGATTGTGAAGTCTGACTGCATGGATATCGGCGAAAAAGATGATGGCTCTCGCTGGCCTTGGCGTGAGCACGACGAAGGAGGCGATTATTGGTATCCATGCCCATTCGGCCAGGTCGGCGATCGGCTGTGGGTGCGGGAGACGTGGCAAGGGCCATTGGTCGATGAGGAGCATCTCGAAGATTACCTAGCCAATACAGACAAGTTTCAAGCCCCGGAGTTTTGCGAGTACGCCGCCGATGGTGGTGCACGTCCTGAGTTTTGTGATTTGGACGACAAAGTCCACCAAGGCTGGCGCCCTTCAATCCACATGCCGCGCTGGGCCAGCAGAATCACGCTGGAAATCACCGCCGTACGCGTTGAGCGGCTGAACGATATCAGCCAAGAGGATGCTCAAGCTGAGGGGATGGAGCTTACCGGGTGGGTTCCATCTTACTCAAATCCAGACAATGCAGGGTTTGATGAGACATTCACTCCATATGACAACTTTGCCATGTTGTGGGAATCCATCTACGGCGTAGATAGCTGGAATGCTAACCCCTGGGTGTGGGTGATCGAGTTTCGCCGTGTGGGAGGTGCGTGATGCCAGACAATAAAACCGCTCAGCTTATTCACGCAGATTGTATGGAGGCCATGAAAAATATCGCTGATGGGTCTGTTGATATGGTTTTGTGCGACATACCGTATGGAGAGGTGGCACAGAAAAGCAGCGGTCTTCGCCTTCTTGACCGCGGAAAGGCTGATGAGTGCAACATAGATCTTAAGGCGATGGCTGATGAATTCAATCGCATTTGCAATGGAACTATTTACGCATTTTGCGGAACAGAGCAAATCAGCACTTTAGTAGGCCACTTTAAGCGCCACGGCATGACAACTCGAGTATGTGCATGGGAAAAAACCAATCCCAGCCCAATGAATGGGAAGCGATTGTGGCTGAGTGGTCTTGAATTCTGCGTATTTGCCAGAAAGCCAAATGCGACATTTAACGAGCATTGCAAAAAAGCACTGTGGCAGTTCCCATCTGGACGCTCGAAAATTCATCCAACTGAAAAACCAGTCAAGTTAATGGAGCGCCTAATACTCGCGTCGAGCAATCCTGGCGATATGGTACTTGATAACTGTATGGGTAGCGGAACAACAGGAGTTGCCTGTGCCAATACCGGGCGCAGATTCATAGGTATCGAAATAGACAAGATGTATTTCGAAGTAGCGCAGCGCCGGATTTTCGGAGAGCCAGCTGAGGAGGCCCAGCATGGCTAAGCGTAAGAGCAGAGACAAGCAATTCATTGACGACATGATCCGCTGTCGAGGTATCGACTTTGCCAGGATCGGGATGATGGTTGAAGTATATGGCGACCTTGGAACCATTGTTGGAATGAATGGCAGTGCCAACCTCGATGTTGTGTTCGCCAATCAACTGAAATATGGCAAGCATCCAGAGAACTGTCACCCATTCTGCGAGGTGAAGTATTTCGATAAGACCGGCGCGGTGATCGCCGACTACACCAAGGCAGCTGAAGCCCAGGAGAAAGCACAGTGAGCAACGGACGTTTAACAGACGAAGAAATCATGAAGCTGGCAGTCAAAACCGTGCAGGAGTTCGTTAACGCGTGCAACTGCAAATCAAAAGATGATGTTCTGCTCTGCCTGTCATATTGGCTCAGCGTTGGTATGAGCGCTGGTGAAACTGTTACGCACGGAAAAGCGGAGGTTCTGCAGTGATGAATAAGCAACTGGAAGAACTGAAAGCGGCCGCACTGGCCGCAACTCCACAGAAAATTGATGGGGCACAGGAGAAAACAGAAGACGGCTGCATGGAGTGCCCGTGCTGTAGTGGCGAGGGTCAGGTGGATGTTGGCGCTGATTATTGCAATTACGACAACACCGCTCTCGGTGTGATTTTTTACGGCATTGGCGATGCCCATGTGGCGGCTGAGCGTTATTTCCGCGCTGCTAACCCTGCTGTCGTTCTCGCCCTGCTGGAAGAGCTGGAGGCGAAGGATAAGCGCATCACCGAGCTGGAAGGTAGCGCTACGTTGCTAACAAATCAGAGGGATCTTTGGTACGGGAAAGTTCAGGATTTGGAAGCCAAGCTTGCGACGCCGGTGCGGTTGCCGAACAAGAACGATGCCGAGTTTTGGTTCGATGGCGTGTTTCAGGTGGCGAAGTTCGACCGTGCAGTTGAACGGGCTATCCGCGCCGCTGGCTTCACCGTAGAGGGGGATGAGTAGGATGACCGCACTTAGTGACCTTGAGAAATCCAGTAGAGAAAACCAGCGTGTGGTGTGCGTTAACGTTGGGGTTTTGAAATCTGCCATTCGTGAAATCGAGGCGCACGCGAAAGTAAACGGTAAAGGGGTTTTCACAGACATGGTGCTGAATGCGCTGATTGCGGCGGCTAAGGGTGGTGAATAGTGAAAACATTCCTGCTTTGGATGCTAGGAGCCGTGGCCCTGCTATTCCTCGCCGCGGTGGCTGAGGATTCGGATAGAGCCGACTGTGAAGAACGTATCGCAAAGGAACTGAATACCACGGCGGTTTATATCAATAATCACTGCATGGTCAAAGGCTATGGCCGTGCGGATGGGAGGTGATGCATGACACTAACGACAGAGCGCCAGCAGTTTGAACAATGGTGGCATGAAGAGTATTGCCACTTAGAGGGTTCCAGTGAGGCTGCATTCGTAAAACACGTGGCATGGGAAGCAATGCTGAAGGCCAGAGAACTCATGGCTAACCGGGAGGCGCAGCCGGTGGCAGAGCCTTACATGTACGAGTTGTGGAAATGGGATGAAACTGTACCAGAACTCGACCGATGGTTTTTGGTTGAGCGCAGCCATGAGAAACTTGTGGCAGGAAAGGAACAGAAGGTTGTGATCCTCTACACCGCCCCGCCAGCGCCAGCAGGTGAAGTGGTGGTCACTCGCAACGAACACGGTGATATCGTTGCTGTCACTCGACAGGATGTCGAAGGCCGGGTGATTGAGGTCATTGCTGAAAGTAATGCACCGCCAGCACCCGTAGTGCCGGACGAGCTTGTCGAAGAGCTGGGGACATGGAAAACGCCGGATGTAGTGTTCGGGTGGAATAAATGCCGATCCGCAATGCTGGCAGCAGTGCCTGAATATGACATCCTTGAAGACTATCGCGCTGAGATGCTTAAGCGCGTGACCTTTGGCTGGGATGGCAAATCATCTTGTAATGCGAACTCTCCGGAAATCCCGGAAGGTTGGAAGCTGGTGCCGGTTGAGCCGACGGAGAAAATGGTAATCAATGGATTCGAGTCCAACGCTATGGGTGCTCTTTCCGCCGCGGCTAATGAAGAGAATGGCTGGCCATATGGCTGCAGAGAAAGCGCTGAGTTCGTCAAAGGCATCTATATGGCGATGCTGGCAGCAACGCCGGAGGGTGGGAATTGACTCCCGCCAAACCATAATTATACTGTATATATAAACAGTGTTTTATGGTGTGAGCATGACAACAAAAAACGGCCTCGGCTATCAAGTCGTTTATCGCGGCGAAACAGTAGATTACATCAGGCCTGGTTCGTGGGTATTCTTCCAGCGACCGATTCACTGCGGCGGCGGGTATTGGCTTGGCCGTGCATACGATGACGTTTTCATTATCGAGTACGAACGCCCTACTTCGCTTTTTGATGGCATACGATTTATGATGCTATCAAAGGAAGTCCGGTCAAACGCACACTTGTTTGACGATGACTTTGAGCTGACGTGAGGGATTGATATGTCGTACAACTTGGGTAATCTTCCCAAAGACGAGATGGACAAAGTTAACGTGGATATGGCGGCTTCAGGCGTGGCTTACAAAGAGCGTATGAACATGCCTGTTATACCTGTTCAGGTAGAAGACCAGCAGCCAGAACACCTACGCGAGTATTTTCGCGAACGTCTAATGCACTACCGTGGTGTAAGCAAGCAGTTCCCGGGGCCAGCGTTTTATCCTGTGGAGGATAAGTAATTGATAACCGATTTTAGAGAGTTGCTTGGGATAAATGTTGACCTTGAACCAAGGCTGAAAGACTCCATTACAAATTTTACATTGGTATTTTCTCGGGCTGAGCAAGTACTAATGGAGGGAAATGGGTCTATCAGGAAAACTCATGAGTATGCAGAGGAACTTGCTGACAAACTTGGCATGGATGCGGGCATCGCATTCGATTACTTCCGCAATAGATACATCACCAGCATTGATGGTGAAAGTCGCCTAGATGCGCTATGCCCTGGCAAGCCAAGAGATAGGCAAAAGGTTTTTGATGCTTTTGTTAAAGTAGACCCGTCCAGTAAGGATAAGATGGAAGCTGTGCTAAACGTTTGTTTGCGTCTTCGGCATAACCTATTCCATGGAAATAAATGGCAGTATGGACTAGCAGGTCAGGAGGAAAATCTTGAACATGCCACTCTCCTTCTTTCTCGGTGCCTGAATAGGATAGCCAGACTGTAAGTTACATCTTAACGAAAAACAACCTCGCCACGGCGGGGTTTTTTATTGCCAAAAATCCACCTGGAGTACAACCAATGGACATTATCAGTGTCAGGATTCCCCGCGCCCGATTCACCGATGGGCATGTCAGTACGGACTCTTTAGAGCAGGTCATTCATCGCGGATTGTGGTGCAAAACCGGAGTTATGCCGGCACCGGTAAAGGTGTCTCTTCATGATGGCCAAGCAATCATGACATCCGGCTGCCTAGCTGATGATGTCGATACTATTTTGAGCAAAGGAGTTAACCATGGCTGACATTATCGACGCTGCGCAGGAGCTAGAAGAACTGAGCATTCGAGCTGCTCTATCTAACCGCCCTCGCCCTGACATGAAGTTTACCGGCACCTGCTACTGGTGTGGCGAGAAAGTCGCAGTGGGTAACTTTTGCAAAGGCGATAGCTGTGCTGAGGATTATGACCGGCGCATGAAAGCCAACAAGCAGAGGGGTGCAGCATGATTACCAAACGATCGCATCTTGATATTTACGCAACGATAGCCCTACTGGTTTGTTGCATCGTCGTTCTTGCATGGGGGTTTGTGGAATGATCGGACTTCACGAAATCCGTTTCGGTGCATTCAGTTGCTACGTCGTAGCTGATAGCAAAGAAGCGGCAGAGATGAACGTTGACGGAATAGTCGAGGCAGTAAAGACGGGGCAGCCATGCGAGGTAATTGATGGTGTTTTGGTGGGTGCAGGAGTGGCAGATATTGGAGGGTTGTTGCAATGAACGATTACAGCAAGATGGACGATAGAGACATAAACACCCTAGTTGATGCAGTAACAGGCAACAGGACAGTTGGTAATGACTACTGCAACAACCCAGCGGACGCATGGCCGATAATTGTTGAAAACTCCATTGTACTTATGCCCTCTATGAGGGTTGAAAAGTCCGGGCTGTGGCTGTGTTTCGATGTAAACAATTCTGACTGTGATTGCCAAGACGAAAACCCACTTCGCGCGGCCATGATCGTCTTCCTCATGATGAAGGCAGCGGAGTGATGCATGGACACAACAATAGAGAACGCGATCAGGTCTGTAGCACGACGATGTAGAACAGAAATCATCGACAAGACAAAAGGCAAGCCAAAGAAACAGCACGACCCCATTACCACCGAAATTCTGAATCACCACGCCAAGAAAATCACAGCCATCCCTCCTGGAAAGTTCAGCGCGAAATTGTGGCTGAGCTATTACGTGCATCTCATCGATAAAGAAGCGAGGACGCAATGAGCAATGTTTTGCAAATAACACCAAACAAGTGGGTGTCAGAAGACCTTCTGATGAGCCTTAGTGGTATGACCAAGCACATGATCCAGCACGCGAGGAGAACATCCTGGATGGAAGGTCGCGAGTATCGGCACGTATCACCAGACCTCAACCCAAAAATGAACAGTCCAATCATGTACAACCGAGAAGCGGTTGACAGCTGGATTGAGAGACAAAGACCTGCGATACGCAGAAGGATTTCTGCTTAAATAACACCCCCACTCAACTTAGAGGTAACAGATGGCTAAATATCCTACAGGAGTAGAGAACCATGGCGGAACGCTCCGCATATGGTTCATCTACCAGCGGCAAAGAGTCAGGGAAAACCTTGGCGTCCCTGACACGCCAAAAAATAGAAAGATGGCATCGGAACTACGCACATCCATTTGCTACTCAATCAAGACGGGGAGCTTCAACTATGCTGCAAGCTTCCCGCAATCACCAAATTTGAAAAAGTTTGGTTTTGTGGAAGAAGGGATAACAGTTGGGGATTTGGCAGCAAAATGGCTTGAGCTTAAAAGGATGGATATATCGATGAATGCCCATAATCGTTATCGCTCATACATAAAGATATGCTGTGAAATCCTGTCTCCGAATCGACCAGTTTCACACATTTCACACGAGGATATCCTAACCGTTAGGAAGGAGCTTCTTACCGGAACTCAGCTACTCGGTAACAAACAAAAAAATAGGTCAGTAAAAAAAGGGCGTACTGTCCGCACGGTAAATGTTTACATCACTTGCCTATCAGGACTGTTTGAGTTTGCCGAAAGGAGCGGATACATAAAGAAATCCCCCTTCCATGGTGTGGATCCGCTGAGGAAAAGTAAGTCAGAACCAGACCCGCTGAGCTATGAAGAATACCAACGGGTGATAGAGGCTGCGCCATCTCAGCAGATTAGAAACTTATGGGTGCTGGCCATTCATACTGGGATGCGCCACGGAGAGATATGCGCACTTGCATGGGAGGACATTGATACACGCAACTGGTCAATAACGATAAGCAGGAACATGGCGCTGAAAGGACACTTTACCCCACCAAAGACTGAAAGTGGCAACAGAACTATCATCCTCACTGATGTTGCCATTCAGGCGCTAAAGAGCCAGATGGAATACACACGCGTTGGGAGGCCAAAGCAGGTTGAAGTCAACTTGCGCGAGTTCGGCAGGAAAAGGATAGACCAATGCACTTTTGTGTTCGTTCCTAAGCTGACAGCAAGAAATGGATGCGGTGGCGATTGGTACGCTCCGGGATCAATAGGCGGAACGTGGAATAGCATGCTATCTCGTGCAGGAGTTAAGCATCGAAAAGCATATGAGTCTAGGCATACATATGCCTGCTGGTCTCTCAGTGCCGGCGCTAATCCAAACTTCATTGCTAACCAGATGGGCCATACGTCAGCCCAAATGGTATACAGCGTTTACGGGAAATGGATGAGTGACAACAATCATGATCAACTGAGCATATTGAACGCTAATTTCGGTGGGAATGCCCCACATATGCCCCAGGCGATTTCCTGCTAACCTAAAAACCCTTTAGTTTCAAAGCATCAACGCGCCCAACTGGGCTTGTTCAATATGTGATCCTGCCAGTCCACCACTTCACTTTCGCGCACCGCAATATGGCGTACCGTAATGCGTTCGCCGTGCATCGCCGCCTTGGAACCGCTGATCAGCGGATGCCACGGGAACAACGGTTTGCCTTCTCCGATCAGGCGATAGGCGCAGGTCGGCGGCAGCCAGTCAAAGGTGACCAGATTTTCCCGCGTCAGTTTGATGCAGTCTTCTTCCAGCTCGAAACGGCGTTCATAGTTACGACACTGGCAAGATTTGATGTTCAGTTGGTTGCAGGCGACATTGGTAAAATAAATTTCGTCGGTATCTTCGTCGATCAGCTTATTCAAACAGCATTGCCCACAACCGTCGCACAGCGATTCCCATTCTTTTTCCGACATTTCAGCCAGCGTTTTGGTTTGCCAAAAAGGGAGTTGTGACATGTTGACGTCCGGTATAGGTAATTGAACTTCTGCCTGAGAACAGGCGGCGAGTGTATATCTTATTATACGTGCAAATCACGATGGCATCATCCCTTGATTAGCGCTGGGTGATGACGCTGATGGACTGGCGCGTCAATGCCGCCAGAAACGGCGCGTGACGCGCGCTGAACGCATAATGCCGCCGCGGCGGCATCGGCGATTAAATGACGCGGGTGTTGAGCGTTTTACCGTTCAGCGACACGTTGAGCATGTCGCCGGATGTCATCGGACCCACGCCTTGCGGGGTGCCGGTCAGAATAATATCGCCGGCTCGCAGGGTAAAGAAACGGCTCATATAGGCGATCAACGGCAAGATCGGCGTAATCATATCGCGGGTGTTACCCTGCTGACGTACGTCATCGTTCACCGTCAGTTTCAGTTCGGCATTCTGCGGATCGCCAAACTCGGCTACCGGGATAAACCCCGAAATCGGACAGGAACCGTCAAAACCCTTGGCCTTTTCCCACGGCTGCCCGGCTTTTTTGAAGCCGGCCTGCAAATCGCGCAGCGTCAGATCCAGCGCCACGCCGTAGCCGGCAATTGCCCGGGCCACGCGGTCTTCATTGGCCTGTTTGAGCGGCGTGCCGATCAATACCGCCAGTTCAACTTCATGATGTACGGCACCTAATTCCTTCGGGATGGCTACCGGTTGGCGCATATCGCACAGCGCGGTTTCCGGCTTGATGAAAATTACCGGTTCTGCCGATTTGGCGCTGCCCATCTCCTTGATGTGATCGGCATAGTTGCTGCCCACGCAGACCACTTTGTTAACCGGGAAATCGAGTAACGCGCCCTGCCAGTCTCTATGTTGGTACATACCTGACTCCTGACAAAAATGCCCCGGCAATCTGGTGGCCAAGGCCTGATAAGCTGAATTATTGTCCGACAGCGTCGGCCATCATACCCACGCTGATGGCAAAATAATATGAACGATTCCAATGCATAATAGTACGGAAATTATCATAAACCATGAATGCGCGCCCCTGCGCATCATCCGGCGTAATTATCCAACTGCGCAGAGTAGCGCTCGGCAGCGCTGAACCGTCCGCCTGCCTGATGCCCATCGCCGCCCACTGGTTGACGCTGCGTGCCTGGCCGTTTTTCAGCCCCAGATGGCCACTGCCGAAGCCCGACGGCAGTGTCACTTCACGCCCCCAGCCAATCCCCGGCTTCCAGCCTTCGGTTGCCAGGTAGTTGGCGGTTGAAGCAAAGACATCATCAAGGTTATGCCAGATATCGATACGCCCATCGCCATCGCCGTCGGCACCGTAGCTCAGGAACGAGCTGGGCATAAATTGGCACTGCCCCATGGCACCGGCCCAGGATCCGGTTAACTGCTCAGCCGGAACATGCCCCTGCTGAATAATCTGCAATGCCGCCATCAGCTGTTTACTAAAGAAGGCTTCTCGTCGCCCTTCAAAGGCCAGCGTCGACAGTGCCGACACCACGTCTTCCTTGCCCTGTATTTTGCCGTAATGGCTTTCCATTGCCCACAACGCCACGATATAGCGCTCCGGTACCCCATAACGTGCAGTCGCTCGCGCCAGCTGCGGTTGGTACTGTCGCAACAGCTGCCGCCCCTGCTGAATTTTCGTCGGCGACAGAACGCGTTGCAGATAAACATCCAGCGTTATTTTTTTCTCGAGCTGGTTGCGGTCGGCCTTGATCACCCGATCAACGAAATGCACATTGGCAAACGCGCTGTCGACGGTTTGCCGATCGATGCCCTGAGCCACGGCCTGGCGCTTGAGCGCTTCGACATACGCGGGAAACTCCGCCGGATCGCGCCCCGTCTGCGCCAGCGTAGTGTCCGCCGGTGCGGTCGGTGGCTTCAGCATGCCGTTCGATGAGACTGACGGCTTCAGCATCCCGCCGGTTGAGGCCGGGGCCACATCAGCCGTTGACGCCGTTGCTGGCGCAGACGCCGCGATATTGTCTTTGCTGGTGCAGCCTGCCAGCACCAGGGTGGTGATCATCAGAGCGGGAGCCGACAATTTCATCGCAATATTCCTTCTCGAAGCAAACCGGGCCCGTCACCTGTTGGCAACCGTCGCCCGGCCGGGGGCAGACAACCGGCGAATATTACTCCCCGCCGGTCAGATGCTGATTTAATAAATTTTCTACCGGCGGCGGGAATTGCAGATAAAACCCTTCTTCCTGCAAGGCCTCTTTCACTTTTTCAATATCCGCATTGGCTAATCTTTTACGCCCTTCAAGATTAAGCAGCATGGCAAACTGCGGCGTACCGAAACTTTTCAGCAAATCTTCCGGTACGCGAGAAAAATCGTCTTTTTTTTCGACATAAAGATAAGTTTGGTCACGTTTTGGGCTTCTATAGATCACACAAAGCATTTTTTTAACTCTATTTAATTGGGGCAGTATCTTGCCTGGATATAACTCTGACTATAACATGCTTCTAGTACATCGGAATATCGCACCCCGAGTGGTATTCCGGGGATTTAAAGTTGCTGAGACTGAGTCAGGATAGATGTCACAATCGCCAATTGAGCTAAAAGGCAGCAGTTTTACCCTATCGGTTGTTCATTTGCATAATTCGCAACCCGAGGTAATTCGCCAGGCGTTACAGGAAAAAGTCGAGCAAGCGCCCGCTTTTCTCAAAAACGCCCCTGTTGTTATCAACGTTGCTACGCTTAACGGCGATGCGAACTGGAAAGAACTCCAACAGGCCGTTACGGCTGCAGGCTTGCGCGTGGTGGGCATCAGCGGTTGTAAAGATGAGCGGCAAAAACGGGCTATTGCCCGTGCCGGCTTGCCGTTGATGAGCGAGGGCAAAGGCCAGAAAGTGGCCGTTGACGCACCGCCGGCCGTAGCGCCGGTAGCGGAAAATGCCCCGGCCAAAACGCGCACCATCAGCACGCCTGTCCGTTCCGGCCAACAAATTTATGCCCGCAACTGCGATTTAATCGTGACCAGCAGCGTCAGTGCCGGTGCCGAATTGATTGCCGACGGCAACATTCATATCTACGGTTCGATGCGCGGTCGTGCGCTGGCGGGCGCTTCAGGTGATACGCAATGTCAGATTTTTTGCACGCACCTGGGCGCTGAGCTAGTCTCTATCGCAGGGCAGTACTGGTTGAGCGACCAAATCCCGTCCGAATATTCCGGGCAGGCAGTGCGACTCAGCCTGTTGGATAACGCTTTAACCATACAACCTTTAAATTAAGCCCTTTTGACAAGGAATCCATTTCATGGCACGCATTATTGTTGTTACATCGGGTAAAGGGGGCGTTGGCAAGACCACTTCGAGCGCGGCCATTGCGACCGGCTTGGCCCAAAAAGGCAAGAAAACCGTGGTTATCGATTTCGACATCGGCCTGCGTAACCTTGACCTTATCATGGGCTGCGAACGCCGCGTGGTTTACGATTTCGTTAACGTGATCCAGGGTGACGCCACGCTCAACCAGGCGCTCATCAAGGATAAACGCACCGAAAACCTGTTCATTCTGCCCGCATCACAAACGCGCGACAAAGACGCGCTGACCCGTGAAGGCGTTGAAAAAGTGCTCAACGAACTGGGCGAGATGGATTTCGATTTTGTGGTCTGTGACTCACCGGCAGGTATCGAAACCGGCGCGCTGATGGCGCTGTACTTCGCCGATGAAGCCATTATTACCACCAACCCGGAAGTGTCGTCAGTACGCGACTCGGACCGCATTCTGGGTATCCTGTCGTCCAAATCGCGCCGTGCGGAACAGGGGAAGGAAGCCATCAAGGAACACCTGCTGCTCACCCGTTACAATCCGGGCCGCGTTAGCCGTGGCGACATGCTGAGCATGGAAGACGTGCTGGAAATCCTGCGTATTCCACTGGTCGGCGTGATACCGGAAGATCAATCGGTGCTGCGCGCCTCCAACCAGGGCGAACCCGTCATCCTGGACCACGAGTCTGACGCCGGCAAGGCCTACGACGACACCGTTAACCGCTTGTTAGGAGAAGAACGCCCATTCCGCTTCATCGAAGAAGAGAAGAAGGGCTTCCTGAAACGCCTTTTTGGGGGATAAACCATGGCTTTGTTAGACTTTTTTCTGTCCCGCAAAAAATCGACAGCCAGTGTAGCCAAGGAACGGCTGCAGATTATCGTTGCAGAACGTCGTCGCGGGGACAGTGAGCCCCCGTATCTGCCTGATTTGAAACGCGACATTCTGGCGGTAATCTGCAAATACATTCAGATCGACCCTGAAATGCTCCACGTTCAGTTTGAGCAGAAAGGGGACGATATTTCGGTACTTGAACTTAACGTGACGTTGCCGGAATCGGAAGAAGCAGCTAAATGATTGCGACGCATTAATTACCCCCTGTATATTTTTTGCAGGGGGTAACTGTATATGCATCCAGATAAATCGTATTTTGACAGTAATTTCCACGCGTTTATTGTTTGAGATTAATCCCAATTAATTTTGCGTCAACTTTCTTTAAAGTTGAAAATGGTCCAAAAATATCCGGTCAGATTATCCAGCAACAAATGTACGGAGCAAAGACTGTTTCCCCTGCCCCGTTACTTTTATCGTTTAATTAATAATTCTTCAGAATAGCCTGCAAAGGTTCGGCTAATAATTCCGCACGCCAACCACTGATTAATTCCGGCAGACCGTCGCCGTTTTTCAATTTCCAGTGCCAATTGAGCAACTGGTTGATCTGACGTCGCGATGCCAACAGCTCGCTGCTGAGACCGCTTTGTTCGCTGACGGTAACGATCGCCGCCTTGATATCCTTGAACACTTTCTTGTAACCAGGCTGGTCGATCAGGCTCGCGACCGGTGGCGGCAACGCGCTCTCGTCCATCTGGTTGGCTTCCTCGACCAGCGCCAGCAGGGTTTTACCGTGATAGCGAATTTCCGGACCACTCAGGCCAAGGGCATCCAGCTCCCCCAACGACCCCGGCATATGACGCGCTACCGCCCACAGATTTTCTTCACGCACCACAAAATTAACCGCCAGATCGCGTTCACGCGCCTGACGCAACCGCCACTCCGCCAGCTTTTGCAAACAGCCCAACTGACGCGCGCGCAGCTGCCAGGCGTTGGTGATTTCACGGTAGGCCAGTTCCGGCGCCAGCGTTTCGCTGCGGCGTTGGCACAACAGCAGGCACTCGCTGCTGGCGGCAGCGGTCCAGCCGGCCTGTTCGGTTTCCTGCACCAACTGCCTGGCCATCGGCAACAGATAAAACACGTCGGCGGCGGCATACACGCACTGGCGTTCGGTCAATGGACGCGCCAGCCAGTCGGTACGCGATTCGCTTTTATCCAGTTCGACCTGCATGTATTGCGCCACCAGAGTGGCAAAACCGCACGACAGCGGCTTGCCGGTAAAGGCGGCCAGGATCTGCGTATCGACCAGCGGAGTGGGCAACGTATTGAAGGCGTTCAAAAACACCTCCAGATCTTCGCTACCGGCGTGCAAGAACTTGACCACTGCACTGTCGGCCAGCAGATCGACAAACGGCTGCCATTGTTTGATTGGCAGTGGATCAATCAGGGAGAGTTGTTCACCATCGTATAACTGGATCAGGCCTAACTGCGGATAGTAGGTACGCGTTCTGACAAATTCGGTGTCGAGCGCAATCTGCGCATGTTTTCTTGCCTGTTCGCAGACCTGCTGCAATCCGGCGTCGGTAGTGATCAACGTATAATTCAAAACATCATTCTCTTATTTCGGTTCAAACACAACAACGCCGGCATTCACCGGCGTTGTTGATGCAAAGGGACAAGCAAGGCGTCAGGCGGCATCAGCGGCCTTTGGCTTGTTCTGCTCGTCACGCAGTTCTCGCCGCAAGATCTTGCCAACGTTGGACTTTGGCAATTCGTCGCGGAACTCAACAATTTTAGGCACTTTATACCCGGTCAGATGCCGACGGCAATGCGTCAGCAGCTCATCAGCGGTCAGTGAGGCATCCTTCTTCACTACGCACACCTTCACCGCCTCACCGGAAACGTCGCTCGGCACGCCAATCGCCGCGCACTCCAGCACTTTGGCATGCTGACTGACCACCTCTTCGATTTCGTTCGGATATACGTTGAAGCCTGACACCAGGATCATGTCCTTCTTGCGATCGACAATGCGGATAAACCCGTCATTATCGACCGTAACGATATCGCCGGTCGCCAGCCAACCGTCCTTCAGCACTTCATCCGTTGCTTCCGGGCGCTGCCAATAGCCTAACATAACTTGCGGCCCTTTGACCCACAGTTCACCCGGTTCGCCCGGCGCAACATCATTGCCGTGCTCATCCACCAGGCGCACGTCGGTCGACGGCACTGGCAAACCGATGCTGCCGCTGTAATGTTTCAGATCGTAGGGGTTGCCAGCCACCAGCGGCGCGCACTCGGTCAGGCCATAGCCTTCCAGCAAATGTTTGCCGGTGGTTTTTTCCCATTTGTCCGCCACCGATTTCTGCACCGACATGCCGCCGCCGACCGAGAAACGCAGGGTCGAGAAATCGAGTTTGTGGAAGTCGTCGTTATTCAGCAGCGCATTAAACAAGGTATTTACCCCACTCATGGCGGTGAACGGGTATTTGGCCAGTTCTTTTACCAGACCGGGAATATCACGCGGGTTGGTGATCAGCAGGTTGCGACCACCCAGATCGATGAATAACAGGCAGTTCACCGTTAGTGCAAAAATGTGATACAGCGGTAACGCCGTCACCACCAGCTCCTGACCGTCACGGAACAGCGGCGCATAGGCCGCCTTGGCCTGCTCCAGATTGGCCTGCATGTTGCGGTGGGTCAGCATCGCGCCCTTGGCAACCCCGGTGGTGCCACCGGTGTATTGCAAGAACGCCAGATCGGAATTAATGATGTCCGGTTTTACATATTGCAGCCGGCGACCGCGTTGCAGCGCGGCGCGAAACGAGATGGCATCCGGCAGGTGATACTTGGGCACCAACCGTTTGATGTACTTCACCACAAAATTGACCAGCGTGCCTTTGGCGGCGGAAAGCTGATCGCCCATCCGCGTCAGGATTACGTGCTTTATCTGGGTTTTGAATACCACTTTTTCCAGCGTATGGGCAAAGTTGGATACGATGACGATCGCCGCCGCCCCGCTGTCGTTCAACTGGTGTTCCAACTCGCGCGGCGTATAAAGCGGATTGACGTTGACCACCACCATGCCGGCGCGCAAGACGCCAAACAGCGCAATCGGGTATTGCAACAGGTTGGGCATCATCAACGCCACACGGTCGCCCTTCTGCAAACCGAGTTCATTTTGCAAATAGGCGGCGAAAGCCCGGCTGCGCTCTTCCAGCTTGCGGAAAGTCATGACCTCGCCCATGTTGATAAAGGCTGGCTGATCTGCGTAGCGCAGCGCCGCGCTTTCGAACATTTCAACCAAAGACGAATGGCGATCGGCGTCGATTTCTGCCGGAACATCTGCCGGGTAACGTTTTAACCAGACCTTGTCCAAGGTATTACTCCTGAAATCATTACTAATAATCATCGCAGCCCCCAAACACGCAGCCGAACTTTAACAATATTTTAACTCAGCGTACCAGTTTGCGTTTTAAACAATATTCAGGTTGCGATGTAGGTCACTAATTGCCGGCGGATCCTGGTGCCAAAAGAAAAGGGCGGCATCTAAGCCGCCCTCATCACAATAAAAATCTTCGCGTAACTTACTCGGTAACGATAGTCTGCACCTGTGCTGGCCCTGGATTGTACCAGCCATAGCCTGCGCCCCAACCCGGTCCCCACGGCCCGCTACGCCATCCCCATGGCCCCATCGGCGCCGGCGGCATGACGATCTGCTGCGTCAGGTGCCAGCGTTTGTAACCGCTGGCATTCATGGTAATGAATTTATACGGCGTGGCGCCAATTTTGCCGGGGCGCACACCGGTAATCGGCCCAACCACGGTGACCAGTTGCCCTTTGAAATCCGTCGGCTCCAGGAAACCGTTCACCGTTGCCAGCAGCCGCCCCTGAGAAGGTTCGCCCAACGTCGGTCGAGCGCCGTTGTCCAGAGGTACCGCCGCAATCTCCAGCACCGTTTTGCCCTGCTCGTTGTGCACGCTGATGACGTTACCGCCAAAACGCGCTTCAGCACCGGTAAACAGGCTTGGTGCGTTTTGCACCGATGCCAAATCCGTCACCGGCGTCGGCGAGCTCCCCTTGATCGCATCCGGAACCGTTACACAGCCGGATAACAGCAGCGCGCCGCAGGCCATGGCCAGCAGCGACAGTTTATTGGTAGCAGTACGGATTATCATGTCGCAATCTCCTGAAATTTCTGTAACTTCGACTGCGCTTTTGGCAGCAAGTTGCAGACAATTTCATCCTTGATTCAAGGTTGGCGCAATAACAGGCAATTATTCACGGCCCGGTAGTTTTTTCCAGGTCACTTCATTACGCAAATAGGTCGGCTCGGCGTTTTCCACGCTGCACGCCAGCCCCTGCTGCCAGGCAAGCAGCGCTAGCGGTAACATGTCTTCGGCCTGCGGCAATAGCATTTGCCCGTCGCGCAGCGTAACTGGCGTGCCGGCCAGCAGATCGGGATAGGTTTGCCAGCCGGTGCCGACCTGCGCCCACTCCCCTTGCAGCCGTTGTGCACGTTCCAGCACCTGCTGCGGCGACAGCACCGCTTCGGGCTGGCTGTCATGCCAGCTGCCATCGGGTTGGCGTTCAAAACCGCCCCAATACACCTCGCCCATCCGAGCGTCGATCGCCGCCAGCACGCGCTCGGCGCCGGTCATGCGCCAGGCACCCTGCGCCATGGTTTGCAAGGTCGAAATGCCGAGCATCGGCAGATCGGCGCCCAATGCTAGCCCTTGCGCGATGCCAATGCCGATACGCACGCCGGTGAAGCTACCAGGGCCACGGCCAAAGGCCAGCGCATCAAGCTGGGACAGCGCCAAACCGGATTGCGCCAATATCTGTTGTACCAGCGGTAATATGCGTTGCGTATGCTCGCGTGGGCAGAGTTCGAACAAGGCGTGGGTTTCACCTTGATTCCACAGGGCGACGGAACAGGCTTCCGTCGCCGTATCAATCGCTAAAATTCGCGGGGACATGCCAACCTCAGGCGGGAGAAAACAGGGCGCGCATTGTAGCACAGCACAAAAGTCACGACTATTGCGCCTTGAGGAAGGCGATAGCCTGCGCCAGATCGCGGGTGCGCGGCGTTGGCGGCAAACTGTTGAGAAATACCTCGCCGTACGGGCGCATCACCAGACGGTTGTCGCAAATCACCAACACACCACGATCGTCGGTGTCGCGGATCAAACGGCCAACGCCCTGCTTGAGGGTAATCACCGCATCCGGCAACTGTACGTCATTGAATGGATCGCCGCCGCGCAGGCGACAATCCTCGATACGCGCCTTGAGCAATGGATCGTCCGGCGAGGTGAACGGCAGTTTATCGATAATCACGCACGACAGCGCATCACCGCGCACGTCAACCCCTTCCCAGAAACTGCTGGTCGCCACCAATAGCGCATTGCCGGCCTCGACAAACTGCGCCAGTAATTGGCCCTTGCTGGTTTCACCCTGCAGCAATACCGGCAGCGTCATCGTGGCGCGAAACTCTTCGGCCAGTTCGCGCATCATCTGGTGCGAGGTGCATAAAAAGAAGCATCGACCCTGGTTGGCTTCAATCATCGGCCGCAGCATACGCGCCAACTGACGCGCCCCGCCGGGCTGATTGGGCGAAGGCAGATTGCGCGGCACACACAGCAACGCCTGATTGGCATAATCAAACGGGCTGGGCAACAGCAGCGTTTTGGCCTTGTTCAAGCCAAGCCGGTCGGTAAAGTGGCTCATCTGTTCGTTTACCGACAGCGTGGCCGAGGTAAAAATCCAGGTCCCCGGCTTGTCGTCCAGCAATTCGCGAAAGCGTTCGGCGACCGTCAGCGGCGTCAACGCCAAAACAAAATGACGCGAATTACATTCATACCAATAACTGAAGCCCGGTTCGTCGACATTTTTCAAGCGCTTGAGGCGAGCCCGGTATTGGGTGGCCCGTTCGAACGCCGCGTCCAACAGCGCCGAGCGGCCAAGGGACAGTTTGACCACGTCATAGCACAGCTCCAGCGCATCATCGAGCAGTACCAAGGCGCGCTGCACGTTGGGCTGGTTCAATACCTCACGCAGATTGCCGCGAAAACCCGGTTCCCCCAGCGCCAAGCGGAAATCCTGGGTACTCTGGTTCAGGCGGTCGGCGCTTTTTTGCAATTGGGCCGAATCGCGTACCTCAGTGCGATAAGCGATAGTAATGTCTTTGGCTAAATCCATTAACTGACGACTGGTGAGCTGCTTGCCGAAATATTGGCTGGCAATGTCCGGGATCTGATGGGCCTCATCGAAAATCATCACTTCCGCTTCGGGGATCAGTTCCGCAAAGCCGCTTTCCTTTACCACCATGTCGGCCAGAAAAAGATGATGATTGACCACCACCACGTCGGCATCCATCGCCCGGCGGCGTGCCTTGACCACGAAGCAGTCTTTGTACAGCGGGCAGTCGCTGCCCAGGCAGTTGTCGTTGGTGCTGGTCACCAGCGGCCAGACAAAACTGTCTTCCGCCACGTCGCTGCAGGTGCTGATATCGCCTTCTACCGTTTGCGAAGACCAGCCGCGCAACCGCACCAGGTCAATCAACGTCTGACCGGCCAGCTCTCCGCCGGCCATCGACTGCTGCTCCAGCCGCTCCAGACACAAATAGTTGGAGCGCCCTTTCAACAGCGCCAGCTTGCCTTTGAATTTCAGCGCCTTGGCCATGGTGGGTAAATCACGTGTATACAGCTGATCCTGTAACGCTTTGGAACCGGTAGAAATGATCACTTTGCGCTTGGCGCGCAGCGCCGGTGCCAGATACGCGAAGGTTTTACCGGTGCCGGTGCCCGCCTCCACCACCAGTTCCTGCTTGAATGTAATCGCTTCGGTAACCGCTTCGGCCATCAGCCGCTGCGCTTCACGCGGTTTAAAGCCGCTGATTGCCTGCGCCAGGGCGCCGTCTGTTGCGAAATCGTCTGCCACGCTATCTCTCTGCCGGGAAAATTCAACTGTGATTATATACACATTCGGCGCCGCCGTGCAGGGTGCAGCAACCCGCGCCGTGCTGTGTTACCCTAGGCGCGATGATGATATGGAGATAACCGAATGAATATTGAACGAATTGATCCTGAACAGCGCTGGTCGGAAGCGGTCATCCACAACGGCACCGTCTATTACACCAGCGTACCGGAGAATCTGGACGACGACGCCACGGCGCAGACCGCCAATGCGCTGGCGGCAATAGACGTGCTGCTGGCCCGCGTCGGTTCCGACAAAAGCCGCATTCTCGACGCCACCATTTTCCTGGCTGACGGCGCCGACTTTGCCGCCATGAACGCGGCGTGGGATGCCTGGGTGGTTCCCGGCAGCGCCCCGGTTCGCTGCACGGTGCAAGCCAAATTAATGAACCCGAAGTACAGGGTTGAAATCAAAATCATTGCGGCCCAATAAAAAAACCGCGGACAGCATCCCCCGTCCGCGGTCATATTACAGCGCCCTGGTGGCGCTTTTATCATGCCAGTTTGATAATCACCATGCCGGCCAGCAACAGCGCCAGGCCAAACCAGCCCTTGGCATTCAGCCGTTGACCAAACAGGATCCAGCCGGCGGCGATCGTCGCGGCGATACCAAAGCCACCCCACAGCGCATAGGCCACCGACAGATCGATACCTTTCACCGCCTGCGCCAGCGCGCTAAACGCCCCTAACACCGACAGCAATGACAGCAGTCCCAGCCAGATTTTACGAAAACCGTCAGACATTTTCAGGAAGATATTGGCGACAATTTCCAGCACGATGGCCAACGCCAGGAATCCAATGTGATACCACTCAAGCTGTTGCATGATGGTCACCTCGCGCGTTCGCCGAGTCAGTCGCCTTGCGGGTACCTGACTTTACCAGCAGAATGCCGACAATCAGTATCGCCAGCCCTGCCACCTTCAGTGCAGAGATCGGCTCATCGAACCACATAACGCTGAACAGGGTAATAAACAGGATGCCAATGCCTTCCCACAGCGCATAGGCCACGCCCAGCGCCACCCGCTTGATGGCTAATGACAGCAGCACATATGAGGTGGTGATCATCACATACATCACCAGGTGACCGGTGATACTGTCGGTTACACTGGCATATTTCATCGACAGCGTACCAATGATTTCAGCCACAATGGCCATGCCTAAAAAAATCCAATAAATCATAAAAAATCTCCCAAACGGCGAATAACGCACGCAAAGGCGTATTTATCCCGATTTATCTCGTACAAGCGGCACAAGGCACGCAGAGATCCCTGGGGATAAACTGACCAAAACGTAATAAAATGGTTTGCCCGGCCATGCCCATTGACGTGTGACAGGTTGCCACGTCAGCGGTACCGGTTAAGGGAGAAAGGCGCTATAGCTCGCTACACCAGTGATGTTCACTGGCAAGAATGGCAGACAGGAAAAGCTGACAAGGAGAAGTTTTTACGGTGGTTCGATTAAGTATCATCATAATGTTGTTCTCTATCTTCAGCCGCACACTAACGGGTAACACCACGTGCGATTTGCCCAATATCCTCATCAAGGTAAATTATTTAACCTGAATAGTTGTACCATAGCAAAATTAATAAATCAAACCGACATTTTGACATTTAGATAAAAAAAACAGTTTATAAATAAGAAAGTTAATGTTTTCAAAAATAAAAAAAGACTCAGATTTACATCTGAGCCTTGCAATACATTCGGCAATCGCCAACTGCAGCGACAGCCTGCACCCCGAGCCTTAGCGCAGCATCTGCTTGATGCTGTCCAGCAACCACGCCACCTCTTCGGTTCGGGTTTCTCCGCTGTGCGGATCGATGATCGAACTGTAAACGTGAGGCATCACCTTTTCGACTCCGGCATCAAGACAGGTTGCCAATATCGGCCGGAAGTTTTGCGTATCAATCCCGCCTGTCGGTTCGATCATGGTCATGCCATGGCGTACGCAACTTTCAGCCAAGGCGCGTAGTTCTGCCAAAGACGATAACCCTGCCATGGGGAAGAACTTGGCCGCATGCCCTCCCAGGTCTAGGATCATCGCCACCGCGCTGTCGCAGCTCACCACGGCAGGCTCGCCCTGGCTGCTGTGAACGCCGGTGGAAATGATCACCTTGCCTGGCGTACCGGTTGGCGAGATCAGAGCATTAATGCAGGTATTGCTGATGCCTCGCGCCGCCAGTGCTCCAGCGGCAAAACCACAGCCGGTGAAGGTTTGGTTGACGTGTGCCGGCGCCGTGGCTGCGGCAATCATGGCCGCCTTATAAAACTGTGCCGCCGACCCGGCCCCCAGACCAACGGAAATCGCCGGGATATGCGCCATCCAGCGCTTCACCTCCGCCACGCCCTGTTCAACGTCAGTGAACTGCGCCGAGATTACCCCCACTGCCGCATGCCCTTCGGCGGCATGGTGTACCTGTAGCGCATTGGGAATGTCCTTCGCCAGCACGTTGATAGCCACCCGCCCCCGGTAAAAATCAAGCTGTTGCATATTGCCCCCTGGCCTGTTGCACTATTTCCTGCAGACGCGCCACGATCAACGGCCAGTCATCATCCCGCACCCCTCGAGGATCGAGGCTGAAGATACCTTGATTCAGCCAGTAGTGGCGGGTATAGATAGCCACTTCACCAGTACGCAGTTGCTGTTCTACCTGATAGGCAGTTAAACCCAGGGTGGAAGCGTCCACACTCACCCGCAGGCGATAAATCGCCCGCCCGGCCTCATCTTGTTCGATCTCCGCCTGCAGGCCCGACAACGCTGAAATCTGTTGTGCCAATTCATTCAGCGCGGGTAATTGGCGGCTCCAGTCCGGCTGATGTTGCTGATAATGATCCAGCGCCATCACCAGTCCTACCATGTTCTCTTTACCAATCTTCATCGCACGGGCAATACCGTTATGCTGGGCCTTGCAGCAGGCGATCCACTGCCGGTCGCCGGTAACAAAACCCGAGGTAGGCGCATCCAGCGCTTTCGCTCCGCTATATACCACCATGTCGGCGCCAGCAGCCACGTAAGCTCGCAGATCCTCTTCGGCTGCCGCATCGACAATCAGCGGCACTCCGGCCTCACGGGCCAGCGCGACAAAATCGCTCAGCGCAACCATACCTTTTTGTACACAGTGATGTGACTTGACGTAAAACAGCGCCGCCGTCTGCGCCGTAATCGCCTTTGCCAGTTGCCAGCGGGCCGCCAGATTGCTTTGCCCCACCTCAACCACCCTGCCGCCCCCTAACCGGATAGCGGTGGTGATCGGCGCACCGTAGTCAATATTGTGACCACGCAGCATAACGATTTCATTGGCCAAACCTTCACTGCACGGCATCTGCGCCACCCGATCCGGCTCTCCCTGGGTAATGGCTGCCGCGACGGCAATAGCCACTCCGGCAGAGGCGCAGGACGTCACATAGCTATCTTGCGCGCCGGTATGCCGAGAAATGAGTTCGCCAACCCGATCCACCAGCGCATCAATTTCCACAAAGGCTGATGCCGCTTCGGCCGTCGCCGCCATTACCTCGCTTGGCACCGAAGAAACCCCAAGGATGGTCATCTTGCCGCTGGCATTGATCACCCGTTTCAGCCCGAGCCGTTGATAAATGTTCATCATTGCTCCGTTACAAAATGCCCAGCAAGGAACACACCACGCTCAGTACCACCACCGAAAGCAGGATAGTGGTATAGCGGGGACCTTTTTTGACCAGATAAAAGTAGATAGAAAACACCGCGGCCAGCGGTAACAGGCCGGGGGCGATGGAATCCAGGATCTGCTGCACCACCACCTCGGAGCCTTCCAGCGCGCTGATTTTCAGCGGCGAGGTGATCTTGACGTAGCTGGCAGACAGTGCCCCCATCATGATCAACCCGAGTACGTTGGCCCCGTAGATCAACTCTTTTATCTTGCCCCCTTGCAGCAGACCAATGATCGACTCCCTGCCCAGCGTGTAGCCTTTGTGGGCCAGGCCATAGCTGATCGCCAGAGTAATGGCGGTATACAGCACCACCGGCATAATGCCGCCCATAGCGCTGCCGTTGGCCGCAAAGGGAATGAAAATGGCGATCAGCAACGGCATAATCGCCGCCCAGACCACCGAGTCGCCAATCCCGGCCAGCGGCCCCATCAGACCGGTTTTGATGCCGGTGATAGACGAATCTGAAATCGGCTCACCGTGGGTCTTCTGCTCCTCCATGGCGATGGCCACCCCCTGGATCACCGCACCGAAAGTCTGTTCGCTGTTAAAAAAGTTCAGGTGGCGTTTCAGCGCTTCAACCTGCTCTTCCTTCTGTGGATAGAGCTTTTTAATAATTGGCGTCATGGAGGCGCAGAAAATCAGGCTCTGTAAACGCTCGTAAGAATTGGAAACTTCGGCGCCCAGCCAGTATATAAACCAGGCTTTGGTGATGTCCCGCTTGGTCAGGACGTTGGTTTGCCGCGCCCTTTCCACCAGTTCGTGTTGCATGATGTCGCTGCTCATGATCAGGCCTCCTCACCTTTAGCCATGTTTTTAACCAGGAATGCCGCGCAGGTACCGAAGATGGCCATCGCCATGATGTCGACCTTGAGGTACAGCACCGCGAAGAACCCGGCAATGAAGTAAGGCAGCAGGCTCTTCTTGCCAATAACCATGATGGTGATCGCAAAGCCCAGCGCAGGCAGGATACCGCCCATGATTTCGAACGAGTGGGTCAGCCAATGTGGCATCAGTGCCAGGAATTTCTCGACCACGCCCTGGCCAAAATAGTTGGCGGCGAACACTACCGGGAAGCGGATCACCAGGCCAAGCAGGGCCGGATAAAGGAAGGCGCAACGCATGATCCCGCCGATATTGGCCTCTTCCGCATGCTTATCGGCCATATGCACCCAGACGGCGTTCACGGTACGGCGTAACTGGTCAACAAACACGCCAATCACCCCAAATGGAATTGCCAACGCGATCGCCAGATTGGGATCCATCCCCGCTTTCACGGCGATCGGCAGGGCGATACACGCCGCCAACGCCGGATCTGAAGGGACGTTGCCCCCCGGTGTCGAGGTGACGCCCAGATACACCAACTGCATCCCGGCGCCGATAATCATCGCCGTTTTCATATCCCCCAGCAGGAAGCCGACGAATACCGCAATGGCGATGGGCTGCACCAGCATCCCCGAGAGGGTGTAGCCCAGACGCAGGCGGGCAAACCAGTAATACAGCCCCATACAGATGGCAACGGTCAAGTTATCCATGTTATTGCTCCTAATCGATCAGATGCCGAATATCAGAACTTCTTCAAAATATCTGCCAGTGCCTGTGGCTTGTCTTCCGGGATGGTCTGGAAGAACACCGTCACGCCGCGTTGCTGTAAATCACGCAGGATCGCCACATCCGCCTCATCCAGGGTAATGTTCTGGAACACCGCTTTACGATTCGGCCCACCGCCCAGACCACCTACCTGAATATTTTTCACCTCAAACCCGTCGACCACCGCCTGTTGCACCGTCGCCAGGTTAGGGAACAGCACCAATACGTTGCCCTCTCCCAGTTGGTTCTCCTGCCACGCCGCTGCAAAGCTCCGGTTGCCATAGCAATCCACTTTCACATTCGGCGGCGCAGCCATCAGGTAAATACTTTTCATAAACGGATCGGCTTCCAGCTCATCGCTGACTACCGCGATACGGTTAGCCTGTGATTGCCCAACCCACTTGGTGACGACCTGACCGTGGATCAGACGGCTGTCAATACGGCATAAAACGATGTTGGCCATAATTATTTTTCCCCTGATGTTATTGATTTAATTTGTTTAACTACGTCGAGACAGCTGTTGCGCCCCAGTTCAACCAGCTCATCGAGATGGTTGAGAAGATTGCCCTGTTCGCGTAAATCGATGGCGGCCAGCAGCAAGGTGGCGTTCAGACCGGAAATCACGCCGATGGCGTAGTCACGGCTCAGGCGAGCCGCCACGTTTGAGGTGGTGCCACCGATAAAGTCGGTGAGGATCAATGAGCCCTCCGGCATGGTTTTCACCTGCTGTTCAACGCGCTGTTGGAACTCTGCCAGTGTGTCGACCGGCATCAGCGCGATAGCGAATACCCCGTGGGTTTCGCCAATCACCATGCGGACGCTTTCACTCAGTTGTTGGCCCCAGCCGCCGTGGGTCAGTAGTAAAATCTGTGGTAATGCAGCCAAAATGGCCTCCTGGCAATCGATTGAAAGTCATTGAGAATTTCTGTTCGCTACGCGATTCATTAAAGACATAGCAATGCCTGTGCCAATTTTGTGGCACATCGGAGGGCGGTCAGAGGAAAGCGGGCCATCAAGGCCCGTCATCGGGGGATTTAGCGGTAGAGGAGCTCGTAGATATAAAAATATTCTGCATCGGACAGGCGGATAAAATAGGCGCGCTCAATCGGCGAAAACGCGTCTTTAATGACAGAAAACGCCTGTTGGTCGATATCCTGCTGGGCATCCAGGGCAATCTGTAACGGTTTGTGGCTTAAAACGATACGCTCCACCATGCAACAGCAGTGGATCAGAAAGCGAAGTGTCACCTGCCTAGAAGGCTGCAGATCCAGCGAGCGGCAAATCTGGTGCAACACCGCTTCAATCTCTTGCAGAATACGTTGCGGATTGAGCACGGAAATATGGTTGATGATGCTCTCCAGCGTCAGCGCGCTGATAAAGCGCATTGAACAACGCTCAACCTGCAACTGGCGTTCTGCACTGCCAAGTTCCGGGTTCAATAGACTGAGCACCAGCTCCGGCCCCTGCTCGGAGAACAGCTCTTCCAGCGCGATAAACGGGATATCCGGCAAGCCGGGCTGGAAGGTGCCCACGATGCCCACCAGGCGTTCGTTACCGCCTATCGCCTGGCGCAAGCGCTCAAGGCTGCGCACTTCGTTGTAATCCACCAGCACCATGCGGGTGTCTTCCGCCATCAGTTCACCAAAACTTTCCTCCAGCACTTTCTTGATCTTCACCGCCGTGCCCATCCCGGTAATACAGGAGATTGCCAACACCTTGCCGGTGTCATCTTCACGCTGATCGTATAGCTGATGGTCAATCCCTTTGCTGGCCATCAGTTCCATCAAGGGGGCAAAATCACTGGTTTCATAGGTCAGGTCCAGGCCAATCTCCAGCAACGCCCCCATGGTGATGTTCTGGATCAGCAGCACGTCGATGTGGAACAGTTTGCTGACGGTGCTGGCAAAGTGCACCAAAGAGCCGATATCCACAATCAGAATCAGGCGTTGATAGCGCTTTTCCCGCAGCGTGGCGATCAGTAATTCCAATGTGTCATGCACCGACTGTTCAAACGGCATATCGATGGCGGTAAACAGCTCGCATTCCAGAACTCGATTGACATAGTGCGCCATACTGCTGGCCGTGGTGGTGCCGTGGCCGATCAGCATGGCGCCACAGTCTGGGCTAACCTGTTTGCGCTGGCGGAAACTGCGACACTCTTTCAAAAACAGGCACAGGTAGACGATTTCCGTTGACGGGCATTGGATATGGAAGATTTCATTGATTTTGCGGCATAGCTGATTGGCGTTGTCGTACTCATCCTTGCAGTAATCCAGTATCAGGCTCGAGGAATACAGATTGGGGATCAGGCCTTTCTGTACATAGGAAAGCAGCGCCAACAGATGTTTACGCAGATGGCCTGCCATATTCTGCGGCAGCGGGAAACCCAACACCTGTTCGATGCAACTGCTCAACAAGATGATGCGTTGCTCGACCTGGCCGCCATAATACCGCTCTTCGCTTTCCCCGCCGGTGCGGCTATACAACCCATATTCAAAAATGGTGCGTAACTTGTTCTTCAGGATCGACAGGGTTTCCTGCGGCGGCACGTTGCTGTTGCGCAGATTGACGTATTCACGTGTCAGATAGGTATAAAACAGATCGCTGTCCTGCTCGTTGCTTAGCGCACTCAGATGCTGCTTGAGCTGCTCCAGCGGCTGCGAACTGATATCCAGATACTCCTGCTGACCAAATAGCGCATCGACCAACAGGCGGCTACTGGCGCTGGCGGAGTGCGGCACATCCATCAGTCGCTTATCCAGCAACAATCTTGGGCTGTTGTGGCCCATGCCGCTAGCCCAGGCCTGGGCGCAGAGAAACTGGATATCACTCTTGAGTTGGCCGATATTGCCGCTCAGTGGTTTCTCCAGCAGATAAAGCAATAACCCTTTATCCAGGCGAATAATGCGGCCAATCTTGCGGCTCTCCAGCTGTAAGAAACCGGTAATGATTTCTACCTGCTCCTCCAGTGAACGTTCGCGCAGCGCCGGTATGGCAATCGACACCTGAATACGTCGCAGAAAAGTGCGTAGCAGCGTTGAGTCCGGGCTTTCGGTGGTGGCACAAATCAGCCGTACGCTGATAGGCCGGGCCTTGTCGCTGGAACCCAGCGGCCGGTACTCGCCTTTATCAAGGATCGAAAACAGTTTCTCCTGCCCTTCGTAGGGCAGACGGTGCACTTCATCGAGTAACAGAAAGCCACCGTCAGCCTGTTCGATCAGGCCACGTTTACTTTCGATCGCGCCGGTAAACGCGCCCTGCTTGTGGCCAAAAAGATGGGATGAAAGCAGCTCCGGGTTATGGGCATACTCGGCACAGTTGAAATACACCAGCGGGATCTGGCGCTGCGGCTGTTGCGCCATGGCGAACTGGTGCATCACCTCGGCAAAAAAGGTTTTCCCCACCCCGGAAGGCCCGGTGAGCAGCACATGCAATCCACCAGGATACAGCACCGCCGCCTTCCCCTTTTCTACCGACAGCCGCAGGCTGCGATCGTAACCAATCACCGTATCAAAAGGGTCATCACTGGCTGACTGCGACAGGGTTTTGGCGGGTAATAGCGCCAGCAAATCCCTGGCCTCCAAGCGGTCATCCGACAGTGGTTGCTCAATCAACTGCTCGCAGACAGCCCGGTGCAAAAACAGTACCGGACGGGATTTAATCTTGATAACCAACCGCTCTGCGTGCAGCTGGTTGAGATCTTTACTGACGGAGTTACGCGCTAACCCCAGGTTGAAAGCAATAGTCTCGGCGGCGAAACCGCCGGCGCTGAGTTCAAGGTTTTCCCGGTTAAGCGTAAGGGTAAGACGTTCCAGCTCCTGGCGAACCGCATCTTTACGTTTCATTTTAACCCGTTGTTATTATTAATTATAAACAAGAAAGAGCAGGCAACTGACAAGCTGACAATCGACCTGAGAAAAAGTCATCCTAATACAGGAAGATGGAAAACAACCACCGCTAAGTGTCAGGTTGTAGCAGAGACAGGTAAAAAAAGCCGAGCTCTGCCGGTAGCCGGCAACGCCCTGTATGGTGGGATTTGCTCGTTTCCAACCGACTCACAGAGCACAAATCGGCGGAATGACAGACATAAAAAATGCCAATCACAGAGGATTGGCATCGGTTGCAGCAACGGCAGATTTAGGCGGACGCGCCGCTGACCGCTTCGCGCGCCAGTTCGGTGATACGTGCGTAGTCGCCTTTTTCCAGCGCCTCCGCCGGCACCAGCCACGAACCGCCAATGCACAGTACGCTTTTCAGCGCCAGGTAATCACGGTAATTGCTCGGCGAAATACCGCCCGTCGGGCAGAAACGCACCTGCGGGAACGGACCGCCGATCGCCTGCAGCGCCTTCACGCCGCCGTTGGCTTCCGCCGGGAAAAACTTGAACTCACGCAGACCATGATCCATACCCAACATCAGTTCCGACACGGTGCTGATACCTGGAATCAGCGGTATCGAACCGGCGGTTGCCGCCTGCAGCAGGTCAGCGGTCAGGCCCGGACTGATGGCGAACTGTGCGCCAGCCTCGGTCACCTCTTGTAACTGCCGGGCGTTCAGCACCGTGCCGGCACCGATAATCGCTTCCGGCACCTGTTTGGCGATCGCCCGTATGGCATCCATCGCGCAGTCGGTGCGCAACGTCACTTCCAGTACGCGTACGCCGCCGGCAACCAGTGCTTGGGCCATCGGCACCGCCTGTTCCAGTTTGTTGATCACAATCACGGGTACCACCGGGCCGGCGGTCAGGATCTGTTCTGCACTGGTTTTCCAATTGGTCATCATCGTTATCTCCACTCTGTGAGGTGTAATGTATGGCACGTCCCTGCCACGGGATGTTGCGACATCGGTCGCAAGCCTCCGGCCGTACCCTCAAGCCACATACTGCAGGCAAAAAAAACCGGCAGACCAGCTGCCGGCGGATGGTTTATTCGAACTCGTTCCAGGAACGGCCGTCGCGGGTAATCATCGCTACCGAAGCAACCGGACCCCAGGTACCTGACTGATATGGCTTCGGCGCTTCGTTGTCGGCTTTCCACGCGTCCATGATGGAGTCGACCCACTTCCAGGCTTCCTCAACCTCGTCACGGCGCACGAACAGTGCCTGAATACCGCGCATGGTTTCCAGCAGCAGGCGCTCGTAGGCGTCCGCCACGTGCTCCTGGTTGAAGGTCTCAGAGAAGCTCAGATCCAGTTTGGTAGTTTGCAGACGGTGTTTGTGATCCAGACCCGGCACCTTGTTCAATACCTGGATTTCGATCCCTTCGTCCGGCTGCAGGCGAATGGTCAACTTGTTCTGCGGCAGTTGCTGATAGGAGTCGCTGAACAGGTTGAGCGGTGGGTTCTTGAAGTATACTACCACTTCGGAACATTTGGTCGGCAGGCGCTTGCCAGTACGCAGATAGAACGGTACGCCAGCCCACTGCCAGTTATCGATATCAACCCGAATGGAAACGAAGGTTTCAGTATTGCTGCTTTTGTTGGCTCCCTCTTCTTCCAGGTAGCCCGGCACTTTTTTGCCTTGCACAAAGCCCGCAGTGTACTGACCACGCACCGTGGTTTCACGCACGTTGGTCTGATCGATGCGGCGCAACGAACGCAGCACCTTGACCTTTTCGTCGCGAATACGGTCGGTGGTCAGATCCGCCGGCGGCGACATGGCGATCATGGTCAATACCTGCAGCAGGTGGTTCTGGATCATGTCGCGCATCTGTCCGGCCTGGTCGAAATAGCCCCAGCGCCCCTCAATGCCCACTTCTTCCGCCACGGTGATCTGCACGTGATCGATAGTGCGATTATCCCAGTTGGAGGCAAACAGCGAGTTGGCGAAACGCAGCGCCAACAGGTTCAGCACCGTCTCTTTACCGAGATAATGGTCGATGCGGTACACCTGGCATTCGTTGAAGTACTCCGCCACCTGATCGTTAATCACCCGTGATGAAGCCAGATCGGTACCCAGCGGTTTTTCCATCACCACTCGCGCCGGCTCGGCGTTCAACTTGGCTTCACCCAACCCTTTGCAGATTGCGCCAAAGGTGCTGGGCGGCATGGCAAAATAGTTGATGGTGGCACGATTTTTCTGGTCCAGCATTTTGCCGAGCTTGGAGAAATTCTTGCTGTCGTTAACGTCAAGATTGCAGAAATCCAGACGTGCGCTCAGCGTGGCCCAGAGTTCTTCGTTCAATTCTTCTTTCATAAAGGTGGCGAGCGCTTCTTTAACCACCTTGACGTAGGTATCTTTATCCCACTCGGCGCGGCCCACCCCGATAATGCGGGTATCCGGGTGGATATGGCCGGCTTTTTCTAATTGGTACAGGGAAGGCAGCAGCTTACGACGCGCCAGATCGCCTTTCGCGCCGAAAATAACCAGGTCACACGCCTGGGCTGTAGAGGTTACCGCCATGTTCATCTCCTCGTTGCAGGATATTTGTAATTTTCTTACATTACTAATGTACTCTCTTTGCCTACGGCCAGTAAACCCGGATCAAAAGCAGAAAAAAAGACGGATAAACCCGAGGGTTAAGCATTAGGCGGCGCGGTGGCCGCGCATGATGACACAAACTGTAATTTTCTGTCTTTTTTGACACTCTTTTACCATTATGAAAGTTAGACACAGCTCATATTCTGGTGAAAAATTCCAGCAAACGCTCTGTCGCTACTGCCAACGGTTACCAGCACGTAGTATATTTTCATTAAACCGGCATTGATGTCTCCTTTGATTGAAATCGTTACCACCAATCGATCTCATCTCTGGGGCAAAAAACCATGAGTGACTCCCGTTATATGAATACG
Organism: Serratia odorifera; assembly: GCF_041448735.1. Lineage (NCBI taxonomy): Bacteria > Pseudomonadati > Pseudomonadota > Gammaproteobacteria > Enterobacterales > Yersiniaceae > Serratia > Serratia odorifera. The sequence continues at coordinate 816,693 of NZ_JBGMUT010000002.1, read as the reverse complement.
CTGGAAAAAATCCAGAGCCATCTGGACATCCTGAGCAAGTCTGAAAGGAAAGTCGCCGAGGTCATCCTCGCATCGCCACAAACGGCAATACATTCCAGCATCGCCACCTTGGCACGCATGGCCGATGTCAGTGAACCTACCGTCAATCGCTTTTGTCGCCGGCTGGATACCAAAGGGTTTCCCGATTTCAAACTGCATTTGGCGCAAAGCCTGGCGAACGGTACGCCATATGTAAACCGCAACGTTGAAGAAGACGACAGCGTCGACGCTTACACCAACAAAATCTTTGAATCAGTGATGGCCAGTCTGGATACTGTAAAGGCAAGTCTGGATGTTGCCGCCATCAATCGTGCGGTCGACCTGCTTACCCAGGCTAAAAAGATCTCTTTCTTTGGCCTTGGCGCCTCTGCCGCGGTGGCGCATGACGCCATGAACAAGTTTTTTCGTTTCAATATCCCAGTGGTCTACTTTGACGACATCGTGATGCAACGCATGAGTTGCATGAATTCCAGCGAAGGCGACGTCGTGGTGCTGATCTCCCATACCGGCCGTACCAAAAACCTGGTGGAAATGGCGCAACTGGCGCGAGATAATGACGCCACCGTCATCGCCATCACCTCACACGATACGCCATTGGCGCACGCAGCCACGCTCGCCCTGCTGCTCGACGTACCGGAAGACACCGACGTTTATATGCCCATGGTATCGCGGATCGCGCAATTAACGCTCATTGACGTGCTGGCAACCGGATTTACCTTGCGTCGAGGGGATAAATTCAGAGATAACTTGAAGCGGGTCAAGGAAGCGCTGAAAGAATCGCGCTTTGATAAGGGCGCGGTTATCCCAAACAATTTCGATGCGTAATCGAAACCAAAACCTGTTGAAAGCAGGACCAATGCCGACTATTTGATCGGCAGCATTATAGTCTGTAACGTACCAATACGCTCATGCGGGTAACATCAGTGTAGTTAAATTAGCGTTCACACCTGGCTTTGTTATCCGATGTTTATCGCAACACCTTATTTGCTTCACCAGTCAACGGAGTAAGACATGTCCAGACGGCTCAGAAGAACCAAAATTGTTACCACACTGGGTCCGGCTACTGACCGCGACAATAATCTGGAAAAGATCATTGCTGCCGGCGCCAACGTAGTTCGGCTCAACTTTTCCCACGGCACTGCGGAAGATCACCAGGCTCGTGCGGATAAGGTGCGTGAAATTGCCGCCAAACTTGGGCGTCACGTGGCTATCCTCGGCGATCTTCAAGGGCCAAAAATCCGTGTCTCCACCTTCAAGGAAGGCAAGATCTTCCTGAACATCGGCGATAAATTCCTGCTCGATGCCAACATGGCGAAAGGCGAAGGCGATAAAGAAAAAGTCGGTATCGACTATAAAGGCCTGCCTGCCGACGTGGTGCCGGGCGATGTGCTGCTGCTGGATGATGGCCGCGTTCAGCTAAAAGTGCTGGAAGTGCAAGGCATGAAAGTATTCACCGAAGTGACCGTCGGTGGCCCGTTGTCAAACAACAAGGGCATCAACAAGCTGGGCGGCGGTCTGTCTGCCGAAGCGTTGACGGACAAAGACAAGGCCGACATCGTCACCGCCGCCAAAATCGGCGTCGACTACCTGGCAGTATCCTTCCCGCGTACCGGCGAAGATCTGAACTATGCTCGCCGTCTGGCGCGTGATGCCGGCTGCAACGCCAAAATCGTCTCCAAAGTCGAACGCGCAGAAGCCGTCTGCACCGACGAAGCGATGGACGATATCATTCTGGCATCCGATGTGGTGATGGTGGCCCGCGGCGATCTGGGCGTAGAAATCGGCGATCCCGAACTGGTCGGCATCCAGAAGAAACTGATCCGTCGTGCCCGTACGCTGAACCGCGTCGTGATCACCGCCACCCAGATGATGGAGTCGATGATCACCAACCCGATGCCAACCCGCGCCGAAGTGATGGACGTGGCGAACGCGGTGCTGGATGGCACCGACGCCGTAATGCTGTCTGCGGAAACCGCCGCCGGCCAATACCCGGCAGAAACGGTAGCGGCAATGGCGCGAGTCTGCCTGGGCGCAGAGAAAATCCCAAGCATTAACGTCTCCAAACACCGTCTCGAGGTGCAGTTCGACAATATCGAAGAAGCGATTGCCATGTCTTCGATGTATGCCGCCAACCACCTGAAAGGCGTCACCGCCATCATTGCCATGACCGAGTCTGGCCGCACCGCACTGATGATGTCACGTATCAGCTCCGGGCTGCCCATCTTCGCCATGTCTCGCCATGAGCACACCCTGAACCTGACCGCCTTGTATCGCGGCGTGACGCCGGTGTACTTCGACAGTCACACCGATGGCGTAGCGGCGGCCAATGACGCCATCAATCGTCTGCGTGACAAAGGCTATCTGTTGTCCGGCGATCTGGTGATCGTCACCCAGGGTGACGTGATGAGTACCGTCGGTACCACCAATACCAGCCGCATCCTGCGCGTTGAGTAGTTCGCTGTTTAATGCCGGTCACTGACCGGCATTTTCCCCACTGTTGTTCCACACTATCATTGCCTCACTCCATACAGAGAGCAGCGCGTATGCTTCATCAACATACCCCAAGCACCGAGAACGCCTCGTCAGCGCATCTTGACCGTGACGGACAGGCACTGACGCATATCGATCCACTGGCACTGCAGGGATCGCAGCTGCGTAAAATCAGCCTGTATGACAACCGCCTCACGATATTCCCGCAGCAAATATTCGACCACACAAATTTGCAGGTGCTGAATATTTCATGCAATCAACTCACGCAGTTGCCGCAGCAGATCGGGCTATTACGCCAGTTGGAAATGCTGGATTTCGGCCACAACCAGGCGACACAGATCCCCGATGAGATCGGTCAGTTAACCCAGCTACGGTATCTCTACCTGAGCGATAACCATTTTAGTGATTTACCCCACACCCTCGGCCAGCTAGGCGAGTTGCGCTACCTGAACGTCACCGATAACCGTTTGGCCGCAGTGCCGACGGCGGTGTGGCAATTGGGCAATCTGCAGGAGCTGCGACTGTACAACAATGCCATCACCAGCCTGCCCGCTGCGATCGGCCGGTTAACCAGGCTGCGCGAACTGCACCTGATGAAAAACCGCCTGAGTGAGCTGCCGGCAACCATTGCCGAGTTAACCGCGCTAAACGTGCTTGATGTTGCAAACAATGCCATTGAGCGACTGCCCGATTCGTTTGGCCAGTTAAGCCAACTGCGTGAGCTGAATTTACGCTTTAATGCGCTAACGCATTTACCCGAGGCGTTTTGCCAACTTGGCGCGTTGCAATCGCTGGACTTGCGCGCCAATCGCCTCAGCACGCTGCCTGCCGGTATGGCAGAGATGAAAAATCTGCGCAGGCTGGATTTACGCTGGAACGACTTCACACAGTATCCCGCGGTGCTCGACAGCCTGATTGCACAAGGCTGTCTGGTACACGTTTGAAATCACCCGGCAAAAAAAAAGGCGCCACTGGCGCCCTTTATCACGCTTCTCAGCGATCAACGGTATAAATCGTCACGGGAATAGGGCTCGATCTCCCCTTCTTTGCGCGTCTTCAGCAGTTTGAGGATCCAGGTGTATTGCTCTGGATTCGGCCCCACCAGATTCTCTACTTCCTCGTTCATGCGGCGGGCAATCTGATGGTCGTCGGCCTGTGCCAAATCATCCATCGGTGGACGGATATAAATATCCAGCATGCTGGTCTTGCCGTTGTAGACCGGGAACAGCGGCACAATGGCTGCACGGCAGACTTTCATCAGTCGCCCGACCGCCGGCAGGGTTGCCTTGTAGGTGGCGAAGAAATCGACGAATTCGCTGTGCTCGGCGCCGTGGTCCTGATCGGGCAAATAATAACCCCAGTAACCCTGACGCACCGAGCTGATAAACGGTTTGATACCGTCATTACGCGCGTGCATGCGGCCGCCAAATTTGCGACGTACCGCATTCCACAGGTAATCCACCAGTTGGTTGCGCTGGTTGTGGAACATCGCAGCCATCGGTTGGCCACGTGCCGCCATCAGCATCGCCGGAACGTCCACTGCCCAGCCATGGGGCACCAGAAAGATCACATTGCGCCCTTCGGCACGGATGTTATCCAGCACCTCTTCACCATGCCAACGCACGTGTTTCAGCACCCGTTGCGGATCGGTACACGCCAGTTCCGCCATCAGCACCATCGACTGCGGCGCGGTAGCGAACATTTCGTCAATGATATGCTCGCGATCGCTTTCCGAGACTTCCGGCAAACAGTACAGCAAATTTATCCGTGCACGGCGACGCGCGCCCTTGGCCACCTTGCCGGCCAGTTTACCCACGGCGCCCAGCACCGGGTCGCGCATGCGCGCCGGGATCAGCGATACGCCGGCCATCAGACCGGTTCCCAACCAAACGCCCCAGTAGCGTGGATGGAAGAAGGCTTTCTGAAATTGCGGGATGAACTCTACGTTCGATTTTTTATCGTTTTGCATGCACCAACTCTTAATTTAGCGGTTCGGCTAATAATAATTGCAGATGATGAATTTGCAATTAACCGTGGCGAAGCGCCAAAGAAAAACATCGGCCTGACAAGCAACTCAGGCCGATGAATGAAGATTTAGACCCCTGTCCTTACGGCGGGCACCTGCGGATTAATCCAGTTGCAACTGCGGTACCACTTCGCGCACCTGCGCCAGATAATCACTGCGATCCTTACCGCTCAGCCCTTCGGAGCGTGGCAGTTTGGCTGTCAACGGGTTCACCGCCTGCTTGCCAACCCAGAACTCGAAGTGCAGATGTGGCCCGGTTGAACGGCCGGTATTGCCAGACAGCGCGATGCGATCGCCACGTTTGACCTTCTGGCCCGGCTTGACCAGCAGTTTTTTCAGGTGCATATAACGCGTGGTGTATTGGCGACCATGGCGGATTGCCACGTAATTGCCCGCCGCACCGCTGCGCTTGGCGATAACCACTTCACCGTCACCGATGGCCAGCACCGGCGTACCGACCGGCATAGCGAAGTCAACGCCCTTGTGCGGCGCAACGCGACCGGTGACCGGGTTAATACGGCGCGGATTGAAATTGGAGGAAATACGGAACTGTTTCATGGTCGGGAAACGCATGAAGCCACGCGCCAGGCCGGAACCCTGACGGTCATAGAACTTGCCGTCTTCAGCGCGAATGGCATAGTAATCCTTGCCGCCGGAACGCAGGCGTACGCCAAGCAATTGGCTCTGTTCGCTCTTGCCTTCAAACTGCTCGCGCGACATCAACACCGAGAACTGATCGCCCTTGCGCAGCTTGCGGAAATCCAGCTGCCATTGCAGCGCCTTGATCACCGCGTTGATTTCGCTGCGGCTGAGGCCCGCGGCCGACGCGCTGCTGACGAAACTGCCCTTCAGGCTGCCGGCCAATACCTGGTTGCGCCATTCGCCCTTCTGGGTTTCTCTGCTTTCCTTGAAGTTGTTGCCAACACGATCGTACGTGCGGGTTTCACGGCGGGAGACTTCCCAGGTCAGTCGCTGCAGATCGCCGGCCTCGTTCACCGTCCACGACAGTTGCTGACCGATTTTCAGATTGCGCAGCTCGCGGTTTTGCGACGCCAACTGGGCGACGTCCGACATGTCGATGCCGTACTGAGTCAGGATGCTGCTGAGGGTATCACCGGTAGAAACCACATATTCATGCACGCCTTCCTCGCCGGCGACCTTTTGGTCCAGCTCATCCTGGGGGATGTCATCATCGGGAGTGGGTTGGTCGGCATCAATCGGCTCACTGGCCTCTGGCAATAGCGATCGTACCTGGCTTGCTTCCAGGACGACGTTCTTTACGATGGGATCCTGTTCTGGGTGATAAACAAAAGGCCGCCAAACGGCAACGGCCAAGGTAACCACTGTCAACGACCCCAGCATGACGCGGTGGGGTCGAGGCAGGTTGTTATACGCCAGAGCGATAGTTCGGACTATCTGCTGCACTCGATATTATCCTCATAATCTTTACTTCAGGCAGCTCACGTATTGGTTAGACAGCGCTGTCAGGAAGTTCCCGTAGCTGCCCTTCCCCAATGCGATGCCGCTGCCCAGCGGGTCCAGCGTTCCAGAACGCACCTTGGTACCCTTGGCAACGGCAGTGATTACGGCCGGCCTGAATTGTGGCTCAGCAAAAACGCATTCCGCTTTTTGCTCAACCAACTGTGTTCGAATTTGGTGTAAGCGCTGTGCTCCCGGCTGGATTTCCGGGTTAACGGTGAAATGGCCCAACGGGCTCAAACCGAAATGTTTCTCAAAGTAGCCGTAAGCATCATGAAAAACAAAATAACCCTTACCTTGCACAGGCGTAAGCATCTTAACAACATTTTTGTCAGTTTGCGCTAGCTGATCCTCGAACCGGCGCAGGTTTGCGTCTAATTTGTCCTTATTTTGCGGCATAAGTTCCAATAATCTGTCGTGAATCGCGATCGCAGTCACTTTTGCGATTTCTGGCGACAGCCAGACGTGCATATTGTATTCGCCATGATCGTGATGGTGCTGGTCATCACCGTGCTCATCGGCATGGTCATGCGCTGCATGGTTATGCGTCTCTTGCGCATGGTCATGATGGTCCTCGCCTTTCAGCAGCAGCGGTTTTACCGCCGGCAATTCGGCAATGGCGATCTGCTTGTTGGCTGCAACCGGCTGCAACGCCTTGGAGAGAAAGGCTTCCATATCCGGCCCTACCCATACCACCAAATCGGCAGCGCGCAGGCGTTGCAAATCGGAAGGACGCAGCGCGAAATCATGCGGTGAGGCACCATCCGGCAGCAAAATTTCGGTGTCGGTCACGCCGTCGGCTATTTCCGACGCAATAAAGCCCAACGGGCGCACTGTGGTTACCACTGCCGCATAGGCGCTGCCCGCCATCATCAACGCACTGGCCAACAGCGTGCGCTGCAGCCATTTATTTTTCTGTGTCATAGTCGATTATCCCCATCGTGTTAATCCGCGAGGCGTGATATTATAACATCCGGTAAGTTCTGCAAAATGTAATCAGACATGTCTACACTGACAACGCTTAAAAATATCTCCGTTTCTTTTGGCAGCCGTAATGTGCTGTCGAATATTTCACTCAGCCTGCAACCAGGTCGAATTCTGACGCTGCTCGGTCCGAACGGCGCGGGTAAATCAACGCTGGTGCGCGTGGTACTGGGGCTGATCACGCCGACCAAAGGCGAGGTTGAACGTCAGCCGAATCTGCGTATCGGTTATGTCCCGCAAAAGTTGCACCTCGATGCTACCCTGCCGCTGACCGTCAGCCGCTTTATGCGCCTGAAGCCCGGCGTCAAGAAGGTCGATATCCTGCCAGCCTTGAAGCGCGTGCATGCCGCTCATCTGCTTGATCAACCGATGCAAAAGCTGTCCGGCGGTGAAAACCAGCGCGTCCTGCTGGCACGCGCGCTGCTCAACAGGCCGCAATTGCTGGTGCTTGACGAGCCGACGCAGGGGGTCGACGTCAATGGCCAGTTGGCGCTGTACGACCTGATCGATCAGTTGCGTAAAGAGCTCGGCTGCGCAGTGTTGATGGTGTCTCACGATCTGCACCTGGTGATGGCCAAAACGGACGAAGTGCTGTGCCTCAATCAGCATATTTGCTGTTCCGGTACGCCGGAGGTGGTGTCGATGCACCCGGAATTCATCGCCATGTTTGGCAACCGCGGCGCAGAGCAGTTGGCGATTTACCGCCATCACCATAATCATCGCCACGATCTGCAAGGACGAATTGTGTTAAAGAAAACCGGGGGCCGTGAGGCATGATCGAATTGTTGTTGCCCGGCTGGCTGGCCGGGATTTTGCTGGCCGCCGCCGCCGGCCCATTGGGATCTTTTGTGGTCTGGCGCCGCATGTCCTATTTTGGCGATACGCTGGCACATGCGTCGTTGCTCGGGGTCGCGTTCGGCCTGTTGCTCGATATCAATCCGTTTTATGCGGTGATTGCCGTTACGCTGCTGCTGGCGCTGGTACTGGTGTGGCTGGAGCGTCGCCCGCAGCTTTCCGTCGATACCCTGCTTGGCATCATGGCGCACAGCGCTCTGTCTTTGGGTCTGGTGGTGGTGGCACTGATGTCCAACGTGCGGGTCGATCTGATGGCCTACCTGTTTGGCGATCTGCTGTCAGTCACCATCAGCGATATCGGTATGATTGCCATTGGCGTGGCGATTGTACTGCTGGTGCTATGGTGGCAATGGCGCGATTTGCTGTCAATGACCATCAGCCCGGAAATGGCGCACGTTGACGGCGTCAATCTGGCTCGGGCGCGTACCGTGTTAATGCTGGTGACGGCGTTGACTATCGGCCTGGCGATGAAGTTTGTTGGCGCGTTAATCATTACTTCGCTGCTGATTATCCCAGCGGCCACCGCGCGGCGGTTTGCCCGTACGCCGGAGCAGATGGCGGGATATGCGGTAATCATCGGTATGCTGGCGGTGAGCGGCGGGTTGACCTTCTCGGCGTTTTACGACACCCCGGCCGGTCCGTCGGTGGTGCTGAGTGCGGCAATACTGTTCGTGCTCAGCCTGGCGAAAAAGCAGCAGGCGTAAACGCCGTCATCAGGATGACAAAATAATCGGGCGCAATCTGTTGCGCCCTTTTTATTACTCTTCGCGTTCGATACCGAAATGCTTATAGGCATGCAGCGTGGCCATCCGCCCGCGCGGCGTGCGTTGGATAAAGCCTTGCTGGATCAGGAACGGTTCAATCACATCTTCGATGGTTTCCCGCTCTTCGCCAATCGCCGCCGCCAGGTTATCCAGCCCCACCGGCCCGCCGGTGAACTTATCGATAATTGCCAGCAACAGTTTGCGGTCCATATAGTCAAAGCCTTCGGCGTCGACGTTGAGCATGTTCAACGCCTGTGCGGCCACTTCGCCGCTGATCTGGCCGTTGGCTCGCACTTCGGCAAAGTCACGCACCCGTCGCAGCAGGCGGTTGGCAATACGCGGCGTGCCGCGCGCGCGTCGGGCGATTTCATGCGAACCTTCCGTCGACAGGCTCAGACCAAGGCAATGGGCACTACGTGATACAATGTGCTCCAGATCCGCTACCTGATAAAACTCCAGCCGCTGAACGATGCCAAAACGGTCGCGCAGCGGTGAGGTCAGCGAGCCGGCGCGCGTGGTGGCGCCAATCAGGGTAAACGGCGGCAGGTCGAGCTTGATCGAGCGTGCCGCCGGCCCTTCGCCGATCATGATGTCCAGCTGATAGTCTTCCATCGCCGGATACAACACCTCTTCGACCACCGGCGACAGACGGTGGATTTCATCGATAAACAGCACATCGTGGGGTTCGAGGTTGGTCAGCATCGCCGCCAGATCGCCGGCTTTCTCCAGTACCGGGCCAGACGTAGTACGTAAATTGACGCCCATTTCGTTGGCAACGATGTTCGCCAGGGTGGTTTTACCCAATCCAGGCGGGCCGAATATCAGCAGATGATCCAATGCGTCACTGCGCTGCTTCGCCGCCTGTATGAAGATTTCCATCTGTTCACGAACGTGCGGCTGACCGACGTATTCCGTCAACAGCTTGGGACGAATCGCGCGGTCGATAACCTCTTCTTCGGTAATCGGCTCGGCAGAGATCAGGCGGTCAGCTTCAATCATGTTTTATCCCTTCGCAACGGTTACAGTGCGGCGCGCAACGCGTCGCGGATCAGGGTTTCGCAATCCGCACCCGGCTTGGCGATCTTGCTGACCATGCGGCTGGCTTCCTGTGGCTTGTAACCCAGGGCCACCAGGGCGGAAGCGGCTTCAGCCTCGGCGTCGGCTTCCGGTGTCTGAGTCGCGCTGGCCGGCAGGCTGATTTCGCTGCTGTTGTTGAACAGATCGCCGTTCAGCCCCTTGAAGCGGTCCTTCATTTCCACCACCAGGCGTTCGGCGGTTTTTTTACCAACCCCCGGCAGTTTCACCAGGGCGGTGATTTCTTCGCGTTCTACCGCGCTGACAAATTGCTGCGCCGACATGCCAGACAGGATAGCCAGCGCCAGTTTTGGCCCGACGCCGTTCACCTTGATCAACTCACGGAACAGCGCGCGTTCCTGCTTGTCATTGAAGCCGTATAATAATTGCGCATCTTCACGCACCACAAAATGGGTAAATACGATCGCTTCCTGCCCCAGTTCCGGCAGTTCATAGAAGCAGGTCATCGGCATATGCACTTCGTAACCGACGCCATTCGCTTCCAGCAACACCAGCGGCGGCTGCTTTTCCAGGATATTACCTCTGAGACGACCTATCATTTACCCTCCTGCTTGGATTCCGATCACGGCCTGCGGCCATGCAATGCTGCTAAGCTTATACCATAAAAAAGGCTGGATGAATATCCAGCCCGTGTTGTTGCAGCGCGCGTTTTCAGCGTAGCCGACCTCGCGCCAGATTCAATCGCCCTTCACTCATACGCAGCACGTTTTGGCTAAGGTGGCAATGGGTGATGGCAATCGCCAGGGCGTCGGCGGCATCCGCCTGCGGATTGGCAGAGAGCTTGAGCAACGAGCGCACCATATGCTGCACCTGGCTCTTTTCCGCCGCGCCGGTGCCAACCACCGTCTGCTTGACCTGACGTGCCGCATACTCGAACACCTCAAGGTTCTGGTTGACGGCAGCGACGATCGCCACGCCGCGCGCCTGCCCAAGCTTCAGCGCCGAGTCCGGGTTTTTCGCCATAAACACCTGTTCGATGGCAAAAAAATCCGGCTGGAACTGGGTGATGATTTCGCTGACGCCGGCATAGATCAGTTTCAAACGCGTCGGCATATCATCTACTACCGTGCGAATGCAGCCGCTGGCGATGTAGCTCAACTGACGGCCCTGCTGACGGATCAGGCCATAACCGGTGATGCGTGAACCTGGATCGATACCAAGAATGATCGCCATTGTCAGAGCCGCTCCGTGTGAACAACCAACATTGCCCTGCGCTGTCGCGCATTCGCACGCATTACAGCGTCGCCGCCACCTCGTCGGAGATTTCACCGTTATGGTAAACCTCCTGCACGTCGTCACAGTCTTCCAGCATATCGATCAGACGCAGCAGCTTCGGCGCGGTTTCTTCGTCCATATCGGCTTTGGTCGACGGGATCATCGACACTTCGGCCGCCTCGGCGGTGAAACCGGCGGCGGTCAGTGCGTCTTTCACTTCGCCCAGATTTTCCCATGCGGTGTAGACGTCGATCGCGCCGTCGTCATAGGTCACGATATCTTCAGCGCCGGCTTCCAGCGCCGCTTCCATCAGCGTGTCTTCGTCCAGACCTGGTGCATAGGTGATAACGCCTTTCTTGGTGAACAGGTAAGCCACCGAGCCGTCGGTCCCCAGGTTGCCGCCACACTTGGTGAAAGCATGGCGCACTTCCGCCACGGTACGGTTACGGTTGTCGCTCAGGCATTCGATCATGATGGCGGTGCCGCCCGGACCGTAGCCTTCGTAAATGATGGTTTCCATGTTGCTGTCGTCGTCGCCGCCGACGCCGCGCGCAATGGCACGGTTCATGGTATCGCGCGTCATGTTGTTGGACAGCGCCTTGTCCATCGCCGCGCGCAGGCGCGGGTTGGAATCCGGATCGCCGCCGCCCAGTTTGGCCGCCGTCACCAGCTCACGGATAATTTTGGTGAAAATCTTACCGCGTTTGGCATCTTGTGCCGCTTTGCGGTGCTTTGTGTTGGCCCACTTACTGTGACCTGCCATAAAATATCTCCAAAAATAAAGACTACTGGACTGAATTAATCACAAACTCTTCAATCGCCTGCTGGTTGCTCCATGACTTGGTCAATTTGACGGCGTCGGCCGCCTCAAGCCATTGGTAGGCGTGATGCTCGGTAATCACCGGCTCGCGCTCTTCGGGCAACGCCAGGCAGAACCAATGCTCTTTATTACGCGTGGTTCCCGGCGCATAGCGATGTCGCAAATGGACAAAGAGTTCAAACTCCACACAGCGCTGACAATCGAATAACGGCAGTTTCTCTGCGTCGATATCGATGCCGATTTCTTCCATGACCTCACGCCGTGCGGCACACGGCGGCGACTCATCCAACTCCAGGCTGCCGGTGACCGACTGCCAGAACTCAGTATCATCGCGCCGCTGTAACATCAGCACCCGACCACTGGATCGCGCGTAAATCACTACCAGAATAGACTCGGGACGCTTGTAGTTCATCACTCGCTCTCTTGCTCGGTAGCAGCTTTCTTCACCACGCTGATGGCGAGTTCCTGCAACGCCGCCGGATTGGCAAAGCTTGGCGCATCGGTCATCAGACAGGCCGCAGCGGTGGTTTTCGGGAAGGCGATCACGTCACGGATATTGTCGGTACCGGTCAACAGCATCACCAGGCGGTCCAGACCGAAGGCCAGGCCGGCATGCGGCGGCGTACCGTACTTCAGCGCATCCAGCAGGAAGCCGAACTTTTCGCGTTGCTCATGTTCATTAATGCCAAGAATGCCAAATACCGTCTGTTGCATCTCGCTACGGTGAATACGCACTGAACCGCCACCGACTTCATAGCCGTTCACCACCATGTCATAGGCGTTGGCGATGGCACTGGTAGGATCGTTTGCCAGCGCTTCCGGTGCCATATCACGCGGCGCGGTGAACGGGTGGTGCATCGCCGCCAGACCGCCTTCACCGTCGTCTTCAAACATTGGGAAGTCGACAACCCACAGCGGCGCCCATGCGTCCAGTCTGGTCAGTTGCAAATCGCGGCCCAGCTTCAAACGCAGCGCGCCCATGGCGTCGGTCACGATCTTGTGGCTGTCGGCGCCGAAGAACAGAATGTCGCCGGTTTGCGCTTCGCTGCGCGCCAGCACCGCTTCCAGCACCTCGGCGTTGAGGAATTTGGCGATCGGGCTCTGTACCCCCTCAAGACCGGCGGCGCGGTCGTTGACCTTCAGCCATGCCAGGCCTTTGGCGCCATAGATATTGACGAACGCACCGTACTCGTCGATCTGCTTGCGGGTCAGCTGGGCGCCGCCCGGAACGCGGATCGCCGCTACGCGGCCCTTGGCATCGTTAGCCGGACCGGAGAACACTTTGAACTCGACGTCCTTCACCAGATCGGCCACGTCCACCAGCTCCAGCGGGTTACGCAGGTCCGGTTTGTCAGAACCGTAACGGCGCATTGCTTCGGCGAAGGTCATGATCGGGAAATCGCCGAGATCGACGCCCTTCACTTCTTGCCACAGCTCGCGTACCAGTTGCTCCATGACTTCACGCACCTGATCGGCGGTCATAAAGGAGGTTTCCACGTCGATCTGGGTAAATTCAGGCTGACGGTCGGCACGCAGATCTTCGTCGCGGAAGCACTTGACGATCTGGTAGTAACGGTCGAAGCCGGACATCATCAGCAGCTGCTTGAACAGCTGCGGCGACTGCGGCAATGCGTAAAACTTGCCCTTGTGCACCCGGCTTGGCACCAGATAGTCGCGTGCGCCTTCCGGCGTGGCTTTGGTCAGCATTGGGGTTTCGATGTCGAGGAAGCCGTGCTGATCCATAAAGCGGCGCACGAAGCTGGTGATTTTGGCTCGGGCTTTCAGACGGTCGGCCATTTCCGGGCGACGCAGATCCAGATAGCGGTATTTCAGGCGCGCTTCTTCACTGTTAGTCTGGTTGGAGTCCAGCGGCAGCGGCTCCGAGCGGTTAATGATCTCCAATCCGTGGGCGAATACTTCTACTTCGCCGGTGGCCATGTCTTTGTTGATCTGGCTGTCTGGACGGGCGCGTACGGTGCCGACGATCTGAATACAGAACTCGTTGCGCAACTCGAACGCCTTATCGAACGCCGTTTTCTGGTCCGGATCGAAGAACACCTGTACGATGCCTTCGCGGTCACGCATATCAATAAAGATCAGGCCGCCCAAATCGCGACGACGATTGACCCAACCGCACAAAGTCACTTCCTGGCCCACGTGGGACAGATTCAACTGCCCGCAATATTCAGTACGCATACGCTATCCTTTTACTCAGCCGATGCCGCGCCAGAGAAATTGCTGCTCTGCACGCTGCGGTTATCCGATGAACGCTTATTACCTGTTTTGAATCGCCTCGCGCGACGCCGCTCGGCGGCGCAGACACATTCGTAAATCGGCATAGGTCGTGGGATTAAAGAGTGTTGAAAAAAGGCGGTCATTATAAAGGAAATTCATCCGTCCGATAAGTGCGAACACAGCATTGTTCAACGGCTAAATGGCGCGTTTTTACCCGAATCAACACATTGATTAACAAAATTCCCGTTAACCCGGCGCAGAATTTTCACGTAGCCTGAAACAAGCCGCTGTAACGCACCGGGTTACGCGTGCCGGTTACAGCGGTGATTTAATCCATTTACACCATGAGAAAATCGCCATGTTAAACATTGACGCCCAAACCACCGCGCTAGTGGTTATCGATTTGCAAAACGGTATTCTGCCCTACGCCGGCGGCCCGCACAGTGCGGAACAGGTGGTAACGCACGCCGCCCACCTCGCTGGACGTTTCCGCGCGCTTGGCGCACCGGTGATGATGGTACGCGTCGGCTGGTCCGATACCTTTGCCGAAGCGTTGAAACAGCCGGTCGATCGGCCAACGCCGGCACCGGTTGGCGGCTTGCCCGCTGATTGGTGGACCTTCCCGGAGGCACTGGCGGTCGACGACAGCGATATTTTGATCGTCAAACGCCAATGGGGAGCGTTCTACGGCACCGATCTGGAAATGCAGCTGCGCCGTCGCGGCATAACAACCCTGGTGCTGGGCGGCATTGCCACCAACATCGGCGTTGAGTCCACCGCCCGCGCCGCATGGGAACGAGGCTTTGAACTGATTATCGCCGAAGACATGTGCAGCGCGCCGAACGCCGAGATACACCGTTTTGCCTTTGAGAACATTTTTCCACGCCTGGCGCGAGTGCGCAGCACCGGTGAAATTCTTGCCGCGCTTCAGGTTGCACGCTAACGTAGGCATTATTTTTTGTGCTGCCCTGCCGGGGCAGCCGATGCATGACGAAGGCGCTGATGTATATCGGATTACCACAATGGCAACACCCGGCCTGGCAGCGTATCGGGCTGCGCGACCTGGCTGACTACAGCCGCTACTTTAACTGTGTGGAAGGCAATACCACCTTTTATGCGCTGCCGAAGCTGGAGATCGTTCAGCGCTGGCACGCCATGACCGATGACAACTTTCGCTTCTGCTTCAAGTTCCCCTCCGCTATCAGCCATAAGGCAGCATTGCGCAATTGCAGCTCGGATATTCAGGCTTTCTATCAGTGTCTGACGCCGATACAGCCACGCATCGGCCAACTGTGGCTGCAATTGCCGGCAGCCTTCGGCCCGGCCGAGCTGCCGACAATGTGGGCGTTTTTCGACACGCTGCCCAAGGCGTTTACCTACGGGGTGGAGGTGCGTCACCCGGCGTTTTTCGCCAAGGGCGAAGAAGAACGCCTGCTGAATCAGGGATTACATCAGCGCGGTATCAACCGGGTGATCCTCGACAGTCGACCGGTGCATCACGCCGCCGCCAACAGTGCCGCCGTACGCGACGCCCAGCAAAAAAAACCGATGCTGCCGGTGCACGCGCTGATTACCGCCAATAATCCGCTGGTGCGCTTCATCGGCGGCGATGTGCTGGAAGATAATCTGCGCTGGTTTGCCCCCTGGCAACAGAAACTGCCCGATTGGCAACGGCGGCACAATCCTTACCTTTTTATTCACACCCCGGATAACGGAGATTCACCACAACAGGCGCAAAAAATCTGGCAACAGCTGCGGCGGGTTATCCCCTCATTGCCCGCGCCACCGGACTGGCCAGAACAGAACTCACTGTTTTAACCAATTAATCGGACGTATTACATCAGATTTTTCTCCGCGACAGCCGGACTAATGGCAGTTATCATGCTGCTGCCAGTTTTGGTTAGGGAATGGAGTTAAATAATGGTAAGCGCGCTTTATGTAGTGCTCGGCGCATTGTTGTTGATCAAACTCTCTTACGACGTAGTCAAACTCAGAACACAGTATCGCGTCGCCTATGGCGACGGTGGCTTTTATGAACTGCAAACCGCCATTCGTGTCCACGGCAACGCCGTTGAATACATCCCGATTGCCGCCGTGCTGCTGGTAATGATGGAGATGAACGGTGCTGGAGTATGGATGATTCACGTGTGCGGCCTGATGCTGATGGCCGGTCGGCTGGTGCATTATTACGGTCTGCGCAACCGTGAAGTCAGCTGGCGTCGTTCTGGCATGTCCGCCACCTACATTGCCCTGGTGCTGATGGTGTTGGCAAATATCATCTACCTGCCATGGGATCTGATCTTCAGTCTGTACTGATGTTGCCGGTTCAAGGCGGCTTTGCCGCCTGTTCCCGAATCAGAGACTTGAATCCACGCGCCCGCCATTCTCCGCGCGCTGCCAACGGCCAACGCCAGCGAGTGCAAATCGCTGTCGCACGGTCGCACCGCGATGCAACTCGAATTATTTAGGCTAAATCTGCTAGAATACGCCCCTCCGAATTCTGAGCTGATTTTTTGCCGCTATGCCAAACCGCGATACTCTATTTTCCGCCCCGATAGCCAAACTGGGCGACTGGACCTTCGACGAACGCGTCGCTGAAGTGTTTCCCGACATGATCCAGCGCTCCGTTCCCGGCTATTCCAATATCATTTCCATGATTGGCATGCTGGCCGAGCGTTTCGTACAGCCGAACAGTCAGGTGTACGATCTGGGCTGTTCGCTGGGCGCGGCGACGCTGTCGATGCGGCGAAACATCAAGGTTGACGGCTGCAAAATCCTGGCCATCGACAATTCCCCGGCGATGGTCGAACGTTGCCGTCGCCATATTGATGCCTTCCGCGCCGATACGCCGGTTGAGGTGATCGAGGCCGACATTCTCGATATCAACATCGAGAATGCATCAATGGTGGTACTGAATTTTACGCTGCAATTCCTCGAGCCCGCCGATCGTTTGCGCCTGTTGCAGCATGTATATCGTGGTCTACGCCCGGGCGGCGCACTGGTGTTGTCCGAAAAATTCAGCTTTGAAGACGGCGACATCGGCGAACTGCTGTTCAATATGCATCACGATTTCAAACGCGCCAACGGCTACAGCGAACTGGAGATCAGCCAGAAACGCAGCATGCTGGAAAACGTCATGCTGACCGAC
The DNA here is from genome assembly GCF_041448735.1 of Serratia odorifera. NCBI lineage: Bacteria > Pseudomonadati > Pseudomonadota > Gammaproteobacteria > Enterobacterales > Yersiniaceae > Serratia > Serratia odorifera. Next base: position 799,543 of record NZ_JBGMUT010000002.1, on the reverse strand, counting down.
TCGGTAGAGGCCCATAAGGCACGGTTGAAGCAGGCCGGCTTTGAGCATGCTGAAGTGTGGTTCCAATGCTTCAACTTCGGCTCACTGATCGCCTTGAAGTCAGGAGAAACGGCATGATTGAGTTCGGTGATTTTTATCGGCATATTGCCAAAAGCCCACTCAGCCACTGGCTGGATACCCTGCCGGCGCAAATCTCCGCCTGGCAGCGCGAATCGCTGCACGGTAAATTCAAACAATGGTTCAATTCGGTAGAACACCTGCCGTCGTTGACCCCTACCCGACTTGACCTGCTCCACGGCGTACACGCCGAGCTGGATCAGCCGCTGTCGGCCGGCCAGCGTGAAGGCATCGAAAAAATGCTGCGCACCCTGATGCCATGGCGTAAAGGGCCGTTCTCGCTGTACGGTATCGATATCGAAACCGAATGGCATTCCGACTGGAAGTGGGAGCGGGTATTACCGCATATTTCTCCCTTGGCCGGCCGAACGGTGCTGGATGTCGGCTGCGGCAGCGGTTATCACATGTGGCGCATGATCGGCGCCGGGGCGCAGTTTGTGGTTGGCATCGACCCGATGCAGCTGTTCCTGTGCCAGTTCGAAGCGGTACGCAAACTGCTGGGCGGCGATCAGCGTGCCCATCTGTTGCCGTTGGGGATTGAGCAACTGCCGGAACTGGCGGCGTTCGACAGCGTATTTTCCATGGGCGTGCTGTATCACCGTCGTTCGCCGCTGGATCACCTGTATCAGCTGAAGAATCAGCTGGTGCGTGAAGGTGAACTGGTGCTGGAAACGTTGGTAGTAGAAGGCGATCGCCATCAGGTCCTGGTGCCGGGTGACCGCTACGCGCAAATGCGCAACGTCTATTTTATCCCGTCGACCGAAGCGCTGAAATGCTGGCTGGAAAAATGTGGTTTCGTTGATGTAACCGTGGCAGATATCAGCGTCACCAGCACTGAAGAACAGCGTCGCACCGACTGGATGACCAGCGAGTCGCTGGCGGATTTCCTTGACCCGAACGATCGCAGCAAAACCATTGAAGGCTATCCCGCACCACGTCGCGCGGTGCTGATCGCCAGAAAACCTTAAAAAAGCTCGCCAGGTTGCCAAACGGCCGCCGACGCGGCCGTTTGGTTAGCGTTTAAGGTCGCATGGCCAATCGCTGTTGGGCAGCGCGTTCCGCCCGCTGCAATATTTCCTGCAGGTCGTCTTCGTCAATATCGAGAAACTCGCCGTCCATCAGCGCGACATGCAGATCTGCGCGGGTGATCGGTACGTCAATCGGTAGCGGTTCCGGTTTGGCCTCCGTGTCGGCCAACGCATGCGGATAGCGTCGACCCGCCAGATTGTTGAACACCAGTGCCAGCAGCGCCAGCAACACGGAATTGAGCAACACCGGGGTCAACACAAAGCCGTAGCCCAACTGATGCACCGTCGGCCCGCCGAGGATCGCCGTCAACGCCACTGCCCCGCTCGGCGGATGCAAACAGCGCAGTTTGAACATCAGCACAATGGCGATGCCCACTGCAACGCCGCAGGCGATACCGGGATCGGCGATCGGCACGCCGACGCTGACCCCCACCGTCGCCGCCACCAGGTTGCCACCAACGATTGACCACGGCTGAGCCAATGGACTACCCGGCACGCCAAACAGCAATACCGCAGAGGCGCCCATCGGCGCGATAAACCATAAGTTGGCCTCCCCCAGCATCCAATGGCTGATCCAGCCGGTAATCATTAATCCTAAACCGGCGCCGCAACCGGAGATCAGCATCTCCTTTTTTCCTACGCCCAACGGGTGCGGCCATAGGCGCGCGCATCCAATCTTCAACTGCTTAACTAACGGGTTAATCATGCTACCTGACAATAATAAAATTAACGTTTCGGCAGCAAATATATCACACGACCGTGGCGGGTTGCTCTCTTGCCTGCCATGCCAGGGCTGAATGCGCAAAAAAGCCCCGACCAGAAGGTCGGGGCTGATGTATGGAGACACGGACGAAAGGAGATTTTAACGAGCCAGAAGAGCAACCACCGACGCACTAGGCGCTTTGCGCCATCGGATCAACCAGCGCCAGCGCATTCTTCATCGCCTCGACCATCTCGCCATCCACGCAATAATGGCTGAATTCGTCAAATTCATTATCGGCGCACATGGTCACCCCCGCCTTGCGGTAGCGCATGGTCGACGGTACGGTATGGCCAGACGAACTGTGCAGTTCCCGAATGCCGATATCGACAAACTTGTGCAGATTGCTCAATCGCACCCCGGCACCGGCCATAATCACCGGCCCCTGACTGGCCTGCTGCAAATCACGCAGCAGCGGCAACCCCAGTTCGGCATTTTGTTGCTGGCCAGAGGTCAGAATACGCGCAATACCAAGATCGGTAAGTTGCGCCAGTGCGGTCATCGGGTTCTGGCACATGTCGAAGGCACGGTGGAAGGTCACCGCCATATCACCGCTCAGCGACACGATCTCCTGCATCCGCCGCAGATCGATATGCCCTTCTTCGTCGAGCATCCCCACCACCACGCCGGCGAATCCCATGTCACGCATCAATGAGATATCGCTTTTCATCACGGCAAAGTCTACCGCGCCGTAGCAGAAATCGCCTGCGCGCGGACGAACGATCGGATGTACCGGAATACTCAGCCGTTCACGCGCCAACAACAGGGAACCGTAGCTTGGCGTCAGACCGCCCTCGCTCTGACTGGCACAGAGTTCAATACGATCGGCGCCTGCCCGTTCAGCCGTCAGTGCGCAATCTACGCTATAGCAACAAACTTCCAGTTTAATCATTGTCACCCCCAGATGACGGCCAAATAACACAACGGTTGTTAAGCACCAGACTTCTCGCCTAGGCTCAAAGCATCAATATTGAAACGGTTCAGGAGATAACTATGGCATTCAATTTTGATCAATGGGTAGACCGCAGTCACAGTGAAAGCGTTAAGTGGGACAGATATCACGATCGCGACATTATTCCGCTGTGGGTTGCCGACAGTGATTTTCGCTCCCCGCCGGCGGTGATCGACGCGCTGCAACAGCGGGTCGCCCACGGCGTATTCGGCTACAGCCATCCTTCCCCTGTTCTTATTGAGGTTTTTATCCGGCGCATGGTAGAGCGCTATAGCTGGCACATCAAGCCCGAATGGCTGATTTTTTTGCCCGGTCTGGTGTGTGGGCTGAACCTGTGCGTACGTGCCTTTACCGATGCAGACGCCGGCACGCTGGCTCCGGCGCCAATTTATCCACCGTTTCGCAAAGCGGCGGCATTTGCCGGCTGCCGCCAACTCTCCATCCCCATGCAACTGCGCGCGCAGCGCTGGCTACCGGATTTGTCCTCCGCAGCCAGTCAATTGAACGGGCGAGAAAAGCTCTTGTTGCTGTGTAATCCGCACAACCCCGGCGGCACGGTTTATCGCCGCAATGAGCTACTGGCGCAGCAGCAATTTGCACAAGCGCACCAGTTGATCGTCTGCTCCGACGAAATCCATTGCGATCTGTTGCTCGAGCCCGGCTTGCAGCACATCCCCTTTGCCACGCTGAATGAGGATGCGGCGCAGCGCAGCATAACCCTGATGTCACCGTCTAAAACCTTCAATATCGCCGGGCTGGGGGCGTCAATGGCCATCGTGCCCAATAGCGAGTTACGGCGCGCGCTGTGTCGTGAACGTCGCGGCATTGTGCCGGAGGTCGACGTGCTGGCACTGGTGGCGGCCCAGGCGGCCTATTGCCACGGCCAGCCATGGCTAGACGCCCAGCTAGACTATCTGCGTGGTAACCGTGATTTGGTGATGGCGTGCATCACTGCCCTGCCCGGTTTGCAGTTGCAGCCGGTGGAAGCGACCTATCTGGCCTGGATCGATTGCAGCGGGCTGCCGGTCGACAACCCGCATGCATTTTTTGAACAGGCCGGCGTCGGCTTGAGCCCCGGCCTGGAGTTTGGCGATCGACGATTTGTGCGGCTCAATTTCGCCTGCCAGCGTGCCTTGCTGCAACGCGCGTTGCAGCGTATGTCCAACGCCGTGCAAGCGCTGATGGGCTAGGCACCTTCGCTGGCGACAATCTCACGCAACGTATAAGGATGGAATTTGATGGTTACGCTGCCATCGGTGATCGCCAACGTTGGATTTGGCAAGCGTTCGCCTTGGCCTTTTGGCGAACTCTGCTTGAGTTTGATGCCCGGTGCCAACAGCGCCTGATCCGGCAACAGCGCCAGCGCGCGCGCGTACAGCGTCTGCGGATCGCCGCCAAGCGCCAGTTCCACATGTTCCCAGCCTTCATGCGGGTAACGCTTCTCACCGGGATACGGCAACTCGATGCAGTCAATGCGCCACGGCCCCACCGACAGCGGTTCTGCCAGACTGAACAGGCAGATCGGTCGGCCATTAATCATCGCCTCGGAGATCAGAGTGCCGCATTGCAGCAATCCCCGCCGCCAGCGTTCGGCGGTGGCCTGCTGGTGGCAACGTAGCGAAATATGATCGGCAGTAAACTGCGACAGATCGAGATGCAGTTTTTCGGCAAATTGCGCCAGCGCCTGCTCAAAACGCGGCAGATCCAGCACCAGGTCGCCCAGCTCGGCGATAGCGGATAAATTGGTCATAAAGCTCCTGCGACAACACAACCACATTGCAAACGGCATAATTTACACTGGCAGCGCGCCGACCGCCACGTTCGGCCATATTAAATTCATCATTGTATGATGAGATAAAAGAACAGACTAGATATGCTATATGGCTAATCAATTTCAGTAACGTTAAACTTTTGTGCGTTAATTTGTTTTTTAGGATTTTTCGCATGCCAATAATTTCCCCAAACCAAAAATTAAGATCATAAGTTAATAACCAAATGACGTGTAATTCTGCCATTAGCGAGTGACTGCAACACAAAAAAACAATGATGCATTAACAATGCGCATTACCAACAACGCAACAGATGGAATAATAAGCAAATCATTATCCATGTCATTGTTTTAAATCAGCCTTCAAGGCCAGTCACCTGAGACTTATCTTAAATAAATTGTCACGAATTGCTTCATGCAAATAATTAAGCTATTTTGGGAAAATGTTATAACAGAGATAAATTATCATGTTCCTTTTAACGTTATCCGCAATATTGATTGTTATTGCCGCTTACGCCATTTATCGCCATTTTAAAACACGTCGCACCAGCAGCCTGGATGCGAATCGTCGCAATAAAAAGCATTAACCCCTCCATTCGTTTTTTGTTTTACCCTCCCCTACTTTGCTTACTTAATCTCCGTTCGCCCACTCGCCAAAGCCGTGGGTAACGCCTTGCGGCTGTGCATCAGGTTTTCCTCGGCTTCAATCCGCGCCAACTGCTGACGCGGCGCCTGCAATCGGGTACAATTACAGGCTGTTTTCCGGAGGGGCGCAGTGCGCGACCCTCGTTCGTCATTTAAGGTATCCCGGTGAATATTCAGGCTCTTCTCTCAGAAAAAGTCAGCCAGGCGCTGATTGCCGCAGGCGCACCCGCCGATTGCGAAGCTCAGGTTCGTCAGTCCGCCAAGGCGCAGTTTGGTGATTATCAGGCTAACGGCGTCATGTCCGTGGCGAAAAAACTCGGCATGCCCCCGCGACAACTGGCAGAAAAAGTGGTGCAACTGCTGGATCTTGGCGATATCGCCACTAAAGTAGAAATCGCCGGCCCGGGCTTTATCAATATCTTCCTGACCCCAGCCTGGGTGGCACAACATGCCGACGCCGCATTGCGTGCGCCGAAACTGGGCATTGCGCCGGTCGAGCCACAAACCATCGTCATCGACTACTCGGCGCCAAACGTCGCCAAAGAGATGCATGTCGGCCACGTGCGCTCCACTATCATTGGTGACGCGGCTGCTCGTACCCAGGAGTTCCTCGGACACAAGGTGATCCGGGCAAATCACGTCGGCGACTGGGGCACCCAGTTCGGCATGCTGATTGCCTACCTGGAAAAAATGCAGAACGAAAACGCCAGCGAAATGGGCCTGTCCGATCTGGAACAGTTTTATCGTGAAGCAAAGAAACACTACGACGAAGATGCACAGTTCGCCGAACGCGCCCGTGGCTACGTGGTCAAGCTGCAAGGCGGCGATCAATACTGCCTCGGCATGTGGCGCAAGCTGGTCAACATCACCATGGCGCAGAACCAACTGGTCTACAACCGTCTTAACGTTACCCTGACCGAAGACGACGTAATGGGCGAAAGCCTGTACAACGCCATGCTGCCTGGCATCGTTGAGGATTTGAAAGCCAAAGGGCTGGCGGTGGAAAGCGAAGGCGCGACCGTGGTGTTCCTGGACGAATACAAAAACAAGGATGGCGAGCCGATGGGCGTCATCATCCAGAAGAAAGACGGCGGTTACCTGTATACCACCACCGATATCGCCTGCGCCAAATACCGTTATGAGACACTGGGTGCCGATCGGGTGCTCTACTACATCGACTCCCGCCAGCATCAGCATCTGATGCAGGCCTGGACCATCGTACGCAAGGCCGGATACGTGCCGGACTCCGTCTCGCTGGAACACCATATGTTCGGCATGATGCTGGGCAAGGACGGCAAGCCGTTCAAGACCCGCTCAGGCGGCACCATCAAGCTGTCCGACCTGCTGGATGAAGCCATTGAGCGCGCGGCGAAGCTGATCGCCGAAAAGAACCCGGACATGCCTGCCGACGAACTGAACAAGGTCGTCAATGCCGTCGGCATCGGCGCGGTGAAATATGCCGACCTGTCAAAAAGTCGCACCACCGACTATATCTTTGACTGGGATAACATGCTGTCGTTCGAAGGTAACACCGCCCCTTACATGCAGTACGCCTATACCCGCGTGGCTTCGGTGTTCAAACGTGCCGGCGTCGATGAAAACGCGCTGACGCTGCCACTGGTGATGACCGAAGAGCGTGAAATTGCGCTGGCAACCCGTCTGCTGCAGTTTGAGGAAACCCTCACCGTGGTGGCGCGCGAAGGCACACCTCACGTGATGTGTAGCTATCTGTACGATGTTGCCGGCCTGTTCTCCAGCTTCTATGAACATTGCCAGATTTTGAACGCCGACAGCGAAGCAGCGCGTCAGAGCCGTTTGAAGCTGGCGTTGCTCACTGCCAAGACGCTGAAAACCGGCCTGGATACGCTGGGTATCGACACCGTCGAACGCATGTAACGCCGCCCATCGGCAATAAAAAAGGGTCGCCAAGGCGACCCTTTTTGCATCTGCTGCCCCGTTACGCCGCTTTGCGGGCAAAGTCACGTGGACGGAAGCCCAACCCAGCCAGTACGCCGAAGTAAGCCACCACGCCGGCCACTACCACCACCGCCAGCCGTAATAGGCGTTCCAGCATATTGCCGTGATCCCAGGCCGGCATGAACCACATCACGCCCACCAGCACCGCCGACATGACCAGGACCGCCACCAGCAGCTTGGCAAGGAACACCGCCCAGCCTGGCTGCGGCTGGAAGATATCCTGTTTGCGCAGCTGCCAGTACAGCAAAGAGGCATTCAGGCAGGCAGCCAGACCGATGGACAAGGACAGGCCGGCATGTTTCAACGGCCCGATAAACGCCAGGTTCATCACCTGCGTCATGATCAGCGTAATAATGGCGATTTTCACCGGCGTTTTGATGTTTTGCCGCGAATAGAAGCCCGGTGCCAGCACTTTCACCACGATCAACCCCATCAGACCGACCGAATAGGCAACCAGCGCACGCTGCGTCATCGCCGCGTCGAACGCGGTAAATTTACCGTACTGGAACAAGGAGACCGTCAGCGGTTTGGCCAGAATGCCCAGCGCCACCGCGCTAGGCAACGCCAGCAGGAAGCACAGGCGCAGTCCCCAGTCCATCAGACGTGAATATTCATCATGGTTGCCGCTGGAGAAGCTTTTAGCCAGTGACGGCAACAGAATGGTGCCCAACGCCACACCCAGCACGCCGGAAGGGAACTCCATCAGGCGGTCGGCATAATACATCCATGACACCGAACCGGACACCAGAAACGAGGCAAAGATGGTGTTAATAATCAGCGAAATCTGACTCACCGACACCCCAAGGATCGCCGGCCCCATCTGACGCATAACGCGCCAAACGCCAGCATCACGCCACTTGATACGCGGCAAGACCAACATGCCGATTTTCTTCAGATGTGGCAGTTGGTAACCCAGTTGCAGCACACCGCCAACCACCACCGCCCACGCCAGCGCCAGCACCGGCGGGTTAAAATACGGGGCGGCAAACAGGGCGAACCCGATCATGCTGACGTTAAGCAACGTCGGCGCAAACGCCGGTATCGAGAAGCGGTTCCAGGTATTCAGGATGGCCCCAACCAGCGACGCCAGTGAGATCAGCAGAATGTAGGGAAAGGTAATACGCAGCAACGCCGAGGTCAGCGCGAACTTGTCCGGCGTGTCGGTAAAGCCCGGCGCGGTGACAAAAATGACCCAGGGCGCGGCCAGCATCCCCGCCACCGTCACGATGGCCAACACCAGCGTCAACAGACCGGAAACGTAGGCAATAAAGGTGCGCGTCGCTTCTTCGCCCTGTTGACTCTTGTATTCTGCCAAAATCGGCACGAAAGCCTGCGAAAAAGCCCCCTCGGCAAAGATGCGCCGCAGCAGGTTGGGTAACTTGAACGCCACGAAAAAGGCGTCCGTTGCCATGCCTGCCCCAAAAACGCGTGCCACGATGGCATCACGCGCGAAGCCCAGCACCCGAGAGAACATCGTCATCGAGCTGACGGCTGCCAGTGATTTTAGTAGGTTCATGTGGTTTTGAATAATACCGTAAAATATCAACGCCTGCGGCAGCAGGCGTTGGTGTCAATAAAGTGGCTTCAGTTTACGCATCCATCAAAGAATAGCTACCGCCAACTGTTACATGGGATTACCTTACGCCGCCGCGTCGCGCAGCAGGCGCTCGATAACGCGTTGGGCACGGATCCCCTGCTCGCCGGCAGTTTCCGGCACGCTCTGGTTGCCTACCGCCTCGATAAAGTGACGCACCGCACCGTCAAAGCCGCGTTGCGCCAGGGTGGACTGCCAGCCCGGCACCGGCTGCTCGACGATGCCACGGGCGTCTTCTCGCAGCCACTGACGCATATCATGCAACTGATAGCACGCACCGTCGGTTACCGCCTGTACGCTTTCGCGCTGGCTGCCCGCCCGGCGGTGCATACTGGTGGTGATCAACATCTCACCACACTGGAAGTGGTGCTCGGCGTACAGCATTTCGCCGGCGGCGGTGGCCTGCAAATGGCCGCTTTGCAATACCGCCTGTTCGCCGCCCAGCCAGAGCGCGGTGTCAACCACGTGCAAATAGTCGTCCAGCAGGGTAAAGCGCATATCCTGCGGCCCAACGCTGTCGCTGCGGTGTTTATCCATGCGCAGCGAGGTCGGCTGCTGCATTTGTTGTTTCAACTGGCGATACAACGGGGCGAAACGGCGGTTAAAACCCACCATCAGCGTCTTGCCACGCGCCTGGGCAAGTTCGATCAGCTGTTCACCTTGCGCCACCGTTTCTGCCAACGGCTTATCAACATAAACGTGTACCCCCTGCTGCAACAGCTGTTGCACCACGGCAAAATGGCTGGCGGTGCTGCTATGAACAAACACCGCATCACACTGTTCGGCCAGCGCATCCAGGCGTGAAAAGCAACGCATGCGATAGCTGTCGCATACCGTCTGCGCTTTCTGCTGATTGGGTGAAAAACCGCCCACCAGCTGCCATTCCGCCGCCTGGCTCAGGATCGGCAAATAGGCCTTTTGCGCGATCCCACCCAGCCCGACCATGCCAATACGCAATTTACTCATTTTCGCTCCGCGCCATCAGTTGTTGCAGTTGCTGTTTCAACAGCGCCACCTGTTCTTCCAGTGCCGCGACCCGTTCGCCCAGCATGCTGTCATCCACGCTTTCCTGCACCTCCTCGACCGGTGTAATCTCGCCGCTGAACAGGTGCATAAAACGGCTTTCGCGCTTGCCCGGCTCACGTGCCAACCGCACCACCAACGGCCCGTCTTCACGGCTCGTCAACTGCTGTAACAGCTGTTCAACCTCGCCGACGTCGCTGAAATCGTGCATGCGCGCGGTTCGGGTCCGCAATTCGCCCGGCGTTTGCGCTCCGCGCAATAGCAGTGTGGCCACCACCGCCACCTCGGCCGGGGACAGTTTAAGCTGGCCGAACTCCGAATTGCAGAAACGCTGCTCGTATTTGACGACCCGATTGCCAAAGCCATTTTGCGTACGTAAAAAATGCCGTTTTACCAGCAGATCGAGCAGTTGCTGGACTTCGCTTTCAGTCAGATCCATCACCGGATCGCGATTGGTTTTTTGATTGCAGGCCAGCGTGATGGCATTGAGAGACAGTGGATATTGATCCGGGGTGGTGACCTGCTTTTCCAGCAGACAACCAATAACCCGGGCTTCTTTGGCGCTTAATTGATATTTCATTTTCTGGCCTCAGCGTGGCGGTAGCCATTCTTTGTTGGTCAATGCGGTCAACACGTGATCCTGCCACTGCCCATCGATCAGCAGATAATCCTTGGCATAGCCTTCACGTTCGAAACCGAGCCGGGTGAGCAATGCGCCGCTGCGGTGGTTGTGCGGCATATAGTTGGCCATGATGCGATGCATGCGTTGCTGGCGCAGCATATAGCGGATCGCCGTCTGCAATGCTTCATGCATCAACCCTTGCCCCTGCCATTTTTCCCCGAGCGAATAGCCGAGGAAACAGGCGTGAAACGAGCCGCGCAGCACATTGCTGAAATTCGCCACGCCGCGCACCTCGGTTTCATCCGGATCGAGCAGGATGAAATAGTAGGCGCTGCCCTGCTTTTGCATTTCGGTGATCATGCCAAGACGCGCCTGCCAGCCGGAAGGATAGCAATGGCTGTCGTCGCGTACCGGTTCCCACGGTTTTAGAAACGCGCGGTTTTCGGCGTAATACTCCGCCAACCGGTAGGCATCGCGTTCATGAACCAGGCGGACAACCAGCCGGTCGGTGGTAAGACGTACTTTTGGTGATGCAGAGCGATAGCCGAACATCATTTCCCCCGCGGTCAGGACGGTTCTGATAAGAGTGTTGATGGGCGCGCATGCGAATGCCAATATCCAGAATTGTTGCTCGCGCTATTTTCATTGGCCGGCGCAGAACCGCACTTGCCCTTGATTAATATAACCTTAGCCTGCCCCATAGGTAAAATCTCGCCCGCTCAGTAAATAACCGTTCACGCGGTTTTTTGGCGCTTTACGCCGATTTCCGCCGTTTTTGTCGGTCAGCGCAGGTTATTCTGCCGCTGCCGCCGGCAGAAAATGCCATTATCAGAGCGGCACTTTTAATCATTTCATGCCCTGCCGGGTGCTAAGTCACCAGAAAATCTGCCGAATTTACCATAGCTGCTATTCTGATAGTAAAAATATGACCCAGGAGTCGTTGGCATGTCCGAAACTAACTTACCGCAATTGTTAGAACACATGGTTCTGAACCTACGCATGATTTATGCGCGATCTACGCTGATAGAAAAAACGCTGGCACACATCCTCGCCGCGGATCCGCCGTTGAAAAGCGAGGTGATCAAGCAGCTACAGCTGGTCAGCGCCAGCAGCGAACGCGACAAGATCGATTTGGAGCAGGCCCGCCTGCACTTGATTGAAGTGCTGAATGCCGTTCCAGCCAAAAAATAATCGCTGACGGCCCGGGTTTTCTACGCGGGCCAGGTCACATTACGCACCTTGCAACAAGAATCTCGTGCGACAGTCTCAGTATGCTGTGATAACTATTGCAGTAAAACCAGAGAACCGGGAGCAAGCATGAAACTGTTTATTTATGACCATTGCCCATTCTGCGTAAAGGCGCGCATGATATTCGGCCTGAAAAACCTGCCGGTACGCTTGATCACGCTACTCAACGACGACGAGCTGACACCCACCAATATGATTGGCAAAAAGATGGCGCCGATTCTGCAAAAAGATGATGGCAGTTATCTACCGGAGAGCATGGATATCGTGCACTACGTCGATCAATTTGACGGGCAGCCGTTGCTGAGCGGAAAAACCAACCCGGCGATTGGCGAATGGTTGCAACAGGTTGCCGACTACAGCGCCGAGCTGCTGCTGCCACGCTTTGCCCAGGCGGATTTTGAAGAGTTTGCCACTGACAGCGCCCGCGAATACTTCACGCATAAGAAACAGGCGGCGATCGGCGACTTTAGCGCCCACCTGGCCAACAGCGCCGACCTGATCCGCCGCCTGGAACGCGATCTGCAAACCCTGTCGCCGCTGATCGTTGCGCCTGATGCGGTAAATGGCCAACTGTCGGAAGACGATATTCACCTGTTCCCGCTGTTGCGCTCGCTGTCGATCGTCGCTGGCGTATCGCTGCCAGACAACGTCGAAGCGTACCGTAACCGCATGGCCGCCCGCAGCGACGTTCCGCTGTTGCTGGACATGGAAAACTGACCGCCATTCGCGATAATGGAGTAGCGCGCAAATGTTGAAAATGGTGTTGGTTACCGCGCGCGATCGCGCTCGACTGGCAGAGATTTCGGCGGTACTTATCCGCTACGGCTTGCAGGATGTGGTAAGTCTGCTGGGGCTCAATAGCCTGTTGGGCGCGGCAGTCGGCAACCGTCGCGATGACGGTAGCCAGCAGTCGCTGCCCGAGCGCCTGCGTGCCGCACTGGAAGCGCTGGGGCCTACCTTCGTCAAATTCGGTCAGATCCTGGCGACCCGCTCCGACCTGCTTGAGCAAAACTGGACCGATGAACTTGACCGGCTGCACAGCCAGGCGGCGGTGCTGCCCTGGGAGGCGTTGGAAGGCCAGATACGCGCCGATCTGGGCGCCGACCCGCAGCAGGTGTTTGCCGAATTTGACACCCAGCCGCTGGCCGCCGCGTCGATGGCGCAGATTTACCGCGCCCGGCTGCACAGCGGCGAAGCGGTGGTGGTCAAGGTGTTACGCCCAGGGCTGGCGAAGACTATTCAAGCCGATTTGCGCTTGCTGGCCTACCTGGCTGAGGTGGTGGAACAGCAAAGCCCGGCGCTGGCTCGCTATCGGCCACGCCAGATGATACGCGCACTGGCAACCGCCCTGAGTCATGAACTGGATCTGACGCACGAAGGCAATAATTGCGATCGGGTCGCGCAACAGTTTGCCGCACACCCCGAGGTGGTGGTACCCCGAATTTACTGGCAGTGGTCGTCTAAACGGCTATTGGTTCAGGAATTTTTACCCGGCGTCGCGCCGGAAAACCCGCAGCAACTGGCCCATGCCGGTTTCGACGGCCCGCTGTTGGCACAGCGTGGCGCGCAGGCATTTATGCGTATGGTGCTGGAACACCGCGTCTATCACGCCGATCCCCATCCCGGCAACGTGATGGCGCTCAGCGATAACCGCGTTGGTTTTATCGATTTCGGCATGGTCGGGCAACTTTCCCAGCGGCGGCGTAATCAGCTACTGCGGGTATTACAGGCCATTGCCGAGCGGCAAAGCGACGGCATCGTTAATACGCTGATCGCCTGGTCAGACGGGCATCAGCTTGATGTGCTGGATCTGGAGCTGGCTGCACAGAACTTTCTCGACAAGCAGGCCTCTGCCACGCTAACGCTGGGAAAGGCGTTAACCGATTTACTGGTTATGGCGCGTGAGCATCAGTTGGCGTTACCGCCGGATCTGGTGTTGCTGTTCAAGGCATTGATCACCGCCGATGGCGTATTGCATCGACTGGATCCGCAATTCGATATCATCGCCACGCTAAAACCGATGCTGCAGCAGGTGATGCTGCAACGCCATACGCCGGAGGCGTTGCGCGAACGTATGCTGGCGCTGGGTGCGGAGGCGCTGGATGCCGGCGACGAACTGCCGCAAACCGTTCGGCTGTTGCTGAAACGGTTAAAACACGGGCGAATCGGCGCTGATATCAGCGTTAATAATATTGGCGATCTCAGCAAGTCATTAGAACGCGCGGCGGTCACTCTGGCGATTGCCATTGTCACCGCCGCGTTCGCGCTTGGGCTGGCGCCGTATCTGATGCAGTCGACCTTACGCCTGTGGGGACTGCCGCTGTTCCCCACGCTCGGCGGGCTACTGTGTCTCGCCGGGGTGGTGTTACTGCTACTGCGTCTGCGCCGCTGAACAGTTTCAGCGTTATCCGATAGGCGGTTTCGCGTTTCACACGCACTATCGTTGCGCATCGCGTTTAAACCTTGGGTTCAATGCAGCTGAATGTTTATAATGAAAATCAATCGATTGACTGCCGTTGTTCCGTTGGCGGTATTATGAGGCATGTATGAAAAAAATTTTTATGGGCGTCGCCGCCCTGGTGTTCGCCGGCGTGATTGCCGGCTGCAATCAACTGACGCAATACACGCTCAGCGAGCAGGAAGTGAACGATTACCTGCAAAAACATAATGATTACCAGAAGCAGCTTGGCGTACCAGGACTGGTGGATGCGCATATCGTACTCACCCAGCTACAGAGCCAGATTGGCCGCAGCGAGCCGGGCAAGGTGACGCTGACCGGTAATGCCAAAGTTGATATCACCTCCATCCTCGGTCCGCAAAAAGCCGACATGCAGCTGACGCTAAAGGCGCAGCCGGTATATGACCGCGAGAAAGGCGCGATTTTCCTCAAGGATATGGAGCTGACGGATTATAAAATTCAGCCCGAGAAAATGGACACGGTAATGAAGGCGTTAACGCCTTACCTGAATCAGTCGCTGAAGAGCTATTTCGATCAGAAACCGGCCTACGTGTTGAACCCGGAAAACAGCAAAACGGAAGCCATGGCGCGCAAACTGGCGAAAGGGCTGGAAGTTAAACCAGGGCAATTGGTCATTCCCTTTACCGACTAATCCACCGTTGGCGCAGCACAGGCTGCGCCTTTTACCCTTTACTGTTCGTCTTGCGCTGCGTCATCGTCGCTGTCTTCATATTCCGCCAATTCGTCACGCATAGCCTGTAAGGCATCACGTGTAATCAGCGCCAGGGTACGATAAAAACCGCTGGTAGCATGTGCCTCCACCTTGCCAAGAAAACGACCACACCACGGCAACAGATACTCATCAAACAACGTAATCTGCGCCTGCGCTTCATCTTCCTGCGACTGGTCTTCCAGCCATGAGGCCGCCAACAATAAAGAACCGAAGTGATCGGCCGGTGCGTCACTCAGCGGCATGCCACGCTGTTGCAGAAACGCCCGAACGTCACTTTCTGTCGCACCTTCGACATAGGTCGAGCGGAACGGCGATACGCTGCATTCGTTACCCACGAACAGCGCATTAAAATCGGCGGCCAGCAAATGCGGCTCGCAGCCCTGCTGCAAACGCGTCAGCAGCTCATCTTGTTCAAGCGGCCAATGCTGTTGCAGCTTCCCCTCCTGAATCAGCGCAAACAGCGGCACCAGCAACGGATCTTGTGGTTGGCGGTAAAACAGCGTACCCAACACGCGACAGACGATGGAAAACTCATTCATGATTAAACCTTATGCAAAACGGTAAATTTTGCCGTGACGATGTCACAAATCCGCCAATTCCGCAATCGCCGGCTTGCCACGCTGCTCAAGAAAATTCAACAGACGTCGTGGACTGACGTTAAGAATGCGCTCCTGTGGGAATTCCACCTCGGCAAGGATGCGCTCACAATGCTCGAAGTTGCCCAGCGACATGGCAATGTGCGAATCGGAGCCCAACGCCAGCCAGCCGCCGGCGTCACGTACCGCAGCGGCGATACGCCGACAATTGGCTTCGCTACCTTTTCGAGAGTGGGTAAACGAGGAGTTATTCAACTCCAATGCGACGTTATAGCGTGCCGCCGCGGCAGCCACCTCGGCAATGTCAATCGGATAACGCGGGTTTCCCGGATGGCTGATGATATGCACATCCCCCTGCGCCATGGCGGCAATCATCGCCTGGGTGTGCGTTGCCTGATCCTGCGGCGCGAATACCGGTTCGTGGAAGCCGGCAATGATTACGTCAATGGCCGTGAGCATCGGACCGGTACAATCAATGTCGCCATCGCAGTTTTTGATATTGGCCTCAATACCGCGCAGGATACCGACACCGTCAACCAGGCGCGGCCATACGTGCATATTCATAAAGTGCCAATAATGTGGCGCATCGGCCATATCCGGTCCGTGGTCGGTAATGGCGAACAGTTTGATGCCTTTCTGCCTGGCTTCGGCAATATAATCATGCAACGTGCTGTAGGCGTGGGTACTGGCGACGGTATGCATATGTAGATCAACGGGATACATTGGTTCTCCTTCTTGATTGCCTGTGCTTGCCACCAGCCACAGGCTCAGTCTCTGTTTAGCATAGCAGCTTACGCCGGCCATCTGCTGGCATTAATAGCCGCGGGCCAGGTCCACCACTCCGCTCGGCGTCCGCCCGGCCTCTATCGCCTGAATATTGGTTGCGATCATGTCCATCGCCTGCTGCGGCAAGGTAATCGCAGCAATATGCGGGGTTATGGTGACACGCGGATGACACCAGAACGGATGTTCAGCCGGCAACGGTTCACGGGCAAAAACGTCCAGCGTCGCTGCGGCAATCTGCCCCTGCTCCAGCGCCGCCAGCAGATCGTCCTCCACCAAATGCGCGCCACGCGCCAGGTTGATCAGATAGGCGCCCGGAAGGAGATGGGCGAACAGTTCGCGGTTAAGCACGCCGGCGGTTTCCGGCGTATTGGGCAACAGATTGATAATCAGTCGGCTGCCGTCAAGAAACGCCGCGCGCTGGCCTTCGCCGGCAAAACTGGTGACGCCTGGGATCTGCTTGGCGCTGCGGCTCCAGCAACGTACCTCGAAGCCAAACTCCACCAGTTTTTGCGCCACGCTTTTTCCCAACACCCCGGCACCGAGAATGCCGATGGTGAAGTTTTCCTGCTGGTGCGGTGCCAACGGTTGCCACTGTTTTTGCTGCTGCAACAGTTGATACTCATCGAAACGCCGGAAATAGCGCAATACATAGCTTAACGCGTACTCCTGCATCTGTTGTGCCATGCCGGTATCTTCCAAACGCACCAATGGCACGCCAGCCGGTAGCGTTCCGGGTCGTAACCGCTCCTGCTGCAAGATGGCGTCGACGCCGGCGCCGAGGGCAAAAATCCCCTTCAGACGCTGCCGGTTGGCCAGCATTTCGAATGGCGGTTGCCACGCCAGCGCATAGTCCGCCGGCTGGTCGTCCCCCGGTAGCCATTGACGTATGCTGGCCTGCGGCAGGCGTTGCCGCAGGCCGTCGAGCCATGGCTGCACGTCAAAAAAAGGATGATAGAAAATGATGTTCATCGACGTTGCTCCGTTGTTTTCGTTTTGCTCCAGACTTCCGTGATTCGGCGGCAGATGCAAGAATTAAACGCACAAAAGAAAACAGCCCCGACCAGTGGGGCTGTAGAACGCAATCAGTCCCCTTTACTGCGACACTAGGCGGCGTTGGCTTCGCGGCGAATCAGGCGGCGCAGCAAAGGGATCAATACCAGCAGTACTACCGCTATCGCTACCGCCCCCCAGCCCAGCAAACCAAAGATGTGGCTGTAACCGGGGTTGGTCTGTAATGGCGTACTGCCACTGTTTTCCGGCATCAGACCCGAGACATATCCCGCCAACACCGACGCCACGCCGGTCACCATCATCCAGCATCCCATCATTATCCCTTGATAACGTGGCGGCGCCAGTTTGCCAATCATCGCGTAACCAATCGGCGAAATCAGCAACTCACCGATACTTTGCAATAGATAGCTGATGACAATCCATTTGAACGCCACCATGCCATCGCCGCCGGCCATGCTGATGCCCAAAGGCAAAACCAGCATGCCAAGGCCGATACAGAATAGTGAGGCGGCAAACTGCAAGGGTATGTCAATGCTGCAGCCGCGTGCGCGCAGACGATTGAACCACCAGGCCAGCAGCGGCCCGCCAACGACAATCACCAGCGTATTGATATTCTGAATCCACTGCGGTGCCACCCGCATGCCATAGACGTTCAGATCGATATTGTGTTCGGAAAACAGCATCAGCCCCATCGGCGCCAACTGATACAGCATCCAGAATACCAGCGAACCCAGCGCCAGAATCAGGTAGGCAAGCATACGGCGACGCTCATCGCGTGGAGAATGGCGCAATGTTATCAGGCACAGCAGCAGAAAAATCAGCAGGCCGAGCACAATGACAAAGTGCCCGCTAAACTCGGCGTGCGTCAGCATCAGCCGAATGATCGGCACCAGGGCAACCAGTACCACCAGACCGATCAGCATACGTTGGCGATATTGCCCAGGCGTAGCCTCATGCAACGGAGTATTGATATCGGCCAGAATGCGCCAGCGGGTAGCGGCCACCACAATGGCGGCCGCATTGCCCAGCGTGGCGAACAGGAACAGCGCGCGATAATTTTCGGTCAACTGAAAATAGCCGGCAACCGAGAACCCGACGAAAAACCCAAGATTCATGCCGGCATAATTCCACAGGAATGCCGATTCACGGCGATCGTCTTCTGGGTGGAATCTTTGCGTCAGCATCATATTGATGCAGGTAACATTCAGCCCACTACCGGTGAGGAACATCGCCAGCCCCCAGTACAGCCCCGCAACGCCAGCAACGGCAATCAGCGCGCAGCCAATCACCTGCAACACCATTCCCAGCACGAACAGATTGCGATTGCTGAGGAAGCGCCCGCCGAGGTAGCCGCCGAACATGTGGAGACCGTAATTGAAGGCACCAAACACCCCCATCATGGTATTGGCGCTGCTTTCACTGAATCCCAATCGTTTGGTGGCGTACAGCACCAGGGTCGAATACAGCACGGCAAATCCGAGCGTGGCGAAAATCTGGATAAAAAACAGCGCGCCCGCGCCAGGAGGGATGGCATGACGCTGCTGCGCTGCCGGAATGGAGTCTGATAAAGTCAAAGCAACCTCTACTGCATTATTATTTAATCGATCGGTTCCTGCCTGCTGGTCGTTACGACCGGCACGGCCGCCTGAGCGACGTTATAAATTCCTTGCCAAAGTCGCCGCACCAGCCCGAGCATTTAGCGACACATCTGACTAATAATCCAGTATTAATGCATACAACAGCAAAACAATCGCATTAAATGCTGGCGAATTACTCCACCGAGCCTCAGATTGCTCAAATATCGGCCTGCCCACAATCCTGCGCAAAACACGGTAAAACAAGCACCGGCAAGCGAGGAAATACAGCGCATATCGTTCGTGAAATCAGCAAATTGCTGCAAGTTTGGCTAAACGATCGCAGAGTGCTCACAAGGGTATTGACGCTGGAATCAGTTTCTCCTACATTAGCGCCCGTCGACAGCGCAAAGCGTTGCCGACGACAATATGGTGAGGTGTCTGAGTGGCTGAAGGAGCACGCCTGGAAAGTGTGTATACGCGAAAGTGTATCGAGGGTTCGAACCCCTC
>NZ_JBGMUT010000002.1:0-780043 GCF_041448735.1 Serratia odorifera | reverse complement strand
CGTGAGGTGTCTGAGTGGCTGAAGGAGCACGCCTGGAAAGTGTGTATACGCGAAAGTGTATCGAGGGTTCGAACCCCTCTCTCACCGCCATATTCCAAGAGAAAGCCTGAACTTATGTTCAGGCTTTTTTGCTATATGCCCTACCGCACAGAGAGGGGTGAGAACCCTCGACTGGGTTCGACAAAACGCATTGCGTTTTGGACAGCCGCAGGCTGCCCGTAGGGTGAGCGCAGCGAATCAACCCCTCTCTCACCGCCATATTCCAAGAGAAAGCCTGAACTTATGTTCAGGCTTTTTTGCTATATGCCCCACCGCACAGAGAGGGGTGAGAACCCTCGACTGGGTTCGACAAAACGCATTGCGTTTTGGACAGCCGCAGGCTGCCCGTAGGGTGAGCGCAGCGAATCCCCCCCTCTCTCACCGCCATATTTCAAGAGAAAGCCTGGACTCACGTTCAGGCTTTTTTGCTTTATAGTCCGGCGTTAATGCCACGACGCCCAGACAGTCGCCACGGCTTTTTAGCGCTTAACCGCAACCACATCCTCATAACCGGCAAAAATCCACCTTCTGCCTGCAGTCAATCCTGTCCATACCGCAACAGTACTGTTCTGGTGAATAAAAACGCCCCGACAAAACCACACGCTGCGCCTTTGCAGCTTACCATTGACCCATATCTAGGAAACGCTGCAGCGGAAGGCGTATGCTGTGTTACAGCTTTTCGAGACGGACCTCATCTGGCCCGCCATTCCTTTCTTTTCTCAAAGTTGGTTTGCACCTTAGATGAAAACGCACGAAATTAACGGCATTCGGCCGTTCAGCGCACTGATTGACGCCTGTTGGCGAGAACCTTATAGCTTGCAACGCCTGCTGAAAGACGCCATTGCCGGCGTCACCGTCGGCATTATCGCCATCCCGCTGGCGATGGCGCTGGCCATTGCCAGCGGCGTACCACCGCAATACGGCCTGTATACCTCTGCCATCGCCGGGATCGTCATCGCCATCAGCGGTGGTTCGCGTTACAGCGTCTCCGGCCCCACCGCCGCCTTCGTGGTCATTCTGTACCCGGTTTCGCAACAATTTGGTTTGTCTGGCCTGCTGATCGCTACGCTGCTGTCCGGGATTTTTCTGGTCATGATGGGCTTGGCACGTTTTGGCCGCTTGATTGAATATATTCCGCTGTCGGTCACGCTCGGTTTTACCTCCGGCATCGCCATCACCATCGCGACGCTACAAATCAACGATTTCTTCGGTCTGCATATCGCCGATATGCCAGCGCATTACCTCGGTAAAATTTATGCTTTGCTACAGGCAATGCCAACGCTGAATATCGGCGACACGCTGATTGGCGCACTCACGCTGCTCACGCTGATTTACTGGCCGAAGCTTGGCCTGCGCGTTCCTGGCCATCTGCCGGCGCTGCTGGTCGGCACCGCGGTGATGGCATTGCTGAATGCGTTTGATCATCCGGTCGCCACCATCGGCTCACGCTTTGGCTATCTGCTGGCGGACGGTAGCCAAGGCCATGGCATACCGCCGATTCTGCCGCAGTGGGTATTGCCATGGCAGCTACCGGCAATCGACGGCAAACGGATGGTATTAAATTGGCAGACGCTGACCGCCCTGCTGCCGGCGGCGTTTTCCATGGCCATGCTGGGGGCCATTGAGTCCCTGCTTTGCGCTGTGGTACTGGATGGCATGACGGGCAAAAAGCACAATGCCAATAGCGAACTGATCGGCCAGGGAGCGGGTAATATCATCGCCCCCTTCTTTGGCGGCATCACCGCTACCGCCGCCATTGCGCGCTCGGCGGCTAACGTGCGGGCCGGTGCCACATCGCCGGTTTCCGCCATCATCCACGCCCTGCTGGTGCTATTGGCATTACTGGTGCTGGCGCCCTGGCTGTCCTATCTGCCGCTGGCGGCGATGGCATCGCTGTTATTGCTGGTGGCCTGGAATATGAGCGAAGCACATAAGGTGGTGTATCTGCTGCGCCGTGCGCCCAAAGACGACGTGGTGGTCATGCTACTGTGCATGTCGCTGACGGTACTGTTTGACATGGTAATCGCCATTACCGTCGGCATCGTATTGGCATCGCTGCTGTTTATGCGCCGTATCGCACGCATGACCAGACTGACTGAACTGAGCCGCGATAACGGGCGTCTGGTACTGCGGGTCAATGGACCGCTGTTTTTCGCCGCCGCCGAGCGCATCTTTAGCGACTTATTGACCGACAGCGAACCTTATCAGGACATCGTGCTGCAATGGGATGCCGTACCGGTGCTGGATGCCGGCGGCTTAAACGCCCTGCAACGTTTCATCGATGCCTTGCCGCAGGGAAAACGACTGATCGTCAGCGATATTCCCTTCCAACCGTTAAAAACGCTGGCCCGAGCGCGCGTGCAACCGATCGCCGGCCGGCTGCTGTTCTATTCGACACTGCCTGAAGCTCTGGCAGCGCTGGATGCGCAATAAAAAAAGCCCGACATGATGTCGGGCTAGCTTTGACCTGCCGGTGGGCTGGCAGGCTCAGTTGCTGGTATCCAGCTCCGGGAAGCTCTTGACCAGATCGTCAATCGCTTTCATTTGCACCAGGAACGGCTCCAGCTTATCCAGCGGCAACGCCGACGGGCCGTCGCATTTGGCGCTGTTTGGCTCCGGGTGCGCTTCGATAAACAGACCGGCCAGACCAACCGCCATGCCGGCACGCGCCAACTCGGCGACCTGTGCGCGACGGCCGCCGGAAGCAGCACCGAACGGATCGCGGGTTTGCAGGGCATGCGTGACGTCGAAAATCACCGGATGACCGCCGGTAACATTTTTCATCACGTTGATGCCCAGCATGTCGACCACCAGATTGTCATAGCCAAAGTTGCTGCCGCGATCGCACAAAATAACCTGATCGTTGCCGCCTTCCTTGAACTTATCGACAATGTTACCCATCTGGCCCGGGCTGACGAACTGCGGCTTCTTGACGTTGATCACCGCGCCGGTTTTGGCCATCGCTTCGACCAGATCGGTCTGACGCGCCAGGAAGGCTGGCAACTGAATGACATCAACCACTTCAGAAACCGGCTGCGCCTGAGCTGATTCATGCACATCGGTGATGATTTTTACGCCGAAGGTTTTTTTGATCTCTTCGAAAATGCGCATCCCTTCTTCCAAACCCGGCCCGCGGTACGAATGAATTGAAGAGCGATTGGCTTTATCAAAAGAAGCTTTGAAAACGTAGGGAATGCCCAGTTTTTGCGTCACGGTGACGTAGTGTTCGCAAATGCTCATCGCCAAATCGCGTGATTCCAGCACGTTCATGCCGCCGAACAGCACAAACGGCAGATCGTTCGCTACCTTGATGTCGCCAATGCTAACCACTTTCTGTTTCATGCTTACGCCTTTGTTAGTGATAAATCGAAGAAATTAATGCAGCGTAACCTGCTTCGGTTCAATCGCGTGGATCTGTACCTTGATCACTTCGCTGACCGGATCTTCAGGACACTGCTCGACAAAATAGTTCAGATCGGAAATGGCAATATGATTACATTCCAACTGTGCATAAATCAGCCCGCGATCGCGGATCTCGTACGGATCGTCGGGATCAAAGCACAGTACGGTCTCGCTGGCCCGCAGCGCCAGTTCCATCTGATTTTCCTCCATCAGCGAAGCCTTCAGCGTATCGAGCATTTTGCGTACCACCATGACATTTTCCGACTCTTCCAGATCGTCATCTTCCAATTCTGCGCCCAGGCCGAGATTGCCTTTGATCCACACTTCCAGCGTGTGTTCGTTCAACGTTTCACCATTGAGCGGATTAATCAGCCACATCTCTTCATCCATCCAGTCGGCCCGCAGAATCAACTGGGTCGGGAAAATCACCGGCATCAGCGGCAAATTCAACTGATGGGCGATATGCAAGAAAATGGTGCCAAGAGACACTGGCGTACCCTGACGGCCTTCCAGCACTTTATCCAGCCAGATAGCGTCGGACAGTCGGTAAATGCCGCTGGCGCCGCCGAATCCCCAGGTTTTATAGAACAGCTCAATCAGCGCCTCCAATTGCTGTTCCTGGCTGATATCACTCGGCACCGCCGCACGCGCTTCTTCGGTCAGTTGCTGCAACTGACGCGCCACGTCGGCGGCGGGATAATCACGGCGTACCGCCTGTGATACCAGCATCACGCCTTCGCTCAATGGCGAGGTGTTAAATTCAAACTCGGCAATACTACTCATAAATATCCCATCAAAAACGGTATTTTCGTCGTGGCAAGTTTAATTATCAGGTAGAGACAACCGAGCGCCAGAACAAATGCCAACGTGCGCAGGTTCCGGCTGCGGGTTTTCTTGCCCAATGCGACGTAGCCCAGCAGGATATAGATAATAACGCCAAACAGCTTCTCGGTCAGCCAAGAGTCCATACCCAGCAGTGGATAAAACTTGAACATCACCACCAGGGCAATCCCACTGAGAAACAGCACCGTATCATTAATGTGCGGCGCGATCTTCACCCAACGCCTGTGCTTCATCGGCGAATGGCGCCAATGCCAGAAAAAACGCAGGATGAACAACGTAATACTGATAGCGACCGTCAGTTGATGCAAATGCTTTAATGCGGCGTAGGCTGCCATACCGGTTCCCTTGTCCTGTCTGTGTCGTTATTTTTATGTCAAAGATATTGGCCGAGCGTCACGCGTAGATTGCCGCCATAATCGCGGCAACTCTCTATCGCGCTGAAGCCGGCCGCCGCCAGCATGGCGCGCACGCTTTCAGCCTGTTGCCAGCCGTGTTCCAGCAATAACCAGCCTTGCGGTTGCAAATAGCGCGGCGCCTGCTGCACGATGGCGCGTAAATCCGCCAGCCCATGCTCCTGCGCCACCAGCGCACTGCCGGGTTCAAAACGTACATCGCCCTGCGATAAATGCACATCGTCGCCGTCAATGTACGGCGGGTTGCTGGCGATCAGATCAAAACGACGACCAGCAACCGGCGTAAACCAGTCGCCCTGATGAAATTGCACATTGCCAATTGCCAGCTTTTGCGCATTATGCTGCGCCAGGGCGACCGCTTGCGGCTGTAAATCCACGCCGGTCACCATACAATCCGCGCGCTCGCTGGCCAACGCCAAGGCAATCGCCCCGGTGCCGGTACCCAAATCGAGGATCTCGCAGCGGTGTGCCGGCAGACGCGCCAACGCCTGTTCCACCAGGCATTCGGTGTCAGGACGCGGGATCAGCGTAGCGGGAGATACCGACAGCGGCAATGACCAGAACTCGCGTTCGCCAATCAGATAGGCCACCGGCTCGCCGCGTTCACGGCGCACCAGCAGTTGTTCCAGTTGTGCGCTTTCCTGCGTCGTCAGCAGGGTTTCGCCAAACGCCAGCAAAAAGGTTCTGGCACGGCCGGTGACAAACCCCAGCAGGATTTCCGCATCCCGCTTGGCGCTGTCACTGTGCGTCAAGCGCGCGGTCGCGGCCGCCAGCCAGCTGCAATAATCCATTACTCTTGCTCGGCAGACAGCGCGGCCAGCTGATCGGCCTGGTATTCCTGCACTATCGGCTGGATCAGCATATCCAGTTTACCTTCCATCACTTCGTCCAGACGGTACAGCGTCAGGTTGATGCGGTGATCGGTCACGCGCCCCTGTGGGAAGTTATAGGTACGGTTACGGTCAGAACGATCGCCGCTGCCCAACAGATTGCGACGGGTGGAGGCTTCCGCCTGCTGACGCTTGGCCATTTCTGCAGCGCGAATGCGCGCGCCAAGCACCGACATCGCCTTGGCCTTGTTTTTGTGCTGCGAACGTTCGTCCTGGCATTCCACCACGATGCCGGTCGGCAAGTGGGTAATACGAATCGCCGAGTCGGTGGTGTTGACGTGCTGGCCACCGGCGCCTGAGGAACGGAAGGTGTCGATCTTCAAATCCCCTGCATTAATCTCGGGGAGTTCGGCCTCCGGCACTTCCGGCATCACCGCCACGGTACAGGCTGAGGTGTGAATACGTCCTTGCGATTCGGTCTCCGGCACCCGCTGTACGCGATGCCCGCCGGATTCGAATTTGAGCTGGCCATACACCCCGTCGCCGGAAACCTTGGCGATCACTTCCTTGTAGCCGCCGTGCTCGCCTTCATTGGCGCTCATGACTTCTACCCGCCAGCGTCGCGCTTCGGCGTAGCGGCTGTACATACGGAACAGATCGCCGGCAAAAATCGCAGCCTCATCGCCGCCGGTGCCGGCACGCACTTCAAGGAAGCAGCTACGCTCGTCGTCCGGGTCTTTCGGCAACAGCAGCAACTGTAACTGCTGCTCCAGCGTTTCGGTGGTTTCTCTGGCCTGCTTTAGCTCTTCCTGCGCCATTTCGCGCATTTCCGGGTCGTCCAGCATCATCTCGGCGGTGGCAACATCATCTTGCACCTGGCGCCATTCCAGGAAACAACGGCTAACGTCGGTCAGCTGCGCATATTCGCGCGACAACGCGCGGAACCGATCCTGATCGGCAATAACGCCGGCATCGCCGAGCAGCGCCTGAACTTCTTCATGGCGCTCTTGTAACGCTTCCAGTTTGGCAACAATAGAAGGCTTCATGCGTGGTTATAAACCCTGTTAATAAGAGAAAACTAGTGCTGATCCAGCCCGAGGCTGTCGCGTAATATTTGCAACCGCTCCACGTCGCCGTCGCCGGCTGCCTGCTGGAGGGATTTGGTAGGGGCATGAATAAGGCGGTTGGTCAATTTGTGGGCCAGGTCGTGAATAACCTGCTCCACGTTGGCGCCCTGGGCTATGGCCGCCAAGGCTTTGGCTTCCATATCGGCACGGATTTGATCGGCCTGCGAACGGTAGTCGCGAATGGTTTCCACCGCCCCCTGCGAACGCAGCCAGGCCATAAAGTTGGTGCTTTCCTGCTGAACGATGGTTTCAGCCTGTACCGCTGCCGCCTTACGCTGCGCCAGATTGTGCTGGATAATCGCCTGCAGGTCGTCAACGCTGTACAGATAGGCGTTGGCCAACTTGCCGACTTCCGGTTCGATATCGCGCGGAACGGCGATATCCACCAGCAGCATAGGCTGATTGCGGCGCGCTTTCAGCGCCCGCTCCACCATCCCTTTACCGATGATCGGCAAGGGGCTGGCGGTAGAACTGATAATGATATCGGCATCTGCCAGACGCGCGTCGATCTCCGGCAGGGTGATCACCTCGGCACCGACTTCCTCCGCCAACAGCTGCGCGCGCTCGCGGGTGCGGTTGGCGATGATCATGTGTTTGACATTGTGTTCGCGCAGATGGCGTGCCACCAGCTCGATGGTTTCACCGGCGCCCACCAGCAGAACGTTCAGATCCGCCAGCGACTCAAAGATCTGGCGTGCCAGCGTACAGGCGGCGAAGGCCACCGAAACCGCGCTGGCGCCGATGTCGGTTTCGGTACGCACGCGTTTGGCGACGGAGAAGGATTTTTGGAACAGACGCTCAAGCTCGCCCGACAACGATTGGCCGCGTTGCGATTCGGCAAAGGCTTTCTTCACCTGGCCAAGGATCTGCGGTTCACCCAGCACCAGCGAATCCAGACCGCTGGCCACACGCATCAGATGGCTGACGGCGTCGTTGTCATGGTGCCAGTACAGGCTTTTGCTGACGTCTTCCGGGCGCAGCTTGTGGTATTCGCACAGCCAGGCGACCAGCTGTTCGTGAATATGTTCCTGTTGTTCAACGCTGAGATACAGCTCGGTGCGGTTACAGGTGGACAACACGACACCGCCCTGCACCAGCGGTTGCTGGAGCAAGCTGTTCAGCGCCTGATCGATTGACTCAGGGGAAAAAGTGACTTTTTCCCGCAAGGAAACCGGAGCGGTTTTGTGATTGATACCTAACGCCAGCAGGGTCATTGCTTCGAGTAATACTTATATTGGTACGGGTTCTCGTTGAACGGCATTCTACTTGATGCGCGGGATCAATAAAAGTAACAACCGCATCTTCCGTCCAATCGCTGTTATAGACGTTATAAATTGAGCAAAAAGTTCAATAAATGGCTAATATCATGATTAGACGACAAAAATACCGCAATAGCTCAACAATCACGCCGCCCATCTCTAACAGTCTAGTGGGTTTATCCGCCAATTGGGCACCGCGTGGCGATTATTGCGCATTTGCCTGGGGAAAGCGCCCGCGGTCTGGCCGCGTCTCCCGCATCGTCGGCCAACCGAACACCTACCCTCGCCTATTGACGCTACGCCATTCGCCCGCTAGCGTGGTGGCAGAATGGGTTGCATCACGTTAGCCCGCAAGGACAAAAGGACAAAAGTTATGCCAATCCGCAAAGTCAGTCTGCTCCGTCTGATTCCCCTGGCCAGCCTGGTATTGGCGGCCTGTACCACCACCCGACCTACCGGCCCGGCGACCAGTCCTACCTCGCCGCAGTGGCGCGCCCATGAACAGGCGGTCCAGCAGTTGAGTCAGTATCAGACCCGTGGCGCCTTTGCCTATATTTCCGATCGCAAGAAAGTCTACGCCCGCTTCTTCTGGCAACAGTATTCACCCGAACGTTACCGTCTGCTGCTGACCAATCCGCTGGGCAGTACCGAACTGGAACTGAACGTGCAGCAAAATGTGGTGCAACTGACGGATAACCAGGGTAAACGCTACGTCAGCGATAACGCCGAAGAGATGATCCGCAAATTGACCGGCATGTCGATCCCGCTGGATAACCTGCGTCAATGGATGCTTGGCCTGCCGGGTGAAGCCAGCGATTTTACGCTTGATGACCAGTATCGCCTGAGCAAGCTCAGCTATCAGCAAGGCGGCCAGAGTTGGAACGTCGACTATCAGGATTACAATAGCGACCTGAAACCTCAGTTGCCAAGCCGTCTGGAACTGCAACAGGGTGAGCAGCGCATCAAGTTGAAAATGGATAACTGGACGCTCAAATGATTCACCCGTGGCCCTCCCCGGCAAAACTCAACCTGTTTTTATATATCACCGGCCGTCGCCCCGACGGCTATCATCAATTACAGACGCTGTTCCAGTTTCTCGATTACGGCGACAGCCTGACCATCGTGCCGCGTCAGGATCAGCAGATCCGCTTGCTAACGCCGGTCGACGGCGTGCCGGATGAACAGAATCTGATCGTGCGTGCAGCACGTCTGCTGCAAGATTATTGCACCGAACAGGCGATTGACAGCGCACCGCGCGGCGCAGACATCAGCATCGATAAGGTATTGCCGATGGGGGGTGGGCTCGGCGGCGGCTCCTCCAACGCCGCCACGGTGCTGGTGGCGCTCAACAGCCTGTGGCAATGCGGCCTCAGCGATGAGCGTCTGGCGACGCTGGGTCTGACCCTGGGGGCCGATGTGCCGGTGTTCGTGCGGGGTCACGCCGCCTTCGCCGAGGGCATCGGCGAACGTTTGCAGCCGGCTGAACCGCAGGAAAAATGGTATCTGGTGGCGCATCCGGGGGTCAGTATTGCTACGCCGCTGATTTTTGGCGATGCCGAATTAAAAAGAGATACCCCGGTTCGCCCACTGGACGTACTATTACGGGCGCCGTACGCAAATGATTGCGAACCGATCGCAAGAAAACGTTTTCGCGAGGTTGAACAGCTTCTTTCATGGCTGTTACAATACGCGCCGTCACGCCTGACTGGCACCGGAGCTTGTGTGTTTGCCGAATTCGACACAGAGATCGCCGCCCGTCAGGTGTTAAGTCAAGCCCCGGAGTGGTTGCGTGGTTTTGTAGCGCGTGGCGTTAACGTCTCTCCACTACATCGTCGCCGTTCCGGGCAGTTTGAGTCGTAGCTCAACGTTTTGCTGTGCAGGGTCAGCCACACCTGACCCTGTCATCCCAGCGCTACCTACGCCTCATTGAGTTTTACACACCCGTATGTATATTGCGTCGGCGTCGCCAATTGCCCCTTGGCGAAGGCCGAATGACAATATCTTCTCTGGACGCAAGCCTGAGGTTCTTCTCGTGCCTGATATGAAGCTTTTTGCTGGTAACGCCACCCCGGAACTAGCACAACGTATTGCCAACCGTTTGTACACCAGCCTTGGTGACGCCGCTGTAGGTCGTTTTAGCGACGGCGAAGTGAGCGTGCAAATCAACGAAAATGTACGCGGTGGTGATATTTTCATCATCCAGTCCACCTGTGCTCCCACCAACGACAACCTGATGGAACTGGTTGTTATGGTCGATGCCCTGCGTCGCGCCTCCGCAGGTCGTATCACTGCCGTTATCCCCTATTTCGGTTACGCTCGTCAGGATCGCCGCGTGCGTTCTGCGCGTGTTCCGATCACTGCCAAAGTTGTTGCCGATTTCCTCTCCAGCGTAGGGGTTGACCGCGTATTGACAGTGGATCTGCATGCTGAACAGATTCAAGGCTTCTTTGATGTCCCGGTAGATAACGTGTTCGGTAGCCCGATCCTGCTGGAAGACATGTTGCAACAGAACCTGGTAAACCCAATCGTGGTTTCACCGGATATCGGTGGTGTAGTACGCGCCCGTGCTATCGCCAAACTGCTCAACGATACCGACATGGCTATCATCGACAAACGTCGCCCACGCGCCAACGTTTCTCAGGTGATGCATATTATTGGTGACGTCGCAGGCCGTGACTGTGTGCTGGTTGACGATATGATTGATACCGGTGGTACCTTGTGTAAAGCGGCTGAAGCGTTGAAAGAACGCGGTGCCAAGCGCGTATTTGCCTACGCGACGCACCCGATCTTCTCCGGTAATGCCGTGGACAACATCAAGAACTCGGTCATCGATGAAGTGATCGTCTGCGACACCATCCCGCTGTCGCCGGAAATCAAGGCACTGAAAAACGTCCGCACGCTTACGCTGTCCGGCATGTTGGCAGAAGCCATCCGCCGCATCAGCAACGAAGAATCAATTTCGGCCATGTTCGAACATTGATTCCTGGCTGGCACGCAACCCCCCGCGTGCCAGTATGGCGTTGACGCATAGCAGTAAAAGAAAAACCCGTTGAAGCGCAAGCGACAACGGGTTTTCTATTTAATGACGGACATGGCTCACAACCTGATTACACGGCATGATTCCCTTGCCGAACAAGCGCTTCCCTTTAGATTAATGTGAAGAACGGTGCTGATTACCGCGGCAGCGTTTATCAAAGTGCTTTACCCACCAGTAGCGATCCGCTACCTGTTCACGCCCGCCGACGCGTGCGCCAACCAGCCACAGCAGTGCGCCGACAAAGATGCTGAAGATTGCGCCGTGGGCAAAAAACTGCGGCAGATTCCAGCTCGATACTTCAGCCACAATGGAGTATCCAACCCCGCCGATCATCACTACCAGCCCCAGGCCCATCAGAACGTTGCTCATCAGCTGTGCATTTTTACGTTTCATATGTCACCTCCTCCATGCCAGAAAACCAAACGGGAGTAACAGATAAATTGTTAACCCTCTTTGATAAGTCAAGTATAGACACTACGCCAGCAAGGGTATTGAGTTGACGATCACAAATGAGCAATTAAGTCTGACAATTCTTTACTTTAAGGTAACTATTAGCGCTCAAATTGAATGATTACGCTAATGTATTATTCACTATTATAGGTAAATCAACCTGACGGGGCCGCTGGCAGCGCGCATTTTGTCATTCGGCGCGGCGGAAGGTAGACTAATGCCCTTTCCACTATTCTGAGCATAGCGAATCACTCCGTGAGCAGTATCAAATTGATTGTTGGCCTGGCGAACCCAGGCGCCGAGTACGCCCAAACGCGCCACAACGCCGGGGCGTGGTATGTAGACCTGCTGGCGCAGCGCCATAACCAGCCGTTGAAGGAAGAAAGCAAATTCTTTGGTTATACCGCGCGTCTGAATCTGGCTGGCCATGACGTCCGCCTGCTGGTACCCACCACCTTTATGAATCTCAGCGGCAAAGCGGTAGCGGCGATGGCGACCTTTTATCGTATCCAGGCCGATGAAATTCTGGTAGCGCATGACGAGCTGGATCTGCCGCCGGGCGTGGCCAAGCTGAAGCTGGGGGGCAGCAACGGCGGGCATAACGGCCTGAAAGACATTCAAAGCAAAATGGCCAACAACCCCAATTTTTACCGCCTGCGCATCGGCATTGGCCACCCGGGCGATCGTAATAAAGTGGTGGGCTTCGTGCTCGGTAAACCGCCTGCCAGCGAGCAGACGCTGATCGATGACGCCATTGACGAATCGCTGCGCTGTACCGAACTGTTGTTAAAAGAAGGCATGACCAAAGCCATGAACCGCCTGCACGCCTTCAAGGCCGGCAACTGATTGCTGCCCTTACCTGTCCGCCAGTCGGCAGGCCATGATATGGCGTGGCGAAGACTGCCCCATCACCGCCGCACGGCTGAAATTAAGTAACCGTTGCCCCGCCGACGCGGGGCATTGTTCAGGCCACTTAATCCGCAGCGACGCGGTAGGTCGGATCGTCCAGCTCGTGCACGCAGAACGGCCCGGCCTGGCGCAGCAGGCTGACGCAATCCTCGCTCAAATGGCGTAACCGCACCGTTTTGCCAGCGGCCAGATAGCGCGCCGTCAACTTGTCAATGGCTTCAACGCCGCTGGAATCCATAACCCGCGTCTGGGCAAAATCCAGTACGATCGATTGCGGGTCGCTGTTCGGCTGGAACAGTTCGCCGAAGGCTGCCGCCGAACCAAAGAACAGTGGCCCTTCCAGAGAGTAGATAACCGTGTCGGATTCCGTTTTTTTATCACGGATGGTGATACGAGCATGCTGCCAGGCAAACACCAGCGCCGATATGATCACACCGCTGATTACCGCCACCGCCAAATCGGCGAAAACGGTAATCAAGGTAACGGTCAGCAAGACAAAGGCGTCTTCTTTCGGCATACGCTTCAAACGACGCAATGAGCTCCATTCAAAGGTATTGTAACAAACCACCAACATGATACCCGCCAGCGCGGCGACCGGAATAACGCCAATATATGACGACAGGCTAACCACGAACAGAATCAGCAGCAACGCCCCCACCACGCCGGAAATGCGGCCACGGCCGCCTGAGGTGAAGTTGATGATCGACTGGCCAATCATCGCGCAGCCGGCGAAGCAGCCAAACAGACCGCAGATGGCGTTGCCCGCGCCCTGCGCCAGGCTTTCACGGTTGCCGTTGCCTTTTTTACCGCCCATTTCATCCAGCACCGTCATGGTCAGCAGCGATTCAATCAGGCCTACCAGGGCAATAATCAGCGCATACGGCAGCACCACTTTGAGCATCTCCAGGGTAAACGGCGCCATCGGCAGGCTGAAATGCGGCAGGCTGCCGGAGATGTCTGCCAGATCGCCTACGCGCAGCGTGTCGAGATTCAAGCCGACGGCCAGCGCCGATACCACCAGCAATGCCGCCAGCGATGCCGGAATGGCTCGGGTCAAACGCGGGAAAAACACCACCACCAGAATCGCCAGCAACACCAGCCCATACATCAATACCCCATGGCCGGCGATCATGTGCAACTGCGCCAGCATGATGACAATCGCCAGCCCGTTGACAAAACCGTGGATTGCCGGCAGCGGCACCAGCCGGATGAATTTGCCCAATCGGAACAGGCCGATCAGGATTTGAATAATCCCGGCGAATATCGTTGCCCAGAGTACATAGTCCATGCCGTGCTGAGCGGCAAGGCTCATCAATACCACTACAATCGATCCCGCCGCGCCGGAGACCATGCCCGGCTTGCCGCCGAACAGCGCGGTGGTCAAACCGATGATAAAGGCGGTATGCAGGCCGACAATCGGCGACAGGCCGCCCACCAGCGAAAAGCCGACCGCTTCCGGGATCATCGATACCGCCACAACAAAACCGGCCAGAACCTCATTCTTGACGTCCGCCAGCCTGAAATTGCTCAGGTTGAACATAAATTTTCCAGATAGTCTGATTTTGATAACTAACACGAATGCCCGATATGGGCAGCAGAAAACATCAACGCTGACGAGACGTCAGTGATGTAATAGGCAATTTAGTTGGCGGGAACACTCAGGGTGGACTAGGCAAGAAATACATCCGACACGTTTCCTGTTGGTTAACTATAACCACAAGTATGTTGAAATGTGAGCAGGATCTCAACACAAACCTTTGTCAGCCGCGTGCGCGTCGCGCAGTCAGCCCCCGACAACACGGCGGGATCGAGATAAATGTGCATTACGTGTATAATGGCGGCATTATTTTGCCCTTTATGCGGCCAGTTAAAGTTAACTGGCTGATAGTTAAGATATTTAAGGTGATAACAACATGGGATTCAAATGCGGTATCGTCGGTCTGCCAAACGTCGGCAAATCCACCCTGTTCAACGCGTTGACCAAAGCGGGCATCGAAGCAGCCAACTTCCCGTTCTGCACCATTGAACCGAACACCGGTGTGGTGCCGATGCCCGATCCGCGTCTGGATCAACTGGCCGAGATCGTGAAACCACAGCGCATCTTGCCGACCACCATGGAATTCGTTGATATCGCGGGCCTGGTAAAGGGTGCATCCAAAGGGGAAGGCCTGGGTAACCAGTTCCTGACCAACATCCGCGAAACCGAAGCCATTGGTCACGTGGTACGCTGCTTTGAAAACGACAACATCATTCACGTCAACAACAAGGTCGATCCTGCCGAAGATATTGATGTTATCAATACCGAGCTGGCGCTGTCGGATCTCGATACCTGTGAGCGCGCCATTCACCGCGTGCAGAAGAAAGCCAAAGGCGGTGACAAAGACGCCAAAGCCGAACTGGCTGCGCTGGAAAAATGCCTGCCGCATCTGGAAAACGCCGGTATGCTGCGCGCGCTGGATCTGAGCGACGAAGACAAGGCAGCCATCCGTTACCTGAGCTTCCTGACGCTGAAACCGACCATGTACATCGCCAACGTCAACGAAGACGGCTTTGAAAACAACCCGTACCTCGACACCGTGCGCGCAATCGCCGCGGGCGAAGGTTCGGTAGTGGTGGCAGTATGCGCCGCGGTTGAATCCGACATTGCCGAACTGGAAGACGAAGACCGCGACGAATTCATGGCCGAACTGGGTCTGGAAGAGCCAGGTCTGAACCGCGTGATCCGTGCCGGTTACCAGTTGCTGAATCTGCAAACCTACTTCACCGCTGGCGTGAAGGAAGTTCGTGCCTGGACTATCCCGGTTGGCGCAACCGCACCGCAGGCAGCCGGTAAAATCCATACCGATTTCGAAAAAGGCTTTATCCGTGCCCAGACCATCGCCTTTGACGACTTCATCACCTATAAAGGTGAGCAAGGCGCCAAGGAAGCCGGCAAGATGCGTTCAGAAGGCAAAGACTACGTGGTCAAAGACGGCGACGTGATGAACTTCCTGTTCAACGTCTAACGCAGCATGCCACAGCGCTAATGGCGCAACATTGGCGCACCACCATTATCAGCCCACGTTCCCGCGTGGGTTTTTTATTGCCCGCAGATCGCCCGTTGATGCCCGACCATCGCTCGGCGCGGGTCAACATAACGGCATTGATCGCCGATTGCAGCTGCACACTCGTGCCGCAATAACCTCGTCGCTTGCAGGCAACTAAAATTTTCACTCGCCGCATATCGCAACTGCCAACTCTCGCTACACTGTAAAAGGCGCGTGGTGCAAAAGCCGTCTCCCGATGCCGCTGAACCACGCGAATTATCACAACGCTCGTGGGTTGTGATGACAAAGTATCAATCGTTCCATACGGATGGTGCGGATAGCGATGAACAAATCACTTTCATGCCTGCTGTGTTATCTCCTGTTGTGTTATTCAAGCCTGTTGTGGAGCGCTGAACCACGCCAGACGCCCAGCGCGGCGGAGCAGGCGCGTACCCTGACGCTGCTCAACCAGCCGGTAGTGATGCTGCAGGCCAGGTTTGGCCTGACAACGCCGGAAGAACGGGTGCAACGCATCGTGCGCAACCTGCGCGCGCTCAACCAACAGGATCTGCAACAGCCGGTTGAGATCGTTACCATCACCCGCTACCAGCAGCAGGCAGTGGTATTTTCGGTCAATAAGAAACCGTTTATGCTATTGGCGCAAGGCGATCTGGATGAGGGTGACGATCTCAACCTGGCGCAGGCCAGCCAGTTGGTACTGCAACGGCTGGAAAACCTTCGCCACGCATTAATCGAACAGTATTCCCCGCACTATCTCCTGCTGTCCGCGCTGAAAAGCGTGGCGGGAGCCGCCGTGTTAGGGGCGGTGTGCTGGTTCGCCTACCGCTCTCTGGGGTATGTAAGACGGTATTACGCCGCCAGAAAACAACAAAACAAACCCGGTCTATTCCCACAGCTGCGCAGTTTCCTCGGCCAGTTTGAGGTACGACTCTACGCCTGGCTGATGGGTATCCTGTGCGTGCTGGGGTTTTATCTATGGATTAGCTGGGTATTGCGGCTGTTTCCCTATACGCGGATATGGGGGATGGAGTTGGGTGAATACACCCTGCAACTGTTCCAGCGCATTGGCCTGGTGATCCTGTCTGCCCTGCCCGGCCTATGCGTGGTGATCGCCATTTTTGTTATCACCGGTTTTATTGTCAAACTGATTAAAGTGGTATTGCTGCGGGTGGAACGCGGCACGCTGCATATTCCCGGCCTGCATCCACAAACCGTCGGCGTCACGCGGAAATTGATCAGCGTAGCGGTGTGGCTGTTTGCACTGTCCGCGGCCTATCCGTTTTTACCCGGCGCCAATTCGCTGGCCTTCAAAGGCATCAGCGTGTTTTTCGGCCTGATGTTGACACTCGGTTCAGCCGGCGTCATGAATCACGCCATGAGTGGCCTGGTACTGACCTATTCACGCGCGTTGCGTAAAGGCGACATTATTCGCGTTGCCGATAATGAAGGGGTGGTCAGCGAGGTCGGCATGCTGGCCACCAAGATCGTCACACGGGAAAACTACGAGGTCACCGTCCCCAATGCGGTGGTAGTCAGCGGCAGAATCATCAATCTCAGCACCCACGACGGTAACCCCGGCGTCAACATGACCACCAGCGTCACCATCGGTTACGATACGCCGTGGCGCCAGGTACATGCGATGCTGGAACTGGCCGCCAGTCGTACCCACGGACTGGATAACAGCCAGCCGCCGATCGTACGCCAGCTCAGCCTGATGGACTGGTATATTGCCTATGAGCTTCAGGTCAGACTGCAGGCCGGACAATCGCTGGCCGGAGTACGCAGCGAACTGCACGCGCATATTCAGGATGTGTTCAACGAGTTTGACGTACAGATTATGTCACCAAACTTTGTCAACCAGCCTGAACTGCCGGTACTGGTGAAAAAGGAACGCTGGTACAGCCCGCCGGCACAGCCCTGACGGGTCGGCATGCTCCTGCTATCGGGTTAGACTTGCCAACGGTCACGGCCGCCCTGTTTGGCGCGGTACAGCGCTGCATCGGCTTCTGCCAGCAGTTGCGCGTCGCTTTTATTCCCGCTCGAGGCGGCAAGCCCCATGCTGACGCTCACCACTTCGCCCACCTCTGACGCAGCGTGCGGCACGCCCTGACGGCGGATATTCTGCTGAATGCGCTCGGCCACCACCGTTGCACCGGCCAGCGACGCATCGAACAGCAACAGCAAGAACTCTTCACCGCCGTAACGCGCAACCACGTCCTCCGGTGAACGCACCGACGATTTCAAGATCGCGGCAATGTCACGCAAGCAGCGGTCACCTGCGGGGTGGCCGTAATGATCGTTGTAACGCTTGAAAAAGTCGACGTCGATCATGATCAGCGCAAAGGGGCGCTGGCGCTCGGCGGCAACGGCAAGATGGTGTTCCATTGCACGTCGATTGGCGGTTTCAGTCAACGCATCCTGATTGGCCATGGTTTCCAGACGGGAAATCAACAGTCGGTTATCCTGATATCGCTGCCAGTTTTCATTAAACCAATGCAGTAGAATGTAACGTCCGTACAGCAAAATGAACGCCAGCAACAGCCAGATAATCACAAAGCGCATATTCAGCCCGGCGTTGAGCTTTACGCTGGCCATCAGGCAGGTCAGCCAGATCGGCAGCAAAAACAGCAACAATCCCTTGGGGTAAAAATACAGCGCGCCAAGCGCCGTCAGCATTAAAATAATGGTCAATGGATAAGAAAACGGCAGTCGCCACACGGTGACGAAGTAAAAACAGCAAAAAGACCACAGACAGCTCAACGCAAACAGCAACAGCGCCAGCAACGTTTGCCAGGCGGGCGATAAGCGGGCTTCGGCGCGCATCAGGCTGCTCAGCATGCCCAGCGACATCACCACGATCGCCAGCATCAACGCATCGATCTCGTGCAGCATGTCGCTGCGCGTCGCCAGCGTTTGGTCAAAATGATCGAACAGCACATTACGAAACACGATAATCAGCGCAAAACTGATATTGACGAAGGCAAACCACGGTATGCTGCGCGCAAGCGCCTGGCTGACCATTTCTGCCCTGCTGCCCCAAACGGGCAGTGTTGAAGCGCTCGCTTTGCGTTGTTCGCGGGACATGGCTGACGGTTCCTTTTGCTACTGATAAGATATACAGCCGTATTATCAATCGGCTACGGCCATCGCAGCATGTACCAGAGGCGTAGTGGTTGCAAGCGTTCAACCGGGCAAACGTCGCCGCGACGGCAGCGATGTGTATGCCAGAGATGGCGTAAAATTTATAAATAAACAGTTTTATGCTGGCAGCGCGGCTGACTGTAAGGGTAAGTTTCCCGCAGTTTTACTTTACGGATACTTTCCTCATGTTCGCAGTCGTTAATACCCATCATGTCAAAAAAGTGCTGATTGCCACGCTGTTGCTGGCAGGATGCGCCAGCAACGCTAATCCGGTGGTCAGTGAAGTCAATGCCATCGCCTTTCCGGTGAACCTTGCGGCTAGCGGCAACAACGGCGACGCTGCCAGCTTGCAACCGCTGTACCGCGACAACAAACGCATCATTGACCAATTCAGCACTCAAATAAGAAAAACCTGTATCGACCCGATTAGCCAGGCGGAAGTATTGAATATACGCAGCCAGGCACGCCCGGCCTTCGACGCGCTGACCAAACTTGAACAGTTCGGCGAGTTGAACGAGATGTACCTTAAACAGCAGAATAAAGACGGTCTGATGCAAATCAATACGGCATTAAAACCGCTGATCCTCCCCCTTTCGTGATCTGCAAGGGTCCCCGGGCACCCAGCGTTGGGGCCGGGGGATCGTCGTGATGCATAATCCGAGCGCCTGCCTGTCGGTATGCGCCGGAATAAAATCCCGGTTTAGAACACCAGACTCACCGAGGTGTAAATGCCATCCGCCACGGTATTATTGCGGTGACCGTCTTTGCCTTTCATGTCGATATAACGATACCCAGCCTCTACCGCCATCAATGGGATCACCTGCCAACGCACGCCGGCATTGCCTTCGACATACTCCTCCACGCCGCTGGACAATGAATCCGGGGAATAGTAGGCATCGCCGAAGACGGTAACGTGCTCACCCAGCGGCAGTTGTGCACCGCCGCCCACCGCCAGCGCATAGCCTTCATCGCCATCGTCGGGGTTAAGGTACAATGCTTTACCACCCATGGTGAACAACACCGGCCCCAAGGGTAAATTCAGCCCCATTGCCAGCCCGGCGACGTCGCCGTCATCATCGCTGTGCGCCCAATTCGCACTGAAGGCCAGCCCGGGATCGCGAGTACCGAAATCAACGCCAACGTCAGTCCAGTTTTCACCGGCCCCGCCGTGTACGCCAACCGCCAAGGCCGACGCCGACATTAACATGCCCCCCAGTAAACACCCGGTTTTTATCCATTTCATAGTTATTCTCACCGTTGGCAAAATGCCTGTTACGAACGCAAAAAAAGCCCGACGGACAGCTCGGGCAATAATCAATAGTTTTATCTGACGTGTGGCTTAGGCCTGAGGTGCGTGCTGCCCGGCGATTTCAACCACTACCCGGCGGTCTGGCGCCAGGCAGTCGATGCGTTGGCTGCGCGCGCTGATACCATCACACTGGGTGCCCGTTACCGATTCGCTGGCACCACGCCCCTGAGCTTGCACATTGGCCGCCGGCATGCCCAAACCAATCAGTTCATCGGCCACCGCCTGAGCCCGACGGGACGACAGTTGCTGGTTATAGTCGGCGGACCCGATGCGATCGCTGTAGCCAATCACCATGGTGGTCTGGTTTTTGGCAGACTGGATTTCCGGACGGTTATAGAGATCTCGTACCGCGGCCTGCCCCTGCGGCGACAGTTCGGCGGAGTTATAACCGAACATCACGTCCGACTTCAGATTGAAACGCTGTGGTTCAGCCGGGCCGGCCACCGGCGCGGCGACAACCGCGGCGACCGGTGTCGCATGTTGACCGAAGCGATACACCACGCCCGCGGTCAGAGAACTGACGTCGGCGCTGACGCCAATCTGATTGACGTTGCCAACGTTGCTTACCCATTGATATTCGACGCGGCCTGCCCAGTTATCGTTAAAGGCATATTCCGTGCCCACCGCAGCCAACGGCCGAACGCCGGTTTCGAACGCGCTGTGGCCGGCATGCTCGGTTTCTGCCCGGTAGGCCATGGCCCCGGCACGACCATAAAGATCCCAGTTATCGGTCAGGCCGTAACTGGCTTTCATTGACAATTGCAGCCCCTGGCTGGCCAGTTTTGCGCCGGCAACGCCGTTATTGCCGTTGATCTGCATGTTACCGAGATAATCATAGCCACCTTCAACAGCCAACCATGAATTAATCTGGTAACCGGCAAATACGCCGCCGGTGGTGTTGTCTTTGTTAAAATCAAAGTCGGTGGCATGATCCAGATTATCGCTAAAGTCTTTATCCGCGCTGGCATCAAAATAATGTGACCAGCCAAGTTTCGCGCCACCGTACCAGGTGCCGGTATCCGCGGCGGCAAAAGCTGGAGTCACGGCGCAAGCATTTAATACAATGAGCGCGACAAGTGTTTTTTTCATAATATTTCCTGACTATAATTACGCTCGCCATCGATGAAATATTTACGGCGAGGTGGATTGTTAGCGGAAATAATAAAACACGCCCTGGAATGCCTCTATTATTTTATTGTTTAATTTTAAATTATCGGGAAAGAATAAACAGAAAATCACCTGAGCCCTGTGCAATAATGACCGCTCAACACCGGTCTGGCAACGTGTTCATATTCAACAGGTAGCCACCGCGCTTTATCTCGATGTGATGGTTGTTTTTCAGCTCTGTAATTACGTTCAATATACTGCTGCGCGAAAGCAACGTTCTGTCCTGCATATATTCTAATATCGAAATTCTCAAGCGCGTATCCAACGGCAACGTGATCAGTTCAAGCAGATGATCGCGAATGATCGAATAGGTACGCTGCTGCACCAGCAACGCATCGCGGTAAAACAGGTAGCTGGTGTAATAGGAAAGCAACACCGTGGCGTCCTGCCAGAGACCTTGCTCGGCAAATAATGCCTTGGCGTCATTGGCATTCAAGCGCAACAGGGTTGACGGCGTTTCCACCCGCAGAATGTGGCAGCGCAACGGCTGAATACTTTCCGCCAGGCCAAACAGCGTTTGTTCATAGGCCGTGGCGATCAGCAAACCGTCTGACGCCCGCAGTATCGACAGCTCACCACTCTTGAAGATGTAAAACTGTGACTCGCCCTTGTATTCCCAGTTCAGGCGCTTACGCGGCATCACGTTCATTGGCTTGGCCAGGGGTTCCAACGCGTCAAGCAAACGCTGGATCGACGCTTCGGGCCGAACAGGTTGCGTAATCATCACGGCTCCTCAGAAATATTGGGTTTAGTCTGCTTATCATGATTAAATTTATTGCTCACCGTTGTCCAGCGCTTTCGTTTGATCTTTAATCAGCTGGAATTTAATTTTAAACAATTTAACGCTGGCGCTGCGGGTTAATTGTATTTTGCTCTTGGTTATTACCGTCCTGGAGTTGGCGCTATGGCGGTCGGCAAAAATGCAGACCGAACGCCCCCCAAGAATGCCTGCAGGTAATTTCGGCGATAACCTGTGCGTACTGCCAGCCTCCTCAGGCCGTAACGCGGCGGATCTGGCGTGAAAAGTCTGCGTCAATCACCGCCTCAGGCGGGCGCACGATCAGGCTACGCTGCTTGAGTTGCTCAAACGGCAGCTCATTGTCCAACAGGCCAAGATCGTAGACGTAGCGATCGGCATAGCCGCTGACCAACACCCGCCAGTGGTAACGAATGGCCGGGGAAACGGCAGCGGCATGCCGCAGGATATTGCTGGTGCAATTGTTGGACAGCGTGTGATAAAACTCCGGCCGCTGGCTGAGTTGATCGATACGCCGCAGATACTCCAGCAACAGCTGACGCACGGTTGGCGCCGCGATCTGCACCGGGTAGAGATACACCTGTTCACGGCGCACGTCGGTTCTCACGCCGATCAGGTCGCGTTCATCGGCGACCACATATGTCAGCATGTAATAGTTGAAAAAGCCGCGCCAGGTGGAAAAATACTGGCCACGGCTACGGCGGGTTTCGATGGAGATCGCCAGATGGCGACCATCCTGAAAGCCAAAGCTCAAAAAAAGGTGGGCAATTGATTTTCCCGACCAATAGGATGCGATGACATCCACGGTGGCCGCCTGATTGAGATCGTATTCAGCGTCATACCAATCCGGCGAATAATCATCACGGGTGCGATAGGTGAAGTTACGCACGTTACGCAACGTCACCTTGCCCTGCTCCCCCCACTCCACCGTCGGCAATCTGGCATATTCCGTCAGCCAGTCGCGCGCGTTGCTTGGCTCTGCCGCCGGCCAGCGCCACAACGCCATTATTCCGCTCCCCCTTTACCGTCAGTCACCGGCTGCGCAGCAGTGGCATCGGGCTTCTCATCCCGCCATTGCTTGCGCAGCGAGAAGATTTTTCGCACCGCACGCTGCGCCGTGGTCAACCAGCCGGTAGGCCGCGGATCCGCCAGCATGCTGAGTGCGCGGGCATAATCCAGCGTCAGTCCTGGCGTCCAGGCCATGGTTTTTGCCCGCTTGCGGATCTGCACTGCTACCCAGAGTTCGGGGGTTGTCAGGATTTTGGTCAATGCGCGCCAATGCCTCTGCTGCCCCCAGATCTTGCCGACAACCCCTTCAAGTGCGGCCTCCAACCCGTTCGCCACGCTGCTAGAGCAGTTGCGGTGCGTCAGGTTATAGGTCTTGTCCTGGCGGTACACTTCCCAGAAGCGTTGCAGGCGGGCGGCGTCGTAATTGCGAATACGCACTCGCACCGTTGACGGACACCAGGCGCTGGACTCGGTCGGGTAATCCGGTTGGAACACCCCGGCGACGTTATTTTCCTCGGTGGCGCGCAACAGGCGGGTAAACTGCTCTGGAGAACGGTCAATGTCCTCGGCCGGGTACAGGCTGATATACACCCCTTCAGGCGCTTCCAGCGCGGCGTGTCCGGTGGAGATCACCCCGTCTTTATCTACTGCGGCAATATATCGGTCGATCACCGGGTGCGGGACCGTGGCGTTCTTTGACGAACCCACCGGCGTCCAGACGTGTACCGTCAGCGCCGGTTCATCATCGGCTGGCGGCCCATCCCAGGTGGTCAACTGCGGCCGGGTATTCGCACTGCTGGACTGTTCCGCCGCGTCATTGCCCTGTACCGCCGGGTTGATGTCCATGCGCCTGACGCGCATCGCCAACATCAGCATGTTCCAGCCGCCAAAAATCAGCCCCAGTCCGAGGCAATAGGGCACGGTGCCGACGTAATGCGTCGGATACGGCTGGTAGAAAAAGATTGCCAGCGCAATCTCTATCAAACCGCCCACTACCGCCAACTTCCAGTTTTTGTAACGCACCACCGTGGCGCTGATGGTCTGTAACAGGCCGTCGGCCAAAAACAGCGTGCCAAAGATCATCGACAGCACAAAATGGCCATGATGATGACCGGCCAGAATCAACACCGCCGCCAGCACAAAGGCTCCCCCCTTGACGTAGCGCAGCGTGCGCTGCCCGCCAATGCCGGTATGTGCCACCATCAGCGTGGCAATCCCCTCCAGCAGCAGCAGCCAGGCGAACGGGTTGAGCGGAAAATAGAGCGCATCGTCCAGCGCGTCGATGAAGATCACCATACCGGCCAGTATTCCCAGCCAGCCGATCACCATCAGACCGCGCCAGCGCGCACGTAGATAATCAACCCCCAACAGAATCATCACCAACTGAACCATCGCCCAGCATCCTCCACGTTAAAATGATCGTTAGCGCTGCGTTAAACGCCGCGACGCATATTTTTGAGGGCAAACAGCGTGAACACTGCACACATCAAGGCCGCCATCAACGGCAGGCCGTGGGTATTGAAGGCCATCGCTACGCCACCCAGCGTCGGACCAAGCAGCGCGCCCAGCCCCCAGGCCACCGACAGCAGCGAATAAATCCCCACCAGCTCGCCGCCGCTGAAACGTTCGCCAACCAGGGTAATCATCACGGTGTAAATCCCCACAAACACCCCGCCCCAGACGAACAGCAGCGTATAAGCCAGCCACGGATAGTTGAGCGACATCGGCCACAGCAACGCGCCCAGCGTTGACAACGCCGCCATTACCACGATCAACCGCTGGCGGTTGAAGCGGTCGGCCAACCAGCCAATCGGCAATTGCAGCAGGATGGCACCAATCATCAACACCGAAATCAGCGAGGTGGCGGATTGTTCATTCCAGCCCAAATTCATCGCATAAACAGAAAGCAGGTTCATGCCGGCCGACTCCAGGCCGGCATTCAATACCGTCGCCGCAACGGCAAGCGGCGCCAGGCGCAGATACATCATCGCCGGCTTGGACTGATGGGATTCTGCCGGTAAGGGTTTGATCGCCGAACAGGCCACCACGCTCGCCGCCAGCAGCGCAATCACCGCGCCAATAAAGAAGGCGATGGCACCATTGCTGCCCACGCTGGCCAAAATCAACGGCCCCAGCGCAAAACCACAGGATAGACTGGCGGTATAGGCGGCAAGCACCCGTGCACGTACCGCCTCTTCTGCCATAAAGTTCAGCCAGGTTTCGGTCACCACCAGCATGATTTCGCTCATTGCCCCCAGCAATAGCCGCAGCAAAAACCAGACGGCAATCGGCGTATAGGGAAACAGACACAGCACCAGCGCTGATATCAGCAACGCGCTCAGCATTAACGCCTTGGCGGAGTAGCGCCGACACAGCCGGGGCAGCAGTGGCGCGACAATAAACACCCCTACCGCATGCAGTGCCGCATTGATGCCGATAAAGGCTTCGCTGTAATTCATGTTCGCCAGTTTGATGGCGATCAGCGGCGCGCTCAGGCCATAGGTCAAACCAAAAATCATCGCCGCGAGCAGCACGCCGATTTTATTGCGAAGAAATGACACGGTGATTAACCCCTTGGCGTTTTTATGGTCGGAAACCCGCTGGCAGACGACGGATAACACGCGGGGTGAACGGCATTGGCCCCGCAGTAACGCACGGTGAGTCGCAGCAAATATCTTGCCCGGCGAAATCAGGTGAATTCAGCTAAAAATTAGCAGCTAATCCGTAATTTACCAGAAATCCGAGGCACGTTTTTGCGGGCACGCGTTCGGCAAGAACGCCGCCTGGCGAACCGTCGGCAAAATTGGCGCA
Organism: Serratia odorifera; assembly: GCF_041448735.1. NCBI lineage: Bacteria > Pseudomonadati > Pseudomonadota > Gammaproteobacteria > Enterobacterales > Yersiniaceae > Serratia > Serratia odorifera. The sequence continues at coordinate 754,494 of NZ_JBGMUT010000002.1, read as the reverse complement.
ATACATTACAACGGCTGCAGGGCTTGCTGGCGGGTTTATAGCGCTCGACAAATGCGGCCAACGACATTATATTCCCATATAAATAAAACAATGTTTCATTTTATCATTCAGCTCGAACACTACGAGGATTCAGCATGTTCACGTTCAAACAAGATACCCGGCTGGAGGATCTCGGCGGCGGCGTGTCACGGCGCATTCTGGCCCACGGCGGCACCATGATGGCGGTTGAGGTCAACTTCAGCGCCGGGGCGATCGGACCACTGCATAGCCACCCGCACGAACAGCTCACCTATGTGCTGTCCGGCCGTTTTGAATTCACCATCGGTGACCAAACCCATCAGGTAGCGGCAGGCGACACCCTGTATAAAAAACCCGACGTGGTACACGGTTGCGTCTGCCTGGAACCCGGTACCCTGCTGGATACTTTCACCCCACAGCGCGAAGACTTTCTGCCTTAGTTTGACCTCGGCGCCCTCCGCTATTTTCTCCGCGGCAGCAACGCCGCGGCTGATGCATTTGTTTTAACCTTCGTCACATTCCACAACAATTTTCGACCATTTTTTGCCCAACCCGATCACAAATCCCGTTGCCGCCAGTAGGCCAAAGAATCTGCCATGTTGTATACAAGTTGCAGCAAATGTTATCCATTTGTTTCAACCTCTGGTACTTACTATGAAAAATAGAAAAATCAAATTGTTAGCAGGTATCACTGCGGCCATCGCCGTAGTGGCGCTGGCTATCGCCGGCAAGGCGGAGAATGTCGACAAGACCTTTTTGTCAGTGGCTACCGCCTCTACCGGCGGCACCTACTACCCAATGGGCGTCGGACTGGCTAACGTCTGGAGCAACCGGCTGAAGCAGGACGGTATCCAGGTCACCGGACAGTCCTCGGCCGGCTCAATCGAAAACATCGATTTGTTGCAGAAAGATGAGGCGCAGTTGGCGATTCTGCAAAGCCTGATTGCCACCGAAGCCTATGAAGGCGTGCGTAATTTTGACCAGCGAGCCTACAAAGATCTGCGTTCCATTTCGATGCTGTGGCCCAACGTGGAACACTTCGTGATGCTGGAAAGCAAGGTGAAAGACGGCACCCTAAACGACATTGCCGGCAGCCGTTTTTCGGTGGGCCCACAGGCCAGCGGCACCGAGCAGTCCACGGTGGTGATCCTGCAAGGCATCAAGCTGAGCAAAAAATCCATTTCGCCTGAATACCTCGGCTATGGCGATACCGTTTCGGCGATGCGTGATGGCCGACTCGACGGCGGTGCATTGCCTGCCGGCGTACCGGCCGCCGCGGTCACCGACATGTACGCCAGCGGCGTTCCGTCGCGCATTCTGGACGTCACCGACCAGCAGTTGGCCAGTATCAATGCCATTGCCAATGCCTGGTTCCGCTTTGAAATAAAGCCGGACACCTATCCGCGGCAAAACAAGGCGGTCGCCACCATCGCCCAGCCGAACATTCTGGTTTCTATCCGGCAGATTGATGAAAAGATCGTTTATGACCTGACCAAAACCATGTTCGAAAACCTGCCTGAAGTGCATCAGGTGCACAGTTCTGCCAAATACATCTCGCTGGAAAATGCGCTAAAAGGCGTTTCCGTGCCGCTGCATCTGGGCGCCTATCGCTATTTCCGCGAAGTCGGCGTCAACATACCTGATTATCTGGTGCCGCCTGAAGCGGCAACCGCAGGCGATGCGTCTAAAAATACGGAGGCGTTATGAACGCTGAAAAACTGACACCCCCACCGGTGGTCGATCTGGATAAAGAAGCCGGCGCGGGCAGCCGACCGCTGGCTGGTATCGCCCTGCGACTGGCTACGCTGCTGGCGATAGCCATTTCGCTGTATGCCATTTATTCCAACGCGTTGGCCAATACCCAGGAATTCTATCGTAACACCACCTTTCTGAGTGGGATCCTGATCCTTGGCTTCATCCTGTTCCCGTTCTCCAAAAATCACGCCACCAGCGCGTTCAACCGCTGGGATTATCTGTTCATCACGCTAACGTTGGTGAGTTACGGCTATTTCTACTTTAACTATTTCGATCTGCACGTCGTGCGCAAAAGCATACCCAATACCACCGATTACCTGATGGCGGCACTGGGCATTGCGGTCTTATTCGAAGCCGCGCGGCGGACGACCGGCTATTTCATCCCCGGTCTGGCGACCTTTGCCATCGTCTATGCGCTGTTCGGGCAATATTTCATGGGCATATTCGGCCACGGCGGTTTTTCGGTGGAACGCTTGCTGTACCGGCTGTTTATGACCAGCGAAGGAATATTCGGAATTACCCTGTCCACCGCCTCAACCGCCATCGTGGTATTTATCCTGTTCGGCGCATTTCTCAGCGTCAGCGGCGCCACCCAGCTGTTTAACGATCTGGCACTGGCGATGGCCGGACGTCGCCGCGGCGGCCCGGCGCAGGTGGCGGTGATCTCATCGGCGCTGACCGGTTCGCTGAGCGGTAGCGCAGTGGCCAACGTCGCCACTACCGGCACTTTCACCATCCCCCTGATGAAAAGCATCGGTCTGTCACCGCGTTTCGCCGGCGCGGTTGAAGCCACCGCGTCGACCGGTGGCATGATCATGCCGCCGATTATGGGCGCAGCCGCGTTCATCATGGCCGGTTTCCTTGGCATCTCTTATACCACCATCGTGATTGCAGCCATCGTGCCGGCGTTGCTGTACTACGCGGCGCTGATCATGGCCATCGATCTGGAAGCGAAAAGACAGGGCCTGAAAGGTCTCAGCAAAGAGCATATTCCGCAGGTCAAAGCGGTGCTGAAGGCGCGCGGATTGTTGCTGCTGCCGCTGGTGATCGTCATCGGCACCCTGCTGATGGGTAAAACGCCGATTTATGCCGGCTTCCTGGGCATTGTTTCCATTATTGTCGCCAGTTGGATCACGCCGGACAGCACGGTGCGCATGACGCCGAAGAAAATCGCCGAAGCGCTGAACGAAGCGGCACGCGGTTCGATTCAGGTGACCATCGCCTGCGCCGCCATTGGCGTTATCATCTGCGTGGTGACCATGACCGGTATCGGTTCTACGCTGGCGTTCAATATCGTTTCAATGACCAATAACACCTTGTGGATGATACTGCTGGTGGTCATGCTGGTATGCATCGTGCTGAGCATGGGGCTGCCCTCAACCGCGCTGTATATCGTGGTGGCGGTTACCGTGTCGCCGATCCTGATCAAGGCCGGAGTGATGCCGCTGGCGGCACACTTCTTCGTGTTCTGGTTTGGCGCGCTGTCGAACATTACCCCGCCGGTGGCGCTGGCAAGCTATACCGCAGCCAGCATCGCCCGCGCCGATCCGATGCAAACCTCGTGGGATGCGGTGCGGCTGGCGCTGCCGGGCTTTATCATTCCGTTCATTCTGGTTTACAACCCGGCGCTGCTGATGCAGGGCGAGGATGTGGGCGTCTTTTCCATCATTCACATGATCGTCACCGCGCTGGTTGGCATTTATGCGCTGTCAATTGCCAGCGCCAACTTCTGGCTGATGAAAACCCATTGGCTGGAACGGCTGCTGTTTATCATTGCCGCCATCATGCTGATCAAGCCCGGCCTGTTGACCGACCTGGCCGGTGCAGCACTGATCGTCAGCGCTGGCGTGATGCACCTGCTGCGTTATAAACAACGTGCCCCGCTGGCCGCCAATTTACCGGAGAGCAATGAATGATTCACAAGGTTACCCGCCAGAAAGCATCGCATCAGGTTTTGGCTCAGTTAAAAGCCGGTATTAGTGACGGTACTTTTCCGGTGGGCGAAAAATTGCCCTCGGAAAATATCCTGGCCGACGCCTTTGGCGTCAGTCGGGTGCCGGTACGCGAAGCCCTCGGCGTGCTGGAAGTCAGCGGCATTATCTCCTCACGCCAGGGCGGTGGGCATCGGGTTGAGCAGCATTCGCTGCTGAGCAAGTACGAACCGTTAATGATGGAGATAGCCAACCGCGACGAAGTCGAAGCGCTACTGGAAATGCGGGAAGTCATCGAGCAACAGGCGGCCGGCATGGCCGCCGAGCGTCGCAGCGCAGAGGAATTGCAGGCCATCGAACAGGCATTTACCGCGTTTCGTGACGCCACGCTGCACGAAGAGCAGATCGGTTACCAGCAGGACTATCTGTTTCACCGCGCCATCATGCAGGCGTCACATAATCCGTTTTTCGTGCAGATACTCGACAACATGCATGAACTGTATCTGGGCGTGCTGGTTTATTCACTCAGCAAAAACCGTGGTCGCCTGGCGGAACGGCAACGGGTCATCGAGGAGCATCACCAGGTGTTGTTGGCGATCAAGGCCAGCGATCCGGCTGCGGCCATTCGCTGCATGCAACGTCACCTGAGCAACGTACGCGGCAAACTGCGCCGACTTGAAAATGAGAATATGGAATAAATCATGTATGACGTTATCGTGATTGGCGCCGGTCTGGTTGGGCTCGGCGTGGCCAATGCGCTGCAGGAAAGCAACCCGCAGCGGCGCATTCTGATTATTGACAAAGAAGCCGGCCCGGCAGCGCATCAAAGCGGCCACAACAGTAATGTAGTGCACTCCGGTATTTATTATACCCCAGGCAGCCTGAAGGCTCGGTTGGCTAAACAGGGCAATAAAACCCTGTTCGACTTCTGTCGCCAACACGACCTGTATCACGACCAGTGTGGCAAAGTGATTGTCGCCACCCAGTTGAACGAACTGGATGCACTGGAAAACATTTATCGGCGCGGACTGGAAAACGGCCTGGCGGTATCACGCCTGAGTCAGGCGGAACTCAAGCAGCGCGAGCCATACGTTAACGGCTTGGAAGCGCTGCTGGTGCCGGACGCTGGCATCGTCAACTATGCACAGGTGGCCGCCAAACTGGCGGAAATCATCCAGCAGCGCGGCGCAGAGATCGTCTACCGCCAGCGGGTCGAGGCCATCGAGGAATACAGCGACAGGGTCGAGGTGCGCACACCGAACGCCAGCTACCAAGGGAAATGGCTGGTAAACTGCGCCGGTTTGTTCAGCGACCGCATCGCCAAACTGGCGGGCTACCACACCGGTATGAAAATCGTGCCGTTTCGCGGCGAATATTACGTGTTGAACAGCGACAAAAACCACCTGGTCAACCATCTGGTGTATCCGGTGCCCAACCCGGACTTTCCGTTCCTCGGAGTGCACTTTACCCGCATGTATAACGGCAAACGTGATGTTGGCCCCAATGCGGTACTGGCGTTCAAACGCGAAGGTTATCGCAAACGTGACATCAATCTGAAAGACCTGGCTGAGGTGTTGAGCTACCGCGGCTTTTGGAAGATTGCCGGCAATTATCTCGGCGAGGGGGTGGCGGAGATCCGCCGCTCGCTGTCGCGCCGGCTGTTTACCGAAAACGCGCAGCGCCTGATCCCGGCGTTGCAGGCAAGTGACCTGCGCCCCGGGCCGGCCGGCGTACGCGCCCAGGCGCTGACCGTCGACGGCAAGTTGGTGGATGACTTCCATTTTGTCAAAGGCAGTCGTTCGCTGCATGTGTGCAACGCCCCCTCCCCGGCGGCAACCGCGTCGCTGGAGATCGGCCGCGAAATCGTGCGCCAGCACCTGTCGGCACTGTAACGGCGAACGGCATCGCCGAAGCCACCGCCATGCAATGCCATTCGCCGCTGCCGAATGGCATTTTCATCGTCAACGTTTATCCGCGGCCGTCATTACTTCACCACGTACTGCTGCCGATTGGCCGGGGTCACCAGTTCAAACGGGATCCAGTAATAAGGCTCCGTTTTCTCGCCCTTGATCATACGCTGCGCTACCGCCACCGCCGCCTTACCCTGGCCGATGGCGTCCTGGAACACCGTCACCTGCATTTTGCCGGACGCCATGGCTTGCAGACCGTCCGGGGTGGCATCGATGCCGCCAATCAACAGCTTGGCGTCCTTTTTACCGGCCTGCTGCAGCGCCATAATGGCGCCAATGGCCATTTCATCATTATTGGCCGCCACGATGTCGATCGACTCGCCGTTGGTTAGCCAGTTCATCATCAGATCCATACCTTCGCTGCGTGAATAGTTGGCGCTCTGTTTCTGCACGATTTTCATCTTTGGATACTTGGCCACCACCCGCTCGACGTCGCGAGTGCGTTGTAGCGCGCCGGCATCCGTCAGGTTGCCGATCATCACCGCCACATTGCCCTGGTAATTGGCCAATCGCGCCAGTTCCTCCATCTGCAAGGTGCCGGACTCTTTTTCATCCGAGCCGACAAACACCACACCGGGCGGTAACTGGCTGTCACCGGGAGTACGGTTGACATACACCAAGGGTATTGCCGCACGCGTCACCATTTTGCTGATCGCCGGGGTGCTGGCAGAATTGACCGGATCGACGATAATCGCATCAACGCCGGCGCTGATGAAGTTCTGCACCTGATCGGTCTGACGCCCGACGTCACCGCGCGCGTCTTCGAATTGCACGGTGATGCCGCGCGCCTTGGCCTCTTTATCAATCGAATGGCGAATAATGGTCAGGAAATTCTGGTCAAAATAGGCCATCGAAACGCCGATGGTTTCCGCCAGCAGCGGCGTAGAACAGCCCAATGCGGCAACCAGCAACAGGGTTTGCAATGATTTCATGATGGTTTCCCCACGCTAAAAAAAACCGCCGGCCAGACGGCATCGGCGGAAATTCACGGCAAAATCAGCTTTTCTTGCGATTACGGCGCATATCGATCGCCACTGCGGCAACGATAATGATGCCCTTGATAATGTCCTGGATGTAGGAGTCGACGCCGATAAAGGTGAAACCGCTCTTGATCAGCCCCAGGATCACCGCGCCAATCAGCGTGCCGGTGATCCGGCCGACGCCGCCCATCAGGCTGCTGCCACCGATAACCGCCGCGGCGATGGCGTCCAGTTCGTAAGACATCCCCATGCTCGACTGGCCGCTGCTGACACGCGCCGCCAATACCACGCCCGCCAATCCCGCCAGGCCACCGGCAATGGTATAGACGATCACCAGGTATTTATTGACGTTGATGCCGGACACTTTTGCCGACACCATGTTGCCGCCAATGGCATAGACATATTTACCGTAGCGGGTGTGCTTGAGCGCAATGTGGAACACCGCCGCAATCACCAGAAAGATAATCACCGGCATCGCGCCCTGACCGATGGCGGTAAAATCATCCGACAGGAAACTGATCGGATTGCCTTTGGTGTAATACTGTGCCAGGCCGCGTGCCGATACCATCATGCCCAGGGTGGCAATAAACGGCGGGATACCGGTGCGCGTAATCAAGAAGCCGTTGATAAACCCGCACAGTATGCCAATGCCGATCCCGGCACCGATCGGCACCGCCGCCGGCAAGTCCAGCAGCCCGGGATACATTGGCGAAATACTGTCGGCAGTTTGCGCCAGGCTGGCGGCCACCACCGCGCTCAGTGCGATCAGCGAACCGGAAGACAGATCGATGCCGGTAGTAATAATTACCTGAGTGACGCCAACGGCGATAATGCCGATGATAGCCACCTGCAACACGATCAGCAGCAGGCGGCTCGGGTTCATCAGAAACGACTGATCGCGGATATACCAGCCAAGCAGTTCAAAGATCAATGCAATGCCCAGCATGACGATGAAAATTCCCACGTCTTTGGGCATCTTGCCACTCAGGCTGGAAAACAGCGAGCCTTTGCGCGCCTGCTCGCCACTGAGCGTCTTTTCAATTTTTACGTTACTCATTGGGTTCACCTTTGCGTTATTCAGAGGCCAGCGCCATGATTTTTTCCTGATCGGCGTCGTCTTTATCCAGAATGCCGGTGATGCGCCCACCGTGCATCACCATTACCCGGTCGCTCATTCCGAGAATTTCCGGTAATTCCGAGGACACTAAAATGATGGCCACACCACGGTTGGCCAGTTCGCTAATCAAACGGTAGATCTCCGCCTTGGCGCCGACATCTATGCCGCGCGTTGGCTCATCGAGGATCAATATTTTTGGCTGTGCCAGCAGCCAGCGGGCAATTAATACTTTTTGCTGATTGCCGCCGCTAAGATTATTAATAATCTGATCCATGGTTGGCGTTTTGATGTTCAGCTTTTTGATTTGCTCCATACAGTCCTTGGCCATTTGCACATGACTGACGAAACCGTTTTTGCCGATGTAATTGGTGAGATTGACAATGCTCATGTTCTCCACCACCGACAACACCAGGAACAAACCGGATTTCTTGCGATCTTCGGTTAAAAAAGCCAGACCATGCTCAATCGCTCTGGAGGGGGAGTCGACCCGCACCGGCAGACCTTCGACATAGATTTCACCGCCATCAGCCGGGTGCATGCCGAACAGGCTTTCCATCACCTCACTGCGTCCGGCGCCCACCAGCCCGGCGACCCCGAGAATTTCACCGCGTTTTACGCTGAATGAAATGTCATCAAACCAGCCCTCGCGACGCAACCCGGCGACGCGCAGCACTTCCTCGCCGATATTGTTATTGAACTTGGGAAACATCTGCGTCAGTTCACGCCCGACCATCATGGTGATCAACGACTGTTTGGTCAGGTTGCTGGTGTTGTCGCTGGCGATAAACTTGCCGTCGCGGAAAATACTCACCTCATCGGTAATGGAAAATATTTCATCCATTTTATGGCTGATATAAATAATACCTTTACCCTGGTCACGCAGTTCACGAATAATGGCGAACAGGTGGCCCACCTCGCCTTCGGTCAATGCCGATGTGGGTTCGTCCATAATCAGCACGTCGGCGTTGTAAGACACCGCCTTGGCAATTTCTACCATTTGCTGGCTGGCGATACTTAATTCCCCGACCATCATGCCCGGTTGCAATTTGATATTGAGTCGCGTTAACAAGGCCTGGGTTTGTTTATTCAGTTCATCGTGATTAACGAACCCCAGCCGGGCCGGTTCACGCCCCAACCAGATATTTTCCGCGACCGTCATATGCGGTACCAGATTCAACTCCTGGTGTATCATCGAAATACCGGCATGCAACGCTTCGAGCGTATCGCCGAAGCTCACCGGCTGGCCTTTGATTTTTATCGAGCCCTGATCCGGGTGGTAGATGCCTATCAGGCATTTCATCAGGGTTGACTTGCCGGCGCCGTTTTCCCCCATCAAGGCGTGTACGCTGCCCGGCCTGATTTTAATCGACACGTTATCCAGCGCTTTGACGCCGGGGAACTGCTTGCTGATGCCTTCGGCCTCAAGAACATAGGGATACATACTGATAACCTCCGCTGCCGTCCTGCGGCCTGACGCCGGCGTATGCACGACGTCAGGCGAGCGATGACGCTGTGTTTACTTTTTGTTCTTATCGGCAAACTGCTGATAGTTATCCTTGGTAATCAACTGGTAAGGGATCAGCACGCTGCTGTCGACCTTTTCCCCCTTCACCAGCTGAATCGCCGTCTGTACCGCACCTTCTCCTTGCCCCTTGGCATCCTGGAACACGCTGACGCTCAAATCGCCCTTTTTGATGAACTCCAGCGCGTCCGGCGTACCGTCAATGCCCGCCACCAGCACCCCGCTTTTCTTCGATTGTTTCAGCGCCAGGATCGCGCCAATCGCCATTTCATCGTTATTGGAGGCGATGGCATCGATTTGCTGGCCGGACAGGATCCAGTCGGTGGTGACGTCAACCGCTTCCTTGCGGAAGAACTTGGCGGTTTGCTTGTCGATAATCTTGATGTCCGGATATTTGGCTGCAACCTCTTCCACTCCACGGGTACGATCACGCGTCGCCTCGCTGGACAACTCGCCCATCAGGATCATCACGTTGCCTTTGCCGTTCATCAGCTTGGCCAGCTCTTCCATTTGCAGTTTGCCAGCCAGCTTGGAATCTGAACCGACGTAAGCCATGCCGGCCGGCAACGTCACTTCCGGTCGACGGTTAACAAACACCAGCGGGATCTTGGCGTTTTCCGCCAGCTTGATCATCGGCTTGACACCCTGGGTATCGACCGGGTTAAGGATGATGGCATCCACGCCCTGGCTGACGAAGTTTTCAACCTGTTGTACCTGTTGCGCGATATCCCCTTTGGCGTCTTCGAACTGGCCGCTGACGTTGCCGTCCTGTTTCATTTTGTTCTGCATCGACTGGCGGAGGATAGTGAGGAAGTTGTCATCAAAGTAAGCCATGGAAACGCCGATTTTTATGTCCTTGGCCAGCGCACTGGCCGGCAACATGCACACTAACAGCGACGAGACGATCAGTTTCTTCAGCTTCATGTTCTGTACCCTTTAATCGTTAGAATGAAGAGGCCTGTTGATTTGACAGCTAATGAAAAATATTTTTTACATTCAAACAACAATCCGTCCGGTGTTATTCCTTTGAAACCACTGAATTACTGTTTTTCGGACAGTATTTCTGGGTGTTAAAAAGATTGATCAAAGTCTCAAAATAGAGATAAAACAACGCATTGAAATAAACCCTTGCTTTGCAATCCAAATGCGCATGGCAATTATTAAATGTTTATTTCAAAATTTAGATTATTGAAACTTTTACATCCAAACAAGCGGAACATGCATTTTGGAATGACGGATTAACAGAAACATGACACGGATCTAACAAATGGCGAAAAATACGCCAAAACACCGGCGCGTTTCGTGCGGCGTTTCGCCTTGTTGCCCCGCCCATCGTCGCTAATACTGTTAGGGTAACTTTCTGACGGGAGCGACGGCATGCACAACAGCGCCAAAGTACGGATGAACCGATTGTTTAACCACGGCAAATGCCTGGACGTGGCCATCGATCACGGCATCGCCAATGAGCCGGATTTTCTGCACGGGCTGGAAGATATCGAACGGGTGATGCACAACCTTATCGATGCGCACCCGGACGCCATCCAGGTCAATTATGGTCAGGCCGACCTGCTGCAACGAAGCACGCAACGCGACAAACCTGCGCTGGTGATGCGCACCGACGTCGGCAATGCCTACAATGCCGAGCGTCATCGCGAAATGTGGGCGCTGCTGCATAATCCGCAGGCGCCGATCCTCGGAGCATTGCAGATGGACGCCGCCGCGGTGGTGGTGAATCTGTATATGATCCCGAACGAACCCGGTATTTTTCGTCAGTGCGTGGATAACATCGGTCGCTTGCGCCACGCCTGCGATAAATACGCCATGCCGTTGATGATTGAGCCGCTGGTGATGGCACCAGCCGGACAAGGCGTGGCCTACGGTTCGTTGGGAGACGTGGAAAAAATGGTGCCGCTGGTGCGGCTGGCGCGTGAGCTGGGTGCGGATATCATCAAGGCCGATCCCACCGAACATATTGACGATTTCCACCGTATCGTAGAAGCCGCACGCTGCCCGACCCTGGTACGCGGCGGCGGCAAAGGTGAACTTGGCGCCGTGCTGGAAAAATCAGCCGCGCTGATGGCGCAAGGTGCCAGCGGTATGGTGTATGGGCGTAACGTTTATCAGCATGCCAATCCGTCACGGGTGGTCAGCGCATTGATGGCAATTATTCATGCTGGCGCCAGCGGCGAACAGGCGCTGGCGATTTATCAGCAGGAGTAAACCGGGCTTTTGTAACTAAAGTAAGCCGCAAAACCGGCGGCGGCCTGTGGTAATCTGCTGCCGGTGCCCCACCCCCGAGTTCCTCGTTCGACTAGCGCGTCACCCTAACACCATCCGGAGAACCCTCATGCCCAGACAACGGCTGCCGCTGAAGCTCAGCACTTCGCTTATCCTGATGGTTTCCGCCATCATCGCCTCGGTGTTGCTGGTGGTTTACGCGCTATTTTTCGTGCAGATGAACCACGAGGGGCAGGATCAGCTGCGGCAAAAAGCCATGGCGATTGCCGAGACGCTGGCACTGTCAAACACGGTGATCGACGGTTTGCAGCAGCAGGATCGCAGCGGGGTGATCCAGCACTTTGCCGAACGGGTACGCAGTAAAAACGAACTGCTGTTCGTGGTGGTGCTGGATATGAAAGGTATTCGTTATTCCCATCCCAAGCCGTGGCTGATCGGTAAACATTTTATCGGCACCGATCTGGCGCCGGCATTGCTGGGCAAAACGAACAGCGCGATTAATCGCGGCGCGCTGGCACCTGCGCTGCGAGTGTTTGTGCCAGTGTACGATGCGCAACGGCAACAGATCGGCGTCGTCGCGCTGGGTATAGCACTGGATACCGTGCAACGGGTAATTGGCGAAAGCCGCTGGATTATTTACTGGACGCTGGCCTTTGCCGCGCTGGTCGGCACGCTGGGAACCTTCTTCCTGGTGAAGGCGCTCAAACGTATCATGCTCGGCTTTGAGCCTTATGAAATTTCCAACCTGTTTGAACAGCGCAACGCCATGCTGCAATCGATCAAGGAAGGAGTGATCGCCGTTGACCACCAATCACGCATTACCATCGTCAATGACGAAGCGAAGCGCCTGCTGCGGCAAAGCGGGCCATTTGAAAATCTGTTGCAGGATGCCGCCAGCAAGCATTGGCCGGCACAGCTGCATCTGGCCGACGTGCTGGCCAGCGGCAAACCGCTGCGCGACCGGCAAATTACCTTCAACGGCAGTGAACTGCTGACCAACACCGTACCGGTGATCGTCAACGGCCAGGTGATTGGCGCGATCGCTACTTTTCGTGACAAGACCGAAGTCAGCCGACTGCTGCAGCGCTTGAGCGGAATGGCGCAATATGCCGACGCGCTACGGGTACAGTCGCATGAGTTTATGAACAAACTGCACGTGATCCTGGGCATGCTGCACATGAAGGCTTACCAACAGTTGGAAAACTACGTCATCAATACCGCCAGCAACTATCAGGAAGAAATCGGCACGCTGCTGCGAATGATTAAATCCCCCGAAGTGGCCGGTTTTTTCATTGCCAAAATTAACCGCGCACACGAGGCTGGCATTGAATTGACGCTCGACGAAACCAGCATGCTGCCAGAAACCGACGATGCCGAAGCCATCCACGTGTTGATCAGCGTACTGGGCAATTTGATAGAAAATGCCTTCGATGCCATCGACGGCGCCGAAGGACATGAAATTACCCTAAGCTTTCATCATCATGATAATCACTTACACTGTATCGTCAGCGATGACGGCCCCGGTATCGATCCTGCGATCGGTACGCGGATATTCGAACAGGGATTTTCAACCAAAGGGCCAGGCCGTGGTATTGGGCTGGCGCTGATCCGCAGTCGCCTGGAAAAACTCGGCGGCAGCATTGATTTTGACTCTGAACCGGGTGAAATGACCCAGTTTTATGTACGCATTCCCTATCAGGCCAAGAGCTGAACACATGATTAACGTATTGATTGTCGATGACGACCCGATGGTGGCAGAACTCAATAAATATTACCTGAGCCAGGTAAGCGGGTTTCATTGCCAGGCCACGGTGGCCACGCTGGCGCAGGCGCGCGCGTTGCTGACTGACGCCAGCACCAGCATTGATCTGGTGCTGCTGGACATCTATATGCAGCAGGAAAACGGACTTGATTTACTGCCGGCCCTGCGTGAATTGGGCGAAAAAACCGACGTCATCATCATCTCCTCCGCCAGCGACGTCGATACGGTGCAAAAAGCGCTGCATTACGGCGTGGTGGATTACCTGATTAAACCTTTTCAATTTACCCGTTTCAAACAGGCACTGAGCAATTATCAGCAGCAATCGCAGATTTTGGCGCAGCGTGAATTCTGTGCCCAGGCGGATGTCGATAATCTGCTGCGCCGCCAACCAGGCAGCGTTGAAAGCAAGAAATTGCCGAAGGGGTTGACCAACATCACCCTCAGCACGGTATGTGAATGGATCGATCAACAGCACGACGGCGAGTTTTCCACCGACAACCTGGCCAATGCCATTGGCATCTCACGAGTTTCATGCCGCAAGTATCTGATTTATCTAGCAGAAAGTGGCATCCTTGCTACACGTATTCTCTACGGTACCACCGGACGTCCGGTGTATTTATATCAGCTTAAAGCGGATGCCCACGCGCTGCTGCAAGCCTATTGTCGTTAGTTGCTTTCCCGGTCGGCAAAGCGTCTTCTTTGCCGACACCTGCCTCCCACCATCACGGGTAACCCTGCCCAAAGGCGATATTCCCAGCCATAAGTAGCGTCATGGCAACAAATTCCAGAACTTATGACCATTTAATTTTTTTGTCATAATTAATTAGTTTTTTAACACTAATAACTGCATGTATATAGAAGTAATCCTAAAAAAATCACTCATCGGACAAGTCTCAAATCAATATATTTTGTTGATTTAAATAAACTAAATTTAAAAATGCTTTATTACCCTCTATGTGTGCGTGGTTTTGATACTTAATTAAACTTTGATTATAACCGTGATCAGGTTCTAACTTTATTGGCGAAGGATGAACCTCTTGGGCTGGGAAGCACACTCTGTAACTTCAACAATCTGGCAAGATTTCAGGAGTAAATATGGCTAATAATATCGTGAAAGACGTAGTGGGCAGCGTGAGCGATTTTGTCGATTCCACCGTAGACAGCGGCACTGAAGCAATCGGCGGCGTCGTTGACGCAGTGACTTCCGGTACCGGCGGCTTTTGGGGTGTATTGACCGGCATTGCGGGCAGCATCGGCGATCTGGCTGGCGATCTGGCCAAGTCGGTACTGGGCCTGGTCAGTGATATTAGCGGCACCGTTGGCGATCTGGCCGGTAACGTCACCGATTTTGTCACCGGCGTACTGGACAAAATCGGCGACGTAACCGATGTCGTTGACCATGTCACCGATAGCGCAACCGACACCGTGACCGACGCCACCGATGCGTTGATCGCAGCCCTGCAACATACCGGCGGCGACACTCAGGCAGCCGCAGCACCCGTGGCGGTGGAAGTCAACGGCGTTGCCGGCGCTGCCGATGCTGCAGTACACCACGTTGCTTAATGCCAATTAAATAATACCTCCCTGCTAGCCTGGCTAGCAGTAATAAAACTATTGGATAGCAACAGAATATCTTCGCCAGGGATTCGCTTTGCCATGTTTGTTAGTCAGCGTTATTTACTGTGTTTTTATGGGGGTGGGAAATGAAACCGGAAACAGAAATTGTTCGCGTCGGTGAATGGCAGGTTTACGTAGAGCGTTATATTTACCCTGGCGTAACCGAGTCGGTAATCTGCGTCAACGGCGCATTATCGACAACGCTAGCCTTTCGTAACTGCGTAAAGAACTTTAAGAACCGCGTCAACGTTATCTTGTTTGACTTGCCGTTCATCGGTAAATCAAGACCACATAACCGACTGAGCCGTCCTTTGCCAAAAAGCGAAGAGGTGGTGATCTTGCACACCCTGATCGAACAATATCAGCCATCGTATATTCTTTCGGTCTCCTGGGGTGGCCTGGCCGCGCTGATGGCGCTGTCAGCACGCCCTTCGTCAATCCGCAAAGCGGTCGTCGCTTCTTTCTCAACCCGCATTACGCCAGCAATGCAGAATTATATCGAGCGAGCCAAAATGCTCCTTGATGAAGGACGCAATCACGACGTCGCCACCTTGCTCAATGACGAAGTCGGCAAATATTTGCCTGGTTTGCTCAAGCAAGCCAACCATGAACATATCAAAAACCTCGATCATGAAACCTATCGTCAGGCCAGTTTCCATATAGGGCAAATTTCCTCATTGCGTCATGAAGATTACGTTGAAATTTTCCGTAAGATAGAAACACCGATCATGTTTGTTAATGGCGAACGCGATGAATACACCACCGCGCAGGATATTCGCGAAATCGGCAATTATATTCGCGATTGCGACTTTATTACCGTGCCAGAAGCCGGCCACTTCCTTGATATGGAAAGCCGCCCGGCGGCACAATGCGTCAGCAACGTGCTGAACGACTATTTCTTTGTAGAAAAAGCGCTGGCCTCCTGACGTCAGTCCCCCATACCACTCGCCGGTCGCCCCCGCGGCCGGCTGTTTGCCCCACTCCCCGGCTCCATACGTCATTCCCGCTATACTTGGCATGTCCGTGCGCGTTACAGCATGGATTTCACGCCTATTCACTATGGAGAGCAAAATGAACAAGCCAAATATCGTATTGGTTCATGGGGCCTGGGGCGACGGCTCGCATTGGCGTCAGGTGATTGCCAAACTGCAGGCCAAAGGCTATCCGGTGATTGCAGTGCAAAATCCGCTGACGTCATTGGAAGACGATATCCGGCGCACCGTGCAAGTGGCCGGCGATCTGAAAGGCCCAACATTGCTGGTCGGACATTCCTACGGCGGCATGGTGATCACCGGGGCCGGCAATGTGGAGAACGTGATCGGGCTGGTATACATCGCCGCCTTTGCGCCAGACGAAGGCGAAGACCCGGCCGGATTGTTCGCTCTGCGCGAGCCGCCATCGGGCGCGGCGGCAATTCACCCCGATGGTCATGGTTTCCTGTGGCTGGATAACGCGCTGTACCATGAAGCCTTTTGCCAGGATCTGGACAAACAGGAGTCCGCAATTTTGGCCGCGACGCAAAAACCAATCGCCGCACGCTGCTTTACCGATCAATCCGGCCCCGCCGCGTGGAAAAACAAACCCAGCTGGTATCAGATTTCTACCCAGGATCGCATGATCCCGCCGGAGACCCAGCGCTGGTTTGCCGAACGCATGCAACCGAAGAAAACCCTGGTGCTGGACGCCAGCCATGCCTCATTGGCCAGCCACGCCGATGACATCGTGACGCTGATTGACGAAGCCGCCAATTATTGATCGCCATGCTGCAAGAAGGCTGCGCGACGGGCAAGCAACGCTAAGCTCTGCCACCGCTTTCTTGCAGCAGCCAGTGTTCAAACGCTTTCATCGCCGGCGTTATCGCGCGCGACTTCAGGCTGGTGAGCCAATAAGCGCCAAGATTTACTTCAATGTCAAACGGACGCACCAGCCGTGCCTCCCGCAACGCCTGGCTAAACATCGCCGCCGGTGCCAACGCCACGCCGCCGCCGTTTATCGCGGCTTCCACCATTAACTGCGACGAATCAAACACCGGGCCATTGATGCGCCAAGGTGTCACTCCTGCCACCGCCAGCCAACGGTCCCATTCATCGCGGCGGTAAGAACGTAGCAAGCGCTGATGACGCAACGATGCCGGCGTGGTGAGCCGTGCTGCCAACTGCGGTGGGCACAACGCCGTTAGCGGCGCGTCCAGCAGTTTGACGCTGCGCGTGGCAGGCCAGGCGCCGTCGCCGAAACAGATGGCGAAATCCAGCCCTTCTGCTGCCAGATTGATCACATTGTTGTGGGTCATCACCCGTAAATCGATAAACGGATACTTGCGCTGGAATTCGCCCAGACGCGGCATCAGCCAACCGACAGCAAAGGTTCCCACCGCCGCCACCGTCAATACTTCGTGAAAATGCCCGCCGTCAAACTGCTGCAACACCGATTCAATACGATCAAACGACTCGGTCAGCACCGGCAGTAAGGCCAGCCCTTCGTCGGTGAGATCCAGCCCGCGTGGTAGTCGCTTGAACAGCTGAATATTTAACCGCTCCTCCAGCATGCGTACCTGCTGACTGACCGCCGCCTGCGTGACGTTCAGTTCGCGCGCTGCACGGGTAAAATTAAGGTGGCGAGCGGAAGATTCAAACGCCCGCAGCGCGTTGAGGGGTAACCAGTCACGCATTGATTTCAGCCATTAGTTTTTCTTTATGCTCGATGAAAAATTTATCGATTGTCAGTACAAGTATAATAACGATAAATTGCGCATCTGAATTGTATGAAAGCAAAAAAACCGCCGCATGAGGTTAAGTTCAGGGATGATGATATTTTCGCTCGTGCCCTCATCCCCTAATAAAACTGTTGTCAAATTCCATAATTACCCCTAACGATGCTAACCGGATGAGATATGTATGTTAATTAAACGCCTGGCTTTACTTTCGCTGTGCCTGACTACGCTGCCCGCTTTTGCTGATGCCAGCGACACTCAGGCAGTCGACCAAATCGTGCAGCCCTTGATGCAAAAATATGCCGTGCCGGGAATGGCGATCGCCGTATCGGTTGACGGCAAAACGCATTTTTATAACTATGGCGTAGCCTCAAAACAGAACAAGCAGCCCATTACCAACCAGACGCTATTCGAGATCGGCTCATTGAGCAAGACGTTCACCGCCACGCTGGCGGCCTATGCGCAAAACGCCGGCAAATTCACGCTGGCCGATCCCGCCAGCCGCTATTTGCCACAGCTACGCGGCAGCGCATTTGATCGGGTGACATTGCAAAATCTGGCGACCCACACCTCCGGCCTGCCGCTGTTTGTTCCGGACAACGTCACCAATACTGCACAGCTGATGGATTATTACAAAAACTGGACGCCGACGCAGACGGTAGGCAGTTACCGCATCTATTCCAACCTGGGTATCGGCATGCTGGGTATGATCGCCGCCAACAGCCTCAACCAGCCGTTTGCCGATGCGATGGAGCAACGCCTGCTGGCCGGATTGGGCATGAAGCACAGCTTTGTCAACGTGCCACCGCGCGCGATGGCGGATTACGCCCAGGGTTATAACAAAGAAGACCAGCCGGTGCGCGTGACCCCCGGCCCGCTTGACGCCGAGTCATACGGCTTGAAGTCCAGCTCTGGCGATCTGATCCGCTATCTGAATGCCAACATGGGGTTGGGTAAGGTCGACCCGAGCTGGCAGCAGGCGCTTAACGACAGCCACAAAGGCTATTACCACGCCAGCGAGTTCACACAGAACATGATGTGGGAAAGTTACCCCTACCCGGTCACGCTGGAAAAACTGCTGGCAGGCAATGATGGCAAGGTGATCCTGAACGGCGTGCCGGCAAAGGCGATTACCCCACCGCAGCCGCCGGTACAGCAGGCCTGGTATAACAAAACCGGTTCCACCAACGGCTTCTCGACCTATGCGGTATTTATTCCCGCGCAGAAGATTGCGGTGGTGATGCTGGCCAACAAATCATTCCCCAACGACCAACGCGTGACCGCGGTATATAACATTGTACAAACGCTGAAAAAATAATTGCTTGGCAGCATCAGTAACAAGCCCACTGCGCTGGGCTTGTTCGCCTAGCGCTGCCTTTCGGCACGCTTAATCATGCGGTCATTCGGCGATTGCGTTTTGACCGACAAAGGGGCAACGAACTCTTTCCACTGTTTATCGGCCGACGTGTCGGCAGCAGACGCGTCATCCAGCGTATAGTTATCGTCATGGCTACCACAGCCGGCAAGCGCAATCACGCTAAGGGCAATCAATAGTGTCTTTGGCATCGCTATATCCTTATAGGCAGTAATTGGCCAAATGATAACAAATCTCGCTTACTACGCCAAAGGCCGTAGCCGGCATTATAGGATACGTTGAGACGGGGCGGAGCAACGGACAGCTTTCGCCTGGAGAACGGCACCTAAACCACAAAAGTCAGGCCAGTGCGGCTGGAAGAAATTGAGGGCTGACGTTGGTAACGTGGATAAGGAATTCACTTATAAATCAACAAGACAAAAAAAGACCGACTACGATTCCTTTAACCGCAATCGAATAATTTAATCCTTAAAAATCAAATTATTATAAAAATAAAGAACAAAAAACATTCTTAAAAACCTTCGTTTTACGTCTTTTAGTTTCAAATACTTATCATTATTCTCGTTTCAATTCGGAAAAAGTTCGATTGAATTTTGTGGCAATCCACACCAAAAAGATGGCCAGTCATCATTATTTTTCTCGCGCACCAGAGTGGCGGCATCCCTCAAAACCCCTTTGTGGAGCGTGTTACCGACAAATCCACGATGTTTTGGCGGCTCACTTCCATGCCATTTGCGATTAACTCAACGACAGCAGCGCCGATCTCATTTGCGATAAACATCGCTCTTTCATCATCAATTTCCATACCATAACCTTTGAAGTATGATTTTTGAACAGACCATCATGTCGGTCAAATATTGAAACATCCCCCGAGGTCCGTTATGTTACAACAATGCCGATTGACAAGGAAAATTGATGGATACTGTTGAGGAATTAGGCGGGACGTATTTCTACGCTGGAAGGTACAACCTGAGGGCCAGTGAGCTGTTTTTCATGATCTTCTGCGAAGAAACGGCCACTCAGTTAGGTATTGAGGATATAGCCGCCGTAGCCTTTATCCATGCGGGGAGAAATATTTCACCAACACGAGGGAAATTTAGAACGGCGATACCTGATACCTCCTTGGCATCCCGACAGGCTAGAAAGGTGTTTGGAAATAGAATGTTTCCCCTTGGGTTGAAAATGCCGTCGGTAATCGGAGGCTACCCCCCCTCAACACTAAGACTGCGCATGGTAAGAAAGATGGGTACATTTGTAGGCCGCGCTGTCCCTGTTCTTGGGTGGGTCATCCTTGCAAAAGACATAACAGAGATTTCGTTCAGATCTACAGTTAAGTACAACAACATAGCGCGAGGTGCCGACAAGTTATGGTAGATAAAATTGAAGCGCGCATTTTTGAACTGGTGGATCCTTATAACGGGCGCTCTTGGCTAACGTTTAAGAAGCCGATTCTTACTGGTGATAGTTCGTTGAATCACACCATGAAAATGGATGAGCAGGAAGCTATGGATCTTTTGGATGAAATTTTCACAGAATTTCACCTTGAACACGACGCCTTGGACTTCAGTACCTACTTTCCCGGCAGTAAAACACAATCAAAACCACTCACTATCAATATGCTAATAGAATCAGCCAAAGCTGGGCGCTGGCTGTATTAAGCCTGGTTTCCCCGGCATTTTACATTACGATTCACCAACAGGCTCTGTGGGCACATTCGCTGGTGTCGCCTCCATTTCCTCACGTGCCGGTTTCAGCCTGTTTCAGGGCAAACGCCACCTGTTCTTCGGTATAACGTGTCTTTTTCATGTCAGATGACCTCTTTTTTCACGAGAAGAAAGGCCGAAAACTCTATTTTACGCCGGTACTGAACAAAGGGAAGAGGTCAACCCTGATGGCTTGACGGAAAAATTTGTCGCGGCGCGGCGTTCGACAGGAATAGAATTTGCAGATAGTCCGCCGACGTTCCATGAGATCCGGAGCCTGGCCGGCCGGCTGTATGAGCGGGAAAAGGGAAAGGAATTTGCGCAGAAATTATTGGGGCACAAATCCGAGGCAATGACGGGGAAATACCTGAATTCGCGGGGGAAAGAATACGTGATGCTATAAAAGACCGAATACAGAAATTCGAGTAATATTCGAGTTTTTTCGAGTCGGCGAAAATAAATCATTTAAAATCAAGAAGACAAAAAAAGACCGAATACGATTCCTATATTCGGTCTAGGGAAATGGCTCTTGGGAGAGAGCCGTGCGCTAAAAGTTGGCATTTAATGCAGGGCTTGTTCAGCCATGCACTTTAAGAGTAGCTTACAGCGCTATTTTTGCCAGCCATGCACACGGCAAGTGATAGTTCACCGCAGAAACCATTTCTGTGCCTGCTGCCCCCCGGGGTTAACCTATTGATAAGATGGCAGCCGCAGGCGAATCAACGGGCGCAAAGCGTTTCAGCGCGAGCACGAAAAGGCGCGACGCTCATCTTGTGACCAGGGTTGGCGGCGTCATCCAGCAATATCACCTCCAGCGGCTGTGCGCGTTGCTGGCCTGATTTCACCTGCGCCTCTGCCACATCGTTGAGTGGATACTGCATCAAGGTGCTATTGTTGAGTACAAACAGCGCCCCGCCCTTGCGGCACTGCAATGTCACCTCTTCTTTGGTAAACGCCCACTGTTTGCCGAACTCCAGCTTGGTGACGTTTTCCAGCCCTTCCGACGCCAGCGCGCCTGTAACGCTGCTCAGCAGCATGATGCCAAGTAATGCACGTTTCATAATATGACCCTAAGGTGATGCTTTGAGGCAATTTTCCCGCAATTCGGGGGCCTGCCGCAAGCGACAATCTCAACTCGGCGCATAGGTTGCAAACAAACTGACCAGCCACAGCACCATGCCACCCAAGACAATCTCGCTCCAACAGGCCAGTAGCAAACCGCGTTGCGCCAGCTTCGGCACGCGACTCATCGCCGGCACCACCGCATAGCGGTTGGCCAGCGCGACCACCACCATCAGCGCCACCAGCGCAATTTTAAACAGCAGCAGGCGCTGATACGGCGATGCCAGATCCAGCGGCCAACCGCCAAGAATAATCAGGCTGTTGATCACGCCGGTGACGAGCACCACAATCACCGCGAGGTGCCCCCAGCGGGAGAAGCGAATCAGGGTGACAATGGCGTCCACCCGCCATTGTGGTTGTTGCAGATAACGCAGGCACAGCAAGAGCGGCAGCAGGCTGCCGAACCAATAGCCGGCTGCCAATAAATGCAGTACGTGATTGAAACGATGCAATAGCCCTAGCGCACCGTCGTGCATCGCGGCGTGGCCAATCAACGCCATGCTGGCCAGCAGCAACACACTGAGAACGCTACAGGCCGTATTGCGCCGCCTGACCGGCAGCCACAGCGCCACCAGCGCCAGCAATGCCAAACCGATATGCCAGCGCCATACATCGCCGAAGGTGGTGCCAAGCACCGCCAACCAGACATCGGGCCGGTAGGTATCTGCCCAACCGTCGCCCATCTGCCCGGCCTGCACCGCCACCATCGCCAGCGCCGAAAGCGCGGCAGTGAGCGTCGAGACGATCAACAGTGGGCGTACATCGCGGGAAAGTAATGGAGCAAGGCGCTGCGGCGACAACAAGGCGGTGAATAGGCTGATACCAAACATCAGCATCACCGCCACAAAGTGCACCAAGCGACACAGGACAAACAGAGTCGCTAATGTCATCGGTTATTTTACGGTGAAGCTGTATTGACCTTTGGTTTTGTGACCATCAACCGACACCACGTGCCAGCTGACCTGATATTTCCCGGCCGACAGCTGGCCTTCGATTGGCACGTTGAGCTGGGTGTTATTGTTGGGGTCAAGACTCAGCTTACCGGTTTTCACTTCACCGTTATCTGGCCCGGTGATTTTCACACCGCTAAAGTTGGGTTCAATGCCCTCAGAGAAACTGAGGGTCAGCGCCTGTGGCGCCGGGCTGACGGCGGCGTCTGCGGCCGGCGTTTGCACTTTCAGATGCGCATGAGCCAATGCCTGCTGCGATGACAAACCGACAAACAGCACCAACAATGTGGAAAGCAGGCGATAAGAGGAGCGAATTTTACCGATCATAACGGCGTCCTTAATGTAAATGATAAGGTAATCAGGGTCAGAACCGAGGCCATCCCTGTAACATAGCGGGACAAATGATAACCATGCCCCCGCGGCAAGTCGAGCGCATCACTGCCATTTTGCGATCGCGTAGCACGTATCGCTGGGTAACCCGGCTAAATGCAGGGTATAAAAAAACCGCGTTCTGCAAACAGAAACGCGGTTTTTGACGGGCTGACCAATCAGCCCTGGCCGTGATTGCCTTCAGCCGCCGCGCCCATTTTCTTCAGGTCTTTATCGATGAAGAACAGCGCCTTGCCACTGTTACCCACCAGAGCCAGTTTATCCAGCACCGATTTGAACAGTTTCTCTTCTTCGTGCTGTTCGGCGACATACCATTGCAGGAAGTTGAAGGTAGAGTAATCGCGGGTGGTCATTGCCACGTGCGCCAGTTCATTGATCTGACGGGTGATCAGCTGTTCGTGCTCATAGGTTTGCTGGAATACGTCGGCCAGCGATGCAAACTCAATCGGTGGCGCCGCAATGGTGCCCAGCAATGGCAGCGAACCGGTATCGCTCAGGTAATCAAACAGACGCTGCATATGCTGCATCTCTTCCTGAGAATGCTCCTTCAAAAAGGCCGCTGCACCTTCGAAGCCTTTGTCGCTGCACCATGCGCTCATTTGCAAATACAGGTTGGCAGAATAAAACTCCAGATTGAGTTGTTCATTTAACTGTTTTGCCATCTCTTGCGTCAGCATAAGTTTTCCTTTTAATTTTTGCAGGCCATTATTTAAATTTTCCGCATTATGCCCCGGGAAGAACAAAATAAAAACAGTTGATTTACATCTCAGGACAATTAATTTTTAAATACTTAAATATCAATAACATAAAATAAAAATTCTGACAGCCATGAAAATAAATATGATAACCATTTACATCTCTAGAAATAATTAAAAGCGAATCATTCTTATTTAAATTAATAAATACATTCCGGTAATCCGATGACAAGAATAACGGCAGTGTATGAATGCCGTGACTCTCCATGGTTTTCGAGGCTTGCCAAGCGCCCTGGAGTGGATTACCTTCTGCGCTGTTTGCATGCGGTAACGGTAAGGAGAACAGCGTGGGATACAATCTGGCAGAGCTTTCCAAAGATGAAATGGATAAGGTGAACGTGGATTTGGCCGCCTCTGGCGTGGCATTTAAAGAACGCTACAATATGCCGGTGATCCCTGAGGTGGTGGAACGCGAGCAGCCGGCACATTTGCGTGATTACTTCCGCGAGCGCGTGGCGCACTACCGTATGGAGTCACACAAGTTTTCTCGTCTGCCCTATGAACCGAAAATGAAATAGCGGCAAATGACGGGCGCGTTATACGCCGCCCGTTGCTTCACCGCCGGTGGCCAGGCATTACGTGCCGGCAAAGTTGTCGGTTGCCAGCATCAACTGATGCAATATGCCTGGCTCATCAAATGAGTGACCCGCTCCTTCGACAATATGCAGTTGCGCCTCTGGCCAGGCTTTGGCCAGGTCCCAGGCGTTTTGTACCTGACAGGCCATATCATAGCGCCCGTGGACAATCACCGCCGGAATATGGCGAATCAATGACACGTCGCGCAATAGCTGATCGTCACTGTCGAGGAAACCAAGATGGGTGAAATAGTGATTTTCGATGCGTGCAAATGCCAACGCGAAATCGTCCTCGCCAAACGACGCGGATTCTTTGCTTGGCAGCAGAGTAACGGTTTCCCCTTCCCATACGCTCCACAGCTTGGCGGCTTCCAGCTGCACCTCAGGATCCGATGAGGTCAACCGTTGACGGTAGGCGGCGATCACGTCCTTGCGCTCTTCCTCGGACAAGATCGACAGCACTCGCTCCCATTTTTCCGGGAAGAAACGTGACGCCCCGTCCTGGTAGTACCACAGCAGCTCTTGGCGACGCAGCGTGAAGATGCCGCGCAGCACCATTTCGCTGACGCGCTGCGGATGCCGTTGAGCATAGGCCAGCGCCAGGGTTGAACCCCATGAACCGCCGAACACCAGCCACTGCTCCACGCCGGCCATTTCACGCAGACGCTCGATATCGGCCACCAGGTGCCAGGTGGTGTTGTTGTCCAGGCTAGCATGAGGACGGGAACGGCCGCAGCCACGCTGATCGAACAACAGCACTTTATAACGTTGCGGATCGAACAGCTGACGATGATGGGGAGAAATGCCACCACCCGGGCCGCCGTGGATAAACACTGCCGGCTTGCCGTTGGGATTACCGCTTAATTCCCAGTAGATCCGGTGGCCATCCCCAGTATCCAGCCAACCGCTGTCATACGCTGCCAACG
This sequence comes from Serratia odorifera, assembly GCF_041448735.1. Taxonomy (NCBI): domain Bacteria; kingdom Pseudomonadati; phylum Pseudomonadota; class Gammaproteobacteria; order Enterobacterales; family Yersiniaceae; genus Serratia; species Serratia odorifera. The sequence continues at coordinate 729,078 of NZ_JBGMUT010000002.1, read as the reverse complement.
GTGGGTACAAACCTCGTAATTGTTCCATGGCGCTTCCGTCTCTTGGTGAGTTATGACTCCATCAAAGCCCAAGCGCTGCATCAGGTCAACGGCAAAACCCGAAAACTCCCACCGTTACCGGGTCCGGCGCGTTCGATTGCTTAAAATCAATACGACTTGCTTTACTTTACGCCACTGAGTGACGCTCAGACGCGGTAAAAGGTGATTGGCAGCGCTGCTGGCTGCCGTTAAGCTAGTGGGGATAATTTCGCGAGGACAGCATGACGTTACGAGTAATAGATACCGAAACCTGCGGGTTGGACGGCGGTATTGTCGAGGTGGCCTCGATAGATATCATCGATGGCCAGCTCGCCAATCCGATGAGCGATCTGGTGTGCCCAGACCGGCCAATCGGCATCGAAGCGATGGCGATTCACCATATCACCGAAGCGATGGTGGAAGACAAGCCACGTATCGCCGTCGCTATCGGCCGTTATATGGGGAGCGAATATTACGTGGCGCATAATGCCGCCTTCGATCGCGGCGTTTTGCCGGAAATGAACGGCCGCTGGATCTGTACCGTCAAGCTGGCGCGTGCGCTCTACCCCGGTATCAAATACGGTAATCAATATTTGCGTTATGCACTGAATCTCGAGGTACAGCTGCCGCAGGACACCACGCTGTATCCGCATCGCGCGCTGTATGACTGCTACGTCACCGCCGCACTGTTGCAGCGCATCATCAAGGACTCAGGCTGGTCAGCGGAAGAAATGGCCAACATTACCGAACAGCCGGTGCTGTTAAAAACCTTCAAGTTCGGTAAGTATCGCGGCCAGCCGATCGATCGCATCGCCCAGGAAGATCCTGGCTATCTGCGCTGGATGCTGAAGTCGATTACCGACCTCAGCCCAGACATGAAGCACACGCTGAAGTACTATCTGGTAGGATAACTATGCGGGCAACCCTTGCTGCCCGCATTGACGTTACTCCGCCAGCGACAGGATAAAAGCATACTCCAGCGCAATGTCTTCGTAGGCTTTGAAACGGCCGGATTTCCCACCATGCCCGGAATCCATATCGGTGTGCAGCAATAGCTGGCGGTCATCGGTTTTCAGATCGCGCAGTTTTGCCACCCACTTGGCCGGCTCCCAATACTGCACCTGTGAATCATGCAAACCGGTGGTGACCAGCATATGCGGGTAATCCTGCGCGCTGACGCGATCGTAGGGGCTGTACTGTTTAATGTAATCGTAATACGGCTTTTGGTTGGGGTTGCCCCATTCGTCGTATTCACCGGTGGTCAGTGGAATGGATTCATCAAGCATGGTGGTCACCACGTCGACGAAGGGAACCTGCGCCACGATACCATGGTATAGCGTCGGTGCCTGATTGATCACCGCGCCCATCAGCAGACCACCGGCGCTGCCGCCCATGGCAAATACCCGCTTGGCATCACCATAACCCTGCTCTATCAGGCTGTGGGTGACGTCAATAAAATCATTGAAGGTGTTCTGCTTGTTGAACAGCTTGCCATCTTCATACCACAGTTGCCCCAATTCACCGCCGCCGCGAATGTGCGCCAGCGCAAAGACAAAACCGCGATCCAGCAGGCTCAGGCGACTGCCGCTGAACGCCGGATCCATGCTGCTGCCGTACGAGCCGTAGCCGTAAACCAGCAGCGGATTGCCAGCACGGGCAAATTTGTCAGCGCGATACACCAGCGATACCGGCACCTCAACCCCGTCACGCGCCGTTACCCACACCCGCTCGCTGCGGTAATTTTCCGGCGTGAAGTTCTTCACTTCCTGCTGTTTGAGCATCACCCGTTCGCCGCTGTCGAGATCCAGTTGATACAAGGTCGTCGGCGTGGTCATCGACGAATAGCCATAGCGCAGCAGCGCGGTTTCCGGCTCCGGATTATAAGCCAGCCAGGTGACATAAGTGGGATCGTCGAACGCAATGCGTTTTTCTTCGCCGCTGTTCCAATGAATCTGTCGCAGTTGGGTCAAGCCAGCCGCTCGCTCCTCCACCACCAGCCAGTCGCGGAACAGGTTAAAGCCCTCCAGCATCACCTCGCTGCGCGGCGCGATCAGCGTTTGCCACTGCGCTTCGTCGGGCTGGATGCTTTGATACAGGCCGAAGTTCTTGCCGTCCTTATTGGAACGAATATAGAAATGCTGGTGATAGTGATCGAGACCGTATTCATGATCCTTGCGACGCGGGACAAACAGCTGCGGCATCGTTTCGGCGCTGTCGGCGTCCAGCAGCAGAATCTCTGATGTGGTAGTACTGCTGAGGTGGATCAGGATATAGCGTTCGGAAGTGGTCTTTTCCAGGCTGACGTAGAAAGTGTCGTCGGTTTCTTCGTAAACCAGCACGTCCAGCAACGGGTCGCTGCCGATCACATGGCGGTAAACCTGATATGGCAGCAGCGTCTTGGCATGCTTGCGTACGTAATAGACGCTGGCAGAATCGTTGGCCCATTCAAAGCTGCCAGAGGTGTTTTCCAACACCTCTTCGGCCCAACGCTGCTCTTGCAGATATTTGAATCGAATATCATATTGCCGGCGTGACAAAAAGTCCTCCGCCAACGCCATGACTTGATTGTTCGGGCTGACTTCCAGCCCACCCAGGGTATAAAACTCGCGCCCTTCTGCTCGCTGGTTGCAATCCAGCAGCGTCTCCCACTGCTCGGTTTCAGCCGCCGGCTGGCGCATGTACAGCGCATATTCGTTACCCGGCTCGTAACGGGTCTGGTAACGATAGCCATGGCGTACGTGCGGCACCGAATGCTCCTGCTGCGGGATCCGTGCCACCATTTCTTCGTATAGCGCTTCACGCAACGCCTGCTGCGGTTGTAACGTGGCCTCGGTGAATGCATTCTCCGCCTGCAGGTAGTCCAGCACCTGCGGATCGGTGCGTTCGTCGTCGCGTAGCCAATAGTAGTCGTCAACACGGGTATCGCCGTGCGTGGTGATAGGATACGGCCGTTTCTCGGCTTTTGGAGGTGTCATCATTACTAAATCATCCGCTTACAAACATTACTGTAAGGGTGGCACGTTTTCTTCAGGATAAAAAGCGGTACGGTTAGGCCAATTCGCGCTTTTTCTGGTTCACGTCGCTTTCGATGCCCTGCTTGACGTCCGCCGGGATTTTCAGCGACTGCGCCAGCGCATCCAGATAGCCGCGCTCCATAAAATGATCGACGTCGATAACCATGCAACTCAGGTAGTACACTTCCAACGCTTCATCTTCGTTTTTGACGCTTTGAGCGATCAGATCCGGATTCAGCGGTTGGTCGATCGCCTGTTGCACCCAGGTCTGCGCTTCTTCCCCTACCTGCAGCTGTTCCAGGCTATGGTCGATGGCGCGGCGTTCTTCAGCATCAATATGGCCATCGCTCTTGGCGGCGAACACCAATGCCTGCACCAGGCGCTTGGCACGTTGGTCAACCGGAGTAATCTGGTTGCCGAACTGCGGCTCATCCTGGTGGGTTTCCTTGACTCGCGCCTTGTATTTGTTCCAAATCACCGCGCCCACAGCGGCGCTCCCCCCGATAATCAGCGCGTTTTTGCCAAACTTGCCCACCAGTTTGCGTGACGACTTGTTAGCCAGCAGTACGCCAACCAAACCGCCCAGCGCGGTAGGTGCCAGCAGCTTGCCGATGCCTTCACTTCCGCCAGCGGCCCCGGCTTTCTGCCCCAACATCGATTGAATCTGCTGCATCCAGTTGTTTTTCATTGTCGCTCCTCACCAGTATGTCGACGCGCAACGGCATTGCCAGGCCGCGCGCAGTTAGCCACCAGATTAGGGGATCTTTTGTCAACTTACGTATGGGGATGAAAACTTGTGTTGAGCAGCCGGAGATTGGCTCGGTTAACTCGAGGGTAAAGTGCGGTCATCATCAGGGCGCACATGGCGCCCTTGGCAGAGCGGTTACGATAACCGGAGGAAGTTACTCCGCGACGCTGTAAGCGATTTCGCCCTGGTTGCAGTTGAGCGTTACGTTGTAGATTTTGTCCGTCTTGCTGCCACGCACCGTCAGCGGCACCTGCCAGACATTATCTTTGCCGACGATGGCGTCCGGACTGACCCAGACAATCGGCGTTGCGGTGCCCAGTTGCTTCTTGTCAGCATCCCAGCGCGTAATGCGGTTTTGCAAGAAATCGCGTTTTACCTGCGCCGCTACGTCCGCCGCCTGCAGGCCGCTGCATTGCGCAACCTTGGCGCTACGCAGTTGTTGCGCCTGTGCCGTACCGGTCAATCCAGCTACCGCCACCAGTGCGACCACCCATGACCATCCCGTTTTGTTCATATGTCCTCCCGTTGTGGTTATCACTATCCGGGGGGCAGCCCCGCTGCGAACAACGGGTCGGGCCGTGGGCTAGCGTTTGATAAAGGCAATCACAAACAGTTCGTCCAGCCCCGGATAGATTTCCTTGATAACCTGCTTCAGCTCGCCAAGCGGCATGTTTTCCTGTTTGGCGTGTTGTTCGGTCAACGCCTCCAGACGGATTGGCGTCACCGACAGCACTTCAATCAGGCAGAAAAACACGCCGTCCTCATGACGGCTGACGCGCAAGACATCCCCGGGCTGGAAGTGTGACTCACTGGCGTCCCGTAGAGTAATGGTTTTGCGCCCAGCCAGGATATCCGGCTCAAAGCGGCTGAAGAAAGTTATTCCGCGGCTCATTCTAGACCCTTTTTCATTACAATGCTGCAACATAAACCGCTACGCCGCCTGCTTTTCTGCCTGCGACTGGGGATTTTTGCTCGCGGCCGGCTTGTCGCCCTTGGCCTTGGCCGGTTTTTGGCTCACCGCCTGCGGCGCTGCACCACGCAGAATTTGCGTCAGCGCCTCTTTATGTTCTGCCAGATAGAAGCTCAGGGCTTCGCGTTGCTCTTCCTCCAGCGTTAGTGGCGCCTGTTGTAGCCACTCGCCAAGACTGTCGGCCAGATCGAGCATTTTGTCGTAGGCATCGGCTTCTTTCTTGCTTGCGAACGTCATTTTTTCCTCACCGTTTCTGACCACCAGGTATTTTACTTCAACTGCCATCTGTGTATTCCTCAAAGGTTGAAACACTGTATTTATATACAGTATAAGGCGTTATAGTGCGGGGGTTCAAGCGCCCCCGCCTGTTATTATTTCAGCAGCCGCGCCTTGCAGCTTTTGCCTTTGATCTTGCCCTGCTGCAATTGTTGCAACGCCTTGCGCGCGCTGGCCTTGCGGATAGCCACGTAGGCGTGCACCGGGAACATATCGATTTTACCGACCTCGGCCGCGGTCAGACCCGCCTCTCCGGTCAACGCCCCGAGAATATCGCCGGGGCGAATCTTCGCCTTGCGGCCGCCGTCAATGCACAGCGTGGCCATTTCCGCTTCCAGCGGTGCCGTTGACGCACCGCTCAATTCACTGACTGACGCCCATTGCAACTTGCGGTCCAGATACTCTTCCAGCGCGTGGGCGCGTGTCATTTCCTGCGGCGCACACAGGCTAATGGCCAGCCCGCTCATGCCGGCACGGCCGGTACGGCCAATGCGGTGCACATGCACTTCCGGGTCGAACGACAGTTCGTAATTGACCACCAGTTCAAGATCCTTGATATCCAGACCGCGTGCGGCGACGTCGGTCGCTACCAGCACGCGACAGCTGCGGTTGGCAAAACGCACCAGCACCTGATCGCGATCGCGCTGCTCCAGATCGCCATGCAGTGCCAGCACGCTGATGCCGCGTGCCTCCAATGCTTCAAACACGCTCTGACAATCGCGTTTGGTATTGCAGAACACCACGCAAGACGTTGGCTGAAAATGGCGAATGGCGGCCACCAACAACGCCGGACGCTGATCGCGGGTGGTTTCGTAAAAGCGCTGAGCGATGGTGGTTGGCGCGTCGCCGTCGTCGACTTCCACGCTCAACGGCGCGCGTTGCACCCGGTCGCTGATGCGCTCGATGCCCGCGGGATAGGTCGCGGAAAACAGCAGCGTTTGGCGCTGCGGCGGCGTGTAGCTGATTACCTGGTCAATGTCGTCGGCAAAGCCCATGTCGAGCATGCGGTCGGCTTCGTCCAGCACCAGCACTTTCACCTCATCCAGCACCAGAGTCTTCTTACGCAGGTGTTCCTGGATACGGCCCGGCGTTCCCACCACGATATGCGGCGCATGCACCAGCGAATCCAGCTGAGCGCCCATCGGCTGACCGCCACACAGGGTAAGGATTTTGATGTTTTGCGTGAAACGCGCCAAGCGGCGCAGCTCTTTGCTGACCTGATCGGCCAGCTCACGCGTTGGACACAAAATCAGCGCCTGGGTCGCCACCTGGCTGACGTTGATTTTGTCCAGCAGGCCAATACCGAACGCCGCCGTCTTGCCGCTGCCGGTTTTTGCCTTGGCGCGCACGTCTTGCCCGTTGAGGATGGCAGGCAGCGCGGCAGCCTGTACCGGTGTCATTTCGGCATACCCCAGTTCATTGAGGTTGGCCAACTGTTCGGCTGGCAGCGGCAGGGAAGAAAAGGAAACTGTGCTCACGGCGATAACTCTTATATGGCAGATGGAAAGGCGGCGCGACCGGCTGGCCAGCACCGTAATAAGGCGTGATGATAACAGAGATAGCGAACTTTCTGGATTGCAGCCATAAAAAAACCCGCCGGAAGCGGGTTTTTTGGCAGCGACGTTGCGTTAGATGGCAACAACGTTGGCTGCGGCTGGGCCACGTTGGCTGTCCTGGATGGAGAATTCAACCTGCTGACCTTCTGCCAGAGTTTTGAAACCATCGCTGACGATAGCGGAAAAATGCACGAAAACATCTTTCGAGCCATCGGCTGGAGTGATAAAGCCGAAGCCTTTGCTTTCGTTGAACCATTTTACGTGACCGGTAATCTTAGTCATTTGACTTTCCTTTACTTGATAAACCTGCCTTGACGGCACTTACGGCGCGAAGGCCCTGCGTTCTGTAGGTCTTCTTTCGCCGCCAGTTATTAACGCATAATCGTCGTGACAGGGCAAATTTTTTCGTTCCTTATTAAAACAGCAGGTTACAGGACTAATTTTGCAAAATGGCCTGCGCGCTTTCGCCGGAAGGATGTCGGCGCAATCGTTTTCGTATATACTGCGCGCCTGTTTTTAGCCCCGTCAATTTTCACATCAGGGACCAGACTATGTTTACTATTGGAACCGCACTGTGCCCCTCCGCCACCCGTGTCATGCTGCTCGGCTCCGGCGAACTGGGTAAAGAGGTGGCAATCGAATGCCAGCGTCTTGGGTTGGAAGTGATTGCCGTCGATCGCTATGCCAATGCCCCGGCAATGCACGTCGCGCATCGCAGCCACGTGATTAACATGCTGGACGGCCAGGCGTTGAAGACGCTGATCGAGCAGGAGCGTCCTGACTACATCGTACCGGAAATTGAAGCCATCGCCACCGACATGCTGGTGCAACTGGAGCAACAGGGCCACCATGTCGTGCCCTGCGCCGAAGCGACTCGCCTGACCATGAACCGCGAAGGCATTCGCCGTCTGGCGGCAGAGAATCTTGCCCTGCCGACCTCCAGCTACCGCTTTGCCGATAGCCAGGACGCCTTTTATCAGGCGGTCGACGACATAGGCTACCCCTGTATTATCAAACCGGTGATGAGCTCATCCGGCAAAGGCCAGAGCCTGATCCGTGACGCCTCGCAGTTGGCGGCAGCCTGGGAATATGCGCAACAGGGCGGTCGCGCCGGCGGTGGACGGGTGATTGTCGAAGGACTGGTCAAGTTTGATGTTGAAATTACCTTGCTGACCATCAGCGCGGTGGACGGCGTACATTTTTGCGCGCCGATCGGTCACCGTCAGGAAGATGGCGATTACCGTGAATCCTGGCAGCCGCAATGCATATCGCCGCTAGCGTTGCAACGCGCCCAGGCGATAGCCGAGCGGGTGGTCACTGCGCTGGGTGGTTACGGGTTGTTTGGCGTTGAGCTATTCGTTTGCGGCGATGAGGTCATTTTCAGCGAAGTCTCCCCTCGCCCGCACGATACTGGCATGGTGACGCTGATTTCACAGGATCTGTCGGAGTTTGCCCTGCACGTTCGCGCTTTCCTGGGTCTGCCGATCGGCGCTATTCGCCAGTTCGGTCCGGCGGCATCGGCGGTTATCCTGCCGGAGCTGACCAGCAGCGACCTGCGCTTTGGCGGATTGGATCAGGCATTGCAGGGGCACAACCAGCTGCGGCTGTTCGCCAAGCCTGACATCAGCGGCAAACGCCGTCTGGGCGTGGCGCTGGCCTGTGCACCGACCACCGAGCAGGCGGTTGAAATCGCCACTCAGGCTGCCGCGGCGGTAATGGTGCAAGGGTGATGGACAGGTAAAATAGCCAAAGCCCGGGTTACCCGGGCTTTGGTTTGATGAACAGGCGGAACCTGTTCAACGCTTAATAATCGTCTTCGTCTTCGTCATCTTGCGGCTCGGCATCCGGTTGCATACCCGGCGCATCCTCGTCTTCCTCGTCAAACATGACGGCAACCCGGGCACCCTGATGCTGTTCGCGGATCTGCTGCGCAACCACGGCAATCGCTTCACCGCTGCTCATGCCCTGCTCCATCAATTGACGGATGCGATCCGCAGCTTCCTGCTGCTCCAGATGATTCAGTGACGGCATACCTGCAAGCATGTGTTTATCTCCAGCTGATTGGAGGGGGATTATACCCTGCCTACGTTACGCCGCAACCGCGTCACCCGGTTATTATTGTGCGGCCGGTTTGGTACTGTGCCCATCAAATCGCCACTGTTTCAGCCGCGAGCGCCATAACAAGACGTGCCAGGCCTGTTTCAGGCCGCGCGCGTTGGCGGTCATCAATCGGTCGATGCCGCGACGGTAGAACTCGCGGGTAATCTGCTGTTGCGCCACCGACTCCGGCTCACGGCGAATACTGTGGCAAATACCCAGCGCTTCACGGGCGATCTGCCAATGAAACGCCGGTCGCAGCCTAATCTTGTCGGCATAGCGGCGGTTAAGCGCCACCAGCATCTCGACGATCTTCATATAATGACGCTGATATTCGACGTTGGCCGCGCCGGTGCGACGCCGATTGCTGATCGAGCGGTCATGCACCCGCTGCCGATACAACGGCGTACTGAGATATTGTACCCGTTGGGCATTAAACATCACTTCGGTGGTCCAGGGAATATCCTGATGGTGCAGACCGGGTTCAAAATAGAGCCGATGCTGCTTAATAAAATCAAGCCGATATATTGCCAGCCACACCACATGAATAAATTTTCGCGTTTTCAAGGCGCGCTCAAACCATTGCACGCCGCTAATTACCCCGGTCGATGACAGACGCGCAGCAGGAATAATTTCTTTTAATTCATTCTGCTGGGTGAAATAACGTTCACCGTTGCACTGCATGACATCCAACAGATTATTTTCAGCCATTTCGATCAACGTGGAATACATTTCCGGCGCCAGCAGATCGTCGGCGTCGGGAAAGGCGACATATTTGCCGCTCGCCACCGCCAGACCGGCGTTGCGGGCGACCGAAACGCCGGCATTAATCTGGTCGATAATCGTAATATGCGAATAACGCCCAGCGTAACGGCGAGCTATCTCAGCTGACCCATCGGTCGAACCGTCATTAATAATAATCACTTCCAACCGGCGTTCATCTTGTGCCAGCAGCGATTGTAAAAACGGTTCCAATAATTCGCCCGCATTGTGCATTGGGACGATCACGCTCAACATTAAAGACATAATCTACGTTTTCCTTACCTGTCGCCAGGAAAAGAATGTTTAAAAAAATGGCGTATGTTGCTAACCAGCGAAACGCCGGAATAATGACGGCCGAAAGCCCACGACGATCGCGTTTAACAAGGTTGCGTAAAAGAAAACTAATTTTTGCATGTTTGTATGCAACGAACGTCGCAAAAAATGCTTAGCTCGCTTATTATTGACTTGCCACATGAAGCGAGTTCGCATGCGCCGCCGCACGGAATATGGCAGAATATCCCTCAGGAACAGCCGCCCCGTAAGCCAGGTTTATTGCAATCCATGACTCAATCCGTACCAAACCTCAAATCGTTGCCGTACCATCGCCACGCCGTGCTGGAGCAGTTTGCTCCGCTGGCGTCTCAACCCTGGGCCATGCTGCTGCATTCGGGGTTCGCCGAGCATTCGCACAATCGATTCGATATTTTGGTCGCCGATCCACGCGTCACGCTGACCACCCGCGGCGAACGTACGCAGATTATCGCAGGTTCCAGCGTCGTTGAGTCGCCGGACGATCCCTTTACCTTACTGCAACGGCAGCTGGCCGCGCTGACGTTTGCCCCCACGGCGCGAGCCGATCTGCCGTTTCAAGGCGGCGCGCTGGGCCTGTTTGGCTACGATCTGGGTCGCCGGGTGGAGACCCTGCCGCAGGTGGCGCAGGCCGATATCGCCCTGCCGGACATGGCGGTAGGAATTTATGACTGGGCGCTGATTGCCGACCACCATCTGCAAACCTTGACCTTGCTGAGCCATGATGATGTAGAGCAGCGCTGGCAGTGGCTAACGCAGCAATCATCGCCGGCAGCCAGACCATTTACCCTGACCAGTCACTGGCAAGCCAACATGACCCGGGCGCAGTACGGTGAAAAGTTTCGCCAGATCCAGCATTACCTGCGCAGCGGGGATTGCTATCAAATCAATTTGGCTCAGCGCTTTTCGGCTTCGTATCAAGGTGATGAATGGCAAGCGTTCCTGCAACTGAGCGCCAGCAATCGCGCGCCATTTTCCGCCTTCCTGCGGCTGCCGGACAACGCGGTATTGAGCGTTTCACCCGAGCGTTTCCTCTGGTTGGAAAATCAACAGATTCAAACCCGGCCGATCAAAGGCACGCTGCCGCGACTGGCCGATGCCGAACAGGACGCAGCTCAGGCACAACGGCTGTCAACCTCGGCGAAAGATCGAGCCGAAAACCTGATGATCGTCGATTTGCTGCGTAACGATATCGGCCGCGTGGCTCACCCCGGCAGCGTACGGGTGCCGGAACTGTTCGTGGTCGAACCCTTTCCGGCAGTGCATCATCTGGTCAGTACCGTGACCGCAACGCTGCCCAGCACGACGCCGGCCAGCGCGCTGCTGCGTGCCTGTTTCCCCGGCGGTTCGATCACCGGCGCTCCCAAGGTGCGAGCGATGCAGATTATTGAAGAACTTGAACCGCAGCGACGTAATGCCTACTGCGGCAGCATCGGCTATCTCAGCGCCTGCGGCACCATGGATACCAACATCACCATCCGCACACTGATCGCCGAACAGGGTCGCCTGTATTGTTCGGCTGGCGGCGGCATCGTCGCAGACAGCCAGGAACAGGCGGAATATCAGGAAACCTTTGATAAGCTGGGGCGTATCTTGCCACAACTGGGGGAGTTTACCGTTTCGTGAGCCAACCGACCTACCCGGCCTCGCTGGCTGACTTTATCAGCCGCTTCCAATTGCAGTTGCCACAGGCATCGCGGATCTCACATAACGTGCGGCCAGCGGCGGTATTAGTTCCGATTATCTGTCGGCCAGAGCCGACGCTGCTGTTAACGCGCCGTGCCGATACGTTGCGCAAACATGCCGGCCAGGTGGCCTTTCCCGGTGGTAAAACCGATGCCAGCGACGCTTCAGCCACCTTCACCGCGCTGCGCGAGGCGCAAGAAGAAGTTGCCATCCCGCCGGCGGCGGTCACCGTACTTGGCCAGATGGCTCCGCTCGACAGCAGCACCGGCTTCCAGGTCACGCCGATCGTTGGCCTGATCGCGCCGGATGTGCAGTTCCATGCCAATGAAGACGAAGTGGCAGACGTGTTCGAAATGCCATTACATGAAGCATTGACGCTGTCGCGCTACTACCCGCTGGATATTCACCGCGCCGGACATGCGCATCGGGTCTATCTGTCCTGGTATCAGAGCCAGTTTGTCTGGGGCCTCACCGCCGCCATCATCCGCCGTCTGGCGCAACAGGTGAGCCTCTGACGCCACCAACCAGTGACCGCGGTCACATCCTGTCGGGGGTATTTTGCGACTTTCGACGGTAAAGCGATCGCCATCACTTCATCAGTTTGCTTTTTCGACTACCTTCCACGCTATCGGGCTTTTAAAAAAACTGTAAACCCGCTCTTCAACCTTACGAAATAACTGTAAAATACGCTTGCCTGGTATAAACCACTGTAAAAACAGGGTCAGCGCCAACGGCAATTGGTAGCAAAAAAAGTAACACCAAGGATTATTTTATTTCATGCGAAAAAGGCAACCGAACCCGTACGGCCCTTTTACAATATCGCTGTTCCCTGCGTGGTTTTTAACCGCCGCAGCCATAACAACATGCCTCTTTAAGGAGTTTTAGCGTGATTAGCGTTTTCGACATGTTTAAGATCGGCATCGGCCCGTCCAGCTCTCATACGGTTGGACCGATGAAAGCCGGCAAACAGTTTGTCGACGATCTGGTAAATAAAGGCCTGATGCCTTCTATCACGCGTGTTGCCGTAGACGTTTACGGCTCACTCTCATTAACCGGTAAGGGCCACCATACCGATATCGCCATTATCCTCGGCCTGGCCGGCAATATGCCGGATACCGTGGATATCGACAGCATTCCCGGATTTATTCGCGATGTAGAACAACGTCAACGCCTGATGCTGGCCAGCGGCATGCATGAGGTCGATTTCCCGCGTGACGGCGGCATGGTGTTTCGCAGCGACAACCTGCCACTGCATGAAAACGGCATGCAAATTCACGCCTATGCCGGTGAAAAGCCGGTGTACAGCAAAACCTATTACTCGATCGGCGGTGGCTTTATCGTCGACGAAGAACACTTCGGCAAGGCTGACGCCAACGAAGTCACCGTACCGTATCCATTCCATTCCGCCCGCGAAATGCTCGATCACTGCCGTGACACCGGCATGTCATTGTCCGGTATGGTGATGCAAAATGAACTGGCATTGCATAGCAAACAAGAGATCGATACCTATTTTGGCGATATCTGGCAGACCATGCGCGCCTGTATCGATCGGGGTCTGAATACCGAAGGCGTACTGCCGGGTCCGTTGCGCGTACCACGCCGTGCTTCCGCGCTGCGACGCATGCTGGTGTCTTCCGACAAGCTGTCCAGCGATCCGATGAACGTGATTGACTGGGTGAACATGTTCGCGCTGGCGGTCAACGAAGAAAACGCCGCCGGTGGCCGCGTGGTCACCGCACCAACCAATGGCGCCTGCGGCATCGTGCCGGCAGTGCTGGCCTATTACGATCACTTTATCGAATCGGTCAGCCCGGATATCTACATTCGTTACTTCCTGGCGTCAGGTGCCATCGGCACACTGTACAAGATGAACGCGTCGATTTCCGGCGCGGAAGTCGGCTGTCAGGGCGAAGTCGGCGTGGCCTGTTCAATGGCGGCAGCCGGTCTGGCGGAGCTGCTGGGTGGCAGCCCGGAACAGGTATGCGTGGCGGCGGAAATCGGCATGGAACACAATCTGGGTCTGACCTGCGATCCGGTCGCTGGCCAGGTTCAGGTGCCGTGCATCGAACGCAACGCCATTGCTTCGGTCAAGGCGATCAACTCCGCTCGTATGGCGCTGCGCCGCACCAGTGAACCACGCGTATCGCTGGATAAGGTCATTGAGACCATGTACGAAACCGGCAAGGACATGAATGCCAAATACCGCGAAACCTCGCGCGGCGGACTGGCCATCAAGGTACAGTGCGACTGATCCTCAACCCCGCCACACGGCGGGGTTTTTTATTTCAAAATCAATAAAATAACCCACGCATTAGTGACGCCGTCACTTATCACCTAACCGTTTTGGCCGCGCTTTATCCGTCATTAAACCGCAGAAATACCCTTCTGTTCCGGTAAACTGAAATATATTATTGCGTTATCATCAATTGTTGACCCGTGACAGGCTAGAATTAGCCAAGAATCATTAAGGGGAATAGAGTCTGATGGTGGCATCGGGCTGGCTTAGCGAACAAGGATTTAGCCGATGTTGATGTCCCAACTTGCCGTCACGAAATATCGCCATTACCGCTGGCTGCTCGCCGGTGCGGTTGGGTTGGCGGTGCTGATGGTGTCGCTGTGCATTCGCTATTATCAACAGGTTAAAAGCATCGAGCGTGATCAACAGGTCTTTGCCGCCCGCATTGTCAACAAACTGGATAACCTGCTGAACCCCGCAACGCAACAGGCGCTGCGTATTATGCCGCTGATTGGCCAGACCTGTGAAAAATCGATCCCCACGCTACGTTATCGCATGGCGCAAAACCAGGCGTTGCGCTCATTGCTGCTGGTGCAAAACGGCAATATCTACTGTTCCAGCCTGTTTGGCCAACGCAATTACCAGTTCAGCGCCATTTTCCCGCATATTGATGCCCATGCCGGCCCGCAACTGGCTTTACGCCCTTCGATCGCCGTTTCGCGCGGACTGCCGTCGCTGGTACTGTGGTTGCCGCAGCCTGACAGCCAGCTCAGCGGCGTATTGTACGTCTACAATATCGAAATGCTGGCCAGTTTCCTGCTGGAGCCACAGACGCCTTATGCCCAACGGGTGGTGCTGAACGTCAATGGCAACAGTCTGGGCTACGGCGACCGCGAAATCTTGCGTAGCGAAACGCTGACCCAGGACCTGCGCTATACCGCCACCTCAAGCCGCTATCCGTACTCCATTTCGCTGTATAGCCCTGACAGCGCTTCGCTGGCATTAGCCGCCCTACCGGGCCACGTGCCGTTGGCATTGCTGATAAGCCTGTTGGCCGCCTATGTCGTGTATCTGATGACCGCCAACCGCATGAGCCTGGCGTATCACATCAGCCATGCCATCACCCATCGCGAATTCCGCGTGTATTGCCAGCCGATCATCAACGGGGAAACCGGGCGCTGCGTGGGTGTTGAAACCCTGCTGCGCTGGAAGAACAAACGGCAAGGCTGGGTATCGCCGGACGTGTTTATTCCGCTGGCGGAACAGCATGGTCTGATCGTTACGCTGACCCGATTTTTAATGACCACGGTGGTCGATAACCTGCGGCTGTTCCCGCCGCGTCCCTCGTTTTACATCAGCATTAACGTCGCCGCCGAGCATTTCAATTCGCAATGTATTATTGATGATATCCGGCGCATATGGCTGCCGGCCAATCCAATGCCTTCCCTGATGCTCGAACTCACGGAGCGCTCGGCGCTGTCTGACATTCAAGACGATCAGATCAAGGCGTTGAAAGCCTTGGGCATCATGCTGGCGATCGATGATTTCGGCACCGGGCACAGCTCGTTGAGTTATCTGAAAACCCTCAGTCCCGATGTGCTGAAAATCGATCGCGGTTTCACCGCCGCCATTGGTACCGATGCGATTAACGCCACCGTGACTGATACGATAATTACGCTGGCGCATCGTCTGAAGCTGAAACTGGTGGCCGAAGGGGTAGAAAGCGCCGAACAGGCGGCCTATCTGTGCTCGCGCCAGGTGAACGCCATGCAGGGGTATTACTTTGCCAAGCCAATGCCGATAAACGTTTTTCCGCTATGGTTAGCGCGTTATGAGACACGTCAGCGAGTATTGCATCAGCGGGAGGAACGACAGAAAAGGAGTAATAAGCCGGAGGCATGAGCCCCCGGCTGTGGCGTTACTGTTGTTGTTCGAAGGAGGTGGGGACTTTACTGATGCGCACCAGTTCGATGCGATAATCCGTCGCTTCGAGAATTTCAAAACGCAGATGATTGAGTTCCACCACGGCACCCACCGGTGGCATCTGGCCGTAATGGGCCAGCAGGAATCCCGCCAGCGAGGCGTAGTCCGCCGTTGGGCTCACCAGATCGTCACAGTTCAGCGCCTGCTCCAGCGAGTGTACGTCGGCGCCGCCCTGCACCAGCCAGCTGTCGCCCTCCGCCACGATATCTGGCGTTTCATCTTCGTCGGGGAATTCACCGGCAATCGCTTCCAGCACATCCAGTGGCGTAACCAGCCCCTGGACCACGCCGAACTCGTTGGACACCACCACCAGACGACCTTTGGCCCGGCGCAGCACCGACAGCAGATTGATCACGTCCATGGTGTCCGGCACCACGATCGGCGGCGTGCGCGCAGCAAACTCGGCGATGTCCTCGCCCTGCTCCAGCGCGATCAACAGGTCTTTGGCACGCACTACGCCAACGATTTCATCCAGCTCGTCACGGCAAACCGGGAACAGGCTGTGCGGCGTGTCCAGTAACTGGGCGCGCACCTCCTCTAACGAGCGATCGCAATCGACCCACGAGATCTCGGTACGCGGCGTCATCACGCTGCGAATCGAACGCGATGCCAGCGTCAATACGCCGCTGATCATATAGCGCTCTTCCTCGGCAAAGGTTTCATCCACCGGTTGCGGCGCATCTTCCGCCGTCTGTTGCTGCGCACGCTGCTGGCCCATCAGGCGCATGATCGCCTCTGCAGTACGTTCACGCATCGGACGTCGCGCCTGGTGCTTGATAAAATTGCGTCGTGCAATCTGGTTAAACAGCTCGATCAGGATCGAGAAGCCAATCGCCGCATACAAGTAACCTTTAGGAATGTGCAGACCAAATCCTTCGGCAATCAGGCTCAGGCCGATCATCAGCAGGAAGCTCAGGCACAGCACCACAATGGTCGGGTGGGCATTGACGAAGTTGGTTAGCGGCTTGGATGCCAGCAGCATTACCAGCATGGCAATCACGACCGCCGTCATCATTACCGGCAGATCGTTCACCATGCCAACGGCGGTAATCACCGCGTCAAGCGAGAACACCGCATCAAGGATGACAATCTGCACCACTACCGCCCAGAACTTGGCATAGCCGCGGTTGCCGCCATCCTGGTGGGTTTGCCCTTCCAGGCGCTCATGCAGCTCCATGGTGGCCTTGAACAACAGGAACACGCCACCAAACAGCAAAATCAGGTCGCGTCCCGAAAAACTGAATTCCCCCACGCTGAACAGCGGCGTGGTCAGCGTCACCATCCACGAGATCACTGACAACAGGCCCAGGCGCATGATCAGCGCCAGCGACAGACCGAGAATGCGCGCTTTGTCACGCTGCTTCGGCGGCAGTTTATCGGCCAGGATGGCGATAAACACCAGGTTGTCGATGCCCAACACGATTTCCAAAACGACTAACGTCAGTAACCCAGCCCAGATTGAGGGGTCCATTAAAAATTCCATTATCAGACTCCGGAAAAAAGACAGGTTCGCTGAGCCGCACGCAGGCGCAACGCATCGCACGCAGGGCGTGAGATAACAAACACAGCAAGAGATCGGGATGGTACTACCGGGAGATGGCCGAGCGGCCGCGAGAAAGCATTAACGCCAACCGGTGGCGGGTAAAGCCGTGGAAAACAGTAACTTCGGTGACAGTCCATAGGGTGGGCTGAGGCCCTTCACTCCTTGGTTATAAAAGAAGAAATTACTTTATCAGGAATTTTATTACCGTCAACGCGCTTTTTTTACCAGCACGTCGCGCTGTCATACGGTTGCTGTTTAATTCCTCAAACGCGTATTGAGTGAACGTTTAACGCGTAATAGCTGAGCGACGTCACATAATTTATTTTTTCACTCACTAAAATAAATGGCGAAAACGTGCATTGCCGCATCCAGGCTTTTGATACTGCGTGACAAAGGTTCCGGGTGCGTTGGTTAATTTCTACCATAATGGATCTGAACATCGAGGGTGACTGCCAGGAAGGTGGCAAACAATGACACATTCCGTGTCAGAGGTTTAATGAGGAGGTAGCGAGTGGCAATAGCTATTATCATCGGCACACACGGGAGCGCGGCGGAACAGCTGCTGAAAACCGCGGAAATGCTATTGGGCGAACAGGATAACGTCGCCTTTATCGATTTCGTTCCCGGAGAAAACGCCGAAACATTAATTGAGAAATATAAATTAAAAATCAGTGAATTAGACACCAGCGGCGGCGTCCTGTTCCTGGTCGATACCTGGGGTGGCAGCCCGTTCAATGCGGCAAGTCGCCTGGCGCTCGACAAGGCGGATTATGAAGTGATCACCGGCGTCAACATTCCAATGCTGGTTGAGACTTTCATGGCACGTGATGATGACCCCGGTTTTGCCGAGCTGGTCGCACTGGCGCTGGAAACCGGCCGCGAAGGCGTCAGAGCGCTGAACAAACCCGACGAAGAACCCGTCAAGCCCGCGGCCAAAAGTGCCCCAGCGCCGGCTGCCGCAGCGCCACAGGCGCCCCTTGGCCCAGACGATCACATGAAGATCGGCCTGGCGCGTATCGATGACCGCCTGATTCATGGCCAGGTCGCCACTCGCTGGACCAAGGAAACCAACGTCAGCCGCATCATCGTCATCAGTGACGAAGTTGCAGCCGATAACCTGCGTAAGACTCTGTTGACACAGGTTGCGCCACCGGGTGTTACAGCCCACGTGGTTGACGTCGCCAAGGCGATTCGCGTGTGGAACAACCCCAAGTATGCCAATGACCGCGTCATGCTGCTGTTTACCAATCCAACCGATGTCTGGCGTCTGGTGGAAGCCGGCGTGGATATCACCTCGGTGAATATCGGCGGCATGGCGTTCCGACAGGGTAAAACCCAGGTCAATAACGCGGTTTCCGTTGATGAAAAAGACATCGAAGCGTTTAAGAAATTAAACGATCGCGGTATCGAATTGGAAGTTCGCAAAGTCTCGTCCGACAGCCGTTTAAAAATGATGGACCTGATAAACAAACTTAATTAATGGCGATTGCCAATAATTATTCTTACTCAGAGCTCTTGGTCATAGGAGAAGTACAATGGAGATTACCACTCTTCAGATTGTGCTGATATTTATCGTCGCATGTATTGCCGGGATGGGTTCCGTTCTGGACGAGTTCCAGTTCCACCGCCCATTGGTCGCCTGTACGCTGATCGGCTTTATCCTCGGTGATATCAAGACCGGCATCATTATCGGCGGTACGCTGGAAATGATCGCCCTCGGCTGGATGAATATCGGTGCTGCCGTTGCGCCAGACGCCGCGCTGGCGTCGATAATTTCCACCATTCTGGTGGTGGCCGGCGGCCAAAGCGTCGGTGCCGGGATCGCACTGGCCATACCGTTGGCCGCAGCCGGTCAGGTACTGACCATTATCGTTCGTACCCTGACCGTGGCCTTCCAGCACGCGGCAGACAGCGCGGCCGAACGTGGCAGCCTGCGCGCCATCACCTGGCTGCACGTTTCCGCCCTGCTGTTGCAGGCGATGCGTATTGCCATTCCAGCGGTTATCGTTGCCGTTTCGGTGGGCACCGCCGGCGTACACGCGTTGTTGAATTCCATTCCTGAAGTGGTCACCACCGGTCTGAACATCGCCGGCGGCATGATCGTGGTGGTCGGTTACGCGATGGTCATCAACATGATGCGTGCCGGTTACCTGATGCCGTTCTTCTATGCCGGTTTCGTTACCGCCGCCTTCACCAACTTCAACCTGGTGGCATTGGGGGTGATTGGCGTCGTCATGGCCGTGCTGTACATCCAGCTCAGCCCGAAATACAACAAGCCGCAGGTTGTTCAGGGTGGCCCTGCTCAGCCGAACGATCTTGATAACGAACTGGACTAGGAATAGGTGAGAGAAATGGTTGATACAACTGCTGCTCAAAAGAAACTGACGCCGGCGGATATCCGCGGTGTGTTCCTGCGATCGAACCTGTTCCAGGGTTCCTGGAACTTCGAACGTATGCAGGCGCTGGGTTTCTGTTTTTCGATGGTACCGGCGATCCGTCGCCTGTATCCGGAAAACAACGACGATCGCAAACAGGCGATCAAGCGCCATCTGGAATTCTTCAATACCCACCCTTATGTCGCCGCGCCAATCCTTGGCGTCACCCTGGCGATGGAAGAACAACGTGCCAACGGCGCGCCGATTGACGATGCGGCGATCAACGGCATCAAGGTCGGCCTGATGGGGCCACTGGCCGGCGTGGGCGACCCGATCTTCTGGGGCACCATGCGCCCGGTATTTGCCGCGCTGGGTGCCGGCATCGCCTTGACCGGCAGCCTGCTCGGGCCGATTCTGTTTTTTGTGCTGTTTAACCTGGTGCGTCTGCTGGTGCGCTACTATGGCGTGGCCTATGGCTATCGCAAAGGGGCCGATATCGTCAACGATATGGGCGGTGGCTTCCTGCAAAAACTGACGGAAGGGGCGTCGATTCTCGGCCTGTTTGTCATGGGGGCGCTGGTTAACAAGTGGACCCACGTCAACATCCCGTTGGTGGTGTCGAAAATTACCGACCAGACCGGCCATACCACGGTTACGACGGTGCAAACCATCCTTGACCAGTTGATGCCGGGGCTGATCCCGCTGTTGCTGACCTTCGGCTGTATGTGGCTGTTGCGGCGTAAGGTCAACGCGCTGTGGATCATTCTGGGCTTCTTCGTGATCGGTATTTTTGGTTACTGGATTGGCCTGCTGGGCGTGTAACGCCGTTTGACCGCCGGGGGCTCCCCCGGCTTTTTTTATCTGTGGAGCTGTAAGATGTCGCTGACGGACCTTGCCATCATGGTATTTATCGTACTGTTGCTGCTGTATGCGCTGTATGACGAGTTCGGCATGGATAAAATGCGCGGCGCGACGCTGCTCAAGGTGCAACTCAAGCGTAGCAACCGCATCGACTGTCTGATTTTTGTGGTCCTGCTGGGCATTCTGGTGTACCGAAATATTGCTGACCACGGTGCACCACTGACAACATGGTTATTAATATCTCTGGCGTTGGTTGCGGTTTATATTTCTTATATTCGCTGGCCAAAATTGTTATTCAAAGCGCAGGGTTTTTATTATGCCAACGCCTTTATTGAATACCGGCGAATTAACGCCATGAATTTGTCCGAGGATGGCGTTTTAGCCATCGATTTGGAGAAGCGACGCTTATTGATACAGGTTACCCAGTTAGATGACCTGGAGCGTATTTACCATTTTTTTGTTGAAAATCAGTCAATAAAAACCTGACTCATTGCAACGCAACCTTCCTGACGGTAGCATGATGGTTTAATCCATCAGTAACGCTGCCGTTTTTTTGTTTATTATTTCCACAATAACATTGTCACTACCGCTTATATTTCTGGCGCAACAACACTAATGAAAACAATTCTCAATTTCATTAAACCAGTACATTGCAATTAATGGTTGTATCCGGGAAAAATAATATGCTAAGGTTGCGCCCGTCATTGGGGAGTAGCCGGTTTCTGGATAATATTGACCAGAAACGCCCGTATCAACATACTCGTTTTGCAGTCTGAAACGTGGTGCGGGCAGCCAGGTAAGGTTGGCGAGACCATAGACACGTAACTCCGTCGTTTGGTTGGGGGTGGGTTACGTGTATATGGAGCCGCCCGGCCGAGGCTATTTCACATGAATCTTTCCGCAACACTCATTCTGGCTTTTGGCATGTCCATGGACGCGTTTGCTGCGTCAATCGGCAAAGGTGCCAGCCTGCATCAACCGCGTTTTCGCGAAGCACTCCGCACCGGACTCATTTTTGGCGTTATCGAAGCCATTACCCCGCTTATCGGCTGGTCGCTGGGTCTGTTTGCCAGTCAGTACATCATGGAATGGGATCACTGGGTTGCCTTCAGCCTGCTGTTTATTCTCGGCATGCGCATGATTATTGAGGGAGTGCGTAACCGTCAACAGGAAACCGTCAAGGTGAAGCAGCACGGTTTCTGGCTACTGGTTGCCACCGCCATTGCCACCAGCCTGGACGCGATGGCCATCGGCGTAGGCCTGGCCTTCCTGCAGGTGAATATCGTTCATACCGCCATGGCGATTGGCTGTGCAACGATGATCATGGCCACCCTCGGCATGATGCTTGGTCGCTTTATCGGTCCACTGCTCGGCAAACGCGCGGAGATTATCGGCGGCGTGGTGCTGATTGGCATCGGCGGCAATATTCTGCTGGAGCACCTTGGTTACCTCGCCTAGTCGGCGTTGGGGACAAAAAAACCTGCCGCTGGCAGGTTTTTTTTGTCTCAACCATGACGGCGATACACGCGGATGGCAAAGTCGGTCTCACAGGCGAAACTGGCGCTGGCCGTCAGTTGCCGTTGCGTCTCTGCCGAGGCTCGCCAGGCAAAAGGCGTCATTTGCAGCAGATTTGCCGCCTGTTCCCCCGATAACTGCAGCGGATAGGCCAGTGATTCACTCCGCGCCGTCTCAAAACCAGGCAATTGCTCATCCTGTTCAGCATGTAACTGAACTTCTTGATAAATAAGTTCTTTTAGCTGATATAAATGACGCGGCCCTGGTGACACTGTCACAACAACCCCACCTGGCCTCACTACCCTGGCCAATTCCTGCCCCTTGCAAGGCGCATAGATGCGCAATACCGCGTCCAGCGACGCGTCGGCGAAAGGTAGCCGATGGCTGGATGCCACGCAGAACGATACCGCCGGATAGCGTTTGGCAGCATAACGGACCGCCACCTTGGCCACGTCCAGACCATAGATACGCATTTCTCGCGCCTGATTGAGCCTCTGCGCCACCGCAGCGGTGTAATAGCCCTCACCACAGCCGATATCCAGCAAGGCCTGTGCATCACTGTCGAGCGCGTTATCCAGCAGTTCGGCGACCCGCTGCTGCAATGGCTGATAAAAACCACCGTCGAGAAACGCACGGCGCGCCTGCATCATTTCAACGCTGTCGCCGGGCTGTTTCGAGCGTTTATGCTGCACCGGCAGTAGATTGACGTAACCTTCCCTTGCACAATCGAACTGATGGTTATTCTCACAGCGCCACTGCGGGGCGGTGAAGTGGAGATGCTGATGGCATAAGGGGCAAACATAAGACATGTGTTGAATTCCAGAGAGATGCGGCGCGGCTAGTCTAAATAAGCCGGCGGGCCGATGCAAGGCGCATCCCCAGCGCCTACCTGCGCGACGACGGCGATGCTGGCAGTATGGCATCGACCAAGACGAATTCATCATCCAATTACCGGCAAGAGCCGTGTCAGCGGCAATGGCAGGGTATACACTGTCAGCTTCGCCCCAACACAGGTTAATCATCGGTTATGACTGACTATTCTGCCTTACTCAGCACCATTCCTGCCATTCGGCACGGTTTTGGCAATAAAAGCGCCTTGCTACCGACGGACTTACAACACTACCGGGACACTCAGCCGGAAAAAAAACAGGTGCATGGCACACGCATCGTTGATGTTAGCCACCCTGCCCAGCCCTGCGGCGACGCCGACGGCGTGTATACCACTCAACCTGGCATTCTGCTCAGCGTACTTACCGCCGATTGCCTGCCGGTGATCTTCAGCCGGCGCGACGGTAGCGCCATTGCTGCCGTACATGCCGGTTGGCGAGGATTGCTGGACGGTATGCTCGAACGCATGGCGGCGCGTATCGAGCAGGACGATTCGACCGCCAACTGGGTGGCGGCGATTGGCCCGGCGGCAGGCGCCTGTTGTTATCAAGTCAATCAAGAGCTGGTTGAGCTATTTCAGCAGCGCTTGTCGTTGCCGGCAGAGTTGATCAGCCCACATACCCGCCACCTTGATTTAACGGCAATAGCCAAAGGTCAACTGCACAACCTTGGGTTTGCCGCGGTCGACGACGCCGGCAGTTGCACCATCTGTACGTTAAATCGCGATCCTCAGCAGCCTCAGCGCTTCAAATACACCAGTTTTCGCCGCAATAGCCAACGTAGAGCGCAGGATCCGGCGCATCCTGGTATCAAAGGGCGCAATCAATACGCCGGGATTATCATTACCGGCTGAGCGGAAACGAAAAAGCCCGCACGAAGGCGGGCTTTTTGTACAGCTGACGCTGATTAGATAGCAGTAACGTTTACTGCTGATGGGCCTTTCTGGCCATCTTGGATTTCGAACTCAACGTTCTGGCCTTCAGCCAGGGTTTTGAAGCCGTTACCCTGGATTGCAGAGAAGTGTACGAACACGTCTTTGCTGCCGTCAGCCGGGGTGATGAAACCGAAACCTTTAGACTCGTTGAACCACTTAACTTGACCTTTGATCTTTGCCATCTTGAGTATTTCCTTTGGATTGTTTAAACCGCCCGTAGGCGTTACATAGACAAACTAGAGTCGTTACTGCTTGAGGCACTAAGATAAGGATCGGCAGAGAAGCGGTATTCAACGCTAACGTCTTTACTCAGAACTTCTTTACTGAAAATGCCACACATATACAGAACTGTACCTCGTTTTACCCAGATGCGTTATCACATACTCTGTATTCGATGGCAAGCCATTTTTAATCACCGGTGGACGTGTCGCACATAATTGAAACGGTCGAGAGCAACAAGCGCATAAATAGACTAAAATCTGTTGAAGCTCTCTCTATTTTCTGCTTTGTAAAGACGCCGCGCTACACTCCGCGCCCTGCCTGAAATTTAACAAAACTTTCAACCGCTCGACGCCGATCCGCAGTGACATATAGCGTCTTTCTGCGCGTGAACCGTTAAAATTTTTGAATCTTTATGAAATTTGATATGCATCATTTGTATAACGATGAACGGGTAAAGAAAATCATCGCCGCACAGCCGACTGACTATCACATTGATGCTACATGCGTGTTGCATCGCCATGACGGCCGGTGAGCCTGCGCCTTGTTCGCTGCATTGTAGTGCAGGCGACGGCCGCTCGATGAAAAATTGCACCATCAACGCGCAGGCAAGCTCGAATTAAGGCAACGCAGCGCAACGGCTAATTTAATTAGCCCCTTTGGTGAGTGATAATATATTTCCGCTTATCCTTTAATAAAAATAATATTATTAATACGCGGCGCATCCAATGGTCGCGCTATATTATCCAGGCCAGGTCCCAATCAACGCGGCTGCCCACTGCATGCGTCGATACAGACGATTGATGCGCCACACCACCTGTCGCGCACTGACAGTGAAAGCCCCGGTTACCGGGGGTGCCTGTTGACAAGCGCCCGGTTTCACCGCGAGCTGATTAATCGCCCAATTCGATACGTTGGCCAATCTTGAGCGGCTCAAATTGGTGCTGCCGTATTCCGGCCTGGCTCAAGGCCAATGCCAGCTGCTGTGGAGGATCATCCAGCGATTCATCGGCTAATTCAAATACGCCCCAATGAATGGGAATAACCCGAGGCTGTTTTAATTGTTGATACAGTTTTACCGATTGTTGTGGATCCATATGTTGCTCTTGCATGAACCAACGTGGTGCATAGGCGCCAATCGGCAGCGCGGCGACATCGAACGGCCCTAACCGGTCACCGATCTCTGCCAACCGCTCTGAATAGCCGCTGTCGCCAGAGAAATAAAACCGCAGTGACGGATGATGGATCACCCAGCCGCACCACAATGAGCGGTTACGATCCCACAGCGAACGCATGCTCCAATGGCGGGCAGGCGTCGCATGAAATGTCATTTCGCCCACCGACAGGCTATCCCACCAATCCAGCTCCTCTACCCGCGCAAAACGATAGCGGCGAAACCAGTTTTTCAGCCCCAACGGCACAATGAAGGTTGCCTGTGGAAAACGCCGTGCCAGCTGACGCACCGTGCGGCGGTCCAGGTGGTCATAGTGGTTATGCGATATCAGCACCACATCCACCGCGGGCAATTGTCTCACCGTCAACGGCGGCGGGGTACGGCGTTTGGGTCCATAGAAGCTCAGCGGTGAAGCACGCGGTGACAGCACCGGATCGATCAGCACATAGCGCCCGTCCAGACGCAACAATATGCTGGCATGCCCCAACCACCAGATACAATCCTGTTCGCCACCGAGATCGGCTTGCTGCCACCAGTTGGCAGTGAACTGCTGATAGCCGTCGCTCGGTGGCTTTGGCAGACCCTGTTTTTTGCGCTCATCCTGCCAGCGGCGCAGATCGCCCTCCTGACGCTGCGACGGCTCCGGATTGCGAAACCCCTGCGGCGTATGGTGCGCCTTGCTAGCATCATAATAACGATTGGTGTTTTTGTTCATGCTGTTTGAGCAACCTCACACGGAAACCATTCTCACCCTATCAAGTTAGACGTTTTGACGCGTGGAAAACAGTGCTCAGCCGAGCTGACCTTTTCGATTATCGCGTTGTCTGAGTCTCTGTGGGAAAGCAACGGCCGCTAAGAGCCCGTTAAGCATCTCTTAAGAACTTTATGTTTTACTTGTCAGGACAATCAATAAAGGAGGAGTTATGGGCCGTTCTACATCACGCAAATCGCGCGTCCGTTTGGGTCGTATTCGCAGCGCGATGCTGGCGCAAGTCCAGTATTGGAAAATGTACGCGACGATGAAGCTGCGTCGTCTGCGCGTACCGGCGCCATTGGCGGTACTGTTCGCAGCGATGGTGAGTTTTTTTGTTCTGGGGTTGCTGATGCTCAGCGTGGTGGCCATTGACATCGTCACCACCCTGTTCCTGCTGTGCAGGAAGATGCTGGGCCGCGATCGAGCGGACAGCGGCAACGCCTTTATGCCGCGCGGCTAGACCAACAAGGAGGCGCAAGCGCGCCTCCCCATACCGATTTAACGCCTACGCTGCAGCCGATTGCCGGTTTTGCGCCGCGTCAGCGTGAACCCGAGCCACAACAGCCCGATCCATACCGGGATCAGCAACACCGAAATACGGATACCGTCGGTGAGATACATGATGACCAGTATCATCGCCAGAAACGCCAGGCACAGGTAGTTGCCGAAGGGGTACCAAAAAGCCTTGAAATGCGGGATAACGCCCTGCCGATTCTTTGCCGCACGGAACTTCAGGTGCGCCAGACAGATCATCACCCAATTGATCACCAGCGTTGAAACCACCAGCGCCATCAGCAATTCAAACGCCTTGCCGGGCATCACATAGTTGATCAGCACGCCAATCGAGGTCACCAGCGCCGATAACGCGATTGACAATACCGGTACGCCGCGTGGGTTGACGCGCGTCAGCACCTTTGGCGCATTGCCTTGCGTCGCCAGGCCAAACAGCATACGGCTATTGGCATACACCCCGCTGTTATAGACCGACAGGGCCGCCGTCAGCACGACCACATTAAGCAGGGTCGCCACCAGGTTGCTGTTCAGCGCGTGGAAAATCATCACGAACGGGCTGCCGCCCTCCACCACTTTGCCCCAGGGATACAACGACAGCAGCACGGTCAGCGAGCCAATATAGAAAATCAGTATGCGATACACCACCTGATTGGTGGCCTTGGGAATGCTATGGCGCGGATCGGCAGCTTCAGCAGCGGTAATGCCCACCATTTCCAACCCGCCGAACGAAAACATGATCACGGCCATCGCCATGACCAATCCCATGACCCCATGCGGGAAAAACCCACCCTGCGCCCACAGATTGCTGATATCGGCTTCCGGACCACCGCTGCCGCTGGCCAGCAGATAGGCGCCGAACACAATCATGCCCATGATGGCCGCCACCTTGATTATGGCAAACCAGAATTCGGTTTCACCATAGATGCGCACGTTGACCAGATTGATCAGATTGATCAGCACGAAGAACGCTGCGGCCGACGCCCAGGTTGGAATTTCCGGCCACCAGTACTGAATATAGATGCCTACCGCCGTCAGCTCCGCCATACCGACCAGGATAAACATCGCCCAGTAGTTCCAGCCGGACAGGAACCCGGCGAAGTCACCCCAGTATTTATAGGCAAAGTGGCTGAATGAACCGGCAACCGGCTCTTCCACCACCATCTCCCCCAACTGACGCATGATCAAAAAGGCAATAAAGCCGCCAATAGCATAACCCAGCAATACCGAAGGTCCCGCCATTTTAATGGTCTGGGCAATGCCGAGAAATAGCCCGGTGCCAATGGCGCCTCCCAGGGCGATAAGTTGTATATGTCTGTTTTTCAAGCCGCGTTTTAGCGGGGTATCCTGCTGCTGGTCGCCCATCTTGTCCTCGTATGGCAAAAGGCCTTGCCATTACTGCACAAGATTTCGCCAATCAAAAAATGTATCTGCGGGCGGCTTTTTAACACTTAACCCCGCGAGCATCAAGGATTAGCACCGGGCAGGCTATGCTCCCGGCGCAGGCATGGGCAGGAATTGCTGAAACGTTGGGCGGCTATCGACCAGGCAGGTCGCACAGTTTACTCAGATTACGGGCACCGATCATCAGGGTTGCCACATAAGACTGGCGGCGGGTCACCACTTCAACCGCCACTCGGTCATTTTGATATTTGACCAGATAGGTCGAGGGCCAGCCCTGACGGCGCTGACCGAAACTTTCGGCGTGACGGTCAATTGCCGCATGGGCAACCACCAGATGAGACAGGTTTTTATCACCTTTGATAATGCGCTTCATAAACAGGCTCCGCCAAAGACAGTTCCGTTGTCAGATTATGGAAAACATTAATCGATCATCAGTAATGGAGACTTAACGCGAGGTTTCCTGATTTTGCTGACTGAGCAGAAAACAGATCATCGCCGCACGCAACGGACTGCTGCTGTCGGCCAGCCATTCACCACGCGGAGAGGAGATCCGCGCTTGCCATTGCGGGCTGTCGCCGTGGCTATCGGGGTTCAGACTGATTTTATTGGCGCAGATAATCGGCCAGGCATCGGAGGGATTCTTGCAATAATCTTTACCCTTAACGCCGCCGTACGGGTACCATTTGTCCGGATTTTCTCCGGTAATCAGGGCAATACTGCGGTTCACTTCGGCGTCGCTTTCTTCATACCATTTAATCATCAGCTCTATCCATCTTTCGTTATGTTCGCGCTACATTACGATGCCAATACGACAGTTTTATGACGGCCAGAGCGGTTTTTGTATTATCTTCACTAATGTTTTATCGCGTTACCTTTACCCATCGTTCGATTACACTGCGTCTTTATGGTTGCCATTCTGGAGTCCCCATGCTTAGCGGTCTTAATCATCTGACGCTCGCGGTGCGCGACGTGGAACGCAGTCTCGAATTTTACCGGCAAACGTTGGGCTTTCACCTGCATGCGCGCTGGCAGCAAGGTGCCTATCTCACGCTGGGGGAGCTATGGTTGTGCCTGTCGCTAGATGATACGCGTGCAGCCTGCGCGCCGCGCGACTACACCCATTATGCGTTCAGCATTACTTCGGCAGACTTTCCTGCGATGGTCGAACGCCTGCAACAGGCCGGCGTTCGCCAGTGGAAAAGCAACCGTAGCGAAGGTGAATCACTGTATTTTCTCGATCCGGACGGACACCAACTGGAAATTCATAGCGGCGATTTGGCCAGCCGCCTGGCGGCCTGCCGAGCCGCGCCGTATCAGGGAATGGCGTTTTCTGAAGACCTGAAGTGAGAAGCCGCACGCGCGATAACCTGCCAATCCGTGGCTCTCTCACGGTAGCGGAACCTGATTAGCGTTCGGGAATAAATCCTTTGAAATCCAACGCCGGGTTGAGATCGTCATCATCGTCCAACGGCGTCTGGTCACCGCGAGCGTTGCCAACCAGGCGTTGCAGCAATGCGGTTTGCTGGCGCTGCTGATCGGCGATTTCCTGCAACAGGCGCACCTGTTCGTTGGCA
Organism: Serratia odorifera; assembly: GCF_041448735.1. Lineage (NCBI taxonomy): Bacteria > Pseudomonadati > Pseudomonadota > Gammaproteobacteria > Enterobacterales > Yersiniaceae > Serratia > Serratia odorifera. Next base: position 699,672 of record NZ_JBGMUT010000002.1, on the reverse strand, counting down.
CGCACGCTGGCGCGATTGATCAAAAACCATACCCACAGCCCCACCAGCAGCGCAATCGGCACCATCACCAGTGCCAGCAGCCCCGACGAGCCAAAAACTGAATCTAACATGAACTATCCTACTCACTGCCAAAACGGGTATCCATCTTAACACTGCAAAGATGGGCGCGAACATCCTTGTCTCTGATTGCGCCATCTTCTACGTCACCACGGAACAAAGCGCGTGATCGAACAGATCCCCAACGCAAAGCTCTCGCCCTGATCGCAATAACTGTCGAGAGCAAGCAGATAAAAAATCAGGCATGCCACCACGGTCGCAACGATCACCAGGATTTTGTTTCGCAACAAACTTAGCAGCCTCATTGTTACCTTGTTAACCGAACCACAGATTATCACACGAAACTTAAACAAACTTTAACCGGTCGTTTAGATTTCTGTCTGCGACGTCGTTTTCAGAATAATGGCGTTGCTCAGGGTGACGCATCATGGCTAGAGTGCAGCAACAGGATGCTACGAGGGAATAGAATGGGTAAGTTAATCAAATTGGTAGTGGCGGTCGCCGTGGCGTATGGCGTGCTGCTTTTTTCAGGTTACGGCGTATTGATTGGCAGTAATCAAAACGTTGGCGGGTTGGGATTGCAGTGCCAATATCTGACGGCACGCAACGTGGTGACGGCGCAGTATATTCATGGTGACAATGGCGTTATCGGTGTTTCTGACTGCCCGCTGTTCAAAAAGATTGAAACGGTGGTGGATTAACCGCACCACCGTCTGGCCGCCGGCGACGGCGGCCTCGCTTAATCGCGGCTGAACTTCAGCTCGATCAGCGCTATCGCTTTTTCAATTGCCCGCTTGGTGATCGGATCGGCACCCGCAGGATGCGTTGAAAAATCAATATTCTTCAGTTGGCTGGCCATTTTGTCTCGCACCTCGGTCGGCGCAATTACATCAATAACATCCAGAATCTGTTTTATCACCAGTTGGCAGGCCACCAGATCGGAAACCAGTTCCTGATCGTTGCTTAATGCATTGGACATAATCATTTCCTCTTTATTCAAACGCCGCACAGAATATCACGCCGTCAGACGCTTTGCCGCTTGCTAACGGCGATCGCGCTGAATTTACGGCGCTATTGGGCATGGGAGGTTAAAACCAGCAGTACATTTGGCCTATACTGGTGTTAACCCCAGCCAAAACCGCACAGGAGATGAGTTATGGCCAATCACAACGTTAAATCTTGGGCGACGGTGCGTGAAACCTCCGTCGAGATAGCCGAGGCGATTTTTGAACTTGCCGGGAACGATGAAGCGCTGGCGCAGAAAATCTGGGAGGAAGGCAGTGACGAAGCGCTGCAAATGGCCTTTGCCAAAACCGAGGCCGACCGGCTGTATTGGGGCGAAGAAATGGTAGAACGCAAAAACGTCTAAGCAGCAGGACAACAAAAAGCCCGGGTACCAAACCCTGGCTTTTTCGCCGATGCTTCAATGCGCAATGGATACCGCTCTCACTGGTCTTCACCTCCCGCACTTTCCGCTTTATTCACCCTCATCGCCGGGACGGCCATAAACACGGCAACCCCCACGACGACAACCAGAGTAATAATCACTGTCATTAACATGCGATCACCTCATCAACGTCAAGTTGCTACGGCGGATTCTCGGTCGTTTGTGTGTTGTACGGCTTGAATGCCCTGATGTTAGCGGCAGTATGCAGATTAGCCGTTTTGACCTGCGGCTGACAAGCTGGCTGATAGATTAAAATTCACAGCCGCGCGGTGGTTTTTGTCGAAGACGGCAAGTTGTGTATACTTCGCTTATGTCGTTCTCACACAGATGCACTGATGATACAACAACATCACCTCTCATTGGTCTGCGCCCTCAGCAAATGGGTTGAAACTCATCTCGGACGCGTGATCCATCTGGAAGAGCTGGCCGAGTATTCCGGTTACTCCCTCTGGCACATGCAGAAGTTATTCAAGGAAGCGACAGGGATCTCGCTCGGCAAATACATTCGCGAACGCCGGCTGGCGGGCGCGGTTTACCAATTGCGCAGTAGCGATGCCACGATTTTTGACATCGCACTGGATTTTGGCTTTGGCTCGCAGTCCCACTTTACTTATATGTTCCGCAAGCGTTTCAACATAACGCCTTATGATTTCCGCCAGGATCTAAGCGTAGATTTGCATATCGACCCGCCGCTGCACGTCATCCATCAAAAGCTGGCCTAGTCACTCCCTATAGCCGTGGACGGCTCAATGCGCGGCCAGCACCGCCAGCATGGCAATCAACGCCGGCAGGCCCTGCACCCACAGGATTTTGCGGTTGGCGGTCAGCCCACCATACAGCCCGGCGATCAGCACACACCCCAGGAAAAACAGCTGCCATACCGGCTGCGACAGCCACCAACTCCAGGTCAGCCCGGCGGCGAGAAAGCCGTTATACAGCCCCTGGTTGGCCGCCAGCGTACGCGTTGCGCTGGCAAATTCCCGCGTAGTACCAAACGCGCGCATACCGACAGGATGCTGCCAGAGGAACATTTCCAGCAGCAGAATATAAATATGCAGCGCAGCGACGGCGAGCAGCAAGATATCAGCGATAATTACCATTATTTTTTATGTGGCTAATAGCAATGAAAGGTAATTAAGTATATACCGTAACCGACATTGGCCAATTACGCGGTATAAAAAAACCCGCGATGCGGGTTTTTAGAGTGGCCTAGGTTTAAGGTTAGATGAAAGCAACGAACAACAGGGCTGCTATTGAGACCCAAAACGCCGCCGTTGCAATAACAACATGGGATAATCTTGCACGATAGAGTATTTGGCTCATGATGACCTCTCTTGCTTCTTACTAACGGGAGTTGCAGTATTCCTATAGGAAAGATATTAACTTTTACCCGTCATTAATAATTTGCTGTGGATCACTTTTTTTTATTGAAGCTATATTCGATCAAAAACATGGAATTTTGATCACATTAATTAAACCTTGATAGAGCAATTTTTATAAAAAAGGACAAATGATATAGCCTTCAGGTATCAATCTACCCGCCAGGGCAGGTCTGGCGCGGTCATCCGCGGCCCGGCATAGCCTTTGACCTGCGGAAAACGCGCGTTTCCTTGTTGCCAATCTCGCTGTGCCGCCGCGATCTCCTGCTTGCTATGAGCAACAAAATTCCACCAGATGGTTATCGGTTGTTTAATCGGCTCGCCGCCAATCAATAACGCCTTACTGCCCTTTTCCGCCGTTAAGCGCAGCTTGTTAAGATTCATTCCCAAATAGGCAAATTCACCCGATGAAATTTTTTCATCATTAACCTCAAATGCACCAATAAGGGGCAAAAGACCTATTTCAAAATCGCTGCGTAATGGTAATTCCAAATGACCGTCGGCGTCCCATTGTAAGTCCAGTGCGATAAGCGGTGAGACGGTAAATACCGGCGAACGATATTGCTCAAATTGGCCAATGAGTAATGTCTGGGTTACCGCGCCCTTTTTCCAACGCGGCAGATCGGGGTAATGGTCAAAACGCGGAGCCATTTGCGCATGTTCTGCCGGTAAAGCAATCCATAACTGCGCAGCGTGCAATTGGCGAGGGTGACCGGTGGTCTGTTCGGTATGGGCAATGCCATGGCCGGCGGTCATCAGATTAACCTGGCCAGGGCGGATAATCTGCTCGCTGCCGAGGCTATCGCGATGCAGCACTTCGCCTTCGATCATCCAGGTGAACGTTTGCAGGCCAATATGCGGGTGTGGCCCGACATCCATACCTTCAGAGGAGCCATTGAACACCGCCGGCCCGGCATGATCGAGAAAACACCAGGCACCGACCGTACGACGTTCGCGGGTCGGCAAGGCGCGTTGAATGGCAATGCCGCCAACGTCGGCATGACGCACCGCAATGCGTTGCATCGAATGGCGACCGGAACACGCAGAGGAAGAGCTATCGAACGAATCAGGATCATGCATACAAACGCCTCCAGACGATGAATTTAACCTACCTGTGCCCAGCTTAGCACAGCAGCGGCAAGGGGGTTCATCGCCACGAAGGCGGAGCGTCGCGCTAAGGCGTCTTGAAGTAGCAGTTTTTGGTATCGACGGGATCGTTGGCGTGTTTGAGATCGGAAAGATAGGTTACGCCAAACAGTACCGATACCACCAGCAACGCCGAAACCAGCAGGCCGATGATGGCAATCAGTTTGGTTTCATGGTGGAGATTATGCTCCATTGTCTCTCCTGTTGTTAAAGGGTCACATCAGCCACAACGTGACCGCAAGCGTAAAGAATAGCAACGAACCTGACGCGATCGCCAACACCAAAATGGCGAACTGTGCATCACCGAGGGTTTCACGGTATTTTTTATCGTGCGAGGTATTACGCTGTTCTTTCACAAAATCTGTCTTAGTTCATCAGGTCTGAAAGTTGCCGTACTGGATGATTACCGCCGTGGCGCAACGGACTGAAGATTCTGCAGAAACAACCATTCAAACCTCGAATGTCGCTGACGCTATCAACTTTCACACATAGGGTCAACATCAGGCTGGCCGGAGAACCGGTGCCAGTATAAAACATTCATAAGTATTATGAAAAACAAACTGAAATTAGCATGACTTATATTCGACAATAAAAAAGGCCCGGTAACACACCGGGCCTCCGTCAGAAAGGGGACATTACTGCGGTATACGCAATACCTGCCCCGGGTAGATTTTATCCGGGCTGGACAGCATCGGCTTGTTAGCCTCGAAAATCTTGTTGTACTGATTGGCGTCGCCATACACTTGTTTGGAAATGGCGCTCAGCGTATCGCCCTTTTTCACGGTATGGAATTTGCTCTCGGTACCGCCCTGTGCGACGGTGACTTTATCTTCAACGCCGCTGATGCCGGCAACGTTGCCGACCGCGACCAGAATCTTCTCTTTCAGCTCCTGGCTGATGCCGTCGCCAGTGACGACCGCTTTGCCGTCAACCACCTGCACATCCACTTTATCGGTGTCTGGCAAACCGCTGTTGTTGAGGTGCTCTTTCAATTTGGCGCTTTGCTCGGCAGCATTCGCATTGCCAGCCACTGCGTCCCACAGTTTTTCGCCCGCTTCTTTGACGAAGTTAAACAATCCCATATTCACTCCCGTTTGATGCTTGTCTATGAAAGGTAACCACTTGTGTTGATAAGTCCTGTTAAGCTTAGCAGCGTCAGACAGATATTCAATTGGTCAGCACAATTGAGTCGTTACCGTCTGGCAAAACTGTCACGCTCGCTTGCCGCTGCGCAGCCAAAAGAAGATTAACGCGGAAAATCGTGCCAGAATGGTTACACTGAGCGGGCAAGCAATGGCCGTGGAGGATGCTGATTTTATGTATGCACTGGTGATGTTTGTTTGTTATCTGGACGGAGGCTGCGTCGATATCATGGTGGACATCCTGCGCGATGAACAACAATGTCTGGTGGCGATGAAGGAACAGAATCTCCGTCACGCCGGTTGCTATCCGGTAGAAGATTTTATCGATGGTTTCTGGCTCCCTGCCAGTGAATATGCGCCGTTCTGATACCGTCAGGGCGCTAATACGCTGCTGTTCGCCGGTGATAACAAACAGGCAGGGCTCGCGCCCTGCCTGGTGCTCCCTCTTCCCGACACAGGACAGAGAGTAATCGACCCGTCGATTAGAAACGGTAGGTCAGGCTGACGGCCACGATGTCGTCATTGCTCAGTTTCAGCTTGTTATCGTCGCTCAACTGGTTGATCTGATAATCAACATAGGTGTACATGTTTTTATTGAAGTAATAGGTGGCGCCGATATCAACGTATTTCACCAGATCGGCATCGCCGATACCTTCGATATCTTTACCCTTCGACTGTACATACCCCAATGACGGACGCAGACCGTTTTCGAACTGATACTGCGCAACCAGCTCAAAGTTCTGCGTTTTATTGGCAAAACCTTTCACGCTGTCGACGGTGATTGGCGTCATGTTGCGCGTTTCGGCGTACATGGCGGCCAGATAAACCTGGTTCGCATCGTATTTAACCGCGGTGGTCCAGGCGCTGGCACTGTCGCCTTTGCCATAGGTAGCCTGCTTTTGAGCGCTGGTACGGTTGGAATCAGAATACGCCGCAGCGAAGCCAATGCCGCTACCGCCGATGTCCTGATAGTCCAGTGACAGACCGTAACCGTCGCCGTTCTGACGCGTCAGCTCGCGGCCTTCGTTTTTGCCCTGATACTGAATTGCAATATTCAGCCCCTCAACCAGACCAAAGAAGTCACGGTTGCGGTAAGTCGCCAAACCGGTGGAACGGCCGGTCATAAAGTTGTCGGTGTTGCTGTAAGAGTCACCGCCGAATTCCGGCAGCATATCGGTATAGGCTTCCGCGTCGTAGACCACACCGTAGTTGCGGCCATAGTCAAAGGAGCCGTAATCGCCAAATTTCAGGCCGGCAAAGCCCAGGCGCGTTTTGGTGTTCGCCGTTGCATCTGCGCCTTCCGAGTTGTTTGCCTGAATGTTGTACTCCCACTGGCCAAACCCGGTCAGGCTATCGTTGATCTGGGTTTCCCCTTTGAAGCCTAAACGCACGTAGGATTTGTCGCCGTCGGACGTGCTGTTGTGGACAAAGTAATGTTTGGCATTCACTCGGCCATAAAGATCGAGTTTATTGCCATCCTTATTATAAATTTCTGCCGCGTTGGCAAAAGAGGAGATTGCGCCAAGCGCTACCGCCAAAGCTAATACACTGCGTTTCATCATTTATTTTCCTAGATATTTTAATTAAAGCCTGCCCATCACGCCCAATTTATCTTTTGGGCTGTGACCTTTATCATTTAATGTTTTATGAGCGCCCCTAATAAAGGGCCATGTGACATTAGCATCATGAATCCAAAGTGCAAATAAAAAAGTTCAGAAAACAACGTGGAGAATCCATGCTTAATTGTAACAAAATGATTCAGAAAAACACCAACACAACCCATTGATTTGGTTTATCTTATAAGGAAATTCTTATCACCAATAAGGTGCATTGCACCAAACAAGTGCAATGGCACTCTTCATCGTAGATTTATTGAGCAGTTGAAAGTTAACATTAAAATTAGCATGGTTATTAATAACGTTATTTATTTCACATTTTTAACTTACTAAAGTGATTTACCTGCTTTGGTGGGCCAAAGATGAATTGTTACGCTTATTAGCGGCAGATCCACACTGGAAGTATTGATAAAATAAAATATAAGGCGTCGTTTTATCGATAATAAAAATGCTTTAACGATAAACAGCGCTATTGGTTTTACCCTGGAGTCAGGCAGGCTGAACCGCCGCGGCAATATCGGCGGTTACAGAGAACAGATTAAAATAAACAATCGCGGGGAACTTCGCTCAGCAGCATACCGGCACGCAGGCCAACGGCTACCTGGGGGTTGGGGAATAATATCCATTGCTGCGCATGTTGCACACGGTATTGCTCCCCCGCCTGTTCACACACCAGCGTTCCCTGCGGCAAAACGGTAAAATTGGCGGTATCGTCAGCCAAATGCAGCCGGAAATCTTCGCTGCGTTTGATCAGCGATTTTTCAACCTGGAAAATACGCATTGCCGCACCGCTGCGCGCAGGCAACGCTTCACCGCTGACCAGACTCTGCAAGGCGCGGTTAATGGCGGAAAACTGCTGTAAATCGTTGTCGCCAAACGGCCGTGCCTTGCCCAGCTCCAGCGTGCAACTGGCCGCCGTCGCCTGTTCGCTGGAAAAGTGGCTGAAGGTGCCGCCCGGCGCCCGGTGTATCACCAGTGCATCCAGTTCGGCGGCGTCCAGCAGCGCCAACTGCGACGGGTCGTATGGCCGCTGCTGAAACGGCAGAATGCCAAAGCGCGGCAAGCATGACTCGCGTATGGCGGTATGCAGATCGTAATGAGCGCGCGCTGCCGATTCCAGCTCGAAGAACTCGACCACCCGTTGCTCCAGTTGCAAGGCGCGTGCCGTTTCGCCACTGGCCGGGAAGTCACGATGACGGTCGCCGAACATGCGGTTCATATCGCTGTGCAGATAACGTTTGCCGGCGCGCATCGCCGCCGGATTCCCCAGGATCACCAAAAGTCGGACTGCCAGACGGCGGCTGCCGGCCAGCAGATCGACAACCAGCTGATTGAGCAGCTCAATCGGTGCCGTTTCATTACCATGAATACCGGCTGACAGCACCACCGCGCGTTGGTAGCCCTGCTGCGGCGTTATTTCCAGCAATCCTTCTCCCAGCCAGCGCCAGCGCAACTGCGCGTTTTCACCCTGCTGGTTGGCGGGCACCTGTCCCGCCAGCGTCAGTGCCAATAGATCCACCCTGCCATCCTCTATTATTGCTGGAACGGGTAAATAGACCCCAGCCCCATGATTGACGTCAATGCATCCAGCGCTTCGCGCCCTTCGCGCAGCAGTTGCGGATCGGCCAAATCGTCGGCGGTCAACCGATCGCGATAGAAGCGATCGACCCAGGCGTTTAACGAGGTGAACAGCGTATCGTTCATCATCACCCGTGGGTTGACTGCCCGCAGCTCATCGCCGTTCAGCGCCACTCGCAGCCGCAAACAGGCCGGGCCACCGCCGTTGCGCATGCTTTCACGCAGATCGAACACCTTGATTTCGTCGATCGGCCCGCCGCCAGCGACCATTTCGTTCAGATATCCCCATACTCCGGGGTGCTGGCGCGACTCTTCCGGCACTACAATCATCATTTTGCCATCGGGTTTAGTCAGTATCTGACTGTTGAATAAATAGGTCGCGACAGCATCCGCCACCGAAACACGTGCCGAGGGCACTTCTATCGCCACCAGCTCCGCGTCCAGCCTGGCCATTTTGCGCCGCAGCTCCTCCAATGCCTGCTGCTGATGCAAAAAGGCTTGTTGATGATGGAACAACACCTGCTGATTGCTTACCGCAATCACGTCATTATGGAACACCCCCTGATCGATCACCGCCGGGTGCTGCTGGATGAACACCGTGTGGCGCTCATCCAGTTGATGCAGCCGGGCGATGGCTTCGCTGGCTTCGCGCGTCTGGCGTGCTGGATAGCGCGACGGGCCGACCTCACCGCCGAACTCCTGACGCCCGTATACGAACACCTGCACGCTGCGCTTGCCATAATCGCCCCCCAGTCGGTTATGGTTGGCCGCGCCTTCATCGCCAAACAGCGCCACCTGCGGCAAGGCCGGGTGGTGCATAAAATGGCGATCGTCGTTGAAGATCGCCTGCAGTGCGGCGCGAGTGGTCGGCGCCTCAATGGCGCGGTGGAATTTATTGTTCAGATTGGCGGCGGTGAAATGCACCTTGCCGTCAGCGCTGTCTGCCGACGGTGAAACGGTCGCCGCATTGGCAGTCCACATTGACGAAGCAGAACCCAATGCAGACAGCAGCCGCGGTGAAGTACGCCGTACCTGAGCCAGTACCGCTTCGTCGCTGCCGCTAAACCCCAACCGCCGCAGCGTTGGCAAATGCGGCCGCTCTTGCGGTGGCAACACGCCCTGCTGGAAGCCAAGATCCGCCAGCGCCTTCATTTTCAACAACCCCTGTTTGGCCGCCAGTTTCGGGTTGGATACACGATTCTGATACAGCGTAGAGGCTTCATTACCAAACGATAAACCGGCGTAATGGTGGGTTAACCCCACCAGTCCGTCAAAATTGACTTCATATCCCGCCATGCGGTTCTCCCGGCCGGCAGCAAGCCGGCCCTGACGATTAATTGAACGACAATCCCGGCGACAGACTGGCCGGCAGCGTCAGGCTTTCGCTTTCCAGCGACGCCATCGGCCAGGCGCAGTAATCCGCTGCGTAATAGGCGCTTGGACGATGGTTACCCGAAGCACCGACGCCGCCAAACGGTGCCGCGCTCGACGCCCCGGTCAGCGGCTTGTTCCAGTTGACAATACCGGCACGCGCTTCCAGCAACAGTCGCTCGAACTGCGCCCGCTGCGGTGACACCAGCCCTACCGACAGGCCGTAGCGCGTCTGGTTGGCGATCTGCAATGCCTGATCGAAATCGTCATAGCGAATAAGGGTGGTCAAAGGACCAAAGTACTCTTCGTCGGGTACTCCCGCCACGCCGGTGACATCGATAATGCCGGGGCTAAGCAGCGCACTGCCGCTTTCCAGCTGCCGCATGGTCAGCAGGGCCTTGCCACCCAGTGCGAGCAGCTTCTGCTGCGCCGCCAGCATGTTTTGCGCCGCCGTCGACGAGATCACCCCTCCCATAAACGGCTGGGGTTCGGCATCCCAGCGGCCAATGCGCAATGCGCCAGCCACCTGTACCAACCGTTCGATAAACGCATCGCCCTGCTGACCGCGCTTGACCAGAATACGGCGCGCGCAGGTACAGCGCTGGCCGGCGGAGATAAATGCCGACTGGATCGCCAGATTGACCGCCGCGTCGCGATCGTCGATCTGTTCGACGATCAGCGCGTTATTACCGCCCATCTCCAGCGCCAGTATTTTCTCTGGCTGGCCGGCCAATTGGCGATGCAACTGTTCACCGGTAGCGGCGCTGCCGGTGAACAGCAGACCATCAATGCCCTGACTGGCCGCCAGCGCCTCGCCGGTGGCCCGTCCGCCCTGAACCAGATTGATCACGCCGTTCGGCAGTCCGGCATCGAGCCACAGCCGCAGCGTGACCTCCGCCGTCAATGGCGTCAGTTCGCTCGGTTTGAAGACCACGCTATTGCCCGCCAACAGCGCCGGCACGATATGGCCGTTTGGCAAATGGCCGGGGAAGTTATACGGTCCGAACACCGCCAGTACGCCATGCGGGCGGTGACGCAACGCTGAAGCGCCGTCGGCCATGACGCTTCGACTCTCGCCGGTACGTGCCTGATAGGCCTGTAGCGAAATGGCCACTTTACCGATCATCGCCTGCACCTCGGTCAGCGTTTCCCAACGAGGTTTGCCGGTTTCGCGACTGATGGTTTCTGCCAGACGTGCTTTATTTTCTTCCAACAACGCGGCAAAACGCCGCACCAGCTGTTCACGCTCGGCGAACGGCGTGCGCGCCCAGTCAGGGAAAGCGCTGCGCGCGGCGTCACAGGCATCGGCCACATCCTGGCGGTCAGCGGCGTTGGCCTGCCACAGCGGCTGGCTGTCAATCGGATCGTATTTGCTGAATGCAGCGCCGCGGCCCGGCCGCCATGCGCCATTAATAAGCAGTGCAGGATGTGACATCAGGCGTTCTCCTGTCCAATAAGAGGGGTAACTCGCACCGGGCTGCCTTGTTCGACGCCAAGCGCCGCCGCGGTATCGGCATCAAGATGCAAGCGGCCGTCATACAGATCGGCGGGCATCAGTAGTGCACGGTAATGTTGATAGTTATCGTTGGCCACCAGATACAGCGGCGCATCGGCGCGCATCGGCGTGGTATCAAGCACCACTTTGACCAGTTGGCTGCGTTTGATGGCGCGGATCTCGTCGATCTCCGCCTCCAGCGTCGGCCCGCCGTCGAAAATGTCGACGTAACCCTGATAGCGCAATCCTTCTGCTTCCAGCAGACGCCGCGCCGGCGCGGTCTGCGGATGCACTTCACCAATCACTTTCTGCGCGTCTTCCGCCAGAAAGTCGACGTACAGCGGGTGTTTGGGCATCAGTTCGGCGATAAATGCTTTCTGGCCCGTGCCGCTCAGGTAGTCGGCCTTGGCGAACTCAATCGAAAAGAAGTGCCGGCCAACGCTTTCCCAAAACGGCGAACGGCCGTTTTCATCCGAAAAACCGCGCATTTCGGCGATCACCTTGCGGGAAAAATGCTCACGGAAAGCGGCGATGAACAAAAAGCGCACCTTGGAGAGCAGCTTGCCGTTTTCACCATGCCGGTAATCCGGGTCGAGAAACAGCGTACACAGTTCGGAATGGCCGGTGTGATCGTTACTGAGGAACAGCGTCGGCACAGACTTGTACACCCCAAGCTGCTTCGAGGCATGCACCTGCGTGCCAACGCGAAAGCTGTACCATGGCTCTGTCAGGCCAACCGCCACTTCAATGGCGCTGACACCGACCACCTGCTGGCGCTCGCTGTCCTCCAGCACAAACAGATAACACTGGTCGCTCGGTGGAAGTTCGCCTTGCCAGGTTTTCAGCGCCCGCTCAATGCGTGCCGACAAGGTGTCTTCATTTTGCGGCAAGGAGGTGAGGCCTATGCCGGATTTACCGGCAAGCGTCAGTAAATCGGCCAGATCGCGACGCTCTATCGGGCGAATAATCATCATAATGCGAACCTCTATGTCATCCGGCGGCGCCCTTGCGAGCGCCACCGTGGTATCAGCTGCAAATACGCGCCACCGCTCGCGCGAAACGCGCCAGCCCCTCGTTGATATCCGCTTCAGGAATGATCAGGGAAGGCGTGAAGCGCACCACATTTGGCCCGGCGATCAACGCGATAACCCCTTCTTCGTTGGCATATTGAGTGATTTGCTTGGCCTTGCCGGCGAAATCCTGGTTGAGTACGCAACCAATCAACAGGCCGCCACCGCGGATCTCCGAGAAAATCGGATAGCGCTGGTTGATGGCATTCAACTGCTCGATAAACCATAAATGGCGCTGCTTGACACCGTTGAGCACCTCAGGCGTATTGATCAGCGACAATACCGCCCCCGCCACCGCAGTTGCCAACGGGTTGCCGCCGTAAGTGGTGCCATGGGTACCGACGCCCAGCGTGCTGGCCAGCGCATCGGTGGTCAGCATTGCGCCAATCGGGAAACCGCCGCCCAGCGCTTTGGCGGTGGTCAGCACGTCGGGCACCACGCCGTATTGCATGTAGGCATACAGATCGCCAGTGCGCCCGACGCCGGTCTGCACTTCGTCGAAGATCAGCAACGCGTTATGGCGGTCACACAGATCTCGCAGCCCCTGCAGGAATGCGCCATCCGCCGGCAGCACGCCGCCCTCCCCTTGAATCGGCTCTACAATCACCGCACAGGTTTGGTCATTGATCGCCTCTGCGGCAGCCGCAAGGTCGTTGTAGGCGGTATGCATAATGCCGCCTGGCAACGGCGCAAAATCCTGAGAATACTTTGGCTGCCCGCCGGCAGAAACGGTGAACAGCGTGCGGCCGTGGAAGGCATTGTTGAACGCCACGATGCGATTTTTTTCGCTACCGTAGTTATCCATCGCATGTTTGCGTGCCAGCTTCAGCGCCGCTTCGTTGGCTTCGGCACCGGAATTACAGAAAAACACCTTTTCTGCAAAGGTGGCGTCGATCAGCTGTTTTGCCAAACGCAGCACCGGTTCGTTGGTATAGCCGTTACCGAGATGCCACAATTTGCCGGCCTGCTCGACCAGCGCTGCCTTCACCACCGGGTGAGCATGCCCCAGCGCATTCACCGCGATACCGCCGGCAAAATCGATATACTGTTTCCCCTGCTGATCCCAGACGTGTGAGCCTTCACCGCGCACCAAAATAAAATCAGCGGGAGCATAAACCGGGATCATCCAGTCATCAAAAGACTGGCGGGTAACTGCGATTGGCTGTTCCATAGTGACCTCATCACTTCAGCAAAGGCTGAATTTTGACTGTAAGGACCGCTCCTGCGCCGTAACGGCGACAATCAGACAAAAAACCGCGTTGCGATCCGCATCGATACACCGATGATAATTCTCCTTACCCACCGGCATTTAGACACAAATCTGTTACATAAATGCGCTTTTCCGCTATATCTGCCGCCTGACAGCCCCAGAGACGGGGAATAAATGTTAACGGGTAGTTAAAATACATGCCGTTTGATAAAGAGTGTAGAGCAGCTATCGTGCCAACGCGGGATTTGGGAGCCATTTCTCATTTTTTTTCGTTAAAACAACAAGTTATATTGCATAAGTATTCATTTTTTATGCATTCATAATGAATAAACGCAAAAATAGCGCCTGAAATCATCATTGGCGGCGAAATACTATTCATTGACAGAAAGATTCGTTTTTTCTGATCGCGCTCGCAAAAAATAATTCGCTTCGCCCGGTAAAAATCATACTTTTGCTCCACCTCGGTGCAGCCGCGCGCTATTGCAGTGCGCAACGACGTTTGCCCGACGCGCGCACCCTTCGTCTATATGTGCACAGCGTGCCGATACCCGGCTGTTGGCGCCTGCCAGCGACCCTTGAAGGAGGAAACGATGTCCAAACAAGCACTGCCAGTACAGGCTCACGTCAACCGTGAGGTGGCGGCCTTTTTACAAACCCTGCATGACGGCAGCGTCAGGCCCATTGGCCCTCTCAAGCCAAAAGAGGCAAGTAACTCGCTGGAGGAACTGCAAAAAGCGTCGAGGCTCCGCAACGCCTGGAGGAAATCAGTGAAAAAACGCAGCAGGCCACCGGAGAGGCATGGGAATTTTATCTACGCTGAGCTGGCTGGCTGCGGTTTCAATGCGCGGATCAGCGAGGCCAGCGTAGCGATCGCCGCATCCAGCCTGTCGTTCCATTCGAACGAGGCGTTAAGACGAAAACAGTGGTTAAAGTGGTTGCCGGTAGTAAACATTCGCCCAGGCGCGATGCTGACGCCCAACGCCAACGCCCGCTGATACAGTTCCATCGCCGACAGCGAAGGCTCCAGCTCCAACCAGAGAAAATAGCCGCCGTCCGGCTGGCTGACTTTGACCGTCGGCGGAAAATGCTGGGCGATGGCCTGCCGCATGGCGCTTTGACGCTGCGCCAGCAGCCGACGCAGGCGCCGCAGATGGGTATCGTAGCCCCCATGCAGCAGATAGTCGGCGATGGCCAACTGGGTCGGCACGCTGGCCGACACGGTGCTCATCAGTTGCAAGCGCTGAATCTGCGGCGCGTGCTGCCCCGCAGCAACCCAGCCCACGCGGAACCCTGGCGCCAGGCATTTGGAAAACGACGAACAGTGTAAAATGTGCCCGTCGCTATCCAGCGCCTTGGCCGGCAATGGCCGTTCGGCGCTGAAATACAGTTCGCCGTAGACGTCGTCCTCAATCAGTGCAATCTGCCGCTGGCGCAGCATGGTCACCAGTCGCTGTTTGTTGACTTCCGGCATACTGGCGCCCTGCGGATTCTGGAAATGGGTCATCAACCAACAAGCCTTGATCGGGTATTGCGTCAACGCCTGCTCAAGCGAGGCCAAATCAATGCCGTACTGCGGATGCGTGGCAATCGCCACCGCCTTCAGCCGCAGCCGTTCCAGCGCCTGCAGCGCGCCGTAGAACGCCGGCGACTCGATCGCCACATAATCGCCCGGCTGCGTCACCGCCTGCAAACTGAGGCTCAGCGACTCCATGGCACCGGCGGTAATCACGATTTCGTCCGGCGCTACCTGCATACCGCTCAAGGCATAGCGCTGAGCGATATTGCGCCGCAGCGCATCATTGCCCGGCGGTAGGTTGGCCAGCGAGCTGTGCGGGGTAAACTTGCGCGCAACGCTGCTCAACGCGCGCGCCAGTTTGGGTTGTACAAACAGCGTGGCGTCGGGGAAAGCCGAACCGAATGGCACGATATCAGGATCCTTGCACGCCTGCAGCACGTCGAAAATAAAGGCGTTGATATCAACCTGTTCACTCAACAGCAGTTTTTCGCCACGTTCGGCCTGCGGCAACGGCTGTGGTCGCGCTGCCACATAATAGCCCGACTGCGGTCGCGCCACGATCCATCCCTGACTTTCCAGTAGTTGATAAGACTGTACTACCGTCATCAAACTCAGACCGGCACGTTTACCACTCTCACGCAACGACGGCAATTTGTCACCGGCGCGCCATACCCGATTCTGGATCTGCTCGCGGATCTGCTGCGCCAGTTGTTCATATCTTGTCATATCGCGCCACTCACCAACTGTTATAGGGAAAAGTGAAATAACTGTCACTATTATAGTTACTGTACTCCATGCTTAACTTGGCGCCAAGCTTTCCCCATTAGAATTAACGCTATACTGAAGAGGTCAAATTATGTCCAAACCAAGGGGGCGCCATGCTGGGTCTTGATGCACTAGAGCTTGCCAGAATACAGTTCGCCTTTACCGTGTCGTTCCATATTCTGTTCCCGGCCATCACCATTGGATTAGCCAGTTATCTGGCGGTGCTGGAAGGGTTATGGCTGAAGACGCATAACGAAGCCTATCGCGATCTGTATCATTTCTGGTCGAAAATCTTCGCCGTCAACTTTGGCATGGGCGTTGTTTCAGGACTGGTCATGGCCTATCAGTTCGGCACCAACTGGAGCTTTTTCTCCGAATTTGCCGGCAGTATCACCGGGCCGCTGCTGACCTATGAAGTCCTGACCGCCTTTTTCCTCGAAGCCGGCTTCCTTGGCGTTATGCTGTTTGGCTGGAACCGCGTCGGCCCTGGCCTGCACTTTTTCGCTACCTGTATGGTGGCGCTCGGCACGCTGATTTCCACCTTCTGGATCCTGGCCTCCAATAGCTGGATGCAAACGCCACAAGGGCACGAAATCATTAATGGTCAGGTGGTACCGGTTGACTGGCTGAAAGTGATATTTAACCCTTCGTTTCCTTACCGTTTGCTGCATATGTCTACCGCCGCGTTCCTGTCATCGGCGTTCTTTGTCGGTGCCTCCGCCGCCTGGCACCTGTTGCGTGGCCGCGATACGCCGGCAATGCGCACCATGCTGTCAATGGCGATGTGGATGGCGCTGATTGTCGCCCCGATCCAGGCGTTTATCGGCGACGCCCACGGTCTGAACACCCTCAAACACCAACCGGCAAAAATCGCGGCGATCGAGGGGCACTGGGAGAATCCTCCGGGAGAAGCTACGCCGCTGATCCTGGTGGGCTGGCCGGATATGCAGCGGGAAGAAACCCGTTACAAACTGGAAATACCGGTACTCGGCAGCCTGATCCTGACGCATAGCCTGACCGAGCAAATTCCGGCGCTGAAGTCCTTCCCGCCGGAAGACCGGCCCAACTCCACCATCGTGTTCTGGACCTTCCGCATCATGGTCGGCATGGGCATGCTGATGATCCTGGCCGGCGTCTGGAGCCTGTGGCTACGCTGGCGCGGCGGGTTGTATCATTCCAGACCCTTCCTGCACTTCATCTTGTGGATGGGGCCATCAGGTCTGATCGCCCTGCTTGCGGGTTGGTTCACCACTGAAATAGGCCGCCAACCCTGGGTGGTTTACGGATTGTTGCGGACCAAGGATGCGGTCTCCGCCCACGGCGAACTGCATATGAGCATCAGCCTGTTGGCATTTATCGTGGTGTATTGCTCGGTGTTCGGCGTCGGTTACGTTTATATGATGAGGCTGATCCGCAAGGGGCCACAAACCCACGAGGGGCATCAGCCCGACGACACCTACGGTCGACCGGCGCGCCCGCTGTCCGCTGTAAAAGAAAATCTGGACGACAGGAGCTGAACATGGGTATCGATCTTCCGCTTATCTGGTTTTTGATCATCGTGTTCAGCATCATGATGTACGTGGTGATGGACGGTTTCGATTTGGGTATCGGCATCCTGTTCCCCTGGGTAAAGGCCAGCCGCGATCGCGATGTAATGATGAACACCGTCGCACCGGTATGGGATGGCAACGAAACCTGGCTGGTGCTGGGCGGTGCCGGACTGTTTGGCGCTTTCCCACTGGCCTACGCGGTGATCCTCGACGCCTTGGCAATCCCGCTGACCCTGATGCTGATCGGCCTGATTTTCCGCGGCGTGGCGTTCGAGTTTCGCTTCAAGGCCAGCGAAAATCGCCGGCATATCTGGGACAAGGCGTTTATCGGCGGTTCGTTGCTGGCGACGTTCTGTCAGGGGATCGTCGTTGGCGCGATACTTAACGGTTTCCCGGTGGAAAACCGGGGCTACGCCGGCGGTGCGCTCGACTGGCTGACGCCGTTCGCCTTGTTTTGCGGTCTGGGGCTGGTGGTGGCTTACGCCCTGCTCGGCTGCACCTGGCTGGTGATGAAGACCGCCGGCGAACTGCAGGCGCGCATGTATCAGCTGGCAGTCCCGCTGCTGCTGACCCTATTGGCGATCCTGGCTGGCGTCAGCATCTGGACGCCCATCGCCCATGAGGAAATTGCCCAGCGCTGGTTCAGTCTGCCAAACCTGTTCTGGCTGCTGCCGGTGCCGCTGCTGGTATTGCTCAGCGCCTGGGGGATCCGCCGCGGCGTACAGCGTAACGCCCACTATTCGCCGTTTATGCTGACGCTACTGTTGGTGTTCCTCGGTTTGAGCGGGTTGGGCATCAGCATCTGGCCGCTGCTGATCCCGCCGTCAATCAGCCTGTGGGAAGCGGCTTCACCGCCGCAAAGCCTGGGCTTTATGCTGATTGGCGCGCTGTTTATCATCCCGATTATTCTGGTTTACACCTTCTGGAGCTACTACGTGTTCCGCGGCAAGGTCAGCCATGAACACGGCTATCACTGATGAAGGAGGCCACCATGAAGGATAATAACAACGCCACCCCGTGGTGGAAACGACTCAGCTGGCTGGTAATTATCTGGAGCGCCAGCGTCTTGGGTCTGTTCGTTGTCGCCTCGCTGTTCCGCCTGCTGATGGGCGCTGCGGGCATGAAATCGCACTGATCGCCTGCCTGTTGCGCCGCCGGCATTATCTGTCGGCGGCGCCGTTCGGGAAATAGAACGACACTACCAGCGTCACCAAAGGCAAAGCACCAATGCGCAGCAGTTCGAACACCTGCCGCAGCGGCTGATTGTCGTCCCAATAGGCATGAGCGGCGAACACGCCGACGCAAATGACAAACAGACCGCCCAGTACCTGTCTGGCCAGACGTAACCGTTCCATTTCGTCAAACGTGGCACTGGTGTCACAGTATAACTCGCTAACGTTCACCAGTTTTTCCTGGCGTTTTACGCGCATTAAAACAATCCCTGTACCTTGCCGATCACCTCAAGCTCACCGCCCTCGGTGTCGCGCACCACGGCAAGCGTCGTGCCATCCTGTCTCAGCCAATGGTGATCGGCCAACGCCAGTAACGAAAACGCCTTCACGATCACCTCCGTTTTAGCGATGCCATGACGTGCGGCCATGGCATTTAAACTGTCATCAATCTCGTTGGAAATCAGTAAGGGCAAACGACGCATGATCCACCTCCTGTGGCCTTGACTAAGCTGGCTAGACTGTAGCGCCATCGCCGCAGCGGTTCAATTAGCGAACTGCGTAACGCTTCGCAAATTCAGCAGGTTTTTAGCGTGAAATCAAATACAAGAGAAAAGAAGAAAAGAAAATCCGCGCTGCCTGGCAGCCTTGCAGCCAGCGCGGAGAGCAGGATTAACGGCGATTGCGCACCAGTTGATAGCGGCGCGTCAGGTACTCCACCGGCGCGCTCCAGATATGCACCAGGCGGCAGAACGGAAACAGCACAAACAGCGTCATGCCTAACACCATGTGCAGTTTGAAGATCGGCGCCACCCCGACCAGGTGCTGCGATGCCCCTGCGTGGAAGGTCACCACCGCCTGCGCCCAAGCCACCAGCTTCATCATCTCGCTGCCGTCCATATGCTGAGCCGAGAACGGAATCGTCAGCAAACCCAGACAGACTTGTATCACCAGCAGCGTCAGGATCAGAATATCGCCGGTACTGCTGGTGGCACGCACCCGCGGATTGGTCAGCCGACGTTTCAGCAACAGTCCGCCACCGATCAGCGTCATCACGCCGCAGGCTCCGCCGGCGATCATCGCCAGTTTCTGTTTCACATCAATTGGCAAGAAAGACGCGTACATCCAGTGCGGCGTCAGCATGCCTAACAGGTGTCCGGCAAAGATGCCGATAATGCCAATGTGAAACAGGTTGGACGCCAGCCGCATCCCCTTCTTGTCCAGCATCTGGCTGGAGCCGGCACGCCAGCTGTATTGACCATAATCGTAACGCAACCAGCTGCCGATCAGGAAAACCGCCCCTGCCAGATACGGGTAAATATCAAAGAAAAACTGATTCAAATATTGCATGGTTATCTTCCTTTGCTTGCCGTTGCCGCCAGATCGAGATATTGCGGCGCTACCGCACCGGCGAAACGCCGCTGGTGCGCGCTCTGCTGTTCGGAGCCACAGCCTGGCTGTTCGCCAAGGAAGCGGATTTGCTCCTCTTCCCATACCGCATCCAACGCCTGCGGCGTGTCGTCGCGCGCTTCTTGCGCCACCTGCGTTGTCAGCGCCTGGGTTTGCACGTCGCTGCCGGACAGTGCCAGCAGCACATCGAACAACACGCCATAAGGGCTTTGCCGCTGGTGCAAACGGGCACCAAGCAGTGCCAGAATCGGCGCAATATCCAACAGGCCATCGCGCGCCGGACTGTTATCCCGGCCGGACAGGTATTCAAGGTACAGCGGCAGGAAATCCGGCAGTTCGCGGCTGTCGATTTCCAGCCCCTCGGCGCGGTATTGCGCCATCAGGTCAACCATCGCCTGGCCACGATCGCGCGACTCGCCGTGCACGTGCTCAAACAGCAGCAGCGAGGTGGCGCGACCGCGATCGAACAACTCACAATATTCCGCCTGCACATCAAGCAATGGCCGCGAACAGAAAGCGTGGATAAAGCCAATCAGCTGGGCGCTATGGTGCAAATCCAGTTCGTTGGCCGACTCCAGCGCCGCCAGCAGTTCCGGATGATGATCCCAGAGTTGACGGTCCGGATAATCCAGCAGGCGCGCAATTATGCGTAGAGCAATCATCACACCTCCTCCCTGCGGATCGTTTTTTGGCTGATATCGATAGCGTCAATACGACGGCTGTTGAACAGGTTGAACTTGCCGTCGCTGCCGTGGCAGCCGTCACCGAAACTGAAACCGCAGCCCTTGCTTTCCGGGAAGGCTTCACGTGCCAACTCACGGTGACTGGAGGGCACCACGAAGCGGTCTTCGTAGTTGGCAATCGCCAGATAGCGGTACATTTCCTGCGCCTGCGCTTCGCTCAGACCGACCTGTTCCAGTGCACGGGTATCCACCACGCCGTCGACGGTTTCAGCACGTTTGTAGTGGCGCATGGCCAGCATGCGCTTGAGCGCCAGCAGCACCGGCGCGGTGTCGCCGGCGGTCAGCAGATTGGCCAGATACTGCACCGGAATACGCAGACTTTCGACCTCTGGCAGCACGCCGCTGTGCGCCAGCTCGCCGGCATCCGCCGCCGACTGAATCGGCGACAATGGCGGCACATACCACACCATTGGCAAGGTACGGTATTCCGGGTGCAGCGGCAGCGCCAGCTTCCAGTCCATTGCCATCTTGTAGACCGGCGATTGCTGCGCCGCGTCGATGACGCTTTGCGGTATACCGTCCGCCAACGCCTGGGCAATCACCGCCGGATCGTTTGGATCGAGGAAGATATCCAACTGTCGCTGGTACAGATCCTGCTCGTTTTCCGCTGCCGCCGCCTGTTCAATGCGGTCGGCGTCATACAGCAGCACGCCGAGATAGCGAATGCGGCCAACGCAGGTTTCAGAACAGACGGTCGGCTGCCCCGCTTCAATGCGCGGATAGCAGAAAATGCATTTTTCAGACTTGCCGCTCTTCCAGTTGAAATAGATTTTCTTGTACGGACAGCCGGTCAGACACATGCGCCACCCCCGGCATTTGTCTTGATCGATCAGCACAATGCCGTCCTCGCCGCGCTTATAGATAGCGCCGCTTGGACAGGTCGCCACGCACGCCGGATTGAGGCAGTGTTCGCACAGACGCGGTAAATACATCATGAAGGTGTTTTCGAACTGGCCGTACATCGCCTTTTGCATATTGTCGAAGTTTTTATCCTTCGAACGTTTGTCGAACTCACCGCCGAGGATCTCTTCCCAGTTCGGGCCGTTTTCGATCTTTTTCATCCGCTGACCGGTAATCAGCGAACGCGGGCGGGCGATCGGCTGATGCTTGCCCTGCGGCGCGCTATGCAGATTCTGATAGTCGTAGTCAAACGGCTCATAGTAGTCGTCCAGCGCCGGTACGTCCGGGTTGGCGAAGATCTTCGACAACAGTCCCACCCGGCCGCCCATGCGCGGCTCCAGTTTGCCGTTGATTTTTCGGATCCAGCCGCCACGCCATTTTTCCTGATCTTCCCAGGCATGCGGATAACCGACGCCCGGCTTGCTTTCGACGTTGTTGAACCAGGCATACTCCACGCCTTCCCGGCTGGTCCAGACATTTTTACAAGTCACCGAACAGGTGTGGCAGCCGATGCATTTGTCGAGGTTCAGCACCATGCCGACTTGCGAACGTATTTTCATTGGTTTTTCTCCTGCTGGCTGCCCTGCATATCGTCGTTACCTTCCCCGTCCAGCCAATCGATGCGGTTCATTTTACGCACTACCACAAACTCATCGCGGTTGGAGCCGACGGTGCCGTAATAGTTGAAGCCGTAGCTCAGCTGCGCGTAGCCACCGATCATATGGGTCGGTTTCGGGCAAACGCGGGTCACCGAATTGTGAATGCCGCCGCGCTGACTGGTGATTTCCGAGCCCGGAATATTCACGATGCGTTCCTGCGCGTGATACATCATGGTCATGCCGGCCGGAATACGTTGACTGACCACCGCACGCGCGGTCAGCGCGCCGTTGGCGTTGAACGCTTCGATCCAGTCGTTGTCGGCAATGCCCAGATCTTTGGCGTCATCCTCGCTCAGCCAGACAATCGGCCCACCGCGCGACAGCGTCAGCATCAACAGGTTGTCGCTATAGGTGGAGTGAATACCCCACTTCTGGTGCGGCGTCAGGAAGTTGAGCGCCTTCTCTTTATTGCCGTTCGGCTTGCGGTTCAGCAGCGGCTGCGCAGCCCGGGTGTCGATCGGCGGGCGGTAAACCAACAGGCTCTCGCCGAAGGCGCGCATCCATTCGTGATCCTGATAAATCTGCTGGCGACCGCTCAGCGTGCGCCAGGGGATCAGCTCGTGTACGTTGGTGTAGCAGGCGTTGTACGACACGTGTTCATCTTCCAGCCCAGACCAGGTCGGGCTGGAAATAATCTTGCGCGGCTGGGCCTGAATATCGCGAAAGCGAATCTTTTCGTCTTCCTTGTTCAGCGCCAGGTGGCTATGGTCACGGCCGGTAACCTTGCTCAGCGCCTGCCAGGCCTTGACCGCAACCTGACCGTTGGTTTCCGGTGCCAGCGACAGGATCACCTCGGCGGCGTCAATGGCGCTTTCGATCTTCGGCCGACCGATAGCCGGGCCGTCGGTCTTGACGTAATTGAGTTTTTTCAGGAAATCGACTTCGGTCTGGGTATTCCAGCCGATGCCTTTACCGCCGTTGCCGAGCCGATCCAGCAACGGGCCAAGCGAGGTAAAACGCTGGTAGGTGGCCGGATAGTCACGCTCCACCAGCATGATGTGCGGCGCGGTTTTCCCCGGGATCAGATCGCATTCACCGCGTTTCCAGTCCTGTACGCCAAATGGCTGTGCCAATTCGGCGGCGGAATCGTGCTGGATAGGCAAGGTCACCACGTCGGTTTCCTGTCCCAGATGGCCGACGCACACCTCGGAGAAGGTTTTGGCGATGCCTTTGTAAATCTCCCAGTCGCTTTTCGATTCCCAGGCTGGATCGACCGCCGCCGACAGCGGGTGAATAAACGGATGCATATCCGAAGTATTCATGTCGTCCTTTTCATACCAGGTGGCGGTTGGCAAGACGATATCGGAATACAGGCAGGTGCTGGACATGCGGAAGTCGAGCGTCACCACCAGATCCAGTTTGCCTTCGCCGCCGTTATCCTGCCATTCCACCTCTTGCGGCTTCACCCCGCCCTGTTGGCCCAGATCCTGGCCCTGAATGCCATTCTCGGTTCCCAGCAGGTACTTCAGCATGTATTCGTGGCCCTTGCCGGAAGAGCCCAGCAGGTTAGAACGCCAGACAAACAGGTTACGCGGGAAGTTCTGCGGATTGTCCGGCTGTTCGGCGGCAAAGCGCAACGTCCCCTGTTTAAGGCTGTCAACGGTGTAATCCAGCGGCGACTGGCCGGCGGCCTTGGCCTGCGCGGCGATATGCAGCGGGTTGACGTCCAGCTGCGGTGCCGACGGTAGCCACCCCATGCGCTCGGCGCGCACGTTAAGGTCAATCAGACTGCCACCGAAGCGTGATTTATCCGCCAGCGGCGACAGCAGTTCTTCGGTACCGACGGTTTCGTAGCGCCACTGACTGGAGTGGTTATAGAAGAACGAGGTACCGTTCATCTGGCGCGGCGGTCGCTGCCAGTCCAGGCCGAACGCCAGCGGTAACCAGCCGGTCTGTGGCCGCAGTTTTTCCTGACCGACGTAGTGCGCCCAGCCGCCACCGCTCTGGCCGACACAGCCGCAGAAGATCAGCATATTGATCAGCCCACGGTAGTTCATGTCCATGTGATACCAGTGGTTCATACCGGCACCGACGATGATCATCGAACGACCGTGGGTTTTTTCGGCGTTCTCGGCAAACTCGCGCGCAATGCGGATGATGTTCTGGCGCGAAACGCCGGTGATTTGCTCCGCCCAGGCGGGAGAATAGGCCTTGATATCGTCGTAGTTCGCCGCACAGTTGTCGTCGTTCAGCCCACGTTCAAGACCGTAGTTGGCCAGCGTCAGATCGTATACGCTGGTAACCAGCGCCTCGCTGCCGTCCGCCAGTTGCAGACGCTTGACCGGCAGCTTATGCAGCAGGATCTGTTGCAGCGCCACGCTGTTGAAATGTTCGCTTTCCACGCCGCCGAAATACGGGAAACCGACCTCGACTACCTCATCATGCGCATCCAGCAGGCTCAGTTGCAGCTCAACCTCCTGCTGATGCTGACCTTCGCGCTGTTCAAGATTCCATTTGCCCTGCTCGCCCCAACGGAAACCGATAGAGCCTTGCGGCGCTACCAGTTGGCCGGTGTGCCGATCGAGCGCAATGGTTTTCCATTCAGGGTTGTTGTCCTGCCCCAGGGCGTCGACCAGGTCGCTGGCACGCAGCATACGGCCGGCGGCATAGTGGCCGGCTTCGCGCGGCTCCAGCAGCACCAGCATCGGCATATCGGTATAGCGGCGCAGGTAATCGCGGAAATAACCGACCTGACGATCGAGGTGGAACTCCTTGAGCATCACGTGGCCCATCGCCAGTGCCATGGCGCTGTCCGTGCCCTGCTTCGGATTCAGCCAGTGGTCGCACAGCTTGGCAACCTCCGCATAATCTGGCGTGACCGCCACGGTTTTGGTGCCTTTGTAACGCACTTCGGTAAAGAAGTGCGCATCCGGGGTACGCGTCTGTGGCACGTTGGAACCCCAGGCAATGATGTATGACGAATTGTACCAGTCAGCGGATTCCGGGACGTCGGTCTGTTCACCCCAGGTCATCGGCGAGGCCGGTGGCAAATCGCAGTACCAATCGTAGAAACTCAGACAGGTACCGCCAATCAGCGACAGATAACGCGCCCCGGCGGCATATGACACCATCGACATTGCCGGAATCGGCGAAAAACCGATAATCCGGTCCGGGCCAAAGGTTTTGGCGGTGTACACGTTAGACGCGGCGATCAGTTCGTTAACCTCTTGCCAGCTGGAGCGCACAAAACCACCGCGACCGCGCGCCACTTTGTAGCTTTTGGCTTTTTCCGGGTCGGCAACGATCGAGCCCCAGGCATCGACCGGATCGCTGTGCTGCGCTTTGGCCTCGCGCCACAGTTTCATCAGGCGTTTGCGCATCAGCGGATATTTCAGGCGGTTGGCACTGTACAGATACCACGAATAACTGGCGCCACGCGGGCAGCCACGCGGTTCGTGGTTGGGCAGATCGGGACGGGTACGCGGATAATCGGTCTGCTGGGTTTCCCAGGTGACCAGGCCATTCTTCACGTAAATTTTCCAGCTGCACGAGCCGGTACAGTTTACCCCGTGGGTGGAACGCACCACTTTATCGTGTTGCCAGCGGCTGCGATAGCCGTCTTCCCAGTCGCGGTTGGCGTTCAGCGTCTGACCATGCTCGCCGGAAAACGGCTCGGCCAACTGCTTGAAATAGCGGAACCGGTCTAAAAACTTGCTCATCCGGAGTTCTCCTGAAGGCTCTCTCGTTGTAGGTATACCCGGGCGCTCAACCAATGTCTGACAGGGTGCAAACGACGGGTATCGACATTGCTCACTCTGCGGCCAGCCTACTTTTGCCTCAGCGCCAACAATTTGATTGTGATCAAGGGAATACCGGGGAAACGGCGACGGAAAACAGAAAATACCACCAAAGGATTAACGCCAAAAAACAGCATTACTCATTGATTAATAACATAATTATAAAAACATCCTTGCCAGGCGACGGGTATCCTGAGGGGGAGGGATATTTGGAGGTAGACGCGCGATGCGCCGGCGGCATCGCGCATCGGAATGCTTGCTTAGCGGTTCAGCCACAGGCTACGGGAACCGACCGCCGGCAGCGACAGGGTCAGCGTCGTCGCCCCCTGATGATGCCAGCCCGCCGGTAATTGCAGCCGCAGCGTCACCGGGCGATAAAACGGGTTGGTCACCAACAGCAAGGCGCGCCGCTGGTCGGCAAAGATGCGCGCCGGGATCGCCGGGTTGCTGCCGATCGGCGTTAAACGCCGGCCGCTAAGCAGATACGGGGTAAAGCTCTTGATCTGCAACGCCACCGCCGCCACGCCGCGCCAGTTGTCGGCCTGCGCCTGCGGATAGAGACGCCCCTGCTGGCGCCGATAGAACAGATCGGTATAGGAGTAAAACAGCAGGCCATTGGCACCGCCGATCAGCGCCTGCCAGGCCTGACTGCGGATCTCGTCTTCATTCGGTTGGTGTGGCCGACGGCGGGGATCATAGGCGGCGTGATCCATGATTTGAATCACCACCCAGGCCCCCTTGACCCGCCTGGCAGCCTGCACCGTCAACGCGGTATAACGCGTGGTGCGGGTCAGATCGTCATCCACGCCCACCGGGTACGGATCGGTCGCCAGAATATCTGCGCCATGGTAATAGGCGTCCAGATCCGCGGTCTTGTTCAACACCTGGAAGGTCGGATGGTCGCGGTCCAGACGACGGATTTGCCGCTGCCTGGCGACAATCTGCCCAAGGTATTCCGGCCCCAGCTCATCGTTGATATACCAGGCCAGCAGATTGGGCTGGCCTTTCAGCCGCATCACCTGCCAGGCGGCCAATGCCGGATAGCCCGAGCGCGTCGGCGGTGCGAAACGGCTACCGGGATACAGGTCTTTCAGCGAATAGATCACCTGCAATCCCTGGCGTTGTGCACGACGGAAAAAACCATAGGGATCTTTGCCGTTGCCATAGTTGTAATTCAGCACGCTGTTGAACCCGGCGGCGGCGATACGCGCCAGATGCCGCTCGCTGGTTATGTCGGCATAAATGCCCAACGGGAAAATGCGCTGCCCGGCCTTGCGGGTAAACCCGTCGGCGTCGATGCTCACCGCCGCCGCTGGCAGGCCCAGTTCAAGCGGTACTTCGCTGCTTGGCCCCTGCGGCGCCATCGTCGCCGTGACTTGCTGACGCAGACGATATTCCCCGGCCGGCAGCGCCGGCGGCAGGTCAAACTGCAACCGATGGCGTTTGTCTATCTGCAACCGCTGCGAGCTGCTTTTGATGGTACGCCCCTGGCGGTCAAGCAGGCGACTGTCTACCTGTACGCGCTGTGCAGACGCGACCTCGATCAGCGTCTGCGCGTTGCCGTTTTGCCCGACACCCAGCGGATACAGCGCCGGCTGTGGCGGCCGCACGCAGGCGTACAGATCGTCAAACCACGCCTCGCCGCTGCTATAACGGCGCAGGTAGACCCCCAGCGTAACCCGGGCCGCCTGCGCCGGCACGGTATATCGGGCGCGGATAGGCTGCCAGTCGGCGCTACCGCTAACGCCCCGCGGGTAGCTGCCCTCCAGAAACCGCCCTTGCGCATCGAAGCTTTGCAGGTAGACGCTGGCACCGTTGTCGCCCGTGGCTCCGCGCACATTATGCACGCGGATCCAGGCGCCAAAGTCGATCGTCTGCCCCGGTTGCACCGACAGCCGCTGACTGAAGGTGTGGTAACCCTCGGCAGGCGAAGGCCGATAATACAGCGCCGCGCCACCACCGCGCCCCGCGGCCACAACCCGCGCCCCTGCGCTGCGCCAGGCTTGCGCCCCCTGTTCAAAGCCGGGATTGATCAGCAGGTTCGGCGCACAGACGTTTGCCTGCGCCCCCGCGGCCAGCCAGCAACTGGCCAGCAGCAGCGCACGATACGGATTGCCGGTGCTCATTGTCTTTTCATCGCCGCGTTGAACAGATAGGCAAAGAACAGCAGGCAGGATTTTTGATACGACAGGCCCAGATGATTGCGATAGATTTTCCACTGCCAGTCCGCCGCCTTGATTTTATTGCCTGACAGCGACTGATCGGAAAGCCGATAAAATGCCAGCGGTTCGGGAATGCAGTAAGCCAGGCTGTTGCGCGCCTTACGCAGGATCGCCAGCCACATCAGGTAATCTTCGTGCCCCAGATTTTGCTGATACACCTTACCGGTACGGCGCTGGTTATAGATGCCGGTCAGGTTGCCGATCCAGTTGCTCTTCAACATATCCTGATAGCCGATGATCTCTTCTGCGCCACGGTAATTCTTGACGCACTGCGGATCGTTTTCAAAGGTGTAGTAATGCGAACACACCACGTCATAACGCTCGGATTGCAGTATTTCAACCTGACGCGCCAGTTTGCTGTGGTGCCAGACATCGTCACTGTCGCAAAAGGCCAGATAGTCGCCGCGTGCCGCTTCTATGCCGATATTACGCGTCTCCGCTACCCCGTAGTTCTGCCGATTGCGAATATAGGTCAGCCGATCGTGAATGTACGGTTTGACCATCTCGGCGGTGTTGTCGCTAGAGGCATCATCAATCACGTACAGGTGATAGTCGCTGAAACGCTGGTTGAGCACGCCGAGTATCGACGCATTGATCGAGGCCGCGGCATTGTAGGCCGGCATGATGATTGACACTTTTTCCATGTTTTCCTCACGTAATGATGTGCTGCCATTGGGGATAAATGC
This sequence comes from Serratia odorifera, assembly GCF_041448735.1. Classification (NCBI taxonomy): domain Bacteria; kingdom Pseudomonadati; phylum Pseudomonadota; class Gammaproteobacteria; order Enterobacterales; family Yersiniaceae; genus Serratia; species Serratia odorifera. The sequence continues at coordinate 670,804 of NZ_JBGMUT010000002.1, read as the reverse complement.
GTTCTGGCGCAAAACGCTGCGCCTTGGCCAGCGACGCGGCGGAAAAACGCCGGCGCAGTGGTTCATCGTCGATCAGCGTCAGCACGCATTGGCAAAACTGCTGCCGATCGCCCTCCGGCACCAGATAGCCGTTGACGTCGGGCTCGATCAGCTGCGCCGGCCCGGTCAGACAGTCATAGGCCACCAGCGGCAAGCCGAAGCTCATCGATTCAATCAGTACCATCGGCAGCCCTTCATAGCGGGAGGTCATCAGCGTCAGGCTGGCACGGCGGTAATACGCCGTTACATCCCGGGTTGCCGGCAGCAGGCGCACCTGCCGTTGCAGGCCGCATTCGATAATCTGCCGTTGCAGCGCGGCGCGATCCGGCCCGTCGCCGACAATCAGCAACTGCCAGTCCGGTGCCTGCTGCGCCACGCTGCGCCAGATGTCGATCAGCCGATCGAAGCCCTTCTGCGGGCTGAGCCGGCCCATCGCCAACGCCACCTTGCCTCGTTGCCCGAGATCTGGCGGCTGCGCCGCAAACGGCGACACATTCTCGATCACCTGGCATTTGTTGCCGCCGATGCGCCGGGCGATAACGTCGCGATCTTGCCGGGTCAGCAAAACCACCTGGTCGCTCAGGCGGTAAACCAACAGCTTCAGCCACTTCATCGGCCAGGGGTACTGGTGGAAACTGACGTGCTCACTCAGCACCAACCGACTATGCGGGCACAGCAGGCGCAGGTACGGCACGCTAATCGCCGACAGTCGGCCCATGGAAACGATGATGATGGCGTCAAAACGCCCGCGCCGCAGCGTCCAGGCAAGCCGCCACGGCCAGAGCGGCGTGCGGCCGGCCAAAAAGCGCAGCAAGACCGCATCCTCCAACGGAAAAAAGGTGCGATCGCCGCTGATGGAAAACAGCGTTACTCGCTGTCCGGCCTGGCGCGCCAACGCATTGGCCAGCCCGCTGGCAACCCGTTCGGTGCCGCCCTTGCCCGCCATGTTTTCAATCACTATGGCAATGTTTCGTTGCGGCATATCACCTCCTGAAACCGTTGCGCGCATTGCGCAGCAGTCGACCGCCGATCGGGAACAGCCCCAGCCGCGCCAGCCAGTCGCCATACAGTTTTATCACCTTGAATTTGCCGCTCAGGGTGTGGCGCACGATACGCGATGAGTAATAGGTGAAGGCCTGCTGATTTTCGCTGTACAGTGACGCCAACAGGTGCTTGCAGGCAAAGCCGCTGATGTGGCGATCGCTGGGGCGTAAAAAGGTGTCGATAAAACGGTCGCTGGCGTCCAGGTTCAACGTGCCGGTCATGCGTCCACTGCGTCCGACGTCGAGAAAGACACCGCTGCCGGCATCGTGCACCACGTTGGCGCCAAGGTTGGTGGCGTTGACCAGAAATCCCCAGTCCTGATGCTTATAAAGGAACTCCGGGAACAGGAAACGCCGGTCGCCGTGTTTGCGCATGCTGATGGTCGAAGAACGGATATCGCCCATTTCCAGAAACAGAAAATCTTCTCCGGCCGAGCCGCTTTTATACTGGTAGGCGTAGTCGCGTACCGACTCGCCGCGCACTTCGGCATAGTTGCCAAAAATGATGTCGATGCTGACATCCTCATGACGCTTGAGGCGGCGAATAATATAGTTGGTGGTGAAATAATCATCCGAGTCGAGGAAAAACACCACCTCGGCCTGCGCCAGCTGCGCCCCCAGATTGCGCGAAACCGCGGCATTACTTTTTTGCGTCTTTTCGTGCAGCATCACCTGACTGTTGGCCGCCGCCAGTTGCCGCACCTGTGCAATATCTTCGGCATCCGAGCAGTCATCCACCAATACAATCTGGTAATCGAACCCCTGGCAGGCGTTAAAAATCCGCGTCAGCGTGGTCGGTAAATAACCTGCGCTGTTATAGATGGGAATAACAATTGAGAAGTCCATTTCTTACCTCAACGTTAAGGGGGAAAAGTCTTTTTTCGCCCGGTACAGCAGTAACAGGGAAATATTGAATACCGGGACCAAAAAATAGGTTTCAGTAAAGGTGGTCAATAAAAACACCGCGACCACCCAGCGCATAAAACGGCTCAGAAAAGCCAAATTAGCCAACAGACGGCAGTAAACCCACAGCAGCCACAGCGACGCGAGAGCGCCGGCGGAATAAAACAGCGCAAAATAGAAAAAGTCGACCGGCTTGTAGGCGTCAATATTCTGACCAAATAGCGGATTGGGCAGCCCCAGCGCCTGGAACATCTGCCAGGAAAACCAGATGCGCCCGGTCAATGCCTGATTCAGCAGCGCATCCAGCGCCGGGTTGGCTCCCCAGCGCAGCACGCTGACAAACTGGATCAGCAACAGCGTCAACAGCAATACGCTGCAGAACTTGCGGCCAGGCGCCAGGCGCCACAGCGGTGCCAGCCAGAACAGCGCCACCAGCAACAGCGCCAGCAGCAAATAGGTGCGCGAATAGGAGTACATCAGGATCGGCAACAGCATCACCGCCAGCAACAAGGCGGCCAGGTTCTTGATGCCACGGCTGAGCGCGGCGCGATCCAGCAGGCATAACAGCATCGCCAACAACGCGAACAGGTAATACGCCAGCGTATTGGGATTATCAAACCCCAGCGTCAGGCGATTGCCGTAGCGTTCGTCCAGATAAACGAAGCTGTCGGTGTATAGCAGGTACGGCAACGCCACCAGCGCCGCGCTGCTGACGTAGGCGATGACAAAAATGGCCCCGGCGCGTGGCAGATCGACCCGCGACAGAATCAGAAAGGCAATGCTGAACACCACGCCAAACAGATAATCCCCGTGCCCGGTTGCCATATTCAACATGAACAGCAGTATAAAACCGCCCAGCAGGCCCTTTTCCCGGCGCGTGGCGACGGTAAACGCATAGCCGACGTACAGCAGCATGATGCCGTTCAGCACCTTCACCGCCTGCGCGATCGGCGCATTATCAAACGCGCCGGAGGTTAAAAAGGTTTTAAAAAAGAAGATCAGCAAAAAGGTCAACATCACCGTCTGGTCGATAACCCGTTGCGATCCCCCTGCCTGGTCGGCGCATTGCCGTGGTACGGCGGAAATTGGTTTGTGCATCGGCTTCACTCGGTGAAATAACTGCCCCATTCCTGTTCGATATTTTTTGGCATCAGCCGACTGAGTCCAGCCCCCGGGGTAAACGTCAACTCACCGAAGTACACCCGCTGGCCAACCTGATACATATCCACCCGCAGATAGGAAAACTGCTGCACGGTCAGCCGGGCCAGGCGTAGCATGTCGTCGAGCTGGCTCGGCCGTGCCGCCGGCTGCTCGGCATTGGGCAGACAAATGCGGATTTCGGTGCGATTCCAGCGTTCATCAAACAGATCACGCCGGTGCTGGCCAAAGCGCTGATAATCCACCTGAATGAATATGCGTATTTCGCCGTCGCGATTAAAACAGTGAAACTTGAGATCGTTCGGTACCGCACCGTTATCCAACAACAGCCGCTCCGCCATGATGCGCGGTTCGATGTCCTGATAGTGCCTTTCGCGGCTTTGTTGATAAAAGTTGCTGCGCAGCCAACGGCGGGACAAATCGTACAGTTCGGCGTAGCTGACCCGTTGCTTGTCAAACACCAGTCGGTTATAGCCGCTGCCGTGATTGGCCTTGAGGACAAACGCCTGCGGCAGCCGTTGGAACATGTCATAGCTCAGCTCACGCCCTTCGGCATACAGTTCGATCAGGTAGTCCTCGCCCCACAGCCCGGCAATGAACTCGCGCACCCTGTATTTATCCGACAGCGTGCTGTAGATGCTGCGTGGGTATACCTTGCGCCGCATGATCTTTTCGCTGAACCCGCGCGGCTGAGCCAAATGAGGCAACCTTTTGAAATACATGGCATATTTTATTTGATGATGCCAGGCATCCGGCAAACGACGGGAAATTCCCTTAATCAGAGCGTTTAACATGCTGTCTCCTTAGCGTGCTGATAAACCGTGGCGCCGCCTGGAAGCAACTGAGCTGCAAACGGGTGATTTTTCCGCCACGGAAAAAACGGTTCAAGACAAAGAATGAGAAGAATTCGGCCAACAGCGTCGATAGCGCGGCACCGACCAGCCCGAAGCGAGGTATCAGCAGCAGGTTCATCGCCACGTTGGCCAACGCCACCAACGGCATTTTTATTGCGATAAAGCGATAGCCGGCCAACAGCACGATGCTGCGGTACGACACCGTGCCCAGCACCGAAAACAGCGAGGTCAGGCCACACAGGCCAAGCACGGTGGCCGCGGGGTGAAACGCCGCGCCATACAGCCAGTCGATCAGCGGTGTCGAAAACAGGTACAGCACCAGCAGCACCGGCAGCGCCATCGTCAACACCGCCAGGTACAGCAGGCGAATGCGGTACTCCTGTTCCACCAGCGTGCGGCAGCCGGCGATGCCCGGCATCAGCGAAGTGATCAGCGCCAACGGCACAAATAGCCATCCCTGGCTCAGCGTTGTTGCGGCGCTGTACCAGCCCACCGCCTGCTCGCCAATCAGCGCAGCCAGCATGATCTGATCGATGCGGGTATAGATAACAATCGACAGGCTGGCGAACGCCAACGGCATGCCGACCCGCAACAGATAACGGTCATAGCGACGTGATGGCCGCAATGCCACCTGCGACAACCGATGCAACTCACGGTGAAACAGCAGCCGACGCACGCCATACGGCAAAGCGCTGCTGACGATATACGGCAAGGCAAACCACGCCAGTGGCAGCGCTGCACTCACCAACGCCAACCGCATACCGATCGACAGCAGCAGCGCCAGGTTGTTGATCAGCGTGTTGCGCTTCGATCGCAGCCGCGCGTCGTAGTAAATCTTGTAGACGTCCTGCACCGAAAAATAGGCGCTCACCAGCAATAACAGCGTCATCAGCCGTTGTGCCGGCGGCTGGCCGAACTGACTCCAGACCAGCAGTGGCAACGCCACCAGCAGAAACAGCCGCCGCCGTAATCGTCGCGATGCCATCATCAGCCGTATGCCACTGACCTGCCGGCGCGCGAGACGATTGAAGATCACGCTGTCTGCGCCAAGCTGCGCCAGCGGCACCACGATGGCGATGGTTGCCAACAGGTAATTCAGCGTGCCGAACTGCGCCGGCCCCAGATAGCGCGCCACGTATATCGAGACAAAAATCCCTGACAGGCTCAGCGACACGCGTTCCAACATCAACCATAGCGCGTTGGCCACAATGGCTTTCATCAGCTCAGTTACCCGCCGCCGTTGCCGTATCGTCCCGATGACTCGGGTAGGCAAACGCGTAATAGCCGGCGGCGTCGGCGGTTTTCTTCACCACGCCGTTGAGTATCACGCCTTTGATCGCCACGCCGTTCTGTTCAAAGCGACGCAGGCTGGTTTCAATCTGCTTGACGGTGTTGACCTCAAAACGCACCACCATCAGCGCCGTTCCCGCATGATGACCGACGATCGCCGCATCGGTTACCGCCAGTATCGGCGGGGTATCGATCAATATCAGGTCGTAGCGCGGCGCGGCCCAGTGCAGGAAATCGGCCAACCGCGGGTGCATCAATAATTCGGAGGGGTTGGGTGGCACCTGTCCGCGCGGAACGAAGTCCAGCTTGGCAATGGCGGTCGATTTCACCGCCTGCGCCGGCGCTATCTTGCCGGCCAGCATATCCGACAACCCCTGATACGGACTGTCGCTCAGCCAGCGGTGCAAAAAGCCCTTGCGCATATCGGCGTCGATCAACAGTACGCGCTGGCCGGCCTGCGCAATCACTACCGCCAGGTTGGAACTGGTGAAGCTCTTGCCACTGGCCGGGCTGGCGCCGGAAACCATCAGGATGTTGTTTTTCGCCGCCATCATGGCGAAATGCAGGCTGGTGCGCAGACTGCGGATCGCTTCAACCGACAGATCTTCCGGCTGCGCCTGCGCCAGGATCGGCAGCCGTGCCGCAGTTGTTTTCGCCAATTGCTGCCGCTGCCCACGGTTATGCTTGAGCTGCCATGGCGACAGCGGCACCGTGGCGTAAACGCTGATGCCGCGTTTTTCCAGCACATCGGTATTGCTGACGCCACGATGAAAGGCAGCGCGCAACAGCACCACCGAGCAAGACAGCACCCCGCCCATCAGCACCGCCAGGATAACGATCAGCATTTTTTGCGGTTTTACCGGTTTTAACCCGGTTTCCGCTGCGTCGATAATACGAATATTGCCCACCGTGCCGGCCTTGCTGATGCTCAGTTCCTGCTGTTTGTTCATCAGTTGGATATAAACCTGCTGATCCACCTGCACGTCACGGGTCAGACGCAAGATTTCCTGCTGGGTTTTCGGCAACGCCTGTACCTGTTTACCCAGGCGCGCCTTCTCCTCCTCCAACGTGGCGCGTTTTTCCAGCAGTGCGCGGTAGGCCGGATGGGCGCGAGTGTAGAGCTTGGAAATTTCCGACTCTTTAAACGTCAGCTCGTTGAGCTGCGCCTCCAGTTGCACCTGCGTATCCAACACCGATTTGGCCTCCAGCGACAGATCCACCGAGTCGTTTTGCTGACGAAACTGATTGAGCTGGTTTTCGGCGTTGGTCAACGCGGCCTGGGTCTGTGGCAATTGCTCAGCGAGAAACGCCAGCATCCGCTGCGCCTCTTCGGTTTTGCGATCGACGTTCTGTTGCAGGTAGTTTTCGCTGATGCTGCGTAATACGCGCTGGGCACGCAGGGGATCCTCGCTTTCCAGTCGGAAGATCATGATGCCGCTGTCCTTGCCGGCCAGCGCAACGTTCAGGCTGTCGCGCAAATCGTCGACCGCCTGCTGCCGCGCCAGCTTGCTGACGGTGAAACGGGTGCCTACCGGGGCGTCCAGCGCGCCGATCCGCAGGCTCCACACGCCGTTGCGCAGCGGTTGGTCGATCGCCCCCGTCAACACGGTCTGCTGGCCATCGTGCAAGCTGACGCGCCGGTTCTCCAGCACGCTGAGGGTCAGCGACTCCCCCAACATCACCTCTGGTACCGTCAGCTCGGTAACGGTTACGCTGGGAACGCTTGCGCCACGCAAACGGGCGAGCCCTTTGCCCAGCAACGGAAAATAGTCGGCGCTGACGCGCACCGTCAGCTGCTGGTCATCGACCGTTTTCCCCAGCACCTGACGCGAATTGACCAACGCAACCTCATCTTGGCTGGCGGAGTTCTGGCCAATGGAACTTTCCAGCGTTTCCTGCAGCAACGACGCCCCGGAGCTTGGCTGTTCTACCTGGATCAGGGTCGAAGCCTGATACACCGGCGTCGCCAGCAGCGCATAGCCGATGCCCAACGCCGCGGCCAGGCCGGTGACCAGCAGGATACGCCAACGGTTGTCCCACAGCGGGCCGATCAGCCGCTCCCAGTCGAGGTTTTCATCCCGATCGGCCAGCACGGCTGGCAATGCATGATTGTTCATTGTCTGTCCTTGATTCCCTGCGGGCGATGGCCGGTTACGGCCTGGTGAAGGTTAACGATCGGCGGAGGGCGAGTCGGCCAGCGCCGCGGGCTCACACGGTTGGCGCAGCAGCAGCAGGTAACCGCCAAAACACAGGGCAAAAGCCAGCAGCATCAGGTTTTCCGGTAGCCACAGCACCTCGCCGAGCACGCCAATGCAGGCCAGCGTTACCGCCAGCAGGCTGCTCATGCCCAGCGCCTGACGCGCATTCAAACCGCGACGCATCAGAATGTGATGCAGATGGTCACGCCCGGCGCGAAACGGATTTTGGCCGCGTACCACTCGACTCGCCATCACCGACACCATGTCCATCAACGGAATGGCGATCAGCCACAACGCGGTCACCGGCCGCATAACCGGCGCGACGCCCTGGGACGCGCTCAGCAGCAGCCATAGCACGCTGAAGCCAATTACCATGCTGCCGGCATCGCCCATAAAGATTTTGTTGCGCCATCCGAAGGCGCCAAGATTGAATAGCAGATAGGCGGCCAGCGTCGCGATCAGACTCAGGCACCACAGCGCGGTGCTAACGCGGCCACCAAGGGTAAACAGCAGCGCCAGCGCGGCAAAGGTGACGCAGGAAATCACCCCCAGTTGGCCGTCGATACCGTCGATCATGTTGTAGGCATTGATTGCCGCCCATACCGCCAGTGGCGTCAACCACAGCGCACCGCCGCCCAGCAGCAGCGCATCCTGTCCCCATAGCTGGCCCAGTGAGGCAAGCTGCAGGTCCGCCGCCAACATCATTGCCAGTGCAACCGCGCCCTGCACCACCACCCGCGGCGTCACCGGCAAGTCGAAGCGATCGTCCATCACCCCCAACAACAGTAACGCCGTCACGCAGGCCAAATAGATGTCACCCTGCGGCAGCAAATCCGGACGCCAGTAAAACAACAGCGCCAGGGTCAGATAAATGGCAATACCGCCGACCAGCGGAATATGCCCGTGGTGACGTTTACGCGAGCTGGGTTTATCCACCAGCCCGATAGTCAACGCCAAACGCCGGCTAACCCCCAGTAACACCAGCGCTAAAATAAATATCACGCTCAGTTGATATAACATGATTCCTCCAGCGATTAAGCGCGCTACCGCCCTTGAGTTACAGCTGCCAATGCGCGATTGACAAAAATAAAATCTATGCTTCCGGGATATAAATCAGCATGGGTTATTCCTGCTTATTGTCGATTCGGCGGTCTGGCCGACAGCAGGCAAAGCGTATTACCGCCGGCGCTGGTCAACGGCCGGTAAATTCATGCCGAATGGTTTTCTCGATTGCCGAGTTAAGGTCAACCGGCGCAATGAAATCGCCTTGCTGGTTGGATTTAAATTGTGTTCTGGCACAAAACTTTTGTATCCGTATTCGGCTGATGGGGAATTTACGGCGGGTTATTTTAGCCAGCAGGTCCAATACGCTCGCGGCGCACACCCCAACGACATAGGGGATGCGCACGGTCATATTATTGCGTCCCAACGAAGAGGAAATAACGTCGACCAGTTGGTTCATGGTAAAATCCGGTTTATCGACGTAGTTGCTGACCTGGTAATGTAATTGCTGATCCAGCGCGTGCTCGAGCCTGGCGGCAATATTTTCGACATAGGCCATCGACTTCATGTTATTGCCGCTGCCGATCATCACGAAACGGCCGCTGGCAATTTGCCGAAACAGATTATAGACGTTGCCGCGGTTGCCTTCGCCGAATACCACCGTCGGGCGGATAATGGTCAGCCGGTTGGCCTGGTCTGCCTTGTGCCAGGCTTCATAAACATATTCCGCTTCCAGCTTGGATTTTCCGTAATGATTGAACGGCGCAAAGGCCCCGTCTTCGCCGGTTTCCTGTTTGACGAAGCCATAGACCGCCACCGAAGAGGTAAACACCAGTTGGCGGATATCGAGCATCGACGCGAGCTTGCACAGGTTGCGCGCCCCCTCGACGTTAACCTGGTAATACCGCGCAATCGGCTCAACATTATCCTGATGCTCGGCCGCCAGATTAATCACCGCATCGCAGCCGGCCAAGGCCGACTGTAAGCTCTGCGGCTCGGTGATGTCGCCGTACTGATAAAGTTCGGCAAACGCCTCGCTCGGCCGCTTGTCGATAATGGTCAACGCCAGATCGCTGCGGGAACGCAGACGTTTAACCAATCGCGTGCCAATAAAACCCGAGCCGCCAATAATCGCTACTTTACGCTTGTCCATAATTTGTCACTCAGCCTGTTTCCATTATTCCTGCCGCATCAGCGAACGGTCGCAAAATACGCGTTAGGTGATGGTTAACAGACTGGACAAATGATTGTGACTATTCAAATAACAAATAATGAAATAGTAATATTCGCAGCATGTGAAATTATGAACGATATGAAATTTCAGATGACGCTAATTTTTAACATCATACGCCACCCGATATTCCAGATTACTATCCGGCAAGATAAGTTTGAGTGAACCGCCATCAAATGCATTTTCGGCGTCATAGTTCACCGGCTGGCGAAACTGCCCGCGCTTGGGGTCGATGCATTCCAGCGTTGCCTGCGTCTGTGCCTGATGCTCTCCCTGATACAGGCACAACAAGGTCTGTGGCACTTTGGCACGCGGATCGTTTAGCGTCAGGGCCAGCATCACACGGGTGTTGTTTTGTATGTCATTGACGATCGGCGGCCGCACCTGGTTTCCCAGCAAAAACGAAAGATGTGAAATAACCAGCAATGATGCCAGCACCGACAGATAGGTCACCACTCTCGCCGTCGGCAGAGAAAAAAAACCACGGCTGCCCCTGTTTTTTTCCGCTGAATCGCTATTCCCCCGCAATGGCCTGGCCGTTATTGTTGCGGTCTGTTCCATGCTATCAGCTGCGGCGCTGATTTTATCCTGGCTGACTGGCGGCAAGGAGGTTTCTTTTTCAGATATTTCCGCTTGAATATTATCATTGTTCGTCAATTCTTCATGGGAAATATCATCTCCACCGTTATCGACTTCTTCACTGATAAAATGGAACACCTCACTATTTTCCACTTTATAACCCAGGCGAGGAATGGTTCTGATAAGCATATGCTCCCCATCGCCGATTTTCTGCCTAATGGATTTAATGGTTTGATTTATCGTTGAATCCGAGCAATAGGTGCCTTTCCAAATATTTTCTATAATTTCCGTACGGGTAACCAATTCTGGCGAACGGGCAACCAGCAGTGAAAGTATCTGATACTCTTTCCAGCGCAGGCGAGATTTTTTCCTGGAAGGGATTAAAACATCCAGATTCCTAATCTTTATTCTTTTATCAAGATTCACTTTTAATTTCCTTAACGTGCCTGTCCTGCACACTTTGTATAGAAATATGAAAAAATGTTCAAGAAATTAAATGTAAACTCAATAGACTGTTATATTTGCGAAAGATAAATATAAAAAAATCCCGATTTCATTTTTTAAAATACGACATATTTTACCCCATCAGGGCGCCAATCACCGATTAACCCTTGAGCAGCAAGGGTTTTATCAATTGTTAAAGATGACGAAAAAACACCAGCAACCAACTGAAATATAAGTACAAAATCAATTTGTTAGCGGGTTGTTATATTTATAAACTTGTGAAATTTCCCCTTCATCGGCGCATGGCAAACGACTTTCCGTTTAATCCTATTGCAAAAAAACATAAAGAGCGCGGCGACCAATAATGAGATTTTTCTTATTCGATTGTTTTGCAGATATAAGCGCCATTAACGCTTCAGTTATCACTATCGGCGTTGGCAATAGCAAGCGTAATGGGATAATCGCCGGCAACGGCGGGAAGTGAAATGATGAAAATAATGCCAGGCAGTAAATATAAATGGCGGGTATCTCTGATTGGAAAGATACCCGCAAATAACGATCAGCGAGCCTTACGGCCGTACACCAGCCAGGTAATGGCAACGCAAACAATATAAAACACCAGGAACAGCTTCATCGCGCCAGCCGGCGATCCGGTCATCGCCAGTGAGGTACCGAACGCTTTTGGGATAAAGAAGCCACCAATGGCACCAATGGCAGAAATAAAGCCCAACGCCGCAGCAGAGTCGGTCACCGCTTCGCGTTGCGCCAACCGATCCGAACCGCCCTGCGCCATGACCCGTTCGATGGTGATTTTACGGAAAATCACCGCAATCATCTGGAAGGTCGAGCCGCTGCCCAGCCCGGCAGTCAGGAACAGCAGCATAAAGACGCTGTAAAAGGCGATGAATGACCCTTGCGAGCCTTCTCCCGGCAAGGTCAGGAACAGCAGACCGGCAAACACCGCCATCAGCACGAAGTTGATCAGCGTGACACGGATGCCGCCAAAGCGGTCGGACAATGCCCCGCCGGCTGGGCGCGCCAACGCACCAAGGAACGGACCAAAGAAGGCATAGTGCAGAATCACCACGTCCGGGAATTGGGTTTTGGACAGCATGGCGAAGCCGGCGGAAAAGCCGATAAACGAACCGAAGGTCGCCAGATACAGCAGGCTGAGGATCCATAAATGGCCGCGTTTCAACACCGGCAGTTGCTGGCTGAGCGACGCCTTGGATGCCGCCAGATCGTTCATGCCGAACCAGGCCGCCAGCGTACCGATGATCAAAAACGGCACCCAGATCCAGGCGGCATTTTCCAACCACAGTTGGCTGCCGTCCGGCTGTGGGTGTCCGTTGCCGCCAAAGATACCAAACATGCCGATGGCAATCGCCAGCGGCGCAATCAGCTGCATCACGCTCACGCCCAGATTGCCGAGCCCGCCGTTAATGCCCAGCGCCCCGCCCTGTTTGGCCTTGGGGAAGAAGAAACTGATATTGGCCATGCTGGAAGCAAAGTTGGCGCCGGCAAAACCGCACAGCAGCGAGATGATGATGAAGGTATTGAAGGTGGTGCTGGTATCCTGTACCGCATATCCCAACCACAGGCAGGGAACGATCAGCAAGCCGGTGCTGATCGCCGTCCAGCGCCGGCCACCGAATATCGGGATCACGAACGAATACGGCACGCGTAAAATCGCACCGGAAACCGAAGGTAATGCGGTGAGCAGGAACAGTTGGTCGGTTGAAAAATCAAAACCGACTTTATTGAGATTCACGGCAACGGCGCTGAACAGCATCCAGACGCAGAAAGCCAATAAAAGGCAGGGAACGGAGATCCACAGATTGCGACTGGCGATACGGTGGCCCCGGCGTTGCCAGAATTCAGTATTCTCGGGTTGCCAATCCTGAATAACCGCGCCCGTTTTTTTCTTTAATGATGGCGTTACAGTTTGCGACATAAAAACCTCTGACACACGGTGATAACTTCGCCCACCCTAGTGATCCCACCGCACGCCAAAGTTGATGCAAATCAACGCAGCCGCAGGTAGCAATACGGCCAAAACAACCTTACATCCCCTAAGGAGTAAGCCAACGCATTAAATAAAAAACTTATAAATCAAAAGGCTGACAGCGAGGTTATCCGCAGTCACGACGGCATGCCGGCATGCTGGAAACTAATGGGTACTTCGTTAGGGGTATGGGGTTATGCCTGGGGATAATGAAAAATAAGGCTGAATCGTTATTGGAACCACCTGCTCACGCCCCGTGTTTCTTGCTGCCAACGTGTTATACCTTCAGGGATTTGCCTTTATGAAACGGTTACTGGCCCCGCTGTCGATCGTTAATCAGGTTGCCGTGCTGATGCTGCTGCTGGGCCTGTTGGGGATTGCCGGCATGAGTACCTCGGCCTGGATGTCGCAAAGCATTCAGGGTAATGCGCATGCCATTAACAAAGCCGGTTCGCTGCGCATGCAAAGTTACCGCCTGTTGGCGCAGGTGCCGCTCAGTGAGCAAAGCGAGGCGCTGATCGACGAACTGGCCGCCGATGAAAACAGCCGCGATTTACAGCGCGCGGTCGAACAGGAAGGATTGACGCCACAGTTTCAGGCGCTGCGCGCCTACTGGCAGCAGACGCTGCAACCCCAGTTGCGACAGGCGCAACGGCCGGCCGACGCCGCGCCGCAGGTGGCGCATTTCGTCAATCTGCTGGACAAACTGGTCTCCGACATCGATCGCCATACCGAACGACGCCTGTTGATGGTGATGCTGGTGCAATGGGTGTTCATTGCGCTGACGCTATTGCTGCTGATCGGCACCATTTGCTACCTGCGCCGCCGTTTGCTGCACCCATGGCGCCAGTTGGTGGCAATGGCGCAGGCGGTCGGGCACGGTGATTTCAGTCGGCGTTTCGCCCAGCGTGGACATCAGGATGAAATGGCCTCGCTCGGTGGCGCGCTGAACACCATGTCGGACGAACTGTCCGCCACGTACCACGGACTGGAACAGCGGGTAGCGGAAAAAACCGCCGATCTGCAACAAAAAAACCAGGTATTGGGTTTTCTGTACCACACCAGCCGCCAATTGCACACCAGCGAACCGTTGTGCAGCCGCCTGACGCCGGTGCTGAGCCAGTTACAGGCTCTCACCCCACTGCGGGCGATCCAGCTGCGGCTGTATGAAAACAACAGCCAGGAACAGTTTTTGCTGTTGAGCAACAATCAGCCGTTACGGCCGGAATATTGCAATAACGCGGCGTGCAGCGCCTGTCTGAACGAAGAACAGTACCCGGCGCATCAGCACCCGTCGCTAAGCTGGAGTCTGAGCGATAAACTGGGCAACTACGGCGTACTGGTGGCGCAGTATCACCAGCCGCTGAACGACGATCATCATCAACTGATCGCTACCCTGGTCGAACAGCTGACCAGCGTGCTGGCCATCGAGCGCCAGGTAGACCATCAGCAGCAGTTGATGCTGATGGAAGAGCGCGCGGCCATCGCCCGTGAACTGCATGACTCCATCGCCCAATCGCTGTCATGTCTGAAGATGCAGGCCAGTTGCCTGCAAATGCAGGGCGATGCGCTGCCGGCCGCCAGCCTTGCGCTGGTACGGCAAATGCGCGAAGAACTTAACACCGCCTATCGACAGCTACGCGAACTGCTGACCACCTTCCGGCTGCGATTAAGCGAACCGGGGCTGTTGGCGGCATTGCAGTCGACGGTGCAGGAATTCAATGCCCGACTGGGGATCGCCATTGAGCTGGATTATCAATTGGGACCACGCACCGTCCCGGCCTATCAGGCCATCCATCTGTTGCAGATTAGCCGCGAGGCCTTGAGCAATATCCATAAACACGCTCAGGCCAGCCAGGTACGGATTCAGGTGACCAATCAGCAGGGCGAAATCACCCTGTCGGTCAGCGATAACGGCCGTGGCCTGCCTGAACACGGTGAGCGGCCAGATCATTACGGCCTGATTATCATGCGCGACCGCGCAAACAGTCTGCATGGCCGCTGCGATATCACCCCACGCAGCGGCGGCGGCACCGAAGTCCGGGTGGTCTTCCGCCCGGATAACCACGCCATCGATTAATAGGAGACAGTATGACTACCGAAGAGGCCGCCACTATTTTGCTGATTGACGATCATCCGATGCTGCGCAACGGCGTGAAACAGTTGATTAGCATGGATTCACGGCTGCAGGTGATTGCCGAAGCCAGCAATGGCGAGCGTGGTGTTGAACTGGCGGAACAGCTCGATCCCGACTTGATCCTGCTCGATCTCAATATGCCGGGCATGAACGGTCTGGAAACGCTCGACCGCCTGCGTTTGACCGCGCTGTCGGGCCGAGTGGTGGTCTTCAGCGTTTCCAATCACGAAGACGATGTGGTGAGCGCGCTCAAACGCGGCGCCGACGGCTATTTACTGAAGGATATGGAACCGGAAGAACTGCTGAAGGCCCTGCATCAGGCCGCCGCCGGGCAAATGGTGCTCAGCGAGACGCTGACGCCAATACTGGCGGCCAGCCTGCGGGAAAATCGCCCGGCCACCGAGCGCGACATCCAGCAGTTGACGCCGCGCGAACGCGATATCCTCAAACTGATTGCCCAGGGACTGCCGAATAAACTGATCGCCCGCAAGCTGACGATCACCGAAAGTACGGTAAAAGTGCACGTCAAGCATCTGTTGAAGAAGCTGAAACTGAAATCACGCGTCGAAGCCGCCGTCTGGGTGTTGCAAGGCAAGAACGGCTAACCGCCAAACGGTCCGGTAGCGGCCGGTACCGTCGGGGTTTGCAGCGTCTGGGCTGCCGGCATCGAGGGTTGCTCGCCGCCCGACAACGACAGCGGCGGCGTCACCTGCAGCGTGATCCAGTTCGAGGTCACCCGCTGCTGCTGGTCATCTTCCAGCGTTACCGACAGTCGGTAGCGATTTTCCGCCCCGGGGTTGCTATCCCATGCCGGCATGATCACGCTCCAACCATGCGGATCGTTGTTATTGTGCGGCGGCGTCAGACTCAGCGCCTGGGTATCGCCTTGCCAACTGACGCGAGTGATTTTATTGCCGGTTTTGATTTCCAGCACCAGCGGCAGGGTTTCGCCGGCGTGCAGACTCCACGGCGGCGTCGCCAGGAACACCTGCAATGTCTTGCGTTGCTGGAATTCCAGCACCGGTACGTTCCTGCGCTCAATGTTATCGTAGCGGCTGCCGCGCAGCGACTTGGCCTGCGCGACGTACTCCGGCGAAATCTGCTTCACCAACGGTACGCCCAGACGGTAGCTCAACCCCAGTTCTACCGTATCTTGCGTTTCGCCGCCCTCGCCCAGTTTATGCTGCGCCTTCAGCGTTACCAGCGGCACCGGGGTATAGCTCAACCCCAGTTGCATGGCACGCGGATCGTCCTGCTTGTTGCCACTGCCGAACAGATCCACATCGTTGCCACGGTATTGTTCAAAGCTCAATGAAGCGCCCAACTGGCGGTAAAACGGCAAATAGCCTTGCGTGCTGATGTCATAGCCGCGCGCCGGACGGCTGCGGAACACCGCACCGTCTTGCCGCGCCGACATGGCCGACAGTGGATGGTAGTAGTTGGCAGAAAAGCGCAGATAATCGCCCCAGGCTTCCGCGCCAATGCTGCCACGGTTACGCTGATTGCCGATGTCGCTGTCGAACACCGTGTTGTAGCCCAACAGCCAGTCGCCCGCGATCCAGCGCTGCCCCAGCCCCAGATTGGCCAACGAACTGTCGGTCTGTTGCAGCACGCTGACCTGGCTATAGGTCAGCAAGCCGTCGACATCATACAGCGGGCTGAATAACTGGCCGCGGCTGCCGGAAAAGTCGCCTTCCGGCGATACCGTCAACGACAGCGTGGCGGTGCCCAGCGGCGACAGCAGATCTTGCGCCTGCTGTTGCAACAGATGGGTTGCCTGACCGATAACGTAGCTCTCGGCGCGGGTACGAACCTGTTGGCCAGAGACCTCATTCAGGTTACGTTCGCCAAGTTGCTTGGCCATGGTGGCCCACTCTTTTTCGCGCTGTTGATCGTTCACCGCACTGCTGCCGAGGTCGGGCAATGCGTTGGCACCGTCTGGCGCCGAGCTGACCAGCGACTCCGGCGCCGGCGGAGATTCCGCCTGGGCCGCAAATGCCAGGGCTAACGGCCACAGCAGCAACGGCCAGCGCTGCCAAGCTGTTTTAGCCGTTTGAACGGTTAGTCTACTGCGGATAATTCGACTCACTTCTGTCATCAGACTGGCGCCATGACCCCATCCGCGGGACACGACCTACCACCTTTTTCTGCTGCAGCCACTCCCGACGACAGACAACCTCACTTGCGCTCACTATAGCACAGCGCTGCTGTCCATCATTCCCCACCGCGATCCCGCGCACACTCAGCGCAGCCGCGTTAACCAGGCATCCTAGATTATTTATCATACTAAACAATCAGATAAACCTCAAAAGCCGAAGTGACGACGTCACAACATGTCGTATCAGGCGATTTCCAGCGTACGTGGAGCGCCAGTATCTGTCCTGCGCAGCCGGTCGCAAGTTTGCCAACGTAGGCTAAAAACCGCTCGGCGAACCTGATATGAGGCGTTATCTTCGGCGCAGGCAGGGCGTGGGAGAAAAGCGGATGGATGACGCAGGTTTACTGCTGTTATGGCTGTCGGTATTACCGGCATCGTGGCTGGTGCAACAGCTGGTGTGGCGGTCGCCGGCACTGCTGCGTTGGCGTTGGCGTGATGCACGCACCGCAAAGGCACCGCCGATAAAGTGGGCGGTCATGGTAAGCTGTTGTAGCTGCGCCGCCCTGCTGATTGCGCTGGGTCCGGCGGCCGATGCTCGGCGGCTGGTATTGATGGCAATGGCAACCGTGCTGATCGCACTCGCTTTTATTGACTGCCGCACCCTCTGGCTACCAGACAGTTTAACCCTGCCGCTGCTGTGGGCCGGTTTACTGGTCAATTTGCACGGGGCGCTAGTCCCCCTGGCCGACAGCGTGTTGGGCGCGGTGGCGGGCTATCTGCTGTTGTGGGGTACCAATCGACTGTATGTGATTTACCGCCAACGTCAGGGGATCGGTCAGGGTGACTTCAAACTGCTGGCAGCGCTGGGGGCCTGGGGCGGCTGGCCGTTGCTACCCGCTATGCTGTTACTGGCCTCGCTGTGCGCTCTGGCGGTCTGGTTGCCCCGCTCTGGCGCACAACGCTCAAGCCGGCAAACGCCGATGCCGTTCGGCTGCTTTCTGGCGCTGGCGGGCGGACTGACGCTGGCGCTGTCAGCGGGGGGATAGCCCCCATGACCACGCCAGCAGGCGGCGAAAAATCACTCACTTCAGTTAACCGCCGAGGTTGGGGTTCAAATCCGGATTATCCTCCGGACCGACCAGCGCACCGACGCCATGCGGCCCTTGATAGTTGCCCTCGGCATCAAAGTTCGGGTTGCCCTGGCGGTCGAAGGCCGGTGTTTTATCCAGAATTTCTTCGGCGGCACGGTGGATCACCACCACGGTATTGCTGCTATTGTGCCTGTCGTTTTGCCGCGCGTTTTTCCGCTCTTCCAGCGCCATGCGCTGCTGCCACTGTGCATTTTCAGCCGCGACCATTTCATCACGATGAATATCGATTTTTTGCATGCATTGGGCAAATTCGACGCTATCGGCTTTAAAACCGTAACCGCTGCACTGCGCCCGATCCATCGCCGCCTGTTGTTCAGGAGAGACACAGCCGCTCAACAGGCAGACCAGGCCTAATACCGCACTGGAAAGTATCACTAATTTCATTTTTATATCCTCGCGTTTAATCAACTGGAAGGTCGCCTGACATCAGGCAAAATAGCCGCTGTCGATCAGATGTTGCATACCGCCGTGCAATTTGCCGCCCGCCTGCTGAAACAGGCCGCGCGCATGTTGGTATTGGCCGTCAAGCTGACGGTTTTGTTGCATCGATGCATTCAGCGCGAACAATACCGTTCCTTCTTTCATCACCATTACCGGCCCACTGAGACGTGCGCTATGGCCGACCGAGTCCAGGGAGCAGAACAGCAGCAACGCCGTTGCGAAAACCACACCAATGCCGCCAAGCAATTTACCGTTTTTCATTTTGTACCGACCTCGCTAATCAAGTAATAATCCGTTGGGATTCGGCGGTTGCCGTAATGTGGGAAGGAGTATAAGAAACGCACACGCGGACAGATATTTGACTAGTCAGAAAAGCAACCCTCTGCTAATCGCAGAAGATTGCTATCATTATTCATCACGGTAGCGGCAAGGGAGAAACACATGGATGCCGGGCGTACATCTCTTCGTTACGGCCTATTACATTGGCTGATCTTTATCGCGCTTTACTTTCTGCTCGCGACCATCAGCCTCGAAACGCGCGACCCCTGGAGCCTGTCCAGCACCGTCTGGCTGCCGGCCGGCCTGCTGCTGGGCATCTTGTGCACCCGGCAACCGGCCCAATGGCCGATGTGGGTGATCAGCGCCGGCGTGATGCATTTCTCGGTCAGTGTGCTGCACGATCGGCCGGTGGATATCGCGCTGGCGTTCGCGCTGGTCGATCCACTGATACTGTGCCCGCTCGCCCTGATCTGGAACAGCGTGCATCGCTATGCAACCGACCTGTCCTACCGTGGAGAAACCCTGCTGCTGCTGGGCGGGGTCTATCTTGGCAGCGCCGTCGGCGGGTTAATCAGCGACCTGCTGCTCAAGGCCCTTGGTTACCCGACGGTGGTCTCGCATTTCGTTAGCTGGAGCATCTCCAACGCTACCGGCTGCCTGGCGATCGCCCCGCTGTTTATCATCCACCGGCTGAATCGCGGCCGCTGGCTAAACCGACAACAGGGCTATACCGCCGTCTGGGTATTACCGCTGGTGGCGGCGATATTTTGCCTGCCGGCCCCCCTGTTGCAGCACCCGTTGCTGAATCATGCCTTGCTGTATATGGCGCTGGCATTGTCCTTGCTGTTGGCGGCGCTGTGGCCGCTGCTGCCGCTGGCGCTGTACTTTATCCTGTTGACGCTGCTGGTCAGCCTGGCGACGCTTTACGGTTACGGCCCTTTTTCCGCCGCACTGGCAGGCACCCAGGCCGTCGAAGCGTCGCAGCTGTACTTGTTGGCGGTTATTTCACTCGGGCTACTGGTCGCCACGCGTGAACAGCAGCACCGCGCCCGCAACCAGCAGCACCAGCAGCGCTTGCAGCTGTTGGGCTACCTGTTACAGGCGCGCCAACCGGCCTTTTTTTGCCTGACGCCCGGGGCGGAAAGTCTCGACTGGCAGCCGCATGAAGCGATTTTCGGCATGCCGCCGCGTCAGTTGGCCAACCTGACGCTGCTGCTGGCGCATGTACATCCCGACGATCGCGAGCCGTTGGCCAGCCTGTTGCGTCATCCGGCCGCCTCAGCGCAGCAGCCCTCCTGCTGCGCCTTGCGGTTGCTGTTGCCCGATGCGGTTTATCATCAGGTTGAATGCCGGTTATTACCGCATCCACACCACGGGGTAAACGGCGTACTGGCATTGGTCACGGCCAATTAATCCTGCCGTATTTATTGTTGTTTCAAGGAGCGTTGAGTGCAAAAAACCGTGGTAATAGCCGACGATCATCCAGTGTTCCTGATTGGGTTACGCACCGTGGTCACCACCAGCTTCGGCGATGATTTTGTCATCAGCGGCGAAGCGCAAACGGTAGATCAATTGCTGGCGCTGCTGGCGGAAAAACAGCCGGATGTACTGCTTACCGACTTCAACATGCCCGGCGATCGGCAAAGCGATGGCTTGAGACTGATTGAAACGCTGCGGCGTAAATACCCGCAGTTGCCGATCGTCGTGATCACCATGATGACCAACCCCGGATTGGTGAAGACCATTCTGGCCGCCGGCGCGCGGGCGGTGATCAACAAGCAGAGCCTGACCAGCGAACTGACCACCTGCCTGAAAGCATTACAGCAAGGGCGACGTCCCGCTAACGTCAGCGCGATGCCGGTCACCGTGGCAGCCATGAGTCCGCGAGAACTGGAGGTGGTGCGCCTGCTGGCGCAGGGACATAGCGTTAATCACATCGCCGCCATGCTTAGCCGTACCAAGCAGACCATCAGCGCACAGAAAAAAAGCGCCATGATGAAAATCGGCGTCGGCTCCGACGCTGAACTGTTTGAATATCTGCGCGAAGCCGGACTATGAACCTTATGCGCTGGCTGCTGCCATTGCTGCTGTTGCCGGCCTGGGGTTGGTCGGCAGAACCGCTACAGATCGGCCTGTTGCGCGATCGCCTGCCCTATAGCGATCTGGATGCGCAGCGCCAACCACAGGGCGCCGCCAGCGATCTGCTGAGCGCGCTGTCGACCCAAAGCGGGTTGCACTTCAGCGCCCAGGCGGCCTCCAACCGCGACCAACTGGCGCAAATGCTCAGCCAGCAGCGTATCCAGCTGGCCCTGCCGCCGCCGCAGAGTTCACCGCCACCGACCGGCATCCTGCTTTCCAAACCGCTGTGGCAGCAGCGTTGGGCGTTGGTTGTGCGGCGGGATAGCCTACCGTTGCAGCATCAACTGATGCCGGATTTGCGTCATCAGCGCTTGCTGTCCTTGCGACACAGCCCGGTACAGGCCGCCTTGCTGACGACCTACCCCGGCGTGGCGCTCGGTGAAGCGGCAACCCTGCATGAAGCGCTCAGACTGTTGAATGCCGGCGCTGCTCAGGGCATCGTTTGCGACGCCACCCAGGCGGCGCTGCTGGCCAGCAATCTGTATCCGGGCAGATTGCTGGTGCGCCCATTGCCGGCCATCGTCAGCACCCAGCGCCTATGGCTGGCTGCCGATCAGCACGCGTTGCTC
Organism: Serratia odorifera; assembly: GCF_041448735.1. Taxonomy (NCBI): domain Bacteria; kingdom Pseudomonadati; phylum Pseudomonadota; class Gammaproteobacteria; order Enterobacterales; family Yersiniaceae; genus Serratia; species Serratia odorifera. The sequence goes on along the minus strand of NZ_JBGMUT010000002.1, from coordinate 649,244 downwards.
GACCGCATCAATCAGGCGATCGATGCCCTGCCTGACGGCATGGCGCAGTCGATCAACCAGCGCTGGCTACTCAACGCGGCGCTCAACGGCATGCTGCCCGCGCCTTCCACTGCCCGCCATTGGCTGACGCCGCTGGCGGGGATCAGCGCTGCGCTGTCGCTGTTTCTGATAGGCTTTCTGCTTAGCGAGATCTTCCGCCGGCGCCGCGCCGAGCGTGGACTGCGCGATGCGCTCAAATATTGGCAAACCTTGCTGAACAGCATTCCCACCCCGCTGCTGGTGTGCGACCCGCTCGGCAAGATTACCCATTGCAATCAGGCATTGTTAACGTCGCTGGCGCTGTCCCACCAGCAGGTCATTGGCAGTACGCTGGAACACTTCACCGCGCACCATCCCATCGCCCCACCGATCGGCCACCAGGAACGCATTGCCGCCATCGGCAGCATGCAGCCGCAGTTTTCCGACCGCACCATGGTAATACGCGGCGAGCAACGGGAAATCGCCCAGTGGCTGGCGGCCTACAGCGACAGCCGCATGACGCCGCAGGGCCTGCTGCTAGGCTGGTATGACATCAGCCAACGCAAGCGGCTGGAGCGCGATCTGGCCGACGCGTTGCAGCAAGCCACCGACGCCAGCCGCGAAAAAAGTGATTTTCTGGCGCGCATGAGCCATGAGATCCGCTCACCGATGAACGCCATCCTCGGCATTCTGGAACTGGAAAGCCAGCGTCCAGACGCGGCAGACTCGTCGCTGCCGATTGCCTATGCCGCCTCACGCCAGCTGTTGCAAATCGTCGGCGACGTGTTGGACATCTCGAAAATCGAAGCCGGAGAACTGCATCTGCAACCGCAGCCCACCGCGCTGTACCCCTTGCTGACGCAGCTGCTGGAAACCTACGCCACGCTGGCGGCGCAAAAAGCGCTGCGACTGGACAGCGACATCGAAGCCGCCTGGCAGTGTGACTATCTGTTGGATGGCACAAAGCTGACGCAGGTGCTCAATAACCTGCTGAGCAACGCCATCAAATATACCGAACGCGGTTTTGTAGCGCTGCAGGTCAGCGTTCAGTCGCAGGATACGCAATACGACCGCGTCACGTTCAGCATCACCGACAGCGGCATCGGTATTGCTCCGCAAATGCAGCAAAAAATATTGCAGCCGTATGTCCAGGCCGATCCCAATACGCCGGCCAGCACCGGGCTTGGCCTGGCAATCTGTACCCAGTTGGTACAATTGCTGGGGGGAGAGTTACAGATTGATTCAGCGCCGCAGCACGGCTCGCGTTTTTCCTTTACGCTGAGCCTGCCACGCAGCGCCATCCATAACGAATCCCAGACCACATCGGCACCCAGCGCGCTGGATCCCGCGCTGCATATCCTGGTAGTAGACGATCTGCCAGCCAACCTGACGGTGATGAAGCTGCAACTGGAAAAGCTCGGCCATCACGTTACCACCTGTGATAACGGCATGCAGGCGTTACAGTGGCTGGAACGGCAACACGCCGATCTGGTGTTGACCGATTGTCAGATGCCGACCCTCAGCGGCTATCAGCTGGCACAGACCCAGCGCGAACGCGAGCGCGGTCAGCGGCGCTACCAGCCGATCGTCGGCTGCACCGCCAATGCCTTTAACGATGAGCAACGCCGTTGTCTGGCCGCCGGTATGGATGCGGTATTGATCAAACCGCTAACGCAAAAAGACTTGCGCAACCTGCTGCAGGAACAGCGGGCAATTGGTTTGAACATGCAGGAAATACGGGCGATGAGCGACGGGCAGCCTCAGGTGCTGTCAACGCTAATCGATGAACTGCAACGCAGCAGTGAAGCCGACCGACAGCAACTGCTTGCCAACGCCGGGCAACCGGAGGCGTTCGCCGCGGTGCTGCACCGGCAGAAAGGCAGTTTTGCGCTGGCAGGCTACCAAAGCGCGGTTACCGTTTGCCAGCAGTTGGAACAAGAGCCACCGACCAGCGCGGAACCGACGGTGGCACTGCTGCGGCTGAACGCGCTGACGCTGCGATTTATCGCCCTGTTGGAACTGCAGCGCCCGTCGGCAACTTAAACCGCCACCGCCGGCGTAACCTGCGGCGCCTGCCAATGGCCGGCGCGGTACAGACCGACCACGCTGCCAATCACCAATAAACCGGGTGACTGTGGGCGTTCGCGAGTCAGCAGCGCGGGCAATTCGACCAGCGTGGCGGTGAGCACCCGCTGCTGCGGCTGAGTGCCTCGTTCGATAATCGCCAACGGCGTCTCGGCGCTCATGCCGTGGCGCATCAACTGCTCGGCAATGCTCGCACCGAGCGCCAGGCCCATATAAAACACCAGCGTCTGCCCGTCGCTGACCAGCGCGCGCCAATCCAGCTTCAGTCCGCCATCACGGCAATGACCGGTAACAAAGCGCACCGACTGCGCATGGTCACGGTGGGTCAACGGAATGCCGGTCGCGGCGGCACAGCCGCTGGCGGCAGTGATGCCCGGCACGATATGACAGGGGATGCCATGGCGCTGCAACGCCACCATTTCCTCACCGCCGCGGCCAAAGATAAACGGATCGCCGCCCTTCAGCCGCACGACGCGATTACCGGCCTGCGCCAGTTCCACCAGCAACTGGTTGATCTCCGGCTGCGACAGCGTGTGGCAACGGGGTGATTTGCCCACGTCGATGCGCAGCGCCTGCTTCGGCACCAGCGCCATCACCGCTGGCGACACCAGACGATCGAACACCAGCACCTCGGCCTGACTGATGGCCCGCAACGCCTTGATGGTCAACAGTTCGGCATCGCCCGGCCCGGCACCGACCAGCCACACCTCGCCGCCGACCACCGGCTGGCGTTGCTGCGCACACGCGATCAACATATCAATCGCTTTCATCGACCTACCCTCCGCTATGCCACCCGCTGGGTCGCATGCTGTTGAATCAGTTTTTTCAGTTCCGGCAGGCAGGAACCGCAGTTGGTACCGCATTGCAGTTGCTCCCCCAGCGTCGCCGCGCTGTGGCAGCCTTGGCGTATCGCCGCAATGATGCGATTTTCACCCACGCCGAAGCAACTGCACACCGTGGCTCCGGGCGCCGTCTGCCCTGGGGCGCTGCGGCCGCCTAGCAACGCCAGACGCTGCGGACCGGTGTCCGGCGCATGGTCAAACGCCGCAAGGATCGCGCTGCGATCCAGCGTCGGCGCGTAGCGTCGGCTGTAAAAGGCCAGTTGCACTTCGCCCTGACGCCAACCGATCGCATGGAAGCCACGCTGTGCAAGTTCGGCGATTTGCAGCGTCAGGCCATCCAGCCCAAAGTGCTGTTGCAACCAGGCTGGCCAGTCGTCGATCTGCTGTTGGCCAGCCATGATGAAATGGTTGACCGACTGCTGCGTCACGCGGCTCCAATACACCCCACGCGGCGGCGCGGCGGCGTGGCGCAAGAAAATCTCCGCCTGCCAGCGGCTGTGCCAGCGACTGACACGCACCGGCGCATGCTTGCTTTCCGGCTGGCCGGAATCGGCGTCGACCACCGGCGGGATCAGGCTGTCCACCCGCCCCTGCGCGGTGAACTGCGCGTTCCAGTGCATCGGCACAAACAGGCTGCCGCGCCGTTGGCCTGCGCTGAGCTGCGCTCGCGCGATCATCCAGCCGTGTGGCGAGCTCAGGCGCACCAGATGGCCGTCATCAATACCCAACGGCACAGCATCCTGCGGATGGATCTCGCAAAACGGTTCGCTGATGTGACGCATCAACCGCGCGGCCTTGCCGGTGCGGGTCATGGTGTGCCACTGGTCGCGAATGCGCCCGGTGTTGAGCACCAGTGGATACTGTGCTGACGGCGCAGAATGCGGCAACCGCGGGGTAATCGGCAATAAGCGCGCCTTGCCGTCCGCATGCAAAAAGCGGCCATCGGCAAACAACCGTCGACAGCCCTGCGGGTGCTGCCTGTTGATCGGCCACTGCATGGGAGGCATCTGATACCACTGCTGGCGGCTGTACGCGGCCAATCCGCTGATATCAAAAGCGCGGCTACCGTGGTTTTCAAAGCCGGACAGCGCCGCATGCTCGCGGAAAATATCGGCCGGATGCTGGTAGGCAAACGCGTCGGCAAACCCCATGCGCGCCGCAACCTGACTGATGATCCACCAGTCTGCTTTTGCTTCGCCAGGCGCAGGTAAAAAAGCGCGCTGGCGTGAAATGCAGCGCTCTGAATTACTGACGCTGCCTTCTTTTTCCCCCCAGGCCAACGCCGGCAGGCGAATATGCGCCAGCGCGGCGGTATCGGTGGCGGCCATAACGTCAGAAACCACCACCAGCGGGCAGTCTTTTAACGCCTGCCGCACTACGTCGGCGTCCGGCAGCGATACCACCGGATTGGTGCCCATGATCCACACCGCCTTCACCTGTCCGGCGGCCACCGCGCGGAACAACGCTACCGCGTTCAAGCCGGGCTGGCGCGCCATCTGCGGCGAGCGCCAAAAACGCTGTAGCCGGTCAGTGTCTGCTGCGCTGAATCCCATATGCGCCGCCAACTGGTTGGCCAGCCCGCCCACCTCGCGGCCTCCCATCGCATTCGGCTGACCGGTAATCGAAAACGGCCCGCAGCCCGGCTTGCCGATGCGCCCACCCGCCAGATGCAGGTTGATAATGGCGTTGCATTTATCCGCCCCGCTAGAGGACTGATTAATGCCCATCGAATACAGCGTCAGCCAGTTTTCCGTTCCGGCCAGCAGGCGGTAAAACGCCATCACCGCGTTGAGCGGCAAACTGCAGAACTCGGCCACCCGTGCTGGCGTCCATGATGCAGCGGCAGCCAGCGTAGCGGACGCACCGAGGGTATGACGCTGCAGGAAATCCTGATCCAGCCGCTGCTGCTGCGCCAGCCAGTGCAGCGCCCCGTTGAACAATGCGGCGTCGCTGCCGGGGCGCAGCGGCAGATGCAAATCGGCACCGTCGCAGGTCGCGGTTTCACGCGGGTCGATCACCACCACTTTCATCTGCGGTCGCCGACGACGCGCCGCGCTCAGCCGCTGGTAGGCCACCGGGTGCGCCCAGGCGGTATTCGATCCGCACAGGATCACCAGATCCGCCAATTCGATATCCTGATAGCTGCACGGCACCGCGTCGCCGCCAAACGCCCGCTTATAACCCACCACCGCCGACGCCATGCACAGGCGGGAATTGGTGTCGATGTTGGCCGCGCCGATATAGCCTTTCATCAGCTTGTTGGCGACGTAGTAATCCTCGGTCAGCAACTGGCCGGAGGCATAAAACGCCACCGCCTGCGGGCCATGCTGCGCGATGATGCGGCTAAATCGCTCGGCTACCGCGTCCAGCGCCTGTGACCAACCGACGTTCTGGCCGTCTAGCTGCGGGTGCAGCAGGCGGCCATCAAGATCGAGCGTTTCCGCCAGCGCGCTGCCCTTGACGCACAGCCGCCCCTGATTGGCCGGATGGTTGGGGTCGCCGGCGACGCTGAACGTGCCATTCTGCTCGGCAATCGCCACGCCGCAACCCACGCCACAGTACGGGCAGGTGGTACAGTGCGCCGCGTTCACGATGTCGCTCCCGCCGTTTCCGGCTCGACAATAGCCGCCTGCATCGGCTGGCTGTATACCCGCACCCGCCCTTGTTCCACCCGCACCGGCCAGGCGGTAAGCCGCAATGAGGCATCATCGACGCTCACTCCGTCACGCAGGCGGAAACGCTGCTTGTACAACGGTGAAATCACCACCGGCTCGCCCGCCACGTCCCCCAACAGGCCACGCGCCAGCACGTTGGCGTCGCTGCCCGGCTCACGGTTGGCCAGCGCATAGACGCCGCTGCCCGGCAGATGGAACAGGGCAATCTGCTGGCCGTCGATCCGCGCGGCCATACCGCTGTGCGGCGGAATGTCGTCCAGCGAACAAATGTCTTCCCACCGCCCCTCGCGCGGCCGTGCCGGCTGCACCTCGAACGCCTGGCCGCGTTCTTCTGCGCCGGCCGGGCGGCGTTGCCCACGTTCCGCTTGCCAGACCACCGCCTCGTCCGGCTGCTCGCTGTTAACAAAGGCGCGGAACAGCTGCAAACGTTCCGGACTTGCCAGGGTGGTTTGCCATTCACACTGGTAACTGGTTACCACCGCCTGCATCTCGCTTTCCAGTTCGGCGGCGATGCCGAGACTGTCTGCCAATACCACCTCACGCAGGTAATCCAACCCGCCTTCAAGGTTATCCATCCAGGTGCTGGTACGTTGCAGCCGATCGGCGGTGCGAATATAAAACATCAGGAAACGATCGACGGTGCGGATCAGCGTTTCCGTATCCAGATCGCTGGCGAACAGATCGGCGTGACGCGGCTTCATACCGCCGTTGCCGCACAGATACAGGTTCCAGCCTTTGTCGGTGGCGATCACGCCGACGTCCTTGCTTTGCGCTTCGGCGCATTCACGCGTGCAGCCGGAAACCGCCATTTTGATTTTGTGCGGCGAACGCAGGCCTTTGTAGCGATTCTCCAGCGCAATGGCCAAAGCGGTGGAGTCCTGAACGCCGTAGCGGCACCAGTTGGAGCCGACGCAGGATTTCACCGTGCGCAGCGATTTGCCGTAGGCATGGCCGGTTTCAAACCCGGCGTCCACCAGCTGTTGCCAGATTTCCGGCAGCTGTTCCAGGCGGGCGCCGAACATGTCCACCCGCTGACCGCCGGTTATTTTGGTGTACAGCTGATAACGTTGCGCAATCTGGCCGATGGCGATCAGCCCCTGCGGCGTGATTTCTCCTGCCGGCACCCGCGGCACCACCGAATAGGTACCGTCTTTTTGAATATTGGCGAAGAATCGGTCGTTGGTGTCCTGCAGGGGCAAATGCTGCGGTTTGAGCAGATATTCGTTCCAGCACGATGCCAGAATCGAGCCAATCAGCGGCTTGCACACTTCGCAGCCGTGACCGTGGCCGTGTCTGGCCAACAGCTGTTCGAACGTGCGAATATCGCCGACCCGCACCAGGTGATACAGCTCCTGACGCGAATAGGCAAAGTGCTCGCAAAGGTCTTTTTTCACCGTCGCGCCACGCGCGACCAGTTCATGATCCATCACCTGCTTTACCAACGCCGCGCAGCCGCCGCAGCCGGTTGCCGCCCGGGTGCAGGACTTCACTGCCGCCAGATCGGCGCAGCCTTGCTCTACCGCCGTACTGATGTCGCCCTTGCTGACGTTATGGCAGGAGCAAATCTGTGCGCTGGCCGGCAAGGCGGCCACGCCAAGCGCTTTCGGCGCTGCGCCGCCGGTGGCCGGCAGGATCAGGCTTTCCGGTGCGGACGGCAGCGGCAGCGCGTTCAGCATCAGTTGCAACAGCGTACTGTATTCGGCGCTGTCGCCCACCAGCACCGCCCCCAGCAGACGTTTGCCGTCGCCGGACACCACCAGCTTTTTGTACACCTCGGCCGGGCCGTCGACCCAGCTGTAGCTTTGGCTGTCGGCGGTGCGGCCATGCGCGTCACCGATCGAAGCCACCTCCACGCCCAGCAGTTTCAGTTTGGTGCTCATATCCGCACCGCAGAACGCGCTATCGCGTCCGGCCAGCGTATCCGCCAGCGTGCGTGCCATCTGGTAGCCCGGCGCCACCAGGCCAAAAATCTGTCCGTTCCACAAGGCGCATTCGCCGATGGCAAAAATGGCGTCGTCGCTGGTACGGCACCGATCGTCGATCACGATACCGCCACGAGGCCCCAGCGTCAGCTCGGCGTCGCGCGCCAGGTTATCGCGCGGCCGAATGCCGGCGGAAAACAGGACCAAATCGGCCTCCAACCGCTCACCGTCAGCAAAATCAAGACTGTGACGGTGTAACAAACCGTCATTTATCGCCCGCGTTTCCTTGCCGGTGTGCACGCTGACGCCCAACGCTTCGATCTTTTTACGCAGCATGGCGGCACCGCCGTCATCCAGTTGCACCCCCATCAGCCGCGGTGCAAACTCCACCACGTGGGTCTTCAGCCCCAGCTGCTGCAAGGCATTGGCGGCTTCCAACCCCAGTAACCCCCCGCCGATCACCACGCCCACCTGCGCGTTTTTGGCGCTGTCGGCGATGGCCGCCAGGTCGTCCAGCGTACGGTAAACCAGGCAGCCTGATCGTTGATTGCCAGCGATCGGCGGTACAAACGGGTAAGAACCGGTAGCCAGCACCAACTGGTCATAGGCGGTTTCGCGGCCAGCGGCGTCAATTACGCACTTGCGTTGTCGATCGATGGCGCACAGCTGCTGGCCAAGCCGCAGTTCAATACCACTACGCTCGAAGAACCCCTCCTCCACCATCGACAAGGACTGCGCGCTTCGCCCGGAGAAAAATTCAGACAGGTGGACGCGGTCATACGCCGCCACCGATTCTTCGCCAAACACCACAATGTGGTAGCGCAGGTGCAGTTGGCGTGCCACCAGCTGTTCCAGAAAATGATGGCCAACCATGCCGTGACCGGCAACCAGCAAAACGGGCTTGTGCATTTCGGATGTCCTCTCGCTCACCGCCTGTGCGGCTTCGGGTTCGGTATTGCCAAACAGCAGCGCCGCCGGGTCGTTGACCGGCTGGCCCAACTGCCGCAAATAAAATTGACTGTCGCTGACGTCGCCATACAGCAGCACACCGTCAAGGATGCCGTCGCGCACCAGCAGACGGCGGTAATGTTGTGCCTGCGGATCCTCGGCATAATGAATCTCGGCCCCGTTGTTTGGTTCAATCTCGCCAGCGCACAGCATGTCGATGCCGCTGACCTTGAGACGGGTGTGCAACGGTGCGGGCCGGTACGGCGCCACCGTCTGCCCGGCCAGCCGCTGAGCCAGTAACGCCGCCTGTTGCCAGCATGGCGCCACCAGGCCAAAGGTGGTGTCACCCAGTTGACTGCATTCGCCGACGGCATAAATCGCCGCATCGCTGGTGCGCATGGCCGGGTCGACAATAATGCCGCGCTGGCAGGTCAGCCCGGCCTCGCGCGCCAGCCGCACCGCTGGCTGTACCCCGGCGGCCACCACCACCAGATCGCAGGCCAATTGCTCACCGGTGCTCAGCGTGGCGGCCTGGACCTGCGCCGCGCCATGGAAGGCGCTGACCTGGCAATCGACCTGACAATCGATGCCGCGCGTCGCCAGATTGCGCTGCAACATCAGCGCCGCCCTGGCGTCCAGCTGACGCTCCATCAGGTAATGACCACGGTGCACCACCGTGCAGCGCATACCGCGCACCGCCAGCGCTGCCGCCGCCTCAATGCCCAGCACCCCGCCGCCGACCACCAGCGCCCGGCCGTCGGGACGGCAGTGGCCAAGCATCGCCTGTACGTCGTCCAGGTTACGAAAACCGTATATGCCGGGCAGCGCGATCCCCGGCGTCGGCGGCAGCCAGGGGTGCGAACCGGTGGCCAGCACCAGCAGGTCATAGGCTACGCAGCGCCGCGCGGTGGTCACCCGTTTCGCCTGCCGGTCAATCGCCAACGCCGCTTCCCCGGCCAGCAGCCGTACCCCCTGCTCGGCATACCAGGACAGGGGGTGCAGCACGGTATCGTCAAACGCCTTCTCGCCCGACAGCACCGGCGAAAGCAGGATGCGGTTATAGTTGCCGCGCGGCTCTGCGCCGATCACCGTGATGGCGTAACGCTGCGGCGCCAGTTGGCAGAGGGTTTCCACCAGCCGCATGCCTGCCATACCATTGCCTATCACCACCAATCGTTGTTGCCTCATCGTGCCGCTCCTCTGTGCGCCAACGCAGCGTGGCTTATGCCGCCTTGGCGTGTTTTTCGTACAGGAACGTCAACACCTGCTGGCGGTAATGGTGATAGGCCGCATCGTCCGCCAATGCCACGCGCGAACGAGGACGCGGCAGTTCCACCGACAGGATTTCACCGACGGTGGCCGCCGGACCGTTGGTCATCATCATCACCCGGTCGGACAACAGCACCGCTTCGTCAACGTCATGGGTAATCAGCACTATGGTGGTATGCAGTCGCTGTTGAATTTCCATCACCGCGTCCTGCAAATGCGCGCGGGTCAAGGCGTCCAGCGCGCCAAACGGTTCGTCCATCAGCAGCACTTTCGGCTTCATCGCCAGCGCGCGGGCAATACCGACACGCTGTTTCATGCCGCCGGAAATTTCGTTCGGCCGTTTATGCAACGCATGCCCCATGTGCACCAGTTCGAGGTTATGTTCGATCCAGTCACGCATTTCGCTTTTGTTCATCTGCTGGCGGAACACCTGATGCACCGCCAGCGCCACGTTTTCATAGGTAGTCAGCCACGGCAGCAGCGAATGGTTCTGAAACACCACGCCGCGCTCGGGACCGGGGCCGACGATCTGCTGGTTGTCGCACAGCAACACGCCGTCGCTCGGCAGCGTCAGGCCAGCGATCAGGTTGAGCAACGTCGATTTGCCGCAGCCGGAATGGCCAATCAGGCTGACGGTTTCCCCCGGCTGAATATCAAAACTCACCTGCTGCAACGCGATAAATTCACCCTGCGGGGTATTGAACCGCTGGCTGACGTTCTGCACCTGGATAATCGGTTTCATGGCGCACTCCTTAATGGTTTTGATAGCTAAAACGTTTGGCCAGCAGCATCAGTCCCTGCTCGAGCAATAGCCCGACCACGCCAATCACTACAATGGCGATGATGATGTTTTCCACGTTGAGGTTGTTCCACTCGTTCCAGATCCAAAAGCCGATGCCAACGCCGCCGGTCAGCATTTCTGCCGCCACAATCACCAGCCAGGCAATGCCGATCGACAGACGCACGCCGGTTAACACAAACGGCAGCACCGCCGGGAACAGGATCTTGCGCATCACCGTCCACTCCGACAGCTTCAGCACCCGCGCCACGTTAAGGTAATCTTGCGGAATGCGCGTCACACCTTCGGCGGTGTTGAGGATCATCGGCCAGATCGAACAGATGAAGATGGTCCAGGTCGACGCCGGTTCGGCACGCTGAAACAGCAGCAGGCCGATAGGCAGCCAGGCCAGCGGGCTAACCGGACGTAACAGGGAAATGATCGGATTCAGCATCTGCGCCAGAAACGCGAAGCGCCCCAGCAGAAAACCGGCGGGAATGCCAACCAATGCCGCCAGGCCAAAGCCGGTCGCCACCCGCTGCAACGAGGCCAGCACGTTCCAGCCGATACCCTGATCGTTTGGCCCGGCCGAATAAAACGGATCGGCAAACAGCGTCAGCGCCGCCTGCCAGGTGGCCAGCGGCGTTGGAAAGCCCTGGCTGTTGAGCGCGGCTATCTGCCACACCGCCAGCACCAGCACCATGCCCAACGCCGCTGGCACCACACGGCGAAACGCCTGCTGCCAGCGCAGGCTGCTGCGCGGTTTGCCGACCGGGGCCGAGGCAGGCAGCGCCACGGGCCTGGCCTCCTTCAGCGGGACAATCTGTGCGCTTACCGGCTGCGCGGGTTCAATTCGTTGTGCCAGATTCTTCATTGCCTACCTCTCAACGTTTAACAGCAAAACTGTTGGCATAGGCCGCCGGGTTGCTGCCGTCCCAGCGCTTGCCGTCGATCAGGGTGCTGGCGCGCATTTCGCTGGCCGGCAGATTGACGCCGCCAACGGCGGTTGCCGCCTGGCGATACACGTCGATACGGTTGATCTGCTTCGCCACCGCCAGATAGTCCGGTTCGGCGCTCAACAGCCCCCAGCGTTGCTGCTGGGTCAGGAACCACATGCCATCGGACAGATACGGGAAGCTGACTTCGCCATCGTGGAAAAAGCGCATGCCATGCGCGTCCTGCCAGCTGTTGCCCAGGCCGTTGTCATACTTGCCGAGCATGCGGCCGGTGATGATCTCGGGTCGGGTGTTGATATAGGCGCGCCCCGCCACCACCTGCGCGGTTTGCTGGCGGTTGGCGTCGGAACTGTCGATCCAGCGGGCGGCATCCAGCACCGCCGCGGTCAACGCCCTGGCGCTGTTCGGGTTGTCGCTGACCCAGGCAGCGCGGGTGCCCAGCACTTTTTCCGGATGATCCGGCCAAATCTGCTGTGTGGTGACCGCGGTGAAACCGATGTCTTCGGCAATCGCCCGCTGGTTCCACGGTTCGCCAACGCAGAAGCCGCTCATGTTGCCGATCTTCATGTTCATCACCATTTGCGGCGGCGGCACCACCACGTTGCGCACATCGTTGAACGGGTGAATGCCGGCGTTGGCCAGCCAGTAATACAGCCACATGGCGTGAGTGCCGGTCGGGAAGGTTTGCGCGAAGGTATAGGTGCCCTTGGCGCTGGCATCGAGGTGTTTTTTCAGCGTGGCCGCATCGGTAACGCCGGCCTGCTTGAACTGATTGGATAAGGTGATCGCCTGGCCGTTATTGTTGAGCGTCATCAGCACCGCCATATCATGCTGCGGCCCGGCAGCCCCCAGTTGCAGCCCATAAATCATGCCGTACAGCGCGTGCGCGGCGTCCAGCTCGCCGGACAGCAGCTTGTCGCGCACCGCTGCCCAGCTGGCCTCTTTGCTCGGGATGATTTTGATGCCGTATTTTTCATCAAACTTGTTCACCGCCGCCATAACCACCGAGGCGCAATCGGTGAGCGGGATGAAGCCGACGCGGATCTCTTTTTTCTCCGGCGCGTCGGAACCCGCCGCCCAGGCTGTATTCATCAGGCCCGGCAGCAACATGCCGCCGCCCAGCGCTGCGCTGCCGACCAGAAAACGGCGGCGCGACAGTTTCATCCCGGAGTGTTTGGTGTGCGTCATCAGCAAATCCTTCACGCGTTGCGATAAAAAACAAAAAGGCGTCCCATCAGCACATTCCACCGTTGGGGTGAACGTGCTGAAAGGACGCCTTTATCCAATCTACCTGCGGCCCGTTGGCCGTTGGGTATCGTTGTTGCTCACTGAACCGCCATTGGCCCAGAGACAATCTGAGTAATGCAGCTTGCGTGCCAGATTTGCAACTGGCGGACTGGTGCGGGTTTTCTCTGCCTCGGCGCGGCTCTGCGGCCAGCGCGTGCACAATCCGGAGGCATTAGCTGCACTGACGGTGTGCATATACTCCCTAGGGAGTAAGGCTATTTTCCCGGCAGGATATCCGCTACCGCCAGCATGGCGCGGGCTATATCGATCAGCCGTTTGTTCTGATCCATCGCCATTTTGCGCAGCAGCTGGTGTGCGCCGTCTTCCGTCATGCCGCGATGCTGAATCAGCAGCCCCTTGGCGCGTTCGATTTCGCCACGCTCCTGCAAGGTGGCGCGGGTTGCCGCCAATTCTTGCGACAGCGCCTGCAGTCGCTGGGATTGCTGGCGGATCATCTCGACCATCGAGCGTCCCAGGCGCGGATTGATGCCGTCGCTGAGCATCGGTTCGCCCTGCGAGGCGGCGATAAACACCGTGTAGCCGTCAGCCTGCGGTTGCAACCGGCTTTGCAGCCCGCCAGCGTCTTGCGTCAGCGCGTCGCTGGCAGCGCTCAGCGCGGCGCGACAACCGGTCATCAGCGCCTCTTCCAGCCGATCCTCAATCTGCTTCATCAGATCGATACGCGCGGTGGTGATGTCGAACCAGCGCAGGCTGGTGTCGTTGCCATCGCCTGGCCGCGTCTGGGTGCAGGCAATGCGCCGCAGCCGTTCAAACTCCCGATCGTCCTGTTGCTGCATGCGCTGCCACTGGGCCAGCGACAACGGATCGGCAAATTCGCTAAAACTCTGAAAACAGCGTTCCTGACCGTCGATCAGCTGCAATAACTGCCGGTGTGCCTCGACGCTGAATTGCTGCGCGGCAAACCCGGCGGCGCCGATGGCACGCTCCTGCCCCGCCAGCTCTTTGCCCTGCATAAAACTGAACATGGCGATCAACCGGCGCGCAATCGCCGGATCGACGCAGGCGTCGGCGGCTTCAAACACCAGCGCCAACAGGCTGCGGATAATCTCGTTGAAGGTATGCATGGCATCCGGCTGGGCCAGCTGCTGCAACTGGATCTGACGGCGCAGCGTCGGCAGCGTGGTGAGGTTATGCAGCGCGCAGGCGATGCTGCTGAACAGCCGGCTGGCACCGGCCAAAGATGCGGCGTTGGCGTCCAGTTGCGCCAGCTGGCGCTGCACCGCCAACTCGGCCTGTTCGACGTCGCGGGTGCGTGCCGCCAACCGTTCGCCAAACAGCCCGCCGTGGGAACACAGATAGATATTTACCGTACCGCGCTCGCGTTGCAGCACGTGGATCAGTTGACTTATCCGTCCGACCAGTTGCCCCATTTGCAACAACTGTCGCAGCACGGTGATTTCACAGCGTTTCGAAGCCAGCAGAAAATCGCTGGCGCTGGGCGGAAAAGCAGGATTACGGCTCATGATGCAATTTCCGATTGGGGATAATACAGCGGATCCTGCAAAACCCGTGCCGTCGCAGCGCAGGCAACCCAAAGGCCACCGTCGCGGGCAGTGGCAGCGTGCTACGGCTGCCGGTCGGCATCAGCGACCGGCAGCCCATCACTCACCGCACATTGCCGCCATCAACTTGACAGCAGAGCGCTGCCGAGGGAGTCCTGACGGTCCTTGACGCCTGGCAAAACAAAGAAATAGCCGCCGCCAATCGGCTTGACGTACTCTTCCAGCGCCTCGCCGTTGAGGCGTTTTTGCACCGTCAAAAAACCCTTTTCCAAATCCGCCTGATAGCACACAAACAGCAGCCCCATTTCCAACTGCCCGGCATTGGACACCCCGAGCGAATAGCTATAGCCACGACGCAGCATCAGGTTGCTCTGGCTTGCCGGCGTGCGCGGGTTGGCCAGTCGAATATGCGCATCCATCGGGATGATCTCGCCGTGCGGGTCGTTGGCGTAATCGGGTTCGTCATGCTCGTGTTGCATGCCCAGCGGCGCACCGCTGTGCTTGTCGCGGCCAAAGATGGTCTGTTGTTCCTGCAACGGCGTACGGTCCCAAAACTCGACGTGGAAGCGGATAATACGCGCCGCCTGGTAACTGCCACCCACTGCCCAGGCGGGTTCTCCAGCGTCGTCGCCCACCCACACCACTTTGTCCATCAATGGCGTGTCGCTGGTTTTGGGATTGGCGGTGCCGTCCTTGAAGCCCAGCAGATTGATCGGCGTTTCCTTGCCTTTGCTGCGCGCCGCATGGGTGGAAATAAAGCCCTCGCGCTTCCAGCGTACGCTGAGCAGATCCGGCGCATGCTTGATAATATCGCGCAACGCGTGGATCACCGTTTCATGGGTATTGGCGCAAATCTGCAACAGCAGATCGCCATGACACAGACTGGCATCGAGCGAATCGTTGGGGAAACGCGTCATGCGCTGCAAACGCAGCGGTTTTTGCGCCGCCAGCCCGAAACGCGCATCAAACAGCGAGGCGCCGACCGATACCGTAATGGTCAGGTTATCCGGGTAAATCTCCGGCCCCATGATGCCGGAATCCAGCGGCGGCAGCTTGGCGTCCACCTCCGGCGCCTTGCCACCATGGGTCAGAAACGCAATGCGGTCGGTCAGCAACCGGAATAACCGCGCCAGATCCTGGCGGTTGGTGGCCAGCACGTCGAACGCCACCAGCATCATTGCCGCCTGCTGCGGCGTCACTACTCCGGCCTGATGCTGGCCGTAAAACGGCTGCGTTTGCCAGCGTTCATCCCGGGGTTCGACGCTGGCGGCAGCACGATCGGCGGCACGCGCCAGCGGGTTGCCCCCCAGCGCCAAGGCGCCGCTCACCATGCCCATCCCCAGCAGCAAACGGCGACGCGATGGCGACGCGGCCTCCTGCGGTTGCGAATGCGGCCCGTCCTGCGGGCCGACGATTTGCTTGCTCATCGCCCGTTGCCTCAATCCAGTCCCAACACGCCGCGCAACTGCGACAAATCTTCCGCCAGCGCGGTGATTGGTCCCTTCAACGCGTTGCGATCGGCATCGGTCAGTTTTTCATAAGAGGCGTAGCCGTCCCCGATTTTGTATTTCGCCAGCACGCCGTCGACGGTTTTGAAGTTGGCGTCAATTTTGGCCAGCAGCGCTCCATTGGCCTTGATCAGCAATGGGCGCAACAGGTTGACTATCTTCTGCGCGCCATCGACATTGGCCTGGAAATCCCACAGATCGGTGCGGCTGTAACGGTCCTCTTCGCCACTGATTTTACTGGCGGCCACTTCCTCGATCAGACCCGCTGCGCCGCCCACCACCTTGCTCGGTGGGAACGTCAGACCGGTAATGCGTTTTTGCAGTTCGACGGTGTCTCGGTACAGGCGATCGGCGTAATCGTTCATGCCGTTGGTGGTGTTATCGGCGAACAGCGCCTTTTCCAAACGGTGGAAGCCGGTGAAGTTGGGATCTTCGGCCTTTTTCTCGTAATCGTCTTCACGGGCGTCGATACTGCCGTCCAGATCGGAGAACAGTTCGGCGATCGGTTCGATACGCTCATAATGCTGCCGCGTCGGCGCATACAGCGTGCGCGCTTCTGCCAGATTGCCGGCCTTGACCGCATCGGTAAACCGTTTGGTCTGTTTGACCAGGCCATCGACCTCTTGGCTGACGTAGACCTTGTATTCGGCAATCGGCCCCACCAGATCCAGCACGCTCGGCTTGCCGTCACCGGCGGTGGCGGCCGCAGTCACCGTCAGTTTGCCCTTCGGATTGCTGAGCAGACCACAGGTCATGTCATACTCGCCGGGCTCGAGGTTGGCGGTCATTTTTTGCGTGAACCCCGGCGCAATATTTTCTCGCTCTTCCACCACCATCACGCCTTTGAGAATTTCCCATTCCAGGTTTTTCTGGCTGGCATTATGCACCACGAACTGGGTTTTGCCGGCCGACACGCTCAGTTGCATCGGCTCGCACTGCTTGTCGTTAACGCTAATCTTCACCTGCGGCACATCGGCCGCCGAGGCGCCGACGCTGAACGCCAACGCCGGTGCGGCCAGTAATGCGGCATGTAATGCCTTACGGCGGAATTGAGTCGTCATGCAAGATTCCCTGTTAAAGTTAATGGTTGATTTTACGTTGTGCCGCCACCGTGGCCGCGGCCGCACGCGGCGGCAGCAAAAAGCACACCAGTGCCGGGATCAGGTAGAGGAAATACACCGCCACTTCGCTGACCGACGGCGCTTCCTGATAGCCGAACATGCCCTCAAGCAGCGTGCCAAACAGCGAATGGGTGGAAAGCGTGGCGCTGAGATCGAATGCCACGGCCTGAAAGTGGTTCCACAGTCCCGCTTCGTGGAAGGCGCGGATCGCACCGGCCGCCAGACCGGCGGCGACAAACAGAATCAACAGGCTGGTCCATTTGAAGAATTTCGCCAGGTGCAGCTTGACCCCGCCCCAGTAAATCATCATGCCCAGCGCCATGGCGCAGACCAGGCCGAGTACCGCGCCGATCGGCGCGCCGATGCCCACATCCTGCTGGAACGCCGCCAGCAGGAAGAACACCGACTCCAGCCCTTCGCGCGCCACCGCAAAGAACACCATGGCAATCAATGCCCAACTCTGTCCCCTGCCAGACGCCAGCGCGTTGTCGATAGCCCCTTCCAGATGCACTTTCACCGAGCGGGATACCTTGCGCATCCAAAACACCATATAGGTCAGGATCAGCACCGCCACCACCGCCACCAGCCCCTCAAACAGCTCCTGCTGTTTCTGCGGGAATTCGCCGGTGGTTTCATTGATGAAGATCCCCAGCGCCAGGCACAGCGCGGCAGCGGCGATCACCCCAACCCACATGGCACCAAGCCATTGCCCGCGCTGGGTGCGCTTGAGGTAGCTGGCGATCAGACTGACGATCAGCGCGGCCTCAAGGCCCTCACGGAACATGATAAGAAAGGGTACAAACATAGGTTAACAACCTCTGAGATGACGACGATCGTCGATTGGCCGGCGAGAAATTCGGCGGTCGTTAATGTAAAGAAAAGTAAACCAGAACGATAGTGATTATCATTCTCTCAAGCAGAAATACAAGTGTGCGAAGGGTGATTTTTTCTTATCAAATTGTCGCCAGTTGTAACCATCGTGGATGAACCACCTTGCGCCAGGCTGACGCAGTCCATGCGGGTCACCGCCTGGAACCTGGCGATCGCCGGCGGCGGCATCATTGGCGATGTACTGTTGGATCGCCTTGGCGTCGGCGCGTTTTCGCCCGCATTGCTGGTGCTGCTGACGCGGGTATCGACCCGTGGTCAACACGCCTTTCCTGCCGTTCGCCGCTGAGCGCAACGGCGTTGCATCCCCAACCGTGGGCCAAAACGAAAAACGGCTCCATCAAGGAGCCGTTTCAATTTCGAGTAGAGCGCAGCTTAAACGGTTTTGAACTCCGCTTCCGCCTGGTCGAAACGTTCGGTGATGGTGGCGGACGGCTTACGCCCCATCAGGCTGACCAGCACAATAGCGATGCTGGCGAACAGGAAGCCAGGAATGATTTCGTACAGATCCAGCCAGGCATACTGCTTCCAGACCAGCACCGTCACCGCGCCCACCAGCATACCGGCCAACGCGCCGTTGCGCGTCATGCGCGACCACATCACCGAAATCAGCACCACTGGACCGAATGCCGCGCCAAAACCGGCCCAGGCGTAGCTCACCAGACCCAGTACACGGTTGTCCGGGTTGGCCGCCAGCGCGATGGCGATCAACGCCACCACCAGCACCATCAGACGCCCGACCCACACCAGCTCACGCTGGCTGGCCCCCTTGCGCAGGAAAGCCTTGTACAGGTCTTCGGTAATCGCGCTGGAACACACCAGCAGCTGGCAGCTCAGGGTACTCATTACCGCTGCCAGAATGGCCGACAGTAGAATACCGGCCACCCACGGGTTGAACAGCAGTCTCGCCAGTTCAATGAATACCCGCTCACCGTTCTGCGACACGTTGCCGGCCTGATCCGGGTTGTTGGCAAAATAGGCAATGCCGAAGAAACCGACCGCCACGGTACCAACCAGACACAGGATCATCCAGGCCATACTGATGCGACGGGCGCTGCGAATGGTACGGTGCGAATCCGCCGCCATAAAGCGCGCCAGAATGTGCGGCTGACCGAAATAGCCCAGCCCCCAGCCCAGCAGCGACAGGATGGCTACCAGATTCAGCCCCTTGAACATGTCGATATTGGCCGGGTTCTTGGCCTCGATCACCATCATGGAGGTGTCAATGCCGCCCACCGCCAGGATCACAAACACCGGCGTCAGGATCAGCGCAAAGATCATCAGGCTGGCCTGTACGGTATCGGTCCAGCTAACCGCCAGGAAACCACCGATAAAGGTATACAGAATGGTGGCTGCGGCGCCGGCCCACAGCGCCGTTTCATAACTCATGCCGAAGGTGCTTTCAAACAGGCGCGCACCGGCCACAATGCCGGAAGCACAGTAGATGGTGAAGAACACCAGAATAACGATGGCGGAAATCACCCGCAGCAGTTTGCTGTTGTCTTCAAAACGGCTGGTGAAGTAATCCGGTAGCGTCAAGGCATTGTTGTTGGCTTCGGTGTGTACCCGCAGGCGCCCCGCCACCAGTTTCCAGTTCAGATAGGCGCCTATGGTCAGACCGATGGCGATCCAGCTTTCGGAAATGCCAGACAGGAAAATCGCCCCGGGCAGTCCCATCAGCAACCAGCCGCTCATGTCGGAGGCGCCGGCAGACAACGCGGTCACCACGCTGCCCAGACTGCGGCCACCGAGGATATAGTCGTCAAAGTTATTGGTTGCCCGGTAGGCAAGCAGGCCGATCAGTACCATCCCGAATATGTACACCAGGAAGGTCACCAGCATAGGTGTGCTCATTGTCATAAACTCTCCACTCATTATTATTCGCTCTACGCTTTTTGCGCAGAATCGCGATGTATCATCATTTGCCCAACCGCCGGAACGAGGCGGAATGCGCATGTGCTGCGGGTAAAATAGTTTCAGCCCGGGAATATGAAACCGTTGGCTATCCTAGTTGACCCTTTCCAAAATCAACAACACTTTTAACAACAAAGTTACACAAAGTTTACCCTGCGTCACATTTAACCGCCTTATGGGTTGCACTCGCATCCTGCCAAAACGGTAGCACCTCTGCTGTTAGCAGCTATATCACTACCGCTGACGGTTGTACTGGCTGGCGCCTGATTTATGCAGCAAGAATCGTGCCGTGCTGCGATGTTAAAAAATCGAGTTGACTCACATTTCCCTCACTGGCCTGATTTAACAAGGTTGCACAAAGTTGCAACATGCAGGATATTGTCAGCATTCAAGACACACACAACACATCTCACGAACCTATCCCAACAGGCTAAGCTGGCCCGGTAATTGAATAGCCTGATGGGATAGGTTCTAAACACACAGGAGTTGGATTGGCATGGGCACTACCACAATGGGCGTGAAACTTGACGAGGCAACACGCGATCGCATTAAAAGCGCGGCACAGCGTATCGATCGCACGCCTCACTGGCTGATCAAGCAAGCCATTTTTAATTATCTTGAACGCCTTGAGAGCGGCTCCGATATTCCCGAAATTCCAGCACTGACTGTCGCCAACCAAAGTGACGCGGACGACATTATGCCGCAACCGCAGGAAGAGTCACACCAGCCGTTCCTTGATTTTGCAGAACAAATTCTGCCGCAGTCGGTCAACCGCGCGGCGATTACCGCCGCCTATCGACGCCCGGAGAGCGAAGTGGTGCCGATGTTACTCGAACAGGCGCGTTTACCCGCCGATCTTGCACAGGCCACGCATAAGATGGCCTACGGCATCGCCGAGAAGCTGCGCAACCAAAAGAGTGCACACGGGCGCGCCGGTATGGTGCAAGGCCTGCTGCAAGAGTTCTCGCTGTCGTCGCAGGAAGGCGTGGCGTTGATGTGTCTGGCGGAAGCGTTGTTGCGTATTCCCGACAAGCCGACCCGCGACGCGCTGATCCGTGACAAAATCAGCAACGGTAACTGGCATTCGCACCTGGGTCGCAGCCCTTCGCTGTTTGTTAACGCTGCCACCTGGGGCCTGCTGTTCACCGGCAAGCTGGTTTCCACGCATAACGAAGCCAATCTGTCACGCTCGCTGAATCGCATTATCGGCAAGAGCGGCGAACCGCTGATCCGCAAAGGCGTGGATATGGCGATGCGCCTGATGGGCGAGCAGTTCGTTACCGGCGAAACCATCGCCGAAGCGCTGGCCAACGCGCGCAAGCTGGAAGACAAGGGTTTCCGCTACTCTTACGACATGCTGGGAGAGGCCGCGCTGACCGAAGCCGACGCGCAGGCCTACCTGGTGTCCTATCAGCAGGCCATTCACGCTATCGGCAAAGCCTCCAACGGCCGTGGCATCTATGAAGGCCCCGGCATTTCCATCAAGCTGTCCGCGCTGCACCCACGTTACAGCCGCGCGCAGTACGATCGGGTGATGGAAGAGCTTTATCCTCGCCTGCTGTCACTGACGCTGCAAGCGCGCCAATATGACATCGGCATCAATATTGACGCCGAAGAAGCGGATCGTCTGGAAATCTCGCTCGATCTGCTGGAAAAACTGTGCTTCGAACCGCAGCTGGCCGGCTGGAACGGCATCGGTTTCGTGATCCAGGCCTATCAGAAGCGTTGTCCGTTCGCCATTGACGCGGTCATCGATATGGCGCAGCGCAGCCGTCGCCGCCTGATGATCCGTCTGGTGAAAGGCGCCTACTGGGACAGCGAAATCAAACGTGCGCAGGTTGACGGGCTGGAAGGCTATCCGGTGTACACCCGCAAAGTGTACACCGACGTCTCGTATCTGGCCTGCGCGCGCAAACTGCTGTCGGTGCCAAACCTGATTTACCCGCAGTTCGCCACTCACAACGCCCACACCCTGAGCGCCATCTACCATATGGCGGGCAATAACTATTACCCGGGACAATACGAGTTCCAGTGCCTGCACGGCATGGGCGAGCCGCTGTACGAACAGGTGGTGGGTAAAGTGGCAGACGGTAAACTGAACCGCCCATGCCGCATTTACGCTCCGGTCGGCACCCACGAAACGCTGCTGGCCTATCTGGTGCGCCGCCTGCTGGAAAACGGCGCCAATACCTCGTTCGTCAACCGCATCGCCGACGCCACGCTGCCGCTGGATGAACTGGTGGCCGACCCGGTGCTGGCGGTCGAAGCGCTGGCGGCAACCGAAGGCCAGCTTGGCCTGCCGCATCCGCGTATTCCGCTGCCGCGCGAGCTGTACGGTGACAAGCGCGTCAACTCCAGCGGTTTGGATCTGTCAAACGAGCAGCGTCTGGCGTCGCTTTCCAGCGCCCTACTCACCAGCGCGGTGCAACAGTGGCGCGCCGAACCGATCATTGATGCCGAGCTGGATCAGGGCGTCGAACAGCCGGTGATCAACCCGGCCGAGCCGAGCGACATCGTCGGTTATGTGCGCGAAACCACCGAAGACGAAGTCAGCCGTGCTCTGGACGCCGCCGCTGCCGCCGGGCCAATCTGGTTCGCGACCCCGCCGGAACAGCGCGCTGCGGTGCTGGAACGCGCAGCCGAACTGATGGAAAGTCAGTTGCAAAGCCTGCTGGGCATACTGGTGCGCGAAGCCGGCAAAACCTTTAATAACGCCATTGCCGAAGTGCGCGAAGCGGTTGACTTCCTGCATTACTATGCCGGCCAGGTGCGCGACGACTTTGCCAACGACAGCCATCGCCCGCTCGGCCCGGTAGTGTGCATCAGCCCATGGAACTTCCCACTGGCGATTTTCACCGGTCAGATTGCCGCTGCGCTGGCAGCCGGTAACAGCGTGCTGGCGAAACCGGCGGAACAGACTCCGCTGGTCGCCGCTCAGGCGGTGCGTATTCTGCTGGAAGCCGGCATTCCGCAAGGGGTGCTGCAATTGCTGCCCGGTCAGGGCGAATCGGTTGGCGCACGGCTGGTCAACGATGCGCGGGTGCGTGGCGTAATGTTCACCGGCTCGACCGACGTGGCAGGCATTCTGCAACGCAGTATCGCCGGTCGCCTGGATCCGCAGGGTCGCCCAACGCCGCTGATCGCCGAAACCGGTGGTCTGAACGCCATGATCGTCGACTCGTCGGCGCTGACCGAGCAGGTAGTGACCGACGTGGTGGCGTCGGCCTTTGACAGCGCCGGCCAGCGCTGCTCCGCGCTGCGTATCCTGTGCATTCAGGAAGACGTGGCGGAACACACCCTGCAAATGCTGCGTGGCGCAATGGCCGAATGCCGCATGGGCAACCCGGAGCGTCTGTCGACCGACATTGGCCCGGTGATCGATGCCGATGCCAAAACCGGCATTGAACGTCATATTCAGGCAATGCGTGCCAAGGGTCGCAAGGTGTATCAGGCTGCACAAAGCAACGCGCAGGACGAAAAGGAGTGGCCACGCGGCACCTTTATCAAACCAACGCTGATCGAACTGGAGAGCTTCGACGAGCTGCAAAAAGAGATCTTTGGCCCGGTGCTGCACGTGGTGCGCTTCCAGCGCGCCAACCTGGAAGCGCTGGTCGATCAGATCAACGCCGCCGGCTATGGCCTGACGTTGGGTATCCACACCCGTATCGACGAAACCATTGCGCGGGTTACCGAACGGGCCAAAGTGGGTAACCTGTACGTGAACCGCAATATGGTCGGTGCGGTGGTCGGCGTGCAGCCGTTCGGTGGCGAAGGCCTGTCCGGCACCGGACCCAAGGCCGGCGGTCCGCTGTATCTCTACCGCCTGCTGGCACACCGTCCAGAGGATGCGGTTCAGCGTACGCTGAACCGTCAGGACGCCGAACGCCCGCTGGAGGCCACCGTGCGCCCGGCGTTGCTGATGCCGCATCAGGCGCTGGAAAAATGGGCCACGGCGGAAAACCTGCGCGATCTGGCAACGCTGGCGCAACGCTATGCCGAGCTTGGCCAGGGCGGTACGGTACGTCCGCTGCCAGGCCCGACCGGCGAGCGCAATACCTACGCCCTGCTGCCGCGTGAACGCGTGCTGTGCCTGGCCGACAATGAAGCCGATGCGCTGACGCAGTTGGCAGCAGTGCTGGCGGTAGGCAGCCAGGCGCTGTGGGTCGATACCGAACTGCAACGCACGCTGTATCGCCGCCTGCCGGCCGACGTCCAGGCATGTATCCGCTTTAGCAAGGACTGGCAGAACGACAAGCTGGAGTTTGACGCGGCCATCTATCACGGAGACGCCGATCAGTTGCGCACCCTGTGTGAACAAATTGCCCAGCGCGGCGGTGCCATTGTCTCGGTGCAGGGCTTCGCGCACGGCGAAACCAATATCCTGCTGGAACGTCTGCTGGTCGAACGCTCGTTGAGCGTCAATACCGCCGCTGCCGGTGGCAACGCCAGCCTGATGTCAATCGGCTAACCTGCGTTTGCAGCCCAGGCTGCGATGATGGCGCATTAAACCCCATGCCGCCCGGTTAATCCCGGGCGGCATTTTTATTGGCAACGCTGGTAATGTTCGGTGTGACGCCATGGCGCGGCAGCGCGAGCGATGGTCTGACAACCTCACGGGCCGTTAACGTCGATAGGCGCGTGTGGTGTTCAGCGTCGGGGGCAAGCCAGGCGGCATCCCCCCTTGTCGGCTAAGCCGTCATCACTGGTTGAGGAACTTGTCGAGGAACTGCTGGGTGCGTTGATGCTGCGGATGGGTAAACAGCTCTTTGGCCGGTCCCTGCTCGACGATACGACCGTGATCCATAAAAATCGCCCGATCGGCGACGTCGCGGGCAAAGCTCATTTCATGGGTGACAATCACCATGGTGCGCTTCTCTTCCGCCAGCGCCCGGATGGTATTCAGCACCTCACCAACCAGTTCCGGGTCGAGAGCCGAGGTCGGTTCATCAAACAGAATCACTTCCGGCTGCATCGCCAGCGCGCGCGCGATCGCCACCCGCTGCTGCTGCCCGCCGGACAGACGCTTCGGATAGGCCGCCTCCTTGCCGTTCAACCCGACCTTCGCCAACAATGCGCGGGCACGTTGTTCCGCCGCGCCACGCGCTTCACCCTTGACGATCACTGGCCCCTCAATGATGTTTTCCAGTACCGAACGGTGCGGGAACAGGTTAAAGCTCTGGAAGACAAAGCCCACCTGCTGACGCAGCTCGCGCACCTGGTTTTTTTGCTTGCCCAGCGAGCGCGAACCGTCAATCTGGATATTGCCGACGCGAATGGTACCGGCATCCGGTACCTCCAACAGGTTGATGCTGCGCAATAGCGTGGTTTTGCCCGAACCGCTCGGCCCGATAATCGCCACCACTTCGCCAGAATTCACTTCAAGGTCAATACCGTGCAGTACCGTCTGGCCGTTAAACTGTTTGACCAGGCCTTTCACTTCGATGGCACTCATGCGTTATTCCTTATCCTGACGGTTTACATGCGCTTCCAGGCGGTTTTGCAGCGCGGACAGCAGCGTCGCCATCACCCAGTAAATCAGCGAAGCCGCCAGATACATGGTGAAAACCTCCAACGTACGCGAAGTGATCAGCTGTGCCTGACGGAACAGCTCCGGCACCTGAATGGTGGCCGCCAGCGAGGTGTCCTTCACCAGGCCGATAAAACTGTTACCCAACGGTGGCAATGCGGTGCGCGCCGCCTGCGGCAGGATCACCCGGCGCAGGGTTTGCCACGGCGTCATGCCGATGCTGGCGGCAGCTTCCCACTGCCCTTTGTCGATCGAGGCAATTGCCGCACGCAGCGTTTCAGAGGTGTAGGCCGCAGTGTTGAGCGACAGGCCGATCAGCGCCGCCGGAAACGGATCCAGTTCGATGCCGAACTGTGGCAGACCGTAGTAGATCATGAACAGTTGGGCTATCAGCGGCGTACCGCGAAACAGCGACACGTAGATACGTGACAGCCATGACAGCGGCCAAAAACGCGAAAGGCGCATCAGCGCCAATACGAAGCCCAACACCAGCCCCAACGCCATCCCCCCCAGACTGAGCTGGAGGGTAAGGATGGCGCCTTTCAATAAAAATGGCGCTGAATCCAGCGCCAGTTGAATACTTTCTTGCATTATTTAGTTACGTCCGCACCAAACCACTTATCAGAAATTTTTGCCAAAGTACCATCCTGTTGCATGTTGGCAATCGCCTGATCGATAGCCTTCAGCAACTCAGGGTTGTTTTTACGCAGCGCGACGCCCGACTCCTGCCGCGAGAACGCCGGGCCGGCTACCGCCAGCGTATCACCGGTTTTCTTCACCAGATCCAGCGCCGCCAGTCGATCGACCAGAATGGCATTGATACGGCCAACGCGCAGATCCTGATATTTGGTCGGATCGTCATCGTAGGTGCGCACGTCAACGCCCTGCACGTTTTCGCGCAGCCATTGCTCGTAGTTGGTCCCCAGACCGACGCCGACCTTTTTACCTTTCAGGTCTTCCGGCTTGGTGATACTGGCTTCGTTGCCTTTTTTCACCAGCGCCTGAATGCCGGAAACGGTATAGGGAGTAGAGAAATCGTACTTTTTCTTACGCTCATCGGAAATGGTCACCTGGTTGATCACCACGTCGATGCGCTTGGATTCCAACGAGGCCAGCATGCCGTCCCATTTGGTCGGGTTCAGCTTGGCTTTCACGCCCAGATGCTGCGCCAGAGCGTTGGCGAAGTCGACTTCGAAACCGGTCAGTTTGCCGTCTTCACCCTGGAAACTGAACGGCGGATAGGTTCCTTCCAAACCGACGATCAGCGTACCGCGCTGTTTGACCTGATCCAGCAGGTTTTCTGCGGCGAAGGTTTGCGCATTGATACCGGCGGTGAGCGTTACCGCCATTACACCCAGAAGCAATTGGCGTCGAACTTTGGAAAACATAATAAATACCCCGTATTTGGTGTTATCTTTTTTGATATCAGCACACTAACAACTCGGCTGACTTCTTGAAGGAATATTACCTAATAAATATAGTTCAAAAAGTTATATAACATAACTAGACGCACGGGTGATACGCAAACAGCGCCGGCGCCCCACCGGTATGCACGAACAGAATCGGACCTGCATGACGGTAGCGTTGCTGCGCAATGCCGTCGATCAGTCCGGCCATCGCCTTGCCGGTATACACCGGATCAAGCAAAATCCCCTCCTGCTGCGCCAGCAGTTGCACCGCCGCCGTGCCTTCATCGTTCGGCATACCGTACTGCGGGGCAAAATAGTCATCCCATAGCACGATCGACGCGGGTTCCCCCACGTGCAATAGCGCGCTCAATTCCTGCTGGATCTGCTCAACCTTGGGCAATTGCTGTTGCGCCGTGCGTGATACGGTGACCCCGATCAGCTCGCATTCAGGCAGCAGCTGTTGCAGGCCCACGGCCAGACCGGCATGGGTACCGGCGCTGCCAGAGGCCACTACCACCGAACCGAACGCTACCTCGCGAGCCTGCTCGGCAATTTCCAGTGCGCATTGTACATAACCCAGCGCCCCGAGGGCATTGGAGCCGCCGACCGGCACCACATAAGGGCGAAACCCCTGCGCTTCCAGCCGCGTCGCGACATCGGCCAATTGCCGTTGCGGATCGTCCAACGCGTCGCACATCTGCACCTCGACATTGAACAGATTCAGCAATAAGCGGTTACCGTTAGTCAGGTAGTTTTCCGCCTGGGTGGCGATCGGGTTTTCCAGCAGGGCAACGCAATGCAAACCGAGCTTTGCCGCCACGGCGGCAGTTTGCCGGACGTGATTGGACTGAATGGCGCCGGCGGTAACCAGCGTATCCGCCCCCTGACGCAAGGCATCTGCGGCTAAAAATTCGAGTTTTCTCAGTTTGTTACCGCCCATCGCCATCGGTGTGACGTCGTCACGTTTAATGTAGATTTCGCGGCCAAGGTAGTCAGAAAGGCGAGACAGCTTTTCAAGCGGGGTGGCGGGGCCAACAAAGTCGAGGCGCGGAAACTGCGCCAATTGCTGTTGTAGATTCACAGCGTCTCCCTGGGAGTGAATAGCAACGTGTAAACGTTAGATTTAGCAGATGTGGCTGCAATATTCACCTTTATTAACGATAGGGAAAAGCGTTTTGCCCCGGCCGAGACCGGGGCCACAGGCTAGTAGCGGTTTTGCCAGGCGAGGTACTGATCGTATTTGCGCAGCGCGATACGATAATTGTTATGCGCCGCACTGGGCAAATCGTCAATGATACGCTGGGGACTGACGCCGTTGGCGAACTGCTCAGCCGGGTAATTGCGCGCCACCAGCATTTCATCCAACCGCCGCAGACGCACCACGTATTCGCGCACCGTGCTGTGGCTCATTTCGGTCTGCTCGAACAGATATTGCTTGAACGACATGATGTCGAAATAGCTCGGCTGGCTGTTACAGGAGATCTCGCTGCAAAAACGGCACAGCGCCGTCAGTTCGGTTTGCACGGTTTGCCATACCTGGTCGTCGATCGGCTGGTCCATGCGCGCTATCGCTTCTTTATTGATTATCTTGCCGCGAAATACCAGCGCCATGCGATCCAACTGCTTGCCGCATTGCGAGCAATGGCTCTGGCTGTGTTTGAAATCTTTCAGATAACGGCTTAACGGCCGCTTTTTAATCATGGTTGCTGACATAGTACGGGTCCGGTTCTCAACATCGGGTTAAACATCAGGCATTGTTCGCCAGACGGGCGCGCAAACGCTTGATGGCCTGGCTGTGTAATTGGCTGACGCGCGACTCGCCTACCTCCAGAACCGCGCCAATCTCCTTCAGATTCAACTCTTCCTGGTAATACAACGTCAGTACCAACTTTTCTCGTTCCGGCAGGGCTTCGATAGCGTCGATCACCCGCTGGCGCAGACTCCCCTCCAGCAACTGATGCAGCGGATTGGCCTCTGCGTGCCCTTCCAGCAGCGGCTCGGCGCTTTCCCCCTGCTCTTCGCGCCATTCGTCATAGGAAAACAGCTGGCTGTTGTTGGTATCCATCAGGATCTGGCGATAGTCTGCGAGTGACATGTTCATCGCCTGCGCCACTTCCAGTTCGCCGGCCGGACGCCCCAACTGCTGCTCAAGCCGTTGCATGGCCTGCGCCACGTCACGGGCGTGACGCCGTACGCTGCGCGGTACCCAGTCACGGCTGCGCAGTTCGTCCAGCATCGCGCCGCGAATGCGCTGCACGGCATAGGTGGTGAAGGCGGTTCCCTGCAGGGCGTCGTAGCGTTCAACCGCGTTCAGCAACCCGATACCCCCGGCTTGCAGCAGATCGTCAAGCTCCACGCTGGCGGGTAACCTGACCTGCAGGCGCAACGCTTCATGGCGCACCAGCGGCACATAACGCAACCAGAGAGAATGTTTGTCCATCACGCCGTCGGCGGTATACAAATCGCTCACTATGTCTAAAACCTGCGGATAAGGGAGTCAGCGCTATTATCCGTAGGGGGACAAATGCCAATCGACAGAACAGCCGTACAAAACGGGTCTTATTTGCGTCATGTCGCCGTTTGGCGCGGAGCGCCTGACGGCACGCATAAAAAACCCCGCCAATGGCGGGGTTCTTTATGCAACAGATTAATCGGAGAGAGTCGATTAACGCAGCAGTGACAGCACGTTCTGGGTCGACTGGTTAGCCTGTGCCAGCACGGAAGTACCAGCCTGTTGCAGGATGTTGGCACGGCTCATGTTGGACACTTCGGTCGCGTAGTCGGCATCCTGAATGCGTGACTGAGAAGCAGACAGGTTGTTCACGGTGCTGTTCAGGTTGTTGATGACAGAGTCGAAACGGTTCTGCACCGCACCCAGGGAAGAACGCAGGGAATCAACCTGTGACAGCGCCTTGTCGAGCGTTGCCAGCGGATCGGCCGTTTTTGGTTCGGTAGATTGCTGTGCGCCCTTGGTCACTTTACCGGTCGCATCAACGGAAGCCTTGAAGAAAGCGTCGTTGCCATCAGCATCTTTGCCTTTGACCACATAACCGGCTTTGCCGGCTGGATCGGTGTAAGAACGCAGTTCTTCGCCAGTGCCCAGACCGCTAACGGTGGTGGAACCAACCTTAACCTGGCTGGTTTCGGTCAGGCCGGCAGGCTTGGTCGCTACCACGTTGGCTGCGGTGCCGGAGTCGAAGGTGAACTCGCCGGTGCCGCTTACGCTACCTTTAACCCACTCGCTGGCGCCGGTCTGGATGTAAGAATTGGTACCGTCGGAATACACTTTACCGTCGGTGGAGGTTTTCGGTGCGGCGGTGTTGGTATCGGCAGCAATGGTCGGTGCAGCCATTTTGTCAATGGCGGTCAGCGCGGTGGTACCTACTTTGGTGGTGTCCAGCGCGTCGGCAACGCTGAATTTCTCCAGGCCCAGCGTTTTGGCGTTGATATCTTTCAGTTCGATATCGATGGTTTCGTTGTCGTTGGCACCAACCTGAATGGTCAGTTTCTGATCGCTGCTCAGCACTTTAACGCCGTTGAAATCAGTCTGCTCGGAGATGCGGTTGATTTCAGACAGACGCTGGGAGATCTCGTCCTGGATGGATTGCAGATCGCTGGAGGAGTTGGAGCCGTTTTGCGACTGAACGGTCAGACGACGAATATTTTGCAGGTTGTCGTTCACTTCGTTCAGCGCGCCTTCGGTGGTCTGCGCCAGAGAGATGCCGTCGTTGGCATTACGAGAAGCCTGAGTCAGGCCCTTGATGTTGGCGGTGAAGCGGTTGGAGATCGCCTGACCCGCAGCGTCATCCTTGGCGCTGTTGATACGCAGACCGGAAGACAGACGCTCAATCGCGGTACCCAAAGAAGACTGAGATTTGTTCAGGTTGTTCTGCGCCATCAGCGACAGGCTGTTGGTATTAATTACTTGTGCCATAGTGTGCTTTCCTTACGAATCAGTACGAAGTTGCGACATTCGCATTCACAATTAAAGGTTCGGGCATTTGCCCACGGCGTCAACCACCGTCCCCTCAGGTATCGGCTCTGCCCCAGCAACCTTTAGCAATTTTTTATTTATTTTTCTGCTGGTCGCCAATGCGCTAAACAACGCATGATTTCCCTCTTCTATTACGCCATCGTTTTTTTGTTTTTCTCGTAAACTTTTTCCTCACCTGGCCGATAACGCGTAAAGCGAATAAAGTCATTGACCTTAGGAGAATTACGAATGGCATCGATCAGTTCATTAGGCATCGGCTCAGGACTTGACCTCAACGCCTTGCTGGACAAGTTGAGCAAAGCGGAACAGCAGCGCCTGACGCCGTATACCAGCCAGCAGACCAGCTACAACGCCAAACTGACGGCCTACGGTACGTTAAAGGGCGCACTGGAGAAGTTTGACAATCTGAGCAAGGATCTGGCCAAACCGGCGTTTTTCAACAACACCACGGCAAGCACGCACGACCAGTTCGCCGTCACCACCAACGCCAAAACGGTGCCCGGCAACTACACCATTACCGTCGATAAACTGGCACAGCCGCAAACGCTGACCACCCAGGCCAGCATTGCCGATCAGACTAGCCAGCTCGGTACCCGCGGCGCCACCGATCGCTCAATGTCGATCACCGCCGGCAACCCGCCGAAACAGGTGAACATACCGCTCGGTGACGATCAAACCTCGCTGGTGGAAATGCGTGATGCGATCAACGGCGCCAAAGCCGGCGTCAACGCCAGCATCATGCGCGTTGGCGACAACGAGTACAAACTGGCCATCAGCTCCACCACCACCGGTGAAAACAATAAGGTGAGCGTGACGGTCAACAATGACGCCAAGCTCGCGGGCATCCTCAATTACGATTCCACCAGCAACACCGGCGCGATGAAAGAGACGGTAGCCGGCCAGGACGCTGAAATCACCGTCAACGGCACCAAAATCAAACGCAGCACCAACTCGATCGCCGACGCGTTACAGGGCGTCACGCTGGATCTGAAAACCACCACCAAACCCGGCGAACCACAAAACCTGGTGATCAGCACCGATAAAAGCGGCTCCACCGAAAAAATCAAAGCCTGGGTCGACAGCTATAACTCGCTGCTGGATACCTTTACATCGCTAAGCAAATACACCCCGGTAAAAAGCGGTGAAGAACAATCGGCGAAAAACGGTGCGCTGCTGGGCGACAATACCCTGCGCGGCGTACAGTCTTCGATTAAAAGCGCGTTAAGCGCGGCGCAGGATAACCCGGAATTAAAAGGCCTTGGCAACCTGGGCATTACCACCAATGTCAAAACCGGCAAGCTGGAAATCGATGATGAAAAGCTGAAAAAAGCGGTGGATGAAAAGCCGGAACAGGTGGCGAACTTCTTTGCCGGCAACGGTAAAGATACCGGTATGGCCACCGAGATCCATAATGAAATCCAGACCTATATCAAGGCCGGTGGCGTAATAGAAAATTCCACCAAAAGCATTAATACCAATCTCGATCGCCTGAACACGCAAATTACCCGGGTGACGGAAAGTATTCAGGACACTATCGATCGATATAAACAACAGTTCGTCCAGCTCGACACCATGATGTCGAAACTGAACGGCACCAGTACGTATTTAACCCAACAGTTCTCATCCTAATAAATAGGTTTTCACCAGGTAAAACAGCATGTACAACCGTAGCGGAACGCAGGCCTACGCACAGGTCAGTTTGGAAAGTGGCGTAATGAGTGCCAGCCCGCATCAGTTAATCGTAATGCTATTCGACGGGGCGCAAAGCGCCCTGTCTCGCGCACGAATTCTGATGGACCAGGGCGATATTGCCGGCAAGGGTCAGGCTATCTCCAAAGCAATCAATATTATCGACAATGGTCTGAAAAACAGTCTCGATCACCAGCGGGGCGGCGAGGTAGCGGACAATCTTGCCGCGCTGTATGACTATATGAAACGTCGCTTGTTGCAGGCTAATCTGCATAACGATCAACAGGCTATCGAAGAGGTAGTCAAGCTGCTGGATAATATTGCCGACGCCTGGCGCCAGATTGGCCCCAACTATCAACCTTCTCAGGACGCCATTTAATGGAACGCCAACAGCAACTGCTATCCGCCTATCAGCAAATATATACCCTGAGCAGCCAAATGATCGCACTGGCTAAAACCGGCCATTGGGATCAGTTGGTGGAACTGGAATTGACCTATGTGACCTCGGTGGAAAAAACCGCCGACTTCGCCGGCGTGATGGAATCGTCACTCGCCTTGCAAGAATTGTTGCGCAATAAATTGCAGCAGATCCTGGATAACGAAACGCAATTGCGCGCCTTGCTGCAGGCGCGCATGGATGAACTACGCGAATTGATCGGCCAGTCGACGCGGCAAAATGTGGTTAACAGCACCTACGGGCAATTTCACGATCGCGCATTGCTGCTGGGCGAGCCGCAGATCCGCTGATGCCTACTCCGTAGACTCATTGGCTTGATGGCGACATCATCATCCGCGAGAGGTTTATATCATTAGCATTTGAATTATTCCCACACGGCGTAATTAATCGAGATGCGCGTATTGACGTATATTTTAGGGATATTTATTCCTTCGACACGGACGTTTTCTGTTCAGCAGGAAATTGATTTTTGACCATTGACACACCGCGTTGTTCTGCCCAACGCATGGAAAATAGTTGCTCCAACGCACCGCAACGCGTAAAGATATTCTTAGAGACTGGCAGCGAAACGAATATCGATGGAACGCACAATTAATCTTTGCCCTGGAATCGGCGCTTCAGCGCACCTTATTCAGCATACTGAATTATTATTTTCTTCGGTATATTTCGAACAACCACATCTATATCTGATACAACAAGGCCATAAACGCATCCGCTGGCAACAGCAGGAGCTGGTGGCATACCCTGGGGAGCTGATGATGATAGACGGAGGGCAAACCGTTGATATCATTAATGGTCTTTCAGATGACGGCGTGTTCAGCTGCCAGTTGCTGACCTGCGATCCGCTGCTGTTCGCTGCCGCCAGACCGCTCAGTCCGACGGTGTCGGACCCTGCCTTCGCCGGCGTGCAAACTCTGCGCAACCTCCCCTGTGGTTTTATCCACAGTTTTGAAACCACTCACCTGGCGCTGGCGCTGAACAACAGTTTTCCGACGGCGATCACCCGACATAAAGTGCTGGAGATCCTGTTATGGCTGACGCAGTTTGGCATCAAGTTCGTGCACAATGAGGTGAAGGATCTGACCCAGCGCGTACGCCGTTGCCTGGCAACCGATCCCCACAGCATATGGACCGCCGCCAAAGTCGCCGAAAGTCTGTCGATGAGTGAAGTGATGCTGCGGCGCAAACTGTCGGCGGAAAATACCGCGTTGCGCAATCTGATGATTGACGTGCGTATGAACAGCGCACTGGCATTGCTGCAATCCACCGACTGGCCGATTTCGATCATCGCGCAACACGTCGGCTATGAAAGTTCCTCACGTTTTGCCGAGCGTTTTCGCAAGCGCTTTGGCTTTGTCCCCACCGCCATTCGCGGCCATCAGCGCCCCGAATAAACCGCCAGCGCGCAAGGTAATCAAGCGAGATAATGACCAGCGTATACCGGTGTTCACTGGCGTAACGCGAACACCGGTATGCAGGTTCGACCACAAAAGTGTTGGCCCTGGTTGCCATAATGCGGGCAGGTGGTAGGATCTGCCCCTGGAGTTTTTGGGGTTAATCTTATGGACAAGTCCTTTTTCAAATACGTCGCTATCGGCGTGGTTAACACAGCAATACATTGGGCAATATTTTTCGCCATGCTCAGGGTGGTCAAGGCCGATCAGGCACTGAGTAATTTTGTGGCTTTTTGCGTGGCTGTGAGCTTTTCGTTTTTCGCCAATAGCGCGCTGACGTTTAAAGCGACGGCGACCACGACCAGATATGTCATGTACGTCGCCTTTATGGGATTTTTGAGTATTGCTACCGGGGCCGTCGCCGATAGGCTCACCATTATCCCCTGGGTAACGCTGATTGCGTTTTCTGGCATCAGTCTGTTTTGCGGCTATATCTACGCCAAACATATCGTTTTCAAGGAAAGAAAATGAAAATATCTCTGGTAGTTCCAGTATTCAATGAGCAGGAAGCGGTACCGATTTTCTATCGTTCGGTACGGGCCCATACAGCATTAAGCCAGCAACAGGTAGAAATTATTTTCATTAATGATGGCAGCAAAGATGCTACCGAAACCACCATTGTCAATCTTGCCGCCGACGATCCCCAGGTTAAAGTCATCTCGTTTACCAGAAACTTCGGCAAAGAGGCGGCGCTGTTCGCCGGACTGGAGGCGGCTTCCGGCGAGGTAATCATCCCTATTGACGTCGATCTGCAAGATCCGATCGACGTCATTCCCTTAATGGTGGAAAAATGGCAGCGCGGCGCTGACGTGGTGTTGGCAAAGCGCAGCGATCGATCCTGCGATGGCCGGATGAAACGGAAAACGGCGGAATGGTTTTATCGACTGCACAATAAAATCAGCACCCCAAAAATAGAAGAAAACGTCGGTGATTTCCGACTGATGTCGCGCGAAACGGTGGAAAATATAAAGCTGTTGCCGGAACGCAACTTATTTATGAAAGGCGTATTATCCTGGGTAGGCGGCAAGGTTGCCATTGTTGAATACACCCGGGCCGATCGCATTGCCGGCACCACTAAATTCAACGGTTGGAAACTGTGGAATCTGGCATTGGAAGGCATAACCTCTTTTTCGACCTTTCCGTTGCGCATCTGGTCTTATATCGGCTTTGTCATCGCCGGTATCTCATTTTTTTACGGCGCATGGATGATGCTCGATACCCTGGCATTTGGTAATCCGGTGCGAGGCTACCCCTCATTATTGATATCGATCCTGTTCCTCGGCGGCGTTCAGCTGATTGGCATCGGCATACTGGGCGAATATATCGGCAGGATTTACACCGAAGCAAAACAAAGACCGCGATATATAAAGAAAACGTTTAAGGAAGAAAAACCGTAATGATTAAAAAGCCCGCATTATATCTCGCTGTATTTCTACTGCTTTGCTTTATATATCTGCAGATTACCGCCGGGATTATTGCCAGCTCCGATGGCGCATCGGGTCTGCTAGAGGGGCGGGATCTGGCCGCCGGCAACATTCTGCTCAGCGGCTGGAGCCTGTCTACCGTTTCGTTTTATTTCACCGATCTCATCTGGTATGCGGCAGCCACGTTGCTGGCAGGTTATGGCGCCTGGCAATCCGCGCTGCTGCCATCAATGATGCTGGCGTTGTTGAGCGTATTTTCACTTTATCTGTCAGTAAAAGACGGCAAAAAAAATCTGTGGCCGATCGTTATCGGCTTCGCCGCCCCTGGTGCATTTGCCGCATTAAACACCCTGATGCCGGTGATACATATCGGAACCTATATCTACATACTCGGTTGCTTTATGCTTGCCGACAGATATGCCAATCGCGGTGGCGTCAGTTGCCTGATTGCGTTGGGCCTGCTGCTTGCCATTACTTTGTTCAGCGATAATATCAGCAGCTATCTGGCGGTCGTGCCACTGTGTCTATCCTACGGCTATGCGGCGTACCAGCAAAAATCAGCAAAGCATGCCGGCGTCGTCGTCATGGTTATTCTGTCCTCTCTGTTGGCCAAACTGATTGCTGCCGGGTTTGATGCGCTGGGGGGATTTTATCTTCCCGGTATTCCCTCTCCCACCTTCGTCAACTTTGATGATATCGGCAACAACCTGTACCTGTTCACCAAAGGGCTACTTCTTTATTTCAATGCGGATATCTTTGGCAAGGCGCCGACCAGCAGGCAAACCCTGTTTTACCTGTTCAATCTGTTTGGCATGCTGATGTTCTTCTTGTACCTTGCGCGGGCTGCAAAGAAAATCAAGAGCCTTTCCCCGTTGGATATCACCCTGGGATTGGCGGCACTGATCATGATCCCGGCCTACCTGATCAGCAACAGGCCCATCGACGTATATGCCGTGCGCTATCTGGTACCGGTATTTATTTTTGGCGCCATCTTTATTGCCAGAAACATAGAGATGAACGCGAAGGTGTCATATTTGCTGACGGCGGTGTTTATTATTGCCGCCGCCGGGAGCTGGCGTGCTGAGCCGCTGCGCAACAATCCGGACGAAATTATCAATCAGTTGAAAGACGCGATCAGAAATAACCACCTGCAACGGGGCTATGCCAGCTTTTGGTATGCTTCCTCAGTGTCTATAGACGGTGATATTTCCATTGCGCCAATCGAGATAGACCAGAATACGCATAAAATCTCTGCCAGCAGATGGTTGTCTGACGCTCGGTGGTATACACGCGGCGGCGACTTTTTTATCGCGGATACCCCGGCGATGGCCGAGTTGATCAAGCGCCATTATGGCGATCCCGTCAGGGTGATTGCCGTTAATGAAAAAAGCCTGTTGGTTTACACGCGGAATATTGTGATTGATTAACCGCGGCGGGGATCGCTCCCATCCCCGCCCTGGCGTACTACACCTGCATATTCATTACGTCTTGATAGGCCGCAACCAGCTTGTTGCGGACCTGAATCCCCATTTGCAGCGATACCGACGATTTTTGCAGATCCACCATAACGTCGTTGAGGCTGATGCCCGGCACGCCCATTTCAAAATTCTGCGCCTGCTGGCGCGCGGTTTGCTGGATGTTGCTAATTTTGCCGATCGCCGCCTTCAGTTCGCTGGCGAAACTGGCTCCCTGCGCCGGAGGGGCATTGGTGATGCCACCGGCCTGGAGAGCCGTTGCCTGTAATTGTTGTAATACCCCTTCGATGCCTTGAATCGCCACGCGTCCCCCGGTTGGTTTTTTGTCGGGCAGCGTTGTACCCGAGACAATTCCGATGGTGCACACCCTAACACACCCCAATAGCGCTAAAGCGGCTAATTAACTGCAAAAAACACGGCTTATCGAGCCATCAAACTTGGCGTTAAATGCAAATATGGCATCCGAAAATGGGGACGCTATCTACCCAATGGATTTCGAGTTGTATCTCTGCGGCAACGCGCAACCAACAACCAAACAGCTGAAAGACAAAGGGCGTAGTCCGTTAAGTTATGTGCATCAGGGAGCCAGTTTTGTCACCACACAACGCTAACCATATCGTTCATCTGCCAGGCAAGGGGCAAGCATGAGCGCGTCACTCTCCGCCGGCGAAAACCGTGAAAATGGCCTTCAGGCCCAGTGGAATCGCCTGCGCGCCAACCCCAAAATCCCGTTGCTGGTGGCGGCCTCGGCGGCGATAGCCATCGTTGTCGCATTGTTGTTATGGGCAAAAAGCCCGGATTATCGCGTGCTGTACAGCAATCTTAACGACCGCGACGGCGGCGCCATCGTCACCCAACTGACGCAGATGAATATCCCCTACCGTTTTGCCGAAAACGGCGCAGCGCTGATGATCCCGGCAGAAAAAGTGCACGAAACCCGCTTGCGTCTGGCGCAACAAGGCTTGCCGAAAGGCGGCGCAGTCGGATTTGAACTGCTGGATCAGGAAAAGTTCGGCATCAGCCAGTTCAGTGAGCAGATCAATTATCAGCGCGCCCTGGAAGGCGAACTGTCGCGCACCATCGAATCACTCGGCCCGGTGCAGAACGCCCGCGTGCATCTGGCGCTGCCAAAGCCGTCGCTGTTCGTGCGTGAACAAAAATCCCCTTCCGCTTCGGTGACCCTGAACCTGCAGCCAGGGCGCGCGCTCGATGACGGCCAAATCAACGCTATCGTGTATATGGTTGCCAGCAGCGTCGCCGGTTTGCCGCCCGGCAACGTTACGGTGGTCGATCAGGCTGGTCGTTTACTGACCCAGTCCGACGGCAGCGGACGCGATCTCAACGCCAGCCAGTTGAAATACACCAGTGAAGTCGAAAATCGCTATCAACGCCGTATTGAAGCAATACTGGCGCCAATCGTCGGCAGCGCCAACGTGCGGGCGCAGGTCACCGCGCAGATAGATTTTTCCATCCGTGAACAGACCGACGAACAGTACCAACCGAACCCAACGCCGGAAAAGGCCGCGATTCGTTCACGACAGCTGAGCCAGAGCGATCAACTTGGCGGCCAGCCGGTCGGCGGCGTGCCGGGGGCTTTGTCCAACCAGCCGAGCGCAGCGCCCACCGCGCCGATTGAAACGCCCGCGGCCGACGCCACGGCGAATACCAATACCACCGCCAACAACGCCCCCCCTGCCGCGCGGCAAACCAGCAACACAGCCACCGGCAACGGCAACGGCAACGGCCAGCCGCAAAACAGTCGCCGCGATGAAACCACCAACTATGAAGTGGATCGCACCATTCGCCATACCCAGCATAAATCCGGGGCGGTGCAACGCCTGTCGGTTGCGGTGGTGCTGAACACGCTCGGCAGCGACAAGGACGGCAAGCCGCTACCGATGAGCAAACAGCAGCTGACGCAGATTGAATCGCTGGTGCGCGAAGCGATGGGCTATTCCGGCACCCGCGGTGACACGCTGAACGTGGTCAATTCACCGTTTACCGAAACTGAAATGACCGCTGGC
Source organism: Serratia odorifera (assembly GCF_041448735.1). NCBI lineage: Bacteria > Pseudomonadati > Pseudomonadota > Gammaproteobacteria > Enterobacterales > Yersiniaceae > Serratia > Serratia odorifera. Next base: position 610,057 of record NZ_JBGMUT010000002.1, on the reverse strand, counting down.
GAACTGCCGTTCTGGCAAACGCAGTCGTTTATCGACTCGTTGCTGAACGCTGGCCGTTATCTGCTGATCCTGCTGGTGGCCTGGCTGCTGTGGCGCAAACTGGTTCGCCCTCAGCTGCAACAGCGCCAGGCGCAGCAACAGGCCGCCATTGCCGCCGCCAGCGCCCCTGCCGCCCGCCCTGCCGACGCCGGTAAGCCGAGCAATGACGAACTGGTACAGCACAAGCGTTCGCAGCAGCGCGTCAGCGCCGAAGTCCAGAGCCAGCGGATCCGCGATCTGGCGGACAAGGATCCCCGCGTGGTCGCCCTGGTAATCCGCCAATGGATGAGTAACGAGATATGAGTCTGACAGGTACAGAAAAGAGCGCCATTCTGCTGATGACGCTGGGAGAGGACCGCGCCGCCGAGGTGTTCAAACACCTTTCTTCACGTGAGGTTCAGCAACTGAGTGGCACCATGGCCAGCATGCGCCAGGTGTCGCACAAGCAACTGAGTGAGATACTGCGCGAGTTCGAAGACGACGCCGAGCAGTACGCGGCGCTCAGCGTCAATGCCAGCGACTACTTGCGATCGGTACTGGTCAAGGCGCTGGGAGAAGAACGCGCCGCCAGCCTGCTGGAGGATATTCTCGAGTCGCGCGAAACCACTACCGGTATGGAAACGCTCAACTTTATGGAGCCACAGAGCGCCGCCGATCTGATCCGCGACGAACACCCGCAGATCATCGCCACCATTCTGGTTCACCTGAAACGTGGGCAGGCGGCGGATATTCTGGCGCAGTTCGACGAACGGCTGCGCAACGATGTGATGTTGCGTATTGCCACCTTCGGCGGCGTACAGCCGGCTGCACTGGCCGAGTTGACCGAGGTGCTCAATAACCTGCTTGACGGCCAAAACCTCAAGCGCAGCAAAATGGGTGGCGTACGCACCGCCGCCGAGATCATCAACCTGATGAAAACCCAGCAGGAAGAAGCGGTCATTGACGCAATGCGTGAATACGACGGCGAACTGGCGCAGAAGATCATCGACGAGATGTTCCTGTTCGAAAATCTGGTCGAGGTCGACGATCGCAGCATCCAGCGCCTGTTGCAGGAAGTGGAAGGCGAGTCGCTGCTGATCGCGCTGAAAGGAGCCGAACAGCCGCTGCGCGAGAAGTTCCTGCGCAATATGTCGCAACGCGCCGCCGATATTCTGCGCGACGATTTGGCCAATCGCGGCCCGGTGCGCATGTCGCAGGTGGAAAACGAACAGAAGGCCATTTTGCTGATCGTGCGCCGTTTGGCGGAAAGCGGCGAAATGATCATCGGCGGTGGTGAGGACACCTATGTCTGATCGCATCAACAGCCTGGCCTGGCAGCCGTGGTCGCTCAATGACCTGGCGGAACAGCCCCCGGTGGCACCATCACCGCTGCTGGCGACGCCGGACCAGGAACCGTTGCCGCTTGACGCGCCTATTGACCCGCAACAACAGTTGGAAACGCTGCGTTTGCAGGCGCAACAGCAGGGACAGCAATTGGGCTATGCCGACGGTCAGCAAAAAGGTTACCAGGCCGGTTTCCAGACCGGACTGGAAGAAGGCCGCCAGCAGGGTATCTTGCAAGAACAGCAGCAGCAACAGCCGCTGACCGAGCACTGGCAAAATCTGGTGAACGAGTTCCAGCATACGTTGGACGCGCTGGACAGCGTGATCGCTTCACGCCTGATGCAGCTGGCGCTGACCGCTGCCAGGCAGGTGCTTGGCCAACCGCCGGTGTGCGACGGCACCGCTCTGCTGGCGCAAATTCAGCAATTGATCCAACAAGAGCCGATGTTCAGCGGCAAGCCGCAGTTGCGCGTGCATCCGGACGACTATGAGCGTGTCGAACAGCAGCTTGGCGTCACGTTGAGCCTGCACGGTTGGCGATTGCTGGCTGACGGACAGCTGCACCCGGGCGGTTGCAAGGTCAGCGCACAAGACGGCGACCTCGATGCCACGCTGGCTACCCGCTGGCATGAACTGTGCCGTTTGGCCGCGCCGGGAGAGCTGTAATGACTCAGCGCCTCAACCGCTGGCTAACCAGCCTGGATACGCTGGAACAGCGTATCGCGCAGGCACCGACGGTGCGCCGTTACGGTCGCCTGACCCGCGCCACCGGCCTGGTGCTGGAAGCTACCGGGTTGCAACTGCCGCTCGGCGCCACCTGCCTGATCGAACGGCACCACGCCGGCGAGGTGCAGGAGGTGGAAAGCGAAGTGGTCGGTTTTAACGGCCAGCATCTGTTTCTGATGCCGCTGGAAGATGTCGAAGGCATTGTGCCCGGCGCGCGCGTCTACGCCCGCGTTGCCCCCGAAGGCCAACATGCCGGCAAACAGCTGCCACTGGGGCCGGCGCTGCTCGGGCGCGTATTGGACGGCAGCGCCAAGCCGCTCGACGGCCTGCCTGCCCCCGATACCGGCTACCGCGCACCGCTTTTCACCGCGCCGTTCAACCCGTTGCAGCGTACCCCGATCGCGCAGGTGCTGGACGTTGGCGTACGCACCATCAACGGCTTGCTCACCGTCGGCCGCGGCCAGCGGATGGGGCTGTTCGCCGGTTCCGGCGTTGGCAAAAGCGTACTGCTCGGCATGATGGCCCGTTATACCCAGGCCGACGTGATCGTGGTCGGTCTAATCGGCGAACGCGGTCGCGAAGTCAAAGACTTTATTGAAAACATTCTCGGTGCCGCGGGTCGCGCGCGTTCGGTGGTGATCGCCGCGCCGGCCGACGTGTCGCCGCTGTTGCGCATGCAGGGCGCCGCCTATGCCACACGCATCGCCGAAGACTTCCGCGATCGCGGCCAGCACGTGCTGCTGATTATGGACTCCCTCACCCGCTATGCCATGGCGCAGCGCGAAATCGCTCTGGCGATCGGCGAACCGCCGGCCACCAAAGGCTACCCGCCGTCGGTATTCGCCAAACTGCCGGCGCTGGTGGAGCGCGCCGGCAACGGCATCAGCGGCGGCGGCTCGATCACCGCATTTTATACCGTATTGACCGAAGGCGACGATCAGCAGGATCCGATCGCCGATTCGGCACGCGCCATTCTGGACGGCCACGTGGTGCTGTCACGCCGCCTGGCCGAGGCCGGCCACTATCCGGCGATAGATATCGAAGCGTCGATCAGCCGTGCGATGACCGCCCTGATCGATGATGAGCATTATCGGCGCGTGCGCAATTTCAAGCAGATGCTGGCCAGCTATCAGCGCAACCGCGATCTGATCAGCGTTGGCGCCTATGCCGCTGGCAGCGACCCGTTGCTCGACAAGGCGATGACGCTCTACCCGCAGATGGAGGCCTATCTGCAACAGGGCATTTTTGAACGCAGCGGCTATGACGACGCGTGCGATCAATTGCGGCAGTTGATGGTTTAACCCGGCGGAGAACACCATGAAAACATCATCACCGCTGATTACGTTGCGCAATTTGGCGCAAGATGCCGTGGAACAGGCGGCTCGGCAGCTCGGTCAGCTACGCCAGGCGCAGCAGGCTGCGGAGCAGCAGCTGTCGATGCTGCTCAATTATCAGGACGAATATCGCCACACCTTGAACAGCACGCTGAGCGATGGCATGGGTGCCGCCAGTTGGCAAAATTATCAGCAATTTATCGGCACCCTGGAACAGGCGATTAGCCAACATCGACAACAATTGCTGCAATGGAGTCAAAAAGTGGACCAGGCCGTCAAGCAGTGGCAGGACAAACAGCAGCGATTAAACGCCTTCGAAACGCTGCACACCCGCGCGCTTGATGCCGAACGGCTGCTGGATAACAAACGTGACCAAAAATTGATGGATGAGTTCGCTCAACGTTGCTCACATAGGAATACCACCCCATGAATCTGACCCTGTTGGCCGGCCTGTCACCGGCCGTTGATAGCGCCACGCCCGATCGGGCGGCGCTGCCGCTGGACGCCGCGCAATGGTCTGCGGGTTTCGCTCAACTGCTCGGCGCACGGGTGCTGCCGACGGCGAACCGCGGCGGCCTCTTGACCACCGAGCATCTGTCCGCCGAACAGCAACCCGTGTCGCCTCTGACCCGTCAGTCGCTTGAGGCGCTGTTGTCGGCGCTGACGCAGCCGGACGCTGACCCAAGCCTGACTGGCGTCTCCCGCTTGCCCGATGACGTATTGCCGGCATCGCACCACGGCGACAGCACGCCGCTGAAGAGGCTAACAGAACTGGATGACGCCACCCTGCAAGCGCTGTTCGCCATGCTGCCGGCCAGTCCATCGTCGCCGTTGACCAGCCCAACGCCGCCCGACCACGCCAGCGCTACGCTTGCGCCGGTGACCACCGCCGAGCGCGCATTGCCTTCCCTGCGCCCCGCCGTGACGCCGCACCCGTCCGGCCAGGCCAACGCACCGACCGGTCGCCAGCCTGAGCCGCCATTGAGCGCTGCGGTGACGCAGACGGATACGGCGTTAGTCGCCGATAGCGAGGCGGCCAACGTCGCTGGACATCGCATGCCGACCGACGGCGCCTCCCCATCCCACAGCCCGTCGTCGCCGGCCATGATGCCGCCCGTGTCCAGCCCGATCGCAGCCAACGCCCACTCCAGCGCACAGCTCACCGCTGCGACGACGCCGCAGTTGAACGCACAGCTCGGCAGTCCGGAATGGCAGCAGGCGCTGAGTCAGCAGGTACTGATGTTCCACCGCAACGGCCAGCAAAGTGCGGAACTGCGTTTGCATCCACAAGAGCTGGGCGCATTGCAGATTACCCTGAAGCTTGACGATAACCAGGCGCAGTTGCATATCGCCTCGGCACACGGCCAGGTGCGCGCAGCGGTGGAAGCGTCGATGCCGCAACTGCGTCATGCGCTGGCGGAAAGCGGTATCAACCTGGGTCAGAGCAGCGTCGGTAGCGAATCAATGCCGCAACCGCAGCAGCAGGCGTCCAATGGCAGCGGTCAGTCGTCTTATCAGCCGCAGCACGGCGACAGCGATGCGCCGCTTGACGCCGTGGTGGCACCGGCCGGTCTGCAGGCCATGGCTCGGGCGGTGGACGGCGTCGATATTTTCGCCTGAGTCACGGCTAACGCTGAAGCTGGGAGGCTTTTCCCCGTCTATTCAGGCCATTGCACGCCCGAATTGACGGGATAATAAGGCCATCGTTTCCCCTTACGGTTTGGGGGTCATACCCACCATGATGCGCGTTAACCATGGCGGGTATTCACGGGTGACGTTCCCCGTGTCAATAACAGGAATTTGATTAGCTAATGTCCCAAAATACTCTACCAACCGCAGCGAAAAAGCGCTCGCTACTGGTTATATTGCTGCTGTTGATCACCGTCGCTGCCTGTGGCGCCGCGGGTTACAGCTGGTGGCTATTGCAGCAGAAGAACGACGGCGCTCCGGTCGCCGCCAAGCCGCAGCCGCCTACGGCGCCGGTATTCATGCCGCTCGATACCTTTACCGTCAATCTGCTGACGCCGGACAACAATCCGGATCGGGTGCTGTACATCGGTTTGACGCTGCGCCTGCCGGACGAGGCGACCCGCCGTCAGTTGAACGATTTCCTGCCGGAGGTCCGCAGTCGTCTGCTGATGCTGCTGTCCCGCCAGGAAGCCGCGCAACTGGCGAACGAGCAAGGAAAACAGCAACTGGTGGCGCAGATCAAGGACGTACTCAGTCCACCGCTGGTTAAAGGCCAACCGAAGCAGGTGGTCAGCGATGTGCTGTTCACCGCGTTCATACTGCGGTAATTACCCATGGGCGACAGTATTCTTTCACAGGCAGAGATCGATGCCTTGCTCAACGGCGAAGCCGAAGGCGATGAGCCTGCGGCAACTGTCGGCAACGACAGCGACGTCAAGCCTTACGATCCCACCACCCAGCGCCGCGTGGTGCGCGAGCGTCTGCACGCGCTGGAAATCATCAACGAACGTTTTGCCCGGCAGTTCCGCATGGGGCTGTTCAACCTGCTGCGCCGCAGTCCGGATATCACCGTCGGGCCGATCAGGATCCAGCCATACCATGAGTTTGCCCGCAATCTGCCGGTGCCAACCAACCTGAACCTGGTGCATCTCAACCCATTGCGCGGCACCGCACTGTTCGTATTTGCGCCCAGCCTGGTATTTATTGCGGTCGACAACCTGTTCGGCGGCGACGGCCGGTTCCCGACCAAAGTGGAAGGCCGTGAGTTCACCCCGACCGAACAGCGCGTGATCAAGCGCATGCTACGTTTGGCGCTGGATGCTTACGGCGATGCCTGGAGCGCCATTTACCAGATTGACGTGGAATACGTGCGCGCCGAAATGCAGGTGAAATTCACCAATATCACCACCTCACCGAACGATATCGTGGTCACCACGCCATTCCAGGTGGAAATCGGCGCGCTGAGTGGCGAATTCAATATCTGCATCCCGTTCGCCATGATCGAACCGCTGCGCGAACTGCTGACCAACCCACCGCTGGAAAACTCCCGCCAGGAAGACAGCCGTTGGCGGGAAACGCTGGTGAAACAGGTTCAGCACTCCGAGCTGGAGCTGATAGCCAATTTTGTCGATATCCCGATGCGGCTGTCGAAAGTGCTGAAACTGCAACCGGGCGACGTGTTACCGATCGATAAGCCGGAACGCCTGATCGCCCACGTCGACGGCGTGCCGGTGCTGACCAGCCAATACGGCACCCTGAACGGGCAATATGCCCTGCGTGTTGAACATTTGATTAACCCTATCTTGAATGCTCTGAGTGAGGAACAGCCCAATGAGTGATCCTAAGCAACCGTCTGGCGAAGGAAAGGAATCCGTAGACGATCTGTGGGCTGACGCGTTTAACGAACAGCAGTCGTCCGAGAAGACCAGCGCCGCCACCGAGGGCGTGTTTAAAACGCTGGAAGCACAGGACGCCATCGGCAGCCTGCAAGATATCGATCTGATCCTGGATATTCCGGTCAAGCTGACGGTAGAACTTGGCCGCACCAAAATGACCATCAAAGAGCTGTTGCGTCTATCGCAAGGTTCGGTGGTCGCGCTCGACGGGCTGGCCGGCGAACCGCTGGATATCCTGATTAACGGTTACCTGATCGCACAGGGTGAAGTGGTGGTGGTCGCCGACAAGTTCGGCGTACGCATCACCGACATCATCACGCCGTCCGAACGTATGCGCCGCCTGAGCCGCTAATGAACGCCAATGCCAATGCCAATGCCAACGTGCAGGCGCACACCGTTCAACCGGCAGCCAGCCCGGCGCTGCCGGCCGGTTCGGTATTGACCCAGGTGGGCAGCGCGCTCGGCGCGATCCTGCTGCTGATCCTGCTGGCCGGCTGGCTGTTTCGCCGGCTGGGGTTCGCCCCGCAGGCGCGCAACGCCGCGCTGCTTAACCTGCGCGCCAGCTGTCAGGTCGGCCAGCGCGAGCGGGTGGTGGTGGTCGAAGTGGATAACACCTGGCTGGTGCTGGGTGTTACCGCGCAAAGTATCACGCCGTTGCATACGCTAAGCACGCCGCCGTCCGCCCCCGCTGCGACCAAAGCCGCGCCGGCGGACTTTCGCCAATTGATGCACAAAATTCTGCAACGCCCGGAAAAATCGGCATGAACCACACTCGGTCTCTCTCACCGGCTGCGCTGCTGCGTTGCCGCGCTCTCGCCCCGCTGCTAACTCTGGCTTTGTTGGCGTTAAGCCCGTCGGCCATAGCGCAGTTGCCGGGGCTGATCAGCCAGCCGCTGGCCGGCGGTGGCCAAAGCTGGACGTTGCCGGTGCAAACGCTGGTGCTGCTGACCTCCCTCAGTTTCCTGCCAGCGATGCTGCTGATGATGACCAGCTTCACGCGTATCATCATCGTGCTCGGCCTGCTGCGCAACGCGCTGGGCACGCCAACTGCGCCCCCCAATCAGGTGATGCTGGGACTGGCGCTGTTTCTGACCTTCTTCATTATGGCGCCGGTGTTCGACAAGGTGTATCAGGACGCGTATCTGCCGTTTAGCCAGGACAAAATCAGCATGGAGACGGCAATCGACCAGGGCGCGCAGCCGCTGCGCGAGTTCATGCTGCGTCAGACACGTGAAGCCGACCTGGCGCTCTACGCTCGCCTGGCCAACCTGCCGCCGCTGGCCGGGCCGGAGGCGGTGCCGATGCGCATTTTACTGCCCGCCTACGTCACCAGCGAACTGAAGACCGCCTTCCAGATTGGTTTCACGGTTTTTATCCCGTTCTTGATTATCGACCTGGTGGTTGCCAGCGTACTGATGGCGCTGGGGATGATGATGGTACCGCCGGCCACCATTTCCTTGCCGTTCAAACTGATGCTGTTCGTGCTGGTGGATGGTTGGCAACTGCTGCTCGGCTCACTGGCACAGAGTTTTTATGCGTAACGGAGAGCGCAATGACACCTGAATCCGTAATGGCGCTCGGCACCGAAGCAATGAAAGTTGCGCTGGCGCTGGCCGCACCGCTGCTGTTGGCGGCGTTGATCAGCGGTTTGGTGGTCAGCCTGTTGCAGGCCGCCACCCAGATCAACGAAATGACGCTGTCTTTCATTCCCAAAATTCTGGCGGTAGTCGCCACTATCATCATCGCCGGGCCATGGATGCTTAATTTGCTGCTGGATTACATGCGCATGCTGTTCAGCAACCTGCCCAACCTGATTGGCTGAGTATGCTGACCTTCGACAGCGGGCAAATCGGCGTCTGGCTCAGCCAGTATTTCTGGCCGTTGCTGCGCGTGTTGGCGCTGATCGCCAGCGCGCCGGTGTTCAGCGAAAAACAAATCAGCAAAAAAGTGAAGATCGGCCTCGGCGGCCTGATCGTGCTGCTGGTGGCGCCGAGCCTACCCGCCAATAACATAGCGATTTTTTCCGCCAGCGGCCTGTGGCTGGCCATGCAGCAGATACTGATTGGTGTCGCGCTCGGGCTGACCATGCAATTCGCCTTCGCCGCGGTCCGGACCGCCGGTGAGGTAATCGGCATGCAGATGGGGCTGTCGTTCGCCACCTTCTTCGACCCGTCCGGCGGGCCGAATATGCCGGTGCTGGCGCGCTTGCTCAACCTGTTGGCGCTGCTGCTGTTTCTGGCCTTTGACGGCCATTTATGGCTGATTTCGCTGCTGGCGGACAGCTTCCATACGCTGCCGATCCAGGCACAACCGTTGAACGGTAACGGTTTTCTGGCGCTGACCCAGGCCGGCTCGCTGATTTTCATCAATGGCCTGATGCTGGCGTTGCCGCTGATCTGTCTGCTGCTGACGCTCAACCTGTCACTGGGCCTGCTTAACCGCGTAACGCCGCAGCTGTCGGTGTTTGTCATCGGCTTCCCGGTAACCATGACCATCGGCATTCTCACCCTGGGCCTGATGATGCCGATGCTGGCGCCGTTCTGCGAACACCTGTTCGGTGACGTGTTTGATCGGTTGGCAACGGTGATTAGCGGCATGGCCAACTGATCCGACAGCAACGCCCCCTTTCGTCTAAAACAAAATGGCAGTTAAAACGTTTTATTGACACAAGAGCCTGATAAACGTCATTTATCCGGATTAAGATTCAAATGTCTCCGCTGGCTTGAATAAATGCTGCCGGCTGACGGGCGCAATATCCGCCTTTGTTAACCACAGGAGCAACATCATGATTAAAGCGAAAAGCAACCGCTAGGCACGTCGTTTAAGTGATGAAGCGAATGGCCTATGGATACCGGGATAACGCTGACTTCTTTCTGAACATCAAAGCTGCGCTCCTCGGTAAAACGCGATGAACCCCAAAAAAAAGCCCGTCACTCAAACCTTAGTGGGAGAAAGAACGACGGGCCAAACAGCGCGCCCGGTTTAAGAATCCCCCGCACGGCGCGTTGGCCGGCAACGTCTTCTCAGCGCGCCAAAAGGGGCCTGCCGCGACGCGAAGTCACGGCAAGATAGAACGGGTTAACGATTCATCTGGAACAGCGACATACCCTGCATATCGCTGAAGGTTTTATAGGAGGCTTGCAGCGCGGCCTGCTGCATAAAGTAGGACGAGATCGCCTCGACCATATCCACATCCACCAGCGCGCTTAATTGCGCCTGATTGGTCATATCACGATCTTTGCCAATGCTGTCCAGCGTATCCATTTCCTGCAGTTGCGTGCCCAGTTCGGCGCGCACGCTCAACACGTTGTTGTAAGAGTTGTCCAGACCGCGGTTGGCCTTGTCCAACGCTACGCTGACTTTTTCGCGGGTGGCGTCATCCGCACCCTGCAACGGCGTTTTCAACGCCTCCAGCGCCGTGTCGATACTGTCAAATACGTTGGCGACCGGCGCACTGCCGTCTGGCTCCGGCTTCGGATTGCTGGTCAGCGTCATGAAAATGGCATCTCCGGTATGGCCAACGGTCATGGTGCGATTGGCATCCACCTTTTGTTCGATCGGCGTCGAACCGCCCTGGTAACGGATCGAGCCGTCGGCCTGCTGCACAAACGGCGGCTGGTCGTTTTTAAATCCGGCAAACATGTAGCGGCCATTGCCGTCGGTGCTGTTGGCCTGGCTCAGCAACTGATCTTTCATCCCCTGCAACTGGGTCGCCAGCGAAGCGCGGTCGTTATCGCTCAGCGTGCCGTCGCCGGCGTTGACGATCAGCGCCTTCATGTCCTTGATGCCGCTGGTGACGTTCGACAGTACGGTTTCTTCCATCGACACGCTCTGCCGTGCGAAGGTACGCGCCAGGGCGTACTGGCCGTTTTCCGCTTGCGCCTGCGACACCATAATCGCCTGCGAGGCCGCCAGAGGATCGTCCGACGGCGTCAGCACTTTTTTACCGCTGGATAATTGCTGCGCCGATTTCATCCACAGCGATTGGTTATCGGTAAGGCCGCTCATGTTTTGTTGATACATCATGCTGGTGCTCATGCGCATGGTGTGGATTCCTTCTGCTATCAGCGAATGGACAGGATGGCGTCGAACAGCGAACTGGCGGTTTGGATCACCTGGGCGTTAGCCATGTAATACTGCTGGAAACGCAGCAGTTCGCCGTATTCTTCGTCCAGGTTGACGCCGGACACCGACTGTTGCTGAACCGTCAACTGCTTGACGATGTTGCCCTGCGCCGCACTGTTGCTTTTGGCGGTGGCGGTCTGATTGCCGACGTTGCTCACCAGACTGGCGTAAGCACCGGTCAGCGTCGCCTTGCCATCCACCAGTTTCCGGGTTTGCAGGTCGAGCAGTTTTTTGGCGTTGTCGTTATCGCCACGCCCGCCATCATCGGCACCGGCGGCGGCAATTTTGCCGGCATCGCTGATGGCCACCTTCAGGCTGCCCGCCACGTCGCTGACCGGCTTCACGGTAAAGCTGTCATTCTTTTGCGCGTTACCGTCAATGCTGACCTGCAACCCTTCAAATGCCAGCGTCGGCGTGCCGCTGGCGTCGGTACCGGCGCTGGCGGTAATCGGGGTGTTGTCGGACAGGCGCGTGACCTGCCAGTTATTGCCGTCGAACTCCACGTGGTAATCGCTGGCCTGTACTTTGCCGGTGTCGGTATAGGACACGCCGAGGGTGGCGTCGCCAACGTTGCGGGTGTTTTCCACCACCCGGCCGCCGCTAAAGCTGAAGAAATCGCCGCCGGCGTCGCCATTGATGTCAAAACCAGCCCGGTGTTGCTGGTTAAAATTGTCCGCCATCGCCAGAGCAATCTGCCCAAGCTGGTTACGCGCGCTGTCCAGCGCTTCGCTGCGGAACTTCAACACGCCGCTGACGCTGCCGCTGACGATCTGCCCTTGTGGAATTTCGCTGGCGCCCGAGCCGCGGTTATAGCCCAGCGTCAAACGCGACGGATCCTGGCTGGATGGCATCGCCTCTACCTGATAGGCGTTGTTGCCCTGCACCAGCGTCAGGCCATTGGCAAAAGAGACGCTATACGCATCGCCGTCCTGCTGGGTCACCTGCACGCCGACTATCTGATTCAGTTCGCTCACCAACTGGTCGCGTTGATCGAGCAATGCGTTCGGCTCACCGCCGCCGCTGCCGCGCAAGCGCGTGATGTCCTGGTTCAGTTTGGCAATCTGCTGGCTGTAGTTGTTGATTTGTACCGCGCTGTCGCTCAGTTGCTGATTGACGCCGCTTTCCATATCGCGCAGATATTTATCGGTGTTGTTAAACTGGTTCACCAAGCCGTTGGCCTTGCCCAGCACGGTATTGCGCGACGCGTCGTCGCCGGCGTTGCTGACCAGGTTTTGCAGATTGCTGAAGAAGTCCTGCATGCTGCTGGACAAGGTATTGGTTTTATCCGCCAGCAGATTATCGATTTGCGACACTTTCTCGAAATACGCATCGTGCGCGCCTGCCTGGCTTTGCGCGCCACGCAGCTGATTGGTGATGAACTGATTGTATTCACGGTTGACGCTGGTCACGGTGACGCCGTTGCCGATAAAGCCGGACATGGTGCCCATTCCGCCGTTCTGCGCCAGAATCGCCGTCTGCCGGTTGTAGCCGGCAACGTTGTAATTGGAAATATTGTTGCTGACGGTGCTGAGCGCCACCTGCGCCGCATTCAGACCACTCATCGCGGTGTTGATTAAGCTATTAGACATTGGGGTTCCTTGTCACTGGCCCACAGGGTTTAATCGTGCTGCTGAACCTCTGCGCTCAGCCTGCCTGGGTTATCGGCCGCCAAGCGCAGAACTTGAGAGCAAAATGCGCCTAAAACAGTTCTTGCAGATCGTGGCTATAGGCCTTTGCCACCTGTTCCCCGGCGTTCTTCATTTGCTGGATCACGCTGACCAGCTTTTTGGCGTACTGCGGGTCGGTGGCGTAACCGGCCTGTTGCAGCGCATAGGCCGCCTGTTCCGGACTGCGCGCGGCGGCAACGTTGGCGTAACGCGGGTTGCCGGTCAATAGTTTGACGTAATCGGCAATCGCTTCGACGTAAGAGCCGTACACCCGGAAACGCGCCTTGATCGTCTTCGCCGTACCCTGCTCGAATTCAGTGGTAGCGATCTCCGTTACCGGCCCGTTCCAGCTGCTGCCAGCCTTGATACCAAACAGGTTGTAGCTTGGAGAACCGTCGGCGGTCGGGATCTCGCGCTGGCCCCAGCCGGATTCCAACGCCGCCTGCGCGACGATCAGCTGATGCGGGATACCGCTTTGCTGACTGGCCAGCCGTGCCGGAATCGACAGTCGAGCCACAAAGTTGCCGTTGGTCAACGACGGCAGCGGCGGCGTTTGCGGCATGGCGCGCCGCACCAGTTGCTCCAGCGTCTGGTTCGGCAAACTTTGCAGCCTCTGCCTGTCAAACATCAGCTGCGCCGGTGTGAAGTTGTCCAGCGCCATCGGCCGCGTACCGGCGGTTTCGCTCGGTCGCGCGCCGGCATTGCCCAGCTGTTTCACCATCATTTCCGCCAGCCCCAACCCTTTTTGCGACATCTGCTGAGCAATTTGCTGATCGTACAGCGAGGTGTACAGCCGGGTCTGATCGCTGCTCAGCGCGCCGTCCTGCGGCAGCGCGGCACGCATGCTCTTCAGCATCATCTGCACGAACATTCCTTCCACCTGCTGGGCAACCTGCTTCAGATTGCCGTGCGGATCGGCAGCGGCGGCGGTTTTTAGCCCGTTCAGCGCCTGAGCGTCGTACGCCGCTCCGGACAGGCTCATCAGATCGCGACTCATCAGATAATGTCCAATTTGGCGCGCAGACAGCCGGCGCTCTGCATCGCCTGCAAAATCGACATCAGATCGATCGGCGTTGCCCCGAGCGCGTTCAGCGCGCGGATCACATTGTTGAGATTGGCGCTGGCGTTGATTTTTTGCAGCGAACCGCCCTGCTGCTGCATGGAAATCTGGGTATTGGGCGTCACCACCGTTTGCCCACCGCCGAACGGCGTATTCGGCTGGCTGACCGTATTCTGCCGATCGACCACCACCGACAGATTGCCCTGTGCCACCGCACAGGAGTCCAGTATCACTTCACGGTTCATCACCACCGAGCCGGTACGTGAATTGATGATTACCTTGGCGTCCATTGCGCTGACGTTAACGTTGATATTCTGAATATCCGCCAGGAAACGCACCTGCGAACTATTACCCTGTGGCACCAGCACCTTGACGGTTCGCGCATCCAGCGGCGTGGCAGTGCCATAGCCGCGCTGACGGTTGATGGCGTCGCTGATCTGCTGGGCCAGCGTAAAGTCTTCATCATTCAACTGCAGATTGATTTCACCCCCCTGGCCAAAGGTGCTTGGCAATTCACGCTCGATCACCGCCCCGTTGCTGATGCGCCCGCCGTTGAGCTGATTCACCTGCACGCTGCTGCCGCCGGCCGCCGCGCCAGCGCCGCCCACCAGCACGTTACCCTGCGCCAGCGCATAGACCTGGTTATCTGCGCCCTTTAGCGGCGTCATCAGCAGCGTGCCGCCGCGCAGGCTTTTGGCGTTGCCCATTGAGGACACCACCACGTCAATGTTCTGTCCGCTGCGGGCAAACGGCGGCAGCTTGGCGGTCACCATCACTGCGGCAACGTTTTTCAGTTGCATATTGGTACCCGGCGGCACGGTGATCCCCAACTGCGACAGCATGTTGCTCAGGCTCTGGGTGGTGAACGGCGTCTGCATGGTCTGGTCGCCGGAACCGTCCAGCCCCACTACCAGCCCATAGCCGATTAATGCGTTGTCGCGAACGCCCTGCACCGTGACCAGATCGCGAATGCGTTCCGCCGCCACCGGCAGGCTGATTGTCGCCGCCAGCAGCGCCATGAGTAAATTTTTCAGCATCGTGCGATCCTTAATACGGTGACAGGTTCAGGAAGAAGCGTTGTAACCACCCCATGGTCTGCGCTTCATTGATATAGCCGTTGCCGACGTATTCAATGCGAGCGTCCGCCACCTGGGTCGAGGTCACCGAGTTGTTGCCGCTGATGGTGCGCGGGTTGACCACGCCGGAGAAGCGGATAAATTCCGTGCCCTGATTGATGGCGATCTGTTTTTCCCCCACCACGTGCAGGTTGCCGTTGGCCAATACCTGATTGACGGTGACGGTAATGGTGCCATTGAAGGTATTGTTGGCATTGGCGCCGCCCTTGCCACCAAAGGTGTTGTCGCCGGACATTTCCATGTCGGCGCGCGCGTTGCCAAACAGGCCGTCGAGGTAGCGCGGGGCGGTGGCAACGCCGAACTTGCTGCTGCCGTTGCGGCTGGCATTGGCCGAAGAACTTTTGCTGGCGCTGACATTTTCTTGCAGCACGATAGTCAGGGTATCGCCGATGTTACGTGGCCGGCGATCCTCGAACAGCGGCTGATAGCCGTAGTTCATCGGCTGCACGGACTGGAAAATCGAACCGTTGGGCATCGGTGCGCTGGCCGGCGCCGGCTGTGCGCTGGTTGAACCGTCGACCAGCGGTTTATGCGGAATATAGGCGCAGCCGCCGATAGTCAACATCAGCATCGCTGCCAAAACGCGTGTTGTCTGCGGCGGCAGGTTAGCCGTCAAAAGTGTGGTGCCCACAAATATCGCCTTTGTTTACCAGGGGTGTGACATCGGGCACAGCATGCTGCGCCCCCAGGCCGCAAGTGCCTGCGCCGCTTACAGCTGCGTCAGTTTCTGCAGCATCTGATCGGAGGTGGAAACCGCCTTGCTGTTGATTTCATACGCACGCTGCACCTGGATCATATTGACCAACTCTTCCGCCACGTTGACGTTGGAGGTTTCAACATACCCCTGATACAGCAGTCCGGCGCCGTTGAGACCCGGGGTGCTTTCATTCGGCGCGCCGGAGCTCTCGGTTTCCTGATACAGATTCTCGCCAACGCTTTCCAGGCCGCTGTCGTTGATAAAGGTGGTCAGCGTCAGTTGACCCACCTGCTGTGCCGCCGTCTGGCCCTGCTGGGTGACGCTGACGATACCGTCACGCCCAACGGTAATGCTCAGGGCATTGGCGGGAATGGTGATCGCCGGTTGCACCTGAAAACCGCTGGCGGTGACCAACTGGCCGTTCTGATCGATCTGGAACGACCCGTCGCGGGTATAGGCCTGACTGCCGTCCGGCAACATCACCTGAAAATAGCCCTGCCCTTTGATCGCCACGTCTTTGCTGTTATTGGTCTGCGACAGGTTGCCCTGGCTGTGCAACCGCTCGGTGGCCACCGGACGCACGCCGGTGCCGATCTGCAAGCCGGACGGCAAGGTGGTTTGCTCGGAGGACTGTGCCCCTGGCTGACGCATGGTTTGATACAGCAAATCTTCAAATACCGCGCGCTGACGCTTGAAGCCGTTGGTGCTGACGTTCGCCAGATTATTGGCAATCACGTCCATATTGGTCTGCTGCGCATCCAGACCGGTTTTGGCAATCCATAATGATGGGATCATTCTGCTCTCCTGGAGCGGGTCATTCAGCTGGCTCAGCTCATTGACAACAATGAGTTGGCGCGTTGTTCATTCTCATCCACGCTGTGGATGACCTTCATCTGCATTTCGAAACGTCGGGCGTTGGCGATCATGTCGACCATGGTTTCCATCGGCTTGACGTTACTGCCCTCAATCACCCCCGGCATCACCTGCACCAGCGGATCGTTTTGCAACTGATTGCCGCGTTGCTCGCGGGTGGCCGGCGTCAGATGGAATAGACCGTCATCGCCGCGCATCACTTCCCTGGCGTCGGCCTTGACCAGCTTCAGCCGGCCGATTTGCGCGATGGTGTTAGGTGGATCACCGGGGTTGAGCGCCGAAATGGTGCCGTCGGCGGCGATGGTGATTTCAGCCTGCGGTGGCACCTCAATCGGGCCGCCGTCCCCCATCAACGGCAGTCCCTGCACCGTCAGTTGCCCGGTGGACGAGATCTGGATATTGCCGTTGCGGGTATAGGCTTCGCTGCCGTCCGCCTGCTGCAAGGCCAGGAAACCATCCTGTTGCAGCGCCACGTCCAGCGGGCGTCCGGTGTAGTTCAGCGCCCCCTGACTCATGTCGGCGCCCGGCGTCGAGGCGGTAACCAGCGTGCGCGTTTGCAGACTCGGGCCGTCCACCGGCACCGCACGCAGCGCCGCCAGCTGCGCGCGGAAACCCGGCGTCGAGGCGTTGGCCAGGTTATTGGCGGTAATCGCCTGCTGGTCTAACGTCTGCCGCGCCGCGCCCATGGCGGTATAAATCGCGTGGTCCATTGCTTACCCCTTAACGCGATTAACGCAGGCTGACCAGCGTTTGCAGGATCGAATCCTGGGTTTTGATGGTTTGCGCGTTCGACTGATAGTTACGCTGCGCGACGATCATGTTGACCAGTTCCTGACTCAGATCGACGTTGGAGGCTTCCAGCGCACCGCTGGTGAGGTTACCGAACCCGCCGCCGCCTGCAGTGCCGACCCGTGGCTGCCCGGACGCCCCGGTTTCCTGCCACACGTTATCGCCCTTCGACGCCAGGCCTTCCGGGTTGGAGAAGTTGGCCAGCACGATTTGACCCAGTACCTGTTTCTGTTGGTTAGAGTAAATGCCAACCACGGTACCGTCTTTTTCGATCTGGAAGTTGTTGTATTCTCCGGCGGTATAGCCGTTCTGCGCCACTTTGCTCACCGAGTCGCTGCCAACGTTCTGCTGCATGCTGCCGGCAAAGCTGAGCGTGAAGTTCTGCGCTGGCGCACCGTCCTTGGCAGACATCGGGATGGTCAGATTGAAATCGGCGGTAGCCACGCCGCTGGCGTCCAGCGTTTCGGTCAGCGCGCCACTTGCATTGAAGTTCAGGCTACCGGCCTTGGCCGCCGGGGCACCGGTGACGCTGCCGTCCTGGGTATAGACATCCCATTTGTTATCGGCGGTTTTGACAAAGTAGGCGTTCACGTTGTGCGCGTTGCCCAGTGAGTCGTAGGTGGTAATGGTATTTACATAGTTGTAAGAATCCGATTTGTTCGGATCGAAGGTGCCGTTGGCGGGCACGCTATGGGTAGATTTCAGGTTGGCGACCATGCTGCCGGAGGTGGTCGACTTGGCGTTCATCATGCCTTCCGGAATGCTCAGCGGCACCGGATCCGCGCCCTGCTGAATGGTCGGCGGCGTGCCAGCCGCCGGATAGCCGGTCAGGTTCAGTCCCTGCATGTTGACCAGGTTACGGTTTTCATCCAGTTTGAACTGGCCGTTGCGGCTGTAGAAAATGCCGCCGTCGCTGTCCTGCATGCGGAAGAAGCCGTTTTCGGTGATGGCAACGTCCAGTGCGCGATTGGTGCTGGTGGTGGTGCCACCGTTGAAGTTCTGGGTGATGCCAGCCACTTTGACGCCCAACCCGACCTGTGAACCGGCAAACATGTCGGCGAAGGACACGCTGCCCGACTTAAAACCGGCGGTCGCCGAGTTGGCAATATTGTTACCGATCACGTCCAGATTAGTGGCCGCCGCATTTAAGCCGCTGACCGCCTGAGAAAAGGCCATGTGTAGTCTCCAAAACGAATATCAATTGAAATAGCCGAAGCTGAAATACTGCGTGTCGAGGCTGAGTGCCGCCCCTTTACAAGATTTGTCGCACGTCTTCGAGCGACGCGCTGCCCGCCAGACCAAGATCCAGCAAGGCGCCGTCGCCGTTGCGGGTAACGCCGTTCACCATCGCAAAGCGCAACGGGTTTGCCACCAGCTGTTCGCCGTTGCTCTTGGCATTCAGCGCTACGGTATAGGCGCCGTCCGGCGCGTTGCTGCCGTCTTCCAGCGTGCCGTCCCAGGTAAAAGCATGCACGCCGGCGGTCAGTCCGCCGACGTCGATGGTGCGCACCACCTTGCCGCTGGCGTCACTGAGGGTGGCCGTGACGCTATCCGCCGCCCGCTCCAGTTCGACGCCAAACGGCGTGGTGCTGACGTTGCCCTCTTTGCTGCCGACCAGAATGTCTTTCCCCGGCACCATCACCCCGTGGCCGATCAGCGCGCTGGCCTGCAGCGACTGGTTGCTGTTGATCTGGCCGGAAATGGCGCCGAGCGTGGTATTGAGTTTTTCGATGCCGCTGACGGTATTGATCTGCGCCAATTGCGAGGTCAGCTCATTGTTCTGCATCGGGTTGGTGGGATCCTGGTTTTTCAACTGCGCCACCAGCAGCGTCAGGAAGCTGTTGTGCAGATCCTGGCTGGTGTTGCCGCCGACGCTGCGATTGGCGTTAACGCCGGCGACGGTGTTATCCAGTGGTTCATTGGTGGTTGCGGCAATGCCCATGGGGAGCTCCGGTTATTGACCCAGCGTCAGGGTTTTCATCATCATCGATTTGGTGGTGTTGAGGACTTCAACGTTGGCCTGATAGCTGCGCGAGGCGGAAATGGTGTTGACCATTTCGCCCACCACGTCGACGTTTGGCATGCGCACGTAACCTTTGGCATCCGCCAGCGGGTTGCCCGGCTGAAACACCAGGCGTTCCGGCGCGGGATCGTCGACGATGCTTGCCACGCGCACGCCGCCGGTTGGCTGGCCGGGCGCGGCGGCCACCTCAAACACCACCTGCTTGGCGCGGTAGGGTTGACCATCCGGCCCGCTGACGCTGTCGGCGTTGGCCATGTTGCTGGCGCTGACGTTCAGACGCTGCGATTGCGCAGACAGCGCCGAGCCGGAAATATCAAAAATATTGAGTAACGACATAGGTCTTATCCTGATTGCAACACTGACATCATTCCCTTGATCTGGCCGTTGAGCAGCGTCAGATCGGTTTGGTATTTCAGGCTGTTATCGGCGAAATTGGTCCGTTCGCGATCCATATCCACCGTATTGCCGTCGATCGATGGCTGATCCGGCACGCGGAACAGCAAATCCAGCTGCGGCGGCTGCAGGTTTTGCGCCGGAATGTGCCGCGCCGAGGTCAGGCTAAGCGCCACGCCGCTACCGCTGGCGCGCCCTTGCGCCATCACCTTGTTCAACTGGCTGGCAAAATCGATATCCCGCGCCTGATAGCCGGGGGTGTCTGCGTTGGCAATATTGCCCGCCAGAATTTCCTGCCGCTGGGCGCGCAGGTTCAGCGCCTCTTGACCAAAACGCAGAGCAGCGTCCAGTTTGTCGAGCATGCTCCCTCACGAGGTTGGAATTTGGAGTCGACAGCATAAACGCCCCCCTTGCCACGCTATCGCAGGAATAAGGGCAAAATGCGTCGCTATTTGTCTGCTTAGCCGGCCAACACTCAGGGTACACTTGGCGCGGAGACCATCGACCGGGCTTGGGGCATCGCCACACGCCACGGTCATCAACGCCGAGGAGCCGGGATGAAGAGAGGATATCTGTTGCTGATGACGCTGCTGTTTAGCCTTAACGCACGCGCCGACGATCTGGCAGCGCAGATCGACCGCTTTATCAAGGCGCAGTTCAGCGCGAGTCCGGTCGCGGTGACGGTACGGGTTCGCACCCCAGCCGCGCAATGGCCGCCCTGCCAACGTCCGCAGTTGGCTTTGGCCAGCAACGCGCGCCGCTGGGGTAATATCAGCATTTCAGCCCGTTGCGGGCAGCAGCGCAGCTTTATACAAACCCAGGTGCAGGTGGTCGGCCGTTATCTGGTGTCGGCGCGCAGTATCAGCGCCGGCAGCATCCTGACCGCTGCCGACGTGACGCTGAAAACCGGCCGCCTGGATACGCTGCCGCCGCGCATGCTGGTTGACAGCCGCCGTGCGCTAGGTGCGGTCAGCCTGCGCAATCTCGGCCCCGGCCAGCCGTTGACGCTGTCGATGCTGCGGCGCGCCTGGGTAATCAAGGCCGGTCAACCGGTCCAGGTGACCGCACAGGGCGAGGGCTTTAGCATCAGCGGCGCAGGCAAGGCGATGAACAATGCCGCCGCCGACGATCGCGTACGCGTGCGCATGTCCTCGGGGCAAATCGTCAGCGGTATCGCCGGCGACGATGGCGCCATCCGCGTGACGTTATAAAAAGGTAAAGGTTTGCCAAACCGTGCCGATACTAAAACCATAACACCCAGTTAACGCCTACTCGGGCAACAAACGCCATAACCGCCGACCTGGGGTCATGGTGATGGAGATTGAACATGAGTATCGATCGCACTCAACGGTTACAACCCGTTCCGGCGGTACAGCCACGCGACACCGCGGCGGAAAACGGCCTTAAACCGCAAAAAAATGCGCGCTCGGAAACTGGCGTCAGCGCTACCCAAGTCAAACTGAGCGATGCGCAAGCGCGTCTGATGCAACCGGGCAGCCAGGATATCGATATGGGCCGGGTGGAAGCCATCAAACAGGCCATCCGCAACGGCGAGTTGAAAATGGATGCCGGCAAAATTGCCGACGCGCTGCTGCAAGAAATGCAAAACGACAACCAGGGTGCTTCCGGCCGCGGCTGAGCGGTCTGAACCCGGTGAGTAACAGAAGGTAATCAATCAATATGGAAAGCCTGGCGCAGCACCTGGATACACTGCTGGAAACCCTCGGTGCGCTGGACAGCGTGCTGGCGGAAGAACATAACCTGCTTTGCGCCGGGCCGTTGCCGGGCGTGGCGTTGCAACGTATCACCGACGGTAAGAGCCAACTGCTGGCCACGGTGAATTACCTGGAACAACAGCGACTGGAGCTGGAGCGCGTCAACCGCCTGCAGGCGCCCTATACCGGCATAGCGACGCTGGCAGCGCGTTGGCAGCAGATCCAGCAGATTGGCCAGCGCCTGCGCGACAGCAATCAGCATAATGGTCTACTGCTCAGCCGCCATATCGAGCACAACGCCGCCGCGCTGACGGTGCTGAACAAACACAATAAAACCCTGTACGGCCCCGACGGCCAATCGCGTTCCGGCAGCGTGCTGGGGCGCAAAATCGGCGTATAGTCACGGCACATCTGCGGCATTCAGCCGCCGGACGTCGTTGCCTAGACGTCGTTGCCTATTTGGCGATACGTCGCGTTGGCGATCCTCGGCTGAACGCTATTGGTAATTGACAATCAGCTGATTACTCAGCACCCGCAGCGGTGGGAACACCGCACCGCGCGTTTGAATCGAGTAAACAAAGTAAAATTCGCCGTTGGCAAGCTCCCCCCGCAACGCCTCGCTACGCCCGCTGCCCCCCTCTAGCGCCATGCAGCGCGCCGGCATGCATAATTCAACCTGCAGCCCGGCTGGCGCGCTCGATGCCAACCGATAGCGCCAGCTGATGCTGGTAATGCGCGCGTTGGCATCGGGCAATGCATTCGGCGGGCGTAGCGACGGCGATGTCAAACGCACCCCGCCGTGGCCGAGCGAAACGCCCACGCTGTCGGCCACCCAGGAACCGGAAACCGCCTGCGCCGCCCCGGCGGCCAAGCCCCAGAACACCATCAGGACACGCCACATCATGCTGCACCGATAGTGGCGGTCATGCGAATTTGCCGCTCGTCGTTGATTTCCAGATTCGACAGCACCACGATTTGCGGCAGACTGCGGCGCAAAAAGCGCGCCAGTAATGCGCGCAAGGCGTGGTTAACCAGCAGCACCGGCGGCGCGCTGAGCATCTCTTGCCGTTGCAGTGCCTGTCGCGCCTGATCCAGCAACCGATCCGCCAGCCCCGGCTCCAGACCACCGCCGCCCTGCAGCGCCTGCAACAGCAAGCGCTCAAGCTGGGTATCCAACCCGATAACCTGTATTTCGCCCTGCCCCGGGAACCACTGCTGGGTAATGGCACGTCCGAGCGCCACCCGCACCACGGTAGTCAATTCGTACGGGTCGCTCTGCGTCGGCGCATGCTCCGCCAGCGTTTCAATGATGGTGCGCATATCACGAATCGATACCCGCTCCGCCAGCAGATTCTGCAGCACTTTATGCAGCGTGGTCAGCGACACGACTGCGGGGATAAAGTCTTCGGTCAGCTTTGGCATCTCTTGCGCGACGCGATCGAGCAACTGCTGCGCCTCCTGACGGCCAAACAGTTCACTGGCAAACTGGCCAATCAGGTGATTCAAATGCGTCGCCACCACCGTACTGGCTTCCACCACGGTAAAGCCCTGGATCTGCGCCTGTTCACGCAGCGCGCTGTCAATCCACACCGCCTCCAGACCAAAGGCCGGATCGACGGTTTTCTCTCCCGCCAGCGTACCGGCGGCATTGCCCGGGTTAATCGCCAGCCAACGCCCCGGATGCGCTTCGCCGCGGCCGATCTCTACCCCCTTCATCAGAATACGGTAGCTGGCCGGCGGCAGTTCCAGGTTATCGCGAATGTGCACCACCGGCGGCAAATAGCCCATTTCCTGGGCAAACTTCTTGCGTATGCTGCGAATGCGACCGAGCAGTTCGCCATCCTGCTGAAAGTCGACCATCGGGATCAGCCGATAGCCGACCTCCATGCCGAGCGGGTCTTCCAGCTGTACGTCAGACCAACTGGCCTCCACCGCCTGTGGGTTGTCTTGCGCTATCGTCGGTTCAGGCGTCTGCACCGACTGCCGTTCACGGCCGCGCAGCCACCAGGCCAGACCGAGCAAAGCGGCGGTAAACAGCAGAAACACCAGGTTGGGCATGCCCGGCACCATGCCAAGCAACCCCAGCACCCCGGCGCTGAGCAGCATGACACGCGGATTGTTGAACAGTTGGCCGACCATCTGTTCGCCGACGTCCTGATCGGTCGCCACGCGGGTGACGATCACCCCGGCCGCCGTCGAGATCACCAGCGCCGGGATCTGCGCCACCAGGCCGTCACCGATGGTCAGCAAGGTGTAGCTTTCAGCGGCGCTGCCGAGCGACATGCCATGCTGAATAACGCCGACCAGTAGACCACCAACCACGTTAATCACCATGATCATCAGACCGGCAACCGCGTCGCCGCGCACAAACTTGCTGGCACCGTCCATCGAGCCGTAAAAGTCCGCTTCCTGTGTGACTTCGGCACGACGCTTTTTCGCTTCGTCTTCGCCAATCAGGCCAGCGTTGAGATCGGCATCGATCGCCATCTGCTTGCCCGGCATACCGTCCAGCACAAAACGCGCGCCAACTTCGGCAATGCGCCCGGCGCCCTTGGTGATCACCATAAAGTTGATCAGCACCAGAATGATAAACACCACGATGCCGATGGCGAAGTTACCGCCCACCAGAAAATGGCCGAAGGCTTCGACGACCCGTCCTGCGGCGGCGGAGCCGGTATGTCCTTCCATCAGGATGATGCGCGTCGACGCCACGTTCAGCGACAGACGCAGCAAGGTGGAAAACAGCAATATGGTCGGGAACGCGGCGAACTCCAGCGTCCGCTGGGTGAACATCGCCACCAGCAGTACCATGATCGACAGGGCAATATTGAAGGTAAACAGCAGATCGAGGATAAAGGCCGGCAATGGCAACACCATCATCGACAATATCAGCAGGATCAGGATCGGGCCGGCCAAAACCTGCCACTGCGTATCTTTAAAATTACCCGGCAAACGAAGCAGGGAGGCCAAATTAGCCATCAGCGTTACTTTCTCCAGCAAAATCCAGTGCTTCCGGCACCGGTAAACGTTCAGGTTTTTTCGGGATCAACCCCCCTTCGCGCTGCCAGCGGCGCAGTTGATAGACCCAGGCCAGAACTTCGGCTACGGCAGCGTACAGGGTGGTGGGAATATGTTGTCCGATCTCGCTATGGCGATACAGCGCACGTGCCAACGGCGGCGCCTCGAGCGTCGGTATACGGTGCTGCGCCGCCAGTTCGCGTATGCGCAACGCGATCTCGCCGGCCCCCTTGGCCAGCACCCTTGGCGCACTCATCTGCTTGTCGTTGTATTGCAATGCCACCGCGTAATGAGTCGGGTTGGTGACGATCACATCAGCCTTTGGCACGTCGGACATCATGCGGCGGCGGGCAATCGCCTGCTGTTGCTGTCGAATACGGCCCTTAACGTGCGGATCGCCCTCCTGTTCCTTGAATTCATCACGAATGTCCTGCTTGGTCATCTTCAGCTTTTTAATGTGGCTCCACAGCTGATAAAACACATCGAACGCCACCATCGGCACCAGCCCGAGGACCACCAGCAAACCGCAGAAAACCACCATTTGCAGCGCATTGGCTAACGCGTCCAGCGGCTGTTGCGTCACCAGGTGCAACATCGCCGCCCAGTTGTGCCACAGAAACAACCCGGTCACCCAGCCGACCAGCAAGGCTTTCAGAACGCCCTTCAGCAATTCCGCCAACACCTGACTGGAAAATATGCGCTTCAGACCGGAAAGCGGATTCAGACGTTTCAGATCGAACTTGAGGGATTTGCCGCTAAACAGAATGCCGCCCAGCAACATCGGCGCGGTCAAGGCCACCAGCACCAGACCGGCCATCACCGGCAGCAGCGCCCATACCGCCTGGCGCAATAGCATGCCAAGCTGATGCAGCATTTGCCGGTCGTTGTTGACCATGCCGTGATCAAAGTGCAGCCCGTCGGTCAGCATCTGCGCCAGCTGTCGCGCCAGGTTGCTGCCGCCGACCCACAGGATGGCCAGTCCGGCTATCAGCATCAGGATCGAGGTCAGTTCGCGTGAACGCGGGATCTGGCCTTCTTCGCGCGCTTTTTCCACCCGGTGAGGGGTGGGCGCTTCGCTTTTTTCCAGATCGCTGTCTTCAGCCACGGTGGCACCCTGTATGGGGAACAAATAAAATTGCCGCCAGCATGCCAAAAAACGCCCGAATTCATTGATGGAACAGCGGGGAAAAAGGTGGGTTATTTAAAGGATGGCCAAACAGGCATCAGCGTACGCCAGGCGTTGCCGTGCGGCGGCGACGGTCACTGTCTACCGGCAGTACGTGACGCGGCGTGGCAAGACGCTGCGGGCGCGGCGCGATGTCGCGCCCGCAGTCGTTTAGAATCCGAGGCTGTCGAGCAGGTCATCCACCTGATCCTGACTGGCCACCACGCCGGCGGCAGAGGCGTCCAGTTGAGGTCCGTTTAGCAACGCTTCATTGGCGCGTTTGGCGCGCGCTTCCGGTTCAGGGATATTTTCCATCAACACCATCAGCAGCTGCTTTTCAATTTCCTGCACCACATCCATCATGCGTTTGATCACCTGACCGGTCAGATCCTGAAAGTCCTGCGCCATCATGATTTCCAGCAGTTGTGCGTTGGTAAACGCGGTATGCTCCGGCACCCGCTCCAGATACTGGCGGGTATCGGTTACCAACGAACGCGCGTCCGACAGTTCTATCGGGTTGGCAAACCAGTCATCCCAGCGCCCTTTCAGCGTTTTGGCCTGTGACTCCAGCTCTGCCTGGCGCGGCTGAGCCGCCTCTACGCAGTTCAGCGCACGTTCCGCTGCCTGCGCCGTCATGGTAACCACATAATCCAGACGGTCGCGCGCATCCGGGATCGCTTCTGCCGCCTGGGCAATCGCCTGATCGAGTCCCAGTTCGCGCATGCTGTCGCGCAACATACGCGTCAACTGGCCGATGCGCGAGATGATCTCTCCGGCGGTCGCTGCATCGCTGGCAGGCATTGGAATATCTCTCATTGCCCGTTCTCCTTACATGCCCAGTTTTTCAAAGATCTTATTCAGCTTCTCTTCCAGCGTTGCCGCCGTAAAAGGTTTCACCACATAACCACTGGCACCGGCCTGCGCGGCGGCAATGATATTTTCCTTTTTGGCTTCCGCCGTTACCATCAGCACCGGTAACGCCGCCAACTGAGCGTCGGCGCGGATGGTTTGCAACAGCGCCAACCCGTCCATGTTCGGCATGTTCCAGTCGGATACCACAAAATCAAAACCGCCGGCGCGCAGTTTGTTCAACGCATCGGCGCCGTCTTCGGCTTCTTCCACGTTGTTGAAGCCCAGCTCTTTTAATAGATTTCTGACGATGCGACGCATGGTTGAGAAATCGTCCACCACCAAAAATCTGAGATTTGTATCCGCCATTGTGACTCCTAAGGTTGTTACTTTTACATGACGGCAGCCGAACCCCGGCCGCCTAAAATTAAATCCGCAGCGCCTGGCCGCCGGCGATTTGCGCCAGCATGCGCTGGCTGATGCGCTCCAGCTCCACCACCTCGTTGACGCCGCCGCTGGCTATCGCCTCACGCGGCATGCCGAACACCACGCAGCTGGCTTCGCTCTGCGCCAGGGTATAGGCCCCGGCACGGTGCATTTCCAACATCCCCGCGGCGCCGTCGTTGCCCATGCCGGTAAGGATCACCCCCAACGCATTGCGGCCAGCAAACTGTGCGACCGAACGGAACAGCACGTCCACCGACGGACGGTGGCGATTGACCGGCGGGCCGTCTTGCAGCTTCACCTGATAGTTGGCGCCGCTGCGCGTCAGTTCCAGGTGCCGGTCACCCGGCGCAATGTAGGCGTGGCCCGGCAGTACCCGTTCGCCGTCTTCGGCTTCCTTTACCGTGATCTGGCACAGCTTGTTCAGCCGTTCGGCAAACGAACGGGTAAAGCCCGGCGGCATATGTTGGGTAATCAGCAGCGCCGGGCTGGTGGCCGGCAGCGGTTGCAGCACCTGACGGATCGCTTCCGTGCCGCCGGTCGATGCGCCGATGGCGATCAGTTTTTCACTGCTCAACAGCGGCGTATGGCTGAGAATGGCCGGCGTCGGTGCAGTGGAGCGTTGCGGCAACCGCGCTTTGGCGGCGGTGCGGATCTTCTCGGCGATCAGTTCGCTGTAGGCCAGCATTCCTTCGCGAATACCCAACTGCGGTTTGGTGACGAAGTCCACCGCCCCCAGCTCCAGCGCGCGCAAGGTAATTTCCGAGCCCTTGCCGGTCAACGAGGACACCATCACCACCGGCATCGGCCGCAAGCGCATCAGTTTCTCGAGGAAATCCAGCCCGTCCATGCGCGGCATTTCAACGTCCAGCGTCAATACCTGCGGGTTGAATTTTTTGATCAGGTCGCGCGCCACCAAGGGGTCAGGCGCGGTCGCCACCATCTCCATATCGGGATGGCTGTTGACAATTTCGGTCATCAGTTGTCGCATCAATGCCGAATCATCTACGCTTAATACGCTGATTTTATTCATTACCTCTCCCTGGTCAGGCCATATACGGTCTGGCCACGCAAGTAGAAATCGCGGCTGATCTGGCTGAAGTTTTCGGAATGACCGGCAAACATCAACCCTCCCGGCTTCAGCAGGGGTACAAACCGCCGCAGGATGCGTTCCTGGGTTGCCTTATCGAAATAGATCATCACGTTGCGACAGAAAATGGCGTCAAACTGCCCCGGCAGCGTCCATTCCGGCGCCAGCAGATTCAGCGGTTGAAAGCTCACCCGCGCCGCCAGTTCCGGTCGTACCCTTACCAGTCCCTGGTGCGGTCCGGTGCCGCGCAGGAAATAGCGCTGCATCTGACCTGGCGTCAGGGTTCGCAAATCTTCCTGCCGGTAGACGCCCGCTTCGGCTTTCTCCAACACCTGGGTATCAATGTCGCTGGCCCATACCTGGCAACTGGCGGCGCGCTGCCCCAGTGCTTCGCTCAACGTAATGGCGATCGAATAGGGTTCTTCGCCGGTCGATGCGGCAGTGCTCCAGACGCGGTAGCCGTTTGGCCGTGCGCGTGCATGTTCCGCCAAAATCGGGAAGTGATGCGCCTCGCGGAAAAAGGCCGTCAGGTTGGTGGTCAGCGCATTGATGAACGCCTGCCATTCGGCGCTGTTCGGATCGCTTTCCAACAGCGCCAGATAGTCGCCAAAGTCATGCAGCCCCAACAGACGCAGGCGGCGTACCAGGCGGTTGTAGACCATCTCGCGCTTGTGGGCCGCCAGCACGATGCCGGCACGCTGATAGATCAGCTGGCTGATACGGCGAAAATGAACGTCCGACAGCGGCAGTCGCTGCGCCATCTGGAGCAATAATGGGCTTTGCGGAGACGATGATGTCATATCGCCCCACCCGATCGTTTCAGTCTCATGCTTGTTGACAATCTGCGTGTTCCTTTACCTCAACGGCAACGCTTTGCTGATGGCTGTCTGCTACGCTGAAGTTGTCGTCCGCCAGGCGGAAAACCGCAACCGCATCCGCCAGCGTGATCGCCTGCTCCTCCAGCGCGGCGGCGGCTGAAGCGGCCTCCTCCACCAGAGCGGCGTTCTGCTGCGTTACCTGATCCATCTGGGTTACCGCCTGCGTAACCTGCTCAATACCACGGCTTTGCTCATCCGACGCGGAGGCGATTTCGCCCATGATATCGGTCACCCGTGTTACCGAATGCACGATGTCCTGCATCGTCGAGCCGGAGTTTTCAACCAGCGTCGATCCCTGCTTGACCCGACTGACCGATTCATCGATCAGGCTTTTTATTTCTTTTGCCGCCTGTGCGCTACGCTGCGCCAGATTGCGCACCTCGCCGGCCACCACCGCAAAGCCACGCCCCTGCTCGCCGGCGCGCGCCGCCTCCACCGCCGCATTGAGCGCCAGAATATTGGTCTGGAAGGCAATACCGTCGATTACGCTGGTAATGGCACCAATCTTCTGCGAACTGCTGGCGATATCATGCATGGTGGTCACCACGTCGCTGGCCAGTTCACCGCCCTTGGCGGCGGTGGCGGACGCCTCGCGCGCCAGCTGTGAAGCCTGGCGGGCATTGTCGGCATTCTGTTTTACCGTGGCGGTCAGCTGTTCCATGCTGGCGGCGGTTTGTTCCAGCGAGGCGGCCTGCTGTTCGGTGCGCGACGACAGATCGTTGTTACCCTCCGAAATTTCCTGCAAGCCAATCAGGATCGACTCCGCGCCTTCACGCACCGCCCCCACCGTACCGATAAGCGACTGCTGCATCGTTTGCAGACTGCCAAACAGCAGGCTGATTTCATTGCGTCCATAAACCTGGATCGGCGCGGCCAGATCGCCGCTGGCGATGCGTTCAAAGTGGGCACGCATGATCTCCAGCGGCTGCACCAGCATGCGGCGCAGCCACCACATTGCGCTGCCGGTGACCGCGATCAGCATCAGCACCGCGCCCACCACCAGCCAGATCGCATAGGCGTACGAGCGCTGGTTGGCCTCTCTGGCCTGCTCGATGCTGTCATTAACCCCTTGCAGATATTGCACGAACTCGGCTTCGAACAGGTCCTGGGTCTTTTGCGTCGGCTGATCCATAAAGGCTTGCAGGTTGTTATTCTCAAGGAAACCGATCAGCTCACGCAGCGCGCTGCGTAATTGGTCATAGCTGGCTTGGGTATGTTCAGTCAGTTGCCGCTCCCGATCGCTGACGCGCGGCACCGCCAGAAACTGATTGAAATAGAGATCGGCCTTTTGCAACGAGCTGCGCGCATTGCCCATCAACAGGTTGACCTGCTCTTGCGGCACCTTCAGCGCCGCGCGGGTTCCGGCGCGGTTCAGGGTATTGCGCGCCTGCAACAGGGCAACCCAGCTCAGGCTGAGCGCATCGCGCTGCTGGCTGCCCAGGGTAATGATAGTGAGATTCTGGTTATCGGAACGGAAAGCGCTATACGACAGGCCGGTGCTGATCAACTGCATCACGCAAAAAGTCAGCAGCAACAGGAACAGACTGGTAGAGATACGGATTCGGTTGAACACAGTAAACCTCCTTGCAGCCGGCCGCAGCCAGCACGGAAAAAGGGGCGACCCCGGCTCCACGTCCTTCGTTTGATCAACGAAGCGCAGACAGGGTCACCCAATACCGGTTTTAGAACGTTTCCCAGTTATCTTGCAGATCGCTGGCGTTTGCTTTCTTATGGTTAGTGCCTGGGGGAACGATTTTGCCGGCGACAGGGGTTTTGAACTCCTCCTGTCCGGTTGGCTGTAGACGGAACACCGCCACCGACTGCGTCAACAGGCTGGCCTGTTCTTCCAGTGCCGCAGCGGCGGAGGCGGATTCCTCAACCAGCGAGGCGTTCTGCTGGGTTACGCGGTCCATTTCGGCCACCGCCTGACCGACCTGATCGATGCCACGGCTCTGTTCATCGGACGCCGAGGCGATTTCCCCCATGATATCGGTGACACGCGTTACCGCATTGACAATGTCACCCATGGTTTCACCGGCGCTTTCCACCAGAACCGACCCCATGTCAACGCGGCTGACGGAGTCTTCGATCAGGCCTTTGATTTCTTTCGCCGCCTGCGCGCTGCGCTGCGCCAGGTTACGCACTTCACCGGCCACCACCGCGAAGCCGCGACCCTGTTCACCGGCGCGCGCCGCTTCTACCGCCGCGTTGAGCGCCAGAATATTGGTTTGGAAGGCAATACCGTCAATTACACCGGTAATGTCGGCGATTTTCTGCGAACTTCCGGCAATGTCATGCATGGTTTGCACCACGTTTGCCACCACCTTGCCACCTTTCTGCGCGGTTTCCGACGCGCTCAGCGCCAGTTGGCTGGCCTGACGGGCATTTTCGGCGTTCTGTTTTACCGTGGCGGTCAGCTGTTCCATGCTGGCGGCGGTTTCTTCCAGCGACGCAGCCTGCTGTTCGGTGCGTGACGACAGATCGTTGTTACCGGCGGCAATTTCCGACGCGCCGCTATAGATGGCATCTGCCCCCTGACGCACGCCGCTGACGGTGTCCGCCAATTCGCTCTGCATGTGTTTCAGACTGGCGGCCAGCACGCCCATTTCATTACGGCTGGTGACGTCGATGCTGTGCGTCAAATCACCGGCGGCAATAAACCTGATGTGCTCGATAATGCGGTTCAGCGGACGCACCAGAATGTGATGGATGCCGCTCCACACCAGAACGATCGCCGCCAGTACCACCAGCAACACCACCGCCAGGGTCCAACTGGCCGAGGTAAAGGAACGGTTGCTGTCTTCTACCGCGCTTTGATACAGCGTGTCGTTCTGCGTGAGGTAGGTTTTATAGACCTGCTCGAAACCGTCCTGATAGCGCTGCGTCGGCTGGTCAAAGAAGGCGTTGATTTTGCCCTGCTCCAACAGTTGGATCAGTTCCGCCAACGCGCCGTGCAGGATCGCGTACTGCTGTTTGAGCTGCTCGGCGGATTGCGCATCCTGTCGCGCGTCGCGCGGGATTTTTTCATACGCGGCGTAGCGCTGCTCCGCCACCGCCAGAGCACCTTTGGCGAAGGTCAGCAGTTCTGTTACCGTCGAGCCGCTGCCGATCTTGTTGGCATCCATCATGTAGCGAATACCCGCGCGGTTCAGGGTATTACGGGTCTGCAGCAGCGAAACCCAGCTACCATTCAGCTCCGACTGCTGCTGACGAATGGTCTGCAGCACGGTAAAGTTTTCCTTGTCACTCTTGAGCGAGGAAAAAAAGAGCCCGCCTGAAATCAGTTGCAAGGCGCCAAATAACACCAACACCAGCAGCAGGCTGGTGACCACCTTCATACGATTAAACATGTTTTCCCTTCTTGTAAGCCCGCACGGACAGGCTCTGAGTTCGTTGACTGTCAACGTTATCGGCGCAACGGAAGAGAACTTTATGGTTGGCGGCAACTATTTTGGCGGCAGCGGGCCGGAAATGACGGGCGCACAGCACTGCGCCCGTGAGGGAGAGTCAGAGGTTTTTCGCCACGCTGTCCACCAGAGACATCTCTTCGCTGCTGAGCAGTTTTTCGATGTCGACCAGGATCAGCATGCGTTCACCCAACGACCCCAGGCCGGTGAGATATTCGGTCGCCAGCGTAACGGCGAATTCCGGTGCCGGGCGAATCTGGTCTGCGGTCAGCGACAGCACGTCAGACACGCCATCCACTACAATGCCCACCACCCGCTGACCAAAGTTGAGCACGATGACCACGGTGTTTTCGTCGTAGCTGACGCCCTGCTGCGCGAACTTTACCCGCAGATCGATAATCGGCACGATCACGCCGCGCAGATTGGTTACGCCCTTGATAAACGCCGGTGTGTTGGCGATGCGCGTCACCTGATCGTAACCACGGATTTCCTGCACTTTGAGAATATCGATGCCATATTCTTCATTGCCGAGCGTAAAGATCAGAAATTCCTGTCCTACCGTTTCGCCAGCCAGTTTGCTGACGGTTGCCAATCCTGCCATGTTGTATGCCTCTAATTCAGTCAATCAATCGTTAAGCAGCGGTGTCCGCCAACAGCTTTTCGCGGTTAAGGGTCTGCAGCGCCGATACGTCGACAATCAGCGCCACGCTGCCGTCGCCTAAAATGGTGGCGGCGGAAATGCCCGGCACTTTGCGGTAATTGCTTTCCAGGTTTTTCACCACCACCTGATGCTGGCCGATCAACTGATCCACCAATAGCGCATAACGGCGTCCCGCGCTTTGCAAGATCACCACGATGCCCTGAGTGGCTTCGGTTTTCGCCCCGGCCACGTCAAACACCCGATACAGTTCCACCAGCGGCAGGTACTCGCCGCGCACCTGCAATACCCGCTCGCCGCCGGCCATCGGGTGCAGATCCTCGGCCTGCGGCTGCAACGATTCCATCACCGCGTTCAGCGGCAAAATAAACACTTCGTCGTTCACCTTGACCGACATGCCGTCAAGGATCGCCAGCGTCAGCGGCAACAGAATGCGGATCGCCGTGCCCTTGCCCGCTTGTGAAT
The DNA here is from genome assembly GCF_041448735.1 of Serratia odorifera. Lineage (NCBI taxonomy): Bacteria > Pseudomonadati > Pseudomonadota > Gammaproteobacteria > Enterobacterales > Yersiniaceae > Serratia > Serratia odorifera. The sequence continues at coordinate 576,818 of NZ_JBGMUT010000002.1, read as the reverse complement.
GAATTTCAACGTGGCCACCCATTTCCTGAATGTTTCGCTTCACCACGTCCATACCGACGCCGCGACCTGAGACGTCGGTAACCTGTTCGGCAGTAGAAAAACCGGGCGCGAAGATCAGCATGCCGACCTCTTCGTCGCTCATGTTGTCGTTGACCAGCAGCCCCTGTGATGCGGCCTTGGCCAGAATCTTCTGCCGATTGAGGCCGGCACCGTCATCGGTCACTTCGATACAGATGTTGCCGCCCTGATGTTCCGCCGACAGCACCAGATTACCGACCGCCGACTTGCCCGCCGCCTCGCGCGTTGCCGGATCCTCAATGCCATGGTCCAGACTGTTACGCACCAGGTGAGTCAACGGATCGATAATCCGCTCGATCAGGCTTTTATCCAGTTCGGTAGAGCTGCCCTGCAGGGTCAGTTCCACCTGTTTATCCAGCTTGCCGGCCAGATCGCGCACCAGGCGCGGGAAACGGCTGAACACATATTCCATCGGCATCATGCGGATCGACATCACCGACTCCTGCAAGTCACGCGCATTGCGTTCCAACTGGCTCATGCTGTTTAGCAGATCGCCATGGGCAACCGGATCCAGAGTGTCGGAGCGTTGCGCCAGCATTGACTGGGTGATCACCAGCTCACCGACCAGGTTGATCAGTTGATCGACCTTTTCGACCGCCACGCGGATACTGGTGGACTCACTGGCTTTGGCCCGCGCTTTTGGCGCTTCGACGACGGCCGGGGCGCTCGGTTTTATCAGCGGCGCCGGTTCTGGCGCGGCATTCGGCGCCGGTGGTCGCTCGGTAGCTGCCGGGTTAAAGGCAATCTGCTCCGGTTCCAGCACGAAGCACAGCACGGCGCTGATGTCATCTGCGCTGGCGGAAGTCAACAGCGTGACCGCCAGGCTGTTCTCACCCGGCTGCGAGTGTTTCACCTCCCCCAGATTGCCAAGCTCTTCCAGCATTAGCGGTATTTCGTTTGGCTTCAGGCCGCTCAAGACGATGCGCAGGCCGCCCTCAACGGCCGCAGGCGCCGCTGCCGCCAGCGCTTCGCCAACCGATGCCGTGGTGGGCGCCTGTTGCTGCGCGTCTAACGCCAGCTGCCGCAGCGCCTGGCAAATGTATTCAAAGCTGTCGGTGTCAGGTTGTTGCGACGTTTTATAGGCGTCCAGTTGCTCCTGCATAATGTCTTTGGTTTCCAGAAACAGGTTGATAATGTCGGTGCTCAGGTCCATTTCCTGACGCCGCGCGCTGTCCAGCAGGTTCTCCAGCAGATGCGTGGTTTCCTGCAATACCGCAAAGCCGAAGGTCGCCGCCCCGCCCTTGATCGAATGCGCAGCGCGGAAAATGGCGTTCAACGGTTCGATGTCCGGCGCAAGCGGATCCAGCTCCAGCAGATGTTGCTCCATATCGGCCAGCAGCTCGTCTGCCTCATCAAAAAAAGTCTGATAAAACGCGCTAATATCCATGCTCACGGGGGTTACCTCTGCGGTGAGTCGCTGTTAGTCGAAGGCATCGCTGCCGGCGCGGCAGGAATGGCGGCGGTTGGCGCAACCGTTGCGGCCGGGACGACGCTGGCCGGCGCGATGACAGCCGGTTTCAGCTGTTTCAGCGCTTCCGGGGCGCCAATGTCGGTGGCGTTGCTTTCCGCATTTTCATGTTCAATGCCCTGCTGGGTTTGCTTGTTCAAAACCAGGATGGTAATGCGACGATTAATCGCGTCATCCGCGCCGTGCTGTTTCAAACTCATGGTCGCAGCCATGCCTACCACGCGCAGCACCTTGCCCTCCGACAGCCCGCCGGCAATCAGCTCACGCCGTGACGCATTGGCGCGGTCCGCCGACAGTTCCCAGTTGCTGTAATAGCGTTCGCCGGTGGCATAGGGCAGATCGTCGGTATGACCGGACAGGCTGATTTTGTTCGGCAAGTCGTTGAGGATCGGCGCTATCGCCCGCAGAATGTCACGCATGTAACTTTCCACCTGCGCACTGCCGGTGGTAAACATTGGCCGATTCTGGCTATCTATAATCTGAATGCGCAGCCCTTCATCCATCATGTTGATCAGTAAATGCGGGCGCAGCGCCTTGAGACGCGGATCCGATTCAATCAGCTCATCGAGACGTTCGCGCAGCTTGTTGAGACGCAGTTCTTCGGCCTGTTTTTCCGGCGAGTCGAGCTGTTTTCTCACCAACCCCTCCAACTGCGTCGGGTCGTCGCCGCCGCCGGGGATCGGGCTACTTTCAGAGCTGCTTTTATTGCCGGTGGTCAATGCAACCTTGAGCGGGGTGCGAAAATATTCGGCGATCTGCGTCAACTCCTGCGGGCTGGCTATCGCCAGCAACCACATCACCAGAAAAAAGGCCATCATCGCCGTCATAAAATCGGCATAGGCGATTTTCCACGATCCGCCGTGATGAGCCACCTGATGCGCCTTGCGTTTACGCACCAAAATGACCGGGTGATTCTGCTTCATGCCTGCTCTTCTTCCACGGCCGTTTGCGCCGGCGCTTTCACCCGGCGAACATGCTCTTCCAGTTCGACAAAGGAAGGCCGCTCGGTGGTATAAAGCGTTTTACGGCCAAATTCGACGGCGATTTGCGGCGCATAACCGTTCAGGCTGGACAGCAGAGTAACCTTGATGCACTGCATCATCTTGACGTTTTCCGCGCTCTTTTGCCGCAGCAGCGTCGCCAACGGCGAAATAAACCCGTAGGCCAGCAGAATCCCCAGGAACGTGCCCACCATCGCATTGGCGATCAGCGCGCCCAGTTCCGCCGCCGGTCGGTCGGCGGAAGCCAGCGCATGCACCACGCCCATCACCGCCGCCACAATGCCAAACGCCGGCAATGAATCGCCGACCATCGCCAGACTGCCTGCCGGCACCTCACTTTCCTGTTCGAAAGTTTCGATCTCTTCATCCATCAGCGCTTCGATTTCGAATGCGTTCATGTTGCCGCTCACCATCAGCCGTAAGTAGTCGGTAATAAATTCCACCAGATGGTTATCGGCAAGAATGCGCGGATAATTAGAAAAAATTTCACTTTCCTGCGGGTTATCGATATCGAACTCCAACGACAGCATGCCCTGCTGACGCGATTTGGCCAGCAAACGGAACAGCAAGGCCATCAGATCCATATACAATTCTTTGCTGTATTTGGAGCGACGCATCAGTTTTGGCAAGGCACGCAGCGTGGACTTGATGGCTTTGCCGTTATTGCCGACGATGAACGCCCCAACGCCGGCACCGCCGATAATCAGAAATTCAGCCGGCTGATAAAGCGCCCCAAGGTGGCCGCCGACGATCATATAGCCGCCAAATACCGCACCCAATACCACCAGATAACCCAAAATAACTAACACACGCATTCCTTAAATTGACAATGTGGATGGAAGGTGGGGTAAACGCACGACGCAAGCGTAACGGCGCAGCAGGCTGCGCCTCGGTGGATCGGTTGGCCGATCCCTACGATTGAAGAGCGTTGTTGTTGCTGTCAGCCAGGACTGCGCCTGGCCTAGATCGCGCGTTTAACCTGTTCGTCCAGCTGTTGTGGAGTACTATCGGCCGGTTGCGGCAAAAGTTTACGTCTTTTTACTGCGCGGGATGGGGGCTGGCACAAACTGCAGACAAAACTGTTCAGCGGTTGATGCGCATGGGTGATAAACGTACCGCCGCAGCAACTGCAGGCAGACAGTTGCAGCATGCCGCTATCGACAAAGCGAACCAGCGTCCAGGCACGGGTCAGCGCCAGCAGCGGCGCTTCGCCCGGCTGTTCCGGGCACTGTTCCAGATACAGCCGATACGCCTTGATCACCGCCTCGACGCCGGTGCACTGGCCGCTTTTCAGCAAAAACAGATAGGCGTTGTAAAACATGGAGGAATGAATGTTTTGTTCCCACGTCATAAACCAGTCGGTGGAAAACGGCAGCATGCCTTTTGGTGGCGGACTGCCACGCAACTCCTTGTAAAGTTTGATCAAACGCCCGCGACTGAGCTGCGTTTCGCTTTCCAGCATTTGCAAACGCGCACCCAGGGTGATCAGCTCCATGGCAAGCTGTATGTCTTTGGCTTCCTGAACAATACTTTTCTCTACCATTATCAGGCTCTTTTCTTCGTCGCGCTTGCGTCTTTGCCGGACAGCTCTTGCAGTAAATGGCTTGATAACAAAATCCCGGTGTGGATTTGTTGCAGGTCGTCCACGCGCGACTCTTTGGTGAGGTGCGCGATGGTATTGTGATCGTTGAAACGGAAGTGGCAAACCAGTTGATTGGTTTCCGCCAGTTTGACCATTTGCGGTAAGGTCAGCTGCGACAGAGCATCCGCCATGGTCTCGTCGATCCCCAGGCGGAACATTGCCGATGCTTTTTCGTCATTAATCAAACGCTGTGCTAAAAGTAAATATGACAGGTTGATGTCATAAATATGCTTAAGTAATTCAGACGTACCCATATTCCCCATCCCGACAGACTATGTTTAAAAACATACGCTGGGTGATAAATTTATCGCCCGTGACCTGGGAGTGTTCCCAAAGTTGGCAAATGAATCCCTGATTGCCGGCCAAGAAACTCTTTGCCGTTTTAACTTATTCGGACCGTCATTCAGTAATTGATACGTACATAAGCAACGTGTACGGATGTACAGCATTGTGCTTCGATAGTGTTTATTCACCATGAAACTATTTTTACAAAATTAATAAGATTATTCCTAAAGCAGCGCAACTCTACCCCCGAACCATTAGCACATACAATGTAACTAGCAGGCAATTTTAAATACAATGTGACACTGATCACAAAAATAAAAAATATTTAAGCCAAATATCGGCAATATTGCGTGATTTTTAAGCTGAATTACGTCTAAAAATTGGCCACAGGTAAAAAAACGTCTTAAAAACAACGTTTATAAGCCCAAAAATTATCGTTTTTAGATCAATTCGAACAAAAGCATTACCAAACCAAAATCACAGAACAAAAATCTGCGAATATCGCACAATGACAGGATAAATAACCAGTTAGCTAACAATAATATCGCAATTAAGAAAAATAACACACAGAAACTATAAGCATTTGAAATATTCGGACAACGGCAGAAATGGCTGGAAGCTGTGTTTTAAATTTCATCGCAGGGCGTTATCCGGTTAACCAGGTAGCGATTAGGTCACCAACAAGAAAACAGAGGTAACGAGTTGTGTCAGCGCAAAAAAACGCAAGTTGGTTATTTGCGGATAAAAAGTCGGCTAAAACGGATTATCGGCAAATTTATTTAGAACTTTAATTTTTGTCAGCACTTTTTGTTTACCGGCGGCAGTGAGAATATTTATGGGTAAAATTCCGATACCGTTGCTCATTTGTTCGTCAAATAAAACACAGTTTCGCTTTGCTTATACTTTGGCGTAAATCAGCCCGCTCTCACCCTGGCTAATTGCGGTTAATCGCCAACGACCGGCGGTGACAGCGAACGGCGTAACATTCACCTAATGTCAGCACCATCGGTGATAATCTCCGCATCAACTGCCTCAACGTCGCTATTGCACCGAGTAACATTGCCGCGATGAGCGGCTCGCTTTCGACATCGGACTTTCCCGAATTTGGTGGCAGACGGCGGGAGTAGCATTGCTGATAACGCACTTGCAGATTATTATTTTCAGGTTAGTCGCAGGGGCAGAGCCTATTTTCAGTCCAGCGCGGCACTTTTTTAAATACCGTTCTTACGTCGTCATCACCTGGCGAACAGCGCGACGGCTGCGCCAGAGGTGATGTTTTTATTTGGTCCTTCCCTTAATAGGCTATATTTCACTCATGACCAATACCGCTGATTATCTCATGACCTTCCGCAAGTGCTCGACGCTGGACAGCCTGGAAAAAGTCTATGATAAACTTAACTATTCTATTAATAACGATCTGGAAATGAGCAACATGTACCGCGCTGCCGACCACCGTCGCGCTGAATTGGTTGCTGGCAAATTGTTCGATTTGGGGAAAGTGCCAAAAACGCTGTGGGCACAAGTGCTCTAATAGAGACGATTACGCGCGAAAATAACGTTAACCTTACTGGCTATATCTGCCTTGTTGCGGGAAATTATTGCCGCGCGTGATGCAACACACATTTATTCGTACCGCCACGTTCTACCCTTTTGACAGGATAAACGGAATGGAGGTGATACATGACCTATCACAACGTCCTGGTCGCGGTCGCCGTTGCCGCCGACAGTCATCGTTTGGTGGAAAAAGCCGTTGCTATCGTTCGCCCCTACCACGGAAAAATCACGCTGCTGAGCATGATCGCCAACCCGGAAATCTACAACAGTTTTGCCGGTCCGATGCTGGGCGATTTGCGCAGCCTGATGGAAGAGGAAACGCAGCTGTTTATGGAAACGCTGCGCAATCAAGCCGATTACCCGATTGCCGACACCTTGATTTTACAAGGCGAGCTCGGCGATAGCCTGCAGTACGCCAGCCAACGGCACCCTTTTGACCTGGTGATTTGCGGTAACCACAGCGACAGCATAATGAACAAAATCGCCTGTTCTGCGGCGCGCTTTGTCGATACCAGCCAGATAGACGTCCTGATCGTTCCGCTGTAACCGACGCCATGACGTTTGAGCATCTTACGCGCCCTATTGAACGGCGGTATTGACTAGACTGAGAGTTACACATCCTCAGTCCAGGAGCATCAGATGTCTCAACACTCCCAGCATAACCGCCGTATCGTTTTGGCTTCTCGTCCCCACGGCGAACCCACCCCCGACAACCTGCGGCTGGAAACGGTAGAGATACCGCAACCGGCAGAGGGACAGGTTTTGCTGCGCACGGTATACCTGTCGCTCGATCCCTATATGCGCGGCCGCATGAGCGACGCCCCATCCTATGCATCGCCTGTCGAGGTTGGCGAAGTGATGGTAGCCGGCGCAGTGTCGCGCGTGGTGAGTTCCAAACATGCCGACTTTGCCGTCGGCGACTGGGTACTGGGCGCCACCGGTTGGCAAGATTATGCCCTGACCGACGGCAAGGACGTGCGCAACCTTGGCGCTCGGTTATCCCACCCTTCGCGCATGCTGGGCGTATTGGGCATGCCGGGTTTTACCGCCTATATGGGGCTGCTGGATATCGGTCAGCCTCAAACGGGGGAAACCGTGGTCGTTGCCGCAGCCAGCGGCGCGGTAGGCTCGGTTGTCGGTCAGGTGGCGAAGCTGAAAGGCTGCCGCGTGGTTGGCATTGCCGGCGGAGCAGAAAAGTGCCGCTACGTACGTGAAGAATTAGGATTTGATGACTGTATCGACCACCGTGCCGACGACTTCGCCGATCGGTTGGCGAAAGCTTGCCACCAGGGCATTGACGTTTATTACGAAAACGTCGGCGGCGCGGTTTTTGACGCCGTGATGCCGCTACTGAACGCCAAGGCGCGCATTCCGGTCTGCGGGATTATCGCGCAGTACAACGCTACCGGCCTGCCGGATGGACCGGACCGGCTCCCCATGCTGCAAGCGCTGATCCTGCGTAAACGGATCCGCATGCAGGGTTTTATCATCTTCGACGACTACGCCCCGCGCTATGGTGAATTCCTGCAACAGATGGCTCCCTGGGTCGAACAGGGCAAAATCAAATTCCGTGAAGATATCGTCGACGGGCTGGAAAATGCGCCGCAAGCCTTTATTGGCTTATTAAAAGGTAAAAACTTCGGCAAGTTGGTGATCCGCGTAGCGCAAGAGTAATCGCCCCTCCTTACCCTCACAGGGCGCAGCCTGCTGCGTCCTGTCCCTGCCTCTCGCCGCTTTGCGTGCCCCGGCCCCGGTTGATAAAAGATACCGCTCGGATTTCGCCTCAAATCCATTAACAATAATGATCGTTACATTCAGCTTCGAGCCGGCATGCGGCGTACGCAATTTCCGCCATCCCCGTCCGGTCAGTGTCACAAAAAATCAGCACTCCAATAAGAATCCTCCTAATTCATATTCATATAATTCATCTATATGTTTTCATTCACACAATGAATGGTAAGGACAAAAAAAAGCCAGCCACTTAATTTTCGTTAAAAAATAGTTTTTATTTAAGTAGCTTAGCCGATGTTCATCATTCATATGAATTGGTATTACCATTTTCATTTACCATACACGTAGTTATTAAGTGGATATTTAACTCACTGTTTATATTGCTTAAAAAAATAAAATTACTTACCTTAGCCATAACATAACGAAAAAGTGACGCAGGTTTTGCAATTGCGGACGGCTATTGTAGACTGCTGCCAAACCTCTACATGTGTAAACTTTGTTAAATATTTAGTCAGCCACTGTCTGTTTTTATGTCAGATACGCCCTCGGGATCGTGCGTCAATCTCGTGCGGTAGCCATGGCTAAAACCAAGAGATAGTATGAAATGCCTTAACATTGTTGCCTGCGGAGGGTGTGATCATAGCGCGACAGCCATTGCCTCTGATGTCACGGAATATCACGACAGCCTACCGGTAATCGTCACCAAACAGTTAAGCTGGCGTAATGACACTGACACACAACTTTGCTGAGACAACAACGCATCCCCACCAGCGTCACTGCTGAGCGGATTGATCCCGGGTTCGGCGGGAGGCCGCAGGCGTGATAATGCGGTTCCCCACTATTCGGTAGTGGTTTTTTGCAATTTTTCGCCGTTTTGGTTTCATTTCGGGAAGGTGCCCTCACCGCCCTTTACCGGCAGCCTCGCCGCCGGTCGTATTCATCTGCTGTGACGTAGCCTGATATCTATTAAAGCGAAAAACGGGATTGTTTTTGAGCGGTACAGCGTGTCTGTTCGCGGGTATCCACAGGAAGCCTTACACACACAATGAAAGTCGTAAAACCGTTGCGCCTGAACGTGCGCCCACGTCCTGCCGGTCGGCAAGGACCTTACCCTCTGAGATTCTCTGTTTTGGCTCCGACCACTACGGAGGTTGCCCCGCGCCTGCACTCCGCGCTCGCGCAGTGTCATTACGCCGCCGATGGCATACATACCCCCACCTTTGCCACTCTATGCACGGAACGCGTCGTCCAGCATCACCCGTTACCCCAGCGTCAACACGCCAATCCCCCCCACACGACGAAAACCCACCGCAATATGCCAGCAAATGTCGTTGGCGACCGCCGTTGGCGGCGTGCGCTGCCAGCACCTGCGGTTTGCCCAGCCCTGATGTCTTTGCACTGGTGTCCTACCGGCGGCTGTTTACGCGCCAACGACACCAGTCCAAAGGCATTGACTCACGGCAACGCCGATCGCCAGCCAGATAAACAACCACTGCGCTTTCGTCCGCCAGGTGCGCCGCACTGATGTGCCTACAAGCGTCAGCGGCAAGCCCTCGACACACAGCGATTTTTGTCAAAAACAAAACAGATAGAGGATAAGGACATTGTGAAAACCCGGATTACGATGACACTGCTTTCCGCCCTGGTATTGGCCGGCTGTTCCACCCCACCGCCACCACCACCGGTGATCAACAATGACACTCTGGTCACCAGCGAAGTCAACGGCGTGCAGCTGCAACACCGTGTAGCCGTCAGCGCGCCAAAACAGTTCACGCCAATCAATGAGGAATACCGCAGCCTGTACGGTGCCAGCGTCATGAGCCAACCGGGTTATAACGGTGAAATCGTCAGCCAGCTCGATAACGCAGCGCCGTTTTATGTGCTGGGCGCGGTGGAAGGTGACTGGCTGGCCATTTCCGCCATCCGCGGCGGCAATCTGATCGGCTACATCCAGCGCAATGCCGGCGTGCCCGAGAAAAAGTACAAATCTACGTTGCGTAAGGATTTGCCGCGCCGCGCTCGCGCCGCCAAACAGGATTGCGTCAAGGTCGGCGGCGATAGCAAGGCCTGCAAGGATGCCAACTCGGCCACCTGGATTATCCAGTAACCCGCCGCCGAGCCTAGAGAACCCGAATGATGAAACCACTCAACGCCCCACACCGCTGGGGCCTGGCGCTGTTGATGCTGTGTACCCTGGCACTTGGCGGTTGCATGTCATCCGCCAAAAGCGTGCCTTCACGCTACAACCTGGCATTTGATGCGGATCGGCAGGTCAATACCGCCGCAGGGCAGCGCCCGGCGCCGATCAAGGTACGGGTGCTGCTGCTACGCTCCAGCGCAGAATTTATGGATGCCGACTTCTTCAGCCTGCAAAACGATGCCAAAGGCGTGCTCGGCAACAGCCTGCTGGACAGCGATCAGTTCTTCCTGACGCCGGGCCAGATCGGCAAAAAGCTCGCGGGCCAGGCAACGCTGGACGCACGTTACATCGGCATCATCGCCGAATATCAAAGTCTGGATGGCAAGGCGTGGCGCATTACCCTGCCGCTGCCGGAGCCGACCGAAACCAATTTCTACAAAGTATGGCAATTCTCGCCGGATGAGCTGGAAGCGCACATCGTCGCCGGAATCAACGGCCTGCGCACCGTCAACGACGAAGACTGACAATTCGCTTTGCTGAGGCGAAGCTCCATTAGGTGTGATGATGAAAAATGCTCATAAAGTGGTCTGGACCGAGGGAATGTTTTTGCGTCCCCATCATTTCCAGCAGGCGGAAAATTACCTTGAAAGTTACATGCGTAACTGGGGACAGGCGCTTAACGGCTGTTTCTGGGGTTTTCTGACGCTGGAACTGGATCAGTCATTGCTGCGTCAGGGCAAGATCGCGCTGACCGCCGCCAGCGGCATCATGCCGGACGGCACCCCGTTCCGCTTCAACGGCGCCGACCAGGCGCCAGCACCGCTGGCGATTGCCGAAAACAACACCGGCGAAAACGTGGTGCTGGCCTTGCCAACCTACCGCGCCGGGCGCGAGGACGTCATCTTCCAGGAAAAATCGGACGCGCTGGCGCGTTATCTGGCGTATGAAACCGACGTCGACGATCTGAACGCGGTATCGGTCGGCAGCGCAGCATTGCAGTTTGGCAAATTACGTCTGCGGCTGATGCTGGAAAGCGAACTCAATGCCGAATGGACCGCCATGACGATCGGCAACGTGGTGGAAAAACGTGGCGACAACAGTCTGCGTCTGGCGTCTGAGCTGATCCCGCCAATGTTGAACTGCCAGGGCAGTCCGGTACTGAAAACCTTTATCAATGACGTGCAGGGGCTGTTACAGCAGCGTAGCCAGCAGATGAGTCAGCGACTGTTACAGCCGGGCCGCGGCGGCAGTTCGGAAATGGTCGATTTTATGCTGTTGCAGCTGATCAACCGCCATCTTGGCCAGGTGAGCCACGCCTGGCACCTGGATCACCTGCATCCTGAACGCCTGTTCGCCGAATGGCTGCAGTTCGCCACCGAGCTGGCCAGTTTTTCTGCGCAGCGCACGCCGGAGTCGCGTCTGCCGGTGTACGACCACGACAATCTGGCGCTGTGCTTCGGCAAGTTACTGCTGTTGCTGCGTCAGGGTCTGTCGGTGGTACTGGAGGACAACGCCATTCAATTGACGCTGGTGGAGCGCTCGCACGGGCTGAACGTCGCCACGGTGCAGGACGCAAAAATGATGCGCGACTTCGGCTTTGTGCTGGCAGTGCGTGCCGATGTGGCCGCAGAAGTGCTGCTGACCCACTTCCCGGCGCAGATGAAAATCGCGCCGGTGACGCGCATCCGCGATCTGGTGCAACTGCAACTGCCGGGCATTGGTCTGCGCACCATGCCGTCCGCGCCGCGCCAAATCCCCTATCACGCCGGTTATACCTATTTCGAACTGGAGAAAGGCGGCGAGCTGTGGAAGCAGATGGAGAAATCCAGCGCCTTTGCTCTGCACCTGGCCGGGGAGTTCCCCGGTCTGGATATGGAATTCTGGGCCATTCGCAGCCATACGGATCGGTAACTTATGACAGACAACATCCAGGCCGCGCAGTGGGACAACCCGTTGGTGGCCGCCGCCAACCCGCTGCTCAACGCGATTTCGCAGATCCGCCAGTCGGCCACCCACGCCAATCCGGCCCAGCTGCGCCAGCAGTTGATCGACGAGGTGCGCCGTTTCGAAGTGCGCGGGCAACGCGCCAATCTGCCGTATGAAGTAATCATTGGCGCGCGTTACTGCCTGTGCACCGCGCTGGATGAGGCGGCAGCTCTGACGCCTTGGGGCAGCAACAGCGTCTGGTCCGGCAGCGGACTACTGGTGACATTCCATAACGAAACCTGGGGCGGCGAGAAATTCTTCCAACTGCTGGCCAAACTGTCGCAAAGCCCGCGTGAGCATATCAACCTGCTGGAGCTGGTCAATTATTGCCTGCTGCTCGGCTTTGAAGGCCGCTACCGGGTAATGGAAAACGGCCGTTCGCAGTTGGAAACCATGAAGCAGCGCCTGCTGCAACTGATCCGCTCGGTACGCGGCGGCTATGCCCCGCCGCTGTCGCCCAACGCGGTGGATCTGCCGGTACAGCAAAAACGGTGGCGACCGTTGGTGCCGCTGTGGGCCTGCGCCGCATTGACCGGTTTTCTGGCTTCGCTGTTGTTCATTATCCTCAACTGGCGGCTGGGTGATGGCACCGCCCCGGTGCTGGCATCGATTTATCAGACCAATCTGCCGCAGGTGACGATCGGCAATCCGGCGCCGGCCGCGCCGGCGATGCTGAATCTGAAAACCTTCCTGCGTAAGGAAATTGCCGAAGGGCTGGTGGTGGTGCGGGACGAAGCGCAGCAAAGCGTGGTGATCCTCAAGGGCGACGGACTGTTCGACTCCGCCGCGACCACGGTTCGCCCGGCTTATATCCCGGTGATCGACCGCATCGCCAAGGCGATGAACGGCGTCAGCGGTAAAATCCTGGTTACCGGCTACAGCGACAACCTGCCGATCCGCAGCGCCCGCTTCCCATCCAACTGGGAACTGTCACTGGCGCGGGCCGAAGCGGTCAGCGAACGCCTGCAAAAACAGCTTGATAACCCGCAGCGGGTAAAAGCGGAAGGCCGTGGCGACAGCAACCCGGTGGCACCGAACGATAGCAAAGAGAACCGTGCATTGAACCGCCGGGTTGAAATTACGCTGTTGGTTGCGCCTGAAAATACCCAGGCGGAAATCAACGGATTGCAGCAAGGAAACGGAAAGTAATGCTTAGCACGTTATTCTCCATCATCACCAGCCGCCTGCTTTGGGGCTTCTTCGGCATCACCGCGCTGGCTTTCGTCATCTGGACCATCGGTCCGTTGGTGGCCATCGGTGATTACCGGCCGCTGGAACCGGAACTGAATCGCCTGATCGCCATCGGCGTCATCTATGGAATTTGGCTACTGTGCCGCATCATCCCGCGCCTCTACAGCGCCTGGCTTAACCGTAAACTGCTGAGCAATCTGCGGGCGGCAGAGGAAACGCCGGCCGCCGACGCCAAGTCCGAGCCGCAGCAGGATCAGGTGCTGGCGCAGCGGTTTGACGAAGCCACCCAATTGCTGAAAAAAGCGCGCTTTGCGCCGGGCCAGGGCGACAAACACCGCTGGATGACCCGCTTTAGCCGCCAATATCTCTACCAGTTGCCGTGGTACGTCATTATCGGCGCGCCAGGCGCGGGTAAAACCACCGCCCTGGTCAATTCCGGGCTGCACTTCCCGCTGGCCGATCGCTTCGGCAAGTCGGCGCTGCGCGGCGTCGGCGGCACGCGCAATTGCGACTGGTGGTTTACCAACGACGCGGTGCTGCTGGATACCGCCGGCCGCTACACCACGCAGGAAAGCCAGCGTGAAGAAGACGCTGGCGAATGGAAAAGCTTTGTCGGCCTGCTGAAGAAATACCGCACCCGTCAGCCAATCAACGGCGTGGTGGTGACGGTCAGCGTTGCCGACCTGCTGAGCGAAAGCGCCGACGCACGCGCCGCACAGGCCAGCGCGCTGCGCAAGCGCCTGATCGAACTGCACGAGCAGTTGGGCATCCATTTCCCGGTTTACGTGATGGTCACCAAAACCGACCTGCTGAACGGCTTTATGGCCTATTTCAGCGGTTTCGACAAAGCGCAGCGTGACCAGATCTGGGGCTTTACCTTCCCGTACGAAAAATCGCGCCAGCCGGACTTTTCACTTGGCGATGCTTTTGAACAGCAATATGACCTGTTGCAGCAGCGGCTGGATGCCGGGTTGCCGGATACCCTGCTGGTGGAACACGATGCCCGCCAGCGCGCCGAAAGTTACCTGTTCCCTCAGGAGTTCGCGGCGTTGCGCCCGCTATTGGCCCAGTACCTCGACGCGGTGTTTGCCACCTCCAGCTTTGAAACCCGCTTTACGCCACGCGGAATCTATTTCACCAGCGGTACCCAGGAGGGCCTGCCGTTCGACCGCGTGATGGGCGAACTGAACCGCTACCTGCAACTGCCTGCGGCCAACGGCGGCAACAATGCCAGTTCCAGCTGGGATGGCGTCAGCAACGAAACCCCCATTCCGGCGGGCAAAGGCCAGAGCTTCTTCCTGAAGGAGGTGCTGGAAACGGTGATCTTCCAGGAGTCCGGGCTGGCCGGCAGCAACCGCTGGTGGGAATACCGCAACCGCGCCCTGCACTGGGCCGGTTACATCGCGCTGGCGCTGATTTTGCTGGTATTGGGCATTTTCTGGTTCACCAGCTACGGCAACAACAAGGCGTATCTGCAAGAGGTCGCCGCCAAGGTACCGTCGGTGGAACGACAGGGACAGGGACTAACCCAGCTCGACTCCGGCGATATGCTGGCACTGCTGCCGTTTCTCAATAGCGTGTTGCATCTGCCGGAAAGCCGCAGTTTCTCGCTGGAGGATCCGCCGTTTACCTATCGCATGGGGCTGTACCGCGGCGATCAGGTCAGCGACGCCAGCAACGCGCTGTACCAGAAAACGCTGAAGGAACTGCTGCTGCCGCAGGTTGCCCAGCAGATTGCCACCACGCTGCGCAACGACAATCACGGCGATGCCGATTTCAGCTACGAGGCGTTGAAAGCTTATCAAATGCTGTATCTCCCCAAGCAGTACGACGGCAAGTTCCTGCGCGCCTGGGTGATGCTCAATCTGCAACGTAACCTGCCACAAGGCAGTACGCAAAAGCAGCTACAGCAAATTGAATGGCATCTGAGCCAGTTGCTGGATACGCAGATTCAGTCTTCGCCGTATGCCAAAGACGACGCGCTGATCGAACAGGCGCAGGCGGCGATTAACCGCGCACCGCTGTCGCAACGGGTTTACGGTCGACTCAAGCGCCTGCTGTTGAAGCAGACCGAGATCAAGCCGGTCGGGCTGGTGGATCTGGCCGGGCCGCAAACCGAACTGGCCTTTTCGCGCAAGAGCGGCAAGCCGGTTACCGACGGCGTGCCGGGTCTGTTTACGCCGAAGGGGTATTGGCAGGCATTCGACAGCAATATCGATCGCGTCACCGATACCCTGCGTCAGGAGGACGTTTGGGTGTTGAACACCAAAACCCCCGAGCAGAAAAGCGCCGACCTGACCAAAACCGTTCGCCAGCTGTATATGCAGGATTTTATTGCCGTATGGGATGAACTGCTCGGCGATATCCAATTGGCCAATATCAGCAACCTTGGCCAACGCATCAGTAGCGCGCGTCTGCTCTCCGGCACCCCGTCGCCGATGCGCAATCTGCTGGTCAACGTCAGTAAAAACGTCACGCTGCGCGAGGAAAAAAGCGCAGCCGAACAGCGTTCGCTGGCGGACAAAGCCGGCGAGTCGCTCAACCAGAGCGCCAACCGCACGCTAGAGGCGCTGTTCACCAACCGCCCCGCCAATGCCGACGGCGACGTATCAGCCCAGCCAGAACAGGTAGTAATGGCGCACTTTGCGCCGCTGCTGGAACTGTCGCAAAGCCAGGGCGAAGGCAATAAGGCGATCCCGTTCGACAGCGTGCTGAAACAGGTGGACGAGCTGTACAGCTATCTGACGGCGGTGCAGGGTGCGGCCAACAGTGGCATGTCCGCGCCGCCAAGCGACGTGATCCCGCGGCTGCAGGCTGAATCCGGCCGACTGCCGGTACCGTTCAAGCAGATGCTGTTATCGCTGGCGATTGGTGCCAGCAGCGATACCCAGCGCAAGGAAATGGAAAACGTCAAAAAGCGCATCAGCTTTGAAGTCGGCAGCTTCTGCCGCCAGGCGATCGCCGGACGCTATCCCCTCTCCTCGCGCGCGCAAAGAGAGGTTACACCGGACGATCTGGCGCGCATGTTTGCGCCAAACAGCGGACTGATGGACAGCTTCTTTCGCGAAAACCTGCAAGGCAAAGTGGATACCACGCGCGCCAACTGGCGCTTTACGCCGGGCGTAGACGGCAAGACCCTGCCAGGCGGCGAAGGCATTCTGCGATCGTTCCAACAGGCACAGCGTATCCGCGATGCGTTTTTTGCCAACGGCACGGCAACCCCCTCATACCGCGTGACGGTACGTCCGGTGCGCATGGATAACGATATTCTGAACATGACGCTGGATATCGACGGGCAATTGTTCAAATACAGCCATGGCCCGCAGGTTCCACTGGTAGTCAGTTGGCCGGGCACCCGCAACACCAATCAGGTGCACCTGCAACTGGCGCTGGCCAACGGCACCACCGCCAGCCTGGTCACCAGCGGCCCCTGGGCGCTGAACCGCCTGGTGGATATGGCGCAGAGCGCAGCCGGCAGCAGCAGCCTGGGCCGTCAGGCCACGTTTAATCTCGACGGCCACCGCGTCACGCTGGAGTTCACGCCGAACAGTATCCGCAATCCGTTCCAGCTACCGGCATTCTCGTGCCCGTAGCCCCGAAAGGACATTCATTACCATGAACAATGACCAGAGCCCGACAGCGAGCATCGGCTGGTATGGCAAGATCCCTACCGCCGGTGATTTTTTACAGCGCCGCCTGCCCGACTTAGTGGTCAATAACTGGGCCCATTGGTTCCATAATGGCTTGGTCAATTTGCAGCGTAATCTGCCGGGCGATGCCGGGCATCCGTTCAGCAATGCGCCGGTATGGAACTTCGTCATTCCTGCTACGCTCGGCAGCCAACATGTGCAGATGGGATGTTTGCTGCCGGCGCGCGACCGCGTCGGTCGCCACTATCCGATTTGCGCCATTCGGCTGTTTACCCCGGAAGAGTGGCGCAGCCAGCAGTTAAACATGGCGGCGGAATGGTATCGCCAACTGGGGCATACGCTGCTCAACGGCGTGCGCAACGGGTTTTCGGCCGAACAGATTGACCGTTCCCTGCTGTCGATCCCGGCGCTGGCGATCCCGCCGGAAGAGAGCGAGTCCGAGATTCTGTCGATTATCGGCTTTCGCCATCCGGACGTGCCGGGGCTGGGCTGGCAGCAGGCCGCCGATTGTTTCGATCCGGCACAGTACACCAGCTTCTGGTGGACCAATCAGGCTGACGGCCACCCACTTTATACCCACGTCCACAGCGGCAACCTGACGGTGCAGCTGTTTTCGCTGCTGTTTGAACCCAACGGTTGGGCCAGGCCCGGCCGCGGCGGCCAGTATCCGCAAATGTTTGATTAAACGTAGTTTACTATAGAGAAACTGTATGGTTATCGAAACCCTGCTGGCACCGGTTGACGCCGAGCGTCCTTGTGGCGACAACCTGGAATACGACGCCGATTTTCTGGCGATGGAACAGGCCTCGGCAGGCAAGGCCGAGCAACAGTTTGGCAGCACTATTATCCCGGCTGAAGCGCCGGACTGGATGCAGGTTGAACGTTTGGCCACCGCCCTGTTGTCGCGGACCAAGGATTTACGCGTGATGTTGCGTCTGACTCACGCCTGGGCGCAGTTGCGCGGCCTGCAAGGTTATGCCGACGGCCTGGCGCTGACTCATCAGGCGCTGGAACGCTACTGGGAGCCGCTGCTGCCGCCATTGGAGTTTGACGGCGAAGCCGATCCGCTGTTTCGCATCAACGTGCTGGCCGACCTTGGCGACAAGGCAGCGCTGACCAGTTGCGTGCGCAACGCAACCTTGCTGAAGGGGGCCGCCGGCGAGATTTCCCTGCGTGATGCCTGCGCCCTGCTCGATGGCAGCAAGCTGGAATGTGCCACTTTCCCCGGCGGCCGCGCGCGCTTGCAGGATGAGCTGACGCAGCCGGAGCAGCCGGCAGCGGAATGGGTGCAAAACATCATTCATCAACTCAACGCCATCCGCGAGGTGGTTACCCGGCATCTGGGCGAAAGCGCTCTGCCGGAAATGAACGCCCTGATGAAGATGTTCAACACCCTGGCGCAGGCGTGCCATAGCGCAGCGCCGGCGGCAGAAGAACCGCAAGACAACCACCACGATGACGCCAGCGTCAGCCCGGCAGCCGCGCCTGGCGCTGCGCTAACGCTCAACTGGCGCAGCGCACAAATCCAGTCGCGCGATGACGCTCAGTTGATGCTGGACAAGGTGAAAAACTATTTTCAGCGGCATGAGCCAAGCCACCCGGCTCCGCTGATGATCGATCGGGTACAGCGGCTGATTGCCCTGGACTTCCTGCAAATCGTCCGCGATCTGGCGCCTGATGGTCTCAATCAACTGGAGACCATCCTTGGTCGCCCGGATAACGAGGAGAACAACTGACCTTAAAATGCGTTGTTTTCTTCACACATTTTCGTCGCCTGTGCAATGCGCGTCAGGCCAGAATTTGAACGCGCTTATGCCCACGTAAGTCGTTCTTAATCATCATCAGATGGAGTAACTCATGGCAAACTCGAAATCCCGCAGCGGACAGAAGTTCATCGCCCGCAACCGCGCACCGCGCGTACAGATTGAATACGATGTCGAAATCTATGGTGCAGAACGCAAAATCCAGCTGCCGTTCGTGATGGGGGTGATGGCGGATCTGGTCGGTAAACCGGTCGACCCGTTGCCAAGCGTTGATGAGCGTAAATTCCTTGACATCGATATCGACAACTTCGACGAACGCATGAAATCGCTGAAGCCGCGCGTCGCCTACCAGGTCGACAACACGCTGACCGGCGAAGGCAAGCTGAATATCGATCTGTCGTTTGAAAGCATGGAAGACTTCTCCCCTGCCGCCATCGCACGCAAGGTGGATTCGCTGGATAACCTGCTGGAAGCCCGCACCCAGTTGTCCAACCTGCTGTCCTATATGGACGGCAAGAACGGTGCCGAAGAGCTGATCTCCAAGATCCTGCAAAACCCCGAGCTGCTGAAGTCCCTGACCAACGCGCCAAAGCCGGCGTCTACCGACGACAACACCGAGAAGGAGGACTGATTGATGAGCAACCTGCCTCAGCAACAGAATGCGTTGCAGACCACCGAAACCTTCTCCAGCGACGAATTCAGCGCGCTGCTGAACAAAGAGTTCCGTCCAAAGACCGATCAGGCCAAAGAAGCGGTTGAAAATGCGGTGAAAACCCTGGCGCAGCAGGCACTGGAAAACACCGTTACCGTGTCTTCCGACGCCTACCGCACCATTCAGGCACTGATCGCCGAAATCGACGAAAAAATGTCGCAGCAGATCAACCAGATCATTCACCACGAAGACTTCCAGAAGCTGGAAGGCGCCTGGCACGGCCTGCATTATCTGGTGAACAATTCCGAAACCGACGAAATGCTGAAGATCCGCTTTATGAGCATTTCCAAGCAGGAACTCGGCCGCACGCTGAAGCGCCACAAGGGCGTGGGCTGGGACCAGAGCCCGATCTTCAAGAAAGTGTACGAAGAAGAGTATGGCCAGTTCGGCGGCGAACCGTTCGGTTGCCTGGTGGGCGACTATTACTTTGACCACAGCCCGCAGGACGTTGAGCTGCTGGGTGAAATGGCGAAAATCGGTGCCGCGTCGCACTGTCCATTCATCGCTGGCACCGCGCCGAGCGTGATGCAGATGGAGTCCTGGCAGGAACTGGCCAACCCGCGCGATCTGACCAAAATCTTCCAGAATACCGAGTACGCCGCCTGGCGCAGCCTGCGTGAATCCGAGGACGCACGCTATCTTGGCCTGGTAATGCCACGTTTCCTGGCGCGTTTGCCTTACGGTATCCGCACCAACCCGGTTGACGAGTTCGACTTCGAAGAAGAAACCGACGGCGCAACTCACGGCAACTACACCTGGACCAATGCCGCTTACGCGATGGCCGCCAACATCAACCGGTCGTTCAAAGAGTTTGGCTGGTGTACGGCAATCCGCGGTGTAGAATCCGGCGGCGCGGTGGAAAACCTGCCATGCCATACCTTCCCGAGTGACGACGGCGGCGTGGACATGAAGTGCCCAACCGAAATCGCCATCAGCGACCGCCGCGAAGCGGAGTTGGCCAAAAACGGCTTTATGCCGCTGGTACACCGTAAAAATTCCGACTTCGCTGCCTTTATCGGCGCGCAATCGCTGCAGAAACCGGCGGAATACTACGATGCCGACGCCTCGGCCAACGCCCAGCTGTCCGCGCGTCTGCCGTATCTGTTTGCCTGCTGCCGCTTCGCCCACTACCTGAAGTGCATCGTCCGTGACAAGATCGGTTCCTTCCGTGAGCGTGACGATATGGAACGCTGGCTGAACGACTGGATCATGAACTATGTCGATGGCGATCCCGCCAACTCGTCACAGGAAACCAAATCGCGTAAGCCGTTGGCAGCCGCAGAGGTTCAGGTCGAAGAGATCGAGGACAACCCGGGTTACTACAGCGCCAAGTTCTTCCTGCGTCCGCATTACCAACTGGAAGGTTTGACCGTTTCGCTGCGTCTGGTTTCCAAACTGCCGTCGCTGAAACAGAACGACGCCTCTTGATAACCCCGTTATCAGGCTGCGGCAACGCAGCCTGAGCAAGCAGAAAATGGAGACGCTGTATGGGAGCAAGACCCCGCTTTCTGGCCGCCTGGACGGCGGCCAGAAATATTTACGACCCGAACGATGCTTTGGTAAAAGTTAAAAACACCATTGGTGGGGCGGTAAAACGTAATTTCGAGATACCCGCCAGCGCAGGGGGTTGGGAGAACAGTTGTGCGGTAAGAATGAGCTATGTGCTCAATTACACCGGGCACCCGGTTCCCCGTATAAGCCAACTGACGGTCTCCGGTGCCGACAAGAAATGGTACTTTTTCCGCGTGCGCGACCTGGTGGTCTATTTGACCAAAACCTGGGGCAAACCTGATTTGGTGGTTAATTATCCTCAATTGCCGGTGTCCCAGTTGGCGAATAAAAAGGGATTGATCTTGTTTGAGGTTTCGGGTTGGGATAACGCCGGTGGACACGCCACGTTCTGGAACGGCAGCCAGTGTTCCGATCACTGTTATTTTAATCAACCAGGAACCAATTACTCGACGCCTCGAGCCAATTTTTGGGAGTTGCCATGAAGACGTTGTTCACGGTCGGTCTGGTGTCAACCTTGTTGGCGATGTCGCAACAAACGCTGGCCAAAGATGCTTTGGATCCGGTGGCATTTATCAAACAGATGCCTTACAGCCAGGTGGTTAAAGAACTGGCATTGGCACGTTGTCTGGCGCAGGTTTCCGAAGCGGACAATACATTTTCTGTTGATGCTGCCAGAACGGCAAACGCCATGAGGGAGTGGATGCCCTTTGATATCGAATCAGGCGATGCGAAGATCAATGCGCTGATCGATAAATTCAAATCCAACCACAATGCGTCCCACAGCGAAGCAAAAACCCAGAGTCAAGGCGTTACGTTAAACTGCCTGCGGCTGTATCACAGCGCCGAGCTGGACGCCCTGTCACGCGAAGTTATCGTCGGCGATGCGAATCATTCCTGGAATCAGGATAACCCGCAATAATTAAAACTTGAGCCATTGGCACGATTAATAATGGCTCGGTAATCAATACCGTTAAACCCGGTATTTCACAAGGTGCATGGCACAAGGATATTGATTGGTAGTGCATTACCGCATTTTGACTTCCTGCTGCTATAACCTGAATTTTTCAACGCAACGTTAATACTACTGTTAACCCTTAATAAAGAGTGAATGAGCTATGGCTATTGATATGTTCCTGAAAGTCGAAGGTGCCAGCGGCGAATCTAAAGATTCAAACCACAAAGGCTGGACCGACATTACTTCTTTCTCCTGGGGCGCTTCCCAACCCGGTAACATGGGCGTGGGCGGCGGCGGCGGTGCCGGTAAAGTCTGCTTTAACGATCTGCATGTCAATGCGCTGGTCGATAAATCAACCCCTGCGCTGCTGAAGCACTGTTCCAGCGGTAAACACCTGACCAAGGTAGAGCTGTCCGTCTGCAAGGCCGGCGGTACCCAGGTTGAATATGTGAAGATCACCCTCGACGACGTGCTGGTTACCGCGGTGCAATACACCGGTGCCGGTGGCGAAGATACCGTTGGCGTGACTTATTCCTTCCAGGCGGCGAAAGTCAAACAGCAATACTGGGAGCAGAGTGACAAAGGCGGTAAAGGTGCAGAAAGCAGCGCCGGTTGGAATATCAAGGAAAACCGCGAAGCGTAATCTGTGTCTATTATGCCCCTCAATAAGAGGGGCATTCATATATCGATGACAATAATAAAGATGCCCTTCACTGCCATATGCGTAACCACATATGGTTTATGTCCGCGTAATCATTTTCATTGCTTGTCAGCATCAGTCTACGCGTTAACCACGTTAATTCCCCTCACCCCAGCCCTTTCCTGCCCAAGGGCTGGGGTGAGGGTATTGTAATATTTAAAACCTAATCAGCAGGAATGCCTTATGCGATTTACCATTGTACAAAACAAAAATGGCCAGTTGCCGCCACAAAGCAGCTGCGATTTTCTGCCGCCGGGCGGCACTATTGGCCGTAGCGTGGATAACAATCTGGTATTACCGGATGAAGAGCGCGCCATTTCCCGCTTGCAGGCCATTGTGCATATTTCTGCTGATGGCGAATGCCGCATCACCAACCGTGGCAACGTGACCCGCGTACTGCTGAACGATATCCCGTTGGAGCGTGGTCGTCAGGTGGAACTGCAAGACGGCGATATCCTCGGTATCGACGATTATCAGATTCAGGTCAGTGCCCTGCACCAGCAGGCAGCGCCGGTTCAGCAGGCACAGCCGGTGGTCGCCAACGCGGTCGATGCCGCACCGGCCGCCAAAACGCAGCCTGGCGCCGCTCCAATCCCCAACGAAATCTGGGACAGCCTGGTGGAAGAGTTCACGCCGGTCGGCGGCACGGCACAACCCGCGCCGGCCCCCCCCGCTCACGGCGGTCATAACCCGCTGTTGGAAAAACCGCACACCGAGCTGAACCCGGCGGATCCACTGAGCCAATTGGACGGCAACGTCGATCTGCATCAGTTACAGCAAAAACAGACCGATCCCAGCGCGCTGTTCAACACCGATAGCACCTTCGAACGTGACAATATTCTGACCGACACCACGCCGAGCGCGCTGCTGGCGGAAAATCGCCCACAGGCGCCGCAGCAACCGGCGGTCAAGGTCACCAGTGCGGCACCAACCGCAACAAACGCCAAACAGCCGAGCGAAGAACTCGACCCACTGGCACTGTTTGGCGCATCGTCGGCGCCCGCCGCGCCGGACGCACTGAACGGCAATGACCCGTTGGGCTTGCTGATGGGCGGAGCCGTACCGCTGACCCAGATGGACGCCGAGCCGTCCACGGCGCCACGGCAAGCGCAACCGTCACCGCAAGCGCAGCAGCTGAAGCCTGCGCCGATCGAACCGACGCCGCCGCCGTCCGTTGCGCAGCCAGTGCCGCCGGTGGCAGCAAAAGAAGAACCACGCATGCCGCCTGCGCCAGAGCCGCAATTTGCCCAACCTGCCGCAGCAGAACCTGAATTCAGCCAGCCACCGCAGCACCGGCCTCGCACTGGCAACCGTCTGGGAATCGATCCGGTGGCCTATCAGTCACCCCGCACGCAAAACGCCGGCACGGCGAACGGCGATCTGCTGGAAGGGCCTTTGCTGAACGCGCTGCTGCAGGGCATCGGGCTGGACGATCTGCAGCCGCAGCCGCATTTCGACGAACAACAGGTACGCCAGGTTGGCCGTTTGCTGAGCCTGTTTTCACAAGGTACCGTTGCCCTGCTCTCCTCGCGCTCAATTCTCAAACGCGGCGTGAAGGCGGAAATGACCATGATCCTCGACGAGGCCAATAACCCGTTCAAGCTGCTGCCATCCGGGAAAACCGTGCTGATGCAGATGTTCGGCAGCCAGATGCCGGGCTTTATGCCACCGGAACAGGCGGTGCGCGACGCGTTGATCGATTTACAGGCTCACCAGTTGGGGATGATTGCCGGTATCCGCGCCATCATCGCCGCAATGTTGCAGTCGTTTAATCCGGACCGTCTGGAAGAAGAAGCGCGCAAGGAAGGTTCGGCGCCGCGCCTGGCGCTGCCGTCCAACCGCAAGGCCGCGCTGTGGGACTACTTTGTCAAAAATTATCAGCAAACCGCAGGCGAAATCGAAGATGACTTCCATACGCTGTTTGGCGAAGCCTTCCTGCACGCCTATGACGTTGAAGTGAATCAATATAAAGACTCACAAACCCAGGGCCTGTCTTGATAGGCGCAATTTTGGCTCAACCCGGACGCGTAATGAATATCACTATAGCCTCTACCTCTAATCAAGGTGGCCGCGATTCCAATCAGGATCAAACCGGTGAAGTGGTTGGCAACCGCGCCGCCTGCTTCGTGGTGTGCGACGGCATCGCCGGCTTTCCCGGTGGCGATATCGCCGCAAAGCTGGCGCGCGACACCATTCTGCATAATTTCGACGGTGAAAAGCACCTGAATGCACAGAGCATTCGCCAGCACATCTCGCAGGCCAACGCCGCCATCCACCAGCAACAGAACCAGTCGGACGAGCTCAGCAAGATGGGCACCACGCTGGTCAGCCTGTTTATCGATCGCGATTATCAGTTGGCCTACTGGGCGCATGCCGGCGACAGCCGCCTGTACCTGTTCCGCCGCGGTTATCTGCATGCCGTGACCACCGATCACAGCCTGATCCAGCAAATGCAGGACGCCGGCTATCAAACCAGCGGCATCAACAGCAACCTGCTGTACTTTGCGCTCGGCCTTAGCGAAGAGCGTGACGCCACCTACAGCGATGTGCTGCAACTGGAAGACGGCGACGTTTTCCTGCTGTGCACCGACGGCTTCTGGCACAGCTTTACCCAGTCGGAACTGGAGCAGTCGCTGCACATGGTCAATTCGCCAAGTGAGTGGATCGCTCTGATGCAACAGGCATGGAAGAAAAATAATAACAGCGATAACTACAGCGCTATCGCCGTATGGATTGGCTCGCCGCAAGAAACCACGCTGCTGCATTCGCTGGCGGATGCCGAACGTTTCCTTTCGCGCGATTGAGTCGCTTAACACAGCCCACGTTAGCAAGGTTAACGATGAAATATTGGATGCCCGGTGTTATCGCCCTGATGGCGATGCCTGCCGTTCACGCGGCAAATTATCGGTTGGTGTATTCCCCCAGCCAAAAACTCGAAGTATTCATCGACGACGTCAAGAACAACAAGCCTGCCAGCTGGTGTGCGAAAAACATTCCGCTGCGCATTGTGTCTGCCAAAAGTCGCGACGCCGCGGTGCTGAATGACTTTCTGCCACGCGTTGGCAATTTGCTGGAAAAGCAATGCGCCAAAGCCACGCAACTGCCCTGGACGCTGACCGATAAAAGCGGCGCGACCCTGGCTAGCGGCAACGCCAGCAAAAACCGCAAATGGCAGCCGGAAATAGCGGCAAACGCGGCGGCACAGTCGACAGAACCGGCGCCTGCGCCACCACCGGCGGTGGCGGTCAACTCCGCGCCGGCCGACGCGTCCCCGGCACAGGTATTCACCCTGCCCCAAGGCTGCAAGTTCCGCACCTATTGGGGCCAGGGCAACGCCGGCAGCGCGCTGTTCATCCCCAGCGGCGATGCCTTGCAGTGCGTCGACGGCTGGCTGAACGGCAACAGCGCCGTCACGCTGCAACAAGGCGGGAAAACGCTGACGCCGTCCGTCAGTTTTTACCAGGGCTATCCGCTGATGAACATTGACGTGGCCACCCGGCCACTGAAGGTGGTCAGCGCCAACGCGCAACGGCTGGTGCTCGCCAATCCGCAGGCGGCCGGCAGTTATCTGCTGCTGCCGTTTGATGCCAAACAGCACGCCTGGATCTTTAACGGCGCGCTTATCGCCGAATTGCCGCGTCTGGAGGCCGCCGACGCCGAACGCGTCAAGCAACGCGTCGCCGAGGTGCAGGCCGCCTGGCAACCGTTGCTGAGCGAGCACAACGCGACGCTCACGGTACGTCTGGTGGATAAACTGGTTGCCGACCGCGCCGATCCCGCCAGCGGCAGTTATCTGTCCGTCAACAACGTTGCCCACTGAATCAAGAGGAAGTGCTGTGAAATCATTAACTGAAATGTTGCAAGGTGGCTCCATCGGTGACGCAACGCTGGCGGTAGAATCTGAAATCAAGGCACGACCGGCGGACGCCGATCTGCGTGCCGCCCTGGTGCAACTGCTGTGCCTGAGCGGCAACTGGCAGCGAGCCAAGGCGCAATTAAAATCATGGCAAGCGCTGAAACCCATCGCGCAACCCACCACCTTGCTGCTGATGCAGTCGGTTGACGCCGAGCTGCAACGCCAGGCGGTGTTCGCCGGTCAGGCCGCACCTGCGTTACTGAAACAGGACCCGCAGTGGCTGGCGCTGATGATCCAGGCACTGCAACAGGACATCAACGGCGAGCATCAGGCAGCGCAAGCCTCGCGCGATAGTGCATTGGAACAGGCACCGGCGGTGAGCGGGCAATTGACGCAGGCCGACGCCAACGGCGATAACACCCTCAGCTTCGACTGGCTGATGGACGGCGATGGCCGTCTCGGCCCGATCTGCGAACTGGCGCTGAACGGCGTGTATTACTGGCTGCCGTTCTGCGACATCGCCGACATTCAGTTTCAGGCGCCGCAAAGCGCCATCGATCTGGTGTGGAGCCACGCGCTGGTGCGCCTGACCGACGGCCGCGAGCAGGTGTGTCAATTGCCGGCGCGCTATCCGTTGGCGGCAGGCAGCGACGATGCGCTGCTGCTCGGCAAACGTACCGAATGGCAGCCGCTGGGCGACAGCCCGCATTATGCCGGTTTCGGTCTGAAAACCTGGCTGAGCGACAGCGACGAGCTGCCGTTGCACGGTCTGCGCCAGCTGAGTTTTAACCAGGACGCCTGATGATGAACGCCAAACGCCCGGCCGCGCCCCCCAGCGACGGCGATCTGCGTCGTCAGGGTTATCGCCAGCGTCAGGACAGCGATCGCCTGACCTCGCGCGACAAAATGCAACCGGTACTGCTGGATCTGCTGACCGATGACGAACCGCAGAAAAAAAAGGAAGCGCAAACGCGCAACCTGGTGTCACACAGTGAACTGCGCCGCCGGGTGTTGCGCGATCTGCAATGGCTGTTCAACTGCGTCAACAGCGAATCGAATCTCGACCTCGCCGATCTGCCGCAGGTACGTCGCTCAACCCTCAATTACGGCATTGCCTCGCTGGCCGGCAAACGCATGTCGGATATCGAATGGCTGGATATTCAACGCGCGCTCACCGAATCGATCCTCAATTTCGAGCCGCGCATCCTGCCCGACGGCCTGCAGGTGCGCTGTATTTCCGATACCGGTTCGCTGGAGTTACACAACGTGCTGTCGATTGAGATCAAGGGCCGCCTATGGTGCGTACCCTACCCGCTGGAGTTTCTGTTCCGTACCGACGTAGACCTGGAAAACGGCCATTTCGATCTGAAAGACATAGGGTAAGGCGATGGACAGTAAACTTTTAGAGTATTACAACCGCGAACTGGCCTATCTGCGCGAGATGGGCGCCGAGTTTGCCGAACAGTATCCCAAGGTCGCCGGGCGTCTTGGCATGCGTGGCATTGATGTGGCAGACCCGTACATTGAGCGCCTGATGGAGGGCTTCGCCTTCCTCACCTCACGCGTACAGCTGAAGATGGACGCAGAGTTCCCGCGCTTTTCCCAGCGGCTGCTGGAAATCATTTATCCGAATTATTTATCACCCACCCCGTCGATGGCGATTGCCGAGCTACAGCCGGACAGCCATAAGGGCGATATCAGCAACGGCTTCGTGGTACCGCGCGGCACCATGATGGACAGCCAGACGCTGAAGAAAAACGGCATTACCTGCAGTTACACCACCGCGCATGACGTCACGCTGCAACCGGTACGGCTGAAAAACGTCGAACTGGGCGGCATTCCGGCCGATATTCCACTGGCATTGCTCGGCTTGCAGCACAGTGGCTGCGTCAGCGCGCTGCGCATCACGCTGGAATGCTACGACACCGTCACGCTGAACAACCTGAATCTCGATCGGCTGATGTTCTACCTGGCCGGCCCGGATCTGCAAGCACAGCAACTGCTGGAACTGCTGATGCAGCATACCGTCGGCCTGCTGTGCCAAACCGTCGATGCACAGCCGCAGCGCCGGGTACTGGCAGAGGACGCGCTGCGCCAGGAGGGATTCGACGCCGAGCAGGCGTTATTACCCAACGATCTGCGCAACTTTGACGGCTATCGCCTGTTGCAGGAATACTTCGCTTTCCCGGCGCGCTTTCAGTTCTTCAGCATCGGTGGCTTACAGCCGCTGCTGCACGGGGTTCGCGAAGGCAAAAAACCGCTGCGTCAGTTCGACATCGTGGTGTTGCTCGACAAGCAGGATGCCGCGCTGGAGCGCGTAATCGACGTCAGCCATCTGGCGCTGCACTGCACGCCGGTGATCAACCTGTTCCCGAAAGTCGCCGAACGCATCACGGTCAACGAGAAAAACCATGAATATCACCTGGTGGTCGACAACATACGCCCGCTGGATTATGAGGTGTTTTCGGTGCAACGGCTGGGAGGCAGCGCCAGCGAAAAACGCTACGAGCAGGAGTTTCGTCCGTTTTACAGCACCCTGAGCGAGGATGACGGCAATTACGGTGCCTATTTCTCACTACGCCGCGAACAGCGCACGCTGTCTGAACATGCACGTCGCTACGGCACACGCACCGGCTATCTCGGTTCCGAGGTGTTCGTGTCGCTGGTGGACGAACGCCAGTCACCGTGGCACAGCGATCTGAAATACCTGACCGCCGACGTACTGTGCACCAGCCGCGATTTGCCGTTGATGCTGCTGCAACAGGATCAGGGCAACTTCGTGATGCCGGATTCCATTCCGATCAAACAGGTCACGCTGAGAAAAGGGCCTACGCCCCCGCGCCCGGCGCTGGCGGACGGCATGATCACCTGGCGACTGATCAGCCAGTTGCAACTCAACTACCTGAGCATGATGGACGGCGATCCGGAACAAGGCGCAGCCAGCCTGCGACAACTGCTCGGCCTGTACGGCAACCTGAGCGAACCGGCGGTCGCCAAGCAGATCCAGGGGGTGCGTCACTGTCATCTGCGACCGGTCTACCGCCGGGTGCCGGAGCCAGGGCCGATCGTGTTCGCGCGCGGCATTGCCATTGATCTTACCGTTGACGATCAGGCGTTTTCCGGCAGCAGCCCCTACCTGCTGGGCAGCGTGCTGGAGCGGCTGTTCGCCCGACTGGTGGCGATGAACACCTTTACCGAAATGACGCTGTCCAGCCAGCAACGCGGTGAGATCGCCCACTGGCAGGCACGCATGGGCAAAAGGACGTTGATATGAGCGACAGCGTCACCGAACGGCCGGTCAGCGACAGGCCGCAGATCAACGCGCTTTACCGCCTGCCGGAGGATTTCTGGCAACGGCTGCGCGCCGCGCCGTATCAATACGATCTGTTCCAGCTGTTGCGCCGCCTCGACGCACAAGGCGGACAGCCTTATCTGCTGGGCCGTGCGCCGCTGCCGCGCCATGAAATGCTGCGACTTGGCCAGGAGCCGTCGCTGTCGTTCGCGCCATCAACGCTGGCGCGAGTCAGCCCGCGTGACGGCAGTCCGCTGCATGAGGTGTCGATCTTCAGCTTCGGCCTGTTCGGACCCAATGGGCCGCTGCCGCTGCATTTGACCGAATACGTGCGCGAACGGATCCATCACCATCAGGACACCACCCTGATGGCCTTTGCCAATCTGTTCCATCACCGCCTGACGCTGCTGTTCTACCGCGCCTGGGCCGATGCGCAACCGACGGTGTCGCTCGATCGCGCCGATAACGGCCGTTTCGATGACTATCTGGCCAGCCTGATTGGCAACGGCCAGCCGGCGCAGCGCCGGCGTGACGCGATCAATGCCCACGCCAAGCATTTTATGGCCGGTCATCTGATTCGCCACAGTCGCGATCCGGAGGGCCTGAGCAAGATTCTGCGACAATATTTTCAGGTACCGGTGCGCATCGTGGAAAACGTCCCGCACTGGCTACGGGTGGAGCCGCGTGAACAAGCGCGTCTGAAGGCTGGCCGCAATGCGCCACGCCTCGGGGAGTCCGCCTTTCTTGGCGTGGCGGTGCGTGATGTACAGCATAAGTTTCGTATCGAGCTGGGGCCGATGTCTCAACGCGATTACGACCGATTTCTGCCCGGCGCATCGCTGTGCGTACAGCTCCGCGACTGGGTACGACAGTATCTTGGTATTGAATTCGTCTGGGAAGTGCGGCTGATTCTGGCAAAAGAACAGCTGGTCGGCACTCAACTTGGCGGTGTTCAGCGTCTCGGGCTCAGCAGTTGGATGGCCGCGGCGCAACGACGCCACGACGTCGGCGATCTGATCTTCAGCCCGGAACCGCTGGAAAATCCATTTTAACGAGACTTGAGGAACACCATGTCTGAAATCAGCCGCTCGGTATTATTTGGCAAACTGGACAGTTTATTATTCACCTCGCTGGAAAGCGCAACCGCCTTCTGCAAGCTGCGCGGCAACCCCTACGTCGAACTGGCGCACTGGCTGCACCAGTTAATGCAGGCTCAAGACGGCGATCTGCAACAGATTTTCCGCCACTTTGCCGTTGACGAAGCGCAGTTGGCGCACGATATCGTCGAGGCGCTGGATCGCCTGCCGCGCGGCGCCAGCGCCATTTCCGATCTCTCGGAACACATCGACAACGCGGTGGAGCGCGCCTGGGTATACGGCTCGCTGAAGTTCGGTGCCCAGACCATTCGCGGCGGTCATTTGCTGCTCGGCATTCAGAAAACCTACAGTCTGCGCCACCAGTTGAAGGCCATTTCCGGCCAGTTCGAGCGCATCAACAGCGATATTTTAATGGCGCAGTTTGCCGACATCACCGCCCATTCTGCCGAAAATGCACTGGCACAGTCCGCAGCGCCGGTTGTCGACGGTAACGCCGCCACTGCCAGCCAAAGCGGCGGTAGCGTGCTGGCACAATATGCGCAGGACATGACCGCCCGTGCGCGCAACGGCGAGATCGACCCTGTCACCGGCCGTGACGAAGAAATTCGCCAGATTATTGATATCCTGATGCGCCGCCGCCAGAACAACCCGCTGCTGACCGGCGAGGCCGGCGTCGGTAAAACCGCCGTGGTCGAAGGCCTGGCACTACGCATTGTCGCCGACGATGTACCGCCACAGCTGCGTGGCGTACAGCTGATGCTGCTGGATATCGGCATGCTGCAAGCCGGCGCCGGGGTGAAAGGCGAGTTCGAAAAACGCCTGCAGGCGGTGATCGATGAAGTCCAGTCCAGCCCGACGCCGATCGTTTTGTTCATTGATGAAATTCACACGCTGATCGGCGCTGGCGGCGCCCAGGGCACCGGCGATGCCGCCAACCTGCTGAAACCGGCGCTGGCACGTGGTCAACTGCGTACCGTCGGCGCCACCACCTGGTCCGAGTACAAAAAATACATCGAAAAGGATCCGGCGCTGACCCGCCGCTTCCAGGTGGTGCAGGTGCATGAACCCAGCGAGGACAAAGCGCTGCTGATGCTGCGCAGTACCGTCAGTCCACTGGAACAGCACCACCGCGTGCTGCTGCTGGATGAGGCGGTCGATGCGGCGGTGCGCCTGTCGCACCGTTATATTCCGGCGCGCCAGTTACCGGACAAGGCGGTGGCGCTGCTGGATACCGCCTGCGCGCGCGTGGCGGTCAGCCAGCATGCCGAACCGGCGCAGGTGGAAGATTGCCGTCACCGTATCGAGGCACTGCAAATCGAGTTGGAGATTGCCCGCCGCGAGAGCAAAGTCGGCATTGGCAACCTGCAACGTCCTGAAGAAATCGAAGCTCAACTGGCCACGCTGCAACAACAGTTGGCGCAGTTGACCCAGCGTTGGCAACAAGAACTGGTGCTGATTCAGCAGATTATCGATCTGCGCAGCCAGCTGCATCAGCAGGAAACGCCGCCAACGCCGCACGACAACGATGGCCACAGCGCCAGCGAACCCGCGCCGCCCCACCACGCCGAGGATCCCTCGCCGACTGAAGCGCCGCTCAGCGCCGATGCGCTGCGCGAGCAACTGAGCGAGCTGCAACAGCAACTCAATGCGTTGCAGGGCGAGGCGCCGCTGATCTTCGCCGCGGTGGACGCCAACGTCGTCGCGGCGGTCGTAGCCGACTGGACCGGCATCCCGTTGGGCCGCATGGTCAAAAACGAAATCGACGCGGTATTGCAGCTGTCCGATACCCTGAACCAGCGGGTGATCGGCCAGCGTCACGCGCTGGATCTGATCGCCCGTCGCGTACGCACCTCTCGCGCCCGGCTGGACGATCCGAACAAACCGGTGGGGGTATTCCTGCTGGCCGGTCCGTCCGGCGTCGGTAAAACCGAAACGGCATTGGCACTGGCGGAAACGCTGTATGGCGGAGAACAGAACGTCATCACCATCAACATGAGCGAATTCCAGGAGTCGCACACCGTCTCCACGCTGAAAGGTGCACCGCCGGGTTACGTTGGTTACGGCGAAGGCGGCGTATTGACCGAAGCGGTACGACGCCGCCCTTACAGCGTGGTACTGCTGGACGAGATCGAAAAAGCGCACCCGGACGTGCATGAGATTTTCTTCCAGGTCTTTGACAAGGGCTGGATGGAAGATGGCGAAGGTCGTCACATCGACTTCCGCAATACCATCATTATCCTGACCTCCAACGTCGGCACCGATCTGATCGCCGGTCTGTGCAGCGATCCGGAGTTAATGCCGGAACCTGAGGCGCTTAGCGCGGCGCTACGCCAGCCGCTGCTGTCGGTGTTCCCGGCGGCGCTGCTGGGCCGTCTGCTGGTGGCGCCGTACTACCCGCTGACCGACGCCACGCTCGGCAATATCGTACGTTTGCAGCTTGGCCGCATACAGCGCCGTATGGCAGAAAACCATGCCATCACCACCACCTTCGACGATGCGGTGATCTCGCTTATCGTCAGCCGCTGTACCGAAGTGGAGTCCGGCGGACGCATGGTCGACGCGATCCTGACCAATACCCTGCTGCCGCAGATCAGCCATACCCTGCTGTCGGCCAGCGCCAACGATCAACGTTACCGTCAGCTGCATATCACGCTGCAAGACCACGAGTTTGTTTGTCAATTTCAGGCTTAATGCCAAGGTCGCCCCGGCGGCGACCGTTTGAACACAGAGAGTAGCCATTATGTCGGGAACCGGGATAAAAAAACCGAACTCAAACAGCCTGCCGATCGGCCATCGGTTCAATGAGTTCGAAATCAGGGAAGTGATTGGCGAAGGCGGCTTCGGCATCGTTTATCGCGCTTATGACCACCAGCTCGAACGCACTATTGCCATCAAGGAATACATGCCAACCCAGCTGGCGCGGCGCAATGACGATCTGACGCTCAGCCTGCGCGGTGAACGCTTCAGCAAGACGTTCCAGGCCGGATTGAACAGTTTCATTCAGGAAGCACGGCTGCTGGCCCGTTTTTCTCATCCCGGCTTGCTGCACGTGCTGCGTTTCTGGGAAGAGAACGGCACCGCCTATATGGGCACCCAGTTCTACAGCGGCACCACGCTGAAAAATCTCAAGGCACAGCAGCCGGAGATCGTTGACGAAGCGTGGATCCGCAGGCTGTTGCCACCGCTGTTCAGCGCCATCAACACCATTCATCAGGAAGGTTACCTGCACCGCGATATTTCGCTGGATAATATCCAGATTCAGGAAAACCAGTTGCCGGTGCTGCTGGACTTCGGTTCGGCACGCAAAGAGATCGGCAACCTGTCCGACGAAACGGAAATCATGCTCAAGCCGGGCTTTGCGCCGATCGAACAATACACCGAAAACAGCGACGGCGAGCAAGGTCCCTGGACCGATATCTACGCGCTCGGTGCGGTACTGCATACGCTGATTGTCGGCAGCCCGCCGCCGGTGAGCGTGGTGCGCAGCATTGAAGACAGTTATCAACCGCTGACCGCGCGTCGCCCAGAGGGCTATTCACAGGAACTGCTGCGGGTGATCGACCAGTCGCTGGCGCTGCGACCGGAAGATCGCCCACAAACCATTGACGAGATGGCCGAGCTGCTGCACCTGACGGTCGCTGACGAAGCGGAGATCGTCAGTACCCCGGCCGCGACGCCAGAGCCGCCGTTGATCGCCACCAATCCGGCGGCCAGCGCAGCCGCAGCCGGCACCGCCACCGCTGGCAGTCTCAAGCTATCCCGCCCGATGATGATTGGCGCCGGCGTCGCCGCCCTGCTGGTTATCGGCGCCATCAGCTGGATCACCAGCAGCCCGGAAGAGAGCCAACCCGCCACCGCCGTCGTTGAGAACGCCAATACGCCGCCGGCGGAGAAAACGCTGAGCGCGCAGCAGAGCGCACCACAGCAGGCAGCGCCGGCTGAAGCGGCACCGGTACCGGCTCCGGTAGCGTTGGTGTATTTCAAATTGCAGCCGGGTGAAAACGTGACCCTGGATGGCAAGGCGCAGCAGCTGCACCCCGATAGCAACGGCAACGCCCGCCTGAATCTGGCACCGGGCAGCTATCGGTTAGAGATCCGCCACAATGACAGCCTGCGACGTCAGCAATTGACCATCGACAGCGCCGGCACCTGGCTGGTCAACCCGGCAAGCGCCGGCTAAACCCTCCCCCACCGCGCGTCGGACTTCCGGCGCCGTTGTTATCTTATTTCATGGGATTGGCATCATTACCCCAACGGTTGGCATTGACTCAGGACGGCAAGCGGGCAGACTCCGCGGCGCTTACGCGGTAAGTGACGCGGCTGACAGCCCGCAGCCCATGCAGGGACAGCGTCAAATTGACCGGGGATGTCATTTACCGAGGATGTTCTCATGTTCGACCGCATTATCGCGCATACCCCGCTGGGCCAGGAGCAGTTGCTGTTCCGCTCATTGGAAGGGAGCGAAGCCCTTTCCACCCCGTTTGATTTCACCGTTGAATTGCTGAGCAAAGACGCGCGACTGGATCGCAAGGCGCTACTCGGCCAACCGCTGACGCTGGAAATCCCGACCTCGGGTCTGATCGGCCCAACGCGTTACCTGAATGGCAAAATCACCGCCATTGCCGTCAGCAGCGAAGAAATCAGCGGCACCCGATATTCGGTGTATTCGCTGCGTATGCAGCCCGATCTGTGGCCGATGACCAAAGACCGCAACTTCCGTATTTTCCAGGAACAGACCGTTCCGCAGATCGTCAAAACGCTGCTCGGCGAGCACAATGTCCAACTGGAGGATCAGCTGACCGGCAGCTATCGCCAGTGGGGTTACTGCGTGCAGTACAGCGAATCGACCTTTAACTTCATCAGCCGTCTGATGGAGCTGGAAGGGATTTACTATTACTTCAAGCACGAAAAAGACAAGCACACGCTGGTGCTGGCCGACGCACCACATCATCATCAGCCGTTCCCCGGCTATGAAATGATCCCCTATCACCTGACGCCGTCCGGTGGCAGCACCAGCGAAGAAGGCATCAGCCAGTGGACGCTGGCGGATCGGGTAACGCCGGGCATTTACAGCGTCGATGATTACGACTTCCGCAAACCTAACGCCTGGCTATTCCAGGCACGGCAAAACCCGGTTTCGCCGTCACCGGGCCAGATCGACGTTTATGACTGGCCGGGCCGCTACACCGAACACCAGCAGGGTGAGTTTTACGCTCGCGTACGTCAGGAAGCGTGGCAGGCCGAGCACCAACAGATCAGCGCTACCGCTACCGCGCTGGGCATCGCCCCCGGTTGTACGTTCACGCTGTATAACGCGCCCTACCTTGCCGACAACGGTGAATACCTGACGCTGGCCGCCACCTATAGGCTGCAAGAGAACCGCTACGCCAGCGGCGACGACCAATCCAGCGAACATCGTATCGACTTTACCGTTATCCCGGCGGACGTGCCATGGCGGCCGGCGCAGCGTGCCGAATGGCCCAAAACCCACGGGCCGCAGACCGCCCGGGTGGTCGGCCCGAAAGGTGAATCCATCTGGACCGACAAATATGGCCGCATCAAGGTGAAGTTCCACTGGGATCGATTGGCCAAAGGCGATGACACCAGTTCGTGCTGGGTGCGCGTTTCCAGCGCCTGGGCCGGTCAGGGTTACGGCGGTGTGCAGATCCCGCGGGTCAATGACGAAGTGGTGGTGGACTTTATCAACGGCGATCCGGACCGGCCGATCGTTACCGGCCGCGTCTACAACGAAGCCAGCATGCCGCCGTGGGCGCTGCCGGCCGCCGCGACCCAGATGGGCTTTATGAGCCGCTCGAAAGACGGTACGCCGGACAATGCCAACGCCCTGCGCTTTGAGGACAAGGCGGGCTCCGAGCAGGTGTGGTTACATGCCGAGCGCAATATGGACATCGACGTGGAGAACGACGAAACCCATACCATTGATAAAAACCATACCCACTTTGTCGGCGGCAAAGAAGAACAACGCGTGGTCGAAACCCAGACCATTTGCGTCAAGGGCGACTCCACCATGTTGACCGCACAAAAGCGTACCGATAACGCGCTTGGCGCCTTCATTATCGGCTCTGGCGAGTCAATTCGCCTGGAGTGTGGGGAAAGCGTTTTGGAACTGACCAAAGAAGGCAATATCAATATCAAAGGGGTGAACTTCAATATCACCGTGGATAAGGCCGGTGAGATCAACACCTCCGGTGGCAAGCTCAACCTCAACCCATCCAGCGGCAGTAAAAAGACCGATGCGCCAGGCGCCGGCCATAAAGATGCGATCAATTCCCAAATTCAAAGCTTCTTTCCCGAAGGAAACGGTAAAGGATAAGCCATGACGCACTATGTAACGCAAGAGGCAAAATTTGAATTGCCCGATGCATTTAAAGACAGAACGATGAATCTCTTCACGTTAAGTGAAAATAATGCCAGCGAGTTTACTTTTGTCGTCTCGCGCGCCACGGCTACGCCTGACGATACGTTGCACAAAGTCGCGGCTCGTCTGGCCAAAGAGCTGGAAAACACCGTGCAGGGATTCCAACTGGCGTCATCGACGCCGGGAAGTATTGACGGACAACCGTCCATTGAACTGTCTTATCAGTTCATCTCCGGTGACGCACGCATCTGGCAAAAACAGCAGATAGTTATTTTAGACGAGCGGCCGCAGGGGCGGAAAATCGTCTGTTATATCGGTACATGCCAAAACGGCTTTGATGAATACTACCAACGCCAATATGAACAGATTATTGCCAGTATCGCCTTCACCCGGCAGGAAACCTTTGCCGCTGAAATGCTGCCGGCAGACTCCAGCGGCAAATTTTTTGTCTTCGACAACGATAATAAGCAACTTTCCGTCTTCACCAGCATTACCGCGCTTTATCAGCATATCGATTTGCAGCGGGCGCTGAGCGGCAGTTACCTGTTCTACCACACGCAGGGGGAACCGTTGCAGATCGCGCCGGTGGTGGGCAGCAATCCACAGGAGCCCACGCGCTATGCGCTGTGGACCTCCTCAGCCAGCAGCACGCAAAATTTAGCCTCGATCCTGTTACTCTGCCGTTCGGTGAATGGCCCGGAGGAGCTCAACGATCCTGAACGCATTGCGGAGTATCTGCGGCTGAGTAAGGAGTCGTAGCCCATGGCGGATCTCGCTGCTGCACGCGAACTGGATGAAATTGCCCATACCGCCTCGCAGGGATGGATGATAGCCGGCCTGGTTGGCGGCGCGATCATCGGTGCCGCCATCATCGCCGTGACGGGCGGAACCGCTGCCGTCGCCGTGGCCGCCGTTGCGGCCGGTGCCTCTGCCGGTGGTGGGCTGGGCGAGGTATTGGGTAGTATGTCCTGGGCCCCACGCCACGTAACCGGCGTGCTGGTGGACGGTTCGCCAAACGTTTATATCAATGGCCGCGCGGCCATTCGTGCACACCTTTCCTTTGGTGAATGCGCCGAGGATGGGCCAGCCAAAAAGGTGGTGGCTCAAGGCTCTGCCAAGGTGTATATCAACGACCTGCCGGCGGCACGCATTAATGATTTGCTGGCCTGTAGCGCAGAAATTCACAGCGGCTCGCCCAACGTGATTATCGGCGGCGATACCGAACAGACCGATGAGATTGAACCCGAAATTCCGGCCTGGGTTAACTGGACGCTGCTGGCCGTTGGCGCCGGCGCTGCGGCAGTATTGGCCTCGCCTGCGATAGCCATTCTGGGGACGCTGGGTGGCCTGGGTGGCGGATTTGCCGGCAGCCTGCTCGGGGGCGCACGGTTCGGCGAAGGCAGCGATGGCCAAAAATGGTCCATGCTGGCCGGCGGCTTTGCCGGTGGGTTTCTCGGGGGTAAAGGCGGCGCCAAGTTTGATGCGTTTAATCGTACTAAAGCAATCAGTGCGCGACGTGCCTATTTGAATGAAAAATTTGGGCGTACCGGTGATTTAAACAAAGATATAACAATCCGAGGAAATAAAGAAAGTGCAAGGGACTTCCTTGAATCCAAAGGGTTTACATCGCAGCAAATAAAAGACTTTGACAATGGGATTGATTATACACAAAGAGTATCGGTTGAGACCTTGAACAGAAACAAAGTGCTCTATCAAAATCAGGTACCTAATGGTAGGCAAGGTAATTGGTATGCTCTGAGTGAAAAAGTAGAACCAACAGAGCTGGGGATTAATCCTAAAGGTACTATTTACGGCACAGATAAAATTGTCGATAAAGTAGCCATGCCTTATGTAACTCAAGAAAAAGTGCAAGTATTAAGAAGCACTTCCCTTCCTGCACTTGATACATGGTCCGTAAAAGATGTACCCTTCCAGACTAAAGGTGGAGCAATACAGTTGCTCTCAAGTGAAAAAGATTTATTTAAGGTAAAACCGTAATGTCTATGACAGCCATTGATTATGTGAATGCAGCCTTAGCTGTGGTAAAAGAAAGACAAAACACGTTGCCTAGCTTCCCATTATACCAATCTGCCCTTAATCAAATTCAATATATCAAAGACATATTGGAGGGCAACAACAATGACAAAAGCAAACTGCATACCATTACTTTAGGCGCATATGCCTCCAAAGAGTTCGCTACCACAGATCCAGAGCTTGCTCAACATTTATCCAATGTGAATTATATTGCATCTCAAATGGCATCAGGACTTAAAGTAATACTTCCCCATGAAGAAGATCCTGAATATATAAAGCGTCAAAAAAGATATAAAAAATGACCTATCAAATGGTAACTTGCATCTGAAATTAGCAAGTATAAAAATAACCGAGTTGCCATTGTAATAAATTAATGCGATGGACTTTGCGCACTTCCGCACAGTATTTTTGCATTAGGGAACCGTAGACAATAACGGTATTACAATGGTCAATTTCCAGGACACACCATGATCAACCTACATGAAGAAAAAGACGTTCTTACTCGAAGCATCCGTTCCTGTCTTTGCAGACAGGATATTCAGTGCATAATTCATTGATTATCAAATGAGAAAAGGATTAAAAATAAAACCACCGCATAAACTAGATATTGATTATTCCGAAAAGAAACGAGAGTTACGATTAAGCTTTCCAAATCATTTTTATTTTCAACCCAATGACTGCTTGGAAACAAGTTATCTGCAGGCGAACGCGAAATAACCACAAGTGAATTCATAACCGGGAAATTTTATGGATAACGCCATTTTAATGTACACAAGCAAAGGTGATTATGCAATAATCAAGGTTAATAATACTTATGTGATTAACGTATTATTCCCTAACTTCTATCCTAATTCTCATTTCGATGTAAGCAAGAGTTTCCTTTTGGATATATCAAGACTTGTTGAAAACAAAGAATTCACAAAAACAAAAGAACTAGCCGAATCAATCAGGAAAGACTATGAAAAATATAAAGCCTATGAGATTAGGCCAGTAATAACAACCAAAAAAACGTGACGCATTTAACCAAAAAACCATACTATATTAATTTAACTCCTCGTCCTTTTCAAAACCACTTGCAAATGCCACATCCCAGACAGAAATTACCACCATACTTCTGTAGGTTAAGCAAATTCCTGTAATAAGCGTAGTTTGAATAGGCAAAGCTGCTCCTTATTTCATCATAACTCATCATATTCATTGCTATTTACCTCTTCCCGGAATCAAACGCACACCGTTATTATCTAAAACGCCAACTTTCACCCCAGGGTACCTACACTCGAATTGTTTAACAACGCCCAGGCAACTGTCGCAGGCAGCTTTTTCGGTGAAGTTAGGTCAAAACATCCCTAAGCGCGCTATTTAACACGCAGCAAATCTGAATAGCGCGTGGTATACGCCGGCGATAGCATGTCGCGCTTCATCTGCCACGGTTTGACAATCCCCTGCCCGGCAAACCATACTCGCCCTCGCCCTTCCTGGTTCAATTTATCCAGCGTCGCCATCAATTGGCCGCTATTGCGGCGTGGCGGGTGCTCGTCAAACAGGTCGATTTGCGCCATCGCCGATTCGCTGAAATCCCCCAGCATCACCCCGCCCTTCAGATAGCGACATCCCTCCCGCCAGATTTCATCCAACGCCCGTACCGCCATCGCGATGATATCGCGGCTGTCATTGCTCGGCATCGTCAGTCGTGTGGTCGCCAGGTTACTGTAATAACCTTCGCCGGCGGCATGCGGGCTGGTTTTGATAAATACCGACACGTTGCGGCAAAAGCGCTTTTCGCCACGCAGCTTTTCCGCAGCGCGTTCTGCATAGCTGCAAATCGCCTCACGCATATGCTGATAGTTCGTCAGGCGATGGCCAAACGAACGGGAACAGACAATCTGCTGTTTGGTCGGTGCGACATCCTCCCAATGCAAACAGGATTCGCCGCGCAGTTCACGCACCGTACGTTCCAATACCACGCTAAACGTTTTGCGGATCAGTTGTGTATCGCAGTCCGCCAATTGCAGCGCATTTTCAATACCCATGGTCTGCAATTGCCGCGTCAGGCGACGGCCAACGCCCCACACTTCGCTCACCGGTAATAACGCCAGCAGCTTACGCTGGCGCAACGGATCGGAAAGATCCACCACCCCTTTGGTTTGCCCCCATGTTTTAGCCGCATGATTAGCCAGTTTGGCCAGCGTTTTCGATGGCGCAATGCCCACGCCCACCGTCAGGTGAGTTTCTCGCTTGATCCTATCGCGCACCGCCCGGCCAAAATCTGCCAGCGGTACGCCGTTGCTCATGCCGTCCAGCTTTAGGAAAGCCTCGTCCAGTGAATAGATTTCTACCGCCGGCG
Organism: Serratia odorifera; assembly: GCF_041448735.1. Lineage (NCBI taxonomy): Bacteria > Pseudomonadati > Pseudomonadota > Gammaproteobacteria > Enterobacterales > Yersiniaceae > Serratia > Serratia odorifera. Next base: position 535,448 of record NZ_JBGMUT010000002.1, on the reverse strand, counting down.
CCATCGCCTCCAGGGTATCCATCACTCGCGCCGACATATCGGCATACAATGCATAGTTGGAAGAAAATACCGCCACATTCAGCCGCTGCGTTTCCTGCCTGATTTTGAAATACGGCGCGCCCATCGGGATACCCAACGCTTTGGCTTCGGCGCTGCGGGCGATCACACAGCCGTCGTTATTGGAAAGCACGATCACCGGCCGCCCTCGTAAATCCGGGCGGAAGATGGTTTCACAAGATGCATAAAACGAATTCACATCCACCAAAGCAAACATGATGATACTCACAATAAAAACTGTATATAAATACAGTATAAAAATATCACAAGCGCGATCAACTCATCTGTTCAAAATGACGAGAAATGCCGATGCTCAAGACCTGCTCCGCCCAAGCAGTAAGCGGCAATAGGATGTTTGCGCCATCAATCACGCCCATGGTCACGGATCACCGCGCGGCATAGACGATAAACGTCACCACGCCAAAGATTTCCAGCGTTGCATCTTCGGCCAGAATAATCGGCGCATAGGCCGGGTTCATGGCTACCAATTGCCGCGTGGGATGTAACTGTAATCGCTTGACGGTGAATTCGCCGTCGATAGCGGCAATCACGATGTTGCCATGCTCAGCATTGAGTGCGCTGTCGACCACCAACAGGTCGCCGTCATGAATATTGGCATCAATCATCGAATTGCCGCTGGCGCGTACAAAATAGGTGGCGTTAGGATGCCGCACCAGCAGCTTGCCGATATCCAACCGCGACTCGACATAGTCCTGCGCCGGAGAAGGAAACCCACAGGGGACACGCTCGGCAAACAGAGGGAAAGCAGGTTCTGCTGCTTTTTCATCTGGTTGGAAAAATATCATCTGGCACCTCTTTTACTGTTTTTATATACAGTATTTGAGGTGCCAGTCAGGATCAAGCGGCAGATGGGGAAAAGCCACTATCAGGCTGATGGCGCAGGGAATTTAATTTCAACACGGGTTTGCCTCTGTGCAAACCCTTGCCTTGCCATACCGCAGCGCGGTTTACTTCACCCGTCGCCCTTGTGCGTCAATCACTTCTTCGCCGTCTTCTTTGCTGAACGGTCCTAACTGTGCATCCGGTAAAATATCCAGTACCGCCTCTGACGGACGGCATAAGCGGGTACCCAGCGGAGTGACCACAATCGGGCGATTAATCAGGATCGGGTGTTGCAACATACAGTCGATCAGCCGTTGGTCGCTCCAGCTATCCTGCGCCAAATCCAGTTGCTGATAAGGCTCGACGTTTTTACGCAGCAAATCGCGCACCGATATGCCCATTTCGCTAATCAACCCGATCAGTTCATCACGGCTCGGCGGTGTTTCCAGATACAATATGACCGTCGGCTCTACGCCGCTGTTGCGGATCAGCGCCAGCGTATTGCGTGACGTACCGCAGTACGGATTATGATAAATCGTTATATTGCTCATAAAACGCTCCCACCTCTTCCTCTGTTATAGCGCAACGGACAGGCGCAGCGCCAATGCGGCCAGCGTGACGAACAGCACCGGCAATGTCATCACTACCCCCACGCGGAAATAGTATCCCCAGGTGATGTTGATATTTTTACGAGACAGCACGTGCAGCCACAGTAACGTCGCCAGGCTGCCTATCGGCGTGATTTTCGGCCCCAGATCGCTGCCAATCACGTTAGCGTAAATCATGGCTTGCTTAACTACGCCGCCGGCGGTACTGCCGTCGATCGACAGCGCACCAATCAACACCGTAGGTAGGTTATTCATCACCGACGACAGGAAGGCGGTAATAAATCCGGTACCGAGCGTCGCAGCCCACAGGCCACTTTCTGCCAGACGATTGAGCACCATAGAAAGCAGGTCGGTCAGCCCCGCATTACGCAGACCGTAGACCACCAGATACATCCCCAACGAGAAAATGACGATTTGCCATGGAGCGCCGCGCAGCACTTTGCCGGTATTGATCGCCTGGCCTTTTTTCGCGACCAACAATAAAATCAATGCGCCCACCGCGGCAACCAGGCTAACCGGAACGCCATGCGGCTCCAGAGCGAAGAAACCGACCAGTAGCAACAGCAACACGCCCCAACCGGCGCGGAACGTCGGCAGACAGCGGATCGCCTGCGCTGGTGCCTTCAGTCGCGCGACGTCATAACGGGCCGGAATGTCCTTGCGGAAAAACCAGTGCAGCATAATCAGCGTCGCTGCAATAGCCACCATATTCACCGGTACCATCACCGAGGCATAGTCATTAAAACCCAGCTTGAAGAAGTCGGCCGAGACGATGTTAACCAGGTTGGAGACGATAAGCGGCAGACTGGCGGTGTCGGCAATAAAACCGGCCGCCATCACAAAGGCTAACGTCGCCGCCGGGCTAAAGCCCAGCGCCAGCAACATGGCGATAACGATCGGCGTCAGGATCAGCGCTGCGCCGTCATTGGCAAACAGCGCAGCAACCGCCGCCCCCAACAGAATAATATACGTAAACAGCCAGCGCCCTTTACCGCCCCCCCAGCGTGCGACATGCAGCGCCGCCCATTCAAAAAAGCCGGACTCATCCAGCAACAGGCTGATGATAATCACCGCAATAAACGTGGCAGTGGCATTCCAGACGACGTGCCACACCACCGGTATGTCACCCACCTGCACCACACCGCTCAGCAGGGCCAGGGCCGCTCCCAATAAAGCACTCCAACCAATGCCCAGTCCTTTGGGCTGCCAAATCACCAACACAATGGTCAGAATAAAAATTGCGCCTGCCAGCCACATGGGGCCTCCTCGTGACATGCTGAAAATATATGGGATACCATATGTTATTATTTAAAATCCGGATCGTTACAGACAAACTGCGCGGCTATCAGCTAACGCACAACTGGCGGCCAGTTGCCCGGCAAGCTGCGTCACCCTCTCCTGTTGGCTAAGGTAAGCCTGCTCGATAATATGTGCCGCCCACGCTGGCATATGCGGCGAAAGTCGATAGTAGATCCACTTGCCTTCCCGCCGATCCTTCAGTAGCCCACTGGCGCGCAACATCGCCAAATGGCGGGAGATCTTCGGTTGGGATTCGCTCAATGCGGCGGAAAGCTCACATACGCACAGCTCCCCGGCATGTCGTAACAGCAGCACCATGCTCAGTCGCGTATCGTCTGAAAGATTTTTGAACAGCTGTAAAGGTATCAGCGTTGTCATAATGGCCTCAGGTTGTTGCCCGCGCTAATCATAGGCCGGCAGTGCAACAAGTCAAATAATATATGAAAAAACGAATGTGTATTCTCAGCTGGCGGCGAGGACGAGGTTACCGCTGCGTAATTACGCTAAACTTGTTATTCCATGCAGTCGCGCCTGGAGGTTGAATGACGCTCCCGATACAAAGCGAAAAGCAAAGCCGACAAACGCCGGTAACAGAAGATATACCGCTGTTGCGTTTGTCATGGCTACTGGAAAAGCTGGGTTATGTGCTGATGTTTTCGGTGGTAATTGCCGCTCTGGCCGGGGTGTTTGCCGACGGCATCTTGAGCGACACCCGGCAGCAAAACGTTAACGGTACTCTCACCGTGGATTATCAGCGTTTCGCACGCCAGGGCGCGCAAAGCCAGTGGCGGGTAAAAATCAAGGATGACGGCGACGGTCCGCTCACCTTGATGGTATCGGACAGCCTGACAGCAAGCTATCTGATCGAAAATATCCAACCGCAATCGGTACAGGTCACGCAGCGCGGCAATGAAATCTTGTTCAGCGTGCCGGATGACGACCGACAGCAGTGGCACACCTTCAATCTCACCTTACGCGCCCAGGATTGGGGACGGTTCAGCGCCAGCCTCGCCGATGGCGAGACTCCCCCTATCGTTATTCACCAATGGATCTATCCGTGAGGAATCGCCATGGACATTGTCTTCCGCGCTACGGCTATCTATCTGATACTGTTTATCGTATTGAAAATCGCCGGTAGCCGCACCTTGTTGCAAATGACTTCTTTTGATTTCATTTTATTGCTCATTATCAGTGAGGCCACGCAACAGGCCATGTTGCCGGACGATTTTTCGGTGACGGCAGCTTTTATTACCATTGTCACCTTATTTACCATCGATATTGTTTTCTCATTAATAAAAACCTATATCCCTTTAGCTGATAAATTTCTGGATGGTTCACCGGTAATTCTGGTAGAGAACGGCAAGATATTGCGCTGGCGGCTGACCAAGCTGCATTTAACCACCGACGACATCCTGGAAGTGGCGCGTAACAAACAGGGAATAGAAGACATTGGCCAGATTAAATTTGCCATTATGGAAAAAAACGGTGATATATCTATCATCCCGCAACAACAAAAATAAAATTGCCAATAAAACAATTAACAAAAAAATAACATTAAGATTAATCCCAAAACCACAGGAACCCGAAAACACACGACATCCATTGCAGCGAGAATGCCGCTTATCGGCTAAACTTTATTATTGAGCATGTGATTAATATTCACAACGTAGCATCACACCGAAATAACCAAATAGGAGTGTCACTATGTCAATCAAAACGTTGAACGATTTATTCATTCATGCACTCTCGGATGTATACAGCGCCGAAAAACAAATCACAAAAGCCCTACCTAAATTAGCGCGTGCTGCAACGACGGAAGAATTGGCCAATGCGTTTAAAACACACCTGGAAGAAACGCAGGGGCAAATTGAGCGGCTGGACAAACTGGTGGAAAGCACGCCAGAAGTACGCATAAAGCGCATCAAATGCCTGGCAATGGAAGGGTTGATCGAAGAGGGCCAGGAAGTGATTGATAGCGTTGAGGCAGGCCCGGTACGCGATGCCGGCCTGATTGCTGCGGCACAGAAAGTTGAACATTATGAGATTGCCACCTATGGCACTCTGTGTGCGCTGGCAGAAAAACTGGGCTATACCACGGCGAAAAAACTGTTAGGCGAAACGCTGGAAGAAGAGAAATCAACCGACAGCAAGCTGACCCTGCTGGCAGAAAAGAAAGTAAATCAGAAAGCCGCCTGAACAGGCGTCCTTTCCGGTGGGAAACAGGCCGGTATTTGCCGGCCTTTTTGCATTTTCGACGGTGACACTCTTATTGGAGGTAAACCATGCGAAACCAACAATCTGAAACAGCCAGGGAAAAATCCTCAAAAACCGGTATGAAGGGGCCTCGCCCATACTATGCTTATATTATTGGCGCTATTGTGGTCATCCTGGCTATTATATATAGCATAATGTATTGGTAATCCTCCCTGACAGGGACGTCAGGTAATACGTTTTTCTTGACTGGCAACGGTCCATTTTTTGGATTGGCAGCGTGGGCAGCTAAAATCATCGCCCTTCTGCAAAAAACAGGTGTAACTACAGCAGGTGCATGAATAATAGCCCTCAGATTCGATAGTATTGCAACATTCCACCATGGAAAATGGCAATACCGACAAACCTGGTTTAACATCTTCATCCTTATAAAAATAGACGCTAAGGTTGCCATCTATCTCCAAGATCGCCAGTCTGACCTGTCCAAGATGGTCAATGCCTTTTTCCCTCAACTCCATAATAAACTCTTCATAGGCAAAACTTTGCTTCTTGGTATTTTCCCAGTGCAACACCCCTTCTTTAACCAATAAAATCGGCTTGCCCTCCAATTTAATCTGCAAGCGCGTGCTTTTATTAATCAAGGTGGTGAAAAACCGATACAGGCCGGTAATGGTAATAAAGGTGATTATCACTGGCAGTAGCGGTGAGTCCTGGTTAAGCGCAACATCGCCGGCCGCCGACCCCAGGGTCAGAATGATGATCAATTCGAACAGGGTCATTTGCTTGACGCCACGTCGCCCCACCCAGCGCAGGAAAATATAGGCCAGGAAAAAGGTAAACACCGAACGAAACGCCACTTCAAGCAGGTAGGTATACGGATAATCATTGATTGCAATTCTATTGAAATCAAAAACTTTCATACGCTAGCCCCTTGCTACATAACGGTTATGGTGGAAAGCGTCGTTTTCGGGCACAAAAAAGCCCGGTTTCGGGCGAAGACCGGGCCGATAGAGGCAATTAGCCGTTAAGGATCATCCCGCCGTTGATGTGCAGCGTTTGTCCCGTCATGTACGACGAATCGCTGCTTGCCAGATACACATAGGCCGCAGCCAGCTCCGAAGGCTGTCCAGGGCGTTTCATCGGCGTATCTTTACCGAACTGGGCTACTTTATCCGCCCCGAATGAAGCTGGAATAAGCGGTGTCCAGATTGGCCCCGGGGCAACTGAATTAACGCGGATACCCCGCTGGCACAGCTTCAGCGCCAGCGAGCGGGTAAAGGCGGTGATCGCGCCCTTGGTTGCCGAATAGTCAATCAGATCGGGATTGCCGTGATAGGCCGTCACCGACGAGGTGTTGATGATCACCCCGTCCTTGGGCAGATATTCCAATGCCGTCTGGGTAAGTTTCACCATGCTGAAGAAATTGGTGGCAAAGGTTTTTTCCAATTGTTCTTCGGTGATCATCTCCGGTTGATCGACCGGGTGCTGTTCACCGGCGTTATTAACCAGAATATCCAGCTTGCCGAAATTGGCGATGGTTTTCGCCACGATTTGCTTCACGAAGCCGTTATCTCGCAGGTCGCCCTTCAGCAGCAGGATTTCCCCACCGTACTTCGCCGCGCAACGCTTGGTTTCCTTAGCGTCTTCATCTTCATCCAGATAAACCACCGTGACCTTTGCCCCTTCTTTCACATAGGCAATGGTTGCAGCCCGCCCAATCCCGCTATCACCACCGGTAATGATCGCCACCTTCCCTTCCAGTTTACCGCCGGCGCGGTATGCCGGGTCGTCATAGACCGGTTCAGGCAGCATTTCATTCTCGAAGCCCGGCTGTTCATCTTGATGCTGTGCAGGTTGGTTTCTCTGTTCCATGTCGCCTCCGTTGTATCGTTAGCCAATGACATTGGGTTACTTTTCCTGTTGATAGGGGATCTCAGCGTCGCTTTGCCTTTTGTCAGATTTCAGGGCAATGATATTTCTTTCCCGGTCAAATTTTTCAACCTGACACAGCGTTTTCTCGCCGTTAATCTCCAATTCTATTTCGTCCCATTCACCTAATGAGCTCAACATTTTGGCAATTTCCGGCGACTGCTCGCAGTGGATAAGAATACTGCCCTTGCAACTGCCGTCCATGGGATGCGGCGGTGGTAATATCTCAGCACCTAAGATGATCTTATTTTGATATCTCACAACATCAGCCATGATATTTCCTCGCTATTTGTCGATTAAATATCTAAGGACGCATTAAGCATTCCTTTGCTGCCGTTCTGGATAGGGGAAAGGTTTATTTCTGATTTAAATAAGCCTTTGTGATAGATGGCATATTCTCCAGCAACCAGTCGGCCATCGCCTGTTCCTGCTTGAGGATCTTTTCCAGTACCATTTGGGTTTCATAGTCACCCACCAGTTCGGCAGCGGCGATCAGCGTGGTATAGGAGGCGATCTCCATATGTTCGAAGACATAAGAGCTCATTGAACCCTTGACGATCTCATCCTCGACAAAGAAGCCGCTCAGCGTCTGGCCAAGCGCTACCGCCTTACCCGCCAGATCCTTCATGCTGGAGGTGGAAGTATCCAGACGTTCGATACAGCTCTTCAGCTGTTGCTGCTGCTGTTTGGTTTCTTCCAGATGCTGAATCACGCGGTTATGTAGCTGTGGGTAATCCTTTACGCGATCCTTCATGCCGTTGAGCATGGTTTCCGCCTGTTCCTCCATGGCGTGCGCATCGCGCAGCCAGTCGATGAAGTGGTCTTTTAAATCGCTCATTATATTCTCCCGTGCATTTAGGATGAAAAGCAGAATTATTTTCACCTCACCCAAATAACTTTAGTAAAACGTGCTAAATATGCCAGCAAGGTTAATAAAAATTACAATTTACACATCTTTAAACAACTCAGATAAATAACAAATATCGATTTAGGATTATTCTTATAAAAATAAACCAACGCATGTTCACAGTGATTATCATGGTCACTTTTTTGTCACAAGGGAAATACCGCCATGCGTAACCACAGTGAAACATTCAATTTGCAAGACAAACCGAGAAACCGCGATGATATCGCCGAGGCGATTAAACGACTTGGCGAACTCGATCGAGAAATGAGCGCCCTGGAAAACGAGCTCAATGAAAAAATAAGCCAGTTGACCGACCGCTATATGACCAGCATTAAACAGAGCAAATCCCAGTATCAGAAGCTCTATCAGGATATCGCCATCTGGTGTGAGGCCAATAAGGAACGGCTGTTGACAGACGATGGCAAAAAGTCCGTCAATCTCATCACCGGTGAAGTGAAGTGGCGTATCCGCCCCCCGGCGGTGATTGTCAACGATCCACAGCAGGCGTTGGCCGCTTTGAAACGCTTTGGCCTCAATCAATTCATCCGTACTCGGGAAACGATTAACAAGGAGGCGATTTTGCATCAGCCGGAACAGATTAAAGGCATTGCGGGTATTGCCATACTCGAAGGTCAGGAAGATGTCATTGTCACCCCTTATGAAAAGGCGCTCGATTAACCCTCGGGCAGCATAGCGTCACGCGCCGTGCTGCCCGCCAGGAAACGCTACGCGGGGATCGCCGCCGCTTTGGCACTGCGGCTCCATACCCGGTGTGCGGCCAGCGCCTGAATAAAGCGCTCCATCATCTCGCCTTTCACCGCCCTGGCCTCGATGACGCCCTCTTCTGCCTGCTCATTCCCATGCCACAGCGACTTCAATTGCAGCGCATCACCGCTCAGACCAATGACCTTGAGGTGCTTGTAAGCCTCCAGCAGATAATGCTGGGCATCACCGCTGCCTAGCAATGCAGCGGCCGCACCGTCAGGCACCAGTACCGCATCAACGGTAATGGAAGGTGCACCGGCGAAGGTGGCATCGATATGAATCTGCGAACCGTCGCTGCCCTGCAACACGCCCTGCGTAGCCGCCAGCAATTTAGCGTGCACGCCGCGTTTTTTCAGCTCTTTGAGCATGCTCAGCAGGTCATTGGATACCACACCCGCCCCCAACAACACGGCGACAACACGGCCTTTAACGCTACCGCCCGGCATGGCATACAGACTCAACGCCGGATCTTTTTGCAGGCCGTTGACCGGTTTCGGCGCTGGCGTTTTCAATACGCTGGCCGACAGGGTAATGCCCAGATTGAACGCCACCTTTTTCGCCAATGTGGTATCGATATGCGCCAGTTTTTCCACCACGCGCTGACGGATATAGGCGCGTGCCACTTTGCCCAGTTCAAACGAGAACGCATCAATGATGTGCTGCTGTTCTACCGGCGTCTGACTCAGCCAGAACAGCCGCGGCTGCGCATAATATTCCTGGAACGACTCGCTCCTTTCACGAATTTTATGCGCATCAATCCGCTCGGCGTAACTGGCAAAACCGCCGCCGCTAGCCGAGGGCGGCGTTTCTCGTGGCCAGTTATTGTTGATTGAATTCGGGCTGTAGTTGGCCGGATTGGTGTCGATATCCATCCGGTGCATGCCGTCGCGTTGCAAATTGTGATACGGGCAGGTCGGTCGGTTAATCGGTATTTCGTGGAAGTTCGGCCCACCCAGACGGCTGATCTGCGTATCGGTGTAGGAAAACAGGCGCCCTTGCAACAGCGGATCGTTAGTGAAATCAATCCCCGGCACAATATGCCCTGGGTGGAATGCCACCTGTTCGGTTTCGGCGAAGAAATTGTCAGGGTTGCGATCCAGCACCATTTTGCCGACCAGCTCTACCGGTACCAGTTCCTCCGGGATCAGCTTGGTGGCGTCCAGCAGATCAAAATCGAACTTGAACTCGTCTTCTTCCGGGATCAACTGTACTCCCAGCTGATATTCCGGGTAATCGCCGGCTTCGATAGCCTCCCACAGATCGCGGCGATGAAAATCGGCGTCCTTGCCCGCCAGTTTTTGCGCTTCGTCCCACAGTAGCGACGCTTTACCCGCCACTGGCTTCCAGTGGAAACGCACAAACGTGGCTTTGCCCTGAGCATTAACCAAGCGGAAGGTATGAATACCAAAACCTTCCATCGTCCGATAGCTGCGCGGAATACCGCGATCCGACATCGCCCAGATCACGTTATGCAGCGTTTCCGGCTGGAGCGAAACAAAATCCCAAAAACTGTCGTGGGCGCTGGCGCCCTGCGGGATTTCATTATGCGGTTCCGGTTTCACCGCATGCACGAAATCAGGAAACTTGATTGCGTCCTGAATGAAGAACACCGGCGTATTGTTGCCAACCAGATCGAATATGCCTTCCTGAGTATAAAACTTGGTGGCGAAACCGCGGATATCGCGCACCGTATCCGCCGAGCCGCGAGAGCCCTGCACCGTTGAGAAACGTACGTAAACCGGCGTTTTTTGCCCTTCATGTTGCAGGAAATCCGCTTTGCTCAGGTGCGCCAGGCTTTTATATAACTCAAAATAGCCATGCGCCGCCGAACCACGCGCATGCACAATGCGTTCTGGAATACGTTCATGGTCAAAATGCGTGATCTTCTCGCGCATGATGAAGTCTTCCAGCAGCGTCGGCCCACGCGCGCCAGCCTTCAGCGAGTTTTGATCGTCACCGATACGCGTCCCCTGGTTAGTGGTCAGCGGCTGTCGATCGTCATATTTGCGATTGATCTCTAACGCCTTGATTTTGGCACTGGCCGGCCCGGTTTTTTTCTTGCTGCCGGGCGCAGTCGGCTCTTTGCCTGGCGCGGTCGGTTTTGGGCTAGGTAAATGTGAATTATCTACCGGCGCGGTATCCCCCAAATGAATCTCATCTGCAGGATTGCCTGCCGATACTTTTTTCATTTTGGTGGTTTTATCCTGCGGTTTTGCAATAGGTTTTTTCGACATTGTTTCACCTTATCCAAACGTTGAGAAATAAAAGCCAACGCGGTTATATTCAGCCTTAAAGGGTAGACCAATATCCGTATGCACTCCAATCGGATAACGTAACGGAAAATAACGCTAACAGCACCATCACCTGACGAATAAAAAACATAAAACACCGCCACTTAGCGGCTAGGCTTCGCTATTTACCCAACTAACTGGTAATAGGCTGAAAGCACATTATAATTATTAAAAGCGCATTCATTGCGGAGGTGAAAATGCCTCGTAAATTCAAGCCATCCACGCCTCTCAGCATTGGCACGGAAATAGAACTCCAACTGATTGATATTAAAACCCTCAACCTGTCTGACAAGGCGGCGTTGATTGTCGCGGATATCAATGATAAAAAACACATTAAGCACGAATTAACGCGTTCAATGCTGGAAATCAACAGTTCGGTACATCTTCAGCTGACTGAGTTAAAACAGGAACTGGCAGCCCAGGTGCAACGTGTACGCGCCACCGCCCAGCGGCATCAGTGCGACGTCACCGGCGGCGGGCGCCACCTGTGCAATGACTGGAAAGATCAGCTGATTACCAATGCACAACGCTATAAAAAATTGGCGACGCGCTTCGGTTATATCAGCAAAATGGCCTGTGTGTTCGGCCAGCATATCCATATCGGCGTGAGCAACGGTGATGAATCGATATATTTATGCCACGCGCTAACGCCCTATTTCCCGCAACTTCTGGCACTTAGTGCATCTTCACCTTATTATCAGGGCGAAGATACGCTATTCGCCAGCTCTCGCTTCAGCGCGCAAAATTCCTTTCCCAACTATGGATGTATTGAAAAAATATATTCATGGCAGGAGTTTACTGAATATTACGACACGCTAACCTCTGCCGGCGTTATCGAAAGTATCAAGGACATCTATTGGGATGCGCGACCAAAACCGGAGCTTGGTACGGTAGAAATAAGAGTCTGTGACACGCCATTACATATTAGCCACGCGGCAAACCTGGTGGGATATTGTCGTTTAATTGCCCGTTATCTATTGAAAAATCGGCATGAAATCATCCCGGAATATAACGCGTTCTCCATGTACAACAAATTGAATGCCTGCCGTCATGGATTGCAGGCCGATTACGTCGATGCCCAAACGTTACAGCGTTGCAGCCTGGCCGAACATATCCTGACGACGCTGACCCGACTCCACCCAGAGGCCGTTGATGATGAGGAGCGCCAGTTGCTGCAAACGCTTGAACGTTTTGTCCGGCGTGGGGCCAATGATGCCGATAACATTCGCCGCTTGCTGGACAGTGGTTTAACACAGCCGGAGACCATCAAACGCATGTGCGACGCCCTGCTGGTGCCAATGAGTTAACTTTCAGCTATTGATTCCATACGCCAAAGCGTCTGTTCATTATGTGCGCTTTCCCTACAATATAGCTGAATGAAAAAACCGCACTTAACCATTATCGGGGGCACTTTATGTACAACTTTTCGCGCTATCAGGCCAAAGAACTGGCTTTGGCTTATATGAGCGGTAAACGGCATGATCTATCGCCGCAAGAATTCCTGCAACAGCTGAAAAACACCGAAAAATCATTTGACCATCTGCTCAAACACGGCTGTGAACCACGCGAGGTGCTGGTAAAAAGTTTTTAACCCGGCCAGCGCTACGCTGAATAACGGCCTGCTTTTCGCAACTCGCTAGCGTCTTTCGCCGGCGGCATGCCAAACAGCCGTGCGTATTCCCGGCTGAACTGCGACGGACTTTCATAACCCACGCTGAACGCTATGCTACCAACATCCCGCTGTTGCGCCACCAGCATATGGCGCGCCTGTTGCAGACGAATGCGCTTTTGATATTGCAATGGGCTGACACCGGTTACCGCTTTGAAGTGCCGGTGCAATGAGGATGGACTCATACCACAATCAGCCGCTAACTCAGCAATTTCAAACGGTTGTGCATAATGTTGATTGATCCATTGCGCCGCTCGATGCACCTGCCCCAGTCGGCTGTCAGGTACGGCAATTTGTCGCAACATCGCGCTCTGCTCGCCTTGCAACAGGCGGTAGAGGATTTCGCGTTCAATCAGCGGTGCCAGGGTCGAAACATCCTGTGGATGATCCAGTAACCGTAGCAGGCGTACGATCGGATCCAGCAAATCGGTGTTCAGGCTATGTACGGCGATTGCCGCGTTGGGACTTACGCCGACCGGGGCCGGCATGCCAATCGCCAGTGACGCTAATTGTGCACAATCCAATTCCAGTCCAAGGGCCAGATAGGGTTCGGTTTTGGTGGCGCAACACACCGCACCGCTCAGCGGCAGCGCCACAGAGGTAATCAGGTAATTTGCCGGATTATACTCAAACACCTTTTCCCCCAGCGAAGCGCGTTTCGCCCCTTGCGCCACAATGCAGACCATCGGCTGGTAAACCGCCGGGATCGCTGCGGTCAGACAATCGGATCGGGACAACATCACGCGAGGGATCGCCGTAATGTCGATCATCCCACGACAGTGCCTGTCGATTAAATCACCCAATTCATCAAGCTGCTGCATCTTTCTCTCCACTACGATTTGCCAGTTTTAGGCAAGAATCAGCCAGTAATTGGCACTGCCAGCCAGACGATGCCGCGCATACTGGACTCTGACTTTACAGAGAGGAACAACGTATGAGCAAGACATGGTTTATTACCGGCGCTTCCCGCGGGATCGGTGCCGAAATTGTCAAAGCGGCCCTGACGGCAGGCGATAACGTGGTGGCAGCAATGCGTAACCCCTCGCCGTCGCCCCCTGATGGCGAGCAACTGCTGACGGTCAGACTGGACGTCAGTCAGCCCGAGCAGATTACCCAGGCGCTGGCCGCCGCTAGCGCACGTTTTGGCAGGATTGATATATTAGTCAACAACGCCGGCTACGGTGAACTGGGGTTGTTCGAAGAAATTCCACCGCAGATGGCCGAGCAGCAGTTTGCCACCAATGTGTTCGGCCTGTTTAACGTCACGCGTGCCGTATTGCCACTGATGCGCGCCCAACGTGGCGGGATGATTTTTAATCTCTCGTCCATTGGCGGCATGGTCGGCGGTGCTGGCGCATCGCTGTACTGCAGCAGTAAATTTGCCGTGGAGGGATTTTCCGAATCGCTGGCGGCCGAAGTGGCGCAGTTCAACATTGCCGTTACGCTGATCGAGCCGGGCTATTTTCGCACCGACTTTCTTGATGATCGGTCGGTGCGCTTTGCCGCAGCCAGCATTGATGATTACCGTGCCCTGTCACAACAGTTCACCGACGGCATGCAACAGCGCAGCCATCGGCAAGCCGGCGACCCGAAGAAACTCGCTGATGCCATACTGCAACTCGCGGCAAGCGAACGCCCCCCGATACGCTTTCTCGCCGGCAGTGACGCGGTCGAGGTCGCGGAAAACAAAATCGCCACGCTGAGCCAGGAGCTGGCCGCCTACCGCCAGCTTTCCATCAGCACCGATGGCGAATTCTAAACGCCCCCTGCCCACCGCCTTGCGGGGCGGTGCGGCGGTTCCCCGCACAGGCTCCTGCGCGGCCAGCATCCATCGGGAAATGTTCGCCTCTGGATACGAATGTGCTTTAAATTCGCCTCTAGATACGAATTATTGACAAATTCGCCTCCAGGTGCGAATTTATTGTTCTCTGTCCCCTTGGTTCAACGCCTATGAAAGCACAACTTAGCGTTATTACCGGTGACCTGGTCAACTCGCGTCACGTCGATACCGCGCATTACATTGCGCAGTTACGCCATCTGCTCAACAAACTCCAGCAGGAAAACTGGCTACAGCATTTTGATATTTTCCGCGGTGATGCCTTCCAGGCGGAGTGTAAACCGGAACATGGCTTGCTGTTGGCGGTCTATCTGCGTGTCTCGCTAAAGGCCGGCAATGCCGAATGGGATGCGCGCATCGCCGTCGGACTCGGCAGCCGCAACGCAAGGCGCGCGGGTTATGGCAGTGCCTTCCTTAATTCTGGTAACGCCATGGACCAGATGACAAAAAGTTGCAAGCTGGCTCTGAAAATTGACAACCAGCGCGCCAACGCCATTGTCAACGATCTGCTGCCGATGCTAGATCATACCCTCAGCCGTTTGTCGCAGGCCGAAGCGCACGTCATGCAGGCACGCATGTTTGCCGACAGCAATGCGCAGGTAGCAAAAAAACTGCAAAAAGCAGCGTCCACCGTTTCTGCTACGCTAAAACGCGCGGCTTATGAAGAAACCATACGGTTCGTCGAGGCGATTAACAGGATCATTTAAGTATGGAAATCACCTACGCTCCTTTGTTGCTGTGGTTGTTGGTGGGCCATGTGATAGCCGACTTTCCGCTGCAACCGCTCAGTTGGGTGCAAGACAAGGCCAGGCATCGTGCCCGTTCGCGCTTATTGGTGTTACATGCGCTGATCCATGGCGCCGTGGCAGCATGGGTGGTCGCCGCCTTTGGCGGGATCTACGGCGGCATAACGGCCGTCGGGGTGCTGGCGGCACTGATTTTTATCAGTATTAGCCACTATTTGATTGATTTAATAAAGGTCACGCTATTGAGGCAGCTTCAGCACGTCGGCGGTTTTCTGCTCGATCAGGGCCTGCACCTGTTGATGCTGCTATTGCTATGGCTGTTTGTCACGCCAAATGCCTACATGCTAACCGCCATTGCGGCGCTGCCAGTGACCGGTTGGCATATTGGGCTGTTGGCATTGGCCTATTTGCTGATTTATATGCCGATGGGGATTCTGATTGGCCAGTTTCTGGCACGCTGGACTCCACAGATGCCACCGTCGGCCAAGGCAGACGACGACTCACTGTTACGCGCCGGCAAGCAGATCGGTTATTTGGAAAGGACGCTGATCCTGACTTTTGTGCTGATCGGCCAACTACCGGCCATCGGTTTTTTACTGGCGGCCAAATCAATCTTTCGCTTTGGTGATTTACGCCAAAGTGATGACAAAATGCGTACCGAGTACGTAATGCTCGGTACGCTGTTCTCATTTACCCTGACCATCATGCTCGGGCTGTTGATCAAGGCATTATGGTAGCCGTCGGGTAACGTTCGCGGCCCTCACCGTTAGAGCCATTCGCCGAAGCGGCGAATATAAAAACGCTTCATCAACTGCGCAACAACGCAGTAGCTGACCAGCGTGGCGACCAGCCATGGGAAGTATTCCCACGGCAGCGGCTGCAGGCCAACCCAGGCGCCCAATGGCGAAAAGGGAATATAAATACCGATCGCCATCACCAATCCGGTCATCAGCAGCACCGGCAATGCTGCGGTGCTCTGGATGAACGGAATTTTCTGAGTGCGCAGCATATGCACCACCAGCGTTTGCGACAACAGCCCTTCAATGAACCAGCCGGACTGGAACAGCGCCTGATGCTCAACGCTGTTGGCAGCAAACACGAACCACATCAAGGCGTAGGTGGTGATATCGAAAATCGACGAGGTCGGCCCAATCCATAGCATAAAACGACCAATGTTCTTGGCGTCCCACTTGCGTGGCTTGCGCAGAAATTCTTTATCCATCTTGTCCCATGGCAAAGACAGCTGCGAGATGTCGTACATCAGATTCTGAATCAGCAAATGAATCGCCAGCATCGGTAAAAATGGAATAAACGCGCTGGCAACCAACACCGAGAACACATTGCCAAAATTGGAACTGGCGGTCATGTTGAGATACTTGATGATATTGCCGAAGGTTTCGCGGCCCTTGATAACGCCCTGTTCCAGTACCATCAGGTTTTTTTCCAGCAGGATGATATCCGCCGACTCTTTGGCGATATCGGTAGCGGTATCCACCGAAATACCCACATCGGCATCACGCAGCGCCGGGGCGTCGTTAATACCATCGCCCAGAAAACCGACGGTGTGGCCATTTTCCTGCAACATTTTCAATACGCGTGATTTTTGCAACGGTGTCAGCTTGGTGAACAGGGTGCGCAACTCGACTTCATGCGCCAACTGGCGATCGTCCATTTGCTCGATTTCCGCCCCGGAAAGCGGCGTCCCCGGCTCCAGCCCCACATCGCGACAGATTTTGCTGGTAATCACCGGGTTGTCGCCGGTTAATACTTTCACCGCCACGCCGTTTTCCTGCAACGCCGCAATCGCCTGCTGAGCACTCTCCTTTGGCGGGTCGAGGAACGTCAGCAGCCCTTCGATCACCATATCGCACTCATCGGCTACGCTAAGCGGCAATTTACCGCCTGTTTCTCCCAGTTCGCGCGTCGCCAGCATCAAAACGCGAAAGCCGTCTTCATTATACCGAGTGGCCAGCGCCATCAGCGCCGCACGCCGCTCGTCGTCCAACGGCAAAGTCTGCTCACCGTCCCTCACCCAGGTGGCGATCTGCAACATTTCTTCTACCGCGCCTTTGCAGATCAACAGCGGCTGCCGGTTTTCCTCGCTGACCACGATCGACAGACGACGACGAATGAAATCAAACGGCAGTTCATCCAGCTTCCGGTAACGCCCTAATGCCTCAATGCCGGGTTTGTCGCGGCCAAAACGGATCACCGCCTGATCCATCAAATTTTTCATGCCACTCTGATGGACGCTGTTCAACCAGGCCAGTTGCAGCACCTGGCCATTGCTCGCTCCCGTCGTATCCAGGTGGTGTTCCAGAATGATGCGATCTTGCGTTAGCGTACCGGTTTTGTCGGTGCATAATACGTCCATCGCACCGAAGTTCTGAATGGCGTTCAGCCGCTTGACCACTACTTTGCGCCGCGACATGGCTATGGCGCCTTTCGCCAGGTTGGAACTGACAATCATCGGTAACATTTCCGGCGTCAGGCCAACCGCAACCGCCAAGGCAAACAGTGCCGCTTCGCCCCAGTCACCTTTGGTAAACCCGTTGATCAACAGCACTACCGGCACCATCACCAGCATAAAGCGGATCAGCAGCATGCTGACGCTGTTCACCCCACGGTCAAACGCGGTTTGCGAGCGGCTGCCGACGATCGACTTCGCCAGGGAGCCAAAATAGGTTTTGCCCCCGGTTGCCACGACCACCGCCGTGGCCGTGCCGCTGGCGACGTTGGTGCCCATCAGGCAGACGTTGGCCAGTTCCAGCAATTGACTTTCGTTGGTAACGTCGGTATCGCAGGACTTTTGGCTGACGCAGCCGAGAACGTCGTACTTTTCAATCGGGATCGCTTCGCCGGTCAGGATCGCCTGGCTGATAAACAAATCGCGAGACGTCAGCAAACGTACGTCTGCGGGTACCATATCGCCGGCTGACAGCTGAATGATATCGCCCGGCACCAGTTCACGGATCGGAACCTCCATGGTCAGCGGCTGACTGCTGAAGCTGCTGCGACGCAGCACCGTCGCAGTGGTGCGCACCAGGGATTTCAGCGTCTCGGCGGCCTTGTTGGTACGGTATTCCTGCCAGAAGCGCAGCAGGCCACTGAGGGTTACCATGATCAGAATGATGATTACGCCAGTGAGATCGGTTTCTTCACCGTGCCGGGCGGGCAACCAGTAGTCGGTAAAGAAACCGATCGCCGCCAACGCCATCAGTACAAAAATAAACGGATTGTTGAATGCGCTGACCAGTTGCACCAAGGCGTGCGGCGCTTTTTCATGCGCGACCTGGTTGGCACCAAAATACCCCAACCGTTCTTGCGCATCCTCTTGCGTCAGACCGATGCGATTGCAATTTAAATTGGCCAGGGTTTGATCAAGGCTGTTTGACGCCTCTTGAGCGATGACGTAGGGCTCGCGGCCTTTATTATGACGACGAGTCTTGTGATTAATATAGGACATAACGCTATTCTCTTTATTTATTACGCGCGCAGGCTCACCCCGCCCGAATAATAGGTGTCTTACACAGAAATTGATTTTTCTTTCGCGTTATTAGCAGCGAAATTACACGCTAAAAAAACGAATTAATAACGGTTCTGGGATGATCGTCCATGACGCCTCCTTATCACCGGCTACGGTGAATAAAGCAAGATCGGCTACTCGGCAGCCTCTGCCTGGCGCTGCCGCCATTACGCCGAGCAAAACTCAGCGTCGAGGCGCAGGCTGGCCTGGAGGGAAAAGACTAAAGCGGAACAGTGCCATAATAACGTCCGAATTGGATCTCCCAATACCGCGAGGCACTGGGCAGAATGAAAATACTCGGGGATGCACGACTCAGAAAACAGGGAGGGTGCCGCCCGCCGGTTAGGCAAGCAGCAAAATCAGAAGAGATTGGTCAGCTTGCCTTATTGATGTTATCGCAACTAAAACTGTCCAATTGATTTCTCCTGTGAAATTTTGAGCGAATTATAATGACGTAAGCCAATACTGTAAAGCGTAAATTATTAAACGAAATATAAACCCGAAAAATAATTTAGCGAACTATTCCGACCGCCGTAAATAATAGCGCAAAGCATAGCAGCCACTGTCGTCGTGGACTACGCTATGCGCATACCTTTTTTTCACCCTTGGGAGCATCCGATGAATACCCTGACGCATACGCTGCTTAGTGATATCTGGCAGAGCCTAGGCCATACAGAAACGCCGTTCGGGCAAGTGACCGTTACGGGCGTTGGCGAGCTAAGCTCGGAGTTTCCGGTGACCGAACTCGCCACCGCCAGTTGGGCCGCTGCTGGGCTGAGTTGCGCTCGTCTGCTGCAACAGCGTTACGCCAACGTGCCACAGGTATCTGTCGATCGGCGTTTGGCGTCATTGTGGTTTGGCTGGACCCTGCGCCCCGTCGGCTGGACGCTACCGGCTGCCTGGGATCCGTTGGCCGGCGACTATGCGACCTGCGATGGCTGGATCCGCCTACATACCAATGCCCCACGGCATCGTAAGGCAGTGGAGCAGGTTTTGGGCGAGCATCCCGACAAAGGATCACTGGCAGCAAGCGTGCAAAGTTGGCAGAAGTCCTCGCTGGAACAGGCGATCGTTGAAGCCGGCGGCTGCGCGGCGGAAATGCGCACCACCGAACAATGGCGGCAACACATACAGGGCAAAAGCGTGGCCATGGAACCACTGATCCATCAGTCGCTGCAAGCGGAAGTCGGCGCAGCGGATTGGCCGCTACCGACCGCACGGCCGTTGCAGGGGGTGCGCGTGCTGGATCTGACGCGCATTATCGCCGGCCCGGTCGCGACCCGCTTTCTCGCCGGCCTCGGAGCCGACGTTTTACGCATCGATCCCTACGGCTGGGATGAACCCGGCGCGGAGCACGAAGTGACGCTCGGCAAGCGCTGCGCCCGCTTGAATCTGCACAATACGCACGATCGAACGACCTTCGAGCAGTTGTTAAGCCAGGCCGACGTGCTGGTACACGGCTATCGCGCCGGCGCGTTGGAAAAGCTGGGCTACGACACGGAACAACGGCGCACACTGTCTCCCGGGCTGATAGATGTCTGCCTGAATGCCTATGGCTGGAGCGGCCCCTGGCGCAGCCGTCGCGGCTTCGACAGCCTGGTGCAAATGAGTTGCGGACTGGCGGCGGAAGGCATGGTCTGGAGTACCTGCGATATGCCACTGCCACTGCCGGTACAGGCATTGGATCACGCCACCGGTTATATGATGGCCGCCGCGGTGCTGGAGGGAATGTGCCAGCGGCTGGCGCGGGGCACCGGCTACAGCGCCCGGCTGTCACTGGCGAGAACCGCGCAACTGCTGTTTGACAATCCGCATCCGCAGCATCACGTGCTTTCCCCGCTGCAACCGGCACGGCTGGAGGATGAAAATCCCGAGATCGAACTGACGACGTGGGGGGCAGCGCAGCGCTTGCAGGCTCCGCTACGGTTGGATGGCACCGCGCTACAGTGGGCGCGGCCGGCGAATGCACTGGGCAGCGCAAAGGCCGAATGGCTGCGCCGCTGAATCAGCGCACCTGCTGCTGTAACCACAGCAACAGGGTCTGTACCGCCGGATTGTCGGCGGCTGATTGCGACCAGACAAAATAGAAGTCGCTGTCCTGCGGTTGCCACGCGGCGCCCAGCGCCACCAGTCGCCCCGCCGCCAGCGCGTCTTGTACCAACAGGCTTTTCACCAGCGCGATGCCAAATCCCTGCTCGGCGGCACGGATCAACAGACCGGCGTCGTTGAACGACGCCAGCGCGGGGCCTGGCTCGGCCAACCCCTGCGCCTGAAACCAGCCGCGCCACGGCGTGACATCGTGTTCCAACAGCGGCAGCGTTTCCGCCCCCTGCTGCAAAGCCGATTGCCATTGTTGCGCCAGTAGCGGGGTCGCCACCGGCAGCACTTCACCGGCGGCAATCCACTGCGCGTGGACTCCCGGCCACTGCCCTTTGCCGATGCGGATCGCACCGTCAAAACCCTGCTGCGCCAGATCCTGTACCACCAGCGACGCATCGATATCCAGCACAATATCCGCATGCGTCTGGCGGAAAACATGCAGGCGCGGCAACAGCCAGTAATGCGCAAACGACGGCAGCACGCTGATACGTAACGTTTGGCTGGCGGCAATGCGCCGCACCCGCGTGACGCCGTGTTGCAGAGCCTGCAACGCCGGTTCCGCAATCGCCAGCAGCTCTCGGCCGGCGGCGTTCAGCCGTATGCCGCGCCCAAGGCGGTCAAACAGCGGACAGCCCAACGCGTGCTCAAGTTGCTGGATCTGCTGGCTGACCGCGCCGTGCGTCAAATGAATCTGTTGCGCCGTAGCGCGCAGGTTTTCCAGCCGAGCGGCAATAACGAACGTCGGCAGCAGGTGCAACGGTAATCGCTCATTCACATTGGTTAGCCTTTCTATCCAAAACAGGTATTTTTTATCGATTATCGACGGCTGGCAATAGCGATAAGCTCTTTCTATCATTTTTATCAGGAGAAACGCCATGCACCCGGTTTTGCAACAGGATTTAACCCAGTTACCGCTGATACTTGAACGTACCCGCCAGTGGTCGGAAGATTTTCTGTCCAGTCTGAGCGAACGCTCAGTCTGCCCGCCAATGGCGAGCCAGCAGGTAAACAATGACGATCGGCTTCTGGCAGAAGATGGCGACGGCGCGCTCGCCGCTCTGGAGCACTTTTGGCACCATTATGCCGACGGCATTTCCGCCAGCGCCGGGCCGCGCTATTTCGGTTTTGTCACCGGCGGCGGGACGCCGGCCGCATTGGCCGCCGACTGGTTGGTTAGCGTTATCGACCAGAATAGCCTGCTCAGCCATGACACCGTTGCGGCAGCGATAGAACTGGCAACGGTGGAACAATTAAAATCACTGCTCGGCCTGCCGGCAGCATTCAATGGCAGTTTTGTCAGCGGCGCCACCATGGCCAATTTTACCGGCCTGGCCATCGGCCGCCAATGGCTCGGTTTACAACGCGGCATCGACGTCGCCGAACAGGGCGTAGCAGCTCTGGGACCGATCCGCGTGCTGTCAGCCAACCCGCATTCCAGCAGCGTGAAAGCACTCAGCATGCTGGGCATCGGCCGAGAAGCGCTGAAAATCGTCGGCACGTTGCCGAACGCCGAAGCCATCGACGTTGATGCGCTGGCCCGCTGCCTGGCCGAACAGCCTGATATGCCGACGCTGGTGTTGGCCAGTGCCGGCACGGTGAACACCGTCGCCTACGATAACCTGCCGCAGTTGCTGGCGCTGCGTGAACGTTATCCGTTCTGGCTGCACGTGGATGCGGCCTTCGGCGGCGTGGCGGCCTGTTCTCCCGAATTTGCCCCGTTGCTGGAGGGCTGGCAGCAGGCAGACTCCATTACCGTAGATGCCCATAAGTGGCTTAACGTGCCGTATGACAGCGCCATTCAATTTACCCGCCATCTGGCATTGCAGATGCAGGTGTTTCAAAACCATTCATCGTATCTGGAAGCGCCAACCTTGCGCCCGGACAATTACCTGCATCTAACGCCAGAAAACTCACGCCGCTTTCGCGCCCTGCCGCTGTGGATGGCGTTGAAGGCCTATGGCCGCAGCGGCATGCGCGATATGGTGGAACGCAACGTGAAGCTGGCACGGCAGTTGGGTGCCGAACTGGCGACCAGCGAAGGGTTCCGCCTGCTGGCGCCGGTAAATCTTAACGTGGTGTGTTTTGCACTCGAGGGCGTCGACGGCGACGCGCTAGCGGCCCGAGATGGTTTTCTTGAACGTCTGGATCAGCAGGGCGTGGTGCGCTGTACCCCGACCCTGTTTGACGGTCAGGCCGGGATACGCGCCGCGCTGGTCAACTGGATGACGCAAGAACAGGATATTACGCTCGCGCTGAACTCGCTGCGTGCCTGTCGACAGGAAGCCGGTTAATCACCCAGGCCAGTCGCCCCCTTGCGATACTGCAACGGCGTCTGGCCAAGCATTTTCTTAAAACAGCTGATGAAGTACGGTGCATCGGCAAACCCCACCGCAGCGGCGATTTGACCGATGGCAAGATCGCTGCTGCGCAACAGTTCGCAGGCCCGCTTGACGCGACGCGTCAACAGATATTCCTGAATGGTGCTGCCGGTTTCACGGCTGAACAACCGCGACAGGTAGCTTTTTGAGCGCCCCAGATCTGCCGCCAGACGCGCCAGAGAAAACTTATGCTGATAGTTTTCTTCCACCCACTGCATGATACGCGCCGGACTTCCCTGAGAGATTTTCAGCGCTTCGCCTTCTTTTTCCGGCAGAAACGCCATCATTTCCAGCGCCAGGAATGCCACATCCTCCAACTGATGGCTGCCCGTCAGGTAGCGCTGATTAAAGCGATCCAGAACGGTTTCCACCTGCAGCTGGCAATCAGCCAGATCGCAGATAAATGCATTACTCTGGCTGTAGCACAACCGCTGGAACTGCGCGCGCCGCTGGGGAAAAGGCTGCAAGAAGTGTTCGATCACCGTGTGCTCGAGATGTAGCGTGGTACGGTGATAGTGATTAGCGTCGTTTTGCTCGACAAACACCTTATGCAGTTTGAACGGCGGGAAGATAAACAGCCGCCCAGGCCGCAGCGTGTACTGCTGGTTATCGACGATCGCAATGCCGTATCCCCGGCTGACAAACAGCATTTCCAGACACTGATGCCAATGAAAATAGTTGGCGCTACCGCTGTTCATGCGGTTAAAGCTGATAAAGCGTTCGTTCAGCGCAATGCGCTCCAGATAGTTTTGCCCAGCCATATGCCCCACCACAACCGTTTAATATTTTCCCCGCGTTTTTTGCAATTTAAGGCCTTTTTCGCCGTTTTTTTCAACGTTGGTTTTAAATAAAAGGCAATTTTGTGACCGCCATAACAATTGAAACGCAGTTTTAATTTATATTTCTTCCGCAAGTCAGTTCGCAAAAACATGCGGTCATCGCCGATTAACCCACTGATACACCAATGGATTTGGAGAATATCATGCATCACAGATCCGATCATTGTCCTAACCCGCTGGCAACGCGTAGCGATATGCAACGCGCGGCGAAGCAACTGCTGGCTGCGGTAACGCCCTACTGTTCAGCGGGGCAAAGCGGCATTGCACTGGGTAACTTTACCGCGCATTACGGTGCCAAAGTGGCGGAAATGGAGGGACTGTCACGCATGCTGTGGGGCATTTTCCCTCTGTTGGCCGGTGGCGATGAACTGGATGATTGGGAATTTTATCGCAGCGCGATGATTAACGGCAGTGACCCACAGCACGCGGCTTATTGGGGCGATATCGCCGAGTTCGACCAGCGGGTGGTGGAAATGGCGGCGTTTGGCGTCGGGTTGGCGTTGATGAAAGGCCGGCTGTTGTCTCAGTTCAACAGCCCCCAGCAACAGAACCTGATCGCCTGGTTGCAGCAAAGCGCGACGGCGATAATTCCGAACAACAACTGGAACTACTTCCCCATTATGGTGCAAATGGGCTTTAAGCAAGCCGGTTTGCCCTACGATGCCACGCTGATCGCTGCCCAGTTCGACAAAATGGAAGCGTATTATCTTGGCGGTGGCTGGTATGCCGACGGACCGGGACGCCCGCGCGATTATTATATTTCGATGGCATTCCATTACTACGGCTTGCTGTATGCCGCGCTGATGGCCGATGTCGATCCACAGCGCGCCCAGTGTCTGCGTGAGCGCGCGCGTTGCTTTGCCGAGGACTTTATTTACCTGTTTGCCGCCGACGGCTCTGCGGTGCCGTTCGGCCGCAGCCTGACCTACCGTTTTGCCGAGGCGGCCTTCTGGAGTGCGGTGGCATTTGCCGAACTTGACGTTTTCGACATGGGAACGGTGAAGGGGCTGATTCTACGCCATCTGCGCTGGTGGCTGGCACAGCCTATTTTTGATCGCGACGGCGTACTGAGCGTCGGTTATGCCTATCCCAATCTGGCCATGGCCGAGGACTACAACGCGCCGGGATCGCCATACTGGGCCTGCAAACTGTTTCTGGTGCTGGCACTGCCAGCACAGCACGCCTTTTGGCAAGCCACAGAGCGGCCATTGCCCCGGCTGGCACGCCAGCGCAGCATTCCACAGGCCGCCCAGATCCTGGTACACGACGCCGAGGCAGAACACGTTTACATGCTGACCTCCGGTCAGCTGGAGCTGAACAATTACGTCAATACCGAAGCCAAGTACACCAAGTTTGCCTATTCCAACCTGTTTGGCTTCACCATTGAACGCGGCCGTTACGCGCTCAACCACGCGGCCGGCGATTCCATGTTGCTGCTGGCAGAACAGGACGGCTACTACCGTGGTCGACGAGAGTGCAGCGCGGTAGCAACCCATGCGGATTACATCGTCAGCCACTGGAGGCCGTGGCACGACGTCGCCATTACCACCTGGCTGGTTGCCTGTGGTGACTGGCACCTGCGGGTTCACCACATCAACAGCGCGCGCACGCTGCACAGCGCAGAAGGCGGCTTTGCCGTGCCCTATCGCCGCACGACGCCGTGCCACTGCGCCGACGGCATCAGCAGCATCGACGACGTTGATGGGTTCAGTACGCTGCACGATCTCGGCCCGCTGGGGCATCGAACCGCCACCACCGTCATCACACCGCCCAACAGTAATATTCTGTTCGCCGAAACCGCAGCCATTCCGACGCTGGTTCATACGCTGATGCCGGGCGAACACTGGCTGGTTTGCGCCGCCGCCGCCCATCGCCACGCCGCCCGGCTGCGCGATGCGCAACCGGGTTGCCATATTGACGAAACCCAGATCGTCGTAACCACGCCACAACGCACGCTGACCATAGCGCGTTAACCATAACAATACACATCTGCTCTACAGGAGTTGATATGAATGCCCTCACCACGCCGACCAAATCGGCTTATTACAAGATGAGCAGTTTTATTTTCCTGTATTTTTTCACCTGGTCGGCCAGCTTCGGACTGTATGCGCTGTGGCTGGCTCAAAAAGCCGGACTGGACAGCGTTACCATCGGCAGCGTGTTTGCCGTCAACGGCATTTTTGCGGTGATCATGAAGCCGGTTTACGGCTACATCATGGATAAAATCGGCATGAGTAAAAATCTGCTGTATTTCGTGGTGTTGACCTCGGTCTTGATGGCGCCGTTTTTCATTTATGTCTATCAACCGCTGCTCGCCAGCCACACGCCGATCGGTATCATCATCGGTGCGTTGTATCTCAGCCTCGGCTGGTACGCCGGGGTGGCGGCATCGGAATCCTACGCCGATCGCTTCAGCCGGCTGTATGGGCTGGAGTTCGGCCAGATACGCATGTGGGGATCGCTGGGCTGGGCATTGGCCGCATCGTTTTCCGGTCTGCTGTTCAATATCTCGCCGGCGATGAATTTCATGCTCAGCAGCGCGACCTCGCTGCTGATGTTGGCGGTGCTGCTCAGTTTGCGTATCGGCGAAGCGCAATTGCGCAATAACGATGTCATCGCGCAAGAAAAAATCGTCTTTGCCGACGTCATCATGCTGCTGAAGAACCGCAAGTTCTGGATGTTCAGTCTGTACGTCGCCGGCGTCGCCTGGATGATGTTTATCGCCGAACAACAGTTTCCGCGCTATTTCGTTTCTTTCTTTGACAGCCAGGCGCAGGGCAATGCCATGTACGGCTATCTGAGCACCGTACAGTCCGGCCTCGAATTCCTGATGATGATGGCGATCCCGTTTCTGGTTAACCATTTCGGTGCCAAAAAAGGATTGCTGTTTACCGGTGTGCTGGTCGGCGCACGCCTGATCGCCTCCGGCCTGACCAGCGATCCGATCGTGATTTCGATTATCAAACCGTTTTACGGCATGGAAATTTCGATGCTGCTGATTTCGGTATTCAAATACATTGCCGAACACTTCAGCAAGCGCGTCAATGCCACCATGTACCTGCTGGGCTATCAGGCGATGATCTACGTCGGTTCGATCGTCATCGCACCGCCAGCCGGCTATCTGTATGACCGCATCGGTTTTGAGCACACCTATCTGATCATGGGCTGTATCGCCCTGCTGTTCACCGGCGTTTCAGCGTTTACGCTGTCCAGTTGCCAAAGCAAACGGCCGGTACGTGCAGCGCCGTCGCTGGCGAAGAACGCCGATCTCACCACATTGAAACGATAATCTGCCGTAAAAGGAAAACCAGCATGTCCGTATCCGTCACTCACGAAAAGTTGCGTCCCATTGAACTGCATCAACTTGACCGCGCCGCGCTAACACAGCGCTTAAATGCGGCTCGGCACCGCGTGCTGAACAAAATCGATCGCAATATGGCGCGTTTTGGCGAACGTTTTCCCGGAGAAACCTGTATCGATGGCCGTTATCCGCTGACGGAAAACGTCGAATGGACCACCAGCTTCTGGACTGGTCAGCTATGGCTGGCGTTCGAACTGACCGGCGATGACAAATATCGCCGTGCCGCCGAGGTTAACGTGCTGTCGTTTGGCGAACGCATCACCCGCCGTCAGGATACCGCTACTCACGATCTGGGATTTCTGTATACGTTGTCGTGCGTCAGCGCCTGGCGGCTGACCGGTAACCGCCCGGCGCGCGGCTTTTCGCTACTGGCCGCAGAAGCCTTGCTGGAACGCTACAATCCTCAGGCCGGCATTATCCAGGCCTGGGGCGACCTGCACGATCCCGAACAGGCCGGACGCATGATCATCGACTGCAATATGAACCTGCCGCTGCTGTACTGGGCAAGCGAGCAGACCGGCGATCCACGCTTTGCCGATGCCGCCCGTCGCCATGCAGCCCAGGCGGCGCGTTACATCGTGCGGCCGGATGCCTCCACCTATCACACCTACTATATGGATACCGTCACCGGGGAGCCGCGTTACGGTAATACCCACCAGGGCTACGCCGATGATTCCTGTTGGTCACGCGGCCAGGCCTGGGGGATTTACGGTTTCCTGCTGAGCTTCGCCTACAGCGGTGAACGCCAGATGGTCGATCTGGCCAAGCGGCTGGCAAATTACTTCATCAACCGCTTACCGCAAGATGAGGTGTGTCATTGGGATCTGGCACTGCTGGGCACCGATCAGCCGCGCGACAGTTCGGCGGCGGCCATTGCAGTGTGCGGCCTGCTGGAACTGGTCAGTCAGTTACCGCTGCTGGACGCCGAGCGCGCCAGCTATGAAGAAATGGCGTTGCGCATCATGGCATCACTGACCGAGAACTATCTGGCACAGGACGACGAACCCATCGACGGGCTGCTGAAGCATTCGGTATACCATATGGCCAGCGGCAAAGGCGTTGATGAGTGCTGCAGCTGGGGGGACTACTTCTATCTGGAAGCCCTGACGCGGCTGACGCAGAGCTGGAAACGCTATTGGTAGCCGAGTCTGCCCCTGAACGCATCATGCACGCTAGCCGGCCGGTATCCTTCTTGCTGAGGGATACCGGCAACCCGCTACGACAACAGTTCAGAAAAACCAATTAATCCACAGGTTCCTCGCGGCTGACACCGCACGCTGACGGCGAAAAAAGGCTATCCGCCCGTTACACTTTAATGATATGTAACGTCACCAAGGCGAAATGTTACGCAGATGTGTTACGAAAGAAACATTAATGATAACAAAGGAAAAGGTTATCATTATCATGCACAAATCATATCGTCATTAATTTAATGATATATAAGACTTTTCTGGTAGCACCCGGATAAACCCCACCCTAAATCGCTGGAAAAATCACCAAAAAAGCGATAAAAAAACAACACATGAATTTTTTTTAAGAATTTTCTTAGCAATCTGAAATTTAATTTCGTGACATGATAAACAGAATCAATGAGAGAGCGAGTGCGTGTCGATCGCTCAAGCCTGGATTGTCGGTCTTTATGCCAGGCCAAGGCCGCAGCAGGTTTGACTGACTTAAGCCAAACTTATGGATCATGCTGATTGATAAGCTAAGTCAGAAAATGTCATTGAGCCGTTTCGCTTTTGTTGATAGAACATTCTTAATTAGTACATTTTGTTTTTTTTGCCTTTTGGCTTTTAGGCTTTTACTCATTATTACCGCGGTAAAACGGATTTAAGTGGGGGTGCGATATGCCAACGATCATCATGGACTCATGCAGCTATACGCGGCTGGGTCTTACCGACTACCTGACGACGCATGGAGTCAAGAAACGTCATATAAACGCTATTACGGACATAGCCAGCCTGCATGAAAAATGCAGCCGGCTGAAACCCAGCCTGGTGTTTATTAACGAAGACTGTTTCATCCATGAAGCCAACGCCACAGAACGAATAAAGCGGGTGATTTCTCTTAACCCCGATACGTTATTCTTCATCTTTATGGCCATTACCAACGTACATTTTGACGATTATTTATATGTTCGTAAAAATGTCATCATTTCGTCAAAATCGATCAAGCCAGAGACCATGAATCAGCTGCTGGGTCACTATCTTGAACGCAAGGCACCACGGGCAGAGAAGGTCAACCTCGACCAGACGCCGGTTACCCTTAGCCAAACGGAATCAAATATGTTGCGTATGTGGATGTCCGGACAGGGGACCATCCAGATATCCGACCAGATGCAAATTAAAGCAAAAACGGTGTCATCCCATAAAGGAAATATCAAAAGGAAGATAAAAACGCACAACAAGCAGATTATTTATCACGTTGTTCGTTTAACTGACACGCTGACCAGTGGAATATTTGTAAATAGCCGCTAACATGCGGATAAATATCATGGTCATCCACATCCGGCGGAGTTATTAGCCGCCTCTAGCGCGACGGGCCCTATTTATCCCGCGCCAATCAGTTTATCCGCTGCAACATAAATGATGCAGCGGATAAACGGTGCCTGACGTTAAACCACCGTTATCGGATAAACCAGCGGGAATATGCGGTTAAGCGCAGTGATGGTCACGGGTTAACATTATTACCCGGAAAAATCATTTACCCCCCCCTGCAACTGGCTACGCCTGCCGAGAGATTATTGATTCGCTGCGCTACGCGGTTCAACAAAGGTACCGTCACGGCTGTCAATCTCGTTAAAGAACCAGACGCCGGTCGGATACTCCTCCAGCGCCACCAGATACATGGTGCCTTCATTAAACGCTTCTACCGCCAGGATAACCCCTTCACGCCGTGGCCCGCCGTCGGTTTTAACCGTCACCAAATCGTTTACTTTCATCGTTGACCTCATCATGTGTTTCTCTAGTCAGTGTATTACACAACGTGACAACAAACACGGTGCGACGCCTCTCCCACTGCGGCCAACGGCCACAGCCCCCAATCGCCGGCACTTTTTCGCTTCCTTAACGTTTTGCCCGCAGAATCCTGCACACCTAACGGTTAGTCTATTCACAGATGGTCCCCCCCAGAGGAACATCTGCAAATGAAGTAACAAGGAACTTTCGCCCGCAGACATGCGGGCTTTTTTTTGCTTTTGCCAAATTACAGGCACAAAAAAACCCGCCTTGGCGGGTTTTTATCAATCAGCAAAAAGCCGATTAGATAGCGGTAACGTTAGCCGCTGATGGACCTTTAGCGCCGTTCTCGATAGAGAACTGAACGTTCTGGCCTTCAGCCAGGGTCTTGAAGCCTTGATCCTGGATAGCAGAGAAGTGTACGAACACGTCTTTGCTGCCGTCAGCAGGAGTGATGAAACCAAAACCTTTAGACTCGTTGAACCACTTCACTTGACCTTTGATCATGTTAGACATGTCTATTTCCTTCAATATTAAATGTAAGCCACCATGGGCATGTTATAGCCGGTCATCAGTTACTTATGGAGGCACTAGAAAGGAAATTCGTCATAGAAGGGTTATCAGGGATAACGCTTTAAATTTGAACTACTTTACTCAAAATGTCGTGCATAAATAGGTCTGTACCACAGGCCGGGAATCATTAACTCATGACGGGCGATCAATAGCAACTGTTTTCGTCGCTAAAAACGCTAAATGGGGATAAACGCTCACGTTTCAGCCCTGCGCGCCGCTTTTATCACCGATGTGCCGATATTTCACTCTCCGCCCGCACCGCCATTTGCCAGCGTGTATCATCTCAGACAGGAGAGCCGACAGCGGCTTTAGGAGTTCGCCTATATTCCCTGCCGCTCGGCGTTCTTACAATTCCTGCCAGTTCACCACTCCTCCTGGTGCTGGACTCTACAAGCTGTGTTGCATATTTAGGCGCCTTTATCGGCGCTTTTTTTATCGCTGCAGATCGCACCATAGCCAACGCAACGGCAGTTACAGAATGCTCTCATTGCGATGGGATGTGATAACTGTCACAACTATGCCGCTCAAACCCGTCCTAACGGAGGTACTCCCATGGCGAGCACTTATTTATTGGTTTTGGCCATACTGGCTGCCGTTTCTGGATATGCGCTGTATAAGCACTTCAAATCCGTCAAAAAAAGCAAGCTGATTCGTCCGGACGTCTGATCGCGTCCACCGGTGCCGGGGGCTTCCCCGGCTATCTGCGTTGCCCTTTTCGCCTTCACTGTCACTTTTCTATCACAAAAATGTCACAATATGGCCATATGATGGTCGGCGGTTATCCTCACTGGCTTACACCAAGGATTTCGCCCATGACAACCATTAAAGCGGTAAATCACCAGGAAGCGGAAAGGCTAATCCGCGCAGGGACAGCAAAAAAAATAGAATTAGCCTATGACATCGGTAGCGACGACTTTTTTAAACTCGCCAGCTTATGGTGTGATAAAGGGGCAAAAATCTCCAAAGGCAAAGAACACTTTATCGTCTCTCTGAAAGGTTTTCGCATTCCCCCGAACGACTAATCCCCGTGCCGCCCTTTGCGGCGGCTCCTCTTTACGCCCTTTGTCCGCTGGCGTCTTATTCTGTCTGTCTCACCAAACCTGCACCGATCGCCCTGGCATGCGTATGTGACCGTTCCACTCTCTGTTGCATCACCAAACCTGCACCTATCGCCCTGGCATGCGTATGTAACCGTTTCGCTCTCTGTTGCATCACCAAACCTGCACCGATCGCCCTTTCAGTCATATGCGCGCTTTGCAATTTCTGTAGCATAACCAATGGGATTTATACGGTCGCTTACCTACACTGGTAGAGATGATCGAGCATTTGATGAGGAGAAGCGCATGCCCGCAATGACACTACCGAAGCACATGAAAGCAATTGAAATTGCACAGCCCGGCGAGCCGGAGGTGCTGGTGGTAACGCAACGACCGCTGCCGGAACTGGCGCAGGGCGAAATTCTGGTCAAGGTCGCGGCAGCCGGGGTAAATCGCCCGGACGTATTGCAGCGTCGAGGTCAATACGCACCGCCTCCGGGTGCATCGGATATTCCGGGGCTGGAAATTGCCGGCGAAGTGGTCGCCGTCGGTGCCGGGGTGCAGCATTACGCCATTGGTGACCGCGTTTGCGCGCTGATCGCCGGCGGTGGTTATGCCGAATACTGCAAGGTACACGAAAGCAATGCCCTGCCGGTCCCCAAGGGTTTCAGCCTGGTAGAGGCCGCCGCCATACCGGAAACGTTCTTCACCGTGTGGGTTAACGTATTCCAGCGCGGCCATCTGAAAGCCGGCGAAACGGTGCTGATCCACGGCGGCACCTCCGGTATCGGCACCGTTGCCACCCTGCTGGCCAAGGCATTCTGCGCACGGGTCATCACCACCGTCGGTTCCGAGGAAAAACGTCAAGCCAGCCTGGCGCTCGGTGCAGACGTTGCAATCAACTACCGTACGGAAGATTTTGTCGAACAAACCCTGCAGGCCACTAATGGCAAAGGCGCCGAGGTGATTGTCGACCTGATTGCCGGTGATTACCTGGCCAAAAACTATCAGGCCGCCGCCATGGATGGGCGCATCGTGCAGATCGGCACGCAGAACGGCGTGGTGAAGGAATTGAATTTGATGCCGATGTTGATCAAGCGCCTGACGCATACCGGCTCGACGCTACGCGCGCGCAGCGTCGAAGATAAAGCGCAGATCGCCGCCGATTTGCAGCAGAAGGTCTGGCCGTTGCTGGAGCGCGGAGCGCTCAAGCCACAAATATTCAAAACCTTCCCGCTGGAACAGGCGGCCGCTGCGCACGCGCTGATGGAGTCCAGCGCACACATCGGCAAAATCATGCTGACGCAATAAATCTGCCTTGCCCCGCCGCAACGGCGGGGTTTAGCCGCTAGGCGGCCGGCGCATGCACGTCGTCCGGATCGCTGTCGGTGCTGGCCAGCTTTTCTTGCGCCAGCGCCTCATCCTGACCGTCTTTTTCCAGACTTTCCTGCTGCGCGCCCTGCTTCGGCGCATACACCAGTTCCGCCATGATCGGGAAGTGGTCAGAGCCGATATCCGGCAAACGCCGCAGGCTGCCCAAAATAAAGTCATCGCTGTGAAACACGTGATCCAGCGGCCAGCGCAGGAACGGATAGCCTGAATGGAAGGTACTGAACATCCCGCGACCGCGGCGCGGATCCAGCAGGCCGCTGACCTTCAGAAACAGCCGGGTGGTGGTCGACCATGCCACGTCATTCAAGTCACCGGTCACGATCACCGGCAGCTTGGCATCTACCACGCTTTTACCGACCAACACCAGTTCAGCGTCACGATCTTCCGATTCGTCATTTTCCGTCGGGCTCGGCGGCATCGGGTGCACGCAATGCAAGCGCACTGCCGGGCCATCAGGCAGTTGTACCAGCATGTGCATCGATGGGATCTCTTTGTCCACCAGATACTGGATTTCGGCATCGCTGAGCGGCAGACGAGAATAAACGTGCATGCCGTACAGATTGTCCTGCGGGCAGGCCAGTCGGTACGGGTAATCCCGTTCCAGCGGTGCCAGCTGCGTTTCCCACCAGGCGTCGGTTTCCACTGCCACCAGCACGTCGGGACGCTCCGCTGCCACCAATGCCAGCAGTTTGTCCGCATGGCGGTTTGGCGTCAGCACGTTGGACACCAGGATCCGCAGGCGCGGCTTGGACTGATAGCCGGTATAATCCAGCACTTGCGGCTTACTCAGCGCGGTGTAGGGGTAAATCCACACGGCCTGGTAAATCACGCAGGCGAGGTTAACCGCCATCAGCGTCCACACCAACGGTGACGACAAGGGCAAGAACAGCAGATTGGCCAGCAGCACCAGTAACGACAGCGCCAGTATCTGCAAGCGCGGAAAATCCCATACCCGAATCCACCAGGCAGGGTGCTTTGACATCGGCGCAACGGTTACCAGCGCCAATAATAGCGTCAGTGTGGCGGTAATCCCTATCACATAACGGTCCTCATGGATGGTTCGGCGCAGAGCCAGTCCCCCCTGCTCTGGCCGCCGCATAACGTAGCGGCAGCCAAAGATTGCCATAAAACCCGCCCTGGCTGCCAGCAACCGTTATGGAATTATCTTACGGCGCCGAAATTCATCGAACAACGCAAAGAACATGCTGTCGGTTGCAACAAATTGATGAAACCCCAAACGCCGTGCCTTGCTGCCATCGGCGAACATGTCGTAGTCCCAGGAAAACACGAAATCGACAAACGGCCAACTCGCCACCTGCCGATAATCCGTCTCGGCCAACTGATGCTGAAGCGCCATATCGCCCCACAACGTTGCCTTGTCCGCCATCATCTGCGTTAACGGCATCGGCAGTGGCGGCGCGACCGGCAGCGCAAAATAGTCGGCAATTTTCGGCCACATTTCGCTCCAGCGGAACAGATCGCCGTTATTGATATTGAACGCCTGGTTCGCCGCCTGCGGTTCGGTGGCCGCCCACAGCGTCGCGTTGGCCAGCAATCCGGCGTCGGTCATTTCCAACAGGCTATGATAGGCGCCCGGCTTGCCGGGAAAACGTAGCGGCAGGTTCAGCGCTTTGCTGATCGAGGCATACACCGCAATCGACAGCGCCAGATTCATCGGATTACCCAGGGAAAAACCGCCCACAACGCTCGGGCGAATCGCCGACCACTGCCAACGTTTGCCCTGCTGTCGCTGCTGCAGATAATACTGTTGATCAAGATTAAACTCCGGCGGCATGTGGCCGGCATCGCTTTCCCGCGCCGGGGTTTTAAACGGCCCCAGATGCGCGCCGTATACCTTGTAGCCCTGCATCAGGCTGATGTGCTGCAAGCCTGTGGCGCCAGGCTCTACTGCCTCCACCACGTTCTGCAACATGGCCAGATTCGGCGCCACCAGGCTGGCCCAATCCGGCGCGTCCTGGTAAGCGGCATAAAAGATATGCGTCACCTGCGTCAACGGCTGCAAGGCCTGGCGCGTCGCCTGCGCATCCAGTAAATCCACCGCCAGATAGCGCACGCCGGGACGCGCCTGTCCACCGCGACGCGAAACGCCGATCACCTGCCAGCGCTGCTGTGCCAAGTGTTCAATCAATTTGGCGCCGATAACGCCATTGGCGCCTATTACTAATGCCAGCCGTTGGTTTTGCATATTGCTTCTCCGCCATCAAAGTGAAGCCTCAGCATGATTGATGCAGAAATGTTGCGGTAGAGGGGGAAAGGCACTAACACTTATAAGAAAATACTATTAATGGAAATCAGATGGACAAACTGAACGCCATGTACACCTTTGTGCGGGTGGTAGAACTCGGCAGCCTGTCAGCGGCGGCACGCAGCCTGCAACTGTCGCAACCGGCGGTCAGCCAGCAGATCGTCAGCCTGGAGCAGCAGCTCGGCACGCTACTGCTGTTTCGGACCACCCGCAGCGTCACTGCGACCGAGGCCGGCCAGCGTTATTATCAACAGATAAAGCCGATTCTGGCTGCGGTAGTTGAGGTCGAAGACGCGCTGCACGGCCTGAGCCAACGGCTGCAGGGCAATCTGCGCGTGCATGCGCCAAGCGGTTTTGGTCAGGCGCATATCGCGCCATTGGCGGTGGCGTTTCAACAGCTGCATCCCGAATTGCGCATTGAACTGCTGCTGGATGACCGGCTGGCAGACGTCAGCGCTGAGGGCATCGACGTTGCAATCCGCTTTGGCGAGCTGCATGCACCGGGTACGGTGGCGCGCCGTTTGGGCTCCATGCAGCGTATGCTGGTTGCCGCGCCGTGTTATCTCGCCACGCAGGGTACGCCGCAATCGCCACAGGAACTCAGCCAGCATCCGCACGTTCGATTCAGTGGGGCGGCCATTGACGACACGCTGACGTTGATCGGTCCGCAGGGTGCGACGCTGATCCCGCTGCGCCCGGTATTCCGCGCCAATAACTCGTTTGCCTTGCTGGCCGCCCTCGAAGGTGGACTGGGCATCGGCGGCGCGCAACGGCCGCTGATTGGTCGGCAACTGGCGCAGGGTAGCCTGGTGCGAGTACTGGAGGAGTATCATTATCCGCCGATGGCGCTGCACGCGGTCTACCCGGCGGCACGTTTTATTCCGGCCAAAGTGCGTGCCTGGGTGGATTATCTGGCACGATCGCTGGAGAGTGTCGACGGGATGGAGGTCGGTAATGCCTCCGGCGAGAAACCGGAGGCATAAGGCTTAGCTGAACAGTTTGCCTACGTAATTGGCCAGTTCGTCCTGCTTGACTTCACCGTTTGGCGAAGCTTTGTCGGTCAGCGCCGGCAGCAGTTGCGCAAGGGTATCGGAAGCCTGGGTCTGATCAACCCCCAGCTTCTCCGCCAGTTGCGCGATCGCATCGCTGCCCAACGCCTGCTGCACGTGATCGCCACTGATCGACTGGTTGTCACCGTTGCCGAGCCACGAACCGACAATGTCGCCCAGTTGTCCCTGTTGCAGTTTAGTCACGATCGCCTGCAGACCGCCCTGTTGCTCGACCCATTGCAGAATGGCGGCGATATCGATGCCGCCCTTACCGCCATTACCCAGCGCGCCGCCAAGAACATTGCCCAGCACGCCGCCTAATGCGCCATCTAATAACCCCATGGTATTCCCCTTTTCCGATCGTCGATGCTCAGCGCACGATCGTCACCTGTGTTTAAACGAAAAAGGGCCGCCGCGGCGACCCTCGTTGATCAGCCCCTGATTAGCTTCTGATCTTTCTGTAGACAAAAAGCACCACCAAGGCACCGATTACAGCCACAACGAAGCTGCCCAGGTTAAAGCCATCGACGCGTCCCATACCGAACAGGGTACTGATCCAACCGCCGACAACCGCACCAATAACCCCGAGGATGACGGTCATGATAAAGCCGCCACCGTCCTTGCCCGGCATGATCCACTTAGCCAGGATACCGGCGATTAAACCAAAAATGATCCAGGAAATGATGCCCATTTGTACTCTCCCTATTTACTTTTTGCCTAAAAGAAAACCTATCACCAAGCCGACAACGGCTCCGGCGCCAACCCCAGCCCACGGGTTGTCCTTAATATAACTACAGGACTGATCGGCAGCATCCTTCAGGCTGGCGCGCACTTCACACGCGCTACCCCTGGCGCTGTCGCGTACAGAGTCTACCCGATCTTTTACGTCATTTTTAGCAAACATTTCAGTTCCTTATATTACGCAGTCTGAAAAGTTCAGGTTAAGCCTTACCGGTTTATCTGCGCTAAAACGCATTTGCACTCTATTACTATAGTCAAAAATCAGCGGTTTACCCATGCCAACCGGCTGATTTTCACCGCATTGAACCCCGGGGAAGATCGCGGCGACCAGCGTGGGCATAACAGGAAAGAATCGCGAGCAAAGGGTGGATTATAGTATGAGTCAACAAATCCCCTATGGAGATAATTTTACCTAACATCATGAAAATAAACATAAATGCGCTTAAGCCCTACTTTTGAGCGCCCGCTGATGCACCCACGTTCCCGGCTGCTTTGGATCGGCCCCGGCATGCTTTACCTGCTGGCATGACGCCCTTTCCCCTATTTATCGCCTTGATCCTGGGATGGGCTGGATTGCCCTGCACTTTCATGCGCCGCCGGGTAAGCATCGCGCGACGCAATGTCTCGCGATGCTTGCGCGAGATGTCCGCAGCCGAGCGCGAAACGCCGCTATATTGACGGCCATCAGCCTTCACAAAACGGTGTGATCAAACCGCTGAACCAGTCGGCAAAGGCGCTAAAACGCGCCGTACGCTGGCGGCGATGCGGGTACAACAACGAAATGCGCATCGCCGGCGCGCGCGCCTGCGGCAGCACTTCCACCAGGCTACCGTCATCCAGGAAATGCTGAATATCAAAACGCGGGATCTGGATCAGCCCCATGCCGACCAGACAACTGCCAATGTAATTTTCCACATTGTTGACCGTGACCTTGCTGCGCAGAGTATGTTCAACGGTTTCACCATTGTGCCGCCACTGCCAGCAATTGGCCGACAGCAGGCTCGGTTGCGCATACCCCACCACCCAATGATCTGCCAGTTGGCGGTTATCCTGCGGCGTGCCGTGCCGTTGCAAATACGTCGGGCTGGCGCAGTTGACCATGCTCAACTGCCCTAGCGTGTGGCTTATCAGGCTGCTGTCGCTCAGACTGCCGACGCGCACCACGCAATCCATGCCTTCCTGCACCAGATCGATCGTCCGATCGCTGGAGCTGAGAAACAGTTCAATATCAGGATACTGCAAGAAGAAATCCGGCAGCGCCGGCACGATGATACGCCGCGCAATGCGGCTGGGTACGTCCACCGCCAGCCGCCCACCGATCGGCGAGCCCGCCGGCTGGAACAGATTGTCCAGCGCCGCCACGTCGTCAAGCAAACTGCGGGCGTGTTCCAATAAGCGCTCTCCGTCGCCGGTCAGTTGCACCCGACGCGTCGTGCGGTGGAACAGCCGCGCCCCCATTTCGTTTTCCAACTGTTGAATGGCGGCGGAAACCGTGGTTTTCGGCATCAACAACAGCTCCGATGCGCGAACAAAACTGCCAACATCGGCCACTTGAATAAATACCCGCAATCTCCCTATCTTATCCACCGCTGCCTCATGCTGATAAAAGCGCTGCGGTCGAACGCCGCAGCGGGTAGAACGATTACCGGGTAGTATAGCCGCCATTGGCAAACAGCGTCTGGCCGGTGATCCACCAACCATCGGTGACCAGGAACTTGACGATCGGCGCAATGTCTTCGATATCGGTCAGGCCGGTTTTCGAGAATTTGCTCAGCGCGGCGGCGCTGCTGTGATAAGCCACCGCCTCTTTACTTTCCTGCCCATAGAAGAACGGCGTATCCATCGGCCCTGGCCCGATGGCGTTCACGCTGATGCCACGTTCGCCAAACTCTTTCGACGCCGCACGGGTAAAGTGCTCTACCGGCGCCTTACTGCCTGGGTACACCGCATAGAACGGCGTGTAGGCGGCCAACAGGGAACTGACGATGGTCACAATGCGGCCATTGTCCGCCAAATGCTTGCCCGCCTGCTGGATAAAGAAGAACGCCGCCTTGGCATTGACGTCAAAGCTGCTGTCATAATCCGCTTCGGTCACCTCGGCAATCGGCTTTTTAATCACCAAACCTGCAGTATTGATGGCAATATCCACTTTGCCAAACGCCTGTACCGCTTCGCTAAACAGGCGTGCCACGTTGTCCGGTTTGGACAAATCGCCCTGCACGGTAATCGCCTTGGCTCCCGCAGCCTGTACCGCCGCCAGCGTCTCTTCTGCCGCAGCCCGGCTGGTGTCGCTGTTATAGTGCACCACCACCGCCGCGGCGCCGTTTTGCGCCAGATCTCGTGCCACCAGGCCGCCGAGGTTCTTCGCACCACCAGCGATTAATACCACTTTTCCGCTTAAAGATTGATTACCCATTGCAATAACTCCTTTTGTGAAGGTGTTGTCAGTATAGGAACAGTTATCGAACAGATAATCTGCGCGAAACGGGATGCACTCTCCCATTTTTTCGTTCAATGAGAATAAATAGCGCTAGCGTGAGCGCTCGCCCGGTAATCACGCTGAACCGGACTACACTGATAGGTTACCTGCGGTGACTATCGCCGCCGGAAACTATTGTGCCAGTCCCTGATACAGCGGGGGTGGCAAGCCACTAGCGAGGTCAACGTCATGCAGATTCAACCTTATCTTTTTTTTGATGGCTGTTGCCAACAGGCGGTTGATTTTTATGTCCAGCAGTTGGGTGCGGAAGTGGAAATGACAATGCGTTACAAAGATATGCCCGAAGAGGCCAAACAACAGGGCGGAGCGGAAATGGATCCGGAATCCATCATGCATACCTGCCTGCGCATCGGCGACAGCCGACTGATGGCCTCGGACGGCTGCCCGCAAGAAGGCGACGCTGCGGTGACGCACAAGGGCTATTCCCTGTCGCTGAACCCGGACGATGTCGAGCAGGGCCGCGAACTGTTCCACAAGCTGGCGCAGGACGGTAATATTACCATGCCATACCAACCCACGTTCTGGGCCAAGGGATTCGGCATGTTGACCGACAAGTTTGGCGTAAACTGGATGGTCAACGTCGAATAACGGCAAACAGTGCCGCGTAGCGCCGTGGCACTGCTTCCAATGGCCCTGGGGCGATAATATTTCCCGGCTGGCGGCGCTCGGCACGGCAAAATCGTTTAACTGCGTTTAAGATTGTTGTTATCCGCCAGCTATTTTGCGCTATGCACAAGGATGACATGATACCAACGCCGCAATCACCGACGCCGGAGCGGAACAAAAACTCACCGCTATTATTGCAAGCCGCCGTTTTCGTTATTATCGTCGCCGTTACGCTGATCGTGCTTAACACCTGGCAAATATGGCATGCGCGGCAGATAGATCTGAAAACGGCAGAAAATACCTCTTCCAACCTGGCGCGTTCCCTGGCACAACATGCCGATGACACCTTCAAGCAGGTGGATAACAATCTGCTTGAGTTGACCGAACGTCTCGACCATGACGGGCGCGGTCCAGCCCAGCGGTCACGGCTGCACAAGGTGATGCAGGCACAGGTGGAAAACGCCCCGCAGTTGCACGGCAGCTTTATCTATGATGCGCAGGGACGCTGGATCGCCACTTCGTTTGGCAATGTCCCGACCCTGGCCAATAACAGCGATCGCGCCTACTTCCAATACCATCAAACCCATGATGACGACCAACCCTATATTGGCCAGGTGATTCGTAGCCGTACCACCGGTGATTTGGTGATCCCGATTTCGCGCCGACTGAAAAACCCCGACGGCAGTTTTGGCGGCGTGGTATTGGCAACCTTGTACGTCGACTACTTCCGCCAGTTTTATGACGACTTCGCGCTGGATAACGACGCATCGCTCAGTCTGCTGCTGGCGGACGGCACCATTCTGTATCGCCGCCCTTATTCCCCGAGCTCGATCGGCAAGAATATTTCCCATGGCATTTTGTTCAGCAGGATCCTGCCGCATTCGACCTTTGGCAACGCCACCCTGACCTCGCGTTACGACAAGGTGGAACGCATTTACGGTTATTCCCGCGTCGAGCGTTATCCGCTGGTGATCGCCGCCGGGCTGTCGCGAAACGATGCGTTGGCAGGCTGGCGCAGCGATACCACGCTGTTTGTGTTGGGCGGCCTGGTGCTGTTAGGAATTCTACTGGTGCTGGGCCTGGTGTTGATTCGCCAGATCAATCATAGCGTGCAAACCGAAGCCGAACTGGTGCGTACCCGTGACCAGCTCACCCTGATGAATCAGACGCTGGAAGAGATGGCGCTATTGGACAGTCTGACCGGGCTGGCCAACCGACGGCAGTTTGATATGGCATTGAAAAGCGAAATTACCCGTTCGGCGCGTAATGCGCGCAGCGTGGCGCTATTGATGCTGGATATTGATTACTTCAAGCAGTACAACGACATCTATGGCCACGTGGCCGGCGACCGTTGCCTACAGCAGCTGGGGCAACTGCTGCAAAACCTGTCCACGCGCACCGGCGATGTCATAGCGCGTTATGGTGGGGAAGAGCTGGCGATTATCCTGCCAGATACCGACAACGCTGGCGCGTTAGCCGTTGCCGAACGCCTGCTGACGCAGGTGCGGCAATTACACATCCCCCACTCGGGCAGCCCATTGGGGATGATCACCGTCAGCATCGGCCTGTGCGCCAAAGTGCCGCAAAGATACGGCGACACGCCCATCAGTCTGGTCAATCAGGCCGATGGCGCGTTGTACGAAGCAAAAGAGAACGGCAAAAACCGGGTATGCAGCGGCTGAAAAGAGACGGCATCGCCACTAGCTGGCATCGGTTAACACCGTTTCCCCTTGCCGTTGCGCCAAACGGTAGTGCGTCACCTCACTGTGCCGGGCAATCATCGCCGCCAGCGCCGGCGAATGGCTGGTAACCCAAAGCTGACTGTAGCGGCTGGCTTCGGCAATCAACTGCGCCAGCGCGGGCAGTAAATCCGGATGCAGACTGTTTTCCGGCTCATTCAGGGCAATGAAAGCCGGCGGACGCGGGCTCAACAGTGCAACCGCCAGGCACAGAAAGCGCAGCGTGCCGTCGGACAACTCCGCCACATCCAGCGCGCGCAAGATGCCCTCTCGATAGGTCAGCAGATGGAACAGCCCCTGCGGTGCCTCGACGTCGAACACCGTGTCCGGGAACGCCTGCATCAGAATCTCTTTCAGCAGCGCCCCATTACCGATTTCACGGATGGTCTGGAAGGCCGCCACCATATTGCTGCCGTCGTGCGCCAATACCGGTGAGCGGATGCCGACCTGCGGTGCGCGCAGAGGCGAGCCTGGCCAGACGGCGAATTCATGATAAAAACGCCATTGCAGCAGGTTTTCACGCACCTGCGAGACTTCCGGATAAAGATGCGGCTCCGCCAATTGCCCAAACACCGATTCTTCGGCATGCAGACTGACGGGATAACTGATGCGCTCACCGTCGATATTGGTCAGGAACGCGGTCTGGTTGCGGCGTTCCAAAATG
The DNA here is from genome assembly GCF_041448735.1 of Serratia odorifera. Classification (NCBI taxonomy): domain Bacteria; kingdom Pseudomonadati; phylum Pseudomonadota; class Gammaproteobacteria; order Enterobacterales; family Yersiniaceae; genus Serratia; species Serratia odorifera. The sequence goes on along the minus strand of NZ_JBGMUT010000002.1, from coordinate 492,555 downwards.
CGCGTCGAGGCGCGCCGCCCGTGGCCGCTCAGCCATAACGATTCCTGCTTGACCAGCGGATCGAGGGTAAACAGACTGCTGCTCGGTTCCGGGAAGCCCAGTTGCAGTTCATAGTCGAAGTCATCCATCGTCGCCGACAGCACCATGCGTCGGGCGTCGCCGCGCCGCTCGCCCGGCCGCAGCCCACCGGCCCACATCGCCTTGGGAATGCCTCCCTCCTCGGCCAGCGCCGTCGACAACCTGCCGGCGGCAGCCTGATGGATCAAGCGCACCGCCTTGTACAGGTTGGACTTGCCGCAGCCGTTCGGGCCGCTGATCACGTTCAGCCTGCCAAGATCGAGCTGCATATCGCGAATCGAGCGAAAGCCCTTGAGATTTAACCGTTGGATAGTCATAGACAGATTAGCAATGAGGACCATGGCGCAGTGTAACATGGCACGGCGTCAGGCAATGCCGCGGGCTTGCGCCAGGCGGCAAAAGCCGACAGCCTGGCGCTCGACGCAGCAATAGGCGTGGCGCCCTCAGAGCGCGCACGGCCTTACTGCCCGGCAGCAATATCTCCCTGCTGGCGAACCACCAGCGTCAGAATACTGTACAGCGCCACCGCCTGCTGGTGCTGGTTCAGCACCTGAACATCCCATACCACCACGCCGTGCGGGCGATCTTCGGCGCTTTTTTGCGGTTTGCGGATCTTCTTCTTGCAGGTCAGCCGAACCTGCAAGGTATCCCCGATTTTCACCGGCTCGATAAAACGCAGGTTTTCCATGCCGTAGTTGGCGATCACCGGCCCGACGCCTGCATCAACAAACAGCCCGGCGGCGGCAGACACCACAAAGTAACCGTGCGCCACCCGCTCGCCGAACAGCGATTCCGCGGCGCCAATCTTGTCCATATGCGCATAGAAATGATCGCCGCTCAGGCAGGCGAAATTGACGATATCGGCTTCGGTCACCGTACGCCGCGCGGTCAGCAGGCTCTCGCCAATCTGCAGCTGTTCAAAGTATTTACGGAACGGGTGAATCGGTTGCTCAACCACCTCGGCGCCGCGCACCCACTCATTGCCAATCGCCGCCAGCATCGTCGGGCTGCCCTGGATCGCGCTGCGTTGCATGTAATGCTTGACCGCCCGCAGGCCACCCAGCTCCTCCCCGCCGCCGGCACGCCCCGGCCCGCCATGCAGCAACATTGGCAACGGCGAGCCGTGGCCGGTGGATTCCGTCGCCGACGCGCTGTCGAGCACCAATAGGCGACCATGCGCGCAGGCCGCCGCCCGGACGAATCGCCTGGCCAGTGACGGATCGGCGGTGACCAGCGAACCGGCCAAACTGCCGCGCCCCAGCAGCGCCAAATCAATCGCCTGTTCGCTGGTCTGATACGGCATCAAGGTGGCCACCGGGCCGAACGCCTCGGTTTCATGCACCGCCGTATGGCTGAACGGTTCGGCGCAGTACAGCAGGGTCGGCGGATAAAACGCCCCTTTGCCACCGCCATTGCCCAACGCTTCAACGCCCTGGAAGGTGCCGCCGCACAGCGGTTCGCAGCCATTATGCAGCAGCAGATCCACTTTTTGCTGGACGTCATCGCGCTGTGCCAGATCGATCAACGCCCCCATGCGCACCTGCTCCAGCCGCGGATCGCCCACCGTCACGCGCGTCAGACGCTGCAACAAAGCCTGCTGCACCGCCGCAACCTGGCAGGCCGGCACCATAATGCGCCGAATTGCAGTACATTTTTGCCCCGCCTTGCTGGTGATTTCACGGCACACTTCTTTAATGAACAAGCCGAACTCCGGCATCTCCGGCGTGACGTCCTCCCCCAGCACACAACAGTTGAGCGAGTCCGCCTCCATGGTGAAGGCAATGGATTTCTCCAGCAAACGCGGATGCGAACGCAGCCGTTGGCCGGTTTGCGCCGAGCCGGTAAAGGTAACCACGTCCTGATAGTCCAGATGGGCAAACATGTCACCAATGCCACCGCAAATCAGCTGTAAGGCGCCTTCCGGCAACAGGCCGCTGTCAATCATCAGCTTGACCATCGCCTGCGTCACCTGCGCGCTGGCGGTCGCGGGTTTGATAATGGCTGGCATACCGGCCAGCCAGGTTGGCGCCAATTTTTCCAGCATGCCCCAACAGGGGAAATTGAACGCGTTAATGTGCAGTGCAACGCCAGGACGCGACGTGAGCACATGGCGCGCGGCAAACTGCCCCTGTTTCGACAGCGGGATCGGTTCATCCTCCGGCCACAAGGTATCGTCAGGCAGTTCGCGGCCAGCCAGCCCGGCGTATGAAAACAGCGTGGCGATGCCGCCTTCGATGTCGACCCAGCTGTCGTTGCGCGTCGCTCCGGTCTGATAAGCGATGTCATACAGCGTTTCTTTATGGGCCAACAGATGCTTTGCCAGCGCTTTCATCATTTGCGCGCGCTGCTGGAAGGTCATGCGCGCCAGCGCCGTCCCGCCTTTTTGGCGCGCATAGTCCAGACTGTCAGCCAGCGGTAAGCCGTCCGAGCACACCTGATACAAGGGTTCGCCGGTCACGGCATCAGCGATCTGGCGCGTTTTCCCCTGACCGAACAGCCACTGGCCGGTAAGGTAACTGGTTAACTGCTGCATCTGCCTCTCCTGAGTTCATAAAATCACAACAACAATGATAATTACGTATCATATATTTGCCAATCAACGCCAAGATTATATTTAACAAAAAACAAACAAAGCCAGCGTAACGCTTCAATTACAGCGGTCGCGCTTTTAAATTACCTTATTTAATTTGATTGAAAACAATAAGATAACAATTAACCTTGTGATGGGTATCGCAAAACCATAATAATCCCGTTTGATCTTTTTGTTATCGGATTGTAGCTTTACGGTTACTTTAAATGATTCATATTTTTATCATCATATAAAATTAACGAACCATATTGAGGTTTGGCATGGCAACAAAAGCCCAACATGAAGCGCTGTTCGACGACAAGATCGCGGCAGATATTTCCATCGAAGCGAAAGACTGGATGCCAGATGCCTACCGCCAGAACCTGATCCGCCAGATAGGCCAACACGCCCACTCGGAAGTTATCGGCATGCTGCCGGAAGCCAACTGGCTGACGCGCGCCCCCACCCTGCGCCGTAAAGCGGTGCTGCTGGCAAAGGTGCAAGATGAGGCCGGTCATGGACTGTACCTGTACAGCGCGGCTGAAACCCTCGGCTGTTCACGCCAGGATATCTACCAGAAGATGCTGGATGGCAAGATGAAATATTCGTCGATTTTCAATTACCCCACCCTCAACTGGGCTGACGTCGGCGTTATCGGCTGGCTGGTGGATGGCGCAGCCATCGTCAACCAGGTGGCGCTGTGCCGCGCCTCCTATGGCCCCTACGCCCGCGCAATGGTGAAGATTTGCAAAGAGGAAAGTTTTCACCAGCGGCAGGGTTACGAAGCGGTGATGGCGCTGGCCAACGGCAGCAGCGCGCAAAGGGCCATGCTGCAGGACGCCATCAACCGTTTCTGGTGGCCGGTACTGATGATGTTTGGCCCGAGCGATAGCGACTCGCCGCACAGTGCGCAAAGCATGGCCTGGAAGATTAAGCGCCACAGCAACGACGAGCTGCGCCAAAAATTTGTCGACAACACCGTGCCGCAACTGGAGGCATTGGGCATGAGCGCGCCGGATACCGATCTGCGCTGGGATGAAGCCACCGGCCATTATCGCTTTGGCGACATCGACTGGAACGAACTGTTTCAGGTGATCAAGGGTCAGGGCCAATGCAACCACGAACGCCTTGCAGCCAAACGTCACGCCTGGCAGCAAGGCGACTGGGTGCGCGAAGGCGCCATGGCCCACGCGGCAAAAGGCAATCAGGCAGCATGACGCCCCTGGATGAGGAGATCCCGATGACCCACGCTGAATGGCCGTTATACGAAGTGTTTATTCGCAGCAAACAAGGTCTGGCGCACCGCCACGTCGGCAGCCTGCACGCCGCTGATGACCAGATGGCGTTGGAAAACGCCCGCGACGCCTATACCCGCCGCAACGAAGGCTGTTCGATCTGGGTGGTGCAATCTTGCCATCTGATCGCCTCACAGCCGGAAGATCGCGCGGCGTTTTTCGATCCGTCAGATGACAAGATCTATCGACACCCGACGTTCTATACCATTCCCGACGGCATCAAAAACATGTGAGGCTCTTCATGACGCAACGCGATCCACGCATTACCTACATTTTGCGCCAGGGCGATACGCCGCTGATTCTGGCACAGCGTCTGTGCGCCTGGTGCGGTCATGCGCCAGAGCTGGAGATCGATCTGGCATTGGCCAATGTGGGGCTCGACCTGCTGGGGCAGGCGCGCAACTTCCTCGGTTATGCCGCCGAATTACTGGGGCCGCCGCACAGTGAAGACACGCTGGCGTTTGGCCGCGACGAACGTGAATTTCATAATCTGCTGCTGGCGGAACAGCCGAACGGCGGTTTTAACGACACGCTGGTGCGCCAGTTCCTGCTAGATGCCTATCACCTGCTGCTGCATCGCGAGCTGAGCCGCAGTCGCGATCCACGGTTGGCGGCAATCGGCGCAAAATCGTTGAAAGAAGCGGAATACCACCTGCGCTTTAGTCGTGGCTGGATGGTTCGCCTGGGTGATGGCAGCGAAACCAGTCATCAGAAGATCCAGCAGTCGCTGGACGCGCTGTGGCGCTTCACCGCCGAACTGTTTCACGCCGATGACAACGAAATCGAACTGGCCGAACGGGGCATTGCCGTCGATCCGCGCCAGTTGCAGCAGCCGTGGCAGGCGTTGGTCAGCGAAACGCTGCAACAGGCTACGCTAACCCTGCCACAGCAACCGGCCTTTCGTTTCGGCGGCAAACAGGGACAGCACACCGAGCACCTCGGGTTCATGCTGGCGGAAATGCAGTTTCTGCAACGCGCCTATCCAGATAGCCGCTGGTAGACACGCCGATGACCATGAATCGTTTGCAACCGGCTGAAATTCCAAAAATCTGGCATTGCCTGCAACAGATCAGCGATCCGGAGTTGCCGGTGCTGTCGATCACCGATCTGGGCATGGTGCGCAGCGTGGAAGCCGAGGGTACCGGCTGGCGCGTCACCTTTACGCCAACCTATTCCGGCTGCCCGGCGACTGAATTTCTGCTCGAGGCGATCGAACGCCAGCTGTTCGAGGCCGGTTTCAGCCCGGTAAGGGTTGAGGTACGCCTCGATCCCGCCTGGACCACCGACTGGATGAACGCCGAAGCGCGCGCCCGGCTGCGGCAATACGGCGTGGCGCCGCCGCAGGGTCACAGCTGCGACCGACCGCTCAGCCACGGCCCGGTACCCTGCCCGCGCTGCGGCAGTGAACACACCGAGAAAATCAGCGAGTTCGGTTCCACCGCCTGCAAAGCGCTGTATCGCTGCCGCGCCTGTCGCGAACCGTTCGATTATTTCAAATGCATCTAAAGACCTCCCGCAATGCGCCATCAGCCAGACTGGCGGCGGCAAATATCGAAGGACAGGAGCGCAGAACACCATGACGACCTTTTATCGCCTGAGCGTCGCGGCCATTGAGCGCGAAACCGCGGATGCCGTAGCCATCACCCTGCGCGTGCCCGAGGAACTCAAAGGCCACTACCGTTATACCCCCGGTCAGCACCTGACGTTAAAGGCTCAGGTGAATGGCGAAGAGTTACGCCGTTGCTATTCGATCTGCAGCGCGCCGCAGGAGGGGCTGCTGCAAATCGGCGTCAAGGCCGTGGAACAGGGGCGTTTTTCCTCGTTCGTCAATCAGGCGTTGCAGGTCGGCGATGCGTTGGAGGTGATGCTGCCGCAGGGGCGCTTCGGCTACCAGCCGCAGCCAGAGCGACACGGTAATTACCTGGCTATCGCCGCCGGCTCAGGCATTACCCCGATGCTGTCGATCATCAAGGCCACGTTACAGGCGGAAGCGCACAGCCGCTTTACCCTGCTGTACGGCAACCGCAGCAGCCGTTCGATGATGTTCAAGGAAGCGCTGTCCGACCTGAAAAACCGCTATCCGCAACGCTTTCAGCCGCTGTACCTGTTCAGCCAGGAAAGCCAGGACAGTCCGCTGCTCAACGGGCGCATCGACGGTGAACGTCTGCTGGCGCTGGGCCGCACGCTGCTCGATTACCGCGATTACCACCACGCCTTTATCTGCGGACCGCAGGCAATGATGGACCAGGCCCATAGCGTACTGGAACAGGCCGGCATGCCAGCCGAACATATCCACAGCGAACGTTTCAACACCGGTGGCCGCAGCGTGCGGCCGCAACGCGACGCCGGGCGCGACGCCACGCGGGTAGAGATCCTGCTCGATGGCCGCCGGTTGAACATCGACGTCACCGCCCAGGATGACAGCATCCTCGACGCCGCGCTGCGCCAGGGCGCGGATCTGCCGTACGCCTGCAAAGGAGGCGTGTGCGCCACCTGTAAATGCAGGCTGACGTCCGGCGAAGTGGAAATGGGTGTCAACTACAGCCTGGAAGCGGATCAGCTCGCCGCCGGCTATGTACTCAGTTGCCAGTCGTGGCCAAAGGGCGACGGCGTGGTGCTGGATTTCGACGTATAGGAGTCTTGGATGGAAACCCCCTGGATACAGCGCCAACAACGCCAGCGCGTGGTCACCCTGACCTTGCAGCGTCCGCAAGCCCGTAACGCGCTCAGCACCCCGTGCCTGGAACAGCTGGTCTACCTGCTGGGACAGGCCGATGCCGACGCCGAGGTTGGCGCGGTGGTGATTGCTGGTTCGGCGCGTTACTTCGCCGCCGGTGCCGATTTACACGAGTTGCAACAGCAAGACCTGCCGGCGGCACTGGCCGACCACCGACCGCAGCTATGGCAACGTCTCGCCCAGTTCAGCAAGCCGCTGCTGGCGGCGGTCAACGGTTACGCACTCGGCGCAGGCTGCGAACTGGCACTGGCGTGCGACATCATTATCTGCGGTGAAAGCGCGCGCTTCGGCCTGCCGGAAATCACCCTCGGCCTGATGCCGGGCGCTGGCGGCACCCAGCGCTTGATGCGCTGCGTCGGCAAATCTCGTGCCAGCCAGATGGTGCTGAGCGGCGAAGCCATCGATGCCCGCCTGGCGCTGCAAAGCGGGCTGGTAAGCGAAGTCTGCCTCGACGCATTGACGCTGGAACGTGCTGAACAGATCGCCTCCCGCATCAGCCAACAGGCGCCGCTGGCGTTACGCGCCGCCAAGCAGGCGTTGAAACAGGCGGAAGAAACCGGCCTGAGCGCCGGGTTGGCCATTGAACGCCAGCAGTTCGTTACGCTGACGGCCACTGAAGATCGTCACGAAGGCATCGCCGCCTTCTTCGAAAAACGTACTCCGCACTACAAGGGGCGCTGATTTATGGATAACGCACTGATTTTAAGCCAGCTCGACGCCGGGGTGTTGACCATTACCCTGAACCGCGCGGATCGGCTGAACAGCTTCAATGATGAAATGCACCACCAACTGGCGGAAGCACTGACCGTCGCCGAGCGCGATGATACGGTGCGCTGCGTGGTGATTACCGGCGCCGGCCGCGGTTTCTGCGCCGGGCAGGATCTGAACGATCGCACGGTGAGCGCCGATCGGCAGGCACCGGATCTCGGCCTGTCGGTCGAGCGCTTTTACAACCCGTTGATCCGCCGGCTGACCAGCTTGCCCAAGCCGGTGATCTGTGGTGTCAACGGCGTGGCGGCCGGTGCCGGTGCTGCACTGGCGATGGCCTGCGACATCGTGATCGCCGCCGACAATGCCAGTTTTATCCAGTCATTTTGCAAACTGGGGCTGGTGCCGGATTCCGGCGCTAGCTGGTTCCTGCCACGGCTGGCCGGCCATGCGCGCGCCATGGGCATGGCGCTGCTGGGCGACAGGATTGACGCGCGCCAGGCGCTGGAATGGGGCTTGATCTGGCAGGTGGTGGACGGCGCAGAATTGGCCGAACGCACGCAAACGCTGGCACGACACCTGGCGAGCCAGCCGACCTATGGGCTGGGCCTGATCAAAAAGGCCATTTACAGCGCAGCGACCAATACGCTCGATCAGCAGCTCGATCTGGAGCGCGATCTGCAACGCCTCGGCGGTCGTAGCGACGACTATCGTGAAGGCGTCAGCGCCTTTTTCGCCAAACGCCCACCTTCGTTCAGCGGGAAATAAATATGAACGCTCCCCTGTTTCACGGCTCGCTGGCGGTGATTGGCGCCGGTACCATGGGCATCGGTATCGCCCAACTGGCCGCTGCCGCCGGGCACCCGGTCAAACTGTTTGATATTTCCCAACCCGCGGCGGTGCGGGCGCTGGAGACCTTAGGGCAACGCCTGCGTCGTCGAGTGGAGGCCGGCAAGGCGCAACGCGACGACGCTGAACGGCTGCTGGCGAATATCAGCATTGCCGCGTCGCTGGACCAACTGGCCGACTGCGGATTGGTGATCGAAGCAGTGGCGGAAAAGCGGGAGATCAAGCAGAGCCTGTTCCGCGATCTGGAGGCGATCTGCGCCCACGACACGCTATTTGCCAGTAATACCTCGTCGTTGTCCATCACCGCCATCGCCAGCGTATTACGCCATCCACAACGCATGGCCGGCATGCATTTCTTCAACCCGGCGCCGCTGATGAAACTGGTGGAAATCGTCGCCGGTCTGGACACCGATGCCACTACCCTGCGCCGGCTCGACGCGCTGGCGCGGCACTGGGGCAAACAGCCGGTACAGTGCCGCTCGACGCCGGGGTTTATCGTCAATCGCGTCGCCCGGCCATTTTATGCCGAAACGCTGCGGGCGCTGGAGGAACAGATCGCCGACGTAGCGACGCTGGACGCGGCCATGCGTGACGCCGGCGGCTTTGCCATGGGGCCGTTGCAACTCACCGATCTGATTGGCCAGGACGTCAACTTTGCCGTCACCCAGTCGGTGTTTCAGGCCTTTTTTCATGACGACCGTTTCCGCCCTTCGCTGCTGCAGCAGGAGCGGGTCAGCGCCGGACATCTGGGGCGTAAAAGCGGGCGCGGTTTTTACCGTTACGATGATGAAAGCCTCAATCCGGCAGCACGCTACGCCGAGCCGGTAGGCGCCGCGTCGCTGCCCAGGGTTACGCTGCACGGTGACTGGACATCGCTGCCGGAGCTGGCCGCCCTGCTGCAGGAAAATGCGGGCGCGGTCAAACAACCTGGCCAGACCAGCCCGTTTGCCACGGTTGATGAAGTTACATTTATGTTAACAAATGGTAAAACTGCGAGCCAGATGGCGCAGCAGCTCGGCACGCCAGTGGTGCTGTTCGATCTGTCCGCCAATTACCAGCGCGCGCCGACCCTCGTCCTGGCCTGCGCATCCCAGAACCGTCCGCAGGACAGCGCCAAAGTGATTCATCTGCTGCAAACGCTCGGCAAGCGCGTTATTGAACTGCCGGATTACCCCGGATTACTGGTGATGCGCACCGTCGCCATGCTGGTCAACGAAGCACTCGACGTAGTGAACAAAGGCGTGGCCAGCGCCGCCGATACCGACAACGCCATGCTGTTCGGCGTCAATTATCCACGCGGCCCGCTAGCCTGGGGTGCGGCGCTCGGCTGGTCGCAGATACTGACGACGCTGGAAAATCTGCACCGTTGCTATCTTGAACCGCGCTACCGGCCGATGCCGTTGCTGCGCCACCGTGCCACTCAATACGCCGCCCTGCCGTCAGGAGAACACCGATGAACGCCATGACTCCCCGCGACCTGGCACAACGCTGTGCCGAACAGCTGTACCAACAGGATACCTGTGCGCAAGCGATGGGCATGACGCTAGACGCCGTTGATTGCGGTTTTGCGCAGGTCAGTATGGTGGTCGGCCCGCAGATGCTCAACGGCCATCAGACCTGTCACGGCGGACAGCTGTTCAGCCTGGCCGATACCGCATTTGCCTACGCCTGCAACAGCCAGGGACTGGCGGCGGTCGCCGCCGGTTGCAGCATTGACTTTATCCGCCCGGCGCTGGCCGGCGACCGGCTGACCGCCAGCGCCGAAGTGCGTCATCAAGGCCAAACCGGCGGCCTGTACGACGTGCAGATCGTCAACCAGCGCGGGAAAACCGTCGCCTGGTTCCGCGGCCGCGCACATCGTCTTGGTCATCGCATTCTGGAGGAGCAACCATGAGTCAGGCGTTTATCTGTGACGGCGTGCGCACGCCGATTGGCCGCTATGGTGGCGCGTTGGCGACGGTGCGCACCGACGATCTGGCCGCGTTGCCGCTGCGTGCCTTGATGGAACGCCACCCCCAACTGGACTGGGCGCGGGTTGACGACGTGATCCTCGGCTGCGCCAATCAGGCTGGCGAAGACAACCGCAATCTGGCGCGCATGGCGGCACTGCTGGCCGGGTTGCCGCAAAGCGTTTCCGGCACCACCGTCAACCGCCTGTGCGGCTCCGGGCTGGATGCGCTGGCGATGGCGGCACGCAGTATCAAAGCCGGCGAAGCCGGACTGGTAGTGGCCGGCGGCGCAGAATCGATGACCCGTGCACCGCTGGTGATGGGCAAGGCCGACAGCGCCTTCAGCCGCCAGGCACAGCTGTATGACACCACGCTCGGCTGGCGTTTCGTCAACCCGCTGATGCAGCAGCGGTTCGGCACCGACTCGATGCCGGAAACCGCCGAAAACGTCGCGGCGCAGTTCTCCATCAGCCGTGCCGATCAGGATGCCTTTGCGTTGCGCAGCCAGCAGCGCACCGCGCACGCACAGGCCGCCGGCATACTGGCACAGCAAATCGTTCCGGTGAGCATCAGTGACAAAAAAGGCGCGCTGCGCGTCTTTGACCAGGATCAGCACCCACGCGCAGATACGACTCTGGCGCAGCTACAGGCGCTGAAAACACCGTTCCGCCAGCCTGGCAGCGTGACCGCCGGCAACGCCTCTGGCCTTAATGACGGCGCGGCGGCACTGCTGGTGGCCTCCGAGACCATCGCCATGCAGCAGGGGCTGACGCCGCGGGCGCGCATTGTCGCCACCGCCACCTGCGGCGTCGAACCACGCTTGATGGGCATCGGCCCGCTGCCGGCGACGCGCAGGGTATTGGAAATCGCCGGGCTGAGCCTGGCGCAAATGGACGTCATTGAACTCAACGAAGCGTTCGCCGCTCAGGCCTTGGCGGTACTGCGCCAGCTCGGCCTGCCGGACGACGCCGAGCAGGTAAACCCCAACGGCGGCGCCATCGCCCTCGGCCATCCGTTGGGCATGAGCGGCGCGCGTCTGGCGCTGGCTGCGATGTTTGAACTGGAACGGCGAGCCGGTCGCTACGCGTTGTGCACCATGTGCATCGGCGTAGGCCAGGGCATCGCCATGATTATTGAGCGTGTCTAAAGATTGAGGCAACAACAATGACAATCAATCCACAGCCCCTGGACGCCATCGAGTTCGCCTCGCGCGATGAGATCGAAGCGCTACAGCTGCAACGTCTGAAGTGGACCTTGCATCACGCCTATGAAAACGTGCCGATGTATCGACGCAAGTTCGATCAGGCCGGCGTCCACCCGAACGATCTGCAACAGCTTGGCGATATTGCGCTGTTCCCTTACACCACCAAGCAGGATCTGCGCGACAACTATCCGTTCGATACCTTTGCGGTGCCGATGGAACAAATAGTACGCATTCACGCATCCTCGGGCACCACCGGCCGACCAACGGTGGTTGGCTATACCCAGCGCGATATCGACAACTGGGCCGATATTGTCGCTCGCAGCCTGCGGGCAGCGGGCGCCACGGCGAAGGACAAAGTGCACGTCGCCTACGGCTACGGGCTGTTCACCGGCGGCCTGGGGGCGCATTACGGCGCCGAACGCCTGGGTGCCACGGTGATCCCGATGTCCGGCGGCCAGACTGAAAAACAGGCGCAGCTGATCCTGGATTTCAAACCCGACGTGATCATGGTAACGCCATCCTATTGCCTGACGCTGATTGACGAACTGGAGCGCAAGCTGGGCGGCGATGCTCGGGGTTGTTCGCTGCGCATCGGCATATTCGGCGCCGAACCCTGGACCGAATCACTGCGCCATGAAATTGAAAGCCGGCTGGGGATCAAAGCGCTGGATATCTACGGCCTGTCCGAAGTGATGGGGCCGGGTGTGGCAATGGAATGTGCCGAAAGCGGCGGCGGCCCAACCATTTGGGAAGATCACTTTCTGCCGGAAATCATCGATCCGGATAATGGCAACTGCCTGACAGACGGCCAGCACGGCGAACTGGTGTTCACCACCCTGAGCAAAGAGGCGTTACCGGTGATCCGCTATCGCACCCGCGATCTTACCCGCCTGATGCCGGGTGATGCCCGCCAGATGCGGCGCATGGGCAAGATTACCGGCCGCTCGGACGACATGCTGATTATTCGTGGCGTAAACGTGTTTCCGTCACAGGTGGAAGAACAGATTATGCAGTTCGAACAGCTGTCACCGCATTACCAGTTGCAGGTGAGCCGCGCCGGGCACCTTGATACGCTGGCGGTGCGGGTCGAGCTGAAAGAAGCGGCGCTCAGCCTGAACCATCAGCAACGCTGCGATATCTGCCACCAGCTGCGCCACCACATCAAGTCGATTATCGGCGTCAGCACCGATGTCAGCATCGCCAACTGCGGGGATATTCCGCGTTCGGAAGGCAAAGCCCAGCGGGTGGTCGACCTGCGACCACGCTAATAGGCCGCGTCCCTTTGCCGCCGTTGTGGCAAGGGGACACGGTTGCCGCGACTCGGCTTTATGCTAATGTTGTGCTTCACCGTTGGTTAACCTATGGGAAAATATGGAACATAAACTGGATGAATTCATCCATCAGGCGCTCGACGCCCAACCCATCAGCGGCACCTCACTGATTATTTCATTATATGGCGATGCGCTCAGCCACCGCGGCGGCGAACTGTGGCTGGGCAGCCTGAGTGCGCTGCTGGAATCGCTGGGTTTCGGCGATCGCTTTGTGCGCACCTCGGTGTTTCGCCTGCAAAAAGAGGGCTGGCTGGATGTGGAAAAGATTGGCCGGCGCAGCTATTACCGCGTTACCGATCAGGGTATGCGCCAGTTTCGTCACGCCGAATCAAAAATATACCTGAGCGAACAGCCCGAGTGGGACGGGAAATGGGAGCTGCTGTTATTGGAAACGGTAGATAAAAACGAACGCGCACGGCTGCGCAAGGCGCTGAGCTGGCTGGGTTTTGGCCAGATTGCCAACAACCTGATGGCCGCCCCTACCCACGCACAAACCGATGTCCCGGCGCTGCTTGGCGAACTGAACGCCAGCGAACGGGTGATTTACTTCCGCGCCGATTACCCCTATGACCGTTCAGCGCACCAGCTGCGCCAACTGGTGGCCGACTGCTGGTCGCTGGACGCGGTGGCGGGCCATTATCATGAGTTTATCGTCTCTTTCCGACCGCTGATGGCGCTGTTGCGCGACGCCGACGATAGCGTACTGACGCCGCAGCGATGCTTTCAGATTAAGCTATTATTGATTCATTTCTTCCGCCGCGTGGTGCTGAAAGATCCGCTGCTGCCCGATGCGTTACTGCCAACCCAGTGGGAAGGCCAAATCGCCCGCAATCTGTGCATCAATATTTATCAGCGTGTCGACCGCGCCGCCACCGACTATGTCAGCGCACTGGCGGAAACCACCATCGGCGCCCTGCCGGCCCCCGGCGCAGGCTATTACCGTCGCTTTGGCGGCTTGGCGCGCGATCACGCTACGTTTTAAGGAGCTTTAGCCATGCCTGTGTATCAAATTGACGGTTTGACGCCGGTAGTCGATCCCAGCAGTTATGTTCACCCTACGGCGGTGCTGATTGGCGACGTGATGGTCGGCAAAAACGTCTACATTGGCCCCAATGCCAGCCTGCGCGGCGATTTTGGCCGTATCGTGGTGCACGACGGTGCCAATATTCAGGACAACTGCGTAATGCACGGTTTTCCGCAACAGGATACGGTGGTGGAACAGGACGGTCATATCGGTCATGGCGCCATCCTGCATGGCTGTCGCGTCGGGCGCAACGCGATGGTCGGCATGAATGCGGTGGTGATGGACGGCGCGATAGTGGGTGAAAACACCATCGTCGGCGCCTGTTCCTTTATCAAGGCGGCTGCGGACATCGCCGCCAATAAACTGGTGCTGGGCAGCCCGGCGCGCGTTGTGCGCGAGTTGACCGAGCAAGAACTGAGCTGGAAACGCACCGGTACGCTGGAATATCAGGATCTGGTCGTCCGCTGCAAGCAGTCGCTGAGAGAAGTCGCCCCGCTCAGTGCCGCAGAACCGGACCGTCAGCGCCTGACCTTTGGCGATCGCCTGGTGCCAAAGAGCCAGCTGTAATCCCGTCGGCTGGCAGAGCCAATTCGCGCAGCGCCAGCTATAAACGTTCTGACGCCGCTATGACGCGAGTTGCCTGAGCTGGCTAAGCTGCGCAAAAGCGAAATCCCAGAATGTGCGCACTTTTAACGGCATTTGCTGTACCTGATTCGCCACCAGTTGAACCGGCAGCGCCTGCGGTTCAAAAGATGTCAATACGCGCACCAGGCTGCCGGCGGCCAGATCGTCCGCCACCTGATACGACAATAGTCGGGCAATGCCCTGGCCGGCACGCGCCGCCAGCAACTGGCTTTCGACGTCGTTAAGCATCAAACGCGGCGTCAGGCGTACACGTTCATGGTTTTCCTGCGGGCCAAACCGCCATTCTCGCAGCGCCCCGTGCTGGGTACCGATAATGGTGTGGTGATCGGTCAACTGCGCCGGGTTCAGCGGCTCGCCACAGCGCGCCAGATAGGCCGGGCTGGCGACCGTCACGCGCCGCACCCAGCCCAGACGACGCGCTACCCGGCTGGAATCGTGCTGATGGCCAATCCGCACCGCGATGTCCAACCCTTCGTCTATCAGATCCAGATTGCGATCGTTGAGCTGCATCTCAATGTCGATTTGCGGATACTGTTCCAGAAATGCCATCACGATCGGTGCAACGAACTTACGGCCAAACTGTACCGGCGCGGTAATGCGCAACAGACCGCTCACCTGGGTTGGCGCGGTATCCAGCACCGCCTGCTGATAATCACCAAGCACGGCACGCGCCCGTTCAGCCAGACGCAAACCGGCTTCGGTCGGCGCCAGTCGCCGCGTGGTTCGCTCCACCAGCCGTGCGCCAACCCGCTGCTCCAGCGATGCAACGGCGCGGGTAACCGCAGGCGCGGAACGTCGCAGCTTGCGCGCCGCGGCCGCCAGACTGCCCTGTTGCACCACCGCCACAAAGATCGCCAATTCATCCAAACGGTCCATTGATTATTCCAGCTATTGAAATTATCAATTTCTACATTGCCGTATTTCCTTCACACAGCGCAAGAGTATTCTGAAGGCTCTCTATCTGGGAGTCTGCATATGCCAACGCTAAAACTGTACGGTACGCCGCTTTCCGGCCACGTTCACCGCGTCGCACTGCTGTTGAAGATGCTTGACGTAAACTATGAATTTATCGAAGCGCCCGCCGCGCTACGCCAGAGCGAAACCTACCGCCGGCTAAACCCCTTTGGCCAGATCCCATTGCTGGTCGACGGCGATTTTGCACTGCCGGACAGCAATGCCATCATGACATACCTGGTCAAACGCTATGCGCCGGACAGCCATTGGCTACCGGAACAGCCGCAGGCGGCGGCGCAGGTGCAGGTATGGCTGTCGCACGCCGCTGGCGAAGTACGTTACGGGCCGGCCTCCTGCCGGTTGATCAGCCAGTTTTCCGCGCCGGAAGACTATGACTCGGCGCGGTCCATCAGTCTGCGTTTTCTACCGCAGGTCGAGCAACACCTTGAACAACGCGATTTTTTAGCCACCGACCAGCCTACCATCGCCGATCTGGCCTGTTACAGCTATCTGGCGGTGGCGCCAGAAGGTGGCGTTTCGCTGGCCGACTACCCGGCCATACGCCGCTGGATCGCGCGCATTCAGGCTCTGCCCGGCTTTTTTGCCATGCCGGCGCTGCCGATACCGGCGGCGAGGTAACTAGCATGACGGCTCCGTTGTTCCACCCCGGCGAACTGCGCGCGCAGCGGTTGGCGCATGTTGACGGCGTGCGCGCCGGCATCTACCCGGCGATGCCGGCTCAGCACCGCGAATTCTACGCCGCGCTGCGCTATCTGTTTGTGGCAACGGTGGATGCGCACGGCTGGCCGCTGGCGACGCTGTTCAGCGGCCCGGCAGGATTTTTGCGCACCCCGGACGACCGCCATCTGCGCATCAGTGCGCCACGTCGCGATGACGATCCGGCGCAGGCAGCGTTGCACCCCGGTCAACCGGTCGGTGCGCTGGGGCTGGACTTCAGTAACCGGCGGCGTAACCGTGTCAACGGCACGCTCAGCCGCATGGATAAAAACCGGCTGGAAATCGAGGTGCATCAGTGTTTCGGCAACTGCCCGCAGTATATCCAGCGGCGTCAGCTGATTGCCCAGCAAAACGCCCCCCAGGCGATTGAATATCTGCCTGAACTGGACGATGCAGCGCGGCGTCTGATCCGCCAGGCGGACACCTGCTTTGTCGCCAGTTACGCCCATCTGGATCTGGCACAGGGTGGCGTTGATATTTCGCACCGCGGCGGCCTGCCTGGTTTTATCCATCTTGAGCAACAAAGCCTGTGGATACCCGACTTTCGCGGCAATCGTTATATGAATACCCTCGGCAACCTGCTGGCGGAGCCGCGTGCGGCGCTGCTGCTGCCGGATTTCGCCAACGGCGATCTGCTGCATTTACAGGGCGTGACGCAGATCGTCTGGCAGTCGCAACCGTTACCGAACATCCCCGCGGCAGAACGCTACTGGCGTTTTGAGCTACAGCGAGCCTGGCGCTTTGCCGACGCGTTGCCGTGGCGCGGCGGCGAGGTGGAATATGCGCCAACCACGCTGCAAACCCGCGCGGGGCGATAATCAACGCGACGACCGAACGTCGCCGAGCCGGCGCCATTGAGGCAATACCCGTGTCGCTGCGGGTCTGGTAGGATAGCTGCAAATATAACCGGAGTGAAACTATCAAAAGGGATTTATTGATGAGCGCGGATAGTGCAAAAAGCGCGGTGGTATATACGCCGCTAACGCTAAAACTTTATGATTGGTGGGTGCTGAGCATCTCCAACCGTTATGCCTGGCGCTGCCCGACCGACACGGTATTGTTGCCGCATTTCCAGCGTCACATGGGAATAAGGCATTTGGATATCGGCGTCGGCACCGGTTGTTACCTCGCCAATACGCCGCAAGGCTCGCGGCAGATCACGCTGCTCGATCTGAATGACAATAGCCTGCACGCCGCCAGCGCACGCGTCGGCGCACAGCGTATTACCGAACGCCTGCGGCACGATATTTTCCAGCCGCTGCCCGAACGACTGCATGGCCATTTCGACTCACTGTCGCTGTTTTATCTTTTGCACTGTCTGCCGGGGAGCATGGCCGAAAAACAACGCGTTATCCACCATGCCGCCAGCGCACTGACGCCCGACGGAGTACTGTGTGGCGCCACCATCCTTGGTCATGGCGTCGAACATAATGCCTTTGGTCGCAAACTGATGGCGGTTTATAACAAAAAAGGCATCTTCGGCAATCAGGCAGATTCACGGCAACAGCTGCATGACGCCCTCGCCAGGCAATTTATGCAGGTTGAGGTGCAATTGCATGGCACCGTCGCGGTGTTCACGGCCAGACAGAAAAAGCCCTCTGACGACGGTTTGGCAAACGCGATAACCGATTAACAATGCCCGCGTTGGGACGGCAGCCATGACAATGCGCCGTAAATCCACGCCAGGATAACGGGGATTTACGGCGCGGTTTCCACCGGGCGCTATGGCCATTTACCGCATATCAGCAGCGAGAGCCGATGGTGTTATTTTTCGACCAGCTGATCTTTTGGTTCATAGCTAAAGAGCGCATCTGTCGCATGTTGCACGCTGATGCCTTGAGGGAGTTCAACTTTAACGATAGGTAAAAATTTCCCTGTTGCCTTTTTGTAGCTACGCTGGTCCTGCTGCGCGTTTATCAACCCCGCGCCATTCAGGTAAAACAGGGCTTCAACCGGGATGGCTTGCGGATTATTTTCGTCCCAGGGCTTAACGATAATTTCGTTATAATATAATCCATTTCCATGATATGGCATCGCGAGTAATGTCTGGTAAAACGCATCAGCCGGTTTTTTTGCCGTAGGTCTGACGTCAAAGGCACATACGCCCCAGGCGGTTCTTCTGACAATCGCTTTATTTAACTGATGAGCGGTAAATACGCCAAAATCCTGACATGACTGCCCTTTCTCCGGAGTCGGCGGTGAACCGCAGTAGTTTCCCTGCCTTCCCCAGGTATTGGCATCCAGGGCATAAGAGCATAATACCGAAACCTGTTCACTTTCTGCCGGCGTCATTTTTCCCGGATAAAGAATAAACCCGTTGGCACTGGCAAATGTATTGTTGAATTTGGCATCCTTACGCAAATAAGAAAATGACACCCCCTTGTTTTTTATTGATGATGGATTGAGCTTCCAGAAATCAACGCCCGGTCTGGTCCCTCGCATTAACACACCGGAACAAAGAAATGCTGGGGACTGCTCATCGCCACAGTCCTTGACCGTGCTATGGTATTGTTCAGTCAGTATATCAGCGATATCCTTTTTTACCGCTGAACTGACTTCCGATTCTGCCGCAGCAAATACATTGGCCGAAAAAACCGCCACGCCAACAAATGAAATAACGGTAGCTCGTTTCATAAAGCCTCTCTTGAGATCAAATTCGGATTGAAATTTCACCCTCATATTTCATTGTCATGAGTGTGATTTGGCCTGAACTTCAATATGAATTCTCCACCGATATTATCATGACGCAACTGTCAAAAAGGATAGTTGTCAGCCTCTGGTTATACACTAGACTGCTAAATAACGATCGTTCACCGATTAAATAATAGGTATAGATTAAGTTGAGTGATATTACTTTCACTCGTATTCTTCTTTCACCATTATTGATAACACCCACAGGCTTGTTCAGTCGCTAAAATAATCTGCAGAGGTTGAGTGGCCTTATTTATTCGCCACGAAGAAGTGGGCGCCAGGCAATTAAAAAATACCCGGCCAGGATCAACGCCGTACTTTTACGGGTAAAACAGCTTACGGGAACTTCAGGCGCCAAAAGCCAAAGGCATGACTGATGATGACGGCAACAGCACAGTTAAACAGATACTCGACGGGCATAGAAGCGAAGCACGGGTTGTTTGATACGATTGAAAAAGCAGAATTGCTCCGACGATGGCCAACCCAATGATGAAGAAATCATCAAAAAACCGTGGGTTTGTTAGTGGCCAATGCGACCTCTGTGCTAGGTGAGGAGTTGATCACAGACAGCAAGCGCTCTAAGTGATTGAATAATGGCGGAGAGAGGGGGATTTGAACCCCCGGTAGAGTTGCCCCTACTCCGGTTTTCGAGACCGGTCCGTTCAGCCGCTCCGGCATCTCTCCGTGAAGTGCTTGCTATCATGCCCCTTTTTGCGGCATTTTTACAGTGTTAGCCTCCAGCCGAATGTTCAAGTGACGAGTTTACGAGCAACCTGATGATTAAATGGCCGTGGAAAGCGAATCCCCCTCAGGCAGACACGCAGGATCGGTGGCAAGATGCGCTGGCGATCCCGCTGTTATCCCCGCTGGACCAACATGAGCAACGGCGCCTGGTGGCCGTTGCGACACAGTTAATGCAGCAAAAGCGCATCGTACCGCTGCAAGGTCTGGTGCTAACCTCACAAATGCAGGCACGCATTGCACTGCTATTTGCCTTGCCGGTATTGGAGCTGGGGGCAGAATGTCTGGACGGGTTCAATGAAATCCTGCTTTATCCTTCACCTTTCGTGGTGGAAGACGAATGGCAGGACGATATTGGCCTGGTGCATTCCGGGCCGGTGGTGCAATCCGGCCAAAGTTGGGAACAGGGGCCGATCGTCCTCAACTGGCAAGACGTGCAAGACTCGTTCGATATGTCCGGTTTCAACCTGATCGTGCATGAAGCGGTACATAAGCTGGATATGCGCAATGGCGGTATTGCAACCGGCGTGCCGCCGATCCCGCTGCGCGAGGTGGCCACCTGGGAGCACGACCTGCATGCCGCGATGGACAGCATTCAGGATGAAATCGATATGGTAGGCGAAGACGCCGCCAGCATTGATGCCTACGCTGCCAGCGATCCGGCCGAATGTTTTGCCGTGTTGTCGGAATATTTCTTCAGCGCCCCCGAACTGCTCGCCAACCGCTTCCCTGCGCTCTACCAGCATTTCTGCACGTTTTACCGCCAGGATCCGCTGGCGCGATTGCAGCGCTGGCAGGCGGCCAACGACGGCGGCAGCGACTAAAACCAGCGCTTTTGCTCAGTTGGTGAGCAGTCACGCCAAAAGCGTCATTTTAGCGTTGACACACCCTGAGCCGCTGGATATGATGCGCCCCGTTCACACGATTCCTCTGTAGTTCAGTCGGTAGAACGGCGGACTGTTAATCCGTATGTCACTGGTTCGAGTCCAGTCAGAGGAGCCATATTTAGAGAAGCCCGCTTAAGGAAACTTAAGCGGGCTTTTTGCTTTTGACGCGAACCGCCACTCAAACCCGAGCCGCGAACGCTTGCCTGAGACTCCGGTCAACTTTCCAATAGCGCCACGATGGCGGGTAAGGACATGCCAGCCTCGGCATCCGTGCAGTATTTATTCCTTTAAGTCAAAACTCTTATCAATCAAATTGTTAACATCAACCTGCCTGGGCAATATCTTTAACTGATAAAACAAATCAGCTACCGGTTGCAGCACTTTGACGTCCTGTTGATTGACGCTATGCGCGCCCTTTGAGGTCCGACCCGCAATCTGTCGAGCGGTTTCCAGTGGCAAACGCGTCAGTTGAGCGTAAACCCTGGCGTATTCCTGCGGATGATCGATCGCCCACTGCCGCGCTCTGGCGACGCGTTCGGCAAAGTCTTTGATGGCAGCTCGCTTGTCCGGATCGGCCAATGAGCGCGTAGTGGCGGTCAAGAAACCGAGCGACGGGGTTAATCCCTGACCATCGCGCAGCAGGCGCGCGCCGCTTTGCTCCGCAACCCCCAAATAGGGATCAAAAACCGCCCAGGCTGCCACTCTGCCAGTGCTAAACGCCGCGCTGGCATCGGTAGGCATGACGAACTGAATCTTCACATCTTCCCGTTTCAGCCCCGCCTCCTGCAACGCCGCATACAGCAGGTTTTGCGAGATGCTGCCACGCGCCGAGGAAACTACCACCGTTTGCCCTTGCAACTGCCGAACGCTGTGCAACGGTGAATCCTGCGGCACGACAATCCCATTAGACTGACCATAGCCGACGTTGGTCTGAATCAGCTTAAAATCCACCCCGCCTGCCGCCGCCATTAACACCGGCAGATCCCCGGCATAGGACGTATCAACCGCTGCTGCGCGCTGCGCCTCAAACAACGGCGCCGCCCCCTGGAAATTGGCCCACCGATACTGATAAGGCGCATCCTTCATCACGCCAGCGGCTTCCACCAGGCTACGCAACCCGCGGGCTTGATCGCCCAGCACCAACTGGGCATCGCCTATCGCCCCCTGTGCCAACGATGCCGTTAATAACGAGGCGCTCAGCCCCACGGCCCTGAGTAAAACAGAAAACTGCGTCATACTTTTCCTCTTTGCCGCTGATGGTTATGCGTATTGTCTGGTGATTCAAAGCACGGTAAAGCCATGGGTTGCATCACGCGCCAGTTGTTCCACCAATCCGAACTCCCAGTCCAGATACGCTTGCATCGCTTCGCGCGGATTGTCCGTGCCTTCGTACGGGCGGCGATAACGGTCTATGCGCGGCACCGCCAACCGCCCTTCGCCCTTTTCCAACGGCCGGTTTTCAGCGATCCATGCCTGGGTACCGCCGGCGAGCAGTTGTACCGGCTTGCCGGTCAGCGCGGCTACTTCCGGCACCGCATAGCGCGCCAGTTGGCTGCTGCCGCAGGTCAGCACATAGCGCTTGGCCGGCGGCAGGTTTTCCAGCGCCAACGGCAACTGCGAACGGATGACCCAATGGGCGCCGGGAATATGGCGCGCCACATAGTTGGCGCTGGTGGTGAAATCCAGCAACACCGTGCCTTCCTGCGCCAGCAGTGCGACCAACTGCTCAGGCGTGATTTCATCCACCGCGGGCGGTGGCGGCACCTGCGCCGCCGGATCGCCCTGCTCGGTAAAGTCGGCGGCGGTCAGACCGTCCACTACCGCCACCTCCCAGCCCATCTGCGCCAGCCAGGAGGCGCTCATGTTGGCACGCACGCCGTTATCATCCACCAGCGCCACGCGGGCGCCGCGCACGCTGGCATGGTGATCCGTTTCCTGTACCAGTTGGCCACCTGGCACCCCATAGCTGCCCGGCAGATGCCCGGCGTAATACTCCTCGGGGCTGCGCACGTCAAACAGATAGGTGGTGCGTGCCGTATCCTGCCACCACAACCCCAGCGTCTCACGATCGATGCGCCGTACCCCGGCCTCGTCCGCCACCCGCCGTGCCTGCTGCTGCGCCTGCGGCAGATTATCCACGCCGTCCGGGTAGCGACGTTGCCGTTGACTTTCCAGCTCAAACCCCGCCAGCCCCCAGCCGATCGTCCCATTGCGCAGCGCTGCCACCGGATTGCTGATGCCGGCGTTGATTAGCGATTGGGTACCGATAATGCTGCGTGTGCGCCCGGCGCAGTTGACTATCACCTGCGTGTTGGCATCCGGTGCCAACGCGTTGATCCGCAGCACCAGCTCCGCCCCAGGCACGCTGGTGCTGGTGGGGATACTCATGGTTTGGTATTCATCAAAACGGCGCGCATCGACGATCACCACATCGGCCTGCCTATCGATCAGCGCCTTCACCTGCTGCGCAGTCAGCGATGGCGTATGCCTGCGGCTTTCCACCAGTTCGCCAAAGGCCTTGCTCGGGGTATTTACGTCCTGGAAAAGCTCGCCACCGGCGGCTTGCCAACCTGCCAGGCCGCCGGTCAGCAGAGCGACATCCCCATAGCCCAACTGCTGTAGCCGCCTTGCCGCCTGTTCAGCACGCCCATCGCCGTTGTCATACACGGTGATGGACGTGCTACGGCGCGGAATGCGTCGGTAGGTTTCCAGCTCCAATTTGCTCAGCGGAATGTTCACGGCGAACAGCGGGTGGCTTTGCGCAAATTCGGCTTCTTCACGCACATCGATCAGCGCCAATTCCTGGCGAGCCAGTAACGCGGCACGCAGGGTGGAAAAATCACGGTAAACAAAGGCAGGCATAGTTATACGTCCTTAGAAAGATCCCAAATATTAGGCAGTTGAGTGTTGGAATAACCGGAGATAAAGGGCTTCACCGCGCCACTTTCGCCGTATACCGCACGCTTGACGGCGCCGATGTTGCCGCCATACACATGAATGCTGATTGACACACGATCGTTAAACGCATTGCTAACCTGGTGAATGTCGCCGTCCTGTTCCGACAGTTTCGCTACCTGCCCGGCGGTTAACCGCTCGGTGCCGCCTGCAGGCTGGGGCACGCCCTGACCGTCAAGCAGGTAACGCTGATTGATTTCAGCGCCGCGCAGCATGCCAATCAGCCCCCATACGCGGTGATCGTGGATCGGCGTGACCTGCCCTGGCCCCCAAACGAAGCTGACGATGGAAAAGCGCTGGGCGGAATCAACATGCAGCAGATACTGCTGGTAATGTTCAGGATGTGGGCGGGCGTATTCTTCGGCCAGCCAGTCATCCTGCTTGACCAGCTCGGACAGCGATTGCGCCGCCTGTTCCAGCCGCGCCGTATCGTCCAGCGGCTGTTGATGCAGTTGGGCCAATTGTTGGATGAAGCCGCGTAAACGGTCTAAGCGTAATGGCATTGTCATAGAGCCTTCCTGTCTGAAGCGGTGCCTATCACGCTAACAAAGAACTTTTTATTATTTAAATGCATTTTTGTAATAAACTAAAATGCAGAATACACATAAAGAGAGTCTCCATGCGTACAGACGACATTGACGCACTGCTGGCGGTGGTGCAATTTGCTTCGCTTAACCAGGCCGCGGAATACCTTGGTATTAGCCAATCTGCCATAACCCGCCGCCTGCAAAGCTTTGAACAGAGCCTAGGCGCCACGCTGCTGGATCGCCAAACCAAACCACTTAAACTGACGGCCGTCGGCCATCGCGTCTACGAACAGTGTCTGACGATCAAACGCGAAACCAAGCGGCTGGAAAGTTTGCTTAATCAGGATGCGGAACCGAGCGGCCCGCTGCGCCTGGGGATCCCGCAAAGCCTGAGTGAAATCGCCTTGCGGCCAGCGCTGGTTGCCCTCGGTGAGCATTACCCGCAACTGCGCCCGCAGGTGGTCTGCGGTTGGGGCGGGCAGTTGATAAAACGGCTGGAAAACGTTGAGCTGGACAGCCTGCTTGCCATGGGGCCGACGCAGCAAACCTTCGATGACAGCCTGGTGACAAAAGCGTTGTGCCCATTGGAAGTTGTCGTGATCGCCAGCAAAAATCTTCGCCTCGACACCGCCCGCCTCAGCGGTTGCGCCCATTATGGCTGGGTATTAAACCCTGATGGCTGCGGCCTGCGCGCCGGATTAAACCGCGATCTGCTGGCACACGGGCTGCGGCTGAAAGTCAATGTTGAAACCGCCGGCGCCCAGTTGCAAATCAGTCTGGTGGCTCAGGGGCTCGGGCTCGGACTGGTGCCGAAGGCGGCGTTAACCCACAGTCCGCATCAAAACGATATCACGATTGTCGAGCTGAACGACTTCCGACCGAAAGTCCAACTGTGGCAGGTCAGCAGCCCGGGATTGGGCAATTTGCAACGACCCACCACCTTTTTTGCCGAAAAGATCGTTCAGGAACTTCGCGGCCAATTGCATGAATAATAAGCGATTAGTTATATAATTAACTTTATGCATATTAACATATGATAAAAATGCATTTAAATCATTAGAACATCACGTATAGGGTATAAACACCGTGCTGCTGATTGCCAAACCTTGGCCAGCAGCCAGACCCTATCACGATTCCTGACAAGGAGTTCTAATGAGCGTTCAATTTTTAGGCATGATCGGCCACCGTCTGTCTTCGGAAATCATCCCTCCGGCTGGCCCGATATTTGATCGAGATTACATTGTGCGCTTTGCGCAAACCCACGAAGCCGCCGGTTTTGACCGCCTGCTGGTCGGCCATTGGTCCGATCAACCCGACGGATTTCTAGTCACGGCGCTGGCCGGGCTATCCACGCAAAAAATCAACTTTTTACTGGCTCACCGGCCGGGCTTCGTCTCACCGACCTTGGCGGCGCGCAAATTCGCCACGCTGGAACATCTGCTGAACGGCCGCCTGGCGGTGCATATCATCAGCGGCGGCAACGACGCCGAGCAGCGCCGCGACGGCGACTATCTCGATCACGATCGGCGCTATGCCCGCACCGAGGCGTTTTTGGAGATCGTACGCCAGGTCTGGACCCAGGAGCGGCCGTTCGACGCCCATAATGATTTCTATCAGGTCGACCAGGCCTTTTCGGCAATTAAGCCGTTGCAACAGCCCCATATTCCGATTTTCTTCGGCGGCTCATCCGACGCGGCCATCGCCGTGGCCGGTAAGCACGCCAATGTGTTTGCCCTGTGGGGCGAATCGCTGGCGCAAACCCGGGAAACCATCCAGCGCGTGCGGGCCGAAGCGGCCAAACACCAGCGCCAAATCGACTTTAGCGTCTCCTTCCGGCCGATTATTGCCGCCACCGAAACGCAGGCCTGGGAAAAAGCCAGACAGATCCTGCATGTCGCTACTGAACATGCCGCACAAGCCGGCGCGAGCCATAAGAACAAGCCCAACAGCGTCGGCGCTCAACGTCTGCTGCAAACCGTGGCGCAAGGCGATGTGGTGGATAAACGCCTGTGGACCGGCATCGCCAGATTGGTCGGTGGCGGGCACAACTCCACGGCGCTGGTGGGTACGCCGGAACAAGTGGCCGATGCCCTGCTTGATTACTACGATCTGGGCGTGCGCAACTTCCTGATCCGCGGCTTTGATCCCCTCAACGACGCTCAGGAATACGGTAAAGAACTGTTGCCGATCGCCCGTGAAAAAATTGCCCAGCGCGACGCCAAACAAAGCGCCTGATGGTCAACGGGAGAGGCACTACGTATGAGTTCTGTCCAGTCTACCCGCCTGTTTACGCGGCGACAGCATATCCAGCCGCCGCTTGAGCAGATCACCGAACAACTGGCGCAGCAGGCCGCGGCGCTGGATCGCAGCGGCGAGTTTCCACACACCAATCTGGCCTTGCTGCATGAATATGGGCTATTGGGCCTGGCCTGTGAGCAGCGTTACGGCGGCGCCGAAGCCAATCTGTCTACTTTGCAGCAGGTGGTCAGCGCCATCGCACAGGGCGAACCGTCAACGGCGCTGATCGTCTGCATGCAGTATCTGCACCACCTGCGCCTGGCCGCCAACCCCAGTTGGCCAGAAGCGTTGCGCGGTACAGTCAGCCTCAGCGCCGTGCAACGCGGGGCGCTAATCAACAGCCTGCGGGTAGAGCCGGAACTGGGTTCCCCGGCGCGCGGCGGTCTGCCCCACACCGTAGCGGCTCGCACCTCTGCCGGCTGGCGGCTCAACGGTCATAAGCTTTATACCACCGGGATTGAAGGGCTGAGCTGGCTGGCAATCTGGGCTCGCAGTGATGATGCCAACCCACAGGTGGGCACCTGGCTGGTTCCGCGCGACAGCCCGGGCATCACCCTTAAACGCAGTTGGGATCATCTGGGGATGCGCGCCACCGGCAGCCATGAGGTGATACTGCGCGATGTCATAGTACCGCTGACCCACGCGGTGGATGTTTACCCGGCCGATCGGCCGCCGCCGCCGGATACCGCGCAGCTTCAGGCTGCCGCCAATGCGCACACCGCTCTGCTGCCAGCCATCTATGACGGCATTGCGCAGGCGGCACGCCGCTGGCTGATCGCCTGGTTGCAGCAACGGGTGCCGGCCAGTCTGGGCGCCCCATTAGCCAGCCTGGCCCGCGTGCAGGAAGCCGTCGGACAAATCGATGGCTTGCTGCTGGTCAATCAGAGCCTGCTGCGCCAGGCGGCAGCGCAGGCATTCAGCACCGAACAGGCCAACCTGGCAAAAGTGACCATCACCGAAAATGCGATAGCGGCAGTGGAAAAGGCGCTAACGCAGAGCGGTAACCACGGTTTGACGCGCCATAACCCGCTGGAGCGCCACTACCGTAACGTACTCTGCGGCCGGATACATACCCCACAAAACGACAGCGCATGGATCAACGCCGGCAAAGCTTCGTTAACACCATAGGACGAAAATCACCATGTTACGTATTAAACACACCTTGGGCGCCCTATTGCTGCTCGGTCTGGCAGGCCTGCCACCGTTCGCCGATGCACGTATCACCCTGCATATTGCCGACCAAAAAGGCGGTATGCGTTCACAAATGGAAGCGGCCAATGCGCTTGACAAGCTGCCTTACGACATCAAATGGGCCGAGTTCCCCGCCGCCGCCCCGCTTGCCGAAGCATTGAACGCCGGCGCAGTTGATGTCGGCATTATTGGCGATGCCCCGTTATTGTTTGCCCTTGCGCAGGGTGCACCGGTGAAAGCGGTAGCGGTGGATAAAAGCAACCCGGCGGGCACCGCACTACTGGTGAGTGAAAACTCACCGCTGAAAAGCGGTCAGGATCTGAAAGGTAAGCGCATCGCCACCGGCAAAGGTTCGATCGGCCATTTTGTGGCGTTAAAGGCGCTGGAACAAGCCGGTCTGAGCGCGACGGACGTACAGTGGGTCTTTTTGGGGCCGGTGGATGCCAAGGTTGCGCTGCTTAGCGGCTCGGTCGACGCCTGGGGCGCCTGGGAGCCTTATACCACTCAACTGGTTAAAACCGGACAAGGCCACGTGCTGGTCAGCGGCAGCGGCCTACTGCCGGGAAATACCTTCCTGGCGGCCACGGATGCAACGCTCGCCGATAGCGCTAAACGCCAGGCACTGCAGGATTACCTGAACCGCCTGGCAAAAGCGGAACGCTGGGCCTATGCCAATCTCGACAGCTACGGGAACACGCTGGGGAAAATCATTAAATTCCCGCCCGAAATCGCGCGCGAACAGTTCGCCAGCCGCCAGCTGCGTTGGCAGCAGATTGACGAGACAACCGTGCGTCAACAGCAGGCCACGGCGGATTTTTATCAGGCTAACGGTCTGATCCGGCAGCCCCTCGACGTTACCCACACTTTTGATAAAGGTTTTAGCGTGCCGCCGTTGGCGCAGACACAACAGGAAGGTCAGCCATGAATCCCCTAGCCCAGTATTCACGCCGTAGATTCCTCCGACTGGGTGGCAGCCTGCTGGCAGCCCCGGCGTTGGCCGGCATATCACCAAAGCTGTTCGCCCATGATATGGCAACCATGCATCAGGATGGCGGTAACGCCCTGCGCCTGCCTGAACCCTACAAGTTGAAACTCGCCATCAACCAGAGCGCGGTGTGTATTGCTCCCGTCACCGTAGCGGAACAGCAGCGCTTCTTCAGCAAATACAATTTGGACGTTGAATTTGTCAACTTCGGCAACTCGACCGATCTGCTGTTGGAGGCGATCGCCACCGGCAAAGCCGATGCCGGCATCGGCATGGCCCTGCGCTGGTTGAAGGCGCTGGAGCAAGGCTTTGACGTAAAGCTCACCGCCGGTACCCACGGCGGCTGCCTGAATTTGCTGACCGCCAAAAATGCCCCCTTTACCAGCCTGGACAAACTGAAAGGGCAAACCATCGGTGTGACCGATATGGCAGGCCCTGACAAGAACTTTTTTGCCATTCTGCTCAAACGCCATGGCGTAGATCCGATCGCCGATGTGCAATGGAAGGTTTATCCCGCCGATTTATTAAGCGTGGCGTTGGATAAACAGGAAATTGCCGCCATCAGCGGCAGTGAACCCTTTAGCTACCGCTTATTGGAAAGCGGCAAATACCAACTGCTGGCCAGCAATATGACCGGCGAATACGCCAACCTCAGTTGCTGCGTGGTTGGCGTCAGTGGGTCGCTGGCCCGTGAACACAGAGCCGCAGCGGCGGCGTTGACCCAGGCGCTGCTTGATGCACACAGCTACGCGGCAGAGCACCCGGAAAGCGTTGCCGAAGCCTTTATGGCCCACGCGTTAAACACCAACGTCAAGGAAGTGGCCGGCATTATCCATGGTCAGGCTCATGGACATCATGCCGTTGGGCAAGCTTTCGTCAAAGAACTTACCCAATACGTCAGCGATTTACAGCTGGTACAGGTGATTAAACCCACGACCGACGCCCACCAATTTGCGGAGAGCATTTATGCCGACGTATTTGCTTGATAGCACCATAAAAGGCGAAAAAACCGCCAGAGGAAGGATCTGGCTCACCGGCCTGCTTGCCGCAGCTGCGTGGCTGGCGGCCGGGCTTATCACTCTCTATTGGCCTAACGCCATCCGCCAGTGGCCCTATAGCCAGGCCTGGGCTTATCTGCAACTGGCACTGGCGGTGGCGTTGCTGGCTCTGACGCTGAGCTATCGGCGCTGGAACGGGAGTTTGCTGCGTTTGCAACGCGCCGGGCAATGGCTGATCGCGCTGCCGCTGTTTTTCAGCCTGTGGCAACTGCTCACGGCGAAAACCGGGGTGCTGCCGGTACCGTTTTTCGCTCCGCCGCAGGCGCTGATTGAGGTTTACCTTACCGACTGGCCGCGCCTGCTGACCAGCCTGTATCACTCGCTGTCGTTATTGTTGCTGGGGGTAGCGATTGGAACCCTGAGCGGCTTTGTCAGCGGCGTGGCGATCGGCTGGTCGCAGCGCATTGGCTATTGGGTGCACCCGATACTGCGCATTCTCGGGCCGGTGCCGTCGACCGCCTTGCTACCGCTGTGCCTGTTCATCTTCCCGAGCAGCTTTGGCGCCAGCGTGTTTCTGATCGCTCTGGCGACCTGGTTCCCGGTTACCGTTCTCACCTGGTCGGGCGTCGCCAACATCGATAAAGCCTATTACGACGTAGCGCGCACCCTGGGCGCCAGTCAGCGCTTTTTGATTTTCCACGTGGCGATCCCCGCCGCCCTGCCCAGCGTGTTTGTCGGCCTGTTTATGGGATTGGGAGCGTCTTTCTCCGTACTGATCGTCGCGGAGATGGTTGGGGTTAAAGCCGGTATCGGCTTTTATCTGCAATGGGCGCAGGGCTGGGCTGCCTATCCCAATATGTACGCGGCGCTGATTGTAATGGCCTGTCTGTGTTCCGGGCTGATCAGCCTGCTGTTTTTGCTGCGCGATCGACTGCTCGGTTGGCAAAAAGGAGTGATGAAATGGTAGCGCAAGCCGCACAGGCTCAGAGTAAAGCCACAGGCACAGCGATTGACGTACGCAACGTCAGCCACCGTTTCGCCCTGGGTAAACGGGAAATCGCCGTGCTGGATAACATCAGCCTGAGCATTGCCCCCGGTGAAAGCGTCGCACTACTCGGACCTTCCGGCTGTGGGAAATCCACGCTGCTGCGCCTGCTGGCCGGACTGGAGCCGTTACAGACCGGTCAGTTGCTTGCCGACGGCCGGCCACTCGGCGCCCCCAGCCCCGAACGCATTCTGGTTTTCCAGGATCCCACGCTCTACCCATGGCGGACGGTGCGGCAAAACGTGCTGCTCGGGCCGCAGGCGCAGGGGCTAAGTGGTCAGGAACATCAGGCCGACAGCCTGATTGACCGTATCGGCCTCAACGAGTTCGCCAACGCCTACCCGAAGCAGCTATCCGGCGGCATGGCCCAGCGCGCCGCATTGGCGCGCGCGCTACTCAACGAGCCGCGCCTGCTGTTGCTCGATGAGCCACTGGGAAAACTGGACTCGCTGACGCGTATCAGTATGCAGCGCGAATTGATTAACCTCTGGCAAAGCCAGGGCTACACCAGCCTGCTGGTGACGCACGACATTGAAGAAGCGCTGCTATTGTGCGATCGGGTAATGGTGCTGTCGCCGCGTCCGAGCCGAATTCTGGCGCAATTTGCCGTGCCGCTCGCCTACCCGCGTCACCGCGACGCCCCGCTGCTGATTCAACACCGACAGGACATTTTGAAAATTCTGGGCCAAGAGAGCGATTGGTAACTTTACTGCCCATCGCTGCCAATATTTGTCAAACCACCATTAACGGGAGTTGTTATGTCTTTGGTGTCTATCCCTACCGCCAACAGCGGCGCAGTAAAAAACGACGTCAGCCAGGAGGAGTGGCAAGAACGCGTCAAACTGGCTGCCGCTTATCAATTGGCGGCCCTGTATAACTGGACCGATCATATTTATACCCATTTCTCGGCGCGCGTGCCGGGCGCGGAAGAACATTTCCTGATTAACGCCTACGGCCTGCTATTCAGTGAAATCACCGCCTCCAACCTGGTGAAAATCGATTTGGACGGCAATATTATTGCCGATCCCACCGGGCTTGGCATTAATCAGGCCGGCTTTGTGATCCACAGCGCCATACACCGCGCCCGACCCGATCTGAAAGCCGTGCTGCATACCCACACCAAAGACGGTGCGGCAGTATCGGCGCAAAAAGACGGTTTGTTGCCGCTGTCACAACATGCGCTGGCTTACTATTCGCGCATTACCTATCACGAATATGAAGGCGTAGCGCTCGATCTGGATGAGCAGGAACGGTTGGTTAACGATCTGGGCCACGGCAACGTGATGATTTTGCGCAACCACGGGCTGCTGGCCGGCGGCGTGAGTATCGAGCACGCGTTCCGGGAACTGCACGGTTTGGAGCGCGCCTGTAACATTCAGGTGGCGGCGCTCGCCGGCGGGCGAGACAATCTGCACTATGCGCCGCCGGCCGCGATCGAAAAGGTCAAGGCGCAGTCCATGCGGTTTCGCAGCGGCACGGATGAGATCACGCAAAAGCACTGGGCGGCAGCCATCCGCCAGTTGGAGGCCAGTGGTTTATCCAGCTTTAATCGATAATCTGTTGAGCGATGTGCCTGCTGCCATGAGACATCGCGGTGGCTGGTACCGTTTCGTCACATTCCCGCATGGCATGCCGGTGATGATATGAGACTCTCCCAGGTGAGATGATGAAGAGCGTCATGATTCAGCGCAACGCTGACGAAACCAGACAAAACAGCTGATTTCGGCAAAAAATGTGCCGGCTGAAGGCGACTATATCTCCTTTAGCGAAAATAAAATCTGCGCGTTAACCGGCGTGGCTCGCACGGCGTTATCAGGTTTATTTTGGCGTCGATTCACTCGACGAAATAGCCGAACATCTGACACCGTATCGTCTTATGTTCTGGGGCGCAATTTTAGCGCTGCATCACAATGACAAAGAAGGTTACAGCTTAAAATCGGTAACTGACTTTATTCATTCACACCAATCTCGCCCCTGCATTATGCGGGGGATGTCTGCTTGTGCATCGCTGAACGATTATTTCGGCAACATGTTGCTGACATCGGTTCCCGAGGGTTTTTGATAAATCCCCAAAGAAAAGTAACGAGCCGTCGCATACATATACTCGAAAATTTCCGACTGTGTTTCTTCATAGTTTTCCCAGAAGACATTTGAGCTGAAACAGTATATTTCAATCGGCAATCCTTCTGATGTCGGACTAAGTTGCCGCACCACCAGATACATATCCTTTCTAATATCTTCCCGCCCCTTCAAATACTCCAGTAAGTATTTTCTAAACAATCCAAGATTGGTAATCCCATGGTGACTCAGCTGTTCATCCGACAGCGTTGCCATTTTTTTACTGAGATATTCTTTCAGTCCAACATATTTTTCTGGCGATAACGCTGTTAACCTCTCAAGTAACGCGGTATCGGCAAAGGTGACGCTAGATTGATCAACAAAGAAACTGCGCTTAATGCGACGTCCGCCCGAGGAGAACATCGGTTGCCAGTTGGTATAGGTTTCTGTGATCAGGTTCTTGGTCGGTACCCGCGACAGGGTATTGTCCCAGTTACGAATAGTGATGGTATGTAGCGCAATATCAACAACTTCGCCGCTGATCTCTCCATGAGCAATCTCTATCCAGTCGCCGGTTTGAATAACGTTAGAGGACGATACCTGGATATTTGCCACCAGTGATGTCAGCGTATGTTGAAATACCAGCATGAGCACGGCTGCCACCGCCCCCAGACTAGAGATAATGATTACCGGTGACTTATTGGACAATGTGGCAATCACTAAAATAGTCGCAATGGATGACACAATAATCTTGCCGATCTGCACATATCCTTTAATCGAATGCGCTTTTTCACCGTGTCTGCGAATATAGGTGGTATTGGTGATATCCAGAAGTTCGTTGATCAGCATGGTGGCATTAATAATAAATAACACCCCGCAAATGGTACTGATGGCTTCCTGTAGCCCCGGAGGCAATCCCGGAATAAGACGTGACAGAAAGTAGAACGTGACGACGGGAATAATGTTCGTCAAACGCCGAGCGACCCGCATGTCCTTGTCCAGAGGATCGTGCTTATGCGAGTGGAGGATGAACCGCCTCACCAGACCCAGCAGGAAAAGCTTACAGATAATCGCTGTCACAAAAGCGGTAAATAGCATAAAAACAACCGCTAGCAGGGAAAAGGCGAATGGGCTCGACTTAAGCCAGTCCCAGATAAACAACAGCGTTTGCATCAACTCAACCCCTCAACAAAGAAAAACTAATCCATAGTAGCCAACTTTAAACTATTTTCTTTGCTAAATATGGGATTGCTGGATTCATTCATCGGTAATCCGGCTCAACGCCTAAATCTGAGCGGGCTTTTTGCTTATCGGGTTTTAGCCGACGATGATGCGCGGGATCGCCAGACGGCTGAAAATTGGTTATCATCCGCCCCCACTCTCCGTTCAGGCAAGCTGATGTCTACCATTGTCGATAGCTTTATTGCCCCGCCGTGTCATGACAGGATAGAGATCCTCTATCAGGACGAGCAGCTGGTACTGATCGATAAACCCGCCGGGCTGCTCAGCCTGTCGGGGAAAAATGCGCAAAATATCGATTCGGTGCATCATCGGCTGGTGCAGATTTTTCCTGGCTGCACGCTGGTTCACCGCCTGGATTTCGGCACCTCCGGGCTGATGCTGATTGCCCGCAATAAGGCGATTAATGCCGCCCTCTGCCAGCAGTTCAGTCAACGTACGGTAAGCAAGGAGTACCACGCGCTACTGTGTGGGCATCTGGAGCACAACGAAGGGGTGATAGACGCGGCGATAGCCAAAGACCCGGCACTGTTCCCGTTGATGTCGATTTGCTCAATCCACGGCAAGCCCGCCCGCTCCCGCTATCAGGTCGTTGAGCGCGGTTATCACGCCGTGGCAGAGCAGCGGCCAGTGCCGGTGACGCGGGTACGGTTAACGCCGGAGACCGGGCGCACCCACCAGTTACGTATCCACTGCCAGCAGTTGGGTCACCCTATTTTGGGTTGCGATCTGTACGGCGGCCGCCTGTTGCCAGGCACCGAGCAGACGCCGCGGCTGATGCTGCACGCCAGCGAGTTACAGTTTGTTCATCCCGTCAGTCAACGGCGAATCACCGCCCGCCAAGCAAGCCCGTTCTAAGCGCAAAAATGGTGTTGCCGCTCGCTATGGCTGCAAAGCAGCGGCGCCAGGGTTGAGGATCCAACCCATGGCCTGTAACCGCTGATTACCACATCAAATCATCAGGCACTTTAAAGTCGGCATACGGATCTTCTTCATCCTGCTCTTCCTGACTCAGCGCACTGTTCAAGACAATACTGCTGGCATCTCGCTGGGCAATTTTGTCGGCAACGCTGGCGGGGATAATGGCGTATTCTTTCTCGGCGCCGTTATCAACCACCAACGCCGCGATGGCAAGCCGACCGCTAATCAGCTGGGCCTGAGTGGTCTTGTCGACATAGATTTTTTTAATCACATTGCTATCGGTGAAGTTAAAGCCGATATCACCTTTTGCAATGACGATTTTGTTCATTTCAATCAGCTGCTTGACCTGCGCTTTATACTCTTTGGATAACGCCGCCTGTTTTTGTTGTTCGCTCAGCTGTTTGTCGCGCTCAAGTTGCGCTTTTTTGTTTTCTTCTACCGCTTCTCTGGCCTCACGCGCCTGCACGCGTGATTTTTTAGCCGTTCTCTGGACTTTGGCCATTTTTTTGCTGGTTACCAAGCCCGCTTTGAGCATCTGCTCTTGTAAGGTGAGTTTTGTCATCGTCATTTCTAAACCGGTTGAATAATGACGGCGATTATACCCATTATTTTTGTGGCTGCACCAGGTTGCATCCACCACTGACCGGGTGGCAAACGCTAGCCGGCTGTCAGCGTTGAACAACAGCCACCCACCATTAGCTGCGTTAACCTGGCCCCTCACTGCCCGCCGCCAACAGCGGAACCAGCACGTCGCCGATCGGCATGGGGATCCCCTGCAAGCGCCCGTAACGCTGTATTACGCCGTTGCGAATATCCCACTCCAGTGGCCGATTGGCCTGGCGATCGGCTAGTATCGAGGTGCCTAAATCCGCCGGGGCGCGATGGAAACCGTCGACGATCTCCTGCGGCACGTTGTCGTCAAGTTTAGCCCCCTGCGTACGCGCCACTGCCAGACACTCATGCAGATAAGCCAGAGCCAGTGCGGTAATGTCCGGCCGGGCAAACATCCCGGTACGGCGATTGGCCAACACCATCAGCCCCGCCACCGCATTCTGCAACAGCTTGCGCCAGGCGATAGTCAGAAAGTCGGCTGACAGCTCCACCGTACAGCCGCTGCCGCCGAGCGCATCGGTGACCCGTGTTGCCGACGGCACCGCCGGCAGCGTCAGGCGTGGTTTGGCACGCAGCCAGACAGACGCGTCTGGTTCACGCTGAGCCGGGAACCACACTACCGAAGGCAGCACCGTTGCGCCATTGACGTAGGGTGCCAACTGGGTTTGCTGTTCGACGCCGTTCTGCAAGGCGCAAACCACGGTGTTTTCGTTACACAGCGCGGCCAGCCAGTCGGCGCTGTCGGTTATCTGGGTGGTTTTCACCGCCACAAACACCAGATCGAACGGCTGGCGGATCGCCGCCGGATTGCTCAATACCGGGCCAGGTACCACAACTTCACCGCCATCATGACGCAGAATCAGCTGCGGATAGGCGGTGCGCCCGCAGAGCACTGGCGTACGGCCAACTTGATGCAATACTGCCGCAATGGTGGTGCCGATGGCCCCCGGACCAATAAGCGCTATCGAAGGATGCTTTGACATAGTGTGTTGTCCTGTGTTGATTAACCCATGATCACAATACCGCTGACAATCACCGTGCATGCCAGCATTTTTCCCAGCGTCAGTGTTTCGCCAAGAAACAGATAGCCCAGCAGCGCGGCAAACAGTACGCTGGTTTCACGCAGCGCCGAGACTGCGCCCATCGGGGCTGCCGCCATGGCATAGATAATGATGCCGTAAGCCAGTAGCGAAACCACGCCACCGGTGGCCGCGCGCCCTACGCCGGCGCGCCAACGCAGCAGACTTTTACCGTCACGCAGCGCGATATACAGCGCTGGCATCAAGATTCCCCATAAAGCGCTCATCCAGACGGTATAGGACAGCGCATTGCCGGACAGGCGCACGCCGATACCATCCACCACGCTATACGCGGCGATAAACACGCCGGTCGCCAGTGCGTATTGCACCGTCGGCCTCGTCAGCTTGCGCCCCCGGAAGGCGAGCAACAGGATCCCCACGCATACCAGCGCAATACCGCCCAGGGTGTTGAGCTCGATCTGTTCCCCGGCCAGGAGGGCCGCCGCGCAGGTGACCAGCAGTGGCGCAGAGCCGCGTGCAATCGGGTAGGTTTGCCCGAGTTCCCCGCTGTGATAACTGCGTATCAGGCACAGGTTATAACCAACGTGCAGCAGGGCCGACAGCAGCGCGTACCTCCAGCTGGCGCTGGCCGGCAGTGGCAAAAACGGCATCGCCAGCGCGCAGCTCACGGCGATGGCGAGGCACATGATGGTCATCGACCATAGCCGGTCGGTGCCGCCACGCAATAAGGTATTCCAACTGGCATGCAGCAGCGCGGCGAATAGCGTAAGCAGAATAATATGATTGGGCATCTGCTGATGCTAAACAGCCGGTGCGCCAATGAACAGTGAAGTGTCGTCATCATGTCATGAGTAAATACTCATGACTTAACGGTAGCTGCACTGCGCCTGCTGCGACTCTGCCTGTAGCCAGCTGCGGAATTTGACAATATGCGGCCGTGTTTCGATGCCCTGCGGGCAGACAAAATAATAGGCGGCCGGTGACGGAAAAGGCACCGCAAACAGCCGCACCAGCGTGCCTTCGCCGAGCTCTTTTTCCACGTGCCCACTGCGCGCCAGCGCAATGCCTTGCCCCAGCAGCGCCGCTTCAATCGTCATATTGGTATCGGCGAAGCGCACGCTTTCGTGCAACACTTCGGTATTTATGCCAACCAGCTTGAACCAGACGTCCCATTTCGGCACCAGATCGGCGCCGTCACGCGTCAGTAGCGGGTAGCGCAACAGTTCGGCAGGTTCACGCGGAGTACCAAAGCGCTGTAACAGTGCCGGACTTGCCACCGGGAACAGCTGCTCGCGGAACATAAACTCGGTGTGTAGCGCGGGGTAATTGCCGTGGCCGAAGCGGATCGCCACGTCGGCATCGGTGCTGGCGAAGTTGATCGCCTGATCGGTGCTTTCCAGAGTCACCAGAATTTCCGGATGCAAACGCGCCAACTCCGGCAGGCGTGGCAGCAACCACTTTAATGCAAAAGAATAGGTGGTATTGACGCGCAGTCGCACCCGGCCCTTTTGCTCTCGCAGATCGGCCAGCGTGGTTTCCAACTTGCTGAAAAATTCACGCACCAGCGGGGCCAGTGCCGCGCCGGCCGGCGTCAGACTGAGATTTTTACCGCGCTGAAAAAGCTGCAGACCCCAGATTTCTTCCAGCTTTTTCAATTGATGGCTAACCGCACTTTGGGTGATAAACAGCTCTGCGGCCGCCGAGGTGAAGGTGGTGTGACGGGTGGCAACTTCAAACGCGCGTAGCGTAGCGGTAGGAGGAAGGTCACGCATGATTCTGTTCCTGTGAATGAGCTAATGCTCATAACACCATACGCCGGGTGCCCGGCAAAATATACGCGCATCGGGCAAAGCGACCGCAGCACCAGCGTTACCGGTATACGCCCTGCGAGCGGCTGTTCTACGGGGCATACTCCGCTTGATAGCGGTGTCTTTTGTCGCGCGTTCTTGTAAAAAGAACTCTCGTTGTCTACCGCCTATTCGCCTCTCTGGCGGAGGGTAAGCTAGTGTTACTGGAGAGATATCAGCCAATCAGCCTGACGAGAAGCATGGAGGACGTGATGATAACGCTATGTAAAGCTTGCGGAACATCCTATGAGACGGCCGACGCTCATCCGCAACGGTGCCAAATCTGCCTGGATGAACGCCAGTACGTACCGGTAACGGGACAACAATGGATTGACTTCGATACCCTGGTTGCCTCACACACCAACAAGTGGAAACAGCATCAGGAAAACCTGTTTAGCATCCGCACCGTGCCTGATTTTGCCATTAACCAGCGTGCTTTTATTCTGCGAACCGCGCAGGGCAATATTCTGTGGGACTGCATCGCCACGCTCGATGACGCCACCAAAACGCTGGTTAATTCTCTGGGCGGACTGAAGGCTATTGCCATCTCGCACCCGCATTACTACACCACCATGCAGCAATGGGCCGACCAATTTGATGCCGAAATTTACCTGCATGCCCGCGATCGCCAGTGGATCATGCGCGATAGCCCGCGGATCACCCTTTGGCAAGGTGACAGCCTGGCGCTAACCACAGATAGTCAACCTGCTACGTCTCGGGGGACACTTCGCCGGCGGTAGCGTGCTTCACTGGGCGACGGGTGATGGCATATTGCTGTGCGGGGACATCCTGCAGGTGACGCCAGGCGCCAAC
Organism: Serratia odorifera; assembly: GCF_041448735.1. NCBI lineage: Bacteria > Pseudomonadati > Pseudomonadota > Gammaproteobacteria > Enterobacterales > Yersiniaceae > Serratia > Serratia odorifera. The sequence continues at coordinate 453,626 of NZ_JBGMUT010000002.1, read as the reverse complement.
GGCGTATCGTTCATGTGGAGTTATCCCAACATGCTGCCGCTGCCGGCGGCGACGGTTAGCGATATGGTGCACCGCCTGAACGGCGTGAGTTTCAACACCCTTTACGGCGCGTTTGAAGGCAAGGATATAATGGCGAATGCCGATCGGCTGGTGCAGCGTAGTGGGGAAAAATACATTGCCTGTCTTGATTAAACAGCGTGAGCGGAATGTATCGACAGGAAAATCCGCCCTGCGCTGGCAGACGGTGGCTGCGCTGACGGTTTGCCGTGACATCAAGCCGCTCGGCGCCTAAAGGCGGTTATCTACGCGCAGCGGCTAATTCATCTCTTTTGCCAGCATTTGCAGTTGGCTCTTCAGCCAGTTGGTCGCGCCCCGCTGGCCACTGCGTTTATGTGAATAAATCTTCACCTCAAACCGGCGGATGGCGAACGGCAAGGCAAATAGCTTGATATCGGCTGCCGGCATCAGCTTTTCGGCGGCAAAACGGGGGATCGCCATCAGCAGATCGCTTTGTGCAACAATAAACGGCGCACTGAGCATCGACGGTGTTTTGATTGCTATCTGCCGCGTATACCCCATCTGTTCCAGCTGTAAATCCACAACGCCCTGCTTTTCATTCCACGGTGTTACAACCAGGTGCCGGGCGGCGAGATAATCCTCCAGCGTCAGCCGCGTACGCTGGGGGTTGCTGATAACGACATACTCATCTTCAAACCAGCTGATTTCATCCAGTTCCGGATAGTGGATATCTTCCGGCGTGCTGAATCCCAGCGCCAGATCCACTTCGCCTGCCAGCAGTTCCGTCAGCGCCGGGCTGTGCGGCAAATAGAGTAACTCAAAGCGCAGGCCGGGGGCATGATGCTGCAGTGTGTGCATCAGGGCAGGGAAAATGCAGAAGGCGGTAAAATCGGTAATCGCAATCTGTAACCGCTCGCTACTGGTAGCAGCATCAAACTCCGGCTGTGGCGTCAGCTGCCGATTGAGGAAAGCCAGTGACGATGCAATGGCCGGCGCCAACTGGCTGGCATACACGCTGGGGCACATACGGTGGCCTTGCCGGTAAAATAGCGGATCGTTCAGGCTGTCACGCAGTCGCGACAGCGCATGGCTCAGCGCCGATGTACTCATCGCCAGTTCATCCGCCGCCAGACGAACCGAGCGGTGACGATAAATTGCGTCAAAAACCGGCAGCAGATTTAAGTCAAGGCGCCTCAGCGCCGGATGCATAATATTCATCATTTAGTGATTTCATTGCACTTAATTCTTCTGACAATACCCCTTATGCTGGTTATCAACAATATCGACAACATGCAGCAACCATAGGAAAACCGATGAGCATCACGATTCGCCAGGCACGCCCGGAAGACGCAACGGCAATATACGCCATGATCTATGAACTGGCGGTGTACGAAAAAGCCCCGCAGCAGGTGGTCACCACGCCGGAGGAGATCCGCGCAACGCTGTTTGGTGCAGGCAGTAACACCGAAGCGTTGATCGCTGAAAGTGAGGGTAAAACCATAGGCTATGCCGTTTTCTTTACCAGTTATTCCACATGGCTCGGACGTAACGGTATTTATATGGAGGATTTGTACGTTTCCCCTGATTATCGCGCTAAAGGCGCGGGAAGAGCCTTGCTGAAAAAGATTGCGCAATGTGCAGTGCAACGGCAGTGCGGCCGCCTGGAATGGAGCGTGCTGGACTGGAACCAGCCCGCCATTGATTTTTACCTGAGCATTGGCGCGTTGCCGCAGTCTGAATGGGTACGCTATCGCCTTGATGGCGACGCGTTGCTGAAATTTGCCGAATAACCACGCCGTCATAGTAATAAAACCCCGACAACCGGGGTTTTGCATTGCCACCGTTATCCCGCCGCTGCGTTATTGCCGCGCTCACTTCAAACCGCCATTTTAACTGTCCCCTGACATTCGTCCCCTCGGTGGTTATCAGGATACCGCCCCTGCAAAACAGCGCGTTGCCGGCGCATCACTCCACCTCGGAGTCAAATATCAGGGTAACCACGCCCCGCCATGCCGACCCCGGCGTTTGTACCATCTGCTCCACCCCCGCTCTCTTCACCTGAAAATCCAGCGTCGAGCGGCGGTTAAAGATTGGCACCTGCGGCGGATTGATTTTTTGTCCGTTACGGTTGGTCGTAAGCAACTGCCTGGATACCGGGCCGCCGTCGCTGCTAAAGCCCGGCAGGCTTATCAACACCTCCACCGGTACGGTGTCGTCAGTCAGGGTACTCTTCAGCCCGCAGGTTGGCCCCTGCTGATGTTCACACAGCATCGTTACCTTAAAGCCGGTGGATGAAGATAGCATAAACGGCACCTGTTTCTGCAGCTGATCGGGGATGCGCCCGCCATTAATCCACTGACTCCAGCCCCCTTTTGCCGCCAGTTTGACCCGCTCGCTACCTGGCGGGAAACGAAGTTCAAATACGTGTTCCACCGTCGCCTTGATAACAATGCGGATCACTTCCTCGCCGTTGTAATCATCCGCTCCCAAGCCGATGTAGCCGGGGGCATTCATCACGTCGCCGACGCGGTATTCAATCACCCCTTCATACTCGCCGGCCCTGATGCCCATCGGTGACGGCGTGGTCAAGGTATAACCGATGCTCAGATTGTCAATCTTGACCGTACCCTGATAGCTATGGTTGCTGTTCAGCATCCTGTAGCAAACGATCAGGCGCTCAGGCACCCCCCAACCGTGATTATATATGCTGGCATGTCCTGACCCTATCCGGCCTGAACAGCCGCCCTCAGGATAAACGCCGGTACCCGACATTGCAGCAGACAAGTCTCCATCCTGGGCGTTGATTCTGCTATGCCTGACGCCAAAGAATGCCCAGCGGAAGTCCGCCGTCATCTGGTTGGCCGGATTATTGACGTCGGTCAGGGTTACCGGCTTGGTCGTCCCATCCAGGGAGATAAAGGTATGTCTGTTGAGATCCCCGGAGCTGCTGTCGAACTGCTTATAGGCGGTAAAGCCGGGCACCAGAACGCTGAACTCACCGTCATGACAATATGCCGAGAACGAACCACAAAATCCCGACACCGGCGTGGTGTTCTCAAACTGATTGTGGGTCGGCCGCGTGGCGTCGGCTTTAAACAGGGTGGTGATCACCACCTCCGCCGCCAGGGCGGACTGTGCCAGTAGTAATGCCGCCGGCAGCGCCAGGGCGCTCAGCGAACGCGTTAAGTTAAACTTCTTCATGAATAGTGACTCCGGAATCTCGGTGGTTGCTTTTTGCTGCGCAAAAGTTGTGTCATCAGCCGTCCTGCAGAGTGGAACGGGTGTTGCTGTCTGCCAGCGGCAGCCCGTCGCAGGTCAGGTTGCCGGCAAAAATCATGTCTTCCTGCTTCTGGCTGCCGGGGTTCAGGCGGATTTCGCACTGCGCGCCGGAAGGGTGTTCCACGGTGACCACCGGATTTTTCTCATGCAGTTCCAGCGTAAACACTCCGTCGGACTCGGTGACCGTGCGTCCGGCGTGGTTGATCACCTGCGCGCCCCCCAGCGCCAGCCCCTCTCGGTTCACCAGCCGGCCCATCACCGTGACGGTCTTCATCACCCGGACCTGATGGGTGCTGACGCCGCCGCGGATGTGGTGATAGTCGAGGTATTCAGGCTGAATTTTCAGCGCCGGTGCCTCGGTGCCCGGGAAGTCGAGCTGCACCGTGCCGGGTTTCCAGGCTTCCACTGGGATGAAGTTGCGTCCCGGCTTCAGCGTGATGCCCCCCGACTGATGCAGGGCCACCAGTTCGGCGCTGTCGTCATCGGAAACTACATCGACAATCATGCCGCCGCCCTGATGATGAGCCACCTGCTGCGTCATCACCGCCTTGCCCTTCCCGAAGGCCAGCGTGCTACCGGTGTTGAGGCCGCCCGAAAGCCCGCCGTCAACGCTGGATCGTTGCCCCCAGAAGCTCCCTTCGGCTACCGACGTATTGAAGCTGTTATAGGTGCTGAGGCTGGCGCCGTGGCGGTCGGCGGTCAGGGTGCCGCTGGTTTCTCGGATAATGCTGTTGTCTCCCCACTGCTGGCTGACCGACGCCGAAGCGTATAGGTCACGGGTGCCGGTGGTATCCGTCCGGCTACCGACGCTGACGCTACCGCTGCGCCCTTCGCCGCCGAGCGGGAAGCTCAGGCTGAGGCTAACGCCACGATTACGCAGGGCGCTGCTGTCCTGATAGGGGCGATCAAACCCCGACAGCCGCCAGTTCACCGAAGTGCCCGCCACGCGGGTCCGCGAACTGTAGCCCACATCTACGCCCGGCCCGCGCCCCCGGCTATGGTGGGTGATCCGGGCGTTGACGTTGTTCTCGCTGTTAAAGCGCCAGGTTGCCGACAGCACGCTGTTGTACTCGGCCTGCGGCGAGGAGGTACGCTGCGCACCAAACCCTTCCGCAGGGCGGAACCAGCTGCGGCTGTGTCCGAACGCCACGTTGCCGCGGTGGTGGCTAAGCACCGCCTGGGAATCGAAACCGTAGCCGGTGGCCGAACTGTTCCACAGGTTGCCGTAAAACTGCAGCGCGTCCGCCGGTTGAAAATCCAGCGAGCTGCCAATCTGCGTCTCCTTGCCGATTTTCTGCCACGCCAAACCGAGGGTAGCGCGGGGATGCAGTAAATAATTGAGGCTGGCACCGGCTGCCGGCTCGCCGGTGCCTAGGGTGCTGTCGCTGTTGAACAGCGTGCGCTGCTGGCCGGCAAACAGGTTGTAGCGCAAACGCTGCCCGGTATTACGCCAACGCATCGGCTTGTTGATGGTTTCCGTCACCCGGCTACTTTCACGACCATCTTCAAGTACGCGGATTTCAACGTCGTAAATGCCCGCCGGCAAAACCGTGGTATCCAGCATCTGCATGCCAGGTGCGACCGGTTGCGCGTTAATCAGGGAACCATCGCGATAAACTTCGGCCACCCCCTCGCGGTTGGCGGTGACGTAAACCGGATACAGGCTGGCGAATCCCGCGTCTTTCAACAGCGTCTCGCTGCTCCCCACCATGGCACCCACCAGGGTACTGACGCCACCGCCGCGTGAGTATGGCTGATGCAGCAGCCCTTGGCTGTCAGGGGTAAACAGACCGGCGCGGACAAAATGCTGCTGAAACTCACGTTGGGAGTACAGCGACGTCACCGCGTGGCGGGTCTCGTTAGCTGACCCGCTGCTGCGGTCCAGTTGGTACTGGCTGACGGTGGTCCAGCTCCCGGTCGCGGCTTCGGCACCGCCGGTCCAGCCCAGCGCCGTCTGCTGGCGGCTGCCGCTGATGCTCAACTGGTTGTTCAGCAACAGCCCCGAACTGCCCGATTCAGGCAGGCTGAACCAGCGATCCGCCGCGCCGCTTTCCGACGCCGGCGTGATAAGGACCAGCCTGGCATCGCTGAGGTTATAATCAACGGCCATCAGGCCATGCGGGCAACGGCCATCACACTGGCCGAGCGGCAGCGCTGACGAGAAGGCTTGCAACCAGCGCTGGCGCTCTGACTCGGGGTACGAGCTCTCTGCCGGATCGGTAAACTGTATAATCTGCGCCCGATCATCTTCCGTCAGCACTATCATTGCATCACCCAATACCTTGCCATCGAGGACTACCCGGGCGGATATCGGGGCATTAAAAAAGTGCTCACGGAATTCTGCTGGCATGTCTGCCGCCTGACTGGCAAGAGACTGGGACGCCTGAGCTACAGCGGAAAGGCTCAGGGTAATGGCGAATGCAATTGCGGTGACAAGTTGGAGAAATGGCATGACTAACTCATTACTCTCTGAATTGGGGCAAAAAAAGGGAGAGGTTGCCCTCTCCCGAAGCAGTGAAACGGCAATAACGGCTTATGGGGTTACTACCGGGACCGTATCGAAGATCATGGTGACCGGGCCCATGTAAGTGCCTGCCGCCGGACGTGCACTGAGGGTGCTGCTCTGGCTGATCGCCATGGTAGCGGTCTGCTCGGTTGCCGCCGCCGTGGAGTTATACAGCTCAACTGCGGTTGCCGAAGTCACCGGCAGCGTCTTACCCGCCAGGCTGACCGTAAGAGGAATGGCGTCGTTGCCTGCGCCCGAGGTCAGGGTCGGAGCACCGTTGAGGTATGCCTTGATGCCGCCGGCGGTATTTTTCATCTTCAGCTGCTTGCCCGGATCGGCTTCAACTACCGACATGCTCGGCTCATCCCAGCGCATTTTCTGCGACTGTGCATCCCAACCGTTGACCGGGGTAACGTAGAAACTGTTGTCAGGGATCACCGCTTCCACGGTAAAGTCCACCTGCGGCGTAGCCGCATTGGCAGCAAAGCCGCAGGCCAACAGGGAAGCCGCCAGGCCGATTTTTTTCAGGTTCATCATTTTGAATTTCTCCAGGTTATTTAATTGTCCGGGCAGTAACATTACTTACCGGTATTCAGGTTTTTTTTCTGACCGCCTTCGATCAGGGTGTATTGCCAGACTCGGTCTGGCGCGGCAGTACGTTTGAGCGTTTTGCCGGGTCTTAACTGGACAATCACGCCGCTGTCGCAGTTTTTTAACGCTTTGTCGCAGGACTTCAGTCCGTCAATCACCACGGAGGCATTACCGTGGTTAACAATGTTCAACTGGTTCCCCCCACCGCTGATGCGCGAGTCAAAGCGCGCGTTGTCCGGATGGACGGTGACGATGGTGCCGAATCCAGACATCACCGTGACGCCTGCATTGATTTCGTCCTGGTATTGCTTTGCATCCGCGCTGCTGATGCCGAACTCTTTGCTGCTGTCGGGCACCACCGGGATGTAGCGCACGCGGTAATAACGCTCTTTCTCCCGCGAACCGGTAAACACCAGACGGTTGGTCTGCATACCGCCAGCGGGAATAATCAACCGGGGCGGCGTGGAGAGCAGGCCGGTGCCTTTTCCGCTAACCATGGCGTCGGCGTCCAGGTTTTTCTCTACCGTCTCACCTTTGTTATCGAACAAAATTTCATAAATATTGATGCGTACGAAGGCCGTGGCGTCGCCAGTGTTATGAATACGCTTGGCCAGCGTGCTTTTACCGCTTTGCATATATTCATTCAGGGAACCAACGTTAATAACCGGGCCAGCCAGCGCCGGCAGCGCCACCATTAATGCGGCAGCGGTGAAAATACCTTTAAACATATAACTCTCTTAATCAAACCATTAAGCAATATCGGCGTACACCTGATTTAAAAACCCCATACACCCAAGTGCAATGGCTTTTTAAATAGGGTTCGCGGAGTGCGACCTGAAATATCATTGTTTGGGCAGATGCCCGTAGCGTTTTAAAAGCTCCATCTGATTGCTGACACCCAGTTTTTTCATTGCTGCCTGTTTGTGACTGCTAATCGTTTTGATGCTGCGCTTCTTTTGCACTGCAATTTCTGACACCGTCAGACCATTCATGTAATTAAAAATGACCGCGTGCTCGGCCTGGGTTAATAGCAAAATTGCTTTTTCCTCAACCGTAAGGCGCCGCTGTGTATCCAGCGAGACGATTTTTTGGTAATACTGATCAATATGTGATTCCAGCCAGTACCCTCCCCGCCTGACTTTATCCACGGCATCAATAAAGCAGGACAGAGGAGCGCAGCGCCATATATAAGCCTTCGCGCCTGACAGCATATATTCCACGACTTCGGCAGCATCGTTACCAGAAGAGGTAATAATAACCGACACGCCTGCATACTGCGAAATACGGGCAACCGAGAAACACACCATTTGCTGACACGAGAAAAAGTCGGCATCGATAACCACTACGCTGATATTTTCACGTTCAACAAAACCCTTATCAACCGCGCTCTCATTTTTAAACAAGTGCACCTGATTAAACCTGCGAGTCTCCAACAAGGTCGAATAGAAACCCTTGCTCATTATCTCGCATGACGAGACAACGGCGACACCGCTACTTTGTGTCAGGCGGCGCATAAAGCGCTGAGCCAGAGAATGTGCACTCACAATGCCTTCCTGTTATTTAATAATTTTCACCACGTTCTATAACCTGAACCGTAGTCAACCTGCTATTTATTCAGGTGGTGAAGCACGCTTGATTACATCCACTTTTATTATCGCCGCCATGGTAATCAAAGGGTATCCGTGACTTGCGATGGGTGCATTTGAACACCGGAACACTCTTAGCTCAACACCCTAAGCCAAAATGGAACGCAAATGTAACCGTTACAAAATATTTACATAAAAAACAACAAGTTAAATCGTTATTTTTGCGTTACTTTAAGGAAGATCCGCTTTTGATAGCCGCAATACCAGCGCCGAACCTGCGGTTAAAGGATGTATTTCGGATTAGACACGGATTATAATGATGACTTTCGCATGTAAGGAAAACGCATGGACATTCTTTTTTATTACCAGGTTGGGGTACTGAAAAACGGTACACGCTCGCTTGAGCTGAGTAAGCAAAACAAGCTCGGGCTGGCGCTCTTTTGCAAAAAAGAAGGGCTACTGGTGACAAAGGAGGAGTTCGTGCAGGAGTGCTGGGAAAGCAAGGGCGTTATTGTCTCCGATAACACCGTAAGACAGACCTTATTCCGACTGCGTTCCGCACTGGCTGACATTGGCGCACCGGAAGATACGCTTATTACCCAGGGGCGAAATGGCTATGTGCTTAAGCCAGGGGTTATTAAGGTTATTGACAGTGATAATGTTTATGATGCGGCGATTAATACCAACGCCGAGCCACATCATGTTTCCGTCAAACCATCCGCAACGGCAGACGAGGCGACAACGGCGCCAGAAAAAAGTCAACGATGGCCGGTGTCCGGTCAATATGCATTATTAGCACTGGCAGTAATGCTATTGTTTTGTGGCGGAGTTTTTTTGCGATATCTCTTTTTCACCCACGAGCTTTCCTTTACCCACTATAAAGATGAAGGTGGCCGAGCATTTTTCTTCTCTGACAATATACGCAAAGATAAAAATAAAGAGGATTCGGTGCGCAGGATTATCTACTGGTTAGACAAGAACAATCGCAAACCCGCCGACGGACCGCTGATCTATGTGAGTGCAGACTGGCGAGACACGCTTTCATTCCTTTCCTGTAAAAAAGACATTACTTCGCCATCGGGTGATTGCCTGACCATCAATGTGATTGGAGGTAATAAAAAATGAAATGGCTGCTTCTTGCCTGCCCAATTTCTCTGTTTGCAGGATGGTTGGCATTTCCGCTGGTGGCCCAATTTTATGTCGGTGAATGTACCACGCGGTCGTTATTAATTTATGATGAGCCCCATAAGACCGTCATCAGCGACGCCATATGGGATACGCTGCGTGGTGGCAAGCAACATTATTACACCAGCAAATTACGCCTGATACCGGATAACGGCCCGGTGGAAAACTATTATATTGAGAGAACGCTCAAGACGTCGGTTAACTATCATATGGATTCAGCGGAGATAACCAGCGTGGCGGCGTTCAGGATAGCAGGACCTGATACCTCGGATCCGCACGTTGGGCGTTATATTGATCCCCTCTCGGAACAGGGTTTCACCGCAAGGGTGTATTTCTTCCGCGTGGGAGAACGTATTCTGTCTGGATTTCGCGACCGGCCCTTGGTGTCTTGTCAGAAAAGGTAAAGCAATGACGTTGGTTCGCCTCCTTGAACCGCTGTTATCGCGGAGCTGAGCATTATCTCTACCTCTGGGGCGTGGGAAACGCCCCTCTGTCCGGCCTTGCTGCAGATGTTCTGCTCCCCCTCTTTCACAAGCTGCGCCAGCCCGCCCCGTCAAGGCCCATTTTTATATACAGTCCCGTCGGGTTGACGGCCGCAGCGCCGCTGACCGGAAGCGCGATGGCCTCCCTGCCCTTGACGAAGCACATCTCCCCCCTGCGCCCGATATGAACCCTGTCACAAAACGCGCATTACTTTTTTTGCTGCCGATGCCACAGGTTGTAGCGAACAAGTTGGTTAATAGCCCGTTACAACCTATCGCATCTAATTGTTAAATTTTATTCATGCGTGATACGCATCAATCCATGAGTTTATTGCGCTTATCTGGTTTATTTTCCTGATCCAGTCTGCAGCAACGGGCGCGGTAAAAACGCCAATGACCAACTGGAGATAACGATGCATTCCTCTAAGCTACCCATGACAACTCGGGCAAAAACCAGCGCGATACTGCGTGTAACCTCGGGCAATTTCCTCGAGCAATTTGATTTTTTCCTGTTCGGATTTTATGCCACCTACATCGCCCATACCTTCTTCCCTGCCAGCAGTGAGTTTGCCTCGCTGATGATGACCTTCGCGGTGTTTGGCGCGGGCTTTCTGATGCGACCGTTCGGCGCTATCGTACTGGGTGCATACATTGATAAAGTCGGCAGACGTAAAGGGCTGATTGTCACCCTGTCGATCATGGCCGCCGGGACCTTCCTGATTGTCCTTATTCCCTCCTATCAAACCATTGGCCTCTGGGCGCCGTTGCTGGTGCTGGCGGGGCGTTTATTACAAGGTTTCTCGGCGGGCGCAGAGCTGGGCGGCGTGTCCGTTTATCTGGCCGAAATTGCTACCCCGGGCCGTAAGGGTTTTTATACCAGCTGGCAGTCTGGTAGCCAGCAAGTGGCCATTATGGTGGCGGCAGCCATGGGCTTCGCCCTGAACGCCGCGTTGGAAGAAAGCGCCATTCGCGACTGGGGCTGGCGGCTGCCTTTCCTGTTCGGCTGTCTGATTGTGCCCTTCATCTTTTTCCTGCGCCGCAAACTGCAAGAAACCGAGGCGTTCACCGCCCGCCGCAACCATCTGGCAATGCGCGAGGTGTTTAAAACCCTGTTAGCGAACTGGCAGGTGGTTATCGCCGGCATGTTGATGGTCGCCATGACCACCACCGCGTTTTATCTGATCACCGTCTATGCCCCGACCTTCGGCAAGAAAGTGCTGATGCTCAGCGCCTCGGACAGTCTGCTGGTCACCTTGCTGGTGGCGATATCCAATTTCCTCTGGCTGCCGGTAGGCGGCGCCCTGTCAGACCGTTTTGGCCGCAAACCGGTGTTGGTTACCATGGCGCTGCTGGCACTGGTCACCGCCTATCCGGCGCTGAGCCTGCTTGCTGAAGCCCCCAGCTTTTCCATGATGCTGACGGTGCTACTGTGGCTGTCCTTCCTTTACGGCCTCTACAATGGCGCCATGATCCCGGCGTTAACCGAGATCATGCCGATGGAGGTGCGGGTCGCCGGCTTCTCGTTGGCCTACAGTCTGGCAACCGCTGTTTTTGGCGGCTTTACGCCGGTTATTTCTACCGCCCTGATCGAGTACACCGGCGACAAAGCCTCGCCCGGCTACTGGATGAGCTTTGCCGCGGTATGTGCATTATTGGCAACGCTTTATTTATACCGTCGCAACAGCTTATCGCTGCAAACCGCCGCTTGAATCAGGGATTACACCATGCAAAACATTTATCGTTCACTGCTCGCCATACTGCTATTTTCGGCTGTCAGCACCCCGGTGCTGGCCAAAGAAGTGACCGTCATGATTTCAGGTGGCTTTAAAGCCGCACTGGAAAAACTGGCACCGCAATTTACCGCCAATAGCGGCGACACTGTCGTTTTGGTGTCTGGTCCCTCCATGGGTAACACCCCTCAGGCGATCCCGGCACGCCTGGCGCGCGGAGAACAGGCCGACGTGGTGATTATGGTCGGTGATGCGCTGAACAACCTGGATCAGGGTAACTGGCTGCAGCCGGGTTCGCGTGTCGAAATAGCCGACTCGCCGATTGGTATGGTGGTCAGGCAAGGTGAGCCCAAGCCCGATATCAAACGGGCGGCAGATCTGCGCAGCACCCTGTTGCATGCCACATCCGTGGCTTATTCGGACAGCGCCAGCGGCCGCTATGTCAGCGGCCAGCTGTTCAAAAAACTGTCTATCGAAGCGCAGATGAAAGAGAAGGCGCATAAGGTTGAACGCATTCCGGTGGCATCCGAAGTGGCAAAAGGGAAATATGCGCTAGGTTTCCAGCAGGTGAGCGAACTGCTTCCGGTGCCGGGCGTCACCTTTATTGGCGAACTGCCGGAAGAACTGCAGCACATTACCCGCTTTGCCGGCGCGATCACCGCCAACGCACAGCACCGTCAGGCAGGCAAAGCGCTGCTGGATTTCCTCTCTTCCGCCGAAGTGCAAAACACCATTCGCGCCACCGGCATGAGATCGGTGCAGGCCGAACGACCGGTTAAACCGCGTGATACTGTTCAGTGATCAAGGTTTCCAACTCACCAGCCAGGTAAGACTGCATGCGTCCGCTGCGCCTGATCAGGCCCACCGTGCGCTTCACCACCGGATCGGTCAGCGGCAGGTGAGTCAATACCGAATGTGCTGAGCTCGGCATCGACATAGCGGGCACGGCGGCAATGCCGACGCCCGCTTCAACCATGCCCAGCAGGGTCGTCACATGGCGGGTTTCGCAGAGGCTGGGACGCTCGGGAATAATGTGTCCCAGCATCTGATCGAGCAGATGGCGGTTACCGGAGGTCTGATCCAGCCCCACGTAATCCTGCTGATAAAACTCGCGCCAACTGAGGCTTTTTTTACGGGCGAGAGGATGATCGCGCCGGCAGGCAGCCACGTAGACATCCCCCACCAACGGTACAAATTCGATATTGGGTTGCAGGTTTCTCGCAAAACAGATGCCGAAGTCAGCCTGACCACTGGCAACCGCTTCAATGACATTCCCTGCACTGCTATCAATAAGCTTGACCCGCACCCGTGGATAGCGGGCCTGGAAACGGCGGATCACGTCAGGCATGAAATAGTAGGCTGCCGAGGGCACCGTGGCGACGGTGACCAGCCCCATGCGGTCCTGACTCACCTTATTGATATCCGCCAACACCGACTCAACGTTGGCCAATAGCTGGTCCGAACGTTCGGCAAAGGTCTGGCCATACAGCGTCAGCGTGACGCGCCGGGTGGTTCTGTCGAACAACTTGATACCCAGCGCGGATTCAAGCTTTTCTATTCTGCGGCTCAATGCTGACTGTGACAGGCAGATGGACTCCGCGGCAAGCCGAAAATTGCCGTATTCAACCAGCGCACGGAAGGCATAGAGATCGTTAAGATCAAAATTCACGGGCATAGCAACAGACGATCCTTTTTCAGTGGCAGCAAGGGGTTAAGGGAAAGATGATAGCCGCATCTTGCTCAACCGCCATCTTTTAGGCGCTGTCCCGATCCAAAAGCGCCGTGCCGTAAGAATTATCAACGGTGCAAAGCCAGCGGCCGTCGTCTTCCTGCCGAAAAACATAGGTTGCCCGCCGGGTTATCTCAACCATCACGCCCTGTTGATCGGGAAAGCGCAGCAGGGTTTCCATGATAACCAGCGCATTTCTGCCACCTTCAACGATCTGCATTTCCCCCTGCTCCACCACCAGCCGATGCTGAAAGTAATCGGAAATGGCGATAAAGGCGTTGCGGATATTGTCTTTTCCCATGGCGATGGTGCCTGGCTTCACCACCAGAGCGGCATCGGGTGCATAGTGCTCCATCAGCGCGTCAAAATTCCTGGCTGAAATAGCGCTGTCGCAGAACGCAATGATCTGCCGAATCGGATGCGAATTCATCTAGCTGCTCCTGTAAGGGTGTTCAGTTATATGTACCATAACCTCGCTTGGCGTCCGCTATTTATCAAGGCAAGACGTCATTTTCATCAGAGTGAAGCCGTATGCCGCAGACCCGCGGCGCTGCCTGGCGATCATCGCTCAACGTTCGACGTCGCGGCCAGCGCCCGACGCAGGCTGTCCAGCGCTGGCGAACGCGCATCGGCGCGCCAGATAAAATGCGTGGTTGCCGATCCGGCGGCAACCAGAGTGACCCCAGCGGGCAGTTGCAGCAACTCGAGCACGCTTGCGGGTAACAGGCACAGGTAGTTGCCGGCGGCGACGCAGGCGAGCATCGCATGGTAAGAGCCGACCTCCTGCACCGCCGGTTGCTGGTTCGCAGGCAGTCGACGCGCCATCAGGCCAATGGCAAGCTCGCGGTAGCGACACCCCTGCCTGAATGCGGCAAGTTTGAGCGCACCGGCGTCATTGCCGCTTTTTGCCTGGTCAAACCCCACCGGCAGCACCAGGGTCATTTGCTCGACAAATAAGGGTAGAGAGGATAAACCGTCGGGACATATAACGTTACCGTCACGGCCTTCAGGCAGCGCGACCAGCGCACAATCCAGTTGCGCGTTATACACTTTTTCCGTCAGTTGTCGCGTCGGCAAGGTGGCCAAGGTCAACCGCACCTGCGGGCAAGCCTGGCGAAAATGACTCAACGGCATGGACAGCCGGCTGGCGGCGGCACATTCCATCGCGCCCAGCGCCAGCGTGCCGCTTGGCTGCTGAGGGTGCAAAGACTGGCGCGCCTCCTGCGCCAGACTGAGAATGCGCTGCGCATAGCCGAGGAACTTGCGCCCCTGCGACGTCAGAGCCAAACGTCTGTTTTCGCGAGAAAAAAGCTGAACACCCAGTTCCTGTTCAAGCTGTTGGATGCGCGTCGTAATGTTGGATTGCACCCGTCCCAGGCGCGTAGCCGCTTTGATGATGCTGAGCTCCTCGGCGACCACCGTGAAGATTTCCAGTGAAGTATGGTTCATCTTTCATTCTCATTTTGAAAACGACATTGATTTTTACGTCTCTGCACGAGATTTTATAGTTGACCTTACATGACGCTCAAGCAGGTATAAACACCATGAAAACCGCTTTGTGTACCGCTGTTAACCTACAGTACCCGCTGGTACAGGCGCCGATGGCCGGCGTGTCTACCCCTGAACTCGCTGCTGCCGTCAGCAACGCCGGGGCGCTTGGTTCGATCAGCGTCGGGGCTTCAACGCCAGAACAGGCGGAGGCAATGATAGCCAAGACCCAGTCGCTGACCTCTCGCCCGATCAATGTCAATGTGTTCTGCCACCCGCCGGTGCAACGCGATCAACGGCTTGAACTGGCCTGGATACGGCGATTCGAGACGCTGTTCGACCAGTACGCGGCAACGCCTCCCGCACAACTGAGCGAAATCTACCAAACGTTTCATGACAACCCGCCGATGCTGGAGGTCTTGTTGGCACGCCGGCCCAGCGTGGTGAGTTTTCATTTCGGCATTCCGTCGGCCGCCGTTATCGACCAGCTAAAAGCGCGCGGCATCGTCACCTTTGCCACCGCAACCAGCCCGGACGAAGCACGTCAGATAGCCGCGAGCGACATTGATTTTATTGTGGCGCAGGGCATCGAGGCCGGCGGCCATCGCGGCCAGCTTGACCCACGGCAGGATGACGGTCAGCTAAGTACCTTTACGCTATTGCAGGCCATCAAGGCGGTCACGCCGGTGCCGGTTATTGCCGCCGGCGGCGTGATGGATGGCGCGGGCATTGCCGCGATGCGCCGTCTGGGCGCGACCGGCGTGCAAATGGGGACGGCGTTTATTCTGTGTCCGGAATCTGCCGCCAATCAGGCCTATCGCCACGCATTGAAGAGCCCGCAGGCGGCCACCACGGTGATGACGTCGGCGATTTCCGGCCGACCGGCCAGGTGTATCGACAATGCCTTTTGTCAGTTTACCCGCCGTATCGCCGAGGACGCCATTCCCCCCTATCCGCTGACCTATGCGCTCGGTAAAGCGCTCGCCGTTGCGGCAGCGGCGAAAGGCGAACACGGTTTTGGCGCCCAGTGGGCCGGACAGGGAGTGTCGCTGATTCGGGAAATGCCCGCCGATAGACTGGTGCAGACGCTGGTGGAGGAATGGCAGGCGGTATAACGCCGTTTTCCGGCGGGGTTGGCGGGACCGGGGGCGCTGCTGCCCCCCGTAACCTTATTGCACCAATACCAGCGCGCGTTTTTCCTGACTGCGCTCGGCAACGATCGACAACAGCAGCTCCTTAACCGCCAGCGCCGGGGCAGACAGCGGTTGCTGGCTGGAGACGCACAGCGTCATCGGCACCGCCAGTGCAGGGCTGATGATGCGCGCCATCCAGGCCTTGGCTGGGCCGATCATCGCTCGCGCGGCCGATTCAGGCAAAATGGTGGCACCCAGACCGCCGGCAATCGCCGCACTGAGGGTGGATGGCGACTCAATCTCGCCAATCACGTTCGCCGCCAGTCGGCGCACCGCCATCGCTTCATCTACCTGATTACGCACCACGTCACCCTCGCGCGGCAAAAACAGGTTCAATCGTGATACGTCCATCAGGTCGACGCTGTTGCCGGGGCTTGGTACCGCCCGCGTTGCCACCAGATATAACTCTTCTTTCGCCAGCAGGGTGGCGGTCAGTCCCGGCGGCGTTTTAGCACCGTACAGCACCGCCATGTCCAGACGGTAATTCTCGATTTGGCCAGGCAGTTCGGCCCCTGCGTGTTCATGCAAACTCAGCAGAATGCCGGGATGCCGCTCGCGCACCGCCTGCAATAGCGGCAAGGCCAGCTGCGCCGCCGCGCTGCCGGACGCCAGTCCGACCGCAACCTGTCCGCTCATCGCCTGCCCTGCGCTGCACACCGCGCTTTGTGCCTGTTCGCACTGGCGTAAAATGGTCTGCGCATGGGCATAGAGAATATTGCCGGCTTCGGTCGGCATCACGCCGCGCTTGGAGCGAATCAGCAGCTGTTGATTGAGTTCGCCCTCCAGCGTCGCCAACTGCTGGCTGAGCGCTGGTTGAGCGATATGCAACACTTCTGCTGCCTGGGTCAGACTGCCGATATCGACAATTTTTACGAAATACTTGAGTCGTCTGAGATTCATGGTGCCCCCGTGATGCCGGTTAACAGCGAAATAAAAACCAAACATCAGGCAGCAAGATCCAGGCCATAATGTCACGAGAGCGCATTTGCCATGCTAAGGTGTGGATTAACAGGCTAAAAAACGCGGGTTCGCCCCGTTCGGTTAACCACTGCCCCCGCAAGGCGGCGCGATTTTGCACCACAATGGGGCGGTTGCCGTGCGCATTGCCCGCCACCATGCCACCAATTCATTCAATAATGCAGCAGTTTGCATACTCTTACAGCAAACGCACCAAAACGCGTTTTTTGATGCTTTACAAGCCCCTGGCACCCCGCTATGATTCGCCTCGTTCAAACGATTCCTCTGTAGTTCAGTCGGTAGAACGGCGGACTGTTAATCCGTATGTCACTGGTTCGAGTCCAGTCAGAGGAGCCAAATTTAGAGAAGCCCGCTTAAGGAAACTTAAGCGGGCTTTTTGCTTGCCGACGCCGGTATTAATCAGCCAGGTAAATAACACGCGCCGTGTATCAACAGCGAGGGGCCCCCTCGCTGTCTCGTCGCTAAGCGGCCATTGTGCCCGTGGTATTGACCGGCGGATTGGCGTTACTCAGCGCCAGGTTGAGCCACGGTCAGCGCATCGCCGATGGTGTAATAGTGGCCGCCGGCGATGTAATGCAGGCTGCGCAGCGCGGGATCGGCGGTTTCGAAATGCCAGTGCCCGTCGCTGAATATACGGGTATCCGACCAGGCGCCGACGATCTCGCCAATAAACAGATCGTGCGCCGCCTGATTGTGAGGTTCGGCTATCAGCCGACACGCCAGCCAGGCACTGCACCCCGCAACAAACGGCATATCATGGCCATCAATGTCTAACAGTTGCACCCCGCTGTTGGTCAGTTTTTGACTATCCGTCAACAGGCTGTGCGTGCCCAGATAGTGGGTTAATGGCAGCTGTGCCGCGGTGGGCACCTGGACCACAAAAGTGCCGCTGCGTTCGATTAGCTGGCGCGTTTTGGCTACCTTGTCCAACACCACGTTGAGCTTGGGCGGCGAAAAATCCATCGCACAGGCCCAGGCAACGGTCATGATATCGTCACAGTCGCCATCACGCGCCGAGACCAGAACCGTAGGGCCATGGTTAATCAAGCGGTAGGCTTTTTCCAGCGCCACCGGGGCGATATGGCTTTCCATAGGCATCTCAATTTCTCTCTTTAACTTGCTGACATGCGCCGTCCGGCTAACCGGTCAGCCCACTTTTCTTGCCACCGCCACATCTGCCACGGCCCGTTGACAGCACGCCGAGGCAAGAGCCGTTGCAATGATACGCAGATCAATGTGCCAGGCGACGCACCGCCTGTTCTACCGGGAGATCGCCCTGCGTCAACTCGATGATCACCCGGTTGACTTCGGGCTGTTCAATCAATGCGACCAGCGTCGCCGCTACGTCGTCCCGCGACACATCACCATAAGGGATGGCGACGTCGGCTCGAACCTTGCCGGTGCCCACGTCATCGCGCAACGTTCCCGGACGCAGAATGATCCAATCCAGCTCGCTTTCAACCAGTTGCACGTCTGCGCGTTTTTTTACTGCCATATAATGTTCGAACTGCTCGGAAGCCTTGCCACCGCGCAGCGCGTCGGGGAAAGCGGAAACCAGCAGGAAGCGGCGGATCCCGGCCAGTTTGGCGGCCGCAATCGCGGTGGTCAGTCCGTCACCGTCAATCGCCTGGGTCATTGCCGGGCCGCCCTTGCCGCCAGCGCCGGCAGTAAAAATGACCACCTCGCTGCCGGTCATTAACCTGGCTAGCGCGGGCGCATCCAGCGCCAACAGATTACCGGCAACGGGAATGGCGCCCAAGGCGCTGAGTTCACCGGCCTGTTCTGCATGGCGATGCAGCGCGTACGGCTGCAGGCCACGGCTGGCCAGACGCGGGATCAAACGGCGGCCGATCTTGCCGGCGGCCCCAATAATAAACACATGACTCATTTTCACTCCTTATATCGACTGCATAGCAGCATGGTGTCGCGGCGCGCCCCTCAACGGCAGACGTTACTGCCCTCAAACCGGCAAAGTGCGGGCATCAGGGCTGGTATGGCGATGATGCGGTGCCGGGGCACGCGGCGTTGAACAGGCCGAACGGTCAGGCGGCGGTATGGGTATGATAAATTTTGCTGACCACCCGCCACTGGCCTTCAACCTTCAGCAGGTTAAAGAAATCGGTAAAGCGGAAACCGGAAATGTCATCCGTATCGATCCGCGCGCTGGCGGCGGTTCCGACGATATCAATGTGCACGATGGCCGCTTTGGCTTCCGGCAAGGGGCGAAAGGCGCTATCAATGATGTCGAACAGGCCTTGAATCGGGCCGCCGGTCAATTTGTAGTCGTCATCCACGCCAAAGATAGTGGCACGCTCGCTGAATGCCGGTTTCATCAGCGTACTGGCCACCGGCATTGTATTGGTTTAGCACATCAACGATGGCGTTGTATTCCTGTACATAGGTGATATTGCTCATCTTGCCGTTCCTTATTTAACTGAGTGATGGTTCTAGGCAAATCCACGCCAGATTCAATAATTGCCGTTTGGCCAGTCGGTATACCCCTTGGCACCGCCGCCGTAATAGGCTTCGCGCGCAGCGATGGTCAGCTCTGCCCCCTTGCGCAGGCGTTCAACCAGATCAGGGTTGGAGATAAACAGCCGGCCAAAAGCCACCGCATCGATGATCCCTTCGGCCCGCCGGGCAATTGCCATTTCCAGGTCATAGTTATTGTTACCAATAAATGGCCCGTTGAACTGGCCGCTCAAGGCGTCCAGGTCGACGCCTGGCGGCACCGAGCGTGATGTCGCCGTCGCGCCCTCGACAAAGTGCAGATAGGCCAGATTGAGGGAGTTCAACTGCCCGATCAGATACCCGTAGGTCGCCATCACGTTGCTGTCTGGCGGCGTATTTCCGGCATCCGGCGTCACCGGCGAAAGTCGGATACCCACGCGATCGCTCCCCCAAACCCCGATCACCGCTTTCGTGACTTCCAGCGTCAGACGGCTACGGTTTTCAATCGAGCCGCCATAACCATCGCTGCGCTGATTGGTCGAATCACGCAGGAACTGATCGAGTAAGTAACTGTTTGCCGAGTGAACTTCCACACCGTCAAAACCGGCACGTTTGGCGTTTTCTGCTGCGCGCCGGTACTGTTCAATAATCCCGGGTATTTCATCCGTTTCGAGTGCGCGGGGCATCGAGACCGGCACAAACCCCTCAACGGTATAGGTATTGCCTTCGGCAATGATGACAGAAGGTGCTACTGGCGATGCTCCGCCGGGCTGCAACGCGGTGCTGGAAAAGCGCCCCACGTGCCACAGCTGGCTGACGATTTTGCCACCGGCGGCGTGTACCGCGTCGGTGACTTTTTTCCACCCGGCAACCTGCTCGTCATTCCAGATCCCCGGGGTAGCGGCATAGCCTCGCCCCTGCGGCGAAATATTGGTGGCTTCCGCCACAATCAGGCCGGCACCGGCACGCTGCGCGTAATAGGTGGCATGCAGTTGATGCGGAATACCGTCTTCGCCGTAACGGCTGCGGGTCACCGGTGCCATCACGATACGATTGGCAAGTTCAAGTGCGCCAAATGTGGTTGGAAAGAACAGATCGGTGCGAGTGCTGTTATCAGTCATGGTAAATCTCTTTTATAGTTGACCAGTCGTCTAGTAAGTAAGTAAAAAAATGCAGCTACCGTAGCAGCTGCCTATTGATGCCATCAGCGACGCTAGATCAGCCGTACCGTCATTGACATGGCGCTGGCAAAAGCATCGTCGGTTTTGTGCAACTTGCCCAGTAATGAAGCCCCCAGCCACAGTTGGTAAAGCGATTCCGCCAAGGTGCGCGGCGCCATGTCCGTGACGATCGATTTATCGCCCTGTCCGGCTTCGATAGCGGCGGCGATGCGATCGATAATGGCGACGGTGCCAGTTTGCAGCACTTGCCGCATCCCCTCGGACAGATCGCAAACTTCAGGGCCGAGTTTCACCACCAGGCATTTACCTTCCGGCAAATCTGTCCCCTGAGTATCAGACCAATATCGAAAATAGCCCAATAGCCGGTCACGCCCGGTGCCGGTTGCCGACAACAGACGATCGATGGTGGCTAAATATTCCCTGAAATATTCTTCGAGTAATGCCTGCCCGAAATCTTCCTTGGATTTGAAATAGTAGTAAAATGATCCTTTCGGCACGCCGGCCGAGGCCACCAGTTCGGCCAACCCTACGGCAGTGTAGCCTTTGGTCGTCATCAGGGTTCTGGCCACGTCCAGAATGTGTTGGCGTATTTCGCAAGCTGGTTTTTTCATAGTGCGCATAGCATAGTCAAAAAACTGACCGGTCGTCTAGTAATTTTGTCAGGCTATTCGTCCATCGGCTGGATGCGCAGAACCCAGCCTGGCTGTTGACCCGATGCTTAGTTGCATTAAATACCCCACATGATAAAAAGGATCGTAGCTTCCCACTACGTTGATACCGTCTAATGACCTACAGCATCGACATAATCTCCTGCATCACCGAGCGTTTCATGGCACTGACAGCAACAGAAAAACGCATTGCGCGCTTTATTCTGGACGATGTTGCCACTGCCGCCGAGCTGCCTATCGCCAGCCTGGCGCACCACACCGACACCAGTCAGGCCTCAATCACCCGTTTCGCCAGAACCCTGGGCTGCAAGGATTTTCGCGAACTCAAGATGCGCCTGGCCCAGTCGCTGGCGGTGGGACAGCGCTTTATTCTGGATGTACCGGATCTTGAGGGTGTACAGGGCATTTACGAATCTATCATCAGCGTGCTGGAAACCAACCGACGCGCCCTGGATACCGAAGCGTTGCAGCTGGCGGTGAACTGGCTGAGCCAGGCTCGGCAAATCCTGGCAATTGGCATGGGCGGCGGCTCCACCATTTGTGCTCAAGAGTTACAGCACCGTCTCTTTCGCCTCGGACTGCCGGTCGTCCATCAGAATGATGGCCTGCTGGTGCGGATGATGTGTGCGGCGGTGGCGCCGAAGGACGTGGTGATTGCCCTTTCGCTCGGCGGGCATGCCAGTGAACTGACTAACAGCGCGGCCATTGCCCGGCAATATGGGGCCAAGGTGATCGCCATCACCCCGCCGGATACGCCGCTGGCCGAGCAGGCCGATCTGGTGTTGCCGCTGGTGGTGCGTGAAAACGACTATATCTTTAAACCCAGCACGTCACGCTATGCGATGTTGGCGATGGTGGATGTGCTGGCAACCGAACTGGCGATGGCAAACAAGGCGCAGGCAAAAGACCGCTTGCGCCGCATCAAGCTGGCGCTGGACAGTCACCGTGAAAACCACGATGACCGCCAGCCGCTAGGAGATTAACCGCAGGCGGCAATAAATCGTCGGGCCTGTGCTGCGGTTTGCTGTACGCTTTGCCCGGCACGATACAGATCGCTACCCAACCCGGCGCCACAGCAGCCCGCCTGCAGGTAATCGACAATATTGTCCGGCGTTACACCGCCGACAGCCAACACCGATACCTCAGGCGGCAGTACCGCTTTCAGTGCGCTAATGTACGCCGGCCCAAAAGCGGCTGAGGGAAAGATTTTCAGGCACTGCGCGCCGGCCTCAAGCGCAGTAAACGCTTCGCTGGCGGTGGCACAGCCGGCACACACCAGCATGTCATGCTCCAGCGCCCGGCGAATGACAGCGGGTTGCGTATTGGGCGTGACAATCAGTCTTGCTCCAACCTTGGCCAGCCAGTCCACCTGCTCGATATTCAGCACCGTTCCGGCGCCGATCGTCGCCTGCTGACCATACTGGCGTATCATCTGCGGTATGCTTTGTTGCCAACCGGGGGAGTTGAGCGGAATTTCGATGTAGCGTAAACCCGCGTCAATCAAGGCCGCAACATGGTCGGCAGCCTCTTCTGGCCTGACGCCGCGCAAGATGGCAATCAGCTTAATATCCATCATTGATTATCCTCTTTATTCCCTGCAAAAATGCGCTGTCGCCCGAACATTGGCTTACCGTTATTCCCAGCAGATCGAAGGCTGCCTGGTAGCGCATCAGTAATGGTTCTGCACCAACCAGCGTGACCGATGACGGTTGCCGCTGCCCCGTCTGCGTTGCCAGCTCGGCACCGATCAGCAAGCCCGACAGATAGTCGCTGACCGATTCCTTTTTCAGCGCCCCCAACAGCCAGCGGGCGCGGGTTTCAAACAGCTTTGGCAGCAAGGCGGGAGAATCCACACCGGTTGCCAGCCCCTGGCGGAACGCCGCGGCATCCTCCTGCTGTTCCGGCAGCGCGTGGCCGATCAATGAATGGCTCAACAATAAATGGTGCAGTTCCCCCGTCATCACCGTGGTGAAATCCTCAATGCTGGCCTGCGGTGACCACACCCATTTGCAGTGCGTACCCGGCAGTACGTAACAGCTGGCAGGCGACAGCTGTGCTGCGCCAAGCAGCTGCGTTTCCTCACCGCGCATCACGTTGCAGGCGCCATCGCGCACGGTTTTCAGCCCCGGCACAATCCAGACATTCTCATCAACACGCTGGCATTGTGAGCCGATATCATCAAGTCGTACGGGACAATCGAGATAGGGCACTGTCTGCCAGCCCGCCTCACTGCCGATCATCCCCGCCATCATGACCGGTATGTTCCGATTGCCGCGCCAGGGGGCGATGTAGCGCTGGAAGATGTCGCGCGGTGCCTGCCCTTTCAGACGGCTTACCCCCGCCGGGAGGTTGAGTGAATGGATACAGTCGCCGTGCTGCACGTGCCAGGCGCGCAGTTGGGTCGACCCCCAGTCAATGGCAATATAATCGTCGATCATGCCCTTACCCCGCATTGCCTGATGCCTTGTCGGTAACGACCACCACGCTCTGGTCTTCACGTTCCCGGGTGATCATCGCCAGAGCGTCTTCCCGACTCAAGGTGCTGGCAGGCGTCATCAGCGTAACAAACAGCGAGCTGACAAAGCTCACCACCACCGACGGAATGCACGGATTCCCCCAGAAGGCCAGCCAGTCGGCCTTCGCCAGAATGACGATCGAGGTCAGCATGCCGGCGATCAGCGCGGTAAGCGCGCCCTGCCAGTTAAAGCGCAGCCAGAAGTGACCGAGCAGCGAGCAGACAAACAGCCCGGACATCAGCATCGAAATCATTTTGGTGATATAGCTGATGATGTCGTTGGAGGTCAGCGCGCAGATCAACGCCAGGCCGATCACCCCGGCCAGCATGATGCGCGACAGCAGAATGGCCTTGTTTTCCGGCGGCATTCTGCCGGTCACCATGGTGTAAACATCGCGCATCATAATGGCGACGGCGGCGATGGCATCGGAACTGGCGGAAGACATGGTGGCCGACAAACCGGCAATCAGCACCACCATGCCGAGAATGGCGGGCAGGAAACCGGTGGCGAACAGGAAAGCATAGTTACTGTTGGTCAGGTGCGGGTTCATGGTGAAGGCCGCCATGCCGATAATCGCCGGCAGAATGGAGAAAAACAGATACAACACGCCGGTATAGACAAACGAGCGGCGCACCGAGGACACGTTTTTACCCGAGTAGATGCGCTGGCGATACGATGGGGTAGCCAGCACGCCGACACCGATCACCGTCGCCAGCGACAACGCCGGCACCAGGCCCAGTTTGTCAATCGCAAACAGGCTCAGAGCTTGCGGATCCATCGCCTGCTCAATCGCCTGCCAGCCGCCGACGTGAATCACCGCCAGAATCGCCATCAGAATAAAACCAAAGAACAGGATCAGCGCCTGAATCGTATCGGTCCAGACCACCGCCGAATAGCCGCCGATAATCACATAAATTGCAAAAGCCAGCGCGATAATCAATTTGGCTACGGTCAGGTCAATACCGGTAGCCCACGACAAATAGAGACTGCCGCCGAGAATATGCGCCCCCAGCCAACCAATTGAGGCAATAAATATCATCAGCCCGACGATATTTTTAATCAGATGACTGCCGCCGGTATAATAAGACAATTCTTCACTCATGGTCATAAAACGTAATTTACGCAACGGAGCAAATAGCCAGGCGACCAGCAAAATCCCGATAGCGCCGCCGACGCCGTAGAGCATGCCCGCCCAGCCGTTGCTGTAGCCGAAGCCGACGGCCCCCATGCTGGAGCCGGTGCCAACCATGGTGGCGACCGTCGATCCGAGGGTTAAAAACAGCGGTAGCGATCGCCCGCCGAGCAGAAAGTCTTCTCCACTTTTCTGGTTCCGGGATACGTACCAGCCAAGCCAGATCATGGCGATGGCATAAACAATAAATCCGACTAAAAAGACATGACTATTCATTATTCACATCCTGCCAGTTAATGAGTGTAAGGTAGAGAGAAGCCTGAGCGCTGAATAATTTCAGCACTCAATGAGCAAATGAGATTGTATTTTTATTTAATTACGCGCGTGACGCGTTATAACAGGTAATATCAACTTCAACTTTACAATCAACCACCAAATCCGCCACACAGCAAATACGTGCCGGAGGATTGGCGCCAAAGATTTCGCTGAATACTTTATTGAACGACTGGAAATAGCGTGCATCCGTCAGGATCACCTTGACATGTACCACATCTGCCAGGGTATAACCCGCCTCATCCATGATATCCAGGCAGTTCTGAATCGCCAGACGGGATTGATCGACAATACCGCCTTCGACCACTTCGCCATTTTTCATCGGTGTCTGGCCGGACACGTACAGCCAGCCCCCCGCTGCCACCGCACGGGCAAACGGCAGATGCTGCCCGCCGGTTCCCGTTGCGCCGTCGATCCCGTAACGTGTAATACTCATTATCATGCCCCTTCTTGCTGACGTTGACGACGCAGGAAACGCCCTGCTCGCCCGATAACCTGCTGTTGTGGCCCATAGCTCATCACGCCGTTCACCATCACCCGTTCAATGCCGGCGGCCGGCTGTCTGGGGTCAGAAAAACTGGCGATATCGCGTACCGTTTGCGGATCGAATAACACCAAATCGGCATAGTAGCCCACTTTTACCAGCCCCCGCTGCGGCAGACGGAAACGCGCGGCGGACAGGCCGGTCATTTTGTGGATCGCCACGGTGAGCGGGAACAGTTTTTCATCGCGGCAGTAATGCCCCAGCACGCGGGGGAACGCGCCCCACAGGCGCGGATGCGGCATCGGATCATTAGGCAGTCCGTCTGAACCCACCATCGTCACCGGGTAGCTCAGCACCCGGCGTACATCCCGCTCATCCATGTTGTAATAAATCGCACCGGCCGGCATCAGGCGCTTCGCCGCGTCATGCAGGCTCAGCTGCCAGTCAGTGGCAATCTGTTGCAGCGTTTTCCCTGCCTGTTCCGCGTGGGGGTGCGACCAGGTAATCACGATGTCAAACTCGTCGGTCACCTGCTTGAGATCGAGGGTAGAAGAGCTGGCGGAATACGGATAACAGTCGCAGCCAATCTCCTGTCGTTGACGCATGCGGTCAAACAAGGCCAGCGTCTCGACGGTGCGCCCCCAGTTGTTGGCCCCGGCGCATTTGTGGTGCGACACAACCACCGGCACCTTGGCGTGACGACCGATACGGAAAGCCTCATCCAGCGCCTCGAGGATCGGCTCGAACTCGGAACGCAGGTGCGTGGTGTAAATCCCCTGCTCGCCGGCCAGCTCCTCCGCCAGCGCCATCACTTCCTCGGTGCTGGCGTTAAAGGCGCTGGCATAGGCAAGCCCGGTACTTAACCCCAATGCCCCCTGTTGCAACCCTTCACGTAACTGGAGGCGCATCGCGGCAATTTCTGCGGCCGTCGCCGAGCGAAAAAGATCGTCCATATGATTGTTGCGCAAGGTGGTGTGGCCAATCAGCGTTGCCACATTCACCGCCGGCCTGGCGGCCTCGACCCCGTGCGCATAGGCCTCCACGCTAGGGTAGATAAAATGCGCCTTCTCACCCAGCAGGTTCATCGGATCTGGCACCTCGCCCTTGATGGTCGCCAGCGCGGCACCGATCCCGCAGTTGCCAACGATCACTGTCGTCACCCCCTGGCTTATCTTTGGCAGATAGGCCGGCATGCGGATGACGTTGGTATCATCGTGGGTATGAACATCAATAAAACCCGGAGCAAGCACCCGTCCCTCACCCTCAATGGTCTGCAGCGCTGTGACCGCGAGCGACGGTGCAATATCCACAATGCGATCGCCCGCCACTGCCACATCAGCGCGGTATTGCTCACCCCCGCTGCCATCAACCACCGTGACATTCCTGAATAACCAGTCAACTTTCATTGTCTTCAGCTCCCTATGCATTCTGTGCAGCAGTAAACCATTTACACACGCTGAAAACAGTGAAAAACCACACAAAATCACCATGAAATTGTGGTACTTTAATTCAATAAAAATAAATAAAAACGAAATAATCAAATAAATTCAATAGATTAAGTTTAGTTACCCAATCCGATCGCCATAAAAAATCAAAGGAGTCATGTTATGAAATACCAATCCGAGATGCTGGTACCCCACAAATCTGCGCTGATGAACCCATGCGCCAACGTGCTCAACGAAGACGTGTGTCTGCCTGCGGCGGTGATTAAAAAAGCCGCCTTGATGAACAACATCGACTGGATGCAGCGTTATGCCAATGCGCGCGGAGTTTCGTTGATACCGCACGGTAAAACCACCATGACGCCCGCGATTTTTCAGTGGCAGCAACGGGCAGGCGCCTGGGCTATCGGCGTTGGCAGCGCCTGGCAGGCAAATGCAGCCATGGCGAGCGGTATCCAGCGCGTGCTGATGGCTAACCAATTGGTGGGTAAAGCCAACATGCAGCTGATCTCGCGCCTGAAGTCGCATTATGCCGAGGTTGATTTCATTTGCTGTATCGACAGTCTGGCGAATGCACGGACGCTTTCCGCCTTCTTCCGTCAGCAAAATCAGGTATTGGATGTACTGGTGGAACTGGGGGTGGTCGGCGGGCGCTGTGGCTGTCGCAGCACTGACAGCGCGCTGGCACTGGCTGCGGAAATCGCCAACTTACCGGGGTTACGTCTACGCGGGCTGGAATTATATGAAGGCGTCTTGCATGGCGATAACCCGCAACCTCAGGTGGAGGCGCTGCTGCGTGACGCCGCCACCCTTGCCTGCCAGATGGCAGCTTACGTGGACGGCGAGTTTATCCTCACCGGAGCCGGTTCCGTGTGGTATGACGTGGTGTGCAATAGCTGGCTTGCGGCCGAAAAACCGGCGCAGTGCCGCATTGCGATCCGCCCCGGCTGTTATATCACCCACGACCAGGGGATTTATCACCAGGCTCAGCAACGGCTAATCGAGCGTGACCCCATCGCCTGCGAGTTGGCAGGCGACCTGGTCTCCGCCCTGGAACTGGTGGCGATGGTGCAATCGGTGCCGGAAAACCATCGTGCGGTGGTGAACTTCGGCAAACGTGACTGCGCGTTTGATGCCGGCTTGCCGCAGCCTGTCGCCCATTATCGCCATGGAACGGCACTCCCGCTGCCAGCGGGGGCGATAAGCAGCATCGGCATCATGGATCAACACTGCATGCTCAGCCTGACTCCCGGCTACGACTTACAGCCCGGCGATATTCTGGTATTTGGCACCTCCCACCCGTGTCTGACATTCGATAAGTGGAAAACGCTGCTGTTGGTTGATGATGGCTACCAGGTCGAACAACAGCTGGAAACCTTATTCTGATGGCACGGCTCACCGCAGCGGCTCAATCGGCACCGTAAAAGCCTGCCACCATAGCGAGGCATTGGCGGTCATTGACTGGCAATGTTAACCCCGTTCACCGGCGTTATAATAAGAAAAGCCCGCTCAGGGAAACCCGAGCGGGCCTATTGCTTCGCCGTGGGCCAGCGCGAAAGTTAGCGCGGGGCGGGATTCGCTTCTACCGCTGACGACAGGCTGCGCCCCGTCAGGGTGAAATAGGAGATAATGGTAAACACGCTGGTGATCAGGCCCAGGATCAGATAGGCCTGATGGAACCCTACCGAGTCATACATTCTTCCCACCCAGGCAGACAGCACCACGCCTGAAAGCTGTTTCGACAGGTTAAATCCTATCAGGAACAGCGTCGCCGACACCCGTGGATCGAACACCGAAGAAATGTATTTGAAGGTGCCGACCAGCAGGAATGGCAGCTCGAACATATGCAGCGTTTTCAGCACAATGACCTCGATGCCGCTGCTGGCAAATGACGAGCCGATGATCCTCAGCGACATGATGGCACCGGCCACCAGTAATGCGTTTTTGGCACCGATACGGTTAATGATAAACGGGGCACAGAACATAATGCAGGCATTCAACAACTCCCCGCCGGTGGTCACAAAACCAAAAATCTCGGTGCCGCGCTGGGGCGATGAAAAGAAGCCTTTGAAGAAGTTGGCGAATTGCTGGTCAAACACGTCATAAATACTGGCAACGCCAACCACGTATAATAAAAAGGCCCAGAAACGCGGCATTTTTAACAGTTCCAGCGCCATCGTCAGCGAAAACTCGCGCTGATTGGCGCCCAGCTTATCCAGCACCTGCGCGGTCTGGTGTGGCTGCGGGCGGGAAACAATCAGCAGAATGGCCAATACTATGCCAAAGCCCGAGGCGATCCAGAAGGTGATATTGGGATTGATGCTGAACAATAACCCGGTAATCGACGCGCAAATCGCCCAGCCCACGCAGCCCGAAACCCGCACCTTGCCGTATTCAAAGCGATTGGTGCGGCTGACGCGTTCGATATAGGCCTCTACCGCGCCGGCACCGCCGGAGAACACAAACCCCAGGTATAATCCTCCGGCCAACGCGCCGGCATAAATATTGTATTGCAACAACGGGGCAAGCACGTAAATAAAGAAAGGGGCAAACAGAATCAAAAGAATAACGATGGCCCATAGCAGATGTTTACGCAGGCCCAATTTGTCGGAGATCAACCCGAAAGCCACCTGAAATATAATGGCAAACAGGGCAATAAATGAAAAAACCAACCCGGTTTCAGTCTTGGTCAGATGATTGACATCCGCCAGCCATATCGGGAAAAAAGGAAAGTACGCCGACATGATGAAATAGTAAAAAAAGAAAAACAGCATAAAATAAATAAAATTATGCCGTTCCTGCGCCGAGAGTTGAGTCAGTTTCATAGTGTCACCTGGATTATTATTTTGTAATGGGGGGCTCGCCCCCCTCCACGCTTACCGATGTTTGATAGTGACCTGATAACGCCATTGCGAGTCCTGCAACAACCACGCGTCATGCACGCTCGGCGTCCAGGAATCGTCGCCGCCGACGCCCATGTGCTGGGCATCCAGCGTGATCCAGATACCCGCTTCGGCACGCAGCAGATGCCAATGGTCGACCTCCATTAACTGTTTGCTGCCGTAAGGCATGATGGAAAAATGGAATAATCCGTCGATGTGCCAACCGGCCCAGTTGAGCTCGCGGGTGTCGCAGCGCAGGCCATTTTCCGTCGGGAAGACATACGGGGTGACCATTTCACTCAGCGGCAGACGCCAGCGTGAAAAACAGGCGCTCTGCCGGCGATCGGGATAGTTCTCATGCGGCCCCAGTCCTAGCCACTCGACCTCGGCGGCATCCGGTGTGGCCTGGAAAACCATACCGATACGCGCCAGCGCGGGCAGATGTTCGGCGCGCTGCCCTTCGACGCTGATGGTTAACGCGCCCTGGCCGTCAATCACCATCTGCCAGCGGCTGACGATCAGGATTTCCTCACCATAGCGGTAATGGAAGGTACTGCAGATCTCCACCCGATCCGCGTAAGCCTGCGCCGTGCAGTGAGCGCAAACCCGCTGCAAATCATAAAGTCCGGCCTTTTTCCAACGTTCAACCCAGGCGTTGGGATCGCAGCGCTCCACCTCGCTGACGCCAATGTCATTATCCAGCGGTGCGCGCACGAACTGGTCGGTAAACGGCGAAATCAGTTTATCCACGCCCGCCACCGTCCATTGGCTTAACAGACCGCTGGCGCGGTCGACCCGCCACTGCTGCTCGCCGTGCGAAACCCGATACCCGTCCTCATGCTGTTGCAGTTGCGGGCAACCGGCCGCTTTGACAACGTCTGGCAATACCAGCGCCGTCGGCAAGCGGAACTGCTGCCATGCGACACGGTGCCCTGCCGGCGACCAGGCGGTGGCCTGCGGTTGGATAACCTCGACGATCAGGTAGAGATCGCGGGCGTTCGCTGGCAAATCGCCCGCTTCAGCCAGGACAATCACGCTACTCCCCTGTGGCGCAATGGCCAGCGGCAGCTCACCGGACCGCCATTCGCGCCCGTCCTGTTCAATGCGCCAATGCAACCGCTCGTTGTCACTAGGGCGGAAAAGGTATTCGCTGCTGACGGCCAGTTCGAGCGGCGCCGTGCTCAGCAACGAAAACTGAAAGAACTGCTGCGCCTGTTTGGCTTCGTGCAGCGACGGGTGCGGCGTGCGGTCGGCAAACACCAGGCCGTTCATGCAGAACTGGCGATCGTTCGGCGTATCGTTGAAGTCACCGCCATAGGCCGGCGCCGGTACGCCATTCAGGTCGTTCTTGAGCAGCGATTGGTCGGCCCAGTCCCAGACAAACCCGCCCTGCAAGCGGGGATACTGACGAAATGCGCGCCAGTACTCGTCAAAATTGCCGAGGCTGTTACCCATCGCGTGGGCGTATTCGCACAGGATCAGCGGACGCTGTTCGCCCGGCATGCCGATCCATTTCTTTATCGACCATTTGGGTACCGCCGGGATCTGCTGATCCTCGTCCACCCGAGCATACATCGGGCAAATGATATCCGTCGCCGCGCTGTTGGCGCCGCCGCCTTCATACTGCACCGGACGGCTAGGATCGCTACTTTTGAGCCAGCGATACAGCGCGTCATGCAGACTGCCATGCCCCGATTCATTGCCCAGCGACCAGATGATGATTGAGGGATGATTGCGGTTACACTGCACCATTCTGGTGACTCGGGCGCTGTAGGCCGGGAACCAGGCCGGATCGTCGCTGAGCCGTCCCATCGGCACCATGCCGTGCGTCTCGATATTGGCCTCGTCCACCACATACAGCCCATAACGATCGCAAAGCTCATACCAACGGGGATTATTGGGATAATGTGAACAACGCACCGCATTAAAGTTGTTCTGCTTTATCAGCAGAATATCCTGCAGCATATCCTCTTCGCTGATGGCCTGACCGCGTTGCGGATGATGCTCGTGTCGGTTGACGCCACGGATCAGCAGCGGCTGGCCGTTGAGTTTCAGCAGTCCGTCGACGATCTCGACGCGGCGAAAACCGGTGTCCGCCGCCTCGGCTTCAATCAGTTGTCCATCGGCGTCATACAGGGCAATAACGGCGCGATAGCAATGCGGCAATTCCGCGCTCCATAAATCCGGTGCCGCCACCGGCAGCCCAAACGTCACCCGTTCGGCATAACCACCGCGCTCATCAACCGCCGCGCTGCCGAGCGGCTGGCGTTGACCGGCAATCTTTTCATCACCGCGCCATAGCGACAGGTCAACCTGTAACCCGCTCAACGTCGCCTTACCCACCGCCACCTGGACAGAAGCCTGCAGCGTGCCGTGGCGATATTCGCTATCCAGCCCGGCAGTCAGCTGAAAATCCGCCAGATGAGCGTCCGGTTTATGCAGCAGCGAGACCGAACGGTAGATGCCGCTCATGCGCCACATATCCTGATCTTCCAGCCAGGTTCCCGCGCTCCATCGCATCACCATCACGCAGAGGCGATTGCCGCCACCGGCATGCAGCGCGTCGGTTAAATCAAACTCGGCCGGCAGACGACTGTCCTGCGAATAGCCAATCCAGCGGCCATTGCAAAAAAGGTGAAACGCCGAATTAACGCCGTTGAAGATGATGCGGGTGCTGCCGCTGCTCAACCAGTCAGCGGGAATGTCGATCTCGCGCGAATAGCAGCCGGTGGGATTATCCTCCGGCACCAACGGCGGTCTGGTGGCTATCGGATAACGGACGTTGGTGTAGATCGGCGCATCATAGCCGTCCATTTGCCAGTTGGAAGGTACGCTGACGGGCCGACTTTCCGGGCTATCCTCAACCAGCCAGCGAGGATCGGCCGCTTCTGGCCGCGCCAGGTAGGCAAAACGCCATTCGCCATCCAGCGACGCCCGCTGTTCGGAGCGCCGGTTATCCCTGGCCGGTTCAAGTGCACGCCAACTGCGAAACTGCGGATGGGCCGGCAAGCGGTTGAGATGGCAGATCGCCGGATTTTGCCAGTCCTGTCGGGCAATGACCTGCTGGAGGACACTGTCCGGTGACACCGCGTTTACCGCATAAATATGATGCTTCATAACCGTCCTTTCCTGCTGTCTGTGGAATGTATAGCGCTATACATTTTTAAACGAGTAAATACGATTATTATCCTTACCAGCAATCAAATAAGTGATTATCTTTGAGTTAAATCACGCTATTTATCGGTTGTTTCACATAATGTATTACGCACGACATAAAATGTTTTTTTTAGACATTTTCCGACAGTACGGCTTATCACAGACGCCAAGCGTGCCGTTAAGAAGAGAGCGAATCGATGACCAGACGTCAGGCAACCCTGGAAGATGTGGCAATAGAAGCGGGCGTATCGCAGCAAACCGTGTCACGAGTATTGAACAACCCGGCTATCGTCGCTGAACGCACGCGCAAAAAAGTACTGGCCGCGATGAATACGCTCAATTATGTGCCCAACCGCTCGGCGCAGATCCTGGCTGGCAAGGCGTTGCCGACCTTTGGCTTGATCACCACCTCGCTGGCGCTGCATGCCCCGTCGCAAATCGCCTCATCATTCAAGCATCATGCGGAACTGGCCGGCTACCAGGTGGCGATCTCGATGTTGAAAACCGGTCAGTTGCCGAGCCTGCAATCGGCGTTGAACGAATTCCGCGCGCAAAAGATCAACAGCGTGGTCATGAGCCTGCCGCTGGAAAAAGCCGATGCCGAAACCCTGACCAGAGATAATCCCGACATCCGGCTGCTGTTTCTCGACGTTCCCCCCGCCGCACAGGTGTGCCACCTCGGTTTTCTGCACAGCGACGGCACCGCCAGCAGCGTCAATCTGCTGCTCGACCTGGGACACAGAAAATTCGGTTTGCTGGCCGGTCCGGAAAGCTCCATTTCGGCCCGCCTGCGTCTCGCCTGTTGGCGCGACACGCTGTATCAGGCGGGCATCACCGAAGTCGATACCGAATACGGCGACTGGAGCGCCAACAGCGGCTGGATAAAAACCGTGGAACTGTTCAGCCGGCACCCGGATATCACCGCGATGCTGGTGGCCAGCGATCAGATGGCGCTGGGGGTGATGAGCGCCTTACGGCAAATCAATAAGCGCATACCGCAGGATGTTTCGGTGATTGGCTATGACGATACCCCCGACAGTCAGTATTTCCATCCGGCGCTGACCACGGTGAGGCAGGATTTTGATCTGATCGGCAAGCGTGCGGTCGATCATCTGGTGGGGATGAAGGATCGACCGCACCAGGCGTTTAACGATCTGTTGCCGACGACCCTGGTGGTCAGGCAGTCCACCGCGGCCCCTTACGCGTCAAACGCGGAAAATCCGCTGATCCGGCAACTGCAGGCGCTGGTACAGCAACTGTAGGCCGACTGCCAACGCGGGCCGCCCCGGCCTGCGCCAACAGACTGACACGGCGTTAGAACTCCGCTGCCAGCCCGATGCTCCAGCCTGTTACGCCGTCGCCAAGGATGCCAGAGCCCCGCAGGCTGACGCCGCCAATACCAGGGATCACGTCGCTGTCGACCAGCTCGATGCCGGCGCCAAGTTCCACGAAAGAGTTGAAACCGATGTCACCCTTGATCTGTGGCATATAGGTACCGCTGGCAAAGCCAATCCAGCGCAACGGCTGACCGAACAGCGTCAGATCGGTCGGGCCATTCAGTTCAGCCCCGGCGGTCATCACGCTGTAATCGTCACGCCCTTCCAGCGCCGGATCGCTGGCACTGTAACTGTCATCCACCAGGTAGTTGTAACGCAGGTTGGCGGTCAGATTCACATCGTTTTGCCAGCGGTGATTCTGTTCGATTTCGAGCGCGCCACCGTACAGCAGGCTGTTGATTTTAAAATCAAACAGCAGGCCGCGCCCGGCGCTGTGGAACTGGTCGCCAAAATTGCCGGAAGACGTGGTGTCATTGGAGGAACGCGAATAGCCGAATAACGCCATCGGCCGCAGAATGGTGCCGCTGGCAATGTCAAATTCAGCCCCGGCGCCACCGAGCACCGACAGGGTTTTGGTCTTCAGTTTCAGGTGATTGGCGGTGGAATCAAAATCGCCTAAATCCAGAGACTGATCGCTTTTGACATAACCGAAAGTGCCTTCAATATACGGTCTGAAGCCGTCGATGCCGACGTCAAACGCATGCGACGGCGAGAGTTTGTAGGAGTCGATCTCCAACGGATCGGTGTCATCGTGGGTCAGACGAAAATTCGCCGCGCTGATGCCCGGCGTGGTGCCGATAATGGACAATACCTGATAGAGATCCCTTAATCCCCCGC
Source organism: Serratia odorifera (assembly GCF_041448735.1). Taxonomy (NCBI): domain Bacteria; kingdom Pseudomonadati; phylum Pseudomonadota; class Gammaproteobacteria; order Enterobacterales; family Yersiniaceae; genus Serratia; species Serratia odorifera. The sequence goes on along the minus strand of NZ_JBGMUT010000002.1, from coordinate 418,442 downwards.
CATCCTCGTGTACGATGGCGTGCAATTCTTGCGGGCTGATTGGCAATGGATCGGCCAGCGCGTCGCCGGCCGAGAACAACATGGTCGTCAATATAACACAGCGATTTCTCATCATATTTATCAGCCATATTTTGATAATCGGTAATCAACTGCACTATATCCGTCATTATCAAGCCACACCCTGGCAGTAATTGCCGACCAAGCTGCTTTAATTATTTAGGATATAAATAAATACCAAAGGAAAATTAAGCATAAGCCATCCTCGATCGTCCGCAATTTTTTAAGATATTACGGAGCCAGGCCGACACGGGCAATCGCGCTGCCGCCTTTACGCCAGCGCCTGCTTGACCTGATTGGCGATCTTCTCGACCTGCAAACCGTAAATAACCTGAATATCCTCGTCGCTGGCGCGTTTGATACCGCTGGCACCGCTGGCCATCAGCGCCTCGTCGTCGATGTCATCCATGTTCACCACCTTGACCCGCAGGCGGGTAAAGCAGCAATCCACCAGTTGAATGTTCTCTTTACCGCCCAGGCCGACGATAATGCGCGCCACCTGCTCGTTGGGTGCCACCACCACCTCGGGCGGCGATGCGCTGTCGTCGTCCTCGCGACCAGGGGTTTTGACCTGCATACGCGTAATGACCAAGCGGAAGGTGAAGTAATACAGCGGGAAATAGATCGCGCCCAGCAACAGCGGATACCACCATGCGGTCTGGCTGCCCCCCAACACGCCGAAGACCAGAAAATCGATCGCACCGCCCTGTACGTTGCCAATCATCACGCCAAACAGCTGCATCAGCGCAAAGGAAAGGCCGCTCATTATCGCATGGAAGACGAACAACAGCGGTGACACGAAGATAAAGGTGAATTCCAGCGGTTCGGTAATGCCGGTGGTAAAGGACGCCAACGCGCCGGCCATCATCAGCGCCTTAACGCGTTTTTTATGTTCTGGCCGCGCACAGTGATAAATCGCCAACGCCGCTGCCGGCATACCGAACATCATCACCGGGATTTTGCCCTGCGCCAGAAAACGGGTGGCGCCACGCACCACCTGATCGGTAAAGGCGCCGGGATTGGCCAGTGCGGTATTGAAAATGTTCAGCGCGCCGACGATGCTTTCACCATGAAACGGCGGCGAAACCCCGCCAATCGGCGTGAAACGCACGGTTTCATTGAGGATGTGATGCAGACCGGTGGGGATCAGAATTCGTTCGGTGAAGGCATAGACAAAGGTGCCATAAATGCCGGAATGGCCAATCAACCGACCAATCCAGGCAATGCCGGCACCGATGGTTGGCCAAATCAGCGACAGCGCAATCCCCACCAGCGGCATCACCAGTACGGTAACGATCGGCACAAAGCGCCGCCCACCGAAGAAGTTAATCGCCGTCGGCAGCACGATGGTGTAATAGCGGTTATGCAAAAACGCGGTGATCAGACCGGCAATCACCCCGCCCAGCACGCTCATCTGGTAAGAAAATATGCCCAGCGTTGCACTAAATTCGGCGGAGTACATCAACGCCTCGGTGCGCCCCATGCCGTGCGCAGTCAGGTAGGCCGGCGTGGTGGTTTGCGCGGTAATCCCCTGGCTCAACAGACTGTAGCTGATGCCCATATGCATGGTCAGGAAGCCAATCACCGCGGCGAACGCAGCGGTGGGCTTTTCGTCTTTGGCCAGGGCAATAGCGGCGGCAACGGCAAAGAACAGCGGCAGGTTGGCAAACAACGCGCCAGCAATGTTGCGGATAAACCCAATCACCAGCTGCGGCAGCGCCATCTGGCTAAACGACTCGCCGACCACCGCCGGGTTTTGCATCGCCGCGGCCACGCCAAGAAAAATGCCCGCGGCGGCAATCACCGAAATGGGCATCATCAATCCTTTGCCAAAATCATGAAGCCTGGCACCAAACTTAGCCATAAGTTGCACCTCACTGTCGCGTTCTGGTGATGATAGTGTGGAAAAATGGCGATAAAAGCGGGCAACCGCAGCACTTTTTCACCATTCGCGTAAAAAGTGTAATGCGGTTGATTATAGACAATGCGCGTGCGAGCGCTGGGGGGGAGGCAAGTCAGCGCGCCATCAGGCTGCCGCGAATCAGGCTGTGGTCTTCGTCGCTGGTCAGCAACGCCAGCGCACGCTGCGCCAACGCCTCCAGCGAATATTCAATCGACGGCACCGCCGGTGCGCCGGGCCACTGCAATGACCCGTCCAGGCTGAACACCGTCACCTGTCCCGGCACCTGCCGTTGATACTGCCGCAGAACGTCGATCGCTTCCTGCGCCTGACAGTCATCGGTGACCAGCAGCGCATTAAACGGCATATGGCGATTGAACAGGCTTTGCAACGCGATACGCACCGACGCCTCGCCCTCCACCACCAGTTGCCGGTTATAGGGGATCAGGTGCGTCTCCAGCGCGCTGCAATACCCCTGCAAGACCTGCTGCGCGGCGTCGCCACCGGCAAAGTTGACCAGCGCAATCTGCCGCCGCTGCTGGCTGGCGAGATAATGCACCGCGGTTTCGGTTGCAAACTGATGATCGAAGCCGATGCTTTTACTGGTGGTGGCCGACAGGCAATCGAGACACATTACGCTGTCTGGCAGCGGCGGCAGGCTAAAGCGCGCACCGACCACAATCAGCGCGTCACACCAGCCATTGCTCAGCTCCGCCACCGCGGCCGCCAGCGTCGGTGCATCGTTGGCGAAGCGCAACAGCAAATGCTTGCGCTGTTGACTCAGCTGTTTTTCCAGCGCCTGCAAATAGCCGGTGGACTGCTGGATATGTTCGGTAGCGCACACCACGCCGATGCAGCCGGTCGATTGACTGGTCAGCGACTGCGCCACGGCATTCGGCCGATAATTGAGCGTTTCCACCGCCCGCAACACCGCCAGGCGGCTTTCTTCCTTTACCCCGCGACTGCCGCTCAGCACCCGGGATACCGTGGCTTTCGACACCTGCGCCAGACGGGAAACATCGTTGATATTGGCCATAACTGCGGGTCTTCCTGCTGATGTTGAAAAACGGGCCAAAGGCCCGTCAGACTACTGACAAAGTCAGATATTAGGGAGAGCGTTGGGGCGTAGCGGCGTGAGCCGCCGAAGCGCCTCGAAGTGCGCCAGGCCCGAGTCTCTCACCGAGAACTTTGTCATCTATCTCGTTACTGATTATCCTTAACTCGCCGCCTGCTGTCGTTGATAAAGTTCGACCATTTCAGCGATCAGCTCGCGAGCGAGAATAGCATTCATCAGATGATCCTGTGCATGCACCATGATCAACGTCATCGGCGTCTTGCCCTCACCGGCGTCATGTTCAATCAACTGGGTCTGCACCCGATGCGCCGCGCGCGAATACTCGTCCGCCTCGCGCAAACGCGCCTGAGCCTGAGTGAAATCACCGTCGCGCGCCGCCTGCAACGCTTCAAAACACAGGCTGCGCGTCTGCCCGGCATTGACGATGATTTCCATCACCGTGCTTTCCAAATCGTCCATCATTCTGCTCCCTCAAACCCCTTGGCTTCGGCGACGGCAGCAAACCACTCGCCACTTTTTTTGATGCTGCGTTTCTGCGTAGCCAAATCCAGCTGCACAAAACCATAGCGATTTTTATAGGCGTTGCACCATGACCAGTTATCGATAAAGGTCCACATATGGTAACCCAGGCAGTTGCTACCCTCCTGAATACCGCGATGTACCCAGCGCAAATGGTCGCGAACAAACGCAATGCGATAGTCGTCCTGGATCTGGCCATTCTGGTCAAAGCGCTGCTCGTTTTCCACCCCCATGCCGTTTTCGGAAATAAAGCAGCGCGGGTTGCCGTAGTTGGTGCGCAGATTGGTCAGAATATCGTAAACGCCCTTTTCGTAGATTTCCCAGCCGCGATACGGGTTCATTTTACGCCCCGGCATCTCATAGCTGCTGAAGAACCATTCCGGCATAAAGGGGCTGTCGGGGTTAACCAGGCTGTCGCGACACTGAATGCGGCGCGGCTGGTAATAATTGATCCCCAGCAGATCGACCACGCCCTGTTGTAGCAGTTGCGCGTCTCCCGGCTGGCAATGCGGCAGTTGACCGTGCTGTTGCAGCAACGCCACCAGCTCCTGCGGATATTCACCGCGCAGCGCTGGATCGAGGAAACTGCGGTTGAACATCAGATCGGCAATATGGGCCGCCTTGACGTCTGCCGGGTTGTCGGAACGCGGATAGGACGGCGTCAGGTTAAGAATGATGCCAATCTCCCCACCCTGTTGCCGCGCGCGGTACTTTTTCACCGCCTGGGCATGGGCCAGCATGGTGTGGTACGCCACGGTGGCGGCGCGTTTGAAGTCCACCACGTTCGGATAATGGAAATCATACAGATAGCCGCCCTCCACCGGCACGATCGGCTCGTTGAAGGTAAACCAGTGCTTCACCCGATCGCCAAACAGACGGAAGCAGTTATCGGCAAACTCGGCATAGGCATCGATCACCTCGCGGCTTTCCCAGCCGCCGAGCTGTTGCATCGCCATCGGCATGTCAAAATGAAACAGGTTGATAAATGGTGTAATGCCCTGCGCCAGCATTTCATCGATCACCTGATTATAAAACGCCACCGCCTGCTGATTGACGCTGCCGCGCCCCATCGGCATCAGCCGCGCCCAGGAGATCGAGGTGCGGAAGCTGTTGTGATTCAACTGTTTGAGTAGCGCAATGTCTTCACGCCAGTGGCGATAAAAACCGGAGGTGTCCTGCGGCCCGACCTGCTGGTGAAAACGCCCCGGCTGCTGCGAAAACCATTCATCCCAGACGGTAGCGCTCTTGCCAAAATTCAGGCTTTCCCCTTCGGTCTGCGGTGCCGAGCTGGCGCTGCCCCACCAAAAATCTTGCGGGAACGAATATTTCATTATGGCTCCTTGTTCAGGAATTCACGGCGGTTGCGGCACCGCCTTGTGGTTGATTATTTTCCTGCTCTTGCTTGAGCAGGGTGCGTTCGTAGGCCTTCAGGAACGGGTAATACATCAGTGCCGACAACACCATGCAGAACAGGCACATCAACAGCGGACTGATCGCCCAGTTGGCGGCCCAGGAAGCCCCGATCGGTGCCGGCGTGGTCCATGGCGTCAGCGACACCACCTGCGCGACCCAACCCAGCTTGGTGGCGATATAGGCGAAGGTGGCATTGATCATCGGCACCAGAATGAACGGCAGGAAGAACACCGGGTTCATGATGATCGGCGCACCGAACAGAATCGGCTCGTTGATATTGAACATGCTCGGCACCACGCCCATCTTGCCGATGGTACGCAGATGCACGGCCCGACTGCGCAGCAGCAGGAACGCCAGCGGCAACGTGGAACCGACGCCGCCGATCAGCAGATAGTGGTCCCAGAACCCTTGCAGATAGATATGCGGTAATGGCGCACCGGCGGCGAGCGCGGTCTGGTTCAGCGCCAGGTTGGTCATCCAGAACGGGTTCATGATGCCGGTGACGATCAGCGCGCCGTGAATACCGGCAAACCACAGGATCTGACAGATAAACACCGAAATCAGGATCGCCGGCAGCGAATCCGACGCCGAAACCAGCGGCTCCAGCAGATGCATGATGGCCTGCGGAATGATCATGCCGGTGTAACTCTGCACCAGCAGGTTAAGCGGGTGCAGCGTTGCCACGATCACCACCACCGGGATCAGGATTTCGAACGATCGCGCCACGCCGGTCGGCACCTCTTTCGGCAAGCGGATGGTGATATTGTGGCGTTTGAGCCAGGCATACAGCTCACCGGCGTACAGCGCGGTAATGATGGCGGTGAAAATACCCTGTCCGGAGAAATACTGGGTGTCGATCACTCCGTCGCGGTACGGCGCCGCCACCAGCAGGAAGGCCATAAACGCCAGCAGACCGGTCATGATCGGATCCAGCTTGTAGTGCCGCCCAAGGCTGGCGCCGATCCCGACCGAAATAAAGAAGGTCATTACCCCCATGCTGAGATGAAACGGCAGCATCAGTTGCTCACGGTATTTGAGCGAAAAATTCAGCCAACCGCGCGCAAAGCCCCAACTGCTGTCGGCGGCAAACGGCGGGAAGATGAACACCAGCATGAACGAACCGATAATCATAAACGGCAGCGCCGACACGAAGCCGTCGCGAATGGCGATCACGTGCCGCTGCTGGCCGACGCTACCGGCCAACGGCGTGACCTTTTGTTCAATAACGTTGACCATCGCCTGATAGAGGGAACTCATGCGCGCGCTCCCTGTTGTTCAATCAGCGCCAGCGCGAAGTCCAGCACTTTGTCGCCACGCTGCATGCCGTAATCCATCATGTCGATGGCGGCCACCGGCACGCCCTTTTCCGCCGCGCGGGCCGACAGCGCCGGCAGCATATATTTGACCTGCGGCCCCAGCAGCACCACCTGGTAGTTCGGGAACTGCTGATCGAACTCGCTGGCGCTGAACGCTGCAATCTCCACCGGCAGCTGACGACTGGCGGCTTCGGCATTCATTTTATTGACTAACAGACTGGTCGACATCCCCGCAGAACAACAAAGCATTATTTTCTTCATTATGATTACCCCAGTGATGATTGGTGGTCTTTGAGGCCCCCATTGGAAACAAAATGGAAACCGGTTTCCAATGGAGAAATGACGAAATGAGAGGGCTCTCATGCATTAAAATCAAAATACTGGCAACCTCGTGATTCCGGTCACAATTTCAACAACCACCGAGTCTGGTTGGCAGGTAAATTTCCGGGGAACTGCTATGGCGGGAGAGGCGTACCGCTCAAGCGCCAGTCGCGCGGTTAACCGCGACATGGCGCTTGCCAGCACATAAGTGACGAGGTCACATAACTATAAATGTATATATTTCAAGTGATTAAAAACAATTTCCGCAATGAGTGCAACGGGTGGCTAATGCCAAAAAACGCCGCACCGGCAGGCGCTACCCTCTATGGCTCAAACGGTTCTCCCAGCGTCAGCATCAGCCGGTTGGCCCAGGCGAAAAACGCCGTCGACTGCACCAAATCCAGTAGTTCAAGTGGGGTTAGACCCTGACTGCGCAATAGCGCCAATTGATTGGGATTGGCCCGCGGCGGCGTGGCGGACAGTGCGGCAGCAAAATCGATCTGCGCGCGCCAGGCGTCCTGCTGCCCTTCACTCAGCGCCCCACCCGGCGGTACCTCTAACAGTTGCTGCACCGCATCCCCCTGTTTGGACAACTGCGCGGCCTTGCGCGCGTGTACCGACGCGCAATAGATGCAGCCGTTCACTTTGCTGGCGACGGTGGCTGCCAGTTCGCGCTCCGCCCGCGCCAGCCCGCCGGAGGTATAGAAAATCGCCCGATCGGCCAGGGTGCGTTGTTCCAGCAGCGGGTGGTTGCGCGCCAGCAGGCGGAAATAGTCCGAATCCGTATGGCCAAAACGCGCCAGCAGCGCCAGCCCTGCGGCATCAAATTCGGCCAGCGGTTTGGCGGCAATCCAGGGTTCCCACTCCAACTCCTGGCGGGTAAAGGCCAGCGGCGCCTGACGGCCGCCATGGGTACGGCGCTCGGTGCGCCATGCTGCGGCACGCACCGGCGCCCCGCCGACGGCGTTCACCGCCTTTCCCGCCAACAACCGGTAGCCGTACAGCAAACGACTTTGGAAACTGACGAAGGCGATCAACTGCGACAGCGTGACGATCGCCGCCAGCGACCAGCCAGCCTGTTGCAACCCCTGCAGGTGCTGAGGTTCGGCCTGCGCCGGCGTGAATGCCAGCCGCTCGGCGTGATCCAGCGCGGCACGCAGCCGTTCGGCATTTTCCTGCGGGCGTTGCGCCGTCTGCCGCAATGCATCGCCATAGTGCGCCGCCAGCGCGTGGACGCCGTGCCATTCGCTGACGCGCTGTGCCAGCAATAATCGCTCGGCGCGTGGGAATTCGTCATCCGCTGCGGCATGGAACAGCGCGTGATAACTGGATTGAATCGCCTCGCCGGCGGCCTGACGCGTCGCACGTGCCTGCGCCAGTGCCGAGTCGCTGTCGATATCAGCCAGCGTAGCCAGCAGATCATGGGTGTCGGTCATACATTTTCCTCTGCGTGATGGTGAGCGGCCGCGGCCGGGTGACGCGGTTGCCAGCCGAGTGCCGGTGCGACATGGCGCGCGATCAACTCGATCGAACGCAAAATATACGGGTGTGGCGGATCGATGGAGTGCACCTGAAACGCCAAATCGGTGACGCGGGCCAGCGCGCTGTCCTGTTGCAACGAGTCAATCACCTGCTGCGGCGTGCCCAGATGCACGTCAAACGCGCGGATCAACCCGTCCAGCGTTTCATCGGCCGGTTGATGGCCGGCGGCGCGCAGGCGTTCCAGCCCGCGGCTCAGCCCCTGGGCGGCAAAATCGCGCGCCCGGGCGCTGTCGTCACAGACAAATACGCTGCGCGACCCCATGATGCGCGGCGTCACCCCCGCGGGCAACGCCGCCAGATAGGCGTCGATAATCGGGTTTTGCAGCGCATCCAGCGGCAGATCCAGCGCATCGGCCGGCCGTGGCTGGGTGCGCGACAGCATCAACCCATGGCCGGCCTTGCCAGCACGCTCGCCGCCGGCCACCGAAAAGGTGGCCTGCCACACGCGCTGCGCCAACTGCGGCGCTGCCGGGTAAAGGCGATTGTCGTCGCTGCCCAATGGGGCGCCGCGCCACGCCTGCAACAGGCTGTGCAAATTGGCGGCAAACGCCGCGTTGCGCTGTTCGGCCTCCAGGCCAAACGCCGCAAACGAGGTCGGCGTGCCCCCCGCCGCAACGCCAACCTCCAGCCGGCCGTCGGACAACAGATCCAGCACGGCGGTGTCTTCCGCCACGCGGATCGCCGACTCCATCGGCAGAGTGATTACGCCAGTACCAAGCCGGATGTGGCGCGTTTTTGCCGCCAGCTGCGCCAGAAACACCAGCGGCGATGGCAGTCCGCCCTCATCCTGGTGAAAATGGTGTTGCGCCACCCAGGCGCTGTCGAATCCGGCACGCTCGGCATGCACGATCTGTTCGGTTGCCAGACGGTAACGCTGCTGCGCGCTGCCCTGATCGAGCAAACGGGTGAAGAATCCCAGTCTTTTACTGCTCATGACACATCCTTAATCTGCTGCGGTAGCTGAAAACGTTGACCGGGAATGGCGTCGATCAACCGGCGGGTATAGTCGCTGCCCGGCATGGCGAACAGCTCGGCGGTAGCGCCGCAATCCACCTGTCGGCCACGGTGCAACACCGAAACGCCGTGTGATATCTGGCGTACCGTCGCCAAATCGTGGGAAATAAACAGATAGGTCAGGCCAAGCTCCTGCTGCAACTGCTGTAACAGACGCAGGATTTGCGCCTGCACCGTCACGTCCAGCGCCGACGTGGCCTCATCCAGCACCAGCACGCGCGGCTGCAATACCAGCGCACGGGCAATGGCCACCCGCTGGCGCTGGCCGCCGGACAGTTCATGCGGCCGGCGGCTCAGCAGATCGTCCGGCAACGCTACCCTGGCAAACAGATCGCGCACCCGGCGATAACGCTCGGCTTTGGCCATCGGTTGGAAATTCAGCAACGGCTCTTCGACCACCTGATACAGCGTCTGGGCAGGATCGAGCGAACCGAACGGATTCTGATACACCAGTTGAATGCGTTGGCGGAACTGGCGCAGCGCCTCCCCCTTCAACTGCGTCATGTCCACCCCGTCGATAACGATCTGCCCGGCATCGGGCCGTTGGAAGCCCAGCAGACAGCGCGCCAGGGTGGTTTTTCCCGAACCGGATTCGCCCACCAGCGCGTGGGTGGCTCCTTGGGCAACGCGAAACGACACGTTATCCAGCGCGCGAAACACCTCGCCGCCGCGCCCGGCGAAACGGAAGTCTTTTACCAGGCCCTTAACCTCGATTGCCGTTGCCGCCTGGCCAATCACGCTCGGCGCAGCGGCGCCCCCCAGCGACGGCAAATCGGCAAACAACTGACGGGTATAGTCGCTGCGCGGATTAGCCAACACCTCGGCGGTCGCCCCCTGCTCCTGCACCCGCCCGTCACGGAACACCAGCAATCGGTCGGCACGCTCGGCGGCCACGCCCAGATCGTGGGTAACCAGCAGTACCGCCGTGCCGAACTCCTGACGCAGCTGGTCAATCAAATCGAGGATGCGTTTTTGCACCGTGACGTCGAGCGCGCTGGTCGGCTCGTCGGCCACAATCAGCGCCGGTTGCAACGCGATGGCGATCGCAATCAACACCCGCTGCTTCATGCCGCCGGACAACTCATGCGGATACTGATGCAGCCGTTGCGCCGGATGCGACAGACCGACGCGGGTCAGCAACTCCACTACCCGCTGTTGCAGCTGTCGTCGCGGTAGGCGGCGATGAATATTGATGATCTCCGCCACCTGGGCACCGATGGTTTTCACCGGATTGAGCGAGCTGGACGGATCCTGTGGGATCAGACTGATTTGCGCGCCACGCAGCGCATCGAGGCGCGACGAGGGCCAGCGGCCGATATCCACGCCGTTCAGGCGGATGGCACCCTGTTCAAGCTGCCCGTTGTCGGCCAGCAGGCCGATAATCGCCTGCGCGGTGGTGGTTTTGCCGGAGCCTGACTCCCCCACCAGCGCCACCACCTCCCCCGGCCGAATGGCGAACGAGACGTTATGCACCACCCGCCGGCTGTCGCCGTGCCGCTGATAGGCAATCGAGACGTTATCCAGTTCCAGCACCGGCGGTACCGCCGTACGCTGTAATGCTCCTTGCAGACTCATAGGCGTCTTCTCCCCAATGCGTGACTGATACGGTTGGCGGCCAGTACTACCGCTATCACCACCAGTCCCGGGAACGTGGTCAGCCACCAGGCGGTGGCGAGATAGTTGCGTCCTTCGGCGATCAGCAGTCCCCATTCCGGCGTTGGCGGCGGCGTGCCATACCCCAGAAAGCTCAGCGTGGCGATCGCCAGAATGGCGCTGCCGAACTGCAACGCCGACAGCGCAATCACCGGTCCCAGCGAGTTCGGCAAGATATGCCGCCACAGCACCGCCCAGAAGCCGCCACCGCTGCCATACGCCGCTTCGACATAATCGCTGTGACGCACCCGCATCACTTCCGCCCGCGCCAGCCGGGCAAAGTTCGCCACCGAGGTAATGCCCACCGCGATCGCCGCGTTTACCATGCCAAACCCCAGCAGCATAATCACACTGAGCGCCAGCAACAGGCCGGGGATCGACAGCAGTACGTCTACCAGCCGCATCAGCGCAGTATCAACCACCCCGCCCAGCGTCCCGGAGCATACGCCGAGCGCGGTACCGGCCACGCCGCCCAGCGCCACCGCCACCAGCGCACCGGTCAGGGTTTGCGAGGCGCCGTAGACGATGCGCGCGTACAGATCGCGGCCCAGCGGATCGGTTCCCAGCCAGTGTTCGGCGCTCGGTGCCAGCCGCTGTGCCCCGGCAATGCCGTCGGTCCCGCTGTAGGCGGTAAACAGGCCCGGCGCCAACGCCCACAGCGCCACCAGCGCCAGTACCGCCCAGGCCAGCACCAGCGTCAGCGGAAGGCGTCGCGAACGTGAACGGCGCATCGGCAACGTGCCTTCGCTTTCAACCACCGTCAGATCGCGTTCCGGCACCACCTCTTTTTCAAATGAAATACTGCTCATGCGGTCACTCCTGCGTGAGATTTCAAGCGTGGATCCAGCAGCGGGAACAACAGATCCACCAACAGGTTGATGGTGACGAACGCCGCGGCCGAAAGCAGTACCATCGCCTGCAATACCGCAACGTCCTGATTTTCCACCGCCTGTTGTGTCAACTGCCCAAGGCCGCTGCGACCAAATACCGTTTCAGTGATGAGCGCGCCGGCGATCAGCTCGCCAAACAACATGCCGGCGATGGTCAGCGCCGGCAGCATGGCGTTGCGCGCCACATGGTGCAGCAATACCCGCTGCCGACTGGCCCCTTTGGCGCGGGCCACGGCGATGAACGGCTGCGTTTGTACACTGTCGATGCTGCGGATCAGGATCTGCGCCAGCGGCGCGCTAATCGGTATCGCCAGCGTTACCACCGGCAGGATCAGTCCCTGCCATTGCGTGGGATTGATCACTGGTATCAGTTTGAAATGGAAAGAAAACAATTGAATCAGCGCGATACCGAGCCAGAAGGTCGGCACCGAGACAAACAGCGCCGGCAGCGAACGCAGCAGTGCCGCCAGCCGGGACGCGCCGGGCAGATGGGAAACAAAGGCCAGCATCAGCGCCACCAGCAGCGCCAAGGCAAAGCCGATTACCGCCAGTTGCAGCGTGGCTGGCAAGTTGGCGGCCAGCAGCGCGGTGACCGGCACCCCGGCCTGCATCGAATAACCCAGATCGCCATGCAGCACGTTACCGAGGGTATGCAGGTACTGCTGCCACAGCGGTACGTCGGCGCCATACGCCGCCCGCATGTCGGCGATCTGCGCCGGGCTAAGGCCCATATCCGGATTCTGGAACTTGATCAGCACAGCGTCGCCCGGCAACACCTGCAGCAACAGAAAAGACAGGGTAAATGCCGCCCACAGCACCAACAGCGCCTGTCCAACCCGACTACCGAGATATCTGATCATCGTCGCCTCCCTAGTGCTTTTCCAGCCATGCGCCGTAGAAGCTTGGCCGGCCTACCGCCTCGAAACTGACGCCCTTCAGGTACGGTGCACCGGCAAACACCTGCGGCTCTTCAAAAATCGGAATGACGTACGCCTGATCCAGCAGGTAACGCTGGGCATCGCCGGCGATTTGCAGGCGTTTTGCCGCATCGACTTCGGCAGCAATGCCAAGTAGCAATGCGTTCAGCCGATCGTCGCTGAAACGGCTGTGCTTGCCGCTGCCGCCCTGTTGCAGCAGGCCGTCGCGGTTGCTGGGATAAAACTGGCTCTTGATCACGTCCGGATCGGCGCGGCCCACCTCAATCACCGCCAGCGGCGTTTTTTGCGGGTCAAGGTTGTCCGCCACTTTGCTACCGGCGTCGCCGGCCAGAATATTCAGACTGGCGCCAACGTTGCGCCACTGCTGCGAAACCAGCTGCAGCACCGCTTTGTTCTGCGGCTGCGGCAAGGATTCGTACACCGTCAGTCGCAGCTTTTTGCCGTCTTTTTCGCGCAGGCCATCGGCGCCCTTTTGCCAGCCGGCCTGATCCAGCAGCCGGTTGGCCAGCGCCGGATCGAAATTAAGCCGATCGGACAGATCGACAAAACCGGCAGCGGACGAGGCTACCACCGAGCGGGCCTGCGGGTAGTTGGGCGAAAATAGCGTCTCGACGATCTGTTTGGCGTCAGTGGCATGCAGCAGCGCCTGGCGTACCCGCAGGTCGCTGACCAACGGGTTATCCGGACGGAAGGCCAGACTGTCGTTGACGCCGCGCGTTGGGGCGGCGTAAATGATAAAACCGCGATCGCGGGTGGGCTTTTCGTCGTAGGCCTGGATCTGGCGAATAAAATCCGCCTGTCCGGCCTGTAGCGCGCCGATACGAACGCTGTCCTCAGCGGTGACAATCACTTTGATGCCATCCAGATTGGCGCGCCCCTGCTGCGCCAGTGTGACCGGTCCCCAGCGATAATCCTTGCGCACGCTAAGGTTCACTTCCCGCCCCAGCTTCTCATCGCTGACCACAAAGGGGCCGGAACCGATAATATTGCGGGCGTCGCCCAGTTGGTCATAGCTGCGCGCCAGCGTGCTGAGCGCCACCAGGCCGGAGCCGATGGTGGCGGTGCCCTGCAGAAAGCCCGGCGACGGCCGTTTGAAATAGAACTTCACCGTCAGTGGGTCGATCACTTCGCTGTGGTCATAGTTGTTGATCACTTCCGACACCGGCAGCTTTTGCCGTTTGTTACCCAAGCCATAGGTGTCGAAATTTCTGGCGACCGCGTTAGCGTCCAGCGGCGTACCGTCGGAAAAACTGACGCCGGGACGCAATTTGAAGGTGTATTCGGTTTTATCGGCGTTACTGCTCCAGGATTGCGCGATCCAGGGTTCGATCTCCAGCGTTTGCGGGTTCTGATAGGTCAGTTTGTCGGTGATTTGATTGAGGATACCGCCGTTAGGATAAAAACCGCCGGAAGGCGGATAAAGCGTGGTATGCGCCTGCTGTTCCAGGTAAATCAGGGTGCCGCCCTGCACCGCCGCCCAGGCTGGGCTGGCGCTGAGCGTCACCCCCAAAGCCACCGCCATTCCACTGGTTAAGCTATTGAAAGAAAAATTAAACATGCTCGCCACGCCCTTATATATTTCTGGAAGTTATGGGTTAGATAACAAACCAAATCGACAGGGAATTGAACGAACAAATCCGGCAATGCTTTGTTAGAAAATGCACAAGGTGACCGGCCAAAACAGCCTCGGTGACAATCAAGTCTCAGAGGGGTGGCCGGCAGGGATTAAAAGACGAGAGTGACGGGTCCTCAAAGTGTGAGATTCAGCATGGTTTAAAACTCGCACGCAGCAACCTGTCACCAAGTTGATAAAAGTCAAACTAGATTTCAATAGAAAGTTATTTAATCTTCATATGAAACTCGTGGGAGTGAATTATGATTTTTAATATTCAGCGTTATTCCACCCATGACGGCCCTGGCATCCGCACGGTGGTGTTTATGAAAGGCTGCTCGCTGGGCTGCCGCTGGTGTCAAAACCCGGAAAGCCGCGCCCACGAAGCGGAGCTGCTGTATGACGCCCGTCTGTGTCTTGCTGGCTGCGATCTCTGCCAACAGGCGGCGCCGGAGGTTATCGTGCGGACTCTGGAGGGGCTGGTGATCCAGCGTGAAAAACTCGCCCCCGCGCAGCTGAACGCGCTGACCGACTGCTGCCCCACTCAGGCTCTGACCGTCTGCGGTGAAATGAAAAGCGCCGATGAAATCATGGCTACCGTCCTGCGCGATAAACCCTTTTATGACCGCAGTGGCGGCGGTATGACACTCTCCGGTGGCGAACCGTTTATGAACCCGGATCTGACACTGCGCTTGCTAAAAGCCAGCCGCCAACATGCTATTCACACTGCCGTAGAAACCTGTCTGCACGTGCCGTGGAAATACATCGAACCGGCACTGCCGTGGATCGATCTGTTCCTTGCCGATCTGAAGCACGTTGATGCGGCGAAATTCCTGCACTGGACCGAGGGCTCCGCCAAGCGCGTACTGGATAATCTGCGGCGCGTTGCCGACGCAGGAAAACAGATCACCCTGCGCGTCCCGCTGATCCCCGGTTTTAACGCCGACCGGGAATCAATTGAAGCGATCGTCGATTTTGCCGCCAATGTGCTGCACGTTCGCGACATTCATTTTTTGCCCTACCACACGCTCGGTATGAACAAGTACACCCTGCTTGGCCTGCCCTATCTCGCTCCTGATAAACCGCTTGACGATCCGGCTCTGCTGGCGCTCGCCCAACGCATCGCGGGTGATAAAGGGCTGATCGCGACCCTACGAGGATAATACAATGACAACTTTACAGCTCGACACCCTGACGGACCGCATCAAGGCGCATAAAAACGCGCTGGTACATATCGTTAAACCGCCGGTCTGCACCGAGCGAGCGCAGCATTACACCAGCGCTTATCAGCAGAATATGGACAAGCCGATGCCACTTCGTCGCGCGCTGGCGCTGGCGCATCACCTGGCGCAGCGCACTATCTGGATCAAGCACGACGAGTTGATTGTCGGCAACCAGGCCAGTGAAGTCCGCGCCGCCCCCATTTTCCCGGAATACACCGTCAGTTGGATTGAAAAGGAAATAGACGATCTGGCCGACAGGCCCGGTGCCGGCTTTGCCGTCAGCGAAGAGAACAAGCGCGTGCTGCACCAGATTTGCCCATGGTGGCGGGGGCAGACGGTACAGGACAAATGCTATGGCATGTTCACCGACGAACAAAAGGCGCTGCTGGCCACCGGCATTATTAAAGCCGAAGGCAATATGACCTCCGGCGACGCGCATCTGGCGGTTAACTTCGCGCTACTGCTGGAACAAGGCCTCGACGGCCTGCGTGAAAAAGTGACCGAACGTCGCACGCGCATCAATCTGACGGTGTTGGACGATCTGCATGGCGACCAATTTCTCAAAGGGATTGATATCGTTCTGCAAGCGGTCAGCCAGCATATCCAGCGTTTTGCCACGCTGGCCCGCAGCATGGCGACGCAAGAAAGCCGTGCCAAGCGCCGCGACGAACTGCTGGCGATCGCCGAAAACTGCGACATTATCGCGCACCAGCCGCCGAACACCTTCTGGCAGGCGCTGCAGCTGTGCTACTTCATCCAGTTGATACTGCAAATTGAGTCCAACGGGCATTCGGTCTCCTTTGGCCGCATGGATCAGTATCTCTACCCGTACTATCGCCGCGACGTGGAACTTGAGCATGCCCTTGAGCGTGAGCAGGCCATCGAGCTGCTGCACAGCTGCTGGCTGAAGCTGCTAGAGGTCAATAAAATTCGCTCTGGCTCCCACTCAAAGGCCTCGGCCGGCAGCCCGTTGTATCAGAACGTCACCATCGGCGGCCAGAAGCTGGTCAACGACCAGGCTATCGATGCGGTCAACCCGCTTTCTTACGCTATTCTCGAGTCCTGCGGTCGGCTGCGCTCCACTCAACCCAATCTGAGCGTGCGCTATCACGCCGGCATCAGTAACGACTTCCTCGACGCCTGCGTGCAGGTGATCCGCTGCGGTTTTGGCATGCCGGCGTTCAATAACGACGAAATCGTTATCCCGGAATTTATCAAACTGGGCATCGAGAAGCAGGATGCTTACGACTATGCCGCTATTGGCTGCATCGAAACCGCGGTCGGTGGTAAATGGGGCTACCGCTGTACCGGTATGAGCTTTATCAACTTCGCCCGGGTGATGCTGGCTGCGATGGAGGGGGGGCGCGACGCCACCAGTGGCGAGGTATTCCTGCCGCAGGAGAAGGCGCTTTCCAGAGGCAACTTCGTTAATTTTGACCAGGTTCTCACGGCCTGGGATAACCAGATCCGCTACTACACCCGCAAATCAATCGAAATTGAGTATGTGGTCGACACCATGCTCGAAGAAAACGTGCATGACATCCTCTGTTCCGCGCTGGTGGACGACTGCATTGAGCGTGCGAAGAGCATCAAACAGGGCGGCGCCAAGTACGACTGGGTATCGGGCTTGCAGGTCGGCATCGCCAACCTCGGCAACAGCCTGGCAGCGGTGAAAAAACTGGTCTTCGAGCAGGGCGCGATTGGACAGCAGCAGTTGGCAACCGCACTGGCGCAAGATTTCGACGGACTGAGCCACGAGCAACTGCGCCAGCGTCTGATTAACGGCGCGCCAAAATACGGCAATGACGAAGACAGCGTTGACGCCCTGCTGGTTCGCGCCTACCAGACGTATATCGATGAGTTAAAGCAGTACCACAATCCGCGTTATGGGCGCGGCCCGATCGGCGGCAATTATTACGCAGGCACCTCTTCCATTTCCGCCAACGTGCCGTTTGGCGCCGCCACCATGGCCACGCCGGATGGACGCAAGGCGCATACGCCGCTGGCGGAAGGTGCAAGCCCGGCGTCAGGCACCGACCATCTCGGCCCCACCGCCGTGATTGGCTCGGTGGGCAAACTGCAAACGGGATCTATTCTTGGCGGGGTATTGCTGAATCAGAAACTGAATCCGGCGACGCTGGATAACCACAGCGATCGCCAGAAGTTGATGGCGCTGCTGCGCACCTTCTTTGAGGTACATAAAGGCTGGCATATTCAATATAACATCGTCTCGCGTGATACTCTGCTGGACGCGAAGCAACACCCGGACCAGTATCGTGACCTGGTGGTGCGCGTGGCGGGCTACTCGGCGTTCTTTACCGCGCTGTCACCAGACGCCCAGGACGATATCATCGCCCGTACCGAACATATGCTGTAAGCGTTTTCTCTCTCGCCCGGCCCCCTGCCGACATGCAAGCGGGGCTGGAACCGCGGGATGGCTTGGCAGGCGGATTATTTTGTTATAATGTATCAAAAAAACCGAGGGACAGACGATGAAACCACAGCTAAGCGCATTGCTGTTAACCCTGCTGGCCGGTAAGGCGATGGCCTTTCAGGCGCAGGTTGCCGCGCCGCAGCCGGCGCAAACCAACTCGGCTGAAAACGCCTTTGAAGGCCGGTTTTACGGTTTTCACGCCATGGATATGCAAGCGGTCAGCATGGGCAGCTGTAGCACACAGCCGGTTGCCGGCTGTCAATGCGGCTTCTGCACCCTGCTACGCCATGCCGGGTCGGCTAAATAACCCCATCGCGGCTGTTCAGACAAGATGATACTGCACCACCAGTTGGCCTTTCTTCATTTTTACCGCCGTAATCTGCACCTGCCCCAGCTCCGCCAACGAAGCCACATGGGTGCCGCCGCAGCCATAGGCCGGCAATTCGCCAAACCCCACCTTACGCATGCCATTTTCCGCCTGCTGCACGCGCGGCAGATCCCGCGCAATCAACTGCGCCAGTTCGGCTTGCAGCCACGCCGGTTCCACGGTTTTTGCACCGCTACCGGGTGCAAAGGTGATACGCCCCTCTCCCGGCCAATGGTGAGCCTTGACCGGTTGCCACCCCTGCCGCTCCCCCAGCCCGCCAATCAGATGACCGGCGGAATGCCAGCGCGCATGCAACGCGCGCTGCGCTGGGTCGATAGTCAGCGTGACCGGCCCCAACGGTAGCGGCCGGTCGATCACATGCAGCACCTGCTCATCCTGTTGCTGCAATCGCAACAGCGGCACGCCGTTCAGCCAGCCGCTGTCCGACGGTTGCCCTCCGCCCTGCGGGTGGAACAGGGTCGCATCCAGCACCACGGCGTAATTGCCGTCATCCAGCGCGTTACAGGCCAGCAGTTGCGCGGTCAACTGCAGATCATCACTGTAGTAATAGCGTCGTTCGGTCATTGGTTTCTCCTTCTTCACGATACCGCTATTATATTCATGTCATAATTAACTGATAATCCGTCGTCAACTGAATGGACTTTTGCGCTGTGATCACAAATCAAACCTCACCGCTGCTGGCCGAAATGGCAGTGTTTGCTCAGGTGGTGGAAAGCGGCAGTTTTTCCGCCGCCGCCCGCCGACTGGGCGCCACGCCGTCGGCCATCAGCCGCAGCGTCAGCAAACTGGAACAGGCGTTGAACCTGCGTTTGCTGCATCGCACCACCCGCAAACTGCGCCTCAGCGAACAGGGCGAGGCGGTTTTTCAACATTGCCAGCAGATGCTGGCGGCCGCCAATGCCGCCATGACGGTCTGCGGGCAAGGCAGCGCAGAACCGGAAGGTCTGGTCAGCGTCAGCGTGCCGAAGGCGGTTGGCCACTTTGTGCTGCACCCACACATGCCGGAATTTCTGCGACGTTATCCGCAGGTCGACGTGCGTCTGCGACTGGAAGACCGCTATATGGATTTGATTGACGACCGGGTCGACCTGGCACTGCGCATTACCGATCGACCCTCGCCGGGCCTGATTGGCCGCCAGTTGATGACCGTCGATCACCTGCTGTGCGCCACGCCGCATTATCTGGCACAGCACGGCACGCCGCAGCAACCACAGGATCTGGCGCAGCACAGCTGTATTTACCTGGGAGAAACGCCGAACGACGCCCGCTGGAAGTTCCGCCGCGCCGGTAAAACGGTAACGGTCAAGGTGGGCGGCCGCTATGCCGCCAATCACACCGGGGTGCGACTGGACGCAGTGCGCCAGCATATCGGCATTGGCAGCCTGCCGTACTTTACCGCACGACAGGCGCTGGCCAAGGGCGAGGTGGTTCAGGTGCTGGCGGATTGGGATTTTCTTAGCAGTTATCAGGGGGGCTTGTGGCTACTGTACGCGCCGACCCAGCAGCTGCCGGCAAAATTGCGGGTGTTTATCGATTATATCGTCAGCTGCCTGGCAGCGGAGCCGCAGCTTAAAGCGCCTTGCGCAAAGTGATGTTGATGCGGTGCGGCCCCACCAGCGAGTGGTAGCCCTCTTTTACCGGCATAATGCCATGAAAACACAGCCGCGACGGACCGCCCCACACCACCACGTCGCCATGCGCCAACGGAATACGCCGGGTTTTATCGCTGCGCTGCAAGCCGCCGAACTGGAATACCGCCGGTAGCCCCAACGACACCGAGACGATGGGCGAACCAAAATCATGCTCGTCCTTATCCTGGTGCAATGACAGTTTGCTGCCGGGATCGTAACGGTTCATCAGACAGGAATCCGGCACGTAATGGCCAAAACCGGCCTGCAACGCGGCTTCGTCGGCCAGCGCCATCAGGATATCAGGGATCGGCGGCCAGCGTTTGCCGCTGCGCGAGTCGCGCGCGGAATAACGATAGCCACGGCTGTCACTGGTCCAGCCGTTGCCGCACCAGCTCATGGCCACCGACATGGTATAGCCGCCGGGGGTGGTCATGTGCCGCCATGGCACCTGTGCCACCACGCTCTGCACCGCCGCCAGCAGTTCGGGGCCGTGGTCACGGACAAACCCATGCAGCACTACCGCGCCGGGCGCAATCTCTTCACGCCACGGTGGCGGCAGCGCATCTTCAAAAAGATCGAGCGTCATTGCCAAACACCTGTTTATATATCCAGTGCTTATTTTAGCGCTAAAAATACCGTTGTCCAGTCTCGAACACACCAGGTAAAAAAATCACATATCAATTTGAATTATAAGTGAATAAACGTAGTTACAGCGTCACCATCAAGCAAGAATTGTCCGCTAAATCGTCGCCCCGCCGGACAATGCGCCGTCAGCGTCGTCAGCAATTCCAGCTCCAGCGTTTGCGCCTGCCAGTCAACCGCCACCGTACGCGCATCAAGAAAATCAAAGTAACGCTGCACCTGCGGATACAGCGCCTTAAACAGGCTTTCCTTGGCGGAGAACACCAGCGTCAGCAAATGAGGAAAGGCTACCGGCTGGCGTTGTAGCCAGGCATGCTCTTGCGTCGAGACTATCGCTTGCCACAGTTGCGCTGCGCGCTGTTGCGACATCAGCGTTTCGACATCTAGCCCGACGCCGCCAAGACCATGTTCCCGCTGTACCGCACACAGCACCGTGTCAACATTGTGGCTTAGCGCACCGGCGATGCCCGACGGCCAGACCGGGGCACGATGGTCACCGGTAGTGACGATAACGCCGTGATGATCCAACTGCGCCAATGCCTGCCGTGCCAGACAGCGTCCGGCCAGATACTCCGCCCGCCGCTTGGCCACTGCCGCAGACAGATGCGCCGGAAACGGCACCGCAAAGTGGGAAAACAGGGAGTCGTGGTACTCGGCCACGCTGAAACGGCCGCGGATCGCGTGGCCGGGGTAATCGCTGAAGTTCAGCCATTGAATATCGTTAAGGAAACAGGCAGACACGTAGAAACCAGATGAACGGGCAATGCCCCCAGTGTAATGCCCCCGTCCCGCTGGGGAAAGGGGCAGGCAGCGTTACAACATCTCTTGCATGGTTTTCTTGAAGTCGCTCCAGGCGCAATAACCCTGTTTATCGATAGGGCAGCCTTCCAGTGCCAGCGTCACGCGCTGCGGCGGGTGCTCCAGCGTCAGTTTGTCGGCGTTACGCAGCTGTTCGGTGGATTGATAGACGTACTCGATTTTCAGCAAATCCCGATCCTGTTTGGCATCATGCCAACGCTGGAACACCAGTTTACCGCCGATTGGCGTTTTCTCATATTGGTTCGGTAACTGATACGGCTTGAACTTCATCGCCGACAGCAGTGAAGCAATGTTGGAATCGTGGCCGACCAATACGGTCAATTTCGGCGAATGGGCTTTATCGGTGCCATTCAGCGCCGAATCAATGTAAGTCAGCAGCGGTTTGGCGACGTTCTGTGCCACTACCGATGAGGTGAACAGCGAATCCTGATAACCGTCTTTCAGCTGTGCCAGCTGGCGCCACTGCTCAGGCGTGGTCACTTTACCCCACGCCACCTGCGTCAGCGGGAAACCTTCGTAATATTGCAGCATAAAGGCATCAACCAGCGAATTGCCCACCTTTAACGGCCCCGCTACCCCCGGCTCCTTGCCCGGCACCGCGCTCATCTTGCTCGCTTCGGCGGTCAAATCGCACTGGCGGTCGGTTTTGCAAGCATTAGAATCCTGATAATCGATAATGCTCGCCAACTGACGATAGGCGGCGTCCAACTGCAATGAGTCCAGTTTGGCGTTCATCGCTTTTAGCGCCTGCTGGTTAAACTTTTCACTGTTATCGGTGATGATCGGGTTAAAGGTCGGGTCCATTTCGCCCATTTTCGCCTGATGATGCACCGCCACGTCACAGCCGGGGAACGCACCGTTGGTAAAGAACTGCGCGGTCGCTACCGTGCGTTGCAGGCTGTTGGCATAAACGTATACGCTGTCTTGCGCCGGGCAGCCCTCCGCTGGCAGCAGGCCGGTTTGCTTGAGCCAGGCGTTAAAATAATGGCCCATATACACTTCCAGCACCCCGCCCTTGGTGGTCAGCAGGCCTCCGGGCGTATCCCACGCTGGCCAGGCCTGCGGCGTGGCGTTCGCCAGTACGCTGCCGTTGTTGGCCAACGGTGCGCGCAGGTTGTGGCGGCTCATCACCAATACCTGTTCCAGTTGATAGCCTTCTGTCTCGGCCAGCGCCGAGGCGCTGAACAGCATCGGCAAGCACAGCAGTAACGTTTTTCTTTTCATCCCGCCTGTCCCTATTATGTGTATTTTTAGTGAGTTAGCTTGAACTGGCTATCATGGCGGGGTTGCGCGAGCAAATGTGTGATGCAACTCACGGGCAGACAAACCCGCCCACGCCGAGAGAAGCGCGACGGGCGCTGCGCGACAGCAACTGACCGGCGATCATTGCGGCAGCCGCACGCCGATCGCTGCCGCCCTATCCGCCAAAGAGCCAATAAATCTGCAAAAAACTCAAGCAATTGCGCATTCTGTAAGCAAACAGTCACAGAATGCGTAATCGCCCTTTGACATGCTCCCGGCAGGTCGTTATGATTCCGGCCGTTCACACGATTCCTCTGTAGTTCAGTCGGTAGAACGGCGGACTGTTAATCCGTATGTCACTGGTTCGAGTCCAGTCAGAGGAGCCATATTTATGTTTTCATGCATCTTCACGAATCTTTATACGATTTAGATTCAACAAGTTAGCGTGAAAAGTCTCCCCGATGCATTTTCTTTCCCCCCTCCGCATCGGGCAAGATTGATAGTCTGATTTGGGGTCATTTCAGTTCGATTATGGAGTGGCCACCCTATGTCTCTGAACGACACTAAAATCCGCAGCTTAAAACCATCCGCTAAACCTTCCAAAGTTTCCGATTCTCATGGCCTGTACCTGTTGGTCAATCTATCTAACGTTTTCATGTCAAGGTCCCTCAGCGCCCTTGGTGTTTACCTTAAATAAAAAACTCATCATCAAGTCTTGTTAAAGAGTAAGCTCTCTTTTGTTGCCACCGGCTCCAGTCCGCCTAAAGCGAAATGACTACCCGTGCTTCGGTCGCTGTACATGGCAGCCTGGCAGGCTTGTCAGCTCTGAAGCAGTACTTATGCCAGGGACGGGCGACGACCAAAAATCATCGTTAAATATATCGCTGATTTGTTTACGCTGAAAATGACCATTTTGCGATAACAAAAGTCAATTCCTCGACATAAAGACAAATTAACAATGGGTAATCTAGTCGCATTCTCATTAAGAGTGTGACACATGTTAATAATCAGAAGGCTAACCATTGTCTTAATTCCGTTGTTATCTGCCGGTTGCGCTGTGGGACCAGATCGGCCTCCCCTCACGACTTTACCCATAACATCAACTCTGTCTGACAATTCCCCCACACCTGATCAGTGGTGGGCTTTGTATCAGGATCCTGCGTTAAATCATGCCGTCGGGGAAGCATTGCGCAATAATCGCGATCTTCGTGTCGCAGCAGCCAACCTTCTCGCAGTCCGTGCGCTTCAACGCGAAACCGATGCGCAAAAACTGCCCGACACAAGCTTAACTGCCGACGGGGGATATGGCAGTTCGCTGGACGATCAGATTGAAGCGGCGTTAGGCCAGAGCGACAATATCCGTACCGGCAGCCGCTATAGCGCAGGCATGAGCCTGCAGTGGGAGCTCGACCTGTTTGGCCGCCTGCGCTCACAGTCCAGCGCGGCACAGGCACACGCCGAATCTGTTCAGGCCGAAGAAGACGGCGTCCGGGTGTGGGTTGCCGCCGAAACAACCCGGGCCTGGCTCAGCGCTTGTAGCTATGGTCAACGGATCGGTATTGCTCAACAGACTTTGGCGCTGGTTGTGCAAGAGCAGCAGATTACCGAAGCGCTGCATAAATCCGGGGCCGGTGCCATGCCGGGTGTGGTTCGAGCTCAGGGTTTGGTCTACCAGACCCGCACCGAACTGCCAGTGTTGAAAGCCAAACGACAGCGTGTACTCGCTGAACTCGCGGTTTTAATGGGCCGTCTACCTTCCAGTCCTCCCGAACAAGCGCTTGTCTGCCAAAAACCGCCAACGCTGGCGTACCGCGGGTTGCCGGACAGCGAAGGTTTAGCCCTGTTACGCCGTCGCCCCGATGTGCGCGAGGCACAACAACAGCTTACCGCCGCAACGGCCAACATCCGCGTGGCGACCGCCGATCTCTATCCGCAGATTTCACTGGGGGCCAGCATGCTCAGCTCCGCTCACCAGCCTGAAGATTGGGGAAAGGAAGGTGCCACGGTCTGGAGCATCGGACCGCTGATCTCATGGTCCTTCCCTAACATCACTGCGGCCCGGGCGCGTATCGCTCAGGCCGGAGCCAAAGAGAGTGCGGCACTCGCGCATTTTGACGGCACGATTTTGACGGCGCTGAAAGAGGTACAGGTGAGCCTGACAGGCTATGACTCTGCCCTGCAGCAACAAAAACTCCT
Organism: Serratia odorifera; assembly: GCF_041448735.1. Classification (NCBI taxonomy): domain Bacteria; kingdom Pseudomonadati; phylum Pseudomonadota; class Gammaproteobacteria; order Enterobacterales; family Yersiniaceae; genus Serratia; species Serratia odorifera. Next base: position 393,617 of record NZ_JBGMUT010000002.1, on the reverse strand, counting down.
TCAACAGGCTGCCGAAAACAGTCGACACGCGCTGAGGCTATCGACGCTTGCCTATCAGGACGGTGCGACAACCGCTCTCGACTATCTCGACAGTCAACGTAACGACGTCGCCGTTCAGAGTGAGTTGGCGCGCGCAAATACGCGGCTTATTGATGCTCAGGTGACTTTATTTAAAGCCCTGGGTGGCGGGTGGCAGCAGGCTCCCTCGGTGGTGATCCCGGCACCTCAGCGGTCAAAAATCGTTTCCAGCATTTTATTTCCTCCTGTTTTTAAAAGAGAATCATAGTAATGACCGAAAATACTTCGTCTGCTAAACAGCCAGTTTTTGCTGTCCGACGTGCAAAACCCCGGCCCCGCACGCTGGCCGGCATCCTGTTGTTCACCCTGTTGATACTGGCCTGGGGAATTTACTGGTGGACCACCGGCCGCTGGATGATCGAGACCGATGATGCCTATGCACGCGCCGACATTGTCACGCTGGCGCCCCGCATTAACGGCTATTTAGTTGCGGTGGCGGTTCAGGACAATCAACCGGTGAAAGCCGGTCAGCTACTGGCCCGAATCGATCCCCGTGATTTTCAGGCCAAAGTTGAACTTGCCGAAGCCGCCGTCGCGGCGGCGGTTGCCGAAAATGACGTGAAACAGGCCCGTATCGCCAATCTGGCCGCCCGCCAACAACAGCAGATAAGTCTGATTGCAGAAGCGCAAGCCGCCGTCCGCGCCGCCGCTGCAGAATCAAATCGCGCGGCACTGGAGGACCGGCGCCAGCATCGCCTGGCCCGGCAAAACATCAGTAGCGCCCAGCAGGTAGAATCGTCTGACGCGGATGCCCGTAAAACCGTCGCACAACTGGCGCAGGCCCAGGCGCGGCTCGCCAGTCAGCAGCAGGCGCTGTCCGTACTCGCCAGCAGCCAACAGGCTACCGAGGCCGAGCGGGACAAGGCGAAAGCCATGCTGACGCAAGCGCAGGCCATACTGACGATCGCACGCATTAATCTGGCGAGCACCCGGATTGTCAGTCCGATCAACGGCACTGTGGGCGAGCATGCGTTGCGGGCTGGCCAATATGCCGAAACGGGTTCCCCGCTGCTTTCCGTGGTTCCCGGTAATACTTACGTGGTTGCCAACTTTAAGGAAACGCAATTCGGTATCCCGGCGGGTCACAGCGGACCAGCGGAAGACATGTACGATGCCGTGAATGCGGGATGGATGGACCTCGGCGTCGAAGGAACGGAGCACATAGCCGGAACCACGCCGGCACGCGACGTCTTCGCCGCGGCTCAAAAAGCGATGAAGGTATAATCCATGATAATAAACGAGGGTCACGTTCGACTCCCGTGCTCCGTATATGCAACAGCTATCCCTTCTGGTTTACACCCGTAAGCCAGATATCAACTGCTTCTGGCAAGCCTGAGGACACTCCGGAGCTTAAGTCGGGTGATAATTCGAAGGTGGTTGACCGGTAACGCGGCGGCACATGGTAGAGAAGGATTAACCATTGTCATATCCCAGTAACAACGCCACTTCTTTAACGGACGTTCCTGTTATCAGCAATGCCAGCGCGCTTGATCTCTTCCCTTTGTTCAGTACCTTTTGGTCAATCCAGGCGGTTCACGTCTCAGGCATCTCAAATATCGTATCAATGGTTAAGAATCTTGCCTCGGCTTAGGTGCCTGTCCCGAGGTATCTTTAGCCGACGCTCATCAGCCGCGTGACAATATCCATAAATTGCTGACGCAGAATATCAACCTAGCACAACATCAATCGACTGAACGAACCACGTCCTCACCAGAAAAAACCTTCACGTCTGGGCACTGAGTTGGCATAAAAGCAACAGAACATAGTCACAGACCACTCCGTCCGTCTACCTGCTATTTATTCTGATTTTTGCGTTATTCTTAAGTATTTATATCTTTGTTTTATTTATTACTTAACCTTTAATTTTAATTTATGTTGTTTTTATCAAATAATTAACTGAACATATTAATATTTTCCCCTCGTGTGCCATTTCTTTTTTGGTTTTACTGATAATCTTATAACTAACAAATGGTTACATGATTTCTTTGTTGTTTTATTTTTGTTTATTTTTGTTTTTTTGATTGTTACACGATATTCATCACTTTTTAGCCAGTGCCGCTCCCCTATTCTTCAGTAAGCAACGGGGGGAGGTGAATATGTTTATGGACGAGAGAAGGAGTAATGTTCTCAATTTTCTGGATAAACATAATAGTGCAACGGTCAAACATCTGGCTCAGTATTTCAGCGTAACGAAAGAAACAATACGCAGCGATCTGCGAATACTGGCTCAGCAGGGGTATATTCAGCGCTGTCATGGCGGAGCCATGATTATACGTAAAAGCCTGCAATCAAAACTAATTTCCGAAACCGACAATGACTTTGAAGTTTTGTTGAAACATATCCGGAAGGGGAAGTATGAGAAAGGTTCAGTGGGCAATATGAAAAATAAAGTCTGTATTCTCGGTTCTTTTAACGTTGATATCGTGGCTAAAGTGGCGCGGTTCCCTAAAGGGGGCGAGTCGCTGATGGCGCTGGGCAGCTCCCTCGGGCCGGGCGGTAAGGGCGCAAACCAGGCACAGGCAGCAAGCCGTGCCGGGGCGAAAGTGCATTTTGTTTCTAAAGTAGGGAAAGATCAGTTCAGTCAGTTTGCCCTGGACCATCTCTCTTCCTCTGATATTTATTCCTTTAAACTTTATCAGTCTGAAGAAGAACCAACGGGCAGCGCAATTATTTATGTTTCACAGGAAAATGGCGAAAATATGATCGCCATCTACTCCGGTGCAAATAAAAACATTAGTGAAAAAGAAATTGCTGAACTGAAAGAAGAGTTGGAAGACGCTAGCGTGCTGCTGCTGCAACTTGAGAATAACTTCTCCGCCACGCTGAATGCCATGAAACTGGCAAAAGCGCTGGGGGTAAAGGTCATTATGAACCCCGCTCCTTATTCCGCCGATATTATCCCGGCGCTGGAATATATGGATGTTATTACCCCGAATGAAACAGAAGCCTCACTGCTTTCCGGCATTGAGGTGACTAATCTGGAGAGCGCCCGTCGTGCCGCCACCGCCATCGCTGAACTGGGGGCGCGCTGCATCATCATCACGATGGGGTCCCGTGGCGCGCTGCTGTATGAGAACCAGCAGTTCCAACATATTCCCGCTTTCCCTGCCATCAGCATTGATACCACTGGCGCGGGTGATGCCTTTAACGGGGCGTTGGCTGCTTCCATTGCTGACGGTCAGTCGCTGGTACAGGCAGCAACCTTTGCCTCTGCCTTTGCTTCGCTGGCCGTTGAACGTGAAGGCGCATCGAACATGCCGGAGCGCAAGCAGGCGCTTAACCGACTGAAAAGCAAAATTTAATCGTTTTCTGGCCGCCCTGTGGCCGCAAGGAGAAAAAATGAAAGAGATTAACGGTGTTGTACCGGTCATGCTGACCCCATTCAACGAACAGAACGAGATTGACTGGCCGGGGCTGGAACGCCTGATTGAGTGGTACGTTCAGAAGGGCGTTGATGCGCTGTTTGCAGTGTGCCAGTCCAGTGAAATGCAGTTTTTATCGCTGCAAGAGCGCGTACAGTTGGGGCGCTTTGTGGTGGAGAAAACCGCAGGCCGCGTGCCGGTGATTGTTTCCGGGCATATTAGCGACGATATCGACGGTCAGCGCGAAGAATTGCTGGCGATGGCCGATACCGGGGCCGATGCATTGGTGCTGGTCACCAATCACCTCGATCCGAAAAACCAGGGCAGCGAGGTGTTCTACGCCACGCTGCAAAACCTGCTGGATGCGCTGCCGCAAAGCCTGCCGCTGGGGCTGTACGAGTGCCCGGCACCCTATCGCCGCCTGTTGACGGATGATGAGTTCTCCTGGTGCGCCCGCAGCGGACGTTTCGTGGTACTGAAGGACGTAAGCTGCGATCTGGACACGGTAAAACGCCGCGTGGCGCTGGCCGAAGGTACGCCGCTCAACATAATCAATGCCAACGCCGCTATCGCCTGGCCCGCCATGCAGGCCGGTTCAAAAGGCTTCAGCGGGGTGTTTACCAATTTCCATCCTGAGCTGTATGTCTGGCTTTATCACCACCATACGAAAGATCCGGCTCTGGCCAGTGAGCTGGCGACGTTCCTTTCCCTCGCCGCCGTATCGGAAACGCTGGGTTATCCGAAGAACGCAAAAATCTATCACCAACGCCTGGGCACCTTTGAGAGCGAAGCCTGCCGGGTAAATAAAGACAACGTGCTGGAGAAATTCTGGGGGCTGGGGGTAATCCTCGACCAGATCCGCAGCGGAACAGAATTCTATAACAATAAAATCGGCTGATTTATCTACCCTGTACCGGCACCAGAGACTATGCATCTCTCTGGTGCCCAAAAATGAAGGTGCATTCAATGAGTGAGCAAGCCATAAACGATAGCGTATTAGTTCGTGCGGTAAATAAAGCAAAATGGCGGATTATTCCCTGCCTGATCGTTATGTATCTGATGTCCTACCTTGACCGGGTAAACGTCAGCTTTGCCAAATCGGCTTATCAGGCGTCTACCGGTATCTCCGATGCGGCCTTTGCCTTCGGTGCCGGGATCTTCTTTCTCTCCTACGCGCTGTTTGAATTACCCAGCAACCTGCTGATGCACCGGGTCGGCCCGCGTGCGTGGCTGGTGCGTATTATGGTCACCTGGGGTCTCGTTTCCGCTGCAATGAGCTTTGCCTGGAACGAGCAGACCTTTTATTTCCTGCGCGTGCTACTGGGTATTGTTGAAGCCGGATTCTTCCCGACGGCAATCTACTTTATTGCACAGTGGTTCCCCTCCCGTTTTCGCGCACACATTATGGGGATCTTCTATTTTGGTTCCCCGATTGCGCTGATCATCGGCGGCCCGCTTTCTGGCCTGCTGCTGGATCTGCACGGCTTTGGCGGCTGGGAAGGCTGGCAGATTATGTTTGCAGTAGAAGGCCTGGCGGCTTCGGTGCTGGGTGTGGTGCTGTGGTTCTTCCTGCATAACTCGCCGAAGGACGTGAAGTGGCTGACGGTGGAGGAAAAACAGGCGCTGACCGCTGCACTGGATGAAGAGAAAGCCGACAAGGCCCGCGCCGGGCATACCCGCTTTATCGACGCGATTAAAAGCCCGGTACTGCTGCACTTCGCTGCTATCTACTTCCTGATTCAAATCACCGGTCTGGGCGTGGCATTTTATCTGCCAACTCAGGTTGCTGCACTGCTGGGCGTAAACATTGGCCTGATGGTCGGTTTGGTTACCGCTATTCCGTGGCTGTGCGCGCTGGTTGCCGGAGCTACCTGGCCGGGGCTGGCCGCTCGTCTGGGGCGCGCCCGTCTGTTTGGTACTATTTCGCTGTGCTGCATTGCGCTCGGTCTGGTCTCCTCTGCTCATGGTTCACCGCTGTTCGCCATTGCGGCACTCAGCTTCGTCACTATGGGCATTATGACCGCCCAGCCAATCTTCTGGACCTGGCCTACCCGCTATTACGGTGGCGCGGCGGCGGCGGCTAGCTTCGCTCTGATCAACAGCTGCGGCGCAGTAGGTGGCTTTGTTGCCCCGAACCTGCGTACCTGGGCTGAAATCTACTTCCACACCCCGACTGCCGGCCTCTATGCACTGGCGATTGCCGCAGTAATTGCCGTCGTTCTGTTTATTTTACTGCCTTCAGAAGATAAAAAAATCATTTATATCAAAGGAAAGAGTTATGAACGCAACAACGCCTGAAAAAATCCTGGTGTTAACTGAACAGTTTAAAAACAGTGATTCGATCTTCGATCCGCTACGTCAGGCTGGCTACGAGGTTGAGGTAAATGAAACCTTCAGGCTGCCCAACGAGCAGGAACTGATTAGCAAGCTTCAGCAGAACGTGGTGGCGACCATTGCCGGGGGCGAGCCTTACACCGAAAACGTGTTTGCTCAGGCGGCAAACCTGAAAATCGTTGCCCGCTGGGGCGTTGGCTACGACAAGGTAAACGTTCCGGCGGCTACCGCAGCCGGGGTACCGATTGCTATGGCGTTTGGTGCCAACCATGAAAGCGTCGCTGAGTTTGCCTATGCAATGGCGCTGACCCTGGCCTGCCGCCTGCCGCAGCGTGATGCAATGGTAAAACGCGGCGAGTGGCACTTTGACGGCTTCCACCCTGGTCTGTGGGGCCGCACCGCGGGTGTTATTGGCTTAGGCCGCATTGGCTATGCCATGGCACGCCGCTGCCATGCAGCAGAGATGCGCATTCTGGTGTGCGATCCGTGGGCCAGCGACGAGCTGCTGGCCAGCCTGAATGCTGAACGGGTCGATCTGGAAACTCTGCTGCGTAATGCCGATCTGGTATCGGTGCATGCACCGTCCACCCCGGAAAGTCGCCATACCATTAACGCCGATACCCTGGCAATGATGAAACCCGGCGCAATCCTGGTGAATACCTCTCGCGGCCCGCTGATTAATGAAGAAGCGCTGGTTGAGGCGCTGAAAAGTGGCCACCTCAGCGGTGTGGGGCTGGACGTCTACGAAGTGGAGCCGCTACCGGCCAGCTCACCGCTGCGCCAGTTTGACAATGTTCTGCTTTCGCCGCACGTTTCCGGTATGGACCGCATGGCCGAAAGACTGGTCACCGAGCGTTGTATCAACAACATCCTTAACTATCTGAAAGGAGAAAAAGACGCCCTGAAACCCTACGTTATCAATCCCGATACCCTGAAGTAACGGCCATGCCGCACCGGTGAAAGCCGGTGCGGCATGCGCCAGCACCAGTGAACGCGTACCCTACATAACATTATAAAACGGTCATCCTATGAACCGTAAAACTCGTTATATCGCAGCGTTATCACTATTCTCTACCCTCTCCGCCTCTGCCTTTGCGACTACTCGTCGGCGGCAACCAGAAGCACGAATAAACGTCCCCATAAGGCTCAGCGATATCGCCTCATTTTGAACACGATTCTGCCACGAAAAAGCAGCTCCGCCGAGCTTCAGCCCAGAGCCTCTGCCAGCTGCGTAGTACGAGGCGGCCTGAAACGGCCGCCCAGAACGACATAAGCATGACGCTCCGCTGCACGCTTCGTTACCAGCGCGTAGCCTGCATATCGATCACAAAGCGGTACTTAACGTCGCCCTTAAGCATACGGGCAAAAGCAGCCTCGATATCTTCGCCACCGATCATTTCAATTTCGGCGGTAATATTGTGCTCGCCGCAGAAGTTCAGCATCTCCTGGGTTTCCCGCATGCTGCCAATCGACGAACCGCTGATGCTTAAACGTCGAAACACCATCGGCGTAATATTCGGCGAATGGTGTGGCTGGTCCGGAATGCCTACCAACACCAGGCGGCCATTGGTTTTCAGCGCGGCCAGATAAGGATCCAGATCGTGCGGTGCTGCTACACAGTCAATAATAAAATCCAGCGAGGTTTGGCAGGCGGCCATTTGCGCGGCATCGCGCGACACCACCACCTGTTTAGCCCCCAGACGACGGGCATCTTCGCCCTTCTCTGGGGAGGTCGTAAACAGCGTCACCTCCGCCCCCATCGCACTGGCCAGCTTCACGGCCATATGGCCTAACCCCCCCAGCCCGACAACACCGACACGATCGCCGGCCTTGACGTTGAAATGGCGCAGCGGCGACCATACGGTCACGCCCGCACACAGCAACGGTGCAACCCCGGCGAGCGACAGGTTTCGTGGTACAGAAACCACAAAATGCTGATCAACAATCACGCTTTGCGCATAGCCGCCCCAGGTACTGTCGCCGGTGTATTTATCAATGCCGTTGTAGGTAGCAGTAAACCCTGCTTCACAGTACTGTTCTTCCTGTTGTTTGCAGAAATGGCACTCGCGGCAGGAGTCGACCATCACGCCCACACCGACGATATCACCGGGTTTAAAATGGCTGGCCTGGTCGCCAACCTCTACCACTCGCCCGACAATCTCATGCCCAGGCACCAGTGGATATCGGCTAACCGCCCATTCGTTACGCGCCATATGCAGATCGGAGTGGCACACGCCGCAATAGAGGATCTCGATTTTGACATCCTGCTTTTGTAACGGACGCAGCGAAACCTGGCCTGATGTTAAAGGTTGTGCCGCGTCATGTGCGACTAATGCGTTGATTTTCATAGTGCCTCAAGAATGTGCTGGTTTTGGCTAATTCAAGGGGGCAGACTATAGGTAATAAGGTTCTATATTGATAGTAGTTACCATTTGGTGACCATAAGCAGAGGACAGCACAGTGCCAGCCTGGGTTGAAGGTAAACTCTTTTTCTATGCGGACTCACCGCCGCGCCGCCTGATGGAACTTTTTTCAGTTAAATGGAGCACTATGGTGCTGCACGCGCTGTATCACTGGCCGGATGAACGCGCACGTACCGGCGAACTACAACGTAGCTTGCAGGGCATTTCCAAGAAAATGCTGTTCCAGACGCTGAAAGAGTTGGAGTCGCGAGGATTGATTGCTCGCCATGTGTATGACGTGATCCCACCTAAAGTCGATTACCGCCTGACGCCGCTTGGCAGAACCTTTGCCGAACCCATTGAGCAAATGTACCAATGGGGGCTGGAAAATCAGTCCGCACTGGATGAAATGGAAGCCTGTTATCAGGCGGCGGCGCCCAACTAACTGCGTTTGCAATACCAGCATGCGGCTATTGCGCGATGGTAATCGCCAACTACCACGGCCACATCCCTCATGTATCACTTCTGCGCGCTGATTTTCCTGTTCCGTCTGGTTTCAGGCACCATTGGCCGAGTACTCCCCTCTCTCACACAAGAGCTTCATTCATAGTCTGTATATGACCCAAAGCATCAGTAGCTGCGACTGCCGCAAAACAGTCGCAATGAGCAGGAAACGGACATGTAAGTTTCAAGTAATGGAAATCGAAGCCAGTACCGTAGCCATCACATCGAAGCTAAGGACAAAAAAAGCCTGGATAATTTCCAGGCTATAGCAAATTCATTAATAAAATACTGTGGTAAGCATTACTCTACCACCACAACTATTTTTCCTACCTGGCCATTGGCCTCCATATAGCGATGCGCATCTGCGATATCTTCGAGCCTGAAGGTTTTATCGATTACCGGCTTCAGATTGCCGGAACGCAAACCTTGTGAGACGAAGGATTTCGCTCGCGCCATTTTTTCCGCGTCGGTGGTGATTTCGAACAGCTCATAGCCTCGTAGCGTAAGATGTTTACCGAGAATGTCGAATACAGGCACAAGCAGGTCGCGACTGTCGAGCGCGCCATACTGGAAGAACATACCCTGCGGTGCCATCACCTGAGTCAGTTTTGCCACGTCCGGACCGCCGACGGGATCAAAAACAATGTGGGCACCCACGCCATCTGTTGCACGCGTGATTTCAGCCACCATATCCTGCTCGGCAGTGGCAATAACAGCGGCGGCACCGGCTTTCAGCAGCATATCGCTTTTTTCGGCGGTGCGCGTAAGCGCGATGGGTTTTGCACCCAGCATATTAGCTATCTGGATGGCAGCCAGGCCCACGCTGCTTGATGCTGCGCGGATCACCACATTCTGACCAGCCTGAAGATTGCCATATTCAACCAGCGCGCCATAAGCGGTGACATACATCATCCAGCTTGCCGCAGCTTCCTCGAAAGAAAGATTTTCAGGATGCTTCACAACAGCGTGCACCGGCGCATTCACCAGTTCGCCGTACATGCCGTATTCATTAAACATAAATGAAGGGATCACGCTGACCAAATCCCCTGTGGCAAACCCTTCAACATTTTCACCGACAGCCTGAACGACGCCAGCGGCTTCATAACCAAGACGTGCCGGAAATTCCGGCTCAATAACATACTGGCCGTTGCGGTACATGATTTCTGCACGGTTAAGGCCAATCGCATGTACGCGGATTTGGATTTCCCCGGCCGCAGGCTCCGGCACCGCCACATCAACAACCTCAAGAACCTCCGGGCCACCGGTGCGGTTAAACGTAACAACTTTCGACATATACAGACCTCGTCAGTTAGCGATATACCTAATAGATAGCGTGAAAGGCATATCCGATGAATCTGCGAACAATCTACGTGGTTGTCACCTGGGTAAAAATAGCTGCGGAGGAACTTCAGTGTTATTCATTCGGTAACAATCCGTCGGTTTCAGCCGTTCTGCTGGCAAAAATTTCGCTAAACCAGTCGATAAAGACACGTACCTGAGGGGAAAGATAGCGCCTGTCCGGATACATCACTGACACAGGCTTGGAAACTGAAGGATACTGCGTCAGGATTTCTTCAAGCTCACCGGAAGCAATATGCGCGGCAAGGGCGTCACTGGAAGCCTGGATAATCCCCAGACCGGCCAAGGCACAGGACAATAGAATATCAGAGTTATCTACCAGCATGCTGCTGGCAGGGCGCAGTGAAACAACCACCCCATGTTCAATAAACTTCCACTCCATCACCTCACGACTGTGATCGCTGAAGAAGTTAACTGCCTGGTGCTGTTCCAGTTCTGTCAGCGTTGCCGGCTTCCCATACCGTTGCAAATAGGCGGGGGCAGCGCAGGTGACCATCCTGATTTCCCCAAGACGTCTGGAAATAAAGCTTGAATCTTGCAGCTCCCCCAGGCGGACCACACAGTCCACGCCTTCGGCGATCAGATCGGTTTTTTTATCCGATGAAACCAACACCACGTCAATATCGGGATATAGCGACTTGAACTGCGCCAGATGGGGAATAAGGAGGGTATGAGCCAGCGCCAGCGGAACATCAAGCTTGAGCCGTCCACGCGGTGGCAAGGTTGATGAGTAATTGGCCATCATGCCATCAACTTCAGCCAGAAGGTGTTTGGCACGCTGGTAAAACTCGTCGCCTTTCGTCGTAACACTCAGCTTGCGGGTGGTACGATGGATGAGTTTTACTCCAAGTTCGTCCTCTAGCTGCTGTATCGCTTTACTCACTGCGGGCCGGTGCAGCTGCAGAATATCAGCAGCTTTGGTGAAGCTGCCCTGCTCAACCACCTGTATAAAAATGCTAATATATTCAATTATGTTAGAACGCATATCACTACCGTAGCCCCCTCCTCTACGAACCAAGCCAGGCCGTTTTATCATTCAGATTCACTTGCCTCGGCATCTGAAAGCTTATGTCGGCAGGAAATTAATCATTGTTCTCACTTTGTGAATTCTAACCCATATCCTTCAGAACTGATCCAAAGGACACTCAAGGGCAAAGTGAGCCAAGCATACCTGTGTTCACAAGTCTGCTTCCGACCTGTTGTGCTGCGCTTCCAAGTCCGCTTCTGGCACGGAGCAAACTTGAAAGCAAAGCCATAAGGTCTGCTGCGAGCGAGAAGCGGAAATCAACATATCTGTTAAAGTGTCTAAATTTAGTTATCCACTATAGTGGTTGGTGACTGGTCAGGGCTACCTAATAGGAACACAATGAGGCCGTATAACAATATGATTTTTAATTAATTTTACTTTGGCTGTTTTACTTGACTCCCCCAAAGATACCCCTTTGGTTTTTCTAACTCGGCTGAGATCAATGCTCAATCATTAGGAGTTAACCTTTAAAATTCCATGCAAGTATTAAAATCGTGAACTTAAATCAAATATCTGCAAACAATATTTTATGGCTTCCACAATAGACTTTATTAATTGTCATAGTCAAAATAAAAATCCAAAAAACATTTTCTATTGATGGAACTCTTTCCAAAATTTAATGTACTCTTTAACCGCTTCGTTATCGGAAAACCCTTTCCCATCATCAACAATATAATTTACGTTATGCCAGTCCATATACACAGACATGAGAGCCACTAAGTTTACTAATTTAACTGGCAACATATTCATAAAAATATCAAGATAGTAATCTTGATGTTCTTTATGGCATTTATCCTTAACCACTTTAAAAACAACATATACACATCTCACCATAGAAAATATTGCCATAGATGAATCTTCATCAATTTTGTTTATGTAATCTCTGACATCCCCAATTTCGCACCTACCATTTTCATTTATTTGTTTCTGAATAAAATCCAAAATCGCTTCTTCTAACTCACTTACAGCAGCAGAGGAGCGGCATTCTTTCCCATTAAGACTAATAGTGAAACAACTAAACTCTTCTCTTTCTGAAGATATAAGATTATAAAAACCGTCTTCAAACCGTTTTAGATGAACATCTTTCTCTTGTCTTCTTTCATCTTTAATTAATTGTTCGTTTGCTTCTCGTTGAAGTTTCAAGGAATTAATGAGCATAACAATGGTAATGAAGCTTAGGATAGGATTAAGCACACCTCCTATAAAATCCCCGAAAGTTCCCCATTCCCCTTTATCATTGGAAAGACCCTTCCATTTGCTAGTATTAAAGATATCTAATGGGCTATCCCAATGATTGAAATGAGAAAAATAAAAATACCATACAATTGCTATTAATATAAATGAAATGACTTTTATTGAGGGCATCTTCATTTACAATACTTCTCGAATTATATAAGCCTTGAGTTCTCCAATATGGTCGTGCAACTCATAAGCAGAAATGGTTATAGGTATAAAAGCATCTTTCCCACCTCTATTATTTCTATCAAGATTTCTTGAAAATTTATTTTTCTGAGACTGTAAAACATGTTCCCAATTAAGAGAGTGTCTAAATGCAACTGAATCTGACTTTCTATCTAATAACAATCGCCCAGTTCCTGTTAACATATTGAACCTAGTTATAATGACATCTTTTTCTACTGGCTGGACAGATTCATGCTCAACATTGATATTGAGAAGTGTCTGCGCATCCATTTTAGCAACAACTAAGTTTTTATTTGCTGTTCTTCTTCTCAAAAGTACATTATATTTTTGTTTTTCAACTGTCCTATGTAAATTCTGTATAGGCTCCTGAATTCTTATCAAAAGTTGTCTTTCCAGCGGTTTAAGGCGTTCTACTAAGTCGATTGCCTTCTGGCTCTTTAGATTATGAACTATTCCCATCCCTTTAGAGATGTAATATGTCATAACATCGAAAAAAACAACCTTACCAATTTCATTAAATCTTCTTATTTTTTCTGGATCATCAATTCTAAGATCAAAGTTTTGCCCAAACGATCCATCAAATGTATGTTTGAACATATTCCTTAGCCCATGTATAGAGGTTGATTTCTTTGGAACTGAATCATCTAAAATAGTGCTTGTTGTAATTTGGGTGATGTCAGAAGCCCCTGAAAAAACCTTTATGCCAGAGTTCATTTCTAATTCTTCAAAATCGTTCTGACCATGCCCAACCACAACATCCATATCTAAGTTTATCATATGATTCTCTTTCAGAATTATTGCATGTTACTTGAACAACATGCTATGTACTCACATTATGTAGAAAACCTAGGTAGACGGCTATAGACAAATGCATACTATTCTGACTTTGTCTCAAAAACTTGAGTTATACCACTTCCTGCAAATGTAGCCCATTGAAGCAACTGTAGCTTAGAGCGGTAACACTCAAGAATCCCCCTGGCGGCGGCGGGCAACAACTTTTGACAACTCACTCCCTTCACCAGCTGACTGACCTGTTCTCGATTGATTAACACATTATGATGTCAGCAATGTCCGCTTCTGGCACAAAGCGGACGTGCTTGAAAGGCCATGGGATCCGCTGTGAGCGAGAAGCGGACATTAGCGCTTTCAGCTAATAGCCACAACATTGGCTTTTTAGATATCTGGCGTTGCCAATTAAACCTCATGACGCTGGCATGGGCCGAGCTAGATTACAGGCGCTACCTTTTCACAGCCGCATCAGGCCACCGTCAACCACCAGAGTTTGTCCCGTAACAAAACGCGCATCTTCACTGGTGAGGAAAGCGACCGGCCCGGCGATATCGGCTGGCGTGCCGAGCCGCTTAATCGCCTGCATCATGTAGACCTGTGCCTTCTGCTCGTTCGGCATGCTACTCGCACCTTCCGTGTCGGTAATCCCCGGATGGACTGCGTTGACGATGATGTTATCAGCCGCAAGCTCATTGGCGAGAGCGCGGACCAAACCGACCCCACCCATCTTAGACGTAATGTAATGGGAAAAGCCCATTCCGGGCGGTGTCACCATGCCGACTGCGTTAGAACCAACGGCGACGATCGCCCCACCACCAGCCTTGCGCATCAGCGGTACAATCGCTCGGGCGCCGATCACGTGTGCATCGAGGTTCACAGCCATGACACGATGCCATTCATCCTGCGTCATCTGGTCAAGCCCGGCGATCGGGTAAATGCCAGCCGCATGCACCAAGATGTCGGCACGGCCGAATTTCTGCTCTACCTCGGTGGCAACCCGCCGCCAATCTGCCTCATTCGTCACGTCAGCGGCGATGGCAATCGCGCCGTTGCCAATCTGGGCTGCTTCCTCCCTAGCATCCTGGCGATTGACGAGGATGATTTGCGCGCCGCGCTGCGCCAAAAGATTGGCAATGCCGCGCCCGATGCCCTGCTTACCGCCGGTGATGATAGCGACCTTGTTTGCATGTGTCTTCATGGGTTATTTCCTCGGTTGTAGATTTGCAAGCGCACGCAGTCGTGGCTCGCCCACCTGTGACAGAAAATCGAATTGGTTTGGCCGCCAGCCCAGTTCGGCTCGTGTCCGCGGATCGCGCGAGCGGCTGCATGCTGACAGCAGTAGAGCTCCAAATGGGCCAAATACCTCGGTCGCCTCCCCCATCGTCAGGCTGCGCGTGTTAACCCCCAGGTCACGTGCCACGGCCTCGGCAATCCAGCGGTATGGAATTTCCCCGGCTGCGGCGTGGTACAGCGCGCCAGCCTGTCCGCGTTCGACGCCAAGGGAAAATAGCTGGGCCAGATCGGCGCTGTACACATGGGTATAAGTGGCAAGTCCGGAGCCGATGTAACAGGCAGCGCCGGTGGCGGCAACGGATCGGTACACGCTCGCTACAGGGCCATTGTCGTCTGGCCCCCAAATCACCGGGGGACGGATTACCATGCTTCGCAGACCCTGCTCGACAGCAGCGCGGACGATGCCCTCTGCCTCTACCCGGGGAAGTGCCAGTGGCTCCGGCAAAAAAGGATCGTCTTCGGCAAAGCTATCGGGGCTCCACGCCCCGCCCGTGCGTTGCATGAAAACGCCGCTACCCGACAAGAAAATAAACGTCTTGCCACTTCCCGCAAGTGCACCGCACAGCGTCCGAATAATGGCCGGCTCGTGCTCGAAGGCAACCTGGGCGGCGTAGATTGTGACTTCCGCCGAGCGTGCCGCAGCGAGCACGGGAGCGACATTGACCTCAAGATCACCGCGAACCACAGCGATACCCATAGTTTTGAGAGTGGCCGCAGTGCGATCGGTTCGCGCCAAACCGACCACTCGTTGCCCATCCGCCAGGAAATGTTTTGCTAATGTGCCGCCGACAAATCCGGATGCGCCAATGATGAATATATTTTGTGACATGAATGGCTCCTTTGCTTGTAGCCTAGGACCTATCGATATCTCTGAAAAGCCTATATTATTAGATACGAACCATATAAGGAGTAGATACTTTGCTGAACGGCATTTCCCTGGACTACTTGCGGACTTTCGTCGCTGCCGCAGACCACGGCAGCTTTTCAGCGGCTGGCCGAGTGATCGGGCGGGCGCAGTCGGTGGTAAGTCAAACCATCGCCAGTCTAGAGGGGCAGCTCGGCGTAACATTATTTGAGAGGGTTGGCCGTTACCCCAAGTTGACGGTTCAGGGAACAAACCTGTTGGCTGATGCGCGCCGCGTTGTCATGGGAGCTGACGCACTGACAGCCAAAGCACGTAGCTTCTCCGCTGGCCTGGAGTCCGAACTGTCAATCGTCGTCGATGTCATGTTTCCGCACCGCTGCCTTACCGATGCTCTCGGCAGCTTCAAGGCGCATTTTCCTTCTACTCCGCTTAGACTCCATGTCGAGGCTTTGGGCCGCGTTGCGGAGCTGGTGATCAAGGGACAGTGCAGCCTCGGCATTACAGGAACACTGCCGTTCCTACCACCGGGGCTTGTGGCCGAACGACTATTCAACGAAGAAATGATAACGGTTGCGGCACCGGGATCACCCTTAGCCGGTAGAAATGGCCCTATTGCATTTCGGGAACTGTTGGATGAAACACAGCTCGTGTTGACCGACCGTTCTTCGCTGACCAACGGGGTGGACTACGGCGTACAAGGCAAGAACATCTGGCGACTAGCTGACCTTGGTTCAAAACATGCTTTCTTGCGCGCTGGTCTTGGGTGGGGGCATATGCCGCGCTGGCTGATCGGTGAAGATTTAAAGGAAGGCCGTCTTGTACGCATCGAGTTGGAAGGACCATCGGCAGGCCTATTACCTTTTCAAGCTATCTATCCAAGCGATCGGTTACCTGGCCCCGCAGGTAGGTGGTTATTAGAGCGATTTCAACCGGCTTAGCCGTGTAAGGGACCTCGATTGGCTCACTGACCTGCCCCCTATTTATTAACGTTCCAGGCTGTAAGTTACGTCTGACTCGAAGCAGCGGTCTGAGGGAGCATCAGAGCTGCTATGAGCGAAAAACGGACACATTTATCAGACATTCCAGAAATCACATTAAACGATGGTGTAAAGATTCCACAGATTGGTTTCGGTACCATGGATCTTGCTCCTCGCGACAATACCCTACAAAGCCATGAGGTTATCAGCGTTAAAGATATCCGTACTAATTGCCTTAACATTAGAACTAATAAAAATGGTGCGAATACTAACTCAGTGCTTAATTTATATAAAAATCATTCAGAACAATATTTTGAAAGTATTTAACACATTAATTTTTAATTGAATAGGCTATGTTTTAATACAGTATTGATATTATAAATTTTTTTAAGGGAAGTTATTGCGCTTCCCTTAATGCACGCTTTAATAAATTTGAAAAATATTCATGCAAGGTATATATGCATTTTATTCAATAGGCAAATTGTGCTGTTTTAAGAAAGATAGCTTATCCCAATAGCCTCTTTGAAATATAATTTTATCATTTACTATTTGAAAAAAACCGCAACCTCTCAAACCTAATGGGGCACGCCACTCTAAAATTGCCCATTGTCCATCTTCGAAAATGTTTTCAACGATACAAACCATTTCTGGAATAGAAAAGTCTTGTTCAAACATTTTCTTTATAGCCTCTTTCCCAATAACTGGCTCATTGGCTACCTGATGGTTTATTGCATTATCATCATATAATTGTGAAATAGTTTCTACATCTGCATTATTAAATGCGTCAACCCATTGGCAAATTATTTCTTTTGGCTTCATATAAATTACCTCCAGACCTGTAAAATATTTCCTTCCAATAGCATAACATCAAAATCTTATCAAGCTCAAAATTTATTTAAAGCACAGGGAAACTCTTAAAGTGCAATAATAACTCTGACCTGCTCCCCACAAATTGATGCAGATAGATGTTAGCAACGTCCGCTCCTGGCGCGAAGCGGAAGTGCTTGAAAGGCCATTGGGTCCGCTGTGAGCGAGGAGCGGGCGTTTCATAGCGCATATAGGCAGAGTTGGCGGGCAAGTTACTCCCTAAAATAGGACATTTGCATTATGTTAAACAAAACATCAGTGACAAACTCAATATCTATCGTTCCAGATCAATCAGCGCAAGTTGCAGATGACGCTCTATAAAGTTCGTTTTTAATGCGCTATAACGATGCGCATCGTTCTTACATATCAATGCTGCTGTACGCTTTATCTCAGCGTAATCACTGGCAATATCACTGTTTTTCCTCAGATAATCGCGGAAAGAAAGATGTTTTAGTATCTGAATGTCCCCTACTGAAAACGCATGCACTTGATGGCTACGCTGATCTCCCCCCTTAATGAAGTACCGGCGTCCTGCAATGCCGTTTTCACCGCGAGCAACGTATCCGGCGTCGACCATTGCAGAGTTGCATTTATCCAGTTGGTTGATATCGACAACTTCCAGAAGTATATCAATCACTGGCTTTGCTGAGAGGCCTGGCACTGACGTACTGCCAATATGATGAACCTTCCTAGCCACGTCACCAAGCAATGCTTGTAGCAGAAAATTTTCAGCGTTAAACATAGCAGGCCATTTTTCATCGTATGGCTCCACAACGATTTCCCGCATGAATGCCTCCTTCTTTTCCGTCAAATTATTAGCATAAGAGTAGCTAAAGTATATTGAGGCGACAACGTCCGCTCCTGGCACAACGCCGCCAGCGACACGGAGCACCAAGTGCTATGAGCAAGGAGCGGAAGCCCGCAGTTTGCACGACATTAAACAGGGTATGACTTGAATCCACTCGGGACTGTAGTGGCTTACTGAGTAGGGTTACCCTATCAGGGATATTTATAAATTCTTTACTCTGAGAAAAGCGATCAATTCTGTCATTGCCGGACTCAGTGAATCCGGTGTTTTATAGCAAATGCAGATTCGTCGCCGTGCCCATTGGTCGGTTAGCGGCAATACAGGGTAATGAAATTTTTTACTGAAGCGTTCAGCTACGGATACGGGAAGAACTGCTACGCCAATACCGCTACTGACCATCTCGCAAATCCCTTCAAAACTGCTCATTCTGATGCGGCACGCGCCAGCCCTTCAGCGATGGCTCGGCCAATGCCTGCGGTGGAGCCACTAACGATAGCCTTTTTGCCATTCAATTCGATTTTCATCTCCGTTTCTCCAACGTCGGTACCGGGGCAATCTGCCTGACCAACCGGCCAGGCAGCGTGAGCCTCGCTATGCGCGTTGCTGCTCGGCAACCCGCGCTTCTGCCGCCTGGGCCAAGCGTTCAACCCATTCCTGGTGATAACGGTACAGCGCACCAGGGTGTTTGCGACCGAGCGTTTCCAGGAAGAACTCCCCTTGCTGCGTCTCTTCGGTCAGCAGATGACAGCCGTCCGGCGTTGGCGTGATAACCCAGCCGTGATAGGCACTGGAGTGCGTGCTGTCACCGTCGACGGTTGCCGACCAGGCGATCCTGCGGCCCGGCACATACTCCGTTACCACCAGGCTCATCGGAAAGCCCACCGTCACGCGGTGGAATGTCGTGCTGGCCTGGAGCTCGCTGTCGCCGGAGAGGATTTTTACCCGATCTTCCGGCGGGAAATAGCTGGCCCAGTTTTCAGCGTTGACCAACAGCGCCCACACCACCTCTGGCGGGGCTTTGATATCAATATCATTGAGCGCATAGATAGGCGAGATTCTTGGATCGAACTGCTCTGGCCAAATTACATGGTCGTACATGGTTAGCTTTCCTTTTTGAAAAGGTCTTGAAAAATAAGCGGTGCCCACCGTTGTTCTCTTGCCTGCACCAGCACTCCGCCTTCGGCAATCTTGCCAAGACTGACCGGCGCGTAGCCGAGCCGTTGCACCAGCGCGACCACGGTCTCCACTGCGGCATCATCATCCCCTGCCAGGGGGATCGCGCGCCGCCAAAGAAAATCCTAATGATTGCCAATACATCTGAGAAGACGGTAAATTGAGATACCAACCATCGTTATTTGAGATGTAGGAACGGCTAATGCTTGATGGCGTCTCTCTCGATCAGCTCAGAACTTTCATTACCGCCGCGGATGAAGGCAGTTTTTCGGCGGCGGCGCGGAAACTCAACCGGGTGCAGTCGGCGGTCAGCGGCTGGGTCAGCAGTCTGGAAGATCAGATCGGCGTGATGCTGTTTGATCGCTCGGCCAAGTTTCCCAAGCTGACGCCGGCAGGCGTGCTGTTACTGGCGGATGCGCGCAATATCGTCGCCGGCGTCGACACGCTCAAGGCGCGGGCCAGGCAGATGACCTCCGGGGTTGAGGCCGAACTGTCGGTGGTAGTTGACGTGTGTTTTCCAACTTCGGTGGTCAGCGCGGTGGCCAAAACGTTTGCCGTTCGCTTCCCGTTGACGCCGCTGCGCCTGTTCGTCGAAGCCCTGGGCGCGGCCTATCAACCGGTGCTGGATGGCCGTTGCAGCCTGGGTATCCTACCGCCGTTGCCGCAAACCTTCCCTTCGCTGCTCAGCGAACGGCTGGGAGAGGTGCCGTTGGTCGCGGTGGCGTCGGCCAGTCATCCGCTGGCCCGTTTCGCGCGCCGCATCCCGCGCAGCGAACTCAGCAAGCACCGGCAACTGGTGCTCTCGGACCGTTCGGAACTGACCACTGGTCGAGATTTCGCCGTCGCATCGCCCACGACCTGGCGTCTGGCCGATCTGTCAACCAAACATGCCTTTCTTAAAGACAACGTCGGCTGGGGAGGCATGCCCTTGCATATGGTGGAAAAAGACATCGCCGAAGGTACGTTGGTGGTGCTGGATGTGGATGATATGCCGCGCACCGGATTCGTATTGACCATGTCGGCATTTCACCGCCCGTCGCAGCCGCCCGGTCCGGCCGGGGTCTGGTTTATCAATCAGTTAAAGGCCGAATGGCGACAGCCCTATCTGGTTTAGTCTGCCCGCTGCCGGTTAGTCGTGTTCAACCAGCAGCAGCTCCACGCCCAGGGCCTCCAGCCCTCTGCGCATCTCGTCGGAGATGGCGGTGTCGGTGATCAGCACGTCGATACGCGCGGTGTCGATAATACGATGCAGCCCGACGCGATTGAACTTGCTGGAATCGGCTACCGCGATGATGCGTTTGGACACCTCGCACATCCGGCGATTGAGGCGCGCTTCATTCTCTTGATGAGTGGTAACGCCCTGACTCAGGCTCAGGCCATCAACCCCGAGAAAAAGCATGTCAAAATGGTAATTGTCCAGTGACAGTTCGGCCTGTGAACCATAGAACGACTGGGAACTGCGGCGCAGATGCCCACCGGTGACCAGCAGTTCGACTTCCGTGGCATCCAGCAGCGCATTGGCAACGTTCATACCGTTGGTCATGACGATAATTTCTTTTTTGTCCCGTAGCTGCTGCGCAATTTCGTAGGTCGTGGTGCCGGAATCAAGAATGATGCTGCTACCGGTAACCACCATTTCGGCGGCCTTGCGGGCAATGCGCTGCTTTACCGCCAGGTGTTCGGTTTGCTTGGCCTCAATGCTGCGTTCGCTGGCCATCACCGGCGGTTCACAAATCAGCGCGCCGCCGTAGGCCCGGGTGGCAATCCCCCGCTTTTCCAGAAACGCCAGATCGCCACGGATGGTGACGGTTGACACGTTAAACTGCGCCGCCAGCTCGCTCACCTGCACCGCTCCCTGCTGTTTCAGCAAGGAAATTATTTTTTCCCGCCGCTCACTGGTACCACGAACGCTTTTTTTATCACTCATGCTCATCGTCTGAAATGACCCATTACACCGTCAGGGTGGTTGAAGATAAATCACTGGGTAAAAACGGCCGTCGCGCAATGCTATGCCAACCGTACGGCCCCCCTTCCCTTACGAACCCTACCATATTCGCCGCCAAACGACGATGTTGCTCAATGCTTTTGCTTTGTTTTCTTTTCCTTTCCGGGTAATAACCGGCATAAACCCTTCGTTACCTTTTCACTACCGTCTCATCAAAAACAAAACCGCGATCACAATACTTACACTTTCTTTTCATTGCGACACCGACCCTATTGATCTTTCTTTTCGTTTTCACTAACGTCACTTTTAGTTTACTAAACGCCAAAAAGAAACAAAACGAAAGAAATGAGGATATATGACACGCTTAACCGAGCTGATTGCAAGGCATAAACAAGGCGAACATATCGGGATTACCTCGGTCTGTTCCGCTCACCCCTGGGTGCTGGAGGCAGCAATGCTGCATGCACGTCAGCAGCAGACGCCGTTGCTGATTGAAGCCACCTCGAATCAGGTTGATCAGCATGGCGGCTACACCGGCATGACACCGCAGATGTTTCAACAGCAGTTACGATCGCTGGCGGAAAAACTGGATCTCGATCCGGCCCAACTGGTGCTGGGTGGCGATCATCTTGGCCCCAACCGCTGGCAACATCTGCCAGCCAGTCAGGCGATGGCGCAAGCGGCGGTGCTGGTTGAGCACTACGTTGCCGCCGGCTTTCAGAAAATTCACCTCGATTGCAGCATGTCCTGCGCCGACGATCCGCAGCCGCTCAGCGATCGGACGGTTGCCGAGCGCGCGGCACAGCTGGCTTACGTTTGCGAACAAACCAGCCTGAAGCTGTTTGGCAAAAGCGAGGTGGTATATGTGATCGGCACCGAAGTTCCGGTGCCCGGCGGTGCGCAAGAGGCCTTGGATACGCTCGCCGTCACCCAGGTTGCCGCGGTGGAGCATACGCTGGCGGCACACCGGCAGGCCTTTGCACGCCAAGGGCTAGCGGATATCTGGCCACGGGTTATCGGGCTGGTGGTGCAACCGGGCGTCGAGTTTTCGCACCATGGCGTGGTGGATTTCCAACCCGAACCAGCGGCGGCGCTGAGTCGCTACGTCGCTGAGCAACCTCACCTGGTATTTGAAGCCCACTCCACCGATTACCAGTTGCCACAGGCCTACCGCAGTCTGGTACAGGGGCACTTCGCCATCCTCAAGGTCGGCCCGGCGCTGACCTTCGCGCTGCGCGAAGCCTTGTACGCGTTGGAGAACATGGAACGCGAACTGCTACCGGCGGCGCAATGCAGCGATCTGCGCGCCCAGCTTGAGCGGGTGATGTGCCAGCGGCCGGACGCCTGGGAAAAATATTATCACGGCAACGAACGGCAACGGTATTTCGCGCGGCATTTCAGCTATTCGGATCGTCTGCGTTACTACTGGCCCGATAGCACGGTGCAAGCGGCGGTTGAACGCCTGCTGGACAACCTTGCTCACCAGCCCTTGCCGCTGCCGCTGCTGAGCCAATACCTGCCGCTGCAGTATCACCGCGTGCGCGCCGGACAACTGCCGGCCGATGCCCGCAGTCTGGCGCTGGATTGCATTACCGATGTTCTGCGCGCTTACGCCGCAGCCTGCCAGTGAGATGGCTATTCAGGAGAATTATATGTATCAACAACCCACCGCTGCCTGCTGGACCGAGCGGGAAATTCGTCAGCAACCCGAGGTGTGGCTGGCCACCGTCGACGCCATCGAGCGGCAACGCCAGGCGCTGGAGAGCTTTCTGACTCCATTGCTGGCGCACCCCGGCCTGCGGGTGATACTGACCGGCGCGGGATCGTCCGCATTTATCGGCGATACGCTGGCGCCGATGCTGGCTCGCACCCTCAACGCGCCGGTGCAGTCGGTCTCTACTACCGACATTGTCAGCGATCCGGCCGGTTTTTTGCCCGCCGATAGGCCGCTGCTGCTGGTGTCGTTTGCCCGTTCGGGATCCAGCCCCGAGAGCCTGGCTGCGGTGGCGCTGGCCAACCAGCATAACGCCGACAGCCACCACCTGCTGATCACCTGCAACGCCGAAGGCGATTTATACCGCCGTCATCATGACCAGCCACGGGTATTGGCGTTAGCACTGCCCGCCAATACCTGCGATCGCGGCTTCGCCATGACCAGCAGCATGAGCAGCATGATTCTGGCCTGCCTGTGTGCCTTTAACGTTGCTGGCATCGACCCGGTCGCAGTACAGGCGCTGGCGCAAAGCGTGGCCGCCTTGCTGGAAGCAACGCGTGACGTGACGCGCTCGCCGTTACAGACCGCCGATGCGCAACGGGTTATCTGGCTGGGCAGCGGCGCACTGCGCGGTATCGCCCACGAAAGCGCGTTGAAACTGCTGGAACTGACCGCCGGGCAGACGGCGGCGTTCTATGAGTCACCGCTGGGCTTCCGCCACGGTCCCAAGTCTCTGATTAATCGGCAAACGCAGGTTATCGTCCTGATGTCCAACGACCCTTACACCCGCCGTTATGACGAAGACCTGCTCAATGAGCTGCGTAACGACGGCGTGGCCTGTCGGATTGTGGCGCTGGCCGGCAGGCCGTCGGCGGAGATCGAACGGGGTGAGCATATCTACCTGCCCAATGCGCAAGGCTTCAACGATGGCCAACTGGCATTGGGGTTGCTGGTATTCGCCCAGCTTTATGCCTTGGCGCAATCGGTGCATTTCGGCATGACGCCGGACAACCCTTCACCGGAAGGGCGAGTCAACCGGGTGGTACAAGGGGTCACTATCTACCCTTGGCACGCGCAACCATAGCCTCAGGAGTGAACAACACCATGGCGATTATCTCAACCAAATACTTATTGGCACAGGCGCGTAAACAGGGCTGGGCGGTCCCGGCGTTCAACATTCACAACGCAGAAACCATTCAGGCGGTACTGGAAGCCTGCCGGGAACGGCAATCGCCGGCGATCCTGGCCGGAACGCCGGGCACCTTCCGCCATATCGGCTGTCAGGAAATGCTGGCGCTGGCCGCAACCTACGCAACCCGTTATCAACTGCCGGTGATTTTGCACCTCGATCATCATGAGACCTTTGAGGATATCGCTGGCAAGGTCGACGTCGGGGTGAGAAGCGCCATGATTGACGGCAGCCATCTCCCTTTTGAACAAAATATCCAACTCGCCGCTCAGGTAGTGGCATATTGCCACCAGCGGGACTGCAGCGTGGAAGCGGAGCTCGGACGGCTGGGCGGGATCGAAGACGATCAGGACGTTGACGAAGCGCAGGCATTTTTGACCGATCCGGCGCAGGCGCTCAGTTTTGTCGAGCGCACCGGCATCGACAGTCTGGCGGTGGCGATCGGTACCGCGCACGGCATGTATGCCCAGCGGCCGAACATCGACTTTGCCCGTTTGCAGGAGATCGGCGCACGGGTGGCGATCCCGCTGGTGCTGCACGGTGGCAGTGGCGTGCCGGACAACGACGTCAGGCAGGCGATTGGTCTGGGCATTGCCAAGGTCAACGTCGGCACCGAATTGAAGATTGCCTTCGCCGACGCGGTGAAACGCTACTTTGCGGCGCACCCCGATGCCAGCGATCCCCGTTACTACATGCGTGAAGGGATGGATGCCATGAAACGCGTTATCCATGAAAAAATCACCCTGTGCGGTGCTGAGGGGCGACTGAATGCGGGAGGTGAACGGTGATTTACCTGGGGGTTGACGGTGGCGGCACCAAAACCGCCTTCGTGTTGATCAATGACGCCGGCGATGTGCTGGCCCGCCATGAGGCGGCAACCAGCTACTACCTGAGCGTCGGCATGGATGCCGCGCGCAGCGTGGTGCTCAACGGCATTGGCGAAATCTGTCATCGTGCGGGCATCACCCCCGCCGATATCAGCTTTACCTTTCTTGGCCTGCCGGCCTACGGCGAAGTGTCGGCCGACGTGGAGCGGCTGGATGCGATAGCGCAGTCGCTGCTGAACCGCGAACGCTATCGCTGCGATAACGACATGATCTGCGGCTGGGCCGCCAGCCTGGGCTGTCGCGACGGCATCAACGTGGTGTCCGGCACCGGTTCAATCGCCTATGGCGAATACCAGGGGCGTAGCGCGCGCTGCGGCGGCTGGGGCGAGCTGTTCAGCGACGAAGGCAGCGCCTACTGGATCGGCTGTCAGGCGTTGAACCTGTTTTCGCGCATGGCCGACGGACGATTGCAGAAAGATCTGTTCTACGATCTGATGCGCGAAAAATACCCCTGCCGCAACGATCTGGACATCTGCGATCTGGTGTTCAACCAGTGGAAAGGCGACCGCGGCAAGATTGCCTCGCTGGCGCCGATCGCCTGTGAAGCGGCGGTCGCCGGCGACAAGCAAAGTCGCGCCATATTCTTTCTGGCGGCCAAAGAGCTGGCGCTGATGGTGGATACGCTGCGTGAAACCCTGCGTTGGCACGCCGATGAAAGCGTACGCGTGTCCTATTCCGGCGGCGTATTCAAATGCGGCGACGTGATTCTGGAGGCCTTTGCCTATGAACTCGCGAAATTGAACGGCAATTATCATATCTGTCTGCCTGAATATCACCCCACACTCGGCGCGGCGATCTATGCCGCGAAACTAAACGGTACGCCGCTCTCTGGGCAGGCGTTGGGCAAACTGTCACTCGGTGAATACAATGGTCAATAACACATCCTGGATCGTTTATACCTTTCTGGTGGTCATTACCTGGGGAGTCTGGGGGGCGTTCAGCGCCTGGCCAACCACCCACTATGGCTATCCCGACCAGTGGATCTACATCATCTGGTCATTAACCATGCTAATTCCCTGCTATTTCGCGCTACGCGGTCAGCGCTTCGATACCTCCGGCACCGCGATTCTGTATGGCTGTCTGATCGGCTTTACCGGCGCCGGCGGGCAACTGCTGCTGTTCAAAACACTGGCGATGGGCGCCCCTGCCTATCTGGTATTCCCAATCATTTCCATCTCTCCTGCCATCACGGTGCTGATGTCGCTGGCGCTGCTGAAGGAACGGGTAAACCGGCTGGGCGGCCTGGGGGTACTGCTGGCGCTGTTGTCGATCGTCATGTTCAGTATCAGCAGCGGTGACGGCGATCGCGACGGCGGCCTGCTGTGGCTGTTGTATTCGGTGGTGATTTGCGTCGCATGGGGAGTACAGGCGTTCTTTATGAAACGCGCCTCCAACCTGGGCGTTGCCGACAGTTCGCTGTTTGGTTATATGACGCTGACCGGGATCCTGCTGGCGCCGGTTGCCTGGCTGATGCTGGCGGACAAGGGCGCCAGTTATCCGTTGATGGCCACGCTGGCTACCGCGTGCATTCAAGTATTGAACGCCGTTGGCGCACTTTGCCTGGTCATGGCGCTGTCGCGCGGTAAGGCCACCATCATCGCCCCCTGCACCAATGCGCTGGCGCCGGTATTGACCGCGGTGATTTCCCTGATCATTTACCAGTCTATGCCGAGCAGCTGGGCAATCGTCGGTATTGTGCTGGCGATTTCAGGTTCGACGATGATGGTCTATTCCGAAGAAAAGCAAAATGCCGCCAAGCTGAGCACCGCCCTATAACACAGCTGGCATGATTAATACCGATCGCGCCATTATTACCGCAGCCGGTTATTTTATTAATGCAGCAAGCGTAAGTTCAGACGTCATTTTTAGATAAAAGGTATTTCAGGATAAACATCGATTCCCTGCGCTGGCGCAGCGAACCGCTACGCCCGTTATCTTACCGGAGCCTTTAATTAATGAAACGCTTACTTTCCGTCCTCTGTTCCATATTACTCAGCGGCGCCGTGCATGCCGCAACCGCAGACCCCACCAGCGCCGAGGCGGCCGCCGAACGGGTAACCACGCTGGCGCAAACGCCGCCGATGGGTTGGTCAAGCTGGAACTATTATGGCGACAGAATCAATGAAAAAATTATTATAGACACTATCGATAAAATGGTTGCCAGTGGTTTGCGCGACGCCGGTTATATTTATGTCAATATTGATGACGGCTGGCAAAAATATAAAGGCTCGCGCGCCGACCATCCATTAACCTATGACGAAAAAAAGTTTCCCCGTGGTATTAAATACCTCGCCGACTACGCTCACCAAAAGGGCATGAAACTGGGCATTTACAGCGGGCCGGGGAATTCCACCTGTGCAGGCTACGTCGGTTCCGAAGGGCATGAAAAGCAGGATGCCGCCATGTTCGCCTCATGGGGGGTCGACCATTTGAAATACGACTCCTGCTGCAGCCACCAACAGGCGAGTCAGGCGGTGCTAAAAACGGTGTTTGGCGATATGTCCAAGGCGCTGCAGGCTACCGGCCGGCCGATTGTCTATCATGCCTGCCACTGCGGCTGGCAGAACATTTGGCAATGGGGTAACAGCGTTGGCGCAAACCAGTGGCGCATCGGTCAAGACATCAGCGACGACTTCAATTATCCGGGCAACCGCGAAGGTTACTACTTTGACGTGCTGGATATGATCGACCGTGGCGTTGGCCTGGAAGCCTACAGCGGCAAAGGGCATTGGAACGACTACGACATGCTGGTCATCGGGCTGCATGGCCATTCAAAAGAGCTGGTCGGCACCGGCGCGTCAGACACCGAATACCGCACCCACTTCAGCATGTGGGCGATCCTCAGTTCACCGCTGCTGATTGGCGCCAGCCTCGACGATCTGAACGCCGCGGATATGGTTACCTTGAAAAACAAGGAAATCATTGCGCTGAACCAGGATCCGCTGGGGTTGCAAGCCAAACGTTATGTCAATAACGGCGATCAGCAGATCTTTGCCAAACCGCTCGCCGACGGCTCCTGGGCGGTAGCGTTACTCAACCGTTCGGGACAGACCGCCACCATGACCCTCAATCTCCACCAGGATTTGGATCTGCCCTGGAAAAAAACGCTGGTGCGCGATCTGTGGGCACACCGCGACGTGGCAACCGTGACCGACAGTTACAGCAGCGAAGTGCAATCGCACGAAGCCAAAATACTGGTTATCCGCAGCGGCTGGTAAACCGCGCACATCGTGGGCCCCCCATTGCGGGTCCACGATGTGCGCCGCTAGATAGACACAGCCCAGGCGCAGGCACGCAGCTGCCTGCAACCTCGACAATAATAAACCGCCTCGCTAGCTGACGAGAATAATGATGAACCAGATAAAGGTCCTCGCCTCGAGCCTGCTCGTATGGGCCGGCACCACCTGCGCCCAGCAGGCTGACGCTGAACACGCCGACAGCAAACACGATCGGCCGCCGCGGCTTGCCGCCCCGGCAACGTCGCCAGCCGCAGAAAAAACCTGGCATATAACCACCGGCCTGTTGATTGAAACGGAAAACGTCGAAGGCCAATCGGATAATAAAGGCTTTTGGGAACCCACCCTGTATCTGGAGGCGGCGCGCGGCAACTGGAGTATCTACGGTTCCTTTTATCAAGAGAACCATAATGGCGCGCACTATTACGGTACTCAGGGACGCAGCGACTGGTTTAATCAGTACGAGATCAATTTACGCTATCTGATCGCCAGCCATGCCGTCTACGACCTCGGCCTGATGGCCGGCGTACGCCATTACCAGTGGCAATATAAACAGCAAGACGGCATAACCCGCTACCAGACGCAGCGCTATACCGTGCAACCCGACTGGGAAATCCGGCTTGGCGACCAGAGCCGTTTTAGCGGCTGGCTGGCGCTGTATCAATATATCAATCATGTAAGGCAGAACGCGCTGACCGACAAGGAACTGGAGGGCGAAACCGGCTTTGGCTACCAGGTCAACGACCTGCTCAGCTTCAAACTCAATTATTATATCGATCGCGGCTGGAATAGCGGCAGCGATCGGCTGGCGGAATTTTCTCAGCAGGAGCTGCGCCTGTATATGCCGTTGACGCTAGCGCTGTGGCACACGCCGCTGACCGTGACCCCTTATCTGCGCCATTCGCTGGACACCGATTACTATAACGTTGAACAACAGCGCAACGACGGCGAAACCGACACCCGCATCGGCCTGTTGCTGGAACAGACGTTGCCGCAGGGCATTGCGCTGAGCCTGGAGTATGCCTATGAACTGCAGCGCCATCACGGCACCGCTGACGATGCGGGCAGCAACGGCAAATATCACTATACCGGCGTAGGTCTTTCCTACGCATTTTAAGCCGATTGGCAGTTGACGGGTTAGCTAACCCACGGCCATAGCGACAGCGTCAACAGGTTGATGCGTAACTGGCTGTGCAACAGCATCACCAGCAGTATCAGCGCTGTGCATGCCATCTGCGCGATCACCGCCTTGTGCAGCCGGGCAGCGTTTTCCGCCCACCCCTCCTGCCCTGGCTGCAACTGCGCCAATGCCGTGGTGGCAGGATCGCGCCAACGCTTTTCCGCCAGCGAATCAATCACGAAAATCGCCACGCTAAGCACAAACCACAGCTGGAACGCCCGGTGCCAGTCTTGCAGCCAGAACAGCGCGATGCCGCTGAGCATTAAGCCCCAGCCGGCAATATTGTAAAACCGATCGGTGGCAGCCAGGCCGTTAAGCAACACGGTTTTATTCTCCGCCGGACTAACGGCCAGACGGGCAGACAACCAGGGGGCAAACAGCAGCGGTCCGGTTGCCGCTACCGCGGCCAAGGCGTGGACTAGTTTGATGATGTCGTAGTTCAATGCCGGTTCCTCAATTCATTCAGTAATGAAAGCTAGGGTACGCAACGGCATCGATGGTGAGAATGTTCAATAAGCACAGATTATCGAACGAAACGGACAAACCGGCAGAGCGCTTTAGGCGCTATTATTCAGCCGATAGTCTTGCAGATAGCGACGGATTTCCCCCGGGCATTTACCGGCGACCCGGCGAAACCAGTGGCCGAACGAATCGCCGGAAGATAATCCCAGCATCACCGAAAGCTGCTCATTGGATGCACCCTCCGCCAGCCCTTGCCAGGCGACGGCCAGCAGCAGCCGGTTGTGCCATTCGGTGTAGCGTAACCCGGTATCCTTGCGAAACAGCCGCGCCAGCGTGCGCTCGGTGGCGCCCACCTGCCGGCCCCATTCGGCCAGGCTGCGATGCTGGGCGGGATCGTCGATCAGGCTGTCGGTTACCTTCTTCAACCGGCTGTCATGCGGCAAAGGCAAGGTAAAGTTACTGGCGGGTTTTTCTTCGATTTCTTCAAACAGCAGCTGCAACATGCTATTGCGGCGCGTTTCCGCCAGCGGCAACGTGGCATCGGCCAGCCGTTCGCACAGCGCCGAGATCAGCATAGAGGCGTCAATCAACTTGATATGCGGGGTGACGGTGCGGCAAAGTTCGGGAGAGATATACAGCACGGTGAGATCGACACGGTTATAGGCCTGCCCCCAATGCAGGGTATCAGGCGGTATCCATACCGCCATGCCCGGCTTCATCAACCAGTGCTGTTCCGAGGTATGCCCGTACAGCACCCCCTGCTTGACCAGCACGAACTGCCCCAACGGATGGCGATGGGGCTCGTTTTCCCCTGCCGCCACCCGATCGAGCACCCGCTCGATAATCAGCGCATCATCCAATGTTGTCGATACCATGCATTCCACATTACCGTTAACTGACCGGGTAAGCGCGAGGCATCAGCAGCGTAAAGCATAGCCCCACCAGCATACTCAGCCCAAGAAGAATAAAACAGCTCTGAAACGCGTCGCTGCCGGCCTGGCGAAGCTGTACCGTCGCCAGCGTATTTACCCCCAGCGCCGCCCCCAGATTACGCAAAAACTGCACGGTTGCCGTCCAGCTAGCCAGGCGATCGGCCGGTGCGCTGTTCTGGGCAAACACCAGCGTGGTGGTGGCGGTAAAACCCATGCCCAGACCGATCAGCAGCAGAGCGCCGGCAATCATCGGCAACTGATGCTGTCCAACCGTCAACGCCATCAGGAATGCCCCACCGGCCAGCATCAACATGCCGAACAGCGCCATGCGCCGATAACCGACCGAGGCCAGTTTGTTACCGCAAAATGCCGCGCCAACTACCCAGCCGAGCGCCGCCAGCATAATCAGCATACCGCTCGACATCAGGCTGCCGGCCTGCTGGCTGAGCGCCAACGGCAACAGCGTCACCGATGAATACAGGCCGGCGCTGGAAAGCAGCACCAAAATGATAACGGAAAACAACGCCCCTCGCCGGAAGAATTGTAACGGTATCGGACTGCTGGTCGGCCGCTGGCGCACACGCAGCATCAACAGTGCCAACGCCGCCAGCGTCACCGCCCACAGGGCGTATTCGGCGCCTCTCAGCGCAGCGGGACTGTCAATCAGCAACAGCAGGCCGCAGGCCAGTACCATCAGCAAAAGCTGCGCCGGCAGATCAAGAGCTGCCTTGCCGTTGCCTTTGCCTACCGGCGGTGTCACAAACAGCAACAACAACGCCAGTGCCCCCACCGGCAGATTGAACCAGAAAATGGCGCGCCAGCCGAAGCTGCTGGCCAGCACGCTGCCCAGTAGCGGTCCCAAAATGGCCGACAACCCCCACACGCCGCTCAACATGCCCTGCATTTTTCCGCGTTTCTCCGCGTCGAACAGCGACGCCAACAGGGAATAAGAGAGCACGATAATGCCACCGGCACCGATGCCTTGCAGCGCTCGCGCCGCAATCAGCAGCCCCATGCCGGGGCTGACGGCGGCCAGCGCCGACGCCGCCAGAAACAGCAGCAGACAGGCCTTGAGCGTAGCGGATACGCCCAGCCGGTCACCGCAAGCGCCGGCCAGCGGCGCCACCAGCGCCACCGGTAACAGAAAGGCGGACATCACCCAGGGATAGAGCGCCGGGTGACCGAGCCGACCGCCGATCACCGGCAATACGGTACTGACGATGGTACTGTCAACCGCCGCCAGGAAAAGCGCGCTGACCACCGCCACTAGCCCCAGGCCCGTTTTTTTTTGCGGCATTGCCGACGCCGCTAATGCATCTTGTTTCATGATTTTCCTGCTGATTAAGCGGCGTGAACCCGCGAGGCCTGAGAAAACTGCTGTACGATCGCCGCCGTTTCATCATCCAGATGCTCATCCACCTTACGGATCATATCGCCAGACTGGACGATCTCGCGAAAACGCAGGGTCATGTCCAACTGGGTTTTCGCCGCCTGGTTGCCCTCGGTGTAGTCGATATCGAACGCCGCCTTTACCGTTTCCGCGCTGGCCAGCGCCAACTGCGTATTCAACGCTTCGGTGTCCTGAATCAGCTGATGCATTCGCTGACGTTCAGCGGCGTTGAAGGTCGGGATCAGTCGGTCAAAAATGGCGTGATCGCACTGGATATGCCGCGCCTCATCCAGGCCGTGAAAATGCAGCAATTGGGTCAGGAAACCGCGTTGCATCGGATCCAAGACCTTGAGGCGACGCTCGAACACCGTAATGATCGACTCGCCCACATAGGCCGTCGAACACAGCGCAGCCAGTTTGATCAACGGAGCATCGCCGTCGTCGTACAGATCCACCCGCTGTTTGAACAGGTTGTTTTCCAGTTTGATATCGCGTCCCGACAGCAAGCGAACATATTGATAGAAGCTGTTGGCATGATTGATCTCTTCCGCCGCAAAACAGGAGAGCGCGTGATACAGGCCATCACCGGCCATCAGCGCCGTGTTGTCGGCCTGTAGTTCACACAGAATGCGCGTCATCACCGTCGCGACGTGCATTTCAATCTCCGCCAGCTGCGCCAGCTCCTTGTACAGATAGGCAACGGCTTTTTGTTCCTGCCCTGCTTCCCCGACCAGCGCACGTGACAGGAAATCCAGCTCGCGATCCGTGGCCGCCTGCTCCCACGGCATGCGGTTGGGGTGCAGATAGTTGAGGTGAGCGTATTGATTGATTTGTTTAAAATGCGTCATGGCAGCGGTTCCGTTAGGCAAGGTAAGAGAGCGCGTTGTAAATGGTGCGGGCTTTATCTTCGATCCGCCGGCGACCGTGCATCACCCGGCTGTTGTCGATCAGCACGATGTCGCCGTGCTGCCAGCCGACATCGTCGGTAAAGCGATCGCAAACCGTGTCCGCTTCCGCCAACAGATCCCGCGGGATCTCGCTGCCGTCGGCGAAGGTGATCTGCGGCTTTTCATAGTTATTGGACGGCCCGAAGATGCTGTTGGCGAAGTTGTTCACTTCGCGCAGATTGATGCGGCTGGCGCGGATTGCCGGCGTCTGGAAGCGATAGCGGATCGCCCCATCGTCATCCAGAGTAATCTGGGTGCCCGCAGCCCCCTCGGTCAGCGCCAGCAGATGGGCCAGAGTGGTTTCCTCGAGGCTGGCCGGGGCATTGGCCTGCGTCGCCAAGGCATGAAAGGCATAGGTTTTCCATTTGCTTTCCTCCACCCGCCGCGAATAGGCGATGTCCTGTGCGGCGAACGCCGCCCGCGCGTCGGCGCTCAGATGCTGATACACCAGCTTGCCGTCACACACCGTGGTCTGAGAACCTTGCGCCGGTGCCAGCTGGCAATAGAACCAGCAAAGATCCGGCCAGAACGGGCTGTTGCCGTTTTCACAGTGCAACCCCACCTTGTCGTAACCGGCGTCAACCTTTTGCGCGGTATCGCCGTCAAAGCTGCGGGCCGGATCGAGACTGATGCGCCCGCTAGTTTGACGAACCAGACGGGAAAACTCGCCGATGCCATGCTGGAATCCTCGCAGCACGGCATAGCCATGGTCATGCAGCGTAGACAGCAGGTATGCCGGCGTCAGGTCGGTGACCTTCCCCTCGTTCAGCGAGGTGACAATCAGACCGCTATGGTCGGTATGGGTAGTTTCACGAATAGTCATGCGGTGGCAGCCTCATATTGAGCCAGGAAGGTGGCGACGGCGTTGCGACGCGGACGCCCGGTAACGGTAAACAGCTGCGCCATAACCTCGGCGCCGTGGGGGATCAACAGCGGTTCGGCAATGCGCTCAATGTCATTGAGATGTTCATGGGCGAATGCCGCGATGGCCTGGCGGATCGCCGGTGCCTGCGCCAGACTCGCCACCACGAAAATACCGCCAAGGAACTGCTGCCGGTCGCCATACACGATGACCTGCAATACGCCCGGCACCCGGCGGTAGGCGGATTCCAGCCATTCGGGCGAAATGTTGCGGCCGTTGGCGGTAATGATGATGGTTTTTTTGCGACCGATGATAGTGACGTACCCGTCGGCATCCTGCTGCGCCAGATCGCCGGTGTGTAACCAACCCTGCTCATCTACCGCGCAGCTGCTGGGATCTTCGTTTGAATAGCCGGCAAACAGCGAGCTACTGCGCAAACAGAGTTCGCCGTCGTCGGCAATCCGCACCTCCACGTGCGCCAGCGGTTTCCCTACCGTGCCAATACGGTTGGCATCGCGAGAATTCCAGGTGGCCACCGAGCTGTTTTCACTCAGGCCATAGCCCTGATAGACCGGGATGCCCAGCGTATCCAGCGTCAGCAGCACTTCGCGGGTTACCGGCGCACCGCCGGCGGCCAGCAGCGGTACCGTGTCACGGCCAAACAGCGCCGTCGGCAAACTGGCAACCTCAGCATGCGCCAATGCGCGCTCGGCCAGAGCTTCCACCAGCGCCGGGGTCAGCGTCAGCGCCGACGGACAAGCCTGACGGACGATCTCCAGCCGTTCCGCCGCGGTAACGCCGGGGCTGCCCAGCGGTGGCATATCGCCTGGCGGCATCACCACCGCGCCGCCGGAGGTCAGCGGCATATACAGCGCCGTCACCTGTTCAATCAGCAAACTGAGCGGCACCAGATTCAGATAGCGCCGGTAGTCGTCACCACGGGCACGCTGCCACAATGCCGACACCAGCGCATCCAGGCCGTGCCGGCGGATCTGCACGCCCTTTGGCTGCGAGGTGGTTCCCGAGGTGTGGATCACTTTGATGATGGCGTCACTATCGGCGCAGACCACGGTCGGCGGCAGCGGCAAGTCCGGCGACGCACCGAGCTGCTGCGCAACCGCCACGATGTCACCGGCCAGCTGCAAACCGCCCTCCTGCCACTGGGCAAGGCGTTGCGCGCCGATAGTATCCGTCAGCACCAGTTCACAATTGCCGAGCAGCCATCTGGCCTGCTCGGCAGAGAATGCCAACGGCACCGGCACTTCAATCCGTTCGGCCAGCAACAACGCCATATCGGCCAGTACCCACTCTGGGGTGTTGCCCATTACCATGCCGATCTGCGCGCCCTGCCCGCTACGTTGCCGTAGGCTGGCCGCCAGACGGTGCGCCTGGTGCATCAACGAGCCGTAGCTATACAGCGTTTGCTCCCGGTAGCCGCCGTCATCGGCGTTGTGCAACTGGATCACCGCAGGCGCGTGAGGGGTGTTTTCCGCCTGAGCGAGAATGGCAGCAAGGATATTCATGCCGCCACCTGTGCCGTCGTCAGCGCAAAGCGCGCCAGATTTTCAAACTCGGAAAACACCAGTCGGCCGCAGAAATGATTGAACAGATGGCCGCACTGTTCCAGCAGGATAATGCCGGTTTGCGGCGCCTGATCGTAGTAACTCCCCCAGGCGCTACGCTCCTGCGCCGAGAGGCGGTCGGCAGAGGCGTCTGCCAGCCTGGCAAACGGAATCTGGTGGTAGGCCAGCAACTTGCGCAGACGGCGCGTCGAGGTGCACAAAATCGCCTTACTGCCCATAAACCAGGCAATGATCGGCATCAGGCGAATCAGATCGGCGGCGGCGGCGGGATTATCCGAGGCCAGCGCGCCGATCTCCAGCACCTGATGCTGCGCCAGCACGTGGCCGGTCTGCTGCCATACCGCCTGCTCCAGCGGTAAATCAAGATAACGTTCAGAAAACAGACGTTGGCCGGGCGTGGCGAAGGATATGCCGGTGCAGGCAACCAATTGTTCGCTGACCTTGTCCTTGCTGGCGATGATGATGTCGGGATTGGGTTGGATGGTGGCTTGATAGTTGTTGTGATAAATATTGGCAATATATTGCCGGGCCTGTTCCGCCGTATCATCACAGCGACGGATGATATCTAACTGCGTCGAAAATACATCAATATGCTGTTGTTTGTGCAGAAAGCTACTCATTTCACGGTTGCCTCGGAGTCGGGTGTTATCCGCGTGAAATGTTAAATGATGGTTATGTGTCGAGGAATGTTTTGTAAAGACAAGCAACCGAACGAAACGGACAAATTCCGCTTTTTATGTGAATTAGCCCGCATTGTTTGGATAGAAATCCAGAAATAATTTGACAGCATACCAACCTGTAACTTTTCCCCGATACGGCTGAAGGCGCTGCTCCGCCACAGCCGCGTCGACATCCGGGTTGGGGAACCACAGCCGACGCTACAGGTTACTTTCCCACCACCAACTCACTTTCCACATCGCGTTGGGTAATGCGCACCAGCAATGCGCCGAACAACGCCAGATCGATCAATAGCGCGAAAGAGAAACAGCGCCCTTCCAGACCGCCGACGGCCTGTTTGATCGCCAACACCAGCACGCAGGACAGCAGTGCGAGCAGGCCATATACCAGCAACCGTACCTGCCCAGACCGAGAGCGCACGCTGCCCTGGTGCAGCGCCGCGCCGACCATGCCTTGCCCCACGCCGCTGATCGCCACTGCCGGCAGTAGCGCCAGCCAATCACGCTGGGCATGCAGCGCCAGCACCACGAGCAACAGGCCGGCGGCGGCGATCAGGAAACCGTGCATAATACCCGCCAATTGCCCGGCATGGCGCCAGCGGGCGGTGCCGATACCGACGGCAGCGGCCAGCATCAAGGTTAACAACGACGCCAGGCCGTACAGCAGCCCACGGCTGCCATACAGCGTCACCAGCAACAGCGCTTCGGCCGCCAAACCGCTATAAAAGATGCCGCCGGCAATCAACCGGGGTTGCTGCGTTGCCTGGCAACCTGCGGATTGAGAAGATAAACGCATAATGACTCCTGCGATGCAATCGAGATAAGATGAAATAAACTAACTTGCTCTGTTCGGATGTCTTTAGGGTATCTTTGTTACAATCAGCAAATCAAAGTCATTGATTTCATCCATAGATGAGAAAAACTCAGCATGAGAAAACCACGTTTACCGCCGCTGGGGGCGCTACGCGCGTTTCACGCCGTTGCCGACTGTCTGAGCTTCAAACGGGCAGCCGACCAGCTCGGCGTGAGCGCCACCGCCGTTAGCCATCAGATACGGCTGTTGGAAACCTCGCTGGCGTGCCGGGTGTGCGAGCGCAGCGCCCAGGGCGTCAGCCTGACCGCAGCGGGTAAGACCTTGTACACCGGCACACAGCGCGCCTTTGCCGCGCTGGAAGAAGCCACCGCACAAATTGCCCATGCCAATCAGCCGCCGGCGCTCACCGTTACCACCACCTCAAATTTCCTCACCCACTGGCTGGTACCGCGTCTGGCTGATTTTAAGGCGCAGTTTCCGCAGATTGATCTGCGCCTGCACACCAGCGTTGAACGTGTAGATTTGACCCAGCACACGGTGGACGCCGCCATTCGCTACCGTGAAACGCCAGAGGCCGACTTGCCCTGCACGCTGCTGCATGAAGACCGCTTTATTCTGGTCGCCAGCCCGACGCTGGGTATCAGGCAGCTCGACGATCTGCGCTCGGTGACGCTGTTTCACGTCGAGCAGCGCCATGTTCCCGCCGATGCGCCAGACTGGTCACATTGGCAACGGCTCTACGGGCCGCCGGATCTGAATATTAACGCCGGGCTGCGCTTTAGCGATGAAACCCACGCGCTACAGGCGGCGGTGGCCGGGCAAGGGGTGGTGATCGCCAGCCAGCTGTTGGCACAGGATCAGCTGCAACGCGGCGTATTGGTCGCGCCGTTTGCATGCTCGCTACCCGGCGCGCGCTATTACTGGGTCACCGGCGAGGATCGCGCCGAACGGGAGGATGTGGTTGCGTTGCGGGAGTGGCTGTTGCGACAAATGGCGTCAGCATAACCGGCCTGGCAGCATCCGCTAACCGCCACCGGAGGTAAAACCGGCGGCCGGTTCAACTCTTAGCCCAAAAAAAACCGCCCAGTAGCAACTGAGCGGGCTTTTGCAGGTGGTTCATCAGGCTATTTGCAGCAAATCCTTGACGAAAGCCACGATCTCGGGCTTTTTGCCGTGCTCGAACAGGCAACGCTGGAAGCGCTCGCCACCCACCGCCGTCTTGACCAGTTCAGGATCGATGGCGCGCAGCGTAGCAAGATAGTCGTCTTTCATCACCGCGCGTTTTACCTGATTCAGAATACCGGCGTTACGCACCTGTGGCTCTTTACGCTCGACCGGATACCCTTCGCCCTTGCGGCCGGTGAAGGCTTTTTCAAAGATATAACGCACGTTGAGCTCCGCGCCCCAGCCAAAGCCTTTGGCAAACGGCAGCGACAGCGCATTGCCGTTGTTGATCTGGGCAAACAGAAAGGCGTCAGCCGGATCGATGCAGTAACCGCACACCACGCCGGGGTGGATATTCAACGACATCAAGGCCCCCTGCCCGGTGCCACAGCCGGTGACGACAAAGTCCACCGCTTCGGCATTCAACAGAATGCTGGCCATAATGCCCAGATGAATGTAGGTCAAATGGTGATCCTGTTCGTCACTCATGCCCACGTTGAACACCGCATCCTGATTGTCAGCGGCAACGGCCTGCAGTTGTTCCAGCACCAGCGCATTTTTGCCGGCCTGGCTGTTTTCCATCATCAGCGCAATATTCATGGTTTCCTCTCTCTAAAATCGATGGGTGTCATGCAGGGTTAACGGGCTAACCAGCCGCCATCCACTGCCAGGGTAAAACCGTTGATGTAATCGGAAGCGGGTGATGCCAAGAACACCACCGGCCCCATCAAATCTTGCGGCAGCCCCCAGCGCCCCGCTGGAATACGCTCCAGGATCGCTGCGCTGCGCGCTTCGTCGTCACGCAGCTGTTGCGTGTTGTTGGTGGCCATATAGCCCGGCGCCAGCGCGTTGACGTTGATGCCGTGGCTGGCCCATTCGTTGGCCAGCAGACGCGTTACCCCCATCACCGCACTTTTTGACGCGGTATAGGAAGGCACGCGAATGCCGCCCTGATAAGACAGCATAGACGCAATATTGATGATTTTGCCGCCGCGCCCCTGAGCAATAAACTGGCGTGCTACCGCCTGCGACAGGAAGAACACCGTTTTGATGTTCAGGTTCATCACCTCATCCCAGTCTTTTTCGCTGAATTCCAGCGCATCCTGACGGCGGATGATGCCGGCATTGTTGACCAGAATATCGATATGGCCGAACTCGGCCAGCGCACGCTCCAACAACGCAGGCAGCACCTCCAGTGAACCAAGATCGGCCTGCAGGCTGAGAAAACGGCGGCCCAGCTCGGTCACTTTGGCGATGGTTTCCTGCGGCTCA
Source organism: Serratia odorifera (assembly GCF_041448735.1). Classification (NCBI taxonomy): domain Bacteria; kingdom Pseudomonadati; phylum Pseudomonadota; class Gammaproteobacteria; order Enterobacterales; family Yersiniaceae; genus Serratia; species Serratia odorifera. Next base: position 354,103 of record NZ_JBGMUT010000002.1, on the reverse strand, counting down.
ACCAGGTTGATACCGACGATATCGCAACCCGCCTGCGCCAGCCCGATCGCCATGCCCTGTCCCAGACCGGTATCACACCCGGTCACGATCGCCACCTTACCCTGCAATGCAAAATTATCGAGAATCATACTGTTTCCTTTGTGCTCAAGGCGCCTGCGCCTGTGTCGAAGAGGGATGCGCGGCTCACCACCCGTACTGCCGCCGTTGCTACCCACGGCGACGCGCTCAACGCCGCCGAACCGTGATGATGAAGAAAGTCTATCGTTTATGCTGACGCTGATCAACAAAATCAAAACATAGTTTTATTTTAAATAAAACCAAAGACCATAGAGCGATGACCATCGTGATTAAAAACTGTATTGCACTCCGACCCGCAGTCGGGTTTGCCGCTCATCGCTGGTCTTGCTGACGCTGACGTTGCCCACCTCGGCATACGGCGCCCAATGTGCGTCATAGCTCCACTGCGTTTTAAAATTGTATTCATAATCCCATTTCTTATTGTCAAAGCGGATCTGGTCGCTGTGTTTGTAAATATAGTTATATTCAAAACGCCAGTTCTGATAACGGTAACCAAGCCAAAACTCGCCGCGATTGGTTTTAACATCGTTTTTGTCCGCTTCATTCTCGCGGGTATATTCATAGCGATAGCGTCCATTGAGATAAATACCGTTATCAAAGGTATAACCGCTGGTGAAATACGGTTTGTAAATACTCTTGTCGTCAGTTGATTCCAAGGTAAAACCGGGTTGAATAAACCATTGCGGATTCAGTTTGTATTGGTAACTGATGGTGCTTTCCGTGCCGTTGCTGACCATATTGTTGAATGCTTTGTTGCTGTTGTCGCCGCCGGATTTCCATTTTGCCTCCAGCGAAAACCCGACGCCGTTGGCGAAGCGATGGGACACCAGCGCGCGGTCTTTGTGCGCCTTACTGTCGTCAAACCATTCATGCCGCACATCGAGGGTAACTGCCGAAGCCTGAACTGAAGCCAGCAGCAGGCCGCAGATCAATAAAGTCTGTTTTTTCATTACTGGATCCCCAAAGATATTGAAATAATATTTTTTAAATAAACAGCGCCAATCAACTTACTGAAGCTGACAACTATTTAATCTCTGCCAGCATAAAGCGATTGTCATCGGCAATATTACCGTTCAGCACATCCGGGTATTTCCCCGGTTTACTGCGTAACGAAACGTTACCCTTGAATATGCCCTGCCTGTCTGGCGTACTATAGGGGCCGGGGCGGAAAATATAGTTAAAACGCCGATTATCGATGGCGACATTATTATTGAGCCGTAACTGGCCTGGATTAAAGTTATCGCTAAAGCCGTCCATGCCATTTTCCATCGCCAGACTGTTGCTGACCTGATGAGCCACTGGTAAACCTTCGCCGCCCAGCTTGAAGCCGTTATTGGTATTGCGCAGCGCAATGCTGTTTTCGATGGTTACCCGGCCATTGGGGCCATCCTCGATCTTGTTAAACAGATCGAAACCATCGTCGATGTTATCGTGAGCAAAGCAGGCCACCAGGCGATTCCCTTCGCCAACCCGCATTTTTACCGCAAAACCATCGGCGTTGATCATGCCGGGATCCTGGTTGGCATAGGACTGTGAATTCGAAATCAGATTATGGCTGGCCCATAAGGCGCGGCCAATGCCTTCAGGCGAGGCGATCCAGATGCCGCTATCGTCGGCGTGATGCACCACCACCCGATCAATGTGGTTATGGCTGCCGGCAATATTGAAACTCTTGCCGGTCACGCTAATCCCCTGTATATCCCAGTAGCTGGCCTGCAAATTGATGCCGTGGAAGACCGCATGATGCCCCAGCGGCCGCAATTTCTTGGCCTGTTGAGGCGTACCGCTGGCGGTCGCCGGTATGGTGATCTGCGGATAATCGCCATCTGCCAGCCATAAAACACCGCCGGGAGCCAGCGCCAGCGCCGCGCTGGCGAAGTCCAGCGGCTTTTGCCGACTGCCGTCGTTGCTGGCGCTGCCATGCGGTGAAACATACAGGTTGACCGCATCGGCATAAGTCTTTTTATCCACCACCAGGCTATCGCTGACGTTGTGACCGCTGCGCGTGACAAAATGGTAGTTCAACCGCGTGGACATCGACGTTAACGCCAGGCGCAGAGACAGCATCTCCCCGGCTTGCAATCCGTGTTGGGTCGCTACCAGTTTACCGTCCTGACTGAGTGTCAGTACCCCGTCTTCATTACTGCGCATCTGGAACAGGTAGTCGTCACCGGCGCTCACCGGCGCGGAGGCAATTTCGATACGCGTCGGTATGCGTGCCGCCACCCACGGTTTGGCCGGTGCCGGCCGTGCGTCGCTGAGCGTCAATCGGGCCTGATGCACCGTAATACGCGCATTGCGAGCGGCAAAAAAGCCCACGTAGTAGCCTTGTGCATCCTGCACCGTAACACGTTGTGCATCGTCGACCGTCTGGCTAACCCAATTGTCGCTACCATATGGCGCATAGGCGGCGACAAAGCCGTCATTGGTGCGCTGCAACCGTAGCCGCAGCCGCGGCGTTTTGGCCAGGTCGATCGCCGGTTGGTAACCCTGACGGCGGATTTTCACACCGGCGTTGCCCCAGGACTGGGTGACGCCATGACGATCAATCAGCATCATTTGCACCCGCTTATTATCGGTTTTGTCCTGCGTGATGATGGCGTTCATCACCATGTTGGAGGCCGCCGGGAACTCTTCATAACCCGGTTGCACTCGCGTCAGTCGCGGCTTACCGATAATATCGCGCATCAATAGGCCTGCCCCCTCCTGTCCGGCCGGCAATGCGCCCGTTTCCGGACCGAACTGATCGACGGTAATGTCCGCCTCGAGCAATGCGTTACTCTGAGCCGGCACATAGGTGTAGTAATAGGTCAACCCATCGTGGCTGTTACCTATCTTGCCACCACGACTTTCGATGCTGAACGGCATTCGCAGCACACCGGCGGCGAATGGATGCCCGTGAGCATCGGTTACCTGATTAGTGCCGACTTTTTTCGGCAGTACGTTAGTGGCGAAATTGACGTCGCTAGACTGACCAAAGGTGATTGCCTGCCAGACCACCTCCTTTGCCGCCGCTGACGTGACAACGGCGCTCTGGCCGAGCAGGACCGCCGTCAGGCAGAACCTGCGAAACACGCTATTCATCGTACTTTCCTTTAGGCGATAGCCGTCCTCCCCCAAAGGGGCGAGGACGTTTCAGATCGGGTTTAACGAAGGATCAGCTCTGGGAGGCCGCTGCCGGATTGGCCACGCTGGCTTCAGGAATGATGTTCATTTTCTGACAGATTTTGCTGTTACCCCAGCATTGTTCATACGGCAGACCAACCAGCTTTTCGATCACCGCCCGCGCTTCTGGAGTAATATCAGCCAATTGACCGCCGGCTTTGATGCGTGCGACTTCGTCCAGCACCACGCGGTGGGTTTGGCGGTTAAGCGTCATTTGGCTGCTGAATAGAATCGCCACCAGCGCCAGGATCACCACGCCGGCAAAGAATACCCAGGAGATCGCCACGATCGCCGTCTCCGGCTGAGTATGCGATTTGGACTGGAAGCCGTAATAACTGAGGATCGCCCCCATGGTAAACACGATGATAGAACGCACAATCTTGCCGGAAAAGGTCATCGCGCCGGCGTAAATCCCCTCGCGACGGCGACCGGTAAACACTTCGTCCACGTCGGCCAGGAAGGTATACACCGTCCACGGGATGTAATACACCCCGCCGGTGCCGAGACCGAACAGCACGGTAATCCCTATAATCGCTATAGTGGCGATATGCGTTGGCAGATCGAAGAAATGCAGCAATGAATAGCAGCCTACGGAAAATATCACGATACCGAGCGCCCAGCTGTAGGGTTTGCTGAAGCCTTTTTTCACGCATAGGCCAATAAATACCGCAGTGGAAAACAGCTGCAGCATGGCGTTCAGGCTGTTCAACCCCGCCAGAATAGCCGGATCGTACTGCAGGACGAAAATCACGTAATAGGTGAAGACCGAGGCGAATAGCCATTCGGCGCCAAAGCCGAACAGATACATGCCCAGATGCTTGCGGAATACGCGCAGGTAAAAGGTCGACTGCATGTCACGCGCCAGCGAAACCAGCGTTTTCATCAGCGAACGTTTGGCCGGTGCCACGGCGAGGCCGTCGTCCTTACGCTCCCAGGAATAGCGATACAACATGCCAACGGCAATAAATAGAATCAGGCCATAGGTGATGCCGGTATACAGAAACGGTTGAGCCGACTCTTTGCCATACAACAGAATGAATTGCCCCGGAATAAAGGCCGCCAGGAAGTTGGCCATCTTGCCGAAAATCGCCTTGTAACCGGTCAGTTTGGAGCGTACGGCAAAATCGTCGGTCATTTCGGTGGCCAGGGTTTCGTAAGGCACCATCACCGAGGTGTAGATCAATTCAAAAATGACGTAGGTCGACAGGTAATACCAAAAGCCGAAGCCCTCCACCCATAGCAGCGGGTAGAACAGCATCAGCGGCGCGCCGATCAACACAAAGAATCGCCGCCGGCCGAAGCGCTTGCCAAGCCAGGTATGGCCGAAGTTATCGGTCAGATACCCCATGACCGGGTTGCTTATCGCGTCGATGACGCTGGCCACGGAAAAGATGAACGACGCCTCAAGCAGCGTCAAGCCACAGAAGGTAGTATAAAAATACAATAACCAGGCACCGCTGATCGCCAGCGCCCCGCTGCCAAGCAAATTTCCGCCGCCGTAAGCCAACTGATGCCCCAACGTCACCGACCTGCCCAGAGGTTGCACACCTTTCGTTATCATCAGACTGTTCTCTTTGTATAATTGAACCGGTGTTTCATTTTTATAGGTAGACCGTTTTATACTGACAAGCAACAGGGATTGATGTGATGAATATCACGTAAGGGAATCTGAACAATTTTTTAAATTAATTTTGCGACCTAGGTAACGGTAAACGGTAATTATGAGAACCACATCGCATAAATTAGCCGGCCCGATTGGCGCATTGATTAATTTGGGTATGATTCCAAATCAAAATGAAACATTGTTTCAATTTTGTAGATTTCACCCAATGCCGGGCGCGACGCCGGCAGCACCAAGGAGGCCATTGTGGCGAAAGGTTCTGTCATCAATCTAGATTTTCACTCGTTTACCGATCCTGGCACCGGCGCGCGCGTTACGCGCCTCACCCCGCCGGAGGTGCTATGCCATCGCAATTACTTCTATCAAAAGTGCTTTACCCAGGATGGCCGCCAACTGCTGTTCGCGGCTGAATTTGACGGCCATCGCAACTATTACCTGCTGGACCGGCAGCAACGGCAGGCGGTGCAGCTGACAGAAGGCGCCGGTGACAATACCTTTGGCGGCTTTTTATCGCCGGATGACCGCTTTTTGTATTACGTTAAAAACGAACGGGAGCTGCGGCGGGTGACGCTGAGCACGCAGGAGGAAAGCACCGTGTACCGCGTACCGGAGGAATGGGTCGGTTACGGCACCTGGGTGGCTAACAGCGAATGCACCAGCCTGGTGGGCATAGAAATCGATCGCCGCGACTGGATGCCGCTGACCGACTGGCAGGTGTTCCATACCTTCTTTACTAAAAAACCACGTTGTCGCCTGCTGCGCGTCGATCTTCACAGCGGCAAAGCCACGGTTATCCACCAAGCCGCCACCTGGCTCGGGCATCCAATTTACCGTCCCAATGACGATAGCTGCGTGGCGTTCTGCCATGAAGGGCCGCACGATCGGGTCGACGCCCGCATGTGGTTGATTAATGAAGACGGCAGCCAACTGCGCAAAGTGAAAACCCATGCCGAAGGTGAAAGCTGCACGCACGAATTCTGGGTACCGGACGGCTCGGCGCTGATGTACGTTTCCTATATGAAAGGCCGCCAGCAGCGTCATATTTGCCGCTTTGACCCGCAAAGCGGCAGCGATGAAGTGCTGATGGAAATGCCGGCCTGCTCACACCTGATGAGCAACCATGACGGCAGTCTGCTGGTCGGTGATGGTTCTGGTACCCCGGTCGATGTACAGGATGCGCAGGGCTATAGCATTCAAAACGATCCGTGGCTGTACGTGTTCGATGCCAAACGTCGCCGTCAGGCGCGGCTGGCGGCGCATAACAGTTCGTGGCGCGTGCTGGACGGCGATCGTCAGGTTACCCATCCGCATCCGTCCTTTACACCCGATGACCGCCAGGTGCTGTTTACCTCGGACGTAGAAGGAAAGCCGGCACTGTACCTGGCCGAGCTGCCGGAACAGCTGTTCGACTGAGCAGGCCGGTACCGCCCGCCGGCGGTTGCATCATCAACCGCCCTGGCGGGCTTTATGACGCGGATATTTTTGCAACCAGCGCCCGCTGATCATCCGCCAGTAGAAGAAAGCGCCACGCACCGCCCAATCCAGGAACATCCCCAGCCAGACGCCGACTACGCCCATTCCCAGCACGATACCGAGGGTGTAGCCGGCCACCACGCGACAACCCCACATGCCGAGCATGGAAACCCACATGGCAAAACGGGCATCGCGCGCTCCTTTCAGGCCGGCCGGTAACACCCACGAAGCGGACCAGATCGGCATAAACAGCGCGTTCAGCCACACCAGCGTCTTGACCACCTCTTTTACATCGTCCTGCTGGGTATAAAACGAGGCAAACAGCCCGGCAAACGGCGCGCTGCCCCAGGCGACCAGCGTCATGAAAATGGTCGATAGCCAGAAAATAAAGCGCAGCTGCCGCTCCGCCTGCCCCACCTGCCCCCTGCCCAGGCGCTTGCCGACGATAATGGTCGACGCCGAGCCCAGCGCGTTGCCCGGCAGGTTAATCAGCGAGGCGATAGAGAAGGCGATAAAGTTACCGGCGATCACGTTGGTGCCCATACCGGCAACAAACATTTGCGTCAGCAGTTTCCCGCCGTTAAACAGCACCGACTCGATGCTGGCGGGAATGCCAATCCCCAGCACTTCCCAAAGGATATTCAGCCTCAGCGGCGTCAGGTAACTGCGCAGCGTAATATGCAGCGCCGGCGTAAAGCCGATCATCAACACGTACAGAATCGCCAGCGCGCCGATGTAACGGGTAATGGTCAGCCCCAATCCGGCGCCAATGAACCCCAGCCCATCCCAGCCCGGAATGCCGTAAATCAGCGCGCTGCTGATAATGATGTTGAGTATGTTCATGCCACCGTTAATCAACAGCGGCAGCTTGGTATTACCCGCGCCGCGCAACGCGCCGCTGCCGATCAGCGCAATCGCCGCCGCCGGGTAACTCCACACCGTGGTTTGCAGGTAGGACAGCGCCAGCGCTTTCACCTCCGGCGTGGCCGCACCGGCGATCACGTCAATGATCTGTTCTCCGGCCAAATGGATGCCAATAGCCAGCACAAACGCCACCAGGGTCATCAGCACCAATGACTGCCGTGCAGCGGCGCGCGCCCGTTGGTGATCCAGTTTGCCCAGGCTGAAGGCCACCACCACCGTGGTACCCAGATCGACCGCGGCGAAGAAAGCAATAATCACCATGTTGAAGCTGTCCGCCAGCCCCACCCCGGCCATCGCTTCCTTGCCGAGCCAACTTACCAGGAAGGTGCTCAGCACCCCCATCAGCAATACGCAAGCATTTTCCAGCAAAATCGGCACCGCCAATGGCGTAATCTCACGCCAAAACAGCACTCGATAGCTGGTTCTTTTGCCATACCAACGCGTACCGGTTACGCGCTGCCGCATGTCATCAAGTAAGTTCAAAATTAGCCCACAGCAAAAAACGAAACCTTGTTTTAAAGGATGTTTGATAAGTGCAGATCATGCAAAGTTTTTTATGCCGCCGGGGCAGGTCGGCGGCGTTTAGCGCGGGAAGATCAGGCTGAAGACAATCTGCGCGGCAGGGGGGGCGGGGTAACACGCCGCCTGAGCTTCACCGCCGTGCAGCGTCATGATGGCGCGCACGATCGACAGCCCCAATCCGCTGGCCTGGCTGCTGCGCGCGGTATCGGCGCGATAAAAGCGATCGAACAGCTTTTCCAGATGCTCGGCGGCAATCGGCGGCCCCTGGTTGATCACCCGCACCGCCAACGCCCCAGCTTGCATTTCGGCGCGCAGCACGATTTGACTATGTCGATCGCCGTAACGCACCGCATTGGCCACCAGATTGCTCAGCGCCCGCTGGAACAGCATCGCGTCGGCTTGCACCTGCCCCGTGCCGTCACACACCAGCGTCATGCCGCGCTCCTCCGCCAGCCCTTCGAAATAATCGGCGACCCGGTGCAGTTCCCGCGCCACGTCCAGTTGGCGGTAGTTGAGCACCGATTGCGCTTCGCTGGCACGCGCCAGAAACAGGATGTTTTCCACCATCCGCGAGATGCGCTCCAGCTCTTCCATATTGGTCGACAGCAGGGTTTCGTACTCGTCGCTACTGCGCGGCTGGTACAACGCCACCTGACACTGGCCCATCAACGCGCCGATTGGGGTGCGGATTTCATGCGCCAGATCGGCAGAAAACTGTGTCAGACGCTGATAACCCGCGTTCAGCCGGTCAAGCATGGCATTGAAAGAGCGGATCAGCTGTTGCAGTTCCTGTGGCGCGCCCTGCTCACTGAGCCGGGTCGACAACGTCTGTGGCGAAATCGCCGCCGCCTGGGTTGCCATACGCCACAACGGCCGCAGTTCACGACGCATCACCCAGTAACCCAATAGGGCAATCGACAGAAATGCGGCGACCACCGCCGCGACAATACGCCACAGGTAACGTGCCAGCATCTTCTGTTCATTGGCCATAACGTGGGCGGCGGTTATTTGCAACAGCGCGCCGTCTTCCAGCTTCACCAGCGCTGAAACCACCCGCAGCGGCACTCCCTGCGGGGTTTCGCCGGCCTGTACCGCGCTGCGCGACTGCGGCTGTCCGGGCGGCGTGGGGGTTAACGCCGGCAAATTCAGCCTGGCCGGATTGACGTTGATTAACGCTTTTTGCCCCTGTAGCCGGAAGATCAGCACGTCCTGTTCGTTGCCCAGCATGTTCTCGAACAGTCCGGTATTGGCGGTCAGCCGTTCAAGCGGAAAACGTTGGCTGAGCAAATGCCGGAAATATTCGACCCGACCGATGATCTGCACGTCGCTGCGGTACACCATTTCCTGACGCATCGCGCCGTACAGATAACTGCCCGCAGCGCTGACCACCAACGCCGCCGCCAGGGCAAACAGCATCGCGCTGCGCAACGTCAGCGACAGTGAGCGCCAGCGCGCCGCCAGCCGGCTCATGCGCGTGGCTCGCACACGTAGCCGATACCGCGCACGGTATGGATAAGTTTGACCGCAAACGGCCGATCGATTTTGGCGCGCAGCCGTTTGATTGCCACGTCCACCACGTTGGTATCGCTGTCAAAGTTCATGTCCCACACCTGCGAGGCAATCATGGTGCGAGACAGCACCTCGCCCTCGCGCCGCACCAGCAGGTGCAGCAGCATAAATTCCTTGTTGGTCAGCGTAATGGTTTGTTCCTGCCGCACCACTTTACGGCGCAGCACATCAATGTGCAGATCGGCAATCGCATAATGATCGGCTTCGCGCACCGTACCGCGACGTAGCAAGGTGCGCAGGCGCAGCACCAGTTCGGTAAAGGAAAACGGTTTGATCAGATAGTCATCGGCCCCCAGCTCCAGGCCGTGAATGCGGTCTTGCACCCCGTCGCGCGCGGTGAGAAACAGGATCGGCACGTCGCTTTTCTTGCGCAGCACCTCGATAATCTGCCAGCCGTCCAGCCCTGGCAGCATCACGTCGAGCACGATGGCATCATAGCCGTGCTCCAGCGCCCGGAACAGCCCATCGGTGCCGTTACGCGCCAGATCGACGCGGTAGCCAGCCTCTTCCAGCCCTTTTTTCAGATAATCTCCGGTGCTGGTATCGTCTTCAACCACCAGTATTCGCATGCTCATTACCTCATTACACCCACGGGAATACTAGCAGCTTCGGCTGACAAACTTGATGACATTAATGTCATCAAATCGACATGGTGCTGTCCCTATTGCTCGACCATGCTTAACCGGCAACCTACTACAGGAGAAATTTATGCTTACTCGTCACCGTATTGCCGGTTTACTGCTGTCCAGCCTGATGATGTGCAGCGGCATCGCCGCCGCGTCAACGCCAGGCAAAGCCATCGCGCCACTGCGCGGCACCATCGATCAGGTGAGTGACACCCAGTTGCAGCTCACCGATCGTAAAGGCAGCAAGATCGAGGTCAAACTCAACGATAAAACCCAGGTATTCAGCGTTGCGAAAGGCACCGCAGAGGATATCAAGCCCGACAGCTTTATCGGCACCGCCGCGGTACCCCAGGCCGACGGCACGCTGAAGGCGCTGGAAGTGCATGTCTTCGCCGCCAGCCTGCGCGGCACCGGTGAAGGCCATTCGCCGTGGGAATCGGCCGACGGCAAGGTAGATACCATGACCAACGGTACGGTGGGCAAACTGGTTAATGCCAATGGCCGCACCCTGACGGTGAATTACGGCAACCAGCAAAAAACCGTGATCGTACCGGACGACGTGCCGATTGTGACGCTCGATCCGGGCGATCGCAGTCTGCTGAAGCCAGGGGCACACATCGTGCTGTTTTCCGCTACCGACGCCAAGGGTGAACGCGTGGCAACGCGCATTTCCGCCGGTAAAGACGGCACCGTGCCGCCAATGTAACTCGGGAGCCGACGATGAAAACCAACGCGCCGCGGCCGGCGCACCGCTGGCCGATCAGGATAACCCACTGGGTCAATCTGTTCGCCATGGTGTGCATGTTCATGAGCGGCTGGGAAATCTACAACGCCTCGCCGCTGTTCGACTTCCGCTTTCCGCCGCAGATCACGTTGGGTGGCTGGCTGGGCGGCGCGATTGGCTGGCATCTGGCCGTGATGTGGCTGCTGGCGCTCAACGGGCTGTGCTATCTGCTGTGGAGCCTGTTCAGCGGCCATTTTCGCCACGATCTGCTGCCGCTGCGCATTGCCACGCTGCGGCAGGATCTCTGGCAGGCGCTGACGCTGCGTTTGCAACACCGACACGGCCATTACAACAGCATTCAGAAGCTGATGTATCTGGGCGTGCTGCTGCTCGGCCTGCTGCTGGTGCTTTCCGGTCTGGCCATCTGGAAACCGGTGCAGTTGTCCTGGCTGGTGGCGCTGTTCGGTGGATTCGATATTGCGCGCTACCTGCATTTTTTCGCCATGGCGGCGATTGGGCTATTTGTGGTGATTCACCTGCTGATGGTGATCCTGGTGCCGCGCACGCTGTGGGCAATGCTAACTGGAGGTCAACGTGAAGAATAAAACCCCGCGCGCGCCAACGCTGGAGCCGGATCAGAAAAAACGCCTGGTGGATCTGCAACGTCGCCTGCTGCTGCGTTCCGGTCTGACGCTGGGCGGAGTGGCGATGTTGACCGGTTGCAATATGCAGGACGGCGATCGGGTGGATAAAGTGCTGTGGGCAATGTCGCGCTGGAACGATCGGGTGCAGAGCTGGCTGTTCAGCCGGCAGCGGTTGGCGCAAACCTATCGCCCGGATCAGATAACCCAGCCGTTCCCGTTCAACGCCTATTATCCGCAATACAACGTGCCAGAGGTGGATCTCGACAGCTTTCAACTGGAGGTGTCCGGCAAGGTGGCGAAAAAGGCGCCGTGGACCCTGGCGCAGCTACAGCGTTTGCCGCAGCACAGCCAGATCACCCGTCTGATCTGCATCGAAGGCTGGAGCGCCATCGGCCAATGGAGCGGCGTGCCGCTGAGCAGTTTTCTGCAACAGGTGGGGGCCGATCTCAACGCGCGCTACGTTGGTTTCAAGTGCGCCGACCGCTACTATTCCAGCATCGACATGGCCACCGCGCTGCATCCACAGACCATTCTGGCGCTGGATTTCGCCGGCAAGGCGCTGCCGGCGGAATACGGTTACCCGCTGCGGCTGCGGGTGCCGACCAAGCTGGGCTTCAAGAACGCCAAACACATTGCCGCCATTGTGGTCAGCGACACCAACCCCGGCGGCTACTGGGAGGATCAGGGCTATAACTGGTTCAGCGGCATCTAGCCTGCCCGGCCCGTCAGGCGCCGATAGCGTTCAGCATGCTCATTGTCTCATCCGACAGAGACAGCTGCGCGACCGCCAGGTTTTCGTGCAAATGGCCGAGCGAAGATGTCCCCGGGATCAACAGGATATTCGGCGCACGCTGTAGCAGCCAGGCCAGCGCCAGCTGCATCGGCGTCACTGCCAACTGCTGCGCCAGCTCAGACAGCGTCGAGGATTGCAGCGGGCTGAAGCCGCCCAGCGGAAAGAACGGTACATAGGCGATGCCGTCGCGGGCCAAATCATCGATCAACGCATCATCACCGCGACAGGCCAGATTATACTGATTCTGCACGCAGACGATCGGGCAAATCCGCCGCCCTTCTGCCACCTGACGGGGTGTCACATTGCTTAAACCGATATGGCGTACCAGCCCCTGCTGCTGCAACTGCGCCAGTACGCTAAGCGGCTGTTCGATCGATCCTTCCGCCGGGCCGTGCGCGTCAAACATGATACGCAGATTGACCACCTCAAGCTGTTCCAGCCCCAGATTACGCAGGTTATCGTGCACCGCCTGTGTCAACGCCTCGGCAGAAAAAGCCGGCAACCAGGCGGCATCGTCGCCGCGGCGCGCACCGATTTTGCTGACAATGGTCAGATCGTCGGGGTAAGGCGCCAACGCTTCGCGGATTAGCTGGTTGGTAATATGCGGGCCGTAAAAATCACTGGTATCAATATGATTAACCCCCTGCTCAACGGCGCTGCGCAACACCGCCAGCGCCGCAGCACGATCGCGCGGTGGGCCAAATACTCCCGGACCGGCCAGCTGCATCGCGCCGTATCCCAGGCGGTGCACGCGGCGATCCCCCAGGGTGTAACTGCCTGACTTTTCGATCTGAGACATGTTGTCGCTCCTTTTTGTATTCGCTGCTGACAAGATAGTCCCTTTTCGACCGCACGATAATCCGGCACAATCCGCATGGGCTGTGCGAAATGGCGAACAATCATCATGAAGAGCGATCTGAACGATTTAAGGGCGTTTGTCGCGGTAGCGCGCGCCGGTGGATTCCGTGAAGGTGCCAAGAGCAGCGGCACCAGCGCCTCCGGGCTGAGCGAAGCGGTACGCCGGCTGGAAGCGCAGCTTGGTGTCCGGCTGCTGAACCGCACCACGCGCAGCGTAATGCCCACCGAAGCCGGCCGTGACTTGCTTGAGCGGCTGACGCCCGCCTTGAACGAGGTCGCCGCGGCACTCGATTCGGTCAACCACTTTCGCGACAAGCCGGCCGGCACCCTCAAACTGAACGTGCCGGTCAGCGTCGCCCGTCTGGTGCTACCCGCGCTGGTGTCACCGTTTCTTGCGGCCTATCCCGATATTCAGTTGGAAATCGTCACCGAAGAGAGCTTCGTCGACATTCTGGCGGCAGGCTGTGATGCCGGGATCCGGTATGATGAACGGCTGGAGCAGGACATGATCGCGGTGCCGATCGGCCCGCGCAGCCAACGTTTTGCCGCCGCCGCCTCCAGCGCCTACCTCAATCGGCACGGCCGGCCGCAACACCCGGATGAATTACTCAACCATGCCTGCATACGCGGGCGTTTCCCCAGCGGCACGCTGGCTACCTGGGAGTTCGCCCAGGCCGAGCAGCGGGTACGAGTAGATGTCGACGGACCGCTGATCGTGCGTCTCGGCGGGGCAGCGGATCTGGCTATCGATGCCGCGCTGGCCGGCACCGGGGTAGTCATGCTGTTTGAAGAGTGGCTGCGACCGTATTTGTCACGCGGCGAGCTTGAACCGGTGCTGGAGCCCTGGTGGCCAGCGTTTTCCGGCCCGTATCTCTATTATCCCGGCCACCGCCTGGTTCCCGCGCCGCTCAAGGCCTTTATCAGCTATGTCAAAACCGTTGCCGCTCACCCAGCGACGCCACAGGCGTCTGCCGGCTGAACGCAAAGAAGCGCCTGACCCTCGGCATACAGTTGTAACATATTGAGAATATGCTACTTTTCTAACAGAGTCTCAGCCAGAAACTACCAGCGACAAGGGGCATTATGACGAACAGCGAAACAGGCACCAGACTGACGGCCTCCGAGGCACTGGATCAACTGGAAACCATGTACGACGACGCGGTAAATGCGCTACGCACGGCGATTGGCGCCTATATTGAACACGGCAGGTTGCCTGACGTCAAAGCGCGCGCGGAAGGGTTGTTTGTCTATCCGCAACTGCGGGTCAGTTGGGATGGCACCGCCCCCAGCGAGAAAAAAACCCGCGCCTATGGGCGCTTTACCCATCCGGGCTGCTACACCACCTCCGTAACCCGACCGCAGCTGTTCCGCCATTATCTGGCCGATCAGCTGTCTCTGCTGCAGGGCGAATACGGCGCCAATATCGAGGTGGTGCCGTCAACGCTCGAGATCCCCTACCCGTATGTGATTGACGGCTCCAGCCTGTCGCTGGATCGTTCCATGAGCGCCGGGTTGGCGCAGCATTTTCCCACCACCGAACTGTCGCAAATTGGCGATGAAACCGCCGATGGTTTATTCCACGCCACCGATACCTTCCCGTTGTCGCACTTTGATGCGCTGCGCGTCGACTTTTCGCTGGCGCGTCTGCGCCATTACACCGGCACGCCGGTAGAAGACTTCCAGCCGTTTGTGCTGTTTACCAATTATACCCGCTACGTTGACGAGTTCGTCAGCTGGGCCTGCCGACAAATCGCCGATCCCGACAGCCCGTATCAGGCGCTGTCCTGTGCCGGTGGCACCTATATCACCGCAGAAACCTCGGCGCCCGAGCAGGCCGTATCCGACCTGGCGTGGAAAAACCACCAGATGCCGGCCTACCATTTGATCGGCGCCAACGGTCAGGGCATTACGCTGGTCAACATCGGCGTCGGGCCGTCGAACGCCAAAACCATCTGCGACCATCTGGCGGTGCTGCGACCGAATGCCTGGCTGATGATCGGCCACTGCGGCGGCCTGCGCGAGAGCCAGTCAATTGGTGATTACGTGCTGGCGCACGCCTACCTGCGTGACGATCACGTGCTGGATGCGGTGTTGCCGCCGGATATCCCAATCCCGAGCATCGCCGAAGTGCAGCGTGCGCTGTACGACGCGACCAAAATGGTCAGTGGTATGCCGGGGGAAGAGGTCAAACAGCGGTTGCGTACCGGCACCGTGGTCACCACCGACGATCGCAACTGGGAGCTGCGCTATTCGGCGTCGGCGCTGCGATTTAACCTCAGCCGGGCGGTGGCGGTGGATATGGAAAGCGCCACCATCGCCGCACAGGGTTACCGCTTCCGCGTGCCGTACGGGACGTTGTTGTGCGTATCGGACAAACCGCTGCACGGTGAGATCAAGCTGCCAGGACAGGCGAACCGTTTTTATGAGGGGGCGATTTCAGAGCATCTGCAAATCGGTATTCGCGCGATTGACCTGCTGCGCGCCGAAGGCGAGCGCCTGCATTCACGCAAACTGCGTACCTTCAACGAACCACCGTTCCGTTAAGTCACAACGCGGCCGGGGGCCAGACGCCCTCGGCCGCAGCGCCCGATTACGCGCGGTGATGTTGCAGCCGTTCGCTGCGGTAGAAGTTCAGCACGCACCAACCCAGGGCGATCAGCGCCAGCGGTGCACCAACCAGACCGATATTCGGCATGCCGAGGTGCAAACTGACCTGATTGCCCAGCAGCGCCCCACCGCCGATCCCCAGATTGTACAATCCCGAGAAGATCGCCATCGCCACATCGGTCGCATCCGGCGCCAGGCTGAGCACTTTGGCCTGCATCGACAGGCCAATCGCCATGATCGCCATGCCCCAGAAGGCGCAAAGCAGCGTGAGGTTGAGCTGACTGCCCGCCGCCGGCAACAGCAACAGCAGGCACAGCGTCAACAGGCCAATCGCGCCGATAAACAGAGCCGACGGGTAACGCTCGCTATAACGGCTGAACAGCATGCTGCCGATAATACCGCTCGCACCGAACAGCAGCAGCATCAAGGTGGTGAAGTTGCCGCTCAGGCCGGCCACGTTCTGAATGAAAGGCTCGATGTAGCTGTAAGCGGTGAAATGCGCCGTCACCACGATAATGGTCAGCATATACAGGCTGACCAGCGCCGGGCGCTTGAACAGCATCGGTACGCTGGCCAGTGAGCCGGAATGCTCACTTTTCAGCTCCGGCAGCAGCCGCCACAGCATCACCAGCGCCAAGGTGGCCGCCACCGCGATGCCAATAAAGGTCATACGCCAACCGAGCAACTGCCCGACCACCCGGCCCAGCGGCAGCCCCAGCACCATCGCCAGGGCGGTGCCGCCAGCCAGCATGCTTAATGCCTGGGCTTTTTTACCCGCCGGCGCCACGCGAATCGCCAGAGAGGCGGTAATTGCCCAAAACACCGAGTGCGCCAAGGCTACGCCGGCACGTGAAATCACCAGCGTGGTGAAATCCCAGGCCACGGCGGTCAACACGTGGCTGGCGATAAACAGAATAAATACGCCAATCAGTAACTTGCGACGCTCAATCTTGCTGGTCAGCAGCATGCAGATCAACGACGCCGTGGCCACTATCCAGGCGTAAATGGTAATAATCAGTCCCACCTGTTCGGTTTGCATGGCGAAGCTTTGGGCAATGTCACTGAGCAAACCGACCGGAATAAATTCGGTGGTATTAAAGATAAATGCGGAAACGGCAAGCACGACGACGCGCAGCCAGGCTGTGCGGCGGGAAGCAGCAATCTCTTCCATGGTAAATGGGTCCAGAACAGGTGGGAAGCAATGGAGATATTTTATCCAACTGCGTTATGAAATGCGATATGCGTCACACTTTTTATTATGATTATTTTTTCTTGCTGGTGAGCTAAACATACCTGCCCCCAGCGCTATGCCGTAGGTCACGCCGACGCGCCCCCCGATACGACGCCTCCTACGCCATTTTGCCTGCCAATCACACCAGCAATGGCGAAAAACCCGTCATACTGTACATTGCATCAGCAAACGCACTTTTTTGCCTAATCTCGGCTTTGACAAACCCCCTCACCCTCGCTAACATGCGCCCCGTTCAAACGATTCCTCTGTAGTTCAGTCGGTAGAACGGCGGACTGTTAATCCGTATGTCACTGGTTCGAGTCCAGTCAGAGGAGCCATATTTAGAGAAGCCCGCTTAAGGAAACTTAAGCGGGCTTTTTGCTTTTGATGCTCCGATGCCTTTGGCGCTTATCCCGATGTTTCTCTGGCTGACGCCCGGCAGCAACGTGATGACTTCCGTAAGCTATTGGTGCAGAACGTACTACCCACTCTCAGGGAAAATCCTTTGAGCACGTAGCATTGAGCTGGCATAAAAGGCGCATCAGAGTTTCCGGAATCGCCCTGGCACCTTCACTATTCAAAGCACTTATGGCGCCAATACCAGACGTAAGGAATATACGGTCTGTAAAACGGAAGGATCATAACCACCGCCGTTTTTTCTATTTGTATAAAACTCGCAGTGTCGATAAAAGTGATTACTGGTGAGATACCCGTGCAGATAATACCGACTTCTGAAATTCGCTTATATGACGCCACATGGCAATGGGATTGGAATACATAGGAAAATGCCCGCACTCAGGAATTTCAGCCAGCTTCACGCCTCGCTGCTGAATATAATCAAGGTAGGACAGGGTTGCATTCTGTTCGCCGCACATGAACATTTTTGGACAGGGTAGATTCAGAAATTTGGTCATCAGTTCTCCGTGGTCGGAGTAATCAACCATCGATTTAAAAATGTATCTTACTGCACTGGCACGTACTTTATAACGAAGGCTCACCGAATATAATGCACTGGCCCAGGCCGGGACATGCAGAGTTCGCACAATGAATTCATCAAAAAATTGCTCATCGCTGCCCTCCGGATAATCAATGACCTGACGACTCAGGAAACAGTCTTCGGGGGCAATATTGCCCTCGATATCTACAAAGCTCAGCACGCGTTCCGGGTGGGTATGATTTCGTCGATCCTGAAGACCTGAAGGTGAGCAAGCAATATGCCCTTGAAAAATACAGGCTGAAGCTGGCAGAGATATACAAAAGCGAAGAAAGCATTACCGGCATGCCTGTAAACATGACGGATTTGCAGCTCTTTACGACGGAATACACTTCGTCTGTCCCACTGAATCTGGCCTATAAGGCGGCTCAGTTAGCGGATCGCAATAAAGCCGACCGCTTTTTATATAACCTGCGCTTTGCCACCCTGGTTGAATGCAGTCCGACAACGCGTCCGGAAGAAATACTGGCGGTAGTGGCTGACACCGGCATCAGCGTCAACGAATTCCTTAAGCACTATGAAGGCGGCAGCGCACATGCGTCACTGACTGATGACTTCAGCCTGCGGCAGTCGCTGGGTGTGAGAGGGCTGCCTGCTTATCTTTTGGAATATGAAGATAAACGAGCGCTGGTTAACGGCGTGATTGGATACGAACAATGTCGTTCCACGATCATAAAGTTGACCGACGGAGAACTCGCTGAAATGCAGCCGGAAATATCAACAGATAGCGTCCGGAGATTAATTAACCTGCATCCGTTAATCTCGCCGGTTGAGATTAAAGAAGCGTTTTCCCTGCGGGGCATCTCTGCGGTTAAGGCGTTGATCCAACCCTTACTGGATGCAGACGAGATTTTTATCAAAGAGGTTTACCACGGGGGGGTTATTCGGAAGCATCAATAAGCCACCAGGGCATTCAGCCTCTTTACTATTTTCAGTGATGCGAACAATGCGCGCGATCATTAAAATCCTCATTATTACTAACTTAGTAATTCTGTTTTAAAGATCAGGTTCTTTTTCGTAACAATAATGAAGCTAGGATCTTCTCCAGAGCAATTTACCTATCACAGCCGCCGAAACCGGCAGGCTGAACAACGTTTCTGAAGGAGATCGCGTCATGAAAAACAACCGTATCTGTCAAATTCTGGGCATCGAAAAGCCCGTTATTCAGGGGCCATTATCGTGGCTCACCGATGCACGACTGGTTGCCGCCGTAAGTAACGCTGGTGGCCTGGGCGTACTCGGTCCAAACGCGGGCTTAACGGCGGAAACCGCTGTATCAACACCGGAAGAAACAGCCGAAAAGATGCGTGAAGAAATCCGTAAAACTAAACGGCTGACGGAAAAACCATTCGGGGTAAACCTTATCCCAACTCCGGGGAATGATATCTGGACGCCGCCTATCCTGCAGGTAATCAAGGAAGAAGGCGTCAGGGCCGTAGTTTATACCGGTTACGGCGAGGGTGCCGTCATTCCGGACCTCTTCAGAGACTTAAAAGAGGCTGGCATTTCAATCATCTACCGCGATATTAATCCGACGCCTGAAAACACCCGTCTCGCGGAAGAAGCCGGTGCAGATATTGTCGTTGCAACCGGTTTTGACGAGGGTGGCACGTTACCCGGAACCGCGCTAGGAACCTTTTCGATCGTGCCATTGATTGCTGATGCCGTGAAGAACATTCCTGTGATGGCCGCAGGCGGTATTACCGACAACCGCACCGCCCGTGCAGCCCATGCGCTGGGCGCAGAAGGTGTATTTGCCGGATCGGTGTTTATTGGCACGGAAGAAAGCCGCGTGCCACAGTCGGTGAAAGATAAAATCATTGAGGCCAACGGCCTGGATTTGCTGCTTTTCCGTACCCTGCCTGATTACTACCGCTCACTCCCAGGTAAACTGGCCGAAAAGCTCGTGTCGATGGATAAAGCTGGCGCAAGCAATGAAGAGCTGGGTAATGCAATGGGCGGTTTACGGGGTCTGCGTATCGGCATGCTCGAAGGCAATACAGATGAAGGCTATATCGCGCTTGGCACGGGGATCGGAAACATCCGCCGCGTCAAAAGCGTCGCTGAGGTCGTGAACGAGCTGACTATTGCCTGAGGACAGTATCAGCCGCCAAAGATAACGTTCCGGTAACCAGGTTAACAATGTCCGCTTCTCGCACTAAGCCGATCACAAAATGTCAAACAAGGTCCGCTGTGAGCGAGGAGCGGACGCTGGCAGTGACCATAAATCACAGCAGCCAAAAATGACGGTTAGTTAAGCCGTGGGGATTCCTTTTACCATTCAGCCGGTTGCTATAAACTGATCTGGTCAGCTGTATAAGGACTAATGCAATCTCACGGTCATTTAACTAAGGTAACTCAGAATGCCAATTTCTATTAAAACGACGAAAAATACCCGCACAGGCATCAGGGGGGTGCAACGATATGGAGCAATGTATCGCTGGCGTGTTGATGCTACTCGATTCAGAAGTCTTACAGGACAAGACCCAACACCGCCATTCATTGCCTGTCTTAATAAGAGTAAATCCGGGTGTGTAGACTCTGTTCGTTTTCATACGATTGAGGATGCTGGTGATGACCTTTGCCGGTTCTTAAAAGCTATGACTGGGGTCTCATTCGAGTATCAATGACCTTTGCATCTTGCTTAATAACGTCTGCTATGAGCGGGAGCGGAATTTGACGCCTGCTATGCCAGCTTAAAAGATGGCTCTCGAAGCTATGGTGATTCATGCAGTAGTATAATAAAGTTAATCAACTGCTTTAGGTTTAGTCACCAAGGAGTTATGTAGCATGCTAAATGTAGGTTCGTCTTATAGTATGTGGAGCTGATCTTTATGAACACAAAGATGCCGCTGTCACTTTATCAGTGTTTGATTTTTGGCCAGCCGACACCAAGCCAAGTTTCTAATATCACGAAGACAATTTCTAATGCAATGGAAGGGTTTGGCCTTCAACCTAGTGAGCATTTTACAATAACGGAGGGGTTCGAAGACAACTTTGTTGAGACAGCCCCTTGTGTAGCCTTGTTTTTTGGGGGAGCGAAACCTTTTTTAGCAGATCACGCAAAATTAATGCGGCTAAATATTCCCATAGTACCTTTAGTGAGTGATGTCGTTAATGTTGCGAATGAGCTCCCAGAATGTTTGACATCGCTAAATGCCTTAGCTCTTGTACCTGAAGATATTGAGCTAGTAAAACCGGCAGGTGTTGCTTTGCAGTGTCTTGGTCTGCTGCCAACACAAAGGCGCGTGTTTGTAAGCTATCGCCGGACTGAATCCAGAGATGTAGCAGTTCAACTGTTTGAAGCGCTATCAGCCCGGCAATTTGAAGTATTTCTTGATACTCATTCTGTCGGTGCGGCAATGGATTTTCAGAGCGTTTTGTGGCATCGGTTATGCGATTGTGATGTCGTCGTTATGCTGGATACTCCAGGCTTTTTTGACAGCCGTTGGGCACGAGCGGAATGGGGTCGTGCGACAGATAAGAACATTTCTATCTTGCAAGTTCTTTGGCCTAGTCATACTGCATCTCGAACCAGTGCATTAGCTACACCGAGAGTTTTGTCAGGAGATGACTTTGTTGATGGAAAATTATCTGATGAAGTCATTGATTCTCTTTCACTTCAAGTTGAAAGCTTACGAAGTAAAAGCGTTGCGCTGCGTCACGCAAATATTGCGGGTCACATACGTAGTTCTATTGAAAGCATGGGGGGCTCTGTAGAGGCAATAGGTATTCGGCGTTCGCTTGTTCTCAAGTTACCTTCAGGCAACCCTCTTGTAGCCCATCCTAGTGTCGGTGTACCTACCGCAGTTACGCTGCATGATGCCATGCGAGATAATGATAGCCGCCCGGCTATTTTAGTTTATGATCATGTTGGACTTTCTGAGGAATGGATGGTTCATCTGGGTTGGTTGGGTAGAAATTTCAAAGGTGTTCAGTGGATCAAGAGTCGTCAGGTAGGATGGGAATTATCCGAACTGGAGGAGCTATAAATGGGTGCTATTTTTCTTTCAGCAAGCATACCTGTGGCTGGCAGGAAACCATTTGATGAAGACTGCGAGCCACAAATGATCCAGTCAGCTGTCATAGCCTTAACAACAGTTGCACTCGGAAGACGCACAATTGTTTGGGGAGGACATCCTGCGATCACTCCGATGCTTTGGGCCGCGGCGGAGGATTTAGGGGTGCACTATGCAACAGCAGTAAAGTTGTTTCAGACAAAATTCTTCGAGGACGATTTTCCTGAAGATAATAAACGATTTGCTAACGTGACATTTGTTGAAGCTGTTGAGAATTGTCGTGTAAAAAGTTTACAAGCAATGAGGGAAACAATGCTTACATCTGAATCATTTGATGCAGCCGTTTTCATTGGAGGGATGGATGGGATCGATGATGAATACGAAATGTTTCATCAAATGCATCCTCATGTTAGATGCATTCCAATCGCTGTAACTGGAGGCGCGACAAGAGAATTGGCAAAAAGACTCCAATACTCTATACCAGCAGATTTAGGCCCATTAGACTTTATTGGGTTACTGTATCGAGAGCTTAATATTTCTCCAGTAGATGCACGTAACATCTGATTTTTAAGGGATAAAAATTATGGCGAAAAGAGTTTTTTTTAGTTTTCATTACCAGGATGTGAGCGATTTTCGAGCTAATGCGGTACGCAATCACTGGTTAACTAAACCTGATCGCGAAAGTGCGGGGTATTTTGACGCATCAGTTTGGGAGGAGTCGAAAAAGAAAGGGGACATGGCTCTTAAGAGATTGATTAATGGGGCGCTTGTTAATACTTCGAATACTTGCATACTAGTTGGCAGTAATACATATGAACGCCCTTGGGTTCGTTATGAGATTTTGAAGAGTTTTGTTCGTGGCAATCATATTCTTGCTGTGCACATAAATGGGATTAAGGATAAGCATCAGAAGACAAAATCACTTGGCCAAAATCCCCTTTCTTATGTTGGGGTTACATATTCTACAGATGGGAAAACGGGAACACTTTGGGAAAAAGTGGGAGGGAAGTGGGTTAAATACGAGCGAATTGATGGCTCTGCAAACTTCAGTGTTTCAGTTGACTCAGAATATAGAGGGAATGGTTACAACCTGTCTAATTTCTTTACTATATACGATTGGGTGAGTGATGACGGATACAATAACTTTTCTTTATGGCTAAAATAAATGGAAAAAAACTAAGATGTGTTTTTTGAATTATTAGTTTGAGGAAAAACTATTTCATCTTCCCTACCTATCAAGTGAGTGGGATATTTGCACATGGGGTTACTAGAAAGCAAAAAAAACCAGTAAGTCCCGACACTTAGGTGGAGATAAATTGCACTGAATATGGCTCTAAAATGCTTCATGCCGAAGGGCATATTCAGCATTTATCCGATTTTTAATTATACCTATCCGTCCGGTTAAAAATGAGGGATTACCGTCCATAGGACGTGGTATTCAGTTAGAAATAAAATTATTACTACTTTCCCGTTAGCCATTCTATAATGTTCTCTTTTCCCTTGCCAGAGAAAATTAACAACTCCTCATCTATAAATTTAGCTGTCGGAAATTTACGTAGGGAATCTGGTGTCTTTTCGTAGTCATCATTTACATTTAAAATGGCAATTTTCTTTTTAAGAGCGGTGAAGTAGTCTACTTCCCATGATACCCATTTTGATGAATCGGACTCTTTTGTTCTGATTAGAATAAGGCATTTGGACTGCTTCATTCTAAGCTCTAAAACTTTTTCAGTGTAAAAACTAGACTTTGTCCTGTTTAAATCTTGTCTATCATTTTTCCAATCAACAAAAGCGACAAGTCCTGATGCGTTCAGTTGATCAACTAAATCTTCAACTAAATCAGCGTTTGACATTGCATGGGAGATAAAAACGTCAAAATCCTTAGCATGTTCAATATACTCATTGCTATAAAACTCTTTCATGATATCTTCTGGAGTTCTACCTATGTCTTCTTTATAATCACAATTAAAAATCCTCACTAAAGAATCATATTTTCCTCTTTTACCTTTACCCTTGGGAGAAAGATAGACAACCTCATCAAACCGTTGAAGAGTTCGAAAACAATAGTTTCGTATAAACCAGTCTTTTTCTCCGTTCAGAACTTGCCTAAAGAATAAAGTAGTACTTTCATTCTTAAATTTACTGCATTCGATAACTATCAAAAGCCTGCGAATTTTGAGATTTTCCTGCCAGTATCTCTTTATTAAACCATCGATATACCTAGGGGTTACGGTTTGCGTTGATATATTATTACTGCGATATTTAAGTTGTCTTTTCTCTCTATCTAGTTTCTCTCCCGCCAGAGCGGATATTTTATCAGTTTCGGCCTTATAACTATTCCATTCATTATTTTTAAAATTCCCAAGCTTCGTCCTAGCTAGATCATACAATAAATCTGATGGATGGGGGAAATAAAGAGGCTTTCCTTTAGTTCGATTCTTGTTCTTTTCTTGGTAAAACAAGAAGTGTTTCTCGATGCTTACCAAATCATCGGGATAAACTTCTGAGAAGAGCTTGATAAAATCTTTTTTTGACGAATTTGGATGAGTAAATGACACGACTGTTAGTACTTTCTTTTTGAACTTCTTCCGGTATAACTCTACGTACTTGCTTGTCTTACGTTGAGTTCTTCCCATTCATTTACCTCCGTTTTTTATGTTAGGTGTGAAACCTAATGATATCCAAATTCTCATTGGTAGCTGAATCTCCGGCACTCAGTCTATCTTACCCAGAAGTATAGGGACTCCGGAGGTTACGATACGTCGCACGACGCTATATCTGATTCACTGCTGAAGAATATCAGTGATAGTGGTCATATGCTATCGCTAGAATAACTTCAGAATCTGGTAACAGCTATTGCTGACGTTTCTGTGGAAAAAGATTCGTTTGACATTTTACCACTTAAAATTATTGACCTCGCCTCGTTATTATCACAGCCTGATAAACTTCCGCTCTTGGCACTCAGCCGACAGTTAAACCTCTTTGCACACAGTTTCACATAGGATAAACGCCTTCGACGTTACCTCTAACTACGCTTCATTTTCAGAGAGTAAAATAGTCATGTTCACCCATGCTGCGGAACGCTCATACCAGATTTATGGAAACCGCAACTATTGGTGGTCATTCTGGTGGTCTTGACCGGGAGAACTTTCAGGATTAGCTTACTTATTAGCCACTTACTGGCAAAGGCGATCCCAGTCAGGGAGCCATATTTATGTTTTCATGCATCTTCACGACTCTTTATACGATTTAGATTCAACAAGTTAGTGTGAAAAGGCTTCCCGATGCATTTTCTTTTCCCCCTCCGCATCGGGCAAGATTGGTAGTCTGATTTGGGGTCATTTCAGTTCGATTATGGAGTGACCACCCTATGTCTCTGAACGACACTAAAATCCGCAGCTTAAAACCACCCGCTAAACCTTTCAAAGTTTCCGATTCTCATGGCCTGTAGCTTTTAGTCAATCCGGGCGGTTCACGTCTCTGATATCTCAAATATCGTATCAAGAGAAAAGAAATAAGGAGTAACGTCACAGAAGAGGCAGAGAGTCACTCAATTGTCTTTGGACTCTCCGAGTTGTGGGGTTAAAAACAGTCACTCTGAAACCATTAAATAGGGCGCAATGCTCGCTAATTTCTCCCGCGTTTCCGTCAGTTCACGTTCCGGCGTAGATTGCGCGATGATTCCCGCCCCCGCCTGTATCCAGCAGCGTTGGCTGTCCTGAAATACGGACCGCAGGACTAAGGCCGCATCGAAGCGCGTATCGTCCAGCAGCAGGATTGCGCCGGAATAGAGCTCTCGCGGCGTCTTCTCAATTTGCATAATCGCGTTCAGGGCAGCATTTTTAGGGATACCTGAGGCAGTAATCGACGGAAACAGCACGGTAAACGCATCCCAGGCATCCTTGTTTTCCGCAAGCTGACCGCTCACGCCAGACCCCAAATGCTGAACGCTGCCGCGTTGGCGAACCGACATTAAATCTTCAACCACCACGCTGCCCGGCTGACAAACGGCCTCCAGTTCAGCAATAGCTTCTTTGACAGAAAGTATGTGCTCAAGCACCTCTTTACTGTCGTGCAACAGTTCTGCCTCTTTCGCCTTATTATGCTCAGGGTTTCCCATGCGATCGCGGGTGCCCGCAAGCGGTTCAGTGACCACTTTATTGCCCGTCACTGACATCACCAGTTCCGGGCTAAAGCCCAGCGCTTCGCGCCCTTCCTGACGGAACATAAACGAACGCGTAGGCGTGTTTGCCTGCCGCCCGTATAACAGCGTGGCGGGCATATCAACCCGCGATGGCAGGGAAATGGCGCGCGAGACAATCACTTTGACATACTCGCCACGGCGGATCTCCGCAACGGCGCGCGCAACCTGTTGTTTATACGCCTCACCATTGAGGGCGGTATCCACCGCCAGTGGTGCGTTCTGCGTCGTTGTACCAGCCTCTTTCACCCACTCGCACAGACGTCGACACCCTTCGGCGGAGTCCGCATAAACGGTGACATTTCCCTTTTCAAAAATAAGTTCTTCACGGGGAACGGTTAACGTCAGCAACGGCCACTCTCCGGCGTTAAAGGCAATCCCCCGTGTATGCGCCGCAAAGTTGAACCCAACCTGTCCATATACCCGACGTCCTTTCACCTGAGGATGCGCCATAAAACGACGCGCGCAGTCGGCAATGGAATCCATCGCCCATTTTTGCTCCCCGGCATCATCAATAAATGTCGCCTGCGTTCCGTCGGCATTAATGTGCAGCCGTGCGTGGCACCCCTTGCCTAAATACCAACAGGGTTGACGCTCATAGACATAACACTCTTCTTCTGCGAACTGGCGTAAAACGCCAGAAATCGTCGGCAGCCATTGTTCCTCTGGTAACGCCAGGTGTAGAAATTCACTGATTTTCATCCCTTACCTCTCTGTGTTATTCCCGGATCAATCAATTGCGCTTGTCATCAGTTCTCTTGCCGCATGCAGCCGGATATAAGCAACCCACGCCGCCAGCAACGTAAATGCACCGGCAAACAGGAAGCAGGCCGCATAGCCAAAATGTTGAGCAACAACGCCGCCGATAACGCCAGCCAGAATGGCAATTGCCGCGTCAGTACATTGAAAGAGGGTGAAGTCGACACCGGCCTGCAAAGGCGATGAAAGCGACATCAGCGTGGCATAAAGACAGACCAGCGCACAGGCCAGCGAAATGGACTGGACAATGACCAGACACTGGAGAATCGGCAGCAGATGACCCGGCGTCATCATGAGCGTCACCACCACCGCCAGCAGCGCGATCCCCTGGACACCATAAGCCGTCAACAGCGCTCTGCCGGGTGAGGTGTATTTCATCAGCAATCCGCCGGCCAGCGTTCCTGCTATGCCCGCCGCAATATTGCCGCCGCTGAACAGCGCGCCCAACGCTGACATACTTAACCCATGATCCAACAATAGCGGCGCCAGAAGAGGCAGTACAAACCGCATGCCTGAATTCAGCATCAATACCAGCAGCAAGCCCAGGCGCGCCTGTTTCCTCCTTAGCGCATAACCTAACGCCGGAACATGCGGGATAGCCGCTGTTCGCGTCGGCTCCGTAATACGCCACAGCGGGAATGACAGCGCCATAATCAGCACCGCCATCATCAGCATGGCAACAGGCCAGGCAGATGCTGCCGACAGCATCAGGAACACCCCGCCGCCGCACATCATTCCCAGATAGCTGCCGCCGACCTGCACGCTGTTTCCCCAGCCGTAACCCGCGCGGGTCAGTTGATCAACGCAAAAGCCGTCGCTGGCGATATCAATGGTGGAGGCGACAGTACCTGCCACCATAAACAGAATAAATAACGCGGCGATTTGCGCATCAGGAAATCCCCCTTCTCGCCCGAACCAGCCAATCGCTGCGGCAATCATCAGGATCGCCGCTAACGCGACCTGACCACGCAGGATTAACATGCGGGAACGGCGTTCGGGGCTATCGGGCGGAAGCCGCCAGCGTTCGATCCACGGCGCCCAAATAAACTTCAGCGCCCAAGGCAACATGAACAGGGTTGTCGCACCGGCAAGCGCCAGCGAACCGCCAGCAGCGCGCACCAGCGCGGGTAAGGACTGCATAGACAGCGCCGATACCAGGCTCTGCGTCACATAGACGCCGGCAATAGCAAAAATCACCCGCCTGGTCGTCAACGTCAGCGGTTTCACATTCGACTGAACGTCACTCATGCACCCACTCTCCAGACGCGGAAACCCCGTCGTCGCGCCACACGCGCGCGGCCATTTGCGCCTGCCAAAGCGCCTGATAACGTCCATGACGGGAGAGCAATTGCGCATGAGTACCCTGATCAACCACCTGTCCCTCTTCCATCACCAGAATATTTCCGGCCCCGGCGATAGTGGATAAACGGTGAGCGATGATAATCACCGTCCGGTTGTGGACCAGGTTATCGATCGCTTTTTGCACCGCCAGCTCGCTTTCAATATCCAGCGCGGCGGTTGGTTCATCGAGAATGACGATCGGCGCGTTTTTCAATAACGCTCTGGCAATGGAAATCCGCTGGCGCTCGCCGCCCGATAGCTGGCTACCCATCTCCCCCATTGGCGTCAGCCAGCCTTGCGAAAGACGGGAAATAAACTCAAGGCACTGCGCCGCGCGGGCGGCCTCTTCCACCTCCTGCCGCGTCGCCCGTGGGCGCGCGATACGGATATTCGCCAGCAGCGTGTCATCAAACAGCCAGACCTCCTGGAAAACAACAGAAATCAGGCTATTGAGCTGTTCTGGCGTCAGGCGGCGAATATCGACGCCGCCAATAGAAATCTGCCCTTGCTGCGGATCGGCATAGCGCATTAACAGTTTGGTGACCGTGGTTTTGCCTGCGCCGGAGGCGCCCACCAGCGCGCTCATACTGGCTGCCGGGAAGGTCAAAGAAACATTATTAAGCGCGTGGCCGTCACCTTCTTCGTAGCGATAGCTGACGTTGTCAAAGCGGATATCGTAACGTTTCGGCATCTCGCTTTGCTCTGCGACGGGAAGCGGTGCTATCGCCATAAACTGCTCAATCCGTTGCAGGGCGCTGGCGATCAGTTCCACAACCGAGGTGTAGCTGATAAACATCGCCATCGGTTCTGCGAAGCGCATAATCATCGCGACGGCGGCAATCAGAAAGGCGAGGTTCAGGGTGCCCGTCACTACCCAGATGATCCCGGATAACACCACCACCTGTAGGCCCAACTCCACGACGCTGGCGATCAGCATCGTCGCGCCAGCGCCCTGACGATGAGTGCGGGTCTGTAAGTTTTCCAGCGCATTAAAATGCGCCAGCAGCGCCCGGCTTTTATCGGCATCGCTGCCGCAGGTGCGCAATACCATCATCCCCTGAGCAAATTCAACGATATCACCACTCAGCTGCTGGTGCGCTTCCCCAAGCGTCTGCATTTGTCGCCGCATGGCCGGGCGGCGCCAGTAATAAAACGGCACCAGTAGAGGGAAGATCAGCAACATCACCAGCCCCAGCCGCCAGTCTATCCACAATGTCGCCAGCGACGCCGTTAGCGGCGTGACAATGGTTAGCAGCAAAATATTGGCTATCGCAATAACATAATTGAGGTTTTCATCCACGCTGCCCAGCAACAAGGCGTTCATTTCACCCGCCCTGCCGCGCTGGAGCCTCTCCAGCGGCACGCGGCGTAACTGCTCGCCAAGTCGCAGGCGCAACTCATGGGTGGCCTGCGCCAGATGACCACGGTATTCAAAGCCCAGGCCATACCAGCGCAGCGCCAGCGTCACAATCGTGGCAACGCTGAAGGCCACAGCCCAGTTGAGCAGTTGCGGCGCGTCTCCCCGTAACAGCATATCAATGATCGGATAAAGACAGGCAAAGGCGATCCCCTGCATAAATGCCGCCAGCAACAGCGCCAGCATACTGCACCGCAGCATCCTGGCCTCACTGCCAACGCTGGAGATAAGCTGGCGCCAGATGACGCGCCAGGCCTGGTTATCCGCAGGATTATTGTCTTTCATTTTCCACCACCTCTTCTTGTGCTCCACCCGGCACCCAATGCTGCGCCTGCTGATAATGTTGCCAGAGCCGTTGATACAGGCCGCCCTGCGCCAGCAGTTGCGTATGGTTCCCCATTTCCCTGAGCTGGCCGTCGGAAAACAGCAATATCACATCGGCCTGAGTCACCATTGAGAGACGATGCGCGACCATGATGACCGTCCGACCGCGCATGGCTGCCGCGAGCGCCTTGATAAGCGCAGCTTCGTTTTCCGGGTCAGCAAACGCCGTCGCCTCATCAAGGACCAAAATGGGGCGATCCTGCAAAAGGGCCCGGGCGATAGTAATGCGCTGCCGCTGGCCGCCGGAGAGAAATACTCCGCGTTCCCCGACTGGCGTGTTGTAACCTTCTGGCAGCGCGCTAATAAACTCATGGGCCTGCGCCACTCTGGCCGCCGCTATTACCGCCTCCAGCGGCGTATCCGGCGCGCCCAGACGAATGTTATTGGCTATCGTGTCGGCAAAAAGGAAGTTGTCCTGAAACACAAACGAGAGTTGCTTCATCAGGGTGTCCGTCTGCATATCGCGCAGATCCACGCCGCCAATACGGATATGGCCTTTGTCTGGATCGGCGTAGCGCAGCAGCAAGCGCGCCACGGTGCTTTTTCCGGCGCCGCTTGGCCCGACCAACGCCACAATTTGCCCGGCAGGCACATGAAAGCTCACCTCCTGCAACGCGGCGCCAGTACGCGCTTGCTGATAATGAAAGCTCACCTGCTCAAAGGTAATGCTCGCCTCTTTCGGCTGCTGATCAGACAGCGGTAGCGATAACGCCGGCATCGCGAGAACCTGATAAATACGCTGAATGCTTAAACGCGTTTGCGCGATCAGGTTATTGAGCATCATCATTGGCATCACGGCTTCGGCCATTCCGCTGCCCAGCAGTAAAACAGCCACCCACGCGATAAAATCGAGACTGCCATAGTGCAGCAGGCCGTACCCCGACCAGATCAGGACAAATAGGGTCGGGAGAGGATTCAGAATCGAGAAGGAAAAACGCGCTGAGAAACCGGCTTTGCGATACCAGGTTTTGAGCACATCGCCCCATTCTTCAAGGGCGCGTTGGTAGCGTAAAAAACTGGTGCTGCCGCTATCAAACGTTCTCACCACGGGCATGGCCTGTACGAACTCTATAACCGCCGCGCTAACCTGCTCGCGCGCCTTATGATAACGCTGAGCCATATCTTGCGAACGCTGGCGGGCGAGCACGAGAACAACCGAGCCAAACGCCAGTACCCCCAGCGTCGCAATTGCCAGCCGCCAGTCCAGCCAGAACAAGATAATGATTGTCGCCAGCGGCATGATGATCGCGCGGGCATAGAGCGGCGTACTGTCAGCCACAAAGATATGTAACGACTTCACGTCATCCAGCATCACTTTCGCCACCGATCCGCTACCCATTTGCTGTAACACGCCAGGCGGAAGTTGCAATGCTTTACGGGCTAACCTGCTGCGCAGAATGTTCTCCAGATGAAAAGCCGCATAATGAGAGATGTTGAACGCCTGCAAGCGCAGAACAAAAGTCAAGACCACGCAGCCGATCACGCCGCCCAGCGGCCAGGCCGGAATAGCGTCAGGCGTCGTGCGAATATCGCGCAGGCTCCACGCCAGAAAAAGAAGCGCCCCCAAGCTGGTTAATGCCGCCAGCCCCGCCAGCGCCATAGCTAAAATAACCTTCCGGCGCACCGGTATAATCACCTGCCAGAGAGGAAATCGGGACAGCGATTCAGTATTGGATGATTGAGATGACATGGGAGTGGCTGAATTTCCTGATGAATTTTTACGGGCGCCAAAAACGACAATTCAGGGTGGCGCTCGGAGAATTATTGTGAATAATAACCATTATCAATAACTCATCTACCCCATTCGGTTCTATTTATACCCGCATTGGTCTAAGCCACAGGGAGATAACCAGGTCATGACGGAGTCAGCGCAAACGCAATCTGAAATCTCTATTCACCAGTTGGTGGTCGGGAAACCTACAAACAATGGCAATATTCCTGCTCAGTGTGAACTGCTGCGCTGTTCGTTGCAGGAAGGTATGGATATTTTGCTCTGGAGGGGCCATTTTGCGCAGCCTGAGACGTTGCAGCTATACGACGATCTGGGCAGGATTAACTTCTCGTGCATCCTGGAAGGCACATCACGCTTTGCGATTCAGGGACTCAGGCGTCACACCGACTGGGAGCTTGCGCGTAATCGCCATTACATTACCCATACGCCAGACTGCCGCGGCAGCGCCTCCTATTGTGGCCGATTCGAGAGCATTACCCTCTCCTTCAGCCCTGAAACCCTCGCGCTGTGGGTACCGGATATTAGCGCGGCCATTAAGAATAAGATCGACTCCCACTGCTGTTGCCAGCAGCAGCGTTGTAATGCTGAAACCCACTTAACGGCTCAGGCCTTGCGTCACGCGCTAATGCGCATGCACGGCGGCTTCAGTCATGAACAAAAGCCGTCGACGCTATGGTTGCAGGGGCAAAGTCTGGTCATGCTCAGTCTGGTGCTGGATGAGCATCGCGAAGACGTCAGTTGCCTTTCCTGCCACATCAACCCGATGGACCGCCAGAAACTGCTGCGGGCGAAGGATCTGCTGCTGGCCGATCTGACGCAAGCGCCGGGCGCCTTGGAGCTGGCCAGAGAGTCCGGCCTGAGCGTTCTCAAAATTAAGCGAGGCTTCCGAGTTCTGTTCAACAACAGCGTCTATGGTCTGTTTCAGGCTGAACGAATGCAGGAAGCCAGAAGACGCCTGGCCAACGGCAATACCTCTGTCATGACGGTGGCGGCCGATCTGGGCTATGCCAACGCCAGCCATTTCTCTGCCGCCTTCCAGAAACAGTTTGGCGTAACCCCTTCGACCTTTAAACGCGTGATGTAACCGGGGTCGCGTCCCCATAAATTCCTCCCTGACAGAGGCCCGGATACCCCATCCGGGCCTCTGTTCTTTCCACCTGTTACCAACCCGAAACGGGCATAAATAAACCCGTTTCGGGTAGCATTCAATTGTTAATAATTATTATTCTCATATAAGAAATGAATTTCGGTAAGACGTGCCATCAGGAGGAAGAATGATTTCTAGCGCATCATCTCAGGATCCGCTGTTACCGGACAACTGCCACGCGGCTAATTACCAACAGTTACGCGAGCGGCTCATACAGGAACTGAATTTAACGCCGCAGCAGTTACATGAAGAGAGCAATCTGATCCAGGCAGGCCTGGATTCAATGAGATTGATGAGATGGTTACACTGGTTTCGTAAAAATGGCTACCACCTTACCCTTCGTGAGCTGTATGCCGCCCCCACGCTGGCGGCATGGAATCAGTTAATGCTCAGCCGGTCGCCGGAGAACGCGGAAGAAGAAGCGCTGCCCGACGAATCATCCTGGCCAAACATGACCGAAAGCACCCCCTTCCCATTGACGCCGGTACAGCACGCCTACCTGACAGGCCGCATGCCGGGGCAGACGCTTGGCGGCGTGGGTTGCCACCTGTATCAGGAGTTTGAAGGCCATTGTCTGACGGCGTCGCAGCTGGAGCAGGCCATCACGACCTTGCAGCAACGCCACCCAATGCTGCAAATCGCCTTTCGCCCCGACGGGCAGCAGATCTGGCTACCGCAACCTTACTGGAACGGCGTCACCGTTCATGATTTACGCCATAATGACGCTGAAAGCCACCAGGCTTATCTGGACACGCTGCGCCAGCGCCTGAGCCACCGTCTTTTACGCGTGGAGATCGGCGAAACGTTTGATTTTCAGTTGACGCTCTTGCCGGACAATCGCCACCGCCTCCATGTCAATATTGACCTGCTGATTATGGATGCCTCCAGCTTTACGCTTTTCTTCGATGAGCTTAACGCCCTGCTGGCCGGAGAATCGCTGTCAGCTATCGACACCCGCTATGATTTCCGTTCGTATTTGCTGCACCAGCAGAAGATCAATCAACCACTGAGAGACGACGCGCGCGCTTACTGGCTGGCGAAAGCATCGACGCTTCCCCCCGCGCCCGTCTTGCCACTGGCCTGCGAACCCGCCACGCTGAGTGAAGTTCGTAATACCCGACGCCGCATGATTGTCCCGGCAACACGCTGGCACGCCTTTAGCAACCGGGCCGGTGAGTATGGCGTGACGCCGACCATGGCGCTGGCGACCTGTTTTTCTGCCGTGCTGGCTCGCTGGGGCGGCCTGACGCGTCTGCTGCTTAACATCACCTTATTCGACCGCCAGCCGCTGCACCCGGCAATTGACGCGATGCTTGCCGATTTCACCAATATTCTTCTGCTGGATACCGCCTGCGACGGCGATACCGTCGGCAACCTAGCGCGTAAAAACCAGCTGACGTTTACAGAGGACTGGGAGCATCGCCACTGGTCCGGCGTCGAACTACTCCGTGAACTCAAACGCCAGCAGCGCTACCCCCACGGTGCCCCGGTGGTATTTACCAGTAATCTGGGCCGCTCCCTCTACAGCAGCCGCGCAAAATCACCGTTGGGCGAGCCGGAATGGGGCATCTCGCAAACGCCGCAGGTCTGGATAGATCATCTGGCGTTCGAGCATCACGGCGAGGTCTGGCTGCAATGGGACAGCAACGACGCGCTGTTCCCTCCCGCGCTAGTCGAAACGCTGTTCGACGCTTACTGCCAGTTGATTAACCAACTCTGCGATGACGAAAGCGCCTGGCAAAAGCCGTTCGCAGATATGATGCCCGCCAGCCAACGCGCGATACGCGAACGGGTCAACGCCACCGGCGCCCCCATTCCCGAAGGCTTGCTGCATGAAGGCATTTTCCGTATCGCCCTGCAACAGCCGCAGGCGCTGGCGGTAACGGACAGACATTATCAGTGGAATTATCATGAGCTGACAGACTATGCCCACCGTTGCGCGGGCAGGTTAATCGAGTGCGGAGTTCAGCCCGGCGATAATGTGGCGATCACGATGTCGAAAGGCGCAGGACAACTTGTTGCGGTTCTGGCCGTCCTGCTGGCCGGGGCGGTTTACGTTCCGGTTTCGCTGGACCAGCCTGCCGCACGGCGCGAGAAAATCTACGCTGATGCCAGCGTCCGGCTGGTGCTCATTTGCCAGCACGACGCCAACGCCTGGTCAGACGATATTCCCGTCCTTGCCTGGCAGCAGGCCATTGAGGCGGAGCCGATCGTCAACCCGGTGGTACGCGACCCCACGCAACCGGCCTATATTATCTACACCTCCGGTTCTACCGGCACACCGAAAGGGGTAGTCATTTCGCACCGGGGAGCGCTCAACACCTGTTGCGATATCAATACCCGTTATCAGGTTGGCCCCGATGACAGGGTGCTGGCTCTCTCCGCCCTGCATTTTGATTTATCGGTTTACGACATTTTTGGCGTACTGCGTGCGGGCGGCGCACTGATTATAGTGATGGAAAATCAACGGCGCGATCCTCACGCATGGTGTGAGCTGATCCAACGCCATCAGGTCACACTCTGGAACAGCGTCCCGGCACTGTTCGATATGCTGCTGACCTGGTGTGAAGGGTTCGCCGACGCCATGCCGGAAAACCTGCGCGCAGTGATGCTTTCCGGCGACTGGATCGGGCTTGACCTCCCCGCCCGTTATCAGGCCTTCCGCCCACAAGGACAATTTATCGCGATGGGTGGTGCCACCGAGGCGTCTATCTGGTCTAACGCCTGCGAAATTCACGACGTCCCTGTCCACTGGCGTTCCATCCCTTACGGTTTTCCGCTAACCAACCAACGCTACCGGGTGGTGGATGAACGGGGCCGGGACTGCCCTGACTGGGTGCCGGGCGAATTATGGATTGGCGGTATCGGGGTCGCAGAAGGCTATTTCAACGATCCCCTGCGCAGCGAGCAGCAATTTTTGACGCTCCCCCCGGACGAGCGCTGGTATCGCACCGGCGATCTCGGCTGCTACTGGCCAGACGGCACAATAGAGTTTCTCGGTCGTCGCGACAAGCAGGTCAAAGTCGGAGGATATCGCATCGAGCTGGGCGAAATCGAAAGCGCGCTCAGCCAACTGACGGGAGTGAAACAAGCAACCGTTCTGGCGATCGGCGAAAAAGAAAAAACGCTGGCGGCATACGTTGTTCCTCAGGGCGAGTTTTTTTGCATTACCGATCATCGGGACCCGGCACTGCCGCAGGCGTGGCACACGCTTGCTGGAACGTTGCCCTGTGGCGTCATCTCGCCAGAGATCTCCGCAGAACAGGTAGCCGATTTCCTTCAGCATCGCCTGTTAAAACTAAAGCCGGGTCACACCACTGGCACCGATCCTCTCCCCCTGATGAACTCACTCGCTATCCAGCCGCGCTGGCAGGCCGTGGTGGAACGCTGGTTAGCATTCCTGGTGACGCAACGGCGACTGAAGCCCGTGGTTGAAGGTTATCAGGTCTGTGCTGGTGAAGAGCGCGAAGATGAACATCCGCATTTCAGCGGACATGATTTAACGTTATCGCAAATTCTTCGCGGCACCCGTGACGAACTGTCGTTACTCAACGACGCGCAGTGGTCGCCGGAAAGCCTGGCCTTCAACCATCCGGCCAGCGCCCTGTATGTTCAGGAACTGGCGACAATTTGCCAACAGCTTGCACAACGCTTACAGCGCCCGGTACGCCTGCTTGAGGTGGGAACTCGCACTGGCCGCGCCGCAGAATCGCTGTTAACACAGCTCAACGCCGGACAGATTGAGTATGTCGGGCTTGAGCAGAGCCAGGAGATGCTGCTGAGCGCCCGGCAGAGGCTCGCCTCCTGGCCTGGTGCTCGTCTGTCCCCCTGGAATGCAGACACGCTGGCGGCGCACGCTCACTCGGCGGACATTATCTGGCTTAATAACGCCCTGCATCGTCTGCTGCCGGAAGATCCCGGGCTCCTTGCGACATTACAACAGCTTGCCGTTCCCGGCGCGCTGCTCTACCTGATGGAGTTTCGCCAGTTAACGCCGTCCGCCTTGCTCAGTACGCTTCTGTTAACCGATGGGCAGCCGGAGGCCTTACTGCATAACAGCGCCGACTGGGCTGCGTTATTAAGCGCAGCCGCCTTCAACTGTCAGCATGGCGATGACGTCGCGGGGTTACAACGCTTCCTCGTACAATGTCCCGATAGCCAAGTGCGCCGCGATCCTCGTCAACTTCAGGCCGCCCTCGCCGGGCGCCTGCCTGGGTGGATGGTGCCGCAACGAATCGTTTTCCTCGACGCCTTACCGCTGACGGCGAACGGGAAAATTGACTATCAGGCGCTGAAGCGTCGTCATACCCCTGAAGCGGAAAACCAGGCCGAAGCGGATTTACCCCAGGGCGACATTGAAAAACAGGTTGCCGCCCTCTGGCAGCAACTCTTATCGACTGGCAATGTCACCAGAGAAACCGACTTTTTCCAGCAAGGCGGCGATAGCCTGCTGGCGACCCGTCTGACCGGGCAACTCCATCAGGCAGGTTATGAAGCGCAATTAAGCGACCTGTTTAATCATCCCCGGCTGGCGGATTTTGCCACCACGCTGCGGAAAATCGACGTCCCGGTCGAACAACCCTTCGTCCACTCCCCTGAAGAACGCTACCAGCCCTTTGCGCTTACCGATGTGCAGCAGGCTTACCTGGTGGGGCGTCAGCCGGGCTTTGCCCTGGGCGGCGTCGGCTCACATTTCTTTGTTGAATTTGAAATTGCCGATCTGGACCTCACCCGGCTGGAGACGGTCTGGAACCGATTAATCGCCCGTCACGATATGCTGCGCGCCGTCGTGCGTGATGGACGGCAACAGGTGCTCGAACAGACGCCCCCCTGGCTGATACCCGCACACACCCTCCATACGCCAGAAGAGGCGTTGCGGGTACGCGAAAAACTGGCGCATCAGGTACTCAATCCCGAAGTGTGGCCGGTATTCGATCTCCAGGTTGGATACGTGGACGGGATGCCCGCCCGCCTGTGGCTGTGTCTGGATAACCTGTTGCTTGACGGTCTGAGCATGCAGATCCTGCTGGCGGAGCTGGAGCACGGCTACCGCTACCCGCAACAGCTGCCTCCGCCGCTGCCCGTCACCTTCAGGGATTATCTGCAACAACCCTCGCTACAGTCGCCCAATCCAGATTCTCTGACATGGTGGCAGGCGCAGCTTGATGATATTCCTCCGGCGCCTGCGTTGCCGTTGCGCTGCTTGCCTCTGGAGGTTGAAACACCGCGCTTCGCCCGCCTGAACGGCGCGCTGGACAGCACGCGCTGGCATCGTCTGAAAAAACGGGCGGCTGACGCCCATCTCACCCCGTCGGCCGTGCTGTTGTCGGTGTGGTCAACGGTTCTCTCTGCATGGAGTGCGCAGCCTGAGTTCACGCTTAACCTTACGCTTTTCGACAGGCGACCGCTGCACCCGCAAATCAACCAGATTCTGGGCGATTTTACCTCGCTGATGTTGCTGAGCTGGCATCCCGGCAAAAGCTGGCTGCACTGCGCGCAGTCACTACAGCAGCGGCTGAGCCACAACCTCAACCACCGCGATGTGTCGGCCATCCGCGTGATGCGTCAACTGGCGCAACGGCAAAACGTGCCCGCCATTCCGATGCCCGTCGTCTTTACCAGCGCGCTGGGCTTTGAGCAGGATAACTTCCTCGCCCGGCGTAATTTTCTCAAACCGGTCTGGGGCATCTCCCAGACGCCGCAGGTCTGGCTCGATCACCAGGTTTATGAATCCGAAGGCGAACTGCGCTTTAACTGGGATTTTGTCGCCGCGCTGTTTCCTGCCGGGCAGGTGGAGCGCCAGTTTGAACAGTATTGCGCATTGCTAAACCGAATGGCCGAGGATGAAAGCAGCTGGCAACTGCCGCTCACCGCGCTGGCGCCTCCCGTTAAACAGGCAGGGCAATGCGCAGAGCGCTCACAGCGCGTATGCCCTGAGCACTCTCAACCACACATTGTGGCGGACGAGAGCACCGTCAGTCTGATTTGCGACGCCTTCCGCGAGGTGGTTGGCGAGTCTGTCACGCCCGCAGAAAACTTCTTTGAGGCGGGCGCAACGTCGCTGAATCTGGTGCAACTGCACGTTTTATTACAACGTCACGAATTTTCCACCCTGACGTTGCTTGACCTCTTCAGCCACCCTTCTCCTGCCACCCTGGCCGATTATCTGGCCGGCGTCGCTTCGGCGGAGAAAACAAAACGTCCTCGCCCGGTTCGCCGTCGTCAGCGGCGGATATAGCGCGAAGCAAACTGATTTTTCCCCTGAACGCCATCGCGAATGCATGGCGTTCCATTGACTTTGTGAATCTTAGGAAACGGGACCGATTATGGATAACTTGCGCTTCTCTTCTGCGCCGACAGCAGATTCCATT
The DNA here is from genome assembly GCF_041448735.1 of Serratia odorifera. NCBI lineage: Bacteria > Pseudomonadati > Pseudomonadota > Gammaproteobacteria > Enterobacterales > Yersiniaceae > Serratia > Serratia odorifera. The sequence continues at coordinate 314,903 of NZ_JBGMUT010000002.1, read as the reverse complement.
GATGCATCGATCGCTCAATACTACCCGGGCTGCGAGCCTGTCGCGATTATCGGCTACGCCTGCCATTTCCCTGAATCGCCGGATGGCGAAACGTTCTGGCAAAACCTGCTGGAAGGTCGTGAATGCAGCCGACGCTTTACGCGCGAAGCGCTCCTGGCCGTCGGTCTGGATGCCGCCATCATTGACGATCCTCATTATGTCAATATCGGTACGGTGCTAGACAACGCCGACTGCTTCGACGCCACCCTGTTTGGCTATTCGCGACAGGAAGCGGAATCGATGGACCCCCAGCAGCGCCTGTTTTTGCAGGCGGTCTGGCATGCGCTGGAACATGCCGGTTATGCCCCTGGTGACGTCCCCCACAAGACCGGCGTTTTCGCCTCTTCCCGGATGAGTACCTACCCCGGTCGCGAAGCATTGAACGTGACAGAAGTCGCGCAGGTAAAGGGGCTGCAATCTCTGATGGGCAATGATAAAGACTATATTGCCACCCGCGCCGCGTACAAACTCAACCTGCACGGCCCGGCGTTATCGGTACAGACCGCCTGCTCCAGCTCGCTGGTTGCCGTGCATCTGGCCTGTGAAAGCCTGCGCGCAGGCGAATCCGATATGGCGGTTGCCGGCGGCGTGGCGCTCTCTTTCCCCCAGCAGGCGGGCTACCGCTACCAGCCCGGAATGATTTTCTCTCCTGATGGTCACTGTCGTCCCTTTGACGCCTCGGCTGAGGGCACCTGGGCCGGTAACGGTCTCGGCTGCGTGGTGCTGCGTCGCCTGAGAGACGCGCTGCTGTCAGGCGATCCGATTATCTCGGTGATCCTCTCCAGCGCGGTCAACAACGACGGCAACAGAAAGGTCGGCTATACCGCCCCTTCCGTCGCAGGGCAGCAGGCGGTCATCGAAGAGGCGTTAATGCTGGCGGCCATCGACGACAGGCAGGTAGGTTACATTGAAACCCATGGCACCGGCACACCGCTGGGCGACGCGATTGAAATTGAAGCGTTACGCAACGTCTATGCGCCTCGCCCGCAGGATCAGCGCTGTGCGCTCGGTTCCGTGAAAAGTAATATGGGCCATCTGGATACCGCGGCGGGCATTGCCGGACTGCTAAAAACCGTTCTGGCCGTCAGCCGCGGGCAAATTCCTCCATTACTGAATTTTCACACGCCAAACCCGGCGCTGAAGCTTGAAGAGAGCCCCTTTACCATACCGGTGTCGGCGCAGGCGTGGCAGGACGAAATGCGCTATGCCGGCGTCTCCTCCTTTGGTATTGGCGGCACCAACTGCCATATGATCGTCGCCTCGCTGCCCGACGCGCTCAACGCGCGCCACCTCAATACGGATGGTGGCAGAAAAAGTACCGCGCTGCTGCTCAGCGCCGCCAGCGACAGCGCGTTGCGGCGGCTGGCGGCGGATTATGCCGGGGCGCTGAGGGAGAATGCGGATGCCAGCGATCTGGCCTTCACGGCCCTGCACGCGCGCCGTCTCGATCTTCCCTTCCGCCTGGCGGCGCCATTAAACCGTGAAACCGCCGCTACGCTGAGCGCCTGGGCCGGTGAGAAATCGGGGGCGCTGGTTTACAGCGGCCACGGCGCCAGCGGCAAGCAGGTGTGGCTGTTTACCGGCCAGGGCTCGCACTGGCGCACCATGGGTCAGACAATGTACCAGCACTCAACGGCGTTTGCCGACACGCTGGATCGCTGTTTTTCCGCCTGTGGCGACATGCTCACGCCGTCACTGCGCGAAGCGATGTTTAACCCCGACTCTGCGCAGCTGGACAATATGGCCTGGGCCCAGCCGGCGATTGTCGCCTTTGACATTGCGATGGCGGCGCATTGGCGCGCTGCAGGACTGAAGCCAGACTTCGCCATTGGCCATTCCGTCGGTGAATTCGCCGCTGCCGTCGTCTGCGGCCACTATACGATTGAACAGGTCATGCCCCTGGTTTGTCGACGCGGCGCACTGATGCAGCAGTGCGCAAGCGGCGCGATGGTGGCGGTATTTGCAGACGAAGATTCGCTGATGCCGCTGGCTCGCCAGTTTGAGCTGGATCTCGCCGCCAACAACGGCACGCAACATACGGTATTTTCCGGACCGGAAGCCCGTCTCGAGCTATTTTGCGCCACACTCTCGCAGCATGACCTTAACTATCGACGCCTGAGCGTAACCGGCGCGGCGCACTCCGCTTTACTGGAACCAATACTCGATCGCTTCCAGGCCGCCTGCGCGGGTCTGCTCGCCGAGCCGGGGCAAGTACCGCTGATATCCACACTCACCGCGGACGTTATTGATGAGTCAACGCTCAACCAGGCGGATTACTGGCGCCGACACATGCGCCAGCCGGTGCGTTTTATCCAGAGTATTCAGGTGGCGCATCAGCTCGGCGCCCGCGTTTTTGTTGAAATGGGGCCCGATGCCCAGTTGATTTCTTCCGGGCTGCGCGAATACCGCGATAACGCATACTGGATAGCCAGCGCCCGGCGTAACCAGGAGGCGAGCGCTGTCCTTAATCAGGCGCTTCTCCAGCTGTACGCGGCAGGCGTCACCCTACCGTGGGCTGACCTACTGGCGGGCGATGGACAACGTATCGCTGCGCCATGTTATCCGTTTGATCGTGAGCGTTACTGGAAAGAGCGCGTCTCCCCGGCCTGCGAGCCTGCCGACACAGCGCTGTCTGCCGGGCTGGAGGTGGCGAGTCGCGCCGCGACAGCGCTCGATCTCCCCCGCCTGGACGCACTCAAACAGTGTGCCACGCGACTGCACGCCATCTATGTCGATCAACTGGTACAACGCTGTACTGGCGATGCCATTGAAAACGGCGTGGACGCCATGACCATCATGCGCCGTGGACGTCTGCTTCCCCGCTACCAGCAGCTACTCCAGCGCCTGCTGAATAACTGCGTGGTCGACGGCGATTACCGCTGCATCGATGGGCAATACGCTCGCGCCCGCCCCATTGAACATCAACAGCGGGAATCACTGCTGACGGAACTTGCCGGTTATTGTGAAGGTTTTCAGGCTATTCCCCACACCATCGCCCGTGCCGGCGATCGGTTATATGAAATGATGAGCGGCGCGGAAGAACCGGTAGCGATTATTTTCCCGCAAAGCGCCTCCGACGGCGTGGAGGTGCTGTATCAGGAATTCAGCTTCGGCCGCTATTTCAACCAAATCGCCGCCGGGGTATTACGCGGCATGCTCCAGACTCGTCAGCCCCGCCAGCCATTGCGTATTCTTGAAGTTGGCGGCGGAACCGGCGGCACCACCGCGTGGCTGCTGCCGGAACTCAACGGCGTTCCGGCGCTGGAGTACCATTTCACCGATATCTCGGCGCTGTTCACCCGCCGCGCCCAGCAGAAATTCGCCGATTATGACTTTGTGCGTTACAACGAGCTGGATCTCGAAAAAGAGGCTCAGTCTCAGGGGTTCCAGGCACAGTCTTACGATCTTATTGTGGCGGCGAACGTGATTCACGCCACCCGCCATATTGGCCGCACGCTTGATAATCTGCGCCCCCTGCTCAAGCCGGGCGGGCGTCTGCTGATGCGCGAAATCACCCAGCCAATGCGTCTGTTTGATTTCGTTTTCGGCCCGTTGGTCCTTCCGCTACAGGATCTCGACGCCCGCGAAGGCGAGTTATTCCTCACCACCGCTCAGTGGCAGCAACAGTGCCGCCACGCCGGATTCAGCAAAGTAGAGTGGCTACCGCAGGATGGCAGCCCGACTGCCGGGATGAGCGAACATATCATTCTCGCTACGCTCCCCGGTCAGGCGGTCAGTGCCGTAACATTCACCGCGCCATCAGAACCCGTATTGGGGCAGGCGTTGACGGATAACGGTGATTATCTCGCCGACTGGTCTGACTGCGCAGGTCAACCCGAACGGTTTAACGCTCGCTGGCAGGAGGCCTGGCGCCTGCTCTCACAGCGTCATGGCGACGCTCTCCCTGTGGCTCTCCCCCTCGTCGCCGCCCCGGAGTGGCTGGGGGAGGTTCGCTTAAGCTGGCAAAACGAAGCTTTTTCCCGCGGTCAGATGCGCGTTGAAGCCCGTCATCCTGATGGCGAGTGGCTGCCGCTATCGCCCGCCGCGCCTCTTCCTGCGCCGCAAACGCATTATCAATGGCGCTGGACGCCCCTCAACGTCGCCAGTGTTGGCCATCCGCTTACCTTCAGCTTCAGCGCCGATACGCTTACGCGCCGCGACGAACTGGCGCAATACGGCATCATTCACGATCCGCACGCATCTTCGCGACTGATGATTGTTGAGGAGAGCGAGGATACGCTGGCCTTAGCGGAGAAAGTGATGGCGACGCTCACCGCCAGCGCAGCCGGATTGATTGTGGTCACTCGCCGCGCCTGGCGAGTAGAGGAAAATGAGGCACTTTCTGCGTCCCATCACGCGCTATGGGCCTTGCTTCGCGTCGCGGCCAACGAACAGCCGGAACGGTTGCTTGCCGCCATCGATCTCGCCGAAAACACCCCGTGGGAAACGCTGCATCAAGGGTTGAGCGCAGTCTCACTATCACAGCGCTGGCTTGCCGCACGGGGTAACACCCTCTGGCTCCCTTCACTGGCGTCCAATACGGGCTGCGCCGCCGAATTACCGGCAAACGTGTTTACCGGCGACAGCCGCTGGCATCTGGTGACCGGAGCGTTTGGCGGATTAGGCCGCCTTGCCGTGAACTGGCTCAGAGAAAAAGGGGCACGACGCATCGCCCTGCTGGCACCGCGCGTGGATGCGTCATGGCCAGGCAACACAGCGGACGTGGAGATTCGCGTCTGCCGTTGTGATGTGGGCGATGCAGGGCAACTGGCCACGGTTCTTGACGATCTGGCGGCCAACGGCGGCATTGCCGGAGCGATTCATACCGCTGGCGTATTGGCTGACGTGCCCTTGCAGGAGCTTGATAACCACCAACTGGCCGCTGTTTTTGCGGTAAAAGCGCAGGCGGCAAACCAGCTGTTGCAAACCCTGCGCAACCACGACGGACGCTATCTTATTCTCTACTCTTCCGCTGCCTCTACCCTCGGCGCGCCGGGTCAGAGCGCCCATGCGCTGGCCTGCGGCTACCTGGACGGGCTGGCCCAGCAGTTTTCCGCCCTTGATGCGCCGAAAACGCTCTCTGTCGCCTGGGGCGCATGGGGAGAAAGCGGCCGGGCGGCCACGCCGGAGATGCTGGCAACGCTCACCAGCCGTGGTATGGGCGCGTTAAGCGATGCCGAAGGCTGCTGGCACCTGGAACAGGCGGTGATGCGCGGCGCCCCGTGGCGACTGGCGATGCGCGTTTTTACCGACAAAATGCCCCCGTTACAACAGGCTCTGTTTAACACCAGTGCCACAGAAAAAGCCGCAACGGCTGTCATTCCTCCTGCTGATGACAACGCCTTTAACGGCAGCCTGAGCGATAAAACGGCGGTGATGGCATGGCTGAAAAAGCGGATTGCGGTTCAGCTAAGGCTGAGCGATCCGGCGTCACTGAGCCCAAACCAGGATCTGTTGCAACTCGGCATGGACTCGCTGCTCTTCCTTGAACTCAGTAGCGATATTCAGCACTACCTGGGCGTACGCATCAATGCGGAACGGGCGTGGCAGGATCTGTCGCCTGATGGACTCACGCAGCTTATCTGTTCTAAGCCAGAGACGACGCCTGCCGTATCGCCGCCGGAAGTGTTGCAGCACGACGCCGACGAGCGTTATGCGCCCTTCCCTTTGACGCCCATTCAGCACGCCTACTGGCTGGGGCGAACCCACCTCATTGGCTATGGCGGCGTCGCCTGTCACGTCCTGTTTGAGTGGGATAAACGCCACGATGAGTTCGATCTCGCCATACTGGAGAAAGCATGGAACCAGCTCATCGCACGCCACGATATGTTGCGCATGGTGGTTGATGCCGACGGGCAGCAGCGAATCCTGGCGACAACGCCGGAATATCGCATCCCACGCGACGATCTGCGCGCGCTTTCCCCGGAAGAACAACGCATCGCGCTGGAAAAACGGCGGCATGAACTGAGCTATCGCGTTTTGCCTGCCGACCAGTGGCCTCTTTTTGAGCTGGTGGTCAGCGAAATCGACGATTGTCATTACCGCCTGCACATGAACCTCGACCTTTTGCAGTTCGATGTGCAGAGTTTGAAAGTCATGATGGACGATCTGGCACAGGTCTGGCGCGGCGAAACGCTGGCGCCTCTCGCTATTACCTTCCGTGATTATGTGATGGCTGAACAGGCGCGCCGACAGACATCGGCATGGCACGATGCCTGGGATTACTGGCAGGAAAAACTGCCGCAACTGCCCTTGGCGCCAGAGCTGCCGGTGGTTGAGATCCCCCCGGAAACGCCACACTTCACCACCTTCAAATCGACGATCTGCAAGAAAGAATGGCAGACCGTGAAACAGCGTTGGCAGCAGCAAGGCGTCACACCGTCTGCCGCGCTGCTCACGCTGTTTGCCACTACCCTTGAGCGCTGGAGTCGCGCCACGGCATTTACGCTGAACCTGACTTTCTTCAATCGTCAGCCGATCCATCCGCAAATCAACCAGTTGATTGGTGATTTTACCTCCGTCACGCTGGTTGATTTTAACTTCTCAGCGCCGGTGACGTTGCAAGAGCAGATGCAGCAGACCCAACAGCGCCTCTGGCAAAACATGGCGCACAGTGAAATGAACGGTGTTGAGGTGATCCGTGAGCTGGGCCGCCTGCGCGGGTCACAACGTCAACCGCTGATGCCGGTGGTGTTTACCAGTATGCTGGGGATGACGCTGGAAGGCATGACTATCGATCAGGCGATGAGCCATCTGTTCGGCGAACCCTGCTATGTGTTCACGCAGACGCCGCAGGTCTGGCTGGATCATCAGGTCATGGAGAGCGACGGCGCGTTGACGTTTAGCTGGTACTGCATGGACAACGTGCTGGAACCCGGTGCTGCCGAGGCGATGTTTAATGACTACTGCGCCATCCTGCAAGCCGTCATCGCCGACCCTGAAAGCCTGAGGACTCTCGCCAGCGGCATCGCCGGGCACGTTCCTCGCCGCCGCTGGCCGCTGAACGCGCAGGCGGACTACGACCTGCGGGATATTGAGCAGGCGACGCTCGAATACCCCGGCATCCGGCAGGCCAGAGCGGAAATAACCGAAAAAGGCGCGTTGACGCTGGATATCGTGATGGCCGACGATCCGTCGCCATCAGCGGCGACGCCTGATGAGGACGTTCTCGCCCAGTTGGCACTGCCGTTGCCTGAGCAGGCGCAACTTGATGAGCTGGAAGCGACCTGGCGCTGGCTGGAGGCGCGTGCGCTACAGGGGATCGCGGCTACGCTAAATCGTCACGGCCTGTTTACCACGCCGGAGATCGCCTATCGCTTTAGCGCAATAGTACAGGCGTTGTCCGCGCAAGCGTCTCACCAGCGTCTGCTGCGCCAGTATCTACAGTGTCTGACGGAAAGAGAGTGGTTAATCCGCGAGGGTGAAAGCTGGCGGTGCCGCGTTCCGCTCAGCGAGATTCCTGAGCCTCAGGAAGCGTGCCCGCAAAGCCAATGGAGCCAGGCGCTGGCGCAGTATCTGGAAACCTGTATCGCCCGGCACGACGCCCTCTTCTCCGGGCAGTGTTCTCCGCTGGAATTGCTGTTCAACGAGCAATGGCGTGTGACGGATGCGCTGTATCGCGACAACCCCGCCAGCGCCTGTCTGAATCGCTATACCGCGCAGATTGCCGCCTTGTGCGGCGCAGAACGGATTCTGGAGGTTGGCGCCGGAACCGCCGCCACTACCGTGCCGGTGCTGAAGGCCACGCGGAACACGCGGCAGTCGTACCACTTCACGGACGTCTCCGCACAGTTCCTCAATGACGCCAGAGCCCGCTTTCATGATGAATCGCGGGTGTCTTATGCCTTGTTCGACATCAACCAGCCGCTGGATTTCACCGCCCACCCGGAGTCGGGTTACGACCTGATCGTTGCCGTCAATGTGCTCCACGACGCCAGCCATGTCGTCCAGACGTTGCGCAGATTAAAACTGTTGCTGAAAGCCGGCGGACGTTTGCTGATCGTTGAAGCGACGGAGCGAAACAGCGTATTCCAACTGGCGAGCGTGGGCTTTATTGAGGGATTAAGCGGATACCGCGATTTCCGCCGCCGGGATGAGAAACCGATGCTCACCCGTTCCGCATGGCAAGAGGCCCTCGTTCAGGCCGGGTTTGCCAACGAGCTGGCGTGGCCCGCGCAGGAATCGTCGCCGCTGCGCCAGCATCTGCTGGTGGCGCGTTCGCCTGGCGTAAATCGCCCGGATAAAGAAGCCGTGAACCGCTATTTACAGCAGCGCTTTGGCACCGCTCTGCCCGTTTTACAGATCCGGCAAAGAGAAGCGTTACTTACGCCGCGGCATGCCCCGTCTGATGCGCTGATTGAGTCAGCCAAACCCACGCCAGTTGCCGGGGGGGATCCGGCGCTGGAAAAACAGGTGGCTGAACTCTGGCAATCGCTGCTGTCTCGCCCCGTGGCAAGGCATCACGACTTTTTCGAATTGGGCGGCGACAGCCTGATGGCGACAAGAATGGTCGCGCAGCTAAACCAGAGAGGGATTGCCATGGCTAACCTTCAGGATCTGTTCAGCCATTCGACGCTGAGCGACTTCTGCGCCCAGCTACAGACGGCTACCTCAGGAGAGGACAACCCAGTCGCCCTTTGCCAGGGCGACGGCGACGAAACTCTGTTTGTCTTCCACGCTTCGGACGGCGATATCAGCGCCTGGCTGCCGCTCGCCAGCGCGCTGAACAGGCACGTTTTCGGCCTGCGAGCAAAATCGCCGCAGCGCTTTGCCACGCTTGACCAGATGATCGATGAGTATGTCGGCTGCATCCGTCGCCAGCAGCCTCACGGCCCTTATGTGTTGGCGGGTTGGTCATATGGCGCGTTTCTTGCGGCGGGCGCCGCACAGCGCCTGTACGCCAAAGGCGAGCAGGTTCGGATCGCGTTAATCGATCCCGTGTGTCGACAGGATTTCCGTTGCGAAAACCGCACGGCCCTGCTGCGCCTGTTAGCTGAAGGACAAACGCCTCTGGCGCTGCCCGAACACTTTGACCAGCAAACGCCCGACAGCCAACTTGCCGACTTTATCGGCCTCGCTAAAACGGCCGGCATGGTGTCGCAAAACCTGACGCTGCAAGCGGCAGAAACGTGGCTCGACAACATCGCGCATCTGCTGCGTTTACTGACTGAGCATACGCCGGGCGAAAGCGTTCCGCTCCCCTGTCTCATGGTGCATGCCGCCGGGAGACCCGCGCGCTGGACGCCAGCAGAAACCGAGTGGCAGGGCTGGATAAACAACGCCGACGACGATGTGATTGAAGCCAGCCACTGGCAAATCATGATGGAAGCCCCCCACGTTCAGGCTTGTGCTCAACACATTACGCGCTGGCTTTGCGCAACCTCAACGCAACCGGAGAACACGTTATGATGCCGTCCACCTCTGCAAAACAACGCGTACTGATTGTGGGCGCCAAATTTGGCGAAATGTACCTGAATGCCTTTATGCAGCCCCCGGAGGGGCTGGAACTGGTTGGCCTGCTGGCGCAGGGAAGTGCTCGCTCAAGAGAGCTGGCCCATGCGTTTGGCATTCCGCTGTATACCTCGCCGGAACAGATAACCAGAATGCCGGATATCGCCTGTATTGTTGTGCGTTCGACCGTCGCCGGAGGAACCGGTACGCAGCTTGCCAGACACTTTCTGGCGCGTGGCGTACACGTCATTCAAGAGCATCCTCTCCACCCGGATGACATCCGTTCCTTACAAACGCTGGCGCAGGAACAGGGTTGCTGCTATTGGGTAAACACATTTTATCCGCATACGCGCGCGGGACGCACATGGCTTCGCGATGCGCAGCAGCTGCGTCGCTGCCTGGCTAAGACGCCGCCGGTGGTACACGCTACCACCAGCCGACAGTTGCTCTACTCCACGCTGGATTTGTTGTTGCTGGCTCTGGGCGTTGATGCCGCCGCCGTGGAGTGCGACGTGGTTGGCAGCTTTAGCGATTTTCACTGCCTGAGACTCTTCTGGCCGGAGGGAGAAGCCTGTCTGCTGCTTCAGCGCTATCTCGATCCTGACGATCCAGATATGCATAGCCTTATCATGCACCGCCTGCTGCTGGGCTGGCCGGAAGGTCACCTTTCGCTGGAGGCGAGCTACGGCCCCGTCATCTGGTCATCCAGTCTGTTTGTCACAGACCATCAGGAGAACACCCACAGTCTCTACCGCAGACCGGAGATCCTGCACGATCTGCCGGGTCTGACGCGCAGGGCGGCGCCCCTGAGCTGGCGCGACTGCTGCGAAACCGTCGGGCCGGAGGGCGTCAGTTGGTTGCTACACCAGTTGCGCAGCCATCTGGCAGGCGAACATCCACCAGCGGCCTGCCAACGCGTACATCAGACTGCGTTATCACGTTTATGGCAGCAGATTTTACGTAAGACCGGCAATGCGGAGATCAGACACCTGACGCCGCCGCACCACGACCGGTTAGCCGATTTCTACAACGATGATGATAAGGAGGCGCTATGACTCAATCTGCAATGTGCATCCCGCTGTGGCCCGCCCGGAACGCCAATACTGCACATCTGGTCATGTGTCCTTTCGCTGGCGGCAGCAGTAGCGCGTTTAGCCACTGGCGAGACAATCAAATGGCGAACAGCGCGCTTTCTCTGGTGACCTGGCCGGGGCGCGATCGCCTTCGACATCTGGCACCGGTCAGAAGCATTACGCAACTGGCGGCACTGCTGGCGAACGAACTGGAAGAGACCATATCGCCTGACACGCCGCTTTTACTCGCCGGGCACAGCATGGGGGCGCAGGTGGCGTTTGAAACCTGCCGATTTCTGGAGCAACGGGGGCATGCGCCGCAAGGACTGATTATTTCCGGGTGCCATGCCCCGCATCTGCATTCTGAACGCCAGCTCAGCCATCGCGATGATGCCGGCTTTATCGCTGAACTGATAGACATTGGCGGATGTTCTCCTGAACTGCGGGAAAACCAGGCATTAATGTCGCTGTTTCTTCCTCTTCTGCGCGCTGATTTTTACGCCACCGAGAGCTATCACTACGACTCGCCCGACGTCTGTCCGCCGCTGCGCACGCCTGCATTGTTATTATGCGGCAGCCACGATCGCGAAGCCTCCTGGCAGCAGATCGATGCCTGGCGTCAGTGGCTGAGTCACGTTACAGGCCCAATGGTGATTGACGGCGACCATTTCTATCCCATTCAACAAGCCCGGTCCTTTTTTACGCATATTGTCCACCATTTTCCCCACGTATTTTCTGCAATGACCGCTTTGCAAAAACAGCCCAGCACTTCAGAAAGGTGACGCATGAATTCTTCCTTTGAATCTCTAATTGAACAGTATCCCTTACCCATTGCCGAACAGTTGCGCCACTGGGCAGCCCGTTATGCCTCGCGAATTGCCGTCGTTGATGCAAAGGGGTCGTTAACCTACAGCGCGCTTGATGCACGAATCGACGAACTTGCCGCAGGCCTGTCATCACTGGGTTTGCGTTCGGCGGAGCATGTGATTGTGCAGCTTCCCAACGACAACGCGTTTATTACCCTGCTGTTCGCCTTGTTAAGACTGGGCGTTATCCCCGTGCTGGCGATGCCCTCCCAACGGGCGCTGGATATCGACGCGCTGATTGAGCTGGCGCAACCCGTCGCTTACGTTATTCACGGGGAAAACCACGCAGAACTGGCCCGACAGATGGCGCACAAACACGCCTGCTTGCGTCATGTTCTGGTCGCTGGTGAGACCGTGAGCGACGATTTTACGCCGCTCTTCTCCCTTCACGGTGAGCGACAGGCATGGCCTCAGCCTGATGTTTCCGACACCGCATTGCTGCTACTTTCTGGCGGCACAACCGGCACGCCCAAACTCATCCCGCGCCGACATGCCGACTATAGCTATAACTTCAGCGCATCTGCTGAACTGTGCGGCATCAGTCAACAGAGCGTATATCTCGCCGTCCTCCCGGTGGCGCATAACTTTCCGCTGGCCTGTCCCGGCATTCTGGGTACGCTTGCCTGCGGCGGAAAAGTGGTGCTGGCCGACAGCGCCAGCTGTGATGAGGTGATGCCTTTAATCTCGCAGGAAGGGGTGACTCACGTTGCCCTGGTTCCGGCGCTGGCGCAATTATGGGTGCAAGCCAGGGAGTGGGAAGACAGCGACCTTTCGTCGCTGCGCGTCATTCAGGTAGGCGGCGCCCGGCTCGACCCGACGCTTGCTGAGCAGGTTATCGCCACCTTTGACTGTACCCTGCAACAGGTTTTCGGTATGGCGGAAGGCCTGCTCTGTTTTACCCGACTGGACGATCCGCATACCACCATTCTCCACAGCCAGGGGCGCCCGTTGTCCCCGCTGGATGAAATCCGCATCGTTGATCAAGCCGAAAACGACGTCGCGCCGGGCGAAACCGGGCAATTGTTAACGCGCGGCCCTTATACCATTTCGGGCTATTACCTCGCCCCTGCTCACAATGCACAGGCCTTTACTGCGCAAGGGTTTTACCGCACAGGCGACAATGTCAGGCGCGATGAGGCGGGAAACCTGCACGTTGAGGGGCGCATAAAAGAACAGATCAACCGCGCCGGAGAAAAAATAGCCGCTGCTGAAGTGGAATCAGCACTGATGCGTTTAGCACAAGTGCAAGATTGCTCGGTGGTCGCCGCGCCGGACACGCTGCTTGGCGAGCGGATCTGCGCGTTTATCATCGCGCAGCAGGCGCCAACTGACTATCAGCAGTTGCGTCAACAACTGACCCGCATGGGGCTCAGCGCGTGGAAAATTCCTGACCAAATCGAGTTTCTGGACCACTGGCCGCTCACCGCCGTCGGCAAGATAGACAAAAAACGCCTGACGGCTCTCGCCGTCGACCGTTATCGCGATTGTGCCCAATAAGCGCAAACCGACCCGAAACAGGTTGAAATAAACCCGTTTCGGGTAGCACTACCAGTGAAAATAGTTATCATTCTCAATTCAACATTGTCGGTATTTTTGGCATTTCGCCGTTTTACAGGGACTCACAATAATGAAAATGACACGGCTTTATCCTCTGGCCTTGGGGGGATTATTGCTCCCTGCCATTGCTAATGCCCAGACTTCACAGCAAGACGAAAGCACGCTGGTGATTACCGCCAGTAAACAATCTTCCCGCTCGGCATCAGCCAACAATGTCTCGTCTACCGTTGTCAGCGCGCCGGAATTAAGCGATGCCGGCGTTACCGCCAGCGACAAACTCCCCAGAGTCTTACCTGGGCTTAATATTGAAAATAGCGGCAACATGCTTTTTTCGACGATCTCGCTACGCGGCGTCTCTTCGGCGCAGGACTTCTATAACCCCGCCGTCACCCTGTATGTCGATGGCGTCCCTCAGCTTTCTACCAACACTATCCAGGCGCTTACCGATGTGCAAAGCGTGGAGTTGCTGCGAGGCCCGCAGGGAACGTTATATGGCAAAAGCGCTCAGGGCGGGATCGTCAACATCGTCACCCAGCAGCCGGACAGCACGCCGCGCGGCTATATTGAAGGCGGCGTCAGCAGCCGCGACAGTTATCGAAGTAAGTTCAACCTGAGCGGCCCCATTCAGGATGGCCTGCTGTACGGCAGCGTCACCCTGTTACGCCAGGTTGATGACGGCGACATGATTAACCCCGCGACGGGAAGCGATGACTTAGGCGGCACCCGCGCCAGCATAGGGAATGTGAAACTGCGTCTGGCACCGGACGATCAGCCCTGGGAAATGGGCTTTTCCGCCTCACGCGAATGTACCCGTGCCACCCAGGACGCCTATGTGGGATGGAATGATATTAAGGGCCGTAAGCTCTCACTTAGCGATGGTTCACCAGACCCGTACATGCGGCGCTGCACTGACAGCCAGACCCTGAGTGGGAAATACACCACCGACGACTGGGTTTTCAACCTGATCGGCGCCTGGCAACAGCAGCATTATTCGCGCACCTTCCCTTCCGGTCCGTTAATCGTCAATATGCCTCAGCGCTGGAATCAGGATGTGCAGGAGTTGCGCGCCGCAACCCTGGGCGATGCGCGTACCGTTGATATGGTGTTTGGGCTGTACCGGCAGAACACCCGCGAGAAGTTAAATTCAGCCTACGACATGCCGACAATGCCTTATTTAAACAGTACCGGCTATACCACCGCTGAAACGCTGGCCGCATACAGTGACCTGACCTGGCATTTAACCGATCGTTTTGATATCGGCGGTGGCGTGCGCTTCTCGCATGATAAATCCAGTACACAATATAACGGCAGCATGCTCGGCAATCCGTTTGGCGACCAGGGTAAGAGCAATGACGATCAGGTGCTCGGACAGCTATCCGCAGGCTATATGTTGACCGACGACTGGAGAGTGTATACCCGTGTAGCCCAGGGATATAAACCTTCCGGGTACAACATCGTGCCTACTGCGGGTCTTGATGCCAAACCGTTCGTCGCCGAGAAATCCATCAACTATGAACTTGGCACCCGTTACGAAACCGCTGACGTCACGCTGCAAGCCGCCACCTTTTATACCCACACCAAAGATATGCAGCTCTACTCTGGCCCGGTCGGAATGCAGACCTTAAGCAATGCGGGGAGAGCCGACGCCACCGGCGTTGAGCTGGAAGCGAAATGGCGGTTTGCCCCCGGCTGGTCATGGGATATCAATGGCAACGTGATCCGTTCCGAATTCACCAACGACAGCAAGCTGTACCACGGCAACCGGGTGCCGTTCGTACCGCGTTACGGCGCGGGAAGCAGTGTGAACGGCGTGATTGATACGCGCTATGGCGCACTGATGCCCCGGCTGGCGGTTAATCTGGTCGGGCCGCATTATTTCGATGGCGACAACCAGCTGAAGCAAGGCGCCTACGCCACCCTGGACAGCAGCCTGGGCTGGCAGGCGACGGAACGGATGAATGTTTCCGTCTATGTCGATAACCTGTTCGACCGTCGTTACCGTACCTATGGATATATGAACGGCAGCAGCGCCGTCGCACAGGTCAATATGGGGCGCACCGTCGGTATCAATACGCGAATTGATTTCTTCTGATTATTTTAAAATGGATACCGAAAGGGCATCCCTTTTACGCCATCAGTTAAAACGGTAACCCAGCAGCATCCACCCAAAACAATGTTGCCTGTTGCATTGCCCGATTAAGGAGAGAAACCCACCATGTAAGAAACATTTTCTCACCTATTGGCCGCATATTCTCAATCAACAGAGATGTTAGCTGTTTATTAGCCGGTTATTGGCTTAGGCGATGTCAGTCAGAGGTGCCATTTTAGAGAAGCCCGCTTAAGGAAACTTAAGCGGGCTTTTTGCTTTTATTTGCCGACGCCGGTTCAGTTCAATCGGCATCGCGGCAAAACGCGGGCAACGGCGAACGTCATGATGATGATGCTGGACGCTACTGCTCGTTCACCGTGTCGCGCCGCGTTGCCGGCACGCTATAACGGCTGGTTTTGAATGGAATGTCCAGCCGCTCTCTTAGCGTAGTCGCCGTCGACGGCTGCCAGTATCCGCGTGCCGCCAGCACCGGCAACACCAGCTGGGTAATGTCGCCCAGCGCCTCGGGCAGCACCGGGCCGCTGATGATAAAGCCGCTGGCGCCGCCCTCTTCTACCCAGCGGATCAACTGGTCGGCAACCTGCTCCGGCGTGCCAAAGAATTCACCGCGCGGCAGCGTCGTCTGATAGGCCACTTCACGCAGCGTCAGTTGTTCCTCGCGCGCACGTTTTTTAATACTGTCGGTGGTGGAACGGAAACTGTTCTGCCCCAGTTCACCCAGCTCGGGGAACGGGCCGTCCGGCGGGTACTGGCTGAAATCATGGTGCTCAAAGAAACGCCCAAGATAGGCCAACGCGTCCTCCAACGACAGCAACGACAGTAAATAGCGATATTTGGCTTCAGCTTCCTCTATGGTTTTGCCGACGATCGGGCTGATGCCCGGGAAGATACCCACCGGATGACGCCCATTTTTGCTGACCTGCGCCTGCAACTTCGCCGAATATTCCTGCGCTTCCGCCAGCGTGCGGGCGTTAGTAAACACCGCATCGGCGGATTTGCCCGCCAGCGCGATACCGGCATCCGACGCCCCCGCCTGAAAAATCACCGGTTGTCCCTGCGGCGAGCGCTGAATGTTCAACGGCCCTTCCACCGAGAAAAACTGCCCCTGATGATTCAGCTTATGCAGTTTGGCCGCATCAAAGAACACGCCACTGGCGCGGTCACGTACAAATGCATCGTCCTCCCACGAATCCCACAGCCCCTGTACCACGCTGATGTACTCCTCGGCAATCTGGTAGCGTAGCGCGTGTTCGGGGTGCTGTTTGCCAAAATTCTTCGCCGACCCGGCCAAGGGCGAGGTGACCACGTTCCAGCCTGCCCGCCCCTGGCTGATATTGTCTATCGTCGCCAACTGACGCGCGACGGTGAACGGATCGCTGTAGGAAGTCGAAATGGTGCCGGCCAGACCAATGCGGTGGGTCACCGAGGCCAGCGCTGACAGCAGCGCGACCGGTTCGAAGCGGTTAAGAAAATGCGGCAGCGACTTTTCGTTGATGTGCAGGCCGTCGGCGACAAACAGGAAGTCAAAACCGGCGGCTTCGGCGCGCAGCGCCAAATCGCGAAAATACGGGAAGTTGACGCTGGCATCGGCAGGCGCCTTTTCATGACGCCATGAATTCATGTGCCCACCGGCACCGTGCAACATCAGACCCAGCTTGATACTTTTTGCATGACTCATGTCATCTCCTTACCGCTGGCCAGCCAGCAGTTTGATGGATGCCAGACGCACTTCGGCATCTGTCAGTGGGGTATGGATCACAAATTCGTTCACCCGCAGATCGCGCTGAATATCGGCCAACTGCCGGTGAATATCCGCGGAAGTGCCATGCAGTACGTTCAACGGCTGCCGTTCAATGCGGTATTGCGTCGCGCCGGACTGTTGCACAAAGGCTTCTGCCTGTTCACGCGTGCCCACCGTGACGTGGCGATCCCCCAGCGTGACGCGAAAATTATGCTTTTCTGCCACCTGCTCGGCGGCCTGCTGACGGCTTTCCGCCGCCAGCGCCGCCAGGCTGACCAGAGCCTCCCCCTGTCCGGCAGAGTATTCATAAAATGCCAATATCGATTCGCGCATCACCTCGGCCGAGGTATTGATAAAGCCGGCAAAAACAAAGTTCCAGCCAAGCGAGGCAGCCAGACGAGCGCTTTCTTTACTGGCACCCAGCAAGAAGCGCTGCGGCGCCACCGGCGGGCACGGCAATGCGCGCGCTTCTCTGCCCGCCAGACGTTGGTCAAGGTGCGTCAGATAATGGGTCAATTGTTGCAACTGCGCGGGGAATCCCGGCGCCGATGCGGACGCGGCATGGGCTCGCAGCGCCTGAGTGGACAGCGGTAATCCGCCGGGCGCCTTGCCGATGCCGATGTCCACCCGATCCGGCGCCAGTGCGGACAACAGATGGAAGTTTTCCGCCACTTTATACGGGCTGTAATGTTGCAACATCACGCCACCGGAGCCGATGCGCAGCGTGCTGGTTTGCGCCAGCAGCCAGGCGATCAGCACTTCCGGCGAACTGCCCGCCAGTTGCTCGCTGTCGTGGTGTTCCGACAGCCACAGGCGGTGATACCCCAACCGTTCTGCCGCCTGGGCAAACGCCAGGCTGGCCTTGAGCGCCTGCGTCGCCGTCTGGCCGCCATCGATCGGGCTTTGGTCTAGTAAACTCAGTCGGTAATTCACCTGGCTATTCCTTTTTATCGGTTGTGATAAAAAGAGTTCCATTAAATAAAGCCAAAGGTAAATACCAAAATCACGCTTATATAGTCAGTATTTTGCTATACGCCGCGCTGAATAAAATGCATATAAATTATAGCAACTGCGTATTTAGTTAATTCCGCCGCGCTGACTAGCATAATCATCAGCAACATCGCATTAATCACTCTGTGCCAACAATAAGGTTATTTAGCCATGAGCATTTCTTTCGCCGAAGACGTTAAGCCGACTCCTGTACAGCAGGGCTCCGCGCTGGAAAATAAACTTATCGCCCACCGTCGTGAATTACACCAGCACCCTGAATTATCCAATCAGGAATTTGTCACTACGCAAAAAATCACCGACTGGCTGAATGCCGCCGGCATACGTATCTTGCCGCTCGGGCTGAAAACCGGCGTTGTCGCCGAGATCGGTCCGCAACAGGGGCCGGTAGTAGCGCTGCGCGGCGACATCGACGCCCTGCCGATTGAAGAAACCTCCGGAGTGCCGTTCAGTTCACGACAGGCCGGCGTGATGCATGCCTGCGGCCACGATGTGCATACCTCGGTGATCCTCGGCGCGGCCTATCTGCTCAAGGCGCGCGAAGATCAATTGCCCGGCCGCGTGCGGCTGTTTTTTCAGCCGGCGGAAGAGCGATTCGGCGGCGCGTCGCAGCTGATTAACGCCGGTGCGCTGGAAAACGTCGATGTCATTTTCGGCCTGCATAACGCCCCGGAATTGCCGGTCGGCACCTTCGCTACCAAAAGCGGCGCGTTCTATGCCAACGTTGACCGCTTCCAGATCACCATAACCGGCAAAGGCGCGCACGCGGCGCATCCGGAGGAAGGCGTCGACAGCATTGTCACCGCCAGCCAGATCGTCAGCGCGCTGCAAACCGTGGTCAGCCGCAACGTCAGCGCGCAGCAGGCCGCCGTGGTCAGCGTTACGCGTATCGAAGGCGGCAATACCTGGAACGTCTTACCGCAAACCGTCTTATTGGAGGGCACGGTACGCACCCACAGCAATCCAACCCGTGAACAGATCCCGCAGCGGATCCGTCAGTTGATCGGCGGCGTCGCCGATGCGCTGGGCGCCAAGGCTGAACTGCAGTGGTTTGACGGGCCGCCGGCGGTGGTCAATACGCCGCGCTGGGCAGATTTCAGCCTGCAGGCCGCCGCAGAGTTTGGCTACCAGGCCGAGGTGGCTCCGCTGCAGATGGGTGGCGAAGATTTTGCGTTTTATCTGCATCATGTGCCGGGCGCGTTTGTCAGCATCGGTTCTGCCAGCGAATTCGGCCTGCATCATCCGCAATTTAACCCTGATGAAGCGGCGATTTATCCTGCGGCAAATTATTTTCAGCAATTGGCAGAAAAAGCCCTCAGGGAATTAAGCGCCCAATAACCATCACCGGCAGCGAATAATAGCAACAGCCCTGGCTATGCCCGGGTTGTTGCGTAGCATATTTGGCGGAATGGCGGCCAAATAATGCATTGCCATTTTCTCTCTATGATTATTGAATTTTGTTGTTTTACATCTCTATAACGCTGGGGAATAGTAAAAGCGTCGGTACAAAAATTATCAATGCAAACAATAATAATGCAGGTAAAAATAATAATGATGATGAAATACAGGGCAACCATTACGGCGACCGCCATCGCGGCACTATTGAGCATGCCGGCGCTGGCCGCGCCAGGGATTGATCTGATTGCCAATGAAACACCGATCCATACACCAAAAAGCGCGGAAGCGGTGGCGAAAATCCCGGCCAACTTCAAGTTTGTCGAACCAGGCACGTTGACCGTGGCGTTGGCGGTGCTCGGCAGCGCCCCACCGTTTGGCCTGTACGCCCGCGACAATAAAACCGTGATCGGCAGCGAGGCGGATATCGCCCGTCTGGTGGCCGACGGACTGGGGTTGAAACTCAAAGTGGTGCCGGCCGCCTGGGAGGACTGGCCGTTGGGCGTGGCGTCCGGCAAGTACGATGCCGCCATCTACAACATTACCGTCACCAAAGAGCGTAAAACCAAGTTCGATTTTGCCACCTACCGCCAGGATACGCTGGGTTTCTATGTCAAAACCACCAGCAAAATCACCAAGATCAATTCGGCAGCGGATATAGCCGGCAAACGCATCATTGTCGGCTCCGGCACCAATCAGGAGGCGGTATTGCTGGCGTGGGACAAACAGAATCAGGCCAAAGGGCTGCCGGCGCTGATCCCGCAATATGTCACCGATGACGCCGCCGCCACGCTGGCGATCCAGTCAGGCCGTGCCGATGCCACCTTTGGGCCAAACGTGACCGGCGCGTATAAAGCCCTGTTGACCGGCAAAACCAGGCTGGTTGGCACCGTGCCGGGCGGCTGGCCGAACACCGCCAATATCGCCGTCACCTTGAAGAAGGGCAACGGGCTGGTGAATGCCGTACAGGCCTCGCTCAATAGCGCCATCGCCAGCGGTGCCTATCTCAAGGTACTGGATCGCTGGGGCGAAAGCATCGAAAAAATCGACCATTCAGAGATTAATCCGCCAGGACTGGGCGACTGAGAGGGAGCAGGACCATGAGTGAAGACGTTTTTATCCAGACCGTACCGGAAGATCCGCTGATCGCACCGGTGATTGCCGGGTTATTTGGCGAATACCGCGATCGCTACGGCGAGTTCTTTGCCAATCGGCCAGCAGAGGATGACCGCGCATTTTCCGCGCCCGACGGCATGTTTATCGTCCTGCTGAGAAACGCCGAGCCGATTGCCATGGGGGCCTATAAACGTTACGACCCGCAGACCGCCGAGCTAAAACGCATCTGGACGCAGCGCGCGCTGCGCCGTCAGGGGCTGGCGCAAAAAGTGCTGCATGAACTGGAACGCCGCGCCGTCGCGCATGGCTATCGGCGGCTGTTTCTGACCACCGGCTTTCGCCAGCCGGAAGCGGTCGGGCTGTATTTGTCCCACGGCTATCAACCGCTGTTCGACACCCGTCTCGATCCGGAAGTCTATTCCCGCCCTCCCTATGACGGGCGTTTGCCGTTTACCAAGACGCTGAAGGTCGGCCTGCCGGTCAGCTAGTCCACACCATTGTGCACCGTATTAAAGAGAACGCCTATGAATCAGCATGCCTCTCCCCGCGTAAATCATCCGCCACTGAAAGTGGTGCCAGCACGCTATCCGTGGCGATTGGCCGGCGCGCTATTTGCCGCATTCATCCTGTTGGCTATTATCCAGTCGATCGCCACCAATGACCGCTGGGAATGGGGTGTATTCCGTCAGTGGTTCTTTGATCCGGTGATCTTGTCAGGGCTCGGCAAAACGCTGTTGCTGACCTTGCTCGGCACCGTTTTCGGCGTGATGTTGGGCACCGCCCTGGCACTTGCCCGCCTGTCGTCATCTTACCTGCTCAACGCGCTGGCCTGGGGATATATCTGGCTGTTCCGCTCGCTGCCGCTGTTGCTGGTGCTGATCGTTCTGTACAACTTTTCCTATCTGTACGACAACCTGTCGCTCGGCATTCCGTTCACCAATATTGCCTTTTTCAGCACGCCAACGGTGGATTTGCTGGATCAGTTTTCGGTCGCCGTCATCGGTCTGTCGCTGGTGCAATCCGCCTATACCGCAGAAATCATTCGCGGCGGTATTTTGGGGGTGGAACAGGGGCAGCATGAAGCCGCCGCCGCCCTGGGGTTGCCGGCCTACCGCCGCACCTTCCGGATTATTTTGCCGCAGGCGCTGCGCTCGATTCTACCAACCGGCTTTAACGAAGTTATCAGCCTGGCGAAAGGGACATCGATTGTTTATGTGCTGTCGATGCCGGAGCTGTTTTATACCGTGCAGGTAATTTACAACCGCACTCAGCAGGTTATTCCACTGCTGATGGTGGCCACCGTCTGGTATCTGTTAATCACTACCGTACTGTCGATTTTGCAGCATTACGTCGAACGTTACTTCGCCCGCGGCACGGTTCGTCAGGTGGCGCCGACGCTGTTCAAACGCCTGCGCCGCTGGCGCATCGCCGGGTATTGATAAGGGAAAACCACATGTCTGAAGCCTTTGATCTCTTCGTTAACCGCCCGGAAAACGCCCCGCTCGAACCGAGGTGGGCGACTAAAACCGCCAGCGTCGGGCGCATCGACATCAATAATCTGAGTAAATACTACGGAGCGCATAAAGCGCTGGACAACGTCAGCCTGCAGATTGAGCCCGGCACCGTGACGGTGATCCTCGGCCCTTCCGGCTCCGGGAAGTCCACCCTGCTGCGCACCATTAATCATCTGGAACGGGTTGATGAAGGCTTTATCCAGATCGACGGCGAATACATCGGTTACCGTCGGAAAGGCGATACCCTGTATGAGCTCAAGGAGCGCGCCATCCTGAAACAACGCGCTCACGTCGGTTACGTGTTCCAGAACTTCAATTTGTTCCCGCATATGACGGTGCTGGACAACATCATTGAAGCCCCGATAGTTCACGGTCTTCTGTCCCGAAAACAGGCCGTCGCGCGCGCCTATGAACTGCTGCACACCGTCGGTCTGCGGGACAAGGCGCACGCCTGGCCGCGCCAACTGTCTGGCGGTCAACAACAACGTATCGCCATTGCCCGGGCGTTGGCGCTCAATCCCAAGGTGATGCTGTTTGATGAACCGACCTCGGCGCTCGATCCCGAGCTGGTGGGCGAAGTGCTGGATGTGATCAAGGCGCTGGCGCGCTCGGGCGTCACGCTGGTGGTGGTGACCCATGAAATCGGCTTTGCGCGTCAGGTCGCGGATCGGGTGGTATTCATGGTCGATGGCGCCGTGGTGGAAAACGGCCGGGCCGAACAGGTGCTGGACCGGCCGCGCCATGACCGAACCCGGCGCTTCCTGCAGAAAGTGCTGTAAACCGCGCCCGATGCGGCGACAAAGGCATACAATAGCGTTATTGAATCCCTTAGCCATAGACCCTGGTACTGACGGCATAAGTCACACACGGACACGCAGGGAATCATGATGGAAAGAGAGACGTTATGCGACTATGCCCGCCAACATTTTGCCTCCGAACCGGAGTATCTGTGGCGTAATCTCCCTGACTATGCGGTTCTGCGCCATCAGCGCAGCAACAAGTGGTTTGCACTGGTGATGAATGTTCCCGGCAGCAAGCTGGGGCTGACAACCGATCGACAGGGGGACCTGCTTGAAGTCAAGGCACGCCCGGGGCATATCGGTTCGCTGCGGCAAAAAACGGTATCCTGCCGGCTTATCCTATGAACAAGGAGCACTGGATCAGCATATTGTTGCCCGGCCCGTTGTCCGCACAGGACATACACCAATGGCTTGCCGACAGTTACCAACTGACATTCTGAAGCACCGCCAGTGAGCTGGCGCTCTGGCGGTTGCACGTCTCAAGGCGTCTGACGACGCCGAAGGTGCGGGCATTGGCTGAATTTATCTGTGAGAGGTATCCGGAGAGTTGGCTGCTGTTGCACGGCTAAGCAACGGCCTGGTCTCAGCGCGCAACGGCGGCACTGGCCTGGTCCAGACGCTAATGCTCAAAGCGCTGCACCAGAGCGCTGCGGCCAAAATGAAAAAACCCGCTTGATGCGGGTTTGGGCTATTCAGGCGCAATTGGCAACAGCGCCCTGCGCCGGCGCTGACCGCAGGTTATTTCACTTCACCCATGGCTTTCAGCTTTTTAGACAGCTCACGGCGCTCTTTCGACAGATCGGCGTTTTTGATGATGTAGTCATCAACGCGATCTTCGTAATCGCCGCGCATATTGGCAATGATCGCCTGAATGTCTTCAATGCTCATGCCCGGCTTGATGTATTCGCTCAGGTTGTCGAGCAGCAATACGCGCTTCTGGTTGTCGCGGATTTTCTTTTCGTTATCAACGATTTCACGTTGCAGCTTGTTTTTACGTCGGAACATACGCACAAACTCCAGCACGTCCTGAAAACTCGGCTTATTTGCATTATCCATCTTCATACCCTTGCTTTGTAATACACAGATTCATTAGCTTACGGCCACAATGACACCAAGATACAGGTTTGTGGCTGTGCGACACAACTCTCAATGCCGTTATCTTACTCACTTTAGCAGGCTGGCAAAAACCTGAAGCGCCTGCTTTATGATCTCACCCGCTATTCCAACTCGCTGACGGTACGCTATTTAAGCAAACCAGCGGATTGATGGCTGCGGCACGCGACCAATCAGCAGGCGTTAAGCAGCGTATTTGTCCACCAGCGCCTGCAAGGTGGCCGCCGTTTCGGCATCCATCACACCATCATACTGGCGCTGACGAAAATGCAATTGAAAGGCGCGCACCAGTTGACGGTAACCTTCATCGCTGTCGGCGGCAGACGTGTCGTAGCCGTAGCGGGCGAACAGCGCCAGCAGCGCTGAACGTTCGGGCAGGCCGTGACGGCAATAATGCTGTTGATGGCGATGCTGCACCGCGGCGTCATACCAGGCTCCAACACCGGCCTGATACAGTTGTAACCAGGGGAACTGCGGGCCTGGGTCGCTTTTGCGGCCAGGGGCGATATCCGAATGCGCCACCACGTTAACCGGCGAAATGTCCGGATAGCGCTGCAAAATATTGCTCGTCAGTTGGATCACCGCGTCGATCTGCTGGGAATTGAACGGCGGGAAGTGAATATTTTCGCCGTCGCCGCTCGCCAGATTGACGATTTCGATGCCGATAGCGGTGTCGTTGAGATTGGTGCGCCCTGCCCACTGGCTGGCGCCGGCATGCCAGGCGCGTTCGTTTTCATCCACCAGGTTGAAAATACGCAGATCGCCATAGCCGGCCTCACGATAACTTTGATCGTCCGGATCCGGCACCAGATAATGCGCGCTGACGGCGGGCCCGGTCAGCGAGGTTATCGAGTCGGCAAAGTTTTGCGCGGTATAATGCAACACCAGAAAACGCACGCGGCGGTTGAAGCTGGTTACCGACCGATAACTGTTGTAATCAATAGTGAACATCACAGATTCCCTCTTGGTGGTTGCCGCAGATGCCGTTCACCGATCGTCACGATAGGCAAAACAGCCGCGGCGGTTCCTCGTGGCTCCCCCACTTTTAGCGGATTGCTAAATTGAGGGCAAGTTTTTAGCAACAGGATATTCCACTTTTTGCCAAACGGTGCGATTATCGGCCGATGGAAATCAAAGAAATACGGCGCAATAATCTGCGCGATCTGATGGCACGCTATGCGCGCAACGGCATCAACCAACATGAATTTTCCAGGCTGGTTGAATCTTCTGCGCCCACGCTCAGCCAAATCACCGGTGACAAATCCTGCCGCAATCTTGGCGATAACCTCGCCAGGCGGATTGAGGCCAGGCTCAGCCTGCCCACCGGCTGGCTTGACGTGTTCCATGAAAAATCGCTGGCAAGACCGTTTGAAAACGTCGCGGCGGGATCCGACTTTCAGCCTGCGCGGCTAAAACCGGTGGTGTGGGAAGAAACCGAGCAGGATCGGGAAGAGTTTGTGGAGATCCCGCTGCTGGACATCGATTTCTCTGCCGGCGACGGCTGCTATGATATTGTCGATCTCGAAGCGTTCTCCCTGATATTCCGCCGCTACTATCTGCACAAGATGGGCATTCCGGTCAATGCCGCGCGCATTATCCGCATTTCCGGCTCGAGCATGGAGCCTCGCCTGCAGGACGGTGACGTGGTGGGCATCAATACCGACGACACGCGCATACGCGAAGGAAAAACCTACGCCATTCGCCACGGCAACCTGCTGCGGGTCAAAATCCTGATCGAACAGCCGGACGGCGGGGTCATCATCCGCTCGCTGAACCGCGAAGAATACCAGGACGAACAGCTCAGCTATCAGCAACGCAAAGAACAGTTGATCGTGCTGGGCCGGGTATTCTGGTCGTCCTCGTCCTGGTAAACGTCTATTTGAAATCCACCACCATCTGCTGCGGAATCGACAGGCCACGCGTCGACTGCACGCAACGCGCGATATAATCGGTGAAGCGCGGTGGTTTCGGCATGCCCAGCTTGAGGATTTTTTCGTTACTGAACCGTACGTTGAGCATGGCGAATGAACCATACAGACGCATCGCCTTGAGCATCAGACGTTCATTGCACGGACCAAAAATGTCTTTCAACTGCCGGCGCATCTGCACCAGCGCATCATAGCTGACCTGCGCATAGCGATCGCCGACCGGCGCGGTTTCCAACGCCGCCGCCATTGCCCGATCAATGTCGGCAAAACTGACGCTGCACTCTTCGCCGGCAGAAATATGGTACAGATCATTTTCCAGTCGTTCGCCGTTGATCAGCATCACTAGCGCGTCGGCGCAATAATCGACCGGGATGACATCAATATTGTCCTGCAGCGAGCACATGAATTTACGCAGCATCAGCGCCATGCTGAACACCCAGAAAATACTGCTCGATGGCTGGCAGCCGAGGCGCGTATGGCCGACCACGATCGAAGGCCGGGCAACCACCAATGGCAATTGCGGCAATTCACGACGCATGCGCTGTTCGATGGTGGATTTGGAGCGGGTATATTCCACCAGGTGCTCGGCGTCAGATTCAAACTCGCCGCTTTCCGACACCAGCGCCCCCTGCTCCGGCGCACAGGACATAGCGGTGCCTACGTGTAAAAAGCGTTGCAATCCACCAACCTGCGACATTCTCTTCGCCAAAGCCAGCGTACCTTCAACGTTGACTTTCCAAATAAGCGGATTATTGCCAAATGACGCCACCGCCGCACAATTGATAACATGCGTTACCCGATTAATTCGACGGTCCGATAAAAAACCTTCCGGCTCGGACAAGTCCCCTAATAGAATATTTTCTTCGCTAATACTGTCGAATAAATCAGGCGCAAGATTAAATTTGGCCATATTATCCTTAATACGCGTCAAGCCCTGTGCAGGATTATTGGCCCGCACCAGTAACAGGAAATTAACTGGCTGTTTTTCAATAAGTAACTTCTCAAGCACCGCACCTCCGAGAAAGCCGGTAGCGCCCGTCAGTAGTAAAGTTTTCATGGTCATCATCCACATTGGCATTGAATGAGACGGATTGTATGTGGTAACAATTAAACGCATCATCAATAGAATACGCACGAAAAATAAAGAGCATCTTAATATTATCTTAAGGAATATCCTGAAACATCAAACCGCCATTGGTAACACTCTCCCTCGGCTGCAGATAAGATATTTCTTGTGCGTTGATATCTTATTTATGTTGCGTCTGTTTTAATCTGCACAATTATTCCCGTCCTTTTCGGAGCGACCATGAGCTACAAAAGAAAAGTCTGGCTGGGTGTGCTGCTATTTTGCACACTGTGCTGGCTAGCGGTGATCCAGGGTGTACATACGCTGAGCGAACGATTATTGCAACACTCTGCACAACAAAGTGACCAGATGGCAAAGGCCAGTATCAGTCCGCACGCCAAAAACCCGCACGCCATTGCTACGAACAGCATGCGTAACAACGCGCATTTCGATGTGAAAGCATAACCACTGCTTGGCATCGCGCCGCACGCCGTTACAATAGGGAGATATTCCTACGCGACTGAAGAGATGCGATTTTGAGCAGCAAGGCACCGGCCACATTCTACTTCCACGACTATGAAACCTTCGGCAAAAGTCCATCGATGGATCGCCCGGCGCAGTTCGCCGGCGTGCGAACCGACATGGACTTTAATATTATCGAAGAGCCGCTGGTGATCTACTGCGCCCCGGCCGATGACTACCTGCCCGACCCCGAAGCGGTGATGATTACCGGTATAACCCCGCAGGAGGCGCTGGCAAAAGGCGTGTGCGAAGCGGAGTTCGCCCGCCAGATACACCAGGCCTTCAGCGTCCCCGGCACCTGCATCGTCGGCTACAACAACATTCGCTTCGATGACGAAGTCAGCCGCAACATCTTCTATCGCAGTTTTTACGACCCTTATGCCTACAGCTGGCAGAACGGCAATTCCCGCTGGGACTTGCTCGATGTGATGCGTGCCTGCTACGCCCTGCGCCCTGAGGGCATCGTCTGGCCAGAAAACGACGACGGTTTCCCCAGTTTCCGGCTTGAGCACCTGACGCGCGCCAACGGCGTCGCGCATGAACAGGCGCACGACGCAATGTCCGACGTGCATGCCACCATTGCCATGGCCAAGCTGGTACGTCAGGCCCAGCCACGGCTGTTTGATTACCTGCTGCAACACCGCAACAAACACAAGCTGAACGCGCTGGTCGACATTGCCGAAATGACGCCGCTGGTGCACGTCTCCGGCATGTTTGGTGCCGCACGCAGCAACACCAGTTGGGTCGCGCCGCTGGCCTGGCACCCGGACAATAAAAATGCGCTGATCGTGTGCGACCTGGCCGGCGACATGACGCCGCTGCTGGAGCTGGATGCCGACCAACTGCGTGAACGACTGTATACCCGCCGCGATCGGCTCAGCGCCGATCGGCCGCCGGTGCCGATCAAACTGGTGCATATCAACAAATGCCCGGTGCTGGCGCCGGCAAAAACGCTGCTGCCGGAGAATGCCGACCGGCTGGGCATCGATCGCCAGGCCTGTCTGAACAATCTGCAGATCCTGCGCCAGCATCCGCAGGTGCGTGAAAAGGTGGTGGCACTGTATGCTGACGCCGAACCTTTTGCTGCCAGTGACGACGTCGATGCCAGGCTGTATGACGGCTTCTTCAGCGACGCCGACAAAGCGGCGATGAAAATCATTCAGCAGACCAAACCGCAAAATCTGCCGGCGCTGGATTTGACCTTCAACGATGACCGTATGCAGGAGTTGCTGTTCCGTTTCCGCGCGCGCAATTACCCCAATACGCTGGATGACGGCGAGCAACGTCGCTGGCTGCAACATCGCCAGACAGCGCTCAGCGCCGAAAAAGTGCAAAGTTATGTGCTGCAACTGGAAGCGTTATACAACCTGCATGAAGCGGACAGCGCCAAGCTGGCGTTGCTGAAATCGCTGTTCGATTACGGCAAGCAACTGGTTGGTTGAGGCAAAGAAAAAGGCCGCAACGGCGGCCTTTCGGGTTATCACTATTCTGACTTGCTCAGGGTTCCGCTGGCGGAACCCTTTTTTATGCGCTTAGGCCAGGTCTTCGCTGGCTTGCGGTACCGGCAAACGGAAGCTGCGGGTAACAAACGCCAGGTAGATCAGGCCGATTGCCGCCCATACCAGGCCCAGCGTCATCGAGCTGCTTTCCAGATTCAACCACAGCGCGCCCACCGTCAACGCGCCCATGATCGGCAGAATCAGATAATTAACCGTGTCTTTAACGCTACGGTTCATTTTATCGCGAATATAGAACTGGGAAATCACCGACAGGTTAACGAAGGTGAAAGCCACCAGCGCACCGAAGTTGATCAACGCGGTGGCGGTAACCAGATCAAACGATACCGCAGACAGGGCAATCGCCCCCACCAGCAGCACGTTCAGCGCCGGAGTACGCCATTGCGGGTGTACATAGCCGAAGAAACGCTGCGGGAATACCCCATCGCGGCCCATCACGTACATCAGACGGGAAACGCCAGCGTGCGCCGCCATGCCGGATGCCAATACCGTCACGCAGGAGAACACCAGAATGACCGACTGGAAGAACTTGCCAGCCACGTACAGCATGATTTCAGGCTGTGACGCATCAGGATCCTTGAAGCGCGAGATGTCCGGGAAGTACAGCTGCACGAAGTAAGACACCACGATAAAGATAATGCCGCCGATCAGCGCCGTCAGGAAAATCGCTTTCGGGATCACTTTCTCTGCGTCTTTGGTTTCTTCCGACAGCGAACTGATTCCGTCAAAGCCAAGGAACGAGAAGCACAGGATGGTCGCACCGGTGATCATCGGCACCACGTGGGCATCCTCAGACCAGAACGGGCGGCTGCTGACCAGGTGACCTGCGCCTTCGCCGTGATAAACGCCGTTGATCACCAGGCCAAGGAACACGATCATGATGGCGACCTGCACCACCACGATGATGGAGTTCAGGTTAGCGACCAGCTTGATGCCACGCAGGTTGAACAGCGTCATCAACGCCACCAGCGCCGCGACGAAAATCCACGACGGCACGCCCGGGAAGATGGCTTCCAGGTAAATCTTGGCCAACAGGATGTTGATCATCGGCATGAACAGATAGTCGAGCAACGACGACCAGCCGACCATAAAGCCAACGTGCGGGCCAATGGCCTTTTGCGCATAGGTATAAGCCGAGCCGGCAGATGGGAATTTCTTCACCAGTTTGCCGTAGCTGAGTGCGGTAAACAGTACCGCCAGCAGCGCAAAGGCATAGGCGGTCGCGACGTGACCATCGGTCAGGCCGGAAACGATGCCGAAGGTATCGAAAATGGTCATTGGCTGCAGGTAAGCCAGCCCCATCATTACCACCGGGAGCAACGTCAGGGTTTTACGCAATTGAGGGCGCGGTGCCGCTGCGGCAGCGCTGATGATGTTATCGGACATTGCGCAGCCCCCCCTGACCTTCAGACTTGCGGATAATAGACACGCCAAGACTCAAGGTTGCGGGGAAACTTCGCAACGTGCGACTGAATTCTAAAAGAGGGGTATTGGAAGCTGGATAACGCGTCAAGGTGGCCTTGGCTGCTGCTCCATAATCGCTGCGAGTGCAGCGGAAACCGGCGGGCACCGGTGCTAAAGTGAAAAATTGCCCCATCTTTCTTATCCTCATGAGTCACGACCATAAAGTTTTGGTTGATCGTGAACAAACCTGTTTATCTATCCGGCTCGAAGTCCGGCCTCGCTTGGTGTATGAAACGCTCGGTTTACAAAACAAAAATGCAAAAAAATAACCGACGCTTTAAAACGTCGGCTATCTGCATTGGGGATATTTTGCATCAGAAAGCCTCTGGATGACAAGATCCAGAAGCCTTCTGACACAAATTCTTTTCGCGATCGACTGGAAAACCGCCTTACGGCTTAATAATTCCGCAAGTCATATCACGAAAAGTTATTTAACTAGCCTTACTTTATACCTCTTTTCAGGCATTTTTCAACATCCAGTCGATCTCGGTTTCGGTCACCATACGCTCGAACTGCATCAGCTCGTTCGACTTGCAGGCATGATAAACATGGCAAAAGCGCTGGCCAAGATACTGCTGCATCGCCGGCTGCTCGGCAAATTCATACAACGCGTCGCTCTGGCGGATAGGGAAAGGCAGCCCTTGCTGTTCCAACCCGTTACCGGTCACCGGCTCGGGCAGCGCTAATGTGTGATCAAGGCCGTATAGAATGCCGCTCAGCACGGTTGCCATCACCAGATAAGGGTTGGCATCGGCACCGGCAACCCGATATTCGACCCGGTGATGTTGTGGTTCACCACAGGGAATACGCAACGCCACGGTACGGTTGTTGTGCCCCCATGACGCCTGCGTCGGCACGTACATCCCTGGCTGGAAGCGGCGGAAGGCATTGACATTGGGTGCCAGCAGCGCCATTGACGCGGGCATCAGCGTAATCATCCCGGCCAGAGCGCGGCGCAGCAGCGCGGAGTCGCCGCCGTCCGCGTCGGCAAACAGATTGACCCCGTTGCCGTCCACCATGCTGATATGGATATGCATACCGCTGCCGGTATATTCCTCATAGGGTTTGGCCATAAACGTGGCGTGCAAATCGTGGTTTTCCGCCACCTGGCGCACCAGCCTTTTCAGCGCCAGCGCGTGATCACAGGCCTGCAGCACGTTATCGGTATGGTTGAGATTCACTTCAAACTGGCCTGGCGAGGCTTCGGCCACCGCGCCGTCCGCTGGCAGCCCCTGCATCTGAGCCAGGCTGTCGATGTCGTTCAGCACCGCGGAAAAATGGTTCAGATTGTCCAGCGAATACACCTGGCTCTGCACGTTGCGTTCCTGAGTGCCGGGCGCGCACGGCGGTTGCAGATACCCTTCGGCATCGCGCTGTCGGTCAATCAGATAGAACTCCAACTCTACCGCTACCACCGGGAACATGCCGCGCTGGCGCAACATCTGCCACACTCGGTTCAGCACATTGCGGGGTTCAACGTCAAAGGGAGTGCCATCTTCATCCAGCATGGTCAGCAACAGCTGGCCGATATTTTCCGCATCCGCTGCCGACGGCGTCAAGGTGCCCGCTACCGGCATACACACCCGGTCCGGCTCGCCCAGCTCCTGGCCCAGACCGGTTTCTTCCACCACGTTGCCCAAAATATCCATGGCAAATACCGATGCGGGGAAATAACAGCCTTTTTCCAGTTTATTCAGCCCGGAGACGGGAATACGTTTACCGCGGAAGGAACCATTGAGATCGGTGAGGAGAATGTCGATATACTGCGTTGCAGGGTGGCGTTCCAAATAGTGAGCAACCTCACGTTGGAACGCGCTACTTCGCCTTTCTTCATTATGCTGTGCAAAATTTTCAACTGCTGCGATATGGGTTTGCATACTTCACCTGCCATTATGCCCTGGAAAGACGCCGTGGCGCCGCTTACCGAACGTTTAACATAGCGAATCAACTCTCTTTAGACAGCGCCACCGGCCGGCGCTCAAAATAACATCCATAATATGAAACATAGCCTTAACAGAATTGGTTTGCAAATGTTACAATGGTGATTGATTATTCGCCACCCGCTGCTAAATTGATAAAATATTGACCGAAAAGGCGATAGATTGTTTCGACATACGGAATTTATTTCGGTGAGTCAGGTATCATCATGGGCAATATATTTTCCACCGTCATCGTCTTGCTGCCCTATGGCGGCAACCTTTCTGCCAGCCATCTCTTTTAGAAGGAAGTACCACTATGAGCGAAGTCAGCTTGGCGCCAGGTAAGCGCCTGTCGCAAATCCGTCAGCAATTGGGTTTGTCACAGCGCCGGGTCGCCGAACTGTCCGGATTGACCCACAGTGCCATCAGTACCATTGAGCAGGACAAGGTCAGCCCTGCCATCAGCACCCTGCAAAAACTGTTGAAAGTGTATGGCTTGTCGCTGTCGGAATTCTTTGCCGAACCGGAGCGGCTGGATCAACCGAAAGTGGTGATCGACGCCGACGATCTGATAGAAATCGGCAGTCAGGGGGTATCGATGAAACTGGTGCATAATGGCAGCCCGACGCGTACGCTGGCGATGATGCTGGAAACCTACCCGCCAGGCACCACCACCGGCGAAAAAATAAAGCACCAGGGCGAAGAAGTCGGCACCTTGCTGGAGGGCGAGATCGTGCTGACCATCAACGGCCAGAGCTATGCTCTCAGCGCCGGCCAGAGCTACGCGATCAATACCGGCATTCCTCACAGTTTCAGCAATACCTCAACCCGCGTCTGCCGTATCGTCAGCGCACATACGCCCACCACCTTCTGATCGCCGGCCATTTCCCCCGCCCGTCGCGCCACCCGGACGGGGGATCGGTAATGCAACAACCATTTTCATCTCTCTTATGCCATTTCGTTCGTTGCCAAAACGGCAATCTATGTTAAAAAAGAACCACTTTAGCCATCTAAACACCTAAACGTCTTCATGCACATGATGCCAACCGCTACGCCCTCCCGCCTGGAGATGCGCAATATCTCGATCGCCTTTGCCGGCTTCAACGCCTTGCAAAATGTGAATTTTACCCTGACGGGAGGATCCATCCATGCGTTGGTCGGTGCCAACGGTGCCGGCAAGTCGACGCTGATGGCGATCCTGTCCGGCGCCCATAGCCATTATCACGGCAATATTTTGATCGACGGCCATGCGGTCGACATTCATTCCCCGCTGCACGCGCGGCAGCACGGTATTCACGTGGTACAGCAGGAGGTCGACGTCGCCCTGATCCCGACGCTGTCGGTCGCGGAAAACATCATGCTCGACTGGCTCAACCAGCCCGGTCA
Source organism: Serratia odorifera (assembly GCF_041448735.1). Taxonomy (NCBI): domain Bacteria; kingdom Pseudomonadati; phylum Pseudomonadota; class Gammaproteobacteria; order Enterobacterales; family Yersiniaceae; genus Serratia; species Serratia odorifera. Next base: position 281,319 of record NZ_JBGMUT010000002.1, on the reverse strand, counting down.
GCTGTTGAACTGGCGTCAGCTGTACACACAGGCGCAGGCCCTGCTCGATCAACTGGCGTTGACCATCAATCTGCGGCGGCGGCTGGCAGACTGCACGCTGGCGGAAAAGCAGCAGGTACTGCTGGCGCGCGCCCTATCGCACCGCTGCCGTTTTCTGGTGCTGGATGAACCGACCGCCCCGCTGGACCGCGCCGAAAGCCAACGCCTGTTCACGGTGGTGCGCCGTTTACAGTCTGAAGGCATCGGCATCGTGTTTATCTCACACCGCATTCATGAACTGAGCGAAGTATGCGACCGCTTGACGGTGTTGCGCGACGGCCAACAGGTCAGTGAGGACGCCATGCGCGGGTTGAGCGGCGAACAGATCGTCGAAAAAATGCTCGGCCATCGCCTGGACGACATCTTTCCACCGCGTCGCCCTACGCCACAGCCACGGCCGTTGCTGTCGGTGCGCGGCCTGAGCGATCGCCATAAATTGCGCGACATTTCCCTGACGCTGCAACAGGGTGAAATTCTCGGCATCGCCGGCCTGGCCGGTGCAGGCAAAACCGAATTGTGCAAGGCGCTGTTTGGCGCCACGCCGGCACGCATCAAACATGGCGAACTGCATGGCAAACGCTGGAAGCCTGATTCGCCGCATCGTTCCGTCGTGCTAGGTATGGCGCTGGTGCCGGAAGAACGCCGCCAACAGGGGGTGTTTATTGACGAAACCATTGCCATGAACCTGAGCGTCGCTGCCGACGACGGTTTCTGCCGCTGGGGCGTTTTCAGCCAGCGGCAGGCGCTGGACTGGGCGCAGCAGGTGATCCGCCGTCTGGGCATACGCGCCGCCGGGCCGCAGCAGAGACTGGCGCGACTGTCCGGCGGCAACCAGCAAAAGGTGGCGATAGGCAAATGGCTGCGCGGCGATGCCGATCTGCTGATTTTCGATGAACCGACCAAGGGCGTGGACATCAAGGCCAAGCAGGATTTGTTTGCGTTGATAGACCAGTTGGCGCGTGACGGCAAAGGCATCATTTATGCCTCGGGTGAATTCTCCGAACTGGTTGGCCTGTGCGATCGCATTTGCGTGTTATGGGATGGCCGCATCGTGGCTGAACTCAACGCTGCCGATATTGATGAAGAAACCTTGTTACTGTATTCCACCGGAGGAACCCCAGCGTGAGTAAAGACCTTTCCCTGCCCAACGCCCAACCCTGGCGTCATCGGCTGTTCGAGTTTTTATATAAATGGGGGATGCTGCTCACCGTCGTTGCTCTGGTCGCTCTGTTCGGCCTGGCGTCGGACAATTTTCTCGATCCCAACAACATCATCAATATTCTGCGTTCGATCGCCATCGTCACGGTGATCGCCATCGGCGTTTCCATTTCGCTGTCGGTTGGCGGGTTTGATCTTTCCGTCGGATCGACCGCATCGCTGGCTAATGCGCTAGTGATCTCGCTGTTTGTCTGGTACGGCTTTGGCACCACCGGGGCGATTGTCCTGACGCTGTTGCTATGCACCCTGGTCGGTTTGTTCAACGCGTTTCTGATCGTGGTGCTCAAGATCCCGGATATGCTGGCCACCCTCGCCAGTCTGTTCGTCATTCAGGGCGTGGCGATGACCTACAGCTATGGCGGCTCGATCACCCAGAATATGCTATTGCCCAGCGGTGAGATGGCCGAAGGCGTCATTCCACAGATCTTTTCCGCCCTGGGCCAGGTGCCGGTGATCGTGCTGATCATGTTGGCGGTAACGCTGGTGGTGCAGCTGTTCCTGTCGCTGACCAAGCACGGACGCCGCATGTATGCGATCGGTGGCAATGCGCAAGCGGCACGGCTCTCCGGCATTCGCACCCTGCGTTACAGGGTTATCGCATACGTGCTTTCGTCGCTACTGGCGGCGCTTGGCGGCATTCTTCTGGCGTCACGTATCGGCTCTTCCCAGGTCAACGCCGGCGGCGGTTATTTGATGGATGCAGTGGCGGCAGCCTATATCGGCTTTTCGCTGGCTGGGTCTGGCAAACCCAACGCCTTCGGCACGCTGATTGGCGCAATCATTCTTGGCGTACTGCAAAACGGCCTGGTGATGCTGTCGGTCCCCTACTACGCAATGGATATCATCAAAGGGTTGGTATTGGCGCTGGCGCTGGCCATCACCTACATCCAAAAGCGCTGAATCCCCCGGCACGCTGCAGCGTGCCGTTTCCCCCTCGTTGAATTATTCCTGACCAACCCCTGATCAAATATACAAATGATACGAATTATCATTTGCATTTACATTCGTTTTTATTTCCTTACAATACCCTTACGCACCACCCCTCGGGCCTTTTCATCCACAGAGATGCAAGGGTTTTCATTTTTAACTCAGTAGGTTAACAGGCAGAGCTGCCTGTTTCTCTGGCCAGGAATCGTTCATTCATGGAAATGCCAAACTATAATAAGCTCGCCGCATTAATCCTTGCGTCATTTGCCAGCCACGCTGCCTTTGCAGCCAGCCAGGACGATCAACATGACACCATGGTGGTTACCGCCTCCGGGTTCCAACAGAAAATTCAGGACTCGCCGGCGTCGATCTCGGTGATCCCCCGCCAGCAGCTGGAAGAAAAAGCCTATCGCGACGTCACCGATGCGCTGAAAGACGTGCCGGGCGTGGTGGTTAGCGGCGGTGGCAGCAGCAGCGATATCAGCATTCGCGGCATGTCATCCAAATACACGCTGATTCTGGTGGACGGCAAGCGCGTCGATACTCGCGGCACCCGGCCGAACAGCGACAACGCCGGTATCGAACAAGGTTGGCTGCCGCCGCTGGAGGCCATCGAACGAATCGAAGTGGTACGCGGTCCGATGTCATCACTGTACGGCTCCGATGCCATGGGCGGCGTGATCAACGTCATTACGCGCAAAACCAGCACCACCCAGGGCTGGAAAGGTTCGCTGCACGCCGACGCCACCTTCCAGGAGCGCCGCGATTCCGGCGATCTGTTCCAGACCAACGCCTACGCCTCCGGCCCGCTGATCGACGGCCTGCTCGGTCTGCGCGTCAACGGCCTGCTGTCGCACCGCGCCGAAGACGAAATTGTCAACGGCTACAACGAGCAGCGCATGCGCAGCGGTACGGCGGTGTTCAGCCTGACGCCAGATGATAAAAACGAATTCGACTTTGAAATTGGTCGTTCATTGCAGGATCGTAACAGCACGCCCGGCAAGTCGGTGGCCGCCGAACGTTGCAGCAAAGGCAAATGCACCCCAAGCCAGGTGAGCGAAAGCCTGTATACCCGCACCAACTATGCGCTGACGCATAACGGCTACTATGATTTTGGCCATACCAACAGCTACGTTCAACGCGAAGAAACCAACAACCCCGGCCGTAACATGAAGATGTACAACACCATCTTCAATACCCAGAACCAGTTCGAGTTGGGCGATCATATGCTCAATCTGGGCGGCCAATATCGTTATGAAAAGCTGGCTGACGGCGGCAACCAGTTGGTAGCGGCGCAGGATGTGAACCAGCTGACGCGCTGGAGCTGGGCATTATTTGCCGAAGATGAATGGGCGCTGACCAACGACTTCAGTCTGACTACCGGCCTACGGATGGATCAGGATCAAAACTACGGCAGCCATTGGACGCCGCGCATGTATGGCGTATGGCACCTGGCCGAGCAGTGGACACTGAAAGGCGGCGTATCTGCCGGCTACCGCTCACCTGACCTGCGTCAGTCCTCGCCCAACTGGGGCCAGGCCACCGGCGGCGGCGTGCGCTCCGGCATTATCGTCGGCAACCCGGATTTGCAGCCGGAAAAAAGCCTGAGCGAAGAGATCGGCCTGATGTGGGATAACCTCAAGGGCATCAACGCCGGCGTCACGGTATTCAATACCGACTTTAAAGATAAAATTACCGAAGTAAGGCGCTGCGAAGATACGCCAGACTGCATGATTGGTACCACCCACTATGACTTTATCAGCGACCGCGTCAACGTCGATAAAGCCAACATGCGCGGCGTGGAAGCCACCTTCGGCTGGCAGATCAGCAAGGATTGGCAGTGGAACACCAACTACACCTATACCTCGTCCGAGCAAAAGAGCGGTCAGTTCGAAGGCAAGCCGTTGAACCAGATGCCCAAGCACATGATCAACTCGACGCTGGACTGGCAGGCAACCCACGACGTCAGCCTGTGGTCGCGCGTCAACTTCCGCAGTAAAACCTCTGAATACCTGAGCCGCACCTCGATCGCGCAGAGCACGCCGTCATACACTTTCGTTGACATGGGCCTGAGCTATAAGGCGAACAAAAACCTGCTGGTCACCGGTGGGGTGTACAACATTCTGGATAAAAACGTCAATTACGACGACTACAACACCACGCTGGACGGCCGCCGCTACACGGTAGGCATGACCTACAGCTTCTAACGGACAAAAGGCCCTAAACGGGCCTTTTTATTCTGACGCTTACTCCACCAGCCGTTACACCACCGGCTCGGTCACCAACCCGTCAATCAATACCTGCGGCGTGCCCTGCGAGCAACGCTCGATGCGACCGCGCACGCCATAGACCTGTGCCAGGCTTTGCGGCGTGATCACCTGCTCCGGCAGCCCATCGGCGATCATATTGCCGTTTTGCAGCATCAGAACGTGGTCACCGTGGCGTAAGGCAATATTGATGTCATGCACCACCACCACCGTCACGATATTGCGTTTGCGGGTTTCACGGCGTACCAAGTCCATCACGTGAAACTGATAGTTCAGATCGAGCGCGCTGAGCGGTTCGTCCAGCAACAACAAGGACGGTTGACGGATCAGCGACTGCGCCAGGCCGACCAGTTGCTTCTGGCCGCCGGACAGCTGATCCAGATAGCTCAGCGCCAGATGGGCGATACCGAGCTGTTCCAGCAGCGCCATCACCTCCGCTTCGCTGCCGGCATTGCTCCGGCCGCCGGAGGCGCGCTGCGCGACGATAATCGATTCCAGCACGTGCAAATGCACGCCGGCCGGCAGCGACTGCGGCAGATATACCACCTGTTCGGCGCGGCGGGCGAACGGCATTTGCATCAGGTCATTGTTGTCCAGCCACAGCTGGCCCTGCGCCGGGTTAAGGCCAGCCAGCGAGCGCAGCAGCGTCGACTTGCCGCTGCCGTTCGGCCCCAACAGCACGGTAATCTTGCCACGCGGCAGCATTGGTACCGATAGATCGACGATCACCGGGCGTTTTGGGTAACCGGCAGAAAAGCCGGCGATACGTAGGCCCTGGTTCATCAGACGTTCCCCCGGTGGCGTAGAATAATACTCAGGAAAAACGGCACGCCAACCAGCGAGGTGACAATACCGACCGGAATAATGATGCCCGGCACCAGGTTTTTCGATGCCACCGAGGCCATCGACAGCACCAGCGCACCAATCAGCGCACTGGCCGGCAGGTAGAAACGGTGATCTTCGCCAAACATCATGCGCGCGATATGCGGCGCAACCAGCCCGATAAAGCCGATCGGCCCAACGAATGCCACCGCCAGTGCCGAAAGAATACTGATGCGTAGCAGGGTCGCCAGCCGCAGGCGGCGTACGTCGATGCCAAAGCTGACGGCGCGATCTTCACCCAGACGCAGCGCGGTCAGTTTCCAGGAGCTCATCATCGACAGCGGCAGCAGCACGGCAAACGCCGCAAACAGTATACCGAGCTTATCCCATGAGGCGCGCGACAGGCTGCCCATGGTCCAGAACACCAATCCCTGCAGCGTGTCTTCACTGGCGATAAACTGCATCATCGACACCAGCGCATTGAAGGTGAACACCAGCGCAATGCCAAACAGCACCACGCCGGAGGTGGCGACCCGCGTCCAGCGGGTGATGCCGTCCAGCATCAACGCAGCCAGCAACGCAAAGACGAAGGCATTGGCGGAAATAAACCACTGGGCAGGAACCCCCGGCAGCCCAATGCCCAGCACGATAGCCAGCGCGGCGCCGAACGCCGCCGCCGAAGAAACCCCCAGGGTAAACGGGCTGGCCAGCGGATTATTAAGGATGGTCTGCATTTCTGCACCGGCCAGCCCCAACGCCATGCCAACCACCACCGCCATCAGCGCGTACGGCAGACGAATATCCCAGACGATGACCCGCGTGCCGGCATCGGCCGCCGCAGGGTCGATTAGCGTTTGCCAGAGGGAAGACAGCGAAAGGCCGGACGGCCCCATGGTAAAGTCCAGCAGCAGTGAACCGGCGATCGCCAGCGCCAGAATCCCCATGATTATCAGGCGATGGCGCAGAATATGCTGATAGTGCCCCATCACCTGGACGCCGGATTGCCCCTTTGCGTCTGGCAAAGGATCGGTGGTTACGCTCATTATTTTTGGCTACCTGTTACGACGAAATGATTACCACCGGTCAACCCGGTGATTGCAGCGGAAAAGTGCGCAGCATCTGCGCGGCAATAGGCGCTAACAATAAAGCAAACGATAATACTTATCAATCACAGCGATAGCCATGGCAACAAAAATTACAGCGTAATCATTTGTTTTATAAATAGAATTACAATTAGTTTCCCAGTGAAAGTATATGTTTCCTCAGGTTAAACATTCTGAAAAACCCACCGTCGCCTCCAGCGTTATGACAAATCGCCAAAAAAGCACATAGAATCCCAGCCATGGCCGCAGTTGAGCGCGCCGTTTCGGCCATATTAATAGGGATATAAAGAGGCTTTATGAGAACGTTACCCACCGCCAACGCGGCTAAACGCCCGTTACTGCTGCGCTGGTTGCTGCACAGCCCGTTACACGCCGATGACTGCCGGTTCCAGAGCCAGATGCGCCAGGCATTACCCGTGTCCGTCAATGCGTTGTGGCTGTATGTCGTCGGCGCAGTGTTGCTGTCAACGCTGGCGGTGCTGGCGGTACTTTCCGGTCGCTATGTATTGATGTCTGGCGCCGGTTTACTGCTGTGCGGGCTGGCCTTCTGGCTGATACAGTACCACGCCGCCGCGCCACGCTTCGCCATGCTGGAAATCACCCTGCTGACCACGCCCTACCTGCTGGCGACGCCGTTTTCCGGCGTGCAGAACCTTTATCTGCTGGCGGATATTCTGCCGTTGTGGTTATGGTTGGCACACGGGCTTATCCGCCGTCATCACCGCCAGCTGGCGCAGAGTGTGAAGCTGGCTGCCGAGCAGCAACGGGCGGCGCATCGGGATCCGCTGACCGGCCTGCTCAATCGCACCGGTGTCGAAGCGATACTGGCCGAGGTATGTCAGCCTTCGCCAATCGCGCATTCCCTATCGCATATGTTCATTCTCGAATTCGGCCCTTTGTCGGCGCTGTATCAGAGTCACGGCGTGCAAATCGGTGATGACGTGCTGCGCACGCTCGGCGAACGCCTGAAGACGCTGATCCGCCCGAGCGATCATCTTTGTCACTATCTTGGTGGACAGTTTCTGATTCTGCTGCATGACCTGCCGTACGGCGCGGAAAACGAGCTGCTGGCGCGCATTACCCCGCCATTGGCTGCGCCTTTTGACTTCGGCGCGTTCGGCAGCGTCAGTCTGAGCCTAACTACCGGCATCCTGATTTTACGGCCACGGCATGATCAAACGGTGGACGGTCTGTTAACGGCGGCCCAGCAGGTGCTGGCAGAGGCAAAACGGGGAGGGAAATAACGCGGCACCGCAGCGCCGCGTTTGATCGGATCAGGGCGTTATTTCACGTCCATCTTCGGGAATTCCATTTCGCTGTACTTCACCACGCGGGTGCCGCGCGTCAGCTTGTAACCGAACCAGATAATCAGGAACAGCGGAATACCGATGTAGGTGGCAGTCACGCCATACCAGTCGATTTTATCTTCCAGGAACGCCTGGTAGTTCTGGCCCAGGGTAATGATCAGGCACAGCACGAAAGCGAAGATCGGCCCCAACGGGAAGAAACCGGAACGGTACGGTAAATCGCTCAGATCACGCCCTTGCAGCATATAGCCGCGGCGGAAACGATAGTGGCTGATGGCAATCCCCAACCAGGCGATGAAACCGGTCATGCCCGAGGTATTCAGCAGCCACAGATACACCGACTGGTTGCCGAACATCGAACTCAGGAAGCACAGGCCCGCCACCACGGTAGTGGCATACAGCGCATTACGCGGTACGCCGCCCTTCGACAGTTTGGCGAAAATGCGCGGTGCCTTGCCTTCCGACGCCAGCGTGAACAGCATGCGGGTCGAGGCATACATGCCGGAGTTGCCGGCCGACAACACCGCCGTCAGAATGACCGCGTTCATCACCGCCGCCGCAGACAGCAGGCCGGCATGCTGGAATACCAGCGTGAACGGGCTGACGCTGATGTCTTTTACGTCGTTACGCAGCAGGCTCGGATCGGTATAAGGAATGATCAGGCTGATGATCAGAATGGCGAAGATATAGAATAACAGAATACGCCAGAACACCTGACGCACCGCGCGCGGGATATTCTTGCCCGGGTTCTCGGATTCGCCGGCGGCGATGCCGATCAGTTCAGTCCCCTGGAACGAGAAGCCGACGATCATCGCCACGCCTATCATTGCCGAAAAGCCGCCGGCAAACGGCGCGTCGCCAATGGTCCAGTTTTGCCAGCCAGCATGTTCGCCGCCCTTCAGGATGCCGACAATCATCAATACGCCAATGGCAATGAAGATGATGACCGTCGTGACCTTGATCAGCGAGAACCAGTATTCGGCTTCGCCGAAGCCTTTCACCGAAATGTAGTTCAGCAGGAACATCAGACCCAGGAACAAGGCACTCCAGATCCAGCCGGGCGTATCAGGGAACCAGTAACTCATCACCAACTGCGAGGCGACCAGATCAACGGCGATGGTAACCGCCCAGTTGTACCAATAGTTCCAGCCCAGCGCGAAGCCGAAACCTTCTTCAACGTATTTGGCGCCGTAGGTGGAAAATGAGCCGGAAACCGGCATAAATGCCGCCAGTTCGCCCAGACTGGTCATCAAGAAGTACACCATCAGGCCAATCAACGCGTAGGACAACAGCGCCCCACCCGGCCCGGCTTGAGAAACCGTTGCACCCGAGGCGACAAACAGGCCGGTACCGATGGAACCACCAATGGCAATCATGGTTAAATGCCGCGCTTTTAGCTCGCGGCGTAGCCCGGGTGCTGGTTGCCCCGATGTTTTTATATCCTGCTGAGCCATTCTTACCCTATCTGCTCTTCAAAAAATGAGGGCGGATTGTAACAAATACCCGCCGGCGCACTAGCAACATTGCAATGATATAAGATAGCTTCATAATTCAGAGGCAATTATTAGCAGCAACCTGATTTGCCCGACTTCGTCTCATTAATGTGAAGCAGCACAGGTTTTTATGCTTGTGCTGGCAGGGTGCAATAGCTGAGAAAACGCGCAAGCGCGTTGGAAATATGTTTTTGCCGATGATGGATCAAATACAGCGTGCGCGTTAGCGGCGGCAGCGGTACCTGCAACTCCACCAGCGTGCCGGCCGCCAACTGCTCGCCAATCACCCGCCGTGACAGACAGCTGATGCCAATGCCGTGACGCACCGCGTGTTTGATCGCTTCCGAGTTGCCAAGCTCCATCACCAGTTGAAAATGCGGCAGATGCGCCAGTAACAGGTGATCCAGTACTTCACGCGTGCCAGAACCGCGCTCACGCAGGATCCAGGGGGCGTTGGCCAGCGCCTCCAGGCTTAGCGGCCGCTGCGCCAACGGGCTGTCCGGGGCGGCAAACACCACCAGCTCATCGTCCTGCCACGGCTGGGTAACCAGTTCCGGCATATGACACGGCCCTTCGATCAGCCCCAGATCAACGCGAAAATCCGCCACCGCCCCAATCACGTCCTGGCTGTTGCCGACGTTCAACTCCAACGGCACATTGGGGAAATCCTGCCGATAGTGCGCCATCATCGCCGGCAGCAGATAGTTGCCGATGGTGCTGCTGGCAGCGATGCGCAACGCCCCGCCGTCATGACGAAACAGCTGTTCAATCTCTCCGGCCTGTTCCAGCAGCGCCAGCGCTTTGGGATACAGTAAACGGCCATGTTCGTTGATCACCAGCCGCTTGCCAACGCGATCGAATAACTGTACGCCAAGTTGCCCCTCCAGATCCGCCAACGCCGCGCTGACTGCCGATTGCGACAGCGCCAACACCACCGAGGCCTGAGTGGTCGAACCGCTTTTCAGCACTTCGGTAAACACTTCCAACTGACGTAAGGTAATATGCATAGCCGTCTCGATAATGAGGGTGAGCGGGTTATCTTGCGCCGCGTGAACACCTGAAATGAATGTCGGCCCCACGGGTAGCCAACCTGTTAACTGGAACCTGTTATTAAGATTATCACGTTTGCCCAAAACGATTGTGGACTCACCACGGCGGTTATACCACTTATTTAGATTGGTTATAAATATATAATCAATTTATCTTTTATAGCACGGCGCTATATCCTTGTTGGCAGAGAAACAGCACAAGGACTTATGTATGGCGACCAATACCACCCCACTGTTCCCCGAACGGCGTTTCCCGCTGTTCGGCCTGCCGCGCCTGGTGCCCGGGCTGGCGCTGACCGCCGCGCTGACCGCCATCGCCATTTGGGCTGGCGAAGTGCCGTGGATTGCCGGCTTGGGACTCGGCGCTCTGACGCTGGCGATCCTGTTGGGCATTGTCATCGGTAATACGCTTTACCCATGGCTGCAACCCAGCTGTCACAGCGGTGTACAGTTGGCCAAACAGCGGCTGTTGCGCCTGGGGATCATCCTTTACGGCTTTCGCCTGACCTTTCAGCAAATTGCCGACGTCGGCACCACCGGCATCATTATTGATGCCTTGACCCTCACCAGCACTTTTTGGCTCGCCTGCTGGCTGGGGAAAAAAGTGTTTGGCATCGATAGCCAGACCGCGATGCTAATCGGCGCTGGCAGCAGTATCTGCGGTGCTGCGGCGGTGATGGCGACCGAGCCGGTGTTGAAAGCCGATTCGAGTAAGGTGGCAGTGGCAGTCTCCACCGTGGTGGTGTTCGGTACCCTGGCGATTTTCGCCTATCCGTGGCTGTTCCATCTCAACCAGCAATTCCAGTGGCTGCCGTTCAGCCAGGAAACCTTTGGCATCTATACCGGCTCCACCATTCATGAGGTGGCACAGGTAGTGGCCGCCGGTCATGCCATCGGTCCTGCAGCGGAAAATGCGGCAGTAATTGCAAAAATGATTCGCGTGATGATGCTGGCACCGTTCCTGCTGCTGCTTTCCGGCTATATCAGTCGTGGCGGCCAGGCGGATAAAAGTGAAAAATCCGCCATCACCATTCCGTGGTTTGCCGTGCTGTTCATCGCCGTTGCCGGGTTAAACTCATTCAATCTGATCCCGGCGCCGGTAGTGCAACACCTGATTACCGCCGATACCTGGATGCTGGCGATGGCGATGGCCGCACTGGGTCTGACTACCCACATCAGCGCGGTGCGACAGGCTGGAGTCAAGCCGATTCTGCTGGCCACGCTGCTGTTTGTCTGGCTGATTGTCGGCGGCGCTGCCATCAACCAACTGGTACAACATCTGCTGTAATCCCCCTCTACGGGCCCGAAAGCGGGCCCGTTTCCCTCCCCACCTTCCAAATCCGCCGCTATCAATGCCATAATGGCGCCGATAATACAGGAGAATGAAAATGAAGTTTGTCGGTGCACATGTCAGCGCGTCAGGCGGCGTGGATCAAGCAGTTATCCGCGCACACCAACTGGAGGCGACCGCATTCGCCCTGTTCACCAAAAATCAGCGTCAATGGAAAGCGGCACCGCTGCCTGCCGACGTGATAGATAAATTCAAGAGCGCCTGCGCGCAATACGGGTTCGGCCCGGGGCAGATCTTGCCGCACGACAGTTACCTGATTAACCTCGGCCACCCTGTCGCAGAGGCGCTGGAAAAATCTCGCGAAGCGTTTATCGATGAAATGCAGCGCTGCGAACAGCTGGGGCTGACGTTGCTGAACTTCCATCCTGGCAGCCATCTGAAGCAGATCGACGAAGATCGCTGTCTGGCGCTGATCGCTGAATCGATCAACATCGCGCTGGATAAAACCCAAGGCGTAACCGCAGTGATTGAAAACACCGCCGGCCAGGGCAGCAATCTGGGCTTCAGATTTGAACATCTGGCGGCGATCATCGACGGGGTGGAAGACAAGAGCCGGGTCGGCGTGTGCATTGATACCTGCCATGCCTTCGCCGCAGGTTACGATCTGCGTACCGAAGAAAACTGCGAGCAAACGTTCAAGGCTCTGGGCGATATCGTCGGCTTTAACTATCTGCGCGGCATGCACCTGAACGATGCCAAGAGCCAGTTCGACAGTCGGGTCGACCGCCATCACAGCCTGGGGGAAGGTAATATCGGTAAAACGGTGTTCAGCTACATCATGCGCGATGCGCGTTTTGACAATATTCCGCTGATCCTCGAAACCGTCAACCCGGATATCTGGGCGGAAGAAATCGCCTGGCTGAAGGCGCAGCAATAACCTCTCACCGCAACATCAGCAACATCAGCAGATTACAACGCAAACCGGTCAGGATAGCCTGACCGGTTTGTGCGTATTGAGGCAGGGAATTACGCCGCGCTGGTCACCGCCGCTTCAGGGCGCTTCAACACTGCGTAAGATACCCCGGCCAGCAACGTCCCGGCGACGATCGCCAGCAGGTACAGTAACACCGGTGAAATTGCGCCCGGGATCAGCAGTACGAACAGGCCACCGTGCGGTGCCATCAGCTTGGCGCCGAACGCCATTGACAGCGCGCCGGTCAGTGCGCCGCCGGCGATGCAGCACGGCAGTACGCGCATCGGGTCACGTGCAGCGAACGGGATCGCCCCTTCGGAAATAAAGCACAACCCCAGTACCAATGCCGCTTTGCCGCCTTCCTGCTCGGACTTCTCGAACTTGCGACGTGCCAGCAGCGTAGCCAGCCCCATCGCCAGCGGTGGCACCATACCGGCCGCCATGATCGCCGCCATTGGCGCATACACCGAAGAACTCAGCAGCGCGACGCCGAAGGCATAAGCCGCCTTGTTCACCGGGCCGCCCATATCGGTACACATCATCGCACCGAGGATCGCGCCCAGCAGTACCGCATTGGCGGTTCCCAACGATTGCAGCCAGTGGGTCAGGCCTTCCATGATTTTGGCGACCGGCGTGCCGACCACGTAAATCATGACCAGACCGGTGATCAGGCTGGCAACCAACGGTATGATCAGTATCGGTTTCAGCGCTTCCATACTCTGTGGCAGGCGCAGCTTGCCGCTGATCGCCTTGGCGACATAACCCGCGAGGAAACCGGCAATAATGCCGCCGAGGAAACCGGCGCCGGTGCTCACCGCCAGCATCCCGCCGATCAGACCCGGCGTCAGGCCCGGACGGTCAGCGATGGAAAATGCGATGTAACCGGCCAATACCGGCACCATCAGGGCAAAAGCGGAACCACCGCCAATCTGCATCAACGCTGCCGCCAGCGTGCCCTTCTCTTCGAAGGCCTTGATACCGAACACGAACGACAGTGCGATGCACAGGCCCCCGGCTACCACCATCGGCAGCATGTACGACACGCCGGTCAACAGGTGACGGTATGGACCGGCACTTTCCTTTTTCTTGCCGCCGGTGGAGGCGGCAGCGCCGCTTTTCTGCGGCTGGTAGACTTCGGCTTCCGCCAGCGCCTTGTCCAGCTCCTGCGCGGTTTTCTTCAGCGCCAGACCGGTAGAGGTACGATACATCGGTTTACCGGCAAACTTGTCCAGATCGACTTCAATGTCGGCGGCAACAATCACCAAATCCGCCGCGGCCACTTCTTCCGGCGTAATGGCATTGCCAGCGCCTACCGAGCCGCGCGTTTCTACCTTCACCCACCAGCCACGTTTTTTCGCTTCACTTTCAATCGCTTCAGCAGCCATAAAGGTATGCGCCACGCCGGTCGGACACGCAGTGATCGCCACAACGCGTTTTTGCCCGGCGGCTTTCGCCGGCACGGCGGCGACCGCAGGTGCCTGATACGGCTGAGCGTGCGCCTTGGCCGCAGCCAGGAAGGCCTGCGGTTCGCGCACCGCCTGCTCGACATCACCGAGGTAAAGCGCTTTACCGTTCAGGGCGGCGTCTGCGGGCACAGACTGCCCGGCCACCACCACCAGATCGGCATCAGCCAGAGAATCAACCAGTTGCAGCCCCTGTTTGGCCGCAGCCGCACTCAGCATGCGTTGCGCCAGGTGGCCACGGGCCTGCCCCAGCGAACTGTCTATCATCAGCAGCGTTTTCATTCTGCCTCCTGCTATTGATTAAAAGGTGTTAAATCGACGCGCGCCATCATCGCGGCCAACTGGGGACGGTCGGTCACGCCAACGTTGCTCTGGCTGACGGCCAGGGCGGCAACGGCGGTGGCCAAACGCAGCGTATGTTCGCTGGATTCACGCATCAACAGACCATAGATCAGGCCGCCGACCATCGAATCGCCAGCGCCAACCGTGCTGACCACTTCGCATGCCGGCGGTTTGGCAATCCAGGCACCCGATGCATTCACCCACAGCGCACCTTCGGCACCCAATGAAATCACCACGTGGGCAATGCCCTGATCGCGCAGCGCATGGGCGGCTTCCACCACATCCGCCAGCGTTGGCAGTCGGCGACCGGCCCAGATTTCCAATTCACGGCGGTTTGGCTTGACCAACCACGGCGCGGCCTTCAAACCGGCCACCAGCGCTTCGCGGCTGCTGTCGAAAATGATGCACGGGCACTGGGCGCGCAAACGGGTCATCCAGTCAGTAAAGGCTTCCGGCGCGACGCCAGCCGGCAGGCTGCCGCTGACCGCCACCATGTCGAACTGGCCGAGCCAGCTCAGTGAATCACTGACAAAACGCTCCCAATCCTGTGGTGTTACCTCAAAGCCCGAGAAATTGAAATCGGTCACTTCACCGTCTTTTTCCGTCAGTTTGACGTTGATGCGCGTACGGCCCGGCACCACCTGAAAGCGATTGGCAATGCCCAGATCGCTGAACAGCAATTGGAAGCCGTCCTGATTATCTTTGCCCAGAAAACCACCGACGGTGACGTCAATGCCAAGATCTTTCAAGACTTTGGCAACGTTAATGCCTTTACCGGCGGCGTGCAGGCCGGCGGTTTTAACCAGATTCACTTCGCCACGTTCGATCTCGGGGCAAAAACCCACCAGATCGTAAGCCGGGTTCAGGGTGATGGTTGCGACTCTTCTGCTCATGCTGCGCCCTCGCCCAGTCCTTCGTTGATTGCCTCGCCGATGGTTTTCAGCGCGACTTCGGCATCCTCACCGCTGGCGGTAAAGCGCAGACGATGACCTTTCTTCACCCCCAGCGCGACCACTTTCATCAGGCTGCGCCCGTTGGCCGGCTTACCGCTGCCGTCCAGATTGGTCACGGTGATCTCGCTACTGAACTGTTTGATCACGTTGACCAGCGCCGTTCCCGGCCGCGCATGCAGGCCGTGTTCGTTGCGAATGATGTATTCAGCGGTCAGTACGCTGCTTTCCTCCGCTACCTCACTGGTCAGCAATGCCAGCACCCCGGCAGCGTCAGCGTTCAGCAGACGTTCAGCTTTTTGCGCCAGCAGCAGATCGCCCAGATAGTTCAGCACCGTCAGCGGCTGTCGATCGGCCACGGCGACGGTCAGCAGCAATGCCACTTTTTCACCCTCTTCGTCGAACGCCTGTGCCGGACGGCTAACGGTGGCAGCGCTGCCCAGATTGCCTTCGGTACTGTCGCTCAGCCAGATGCCCTGGCCCAGGTTCAGCGGCTTGCGGGTAATGACGTCGCTGACGAACTCGGCGCTAACCGCACCAATCTTTTGCAGACGACCGGCGTTCAGCGCCTGTAACGTCATCAGACTGTCGGCGGCCACATCGAGCGCAATCAGCGACGCGTCAAACTGGAATTCGGTCGCCTGTTTTTCACCCATCAGCAGGCTGCGCAGTTCGTCCGCTGAAGTGGTCTTCGCCAGTTGCTCCGCCACGCTGTCATCACTCAGCACGTGCGTCAGCTGGCGCAGCAGCGCCAGGTGTTCATCTGAACGCGCGGCAATGCCGATCACCACATAGGCGGTCTGGCCTTCGCCCCATTCGATGCCTTGCGGAAACTGAAACACCTGTACGCCGGTGTTCAACACCAAATCACGGGTATCGGTGGTGCCGTGGGGAATGGCAATGCCATTGCCAAGATAGGTGGAGGTCTGCAGCTCGCGCTGCAACATACCGTCCACATAGCCGGCGCCGACGCAGCCAGCCTCGGTAAGGGCGGCCGCCACCTGCTGGATGGCGTCCTGCTTGCTGCCTGCGGCAGCGCCCAGGTGAATGTCTTGCTGTGACAACTGGAACATGGCTCTCCTCTCCTGCTGAATTGAATCGTTTCAGCTTCATTGAGAAAAAGGAGCGTTATCCAAACCAACCCAGTCAGTCCGATAACGCTGAAACGTTTCAAGGAGTGTGTAATCAGCCCATGCCGAAAGCAAGTTTTCTCCATCAGGACGTAGCAGATTTTTGAGCTTACGCACATTTTTCCCCAGCACTCCCCCGCTACGCGTCGGAAGTGGCATAATCTGCTGAAATTTGCTGAAGGAGAAAAGCATGAGCGTCATGACCGGCATAGGCGTGATCATCGTTAACGCGCAGGGAGATATTCTGTTGGGCAAACGCTGCGGCAAGCATGCCCCTTACTGGTCGATTCCCGGTGGGCATCTGGACGTCGGGGAGAGTTTTGAACAGTGCGCTCAACGAGAGGTGCTGGAGGAAACCGGCTTGCATATCGCGTTGCCGCGATTTATCGGCGTTTGCAATAACCTGCAAACCTGGCGTGAAGAAGGTAAACACACGGTATCCATCTGCATGCTGGCACAACACGCTGGCGGTGAGCCACAGCGCCTCGAACCGGAAAAATGCGCGCAATGGCGTTGGTGTTCGCCAGACGCCCTGCCCGAACCGCATTTCGAAGCCAGTAAAATGGCCGTTACCCTGTGGCAACGTGGGCAATACTACCGCCCGGCGCGTTAATGTCATACCCAGCGCGGCGTTGCCATCCACCGCGCGGGTTTCCCCTGCCAATTCCCTCGCCAGACAAATGCCTAATCCTGCCGCCTTTCGTTATATAAAATAAAACATAGCGCTTTATTTTTCAGCAAACGTCGAATTATTACCTACAATTACCCCCAATGTGTTAGTCACACAAATAAATAGGCTCTATAATTGCATGGGTATAAGGGGTTAATACCCATCGAGCTTTTTGGCAAGGCATCTTCGGGATTTCATAATTATAAGTGGGTTCAATATGAGCAAAAAAACAACTGGCTTGGAAAAGCGACGCCGGTGGGGATGGTTGTGGCTGTTACTCATTGGCATCGTTCTTGGCGCAGCGCTATTGGCCGGCACCGCCACCGTATTTCATAAAACCAGCGATACCGCTTTTTGCGTTTCCTGTCATACCATGCAGCAACCTCTCGCCGAATATCAGGGCAGCGTTCACTTCCAGAATACCAAAGGCATCCGCGCTGAATGCGCCGACTGTCACGTGCCGCACGAACCGCTGGAGTATCTGTGGACCAAAATTCGCGCGGTGAAAGACATTTACGGCGAAATGGCCGGCACCATCAGCACGCCGGAAAAATACGAAGCGCACAAACTGGCAATGGCCCAGTCGGTGTGGAAAACGCTAAAAGAGAATGATTCCGCCACCTGTCGTTCATGCCACAGCTTTGACGCCATGGACATCACCGCGCAAAGCGCTGAAGCGCGCGTGCAGCACCCGGTGGCGATCAAACAGGGTGAAACCTGCATCGACTGCCATAAGGGGGTTGCGCACATTCTGCCGGACATGAGCGGCGCAGCGCAGGCTGGCGCCGCCGAACTGGCGAAGGCGGCGGCTGAAACCTCACCGACGGCCACCACGCTGTACACCATTGCGACCGAACCGTTCTTCTTGCAACCAAACGATGAACACAACGCCGGCAACCTGATGCCTTCAACCGAAGTGCGGGTGGTGAAACAGGACGGTGACAAGGTGCTGGCCGAAGTGGCCGGTTGGCAACAGGACGGCGTCAGCGAAGTATTCTATGCCGCACAGGGCAAGCGCATCCTCAGCGTATTGCTGGGTGAAGACGCGCGCAAACAGCTGAAATCTGCCAACACCATGACCGACGCAGAAACCGGGCTGGTATGGCACCAGGTTTCTCTGCAGGTGTGGTTGCCGCGTAAGCAGCTGATTGACGATCAACAAAAAATCTGGCGCTACAGCGCAGACATGATGTCGGCCAACTGTACCGGTTGCCATGGTCTGACCGCGCTCGATCGCTTCAACGCCAACCAATGGATCGGCGTAATCAAGGGCATGGCTCCACGTACCTCACTGACGCAGGAACAGCTGCGTGTATTGACGCAATACGTGCAGAAACACGCCAGCGATATGCCGCCGGCCACCTCGGCCAAGCTTTAAGGGAGAAGCGCAGATGAAATCGTATTCACAACAACCATTAAAAATGAGTCGTCGCCGCTTTCTGACCGGCGCCACCGCGCTGGCCGCCGCACCGTTGCTGGCGGGGCTGTGGCCAAAAAACGCGCTGGCGCAAGCCATCAGCCAGGCGCTACCGCAGTTTGTGGTACTGCGTCAGGCGCAAAAAGGCATTCTGACCGGCGCTCACTGGGGCGCATTTGAAGCCATCGTGCAGGACGGAAAAATGATCGGCGTACAGCCGGTCAAGGACGATCCATACCCGAACGATCTGATCACTATGGCGCCGTACCAGGTGCACGCCGAAAACCGCATCAAATATCCGATGGTGCGCAAAAGCTGGCTGGAGGGCGGCCCCGGTAGCCGCCCCGAACTGCGCGGCCACGATGAATGGGTGCGCGTCAGCTGGGACAAGGCCATCACGTTAGTGAGCAACGAAATCGCCCGTTTGCAGCAACAGCATGGTCCACAGTCGATCTATGCCGGTTCCTACGGTTGGAAGAGCGTCGGTATGCTGCACAACAGCCGCACGCTGTTGCAACGTTTGATGAATCTGACCGGCGGTTTTCTCGGCTACGCCGGGGATTATTCAACCGGTGCTGCGCAGGTGATCATGTCGCACGTGGTCGGTTCGATGGAGGTTTATGAACAGCAAACCGCCTGGCCAAACGTAATTGAAAACAGCCAACTGGTGATCCTCTGGGGCTGTAATCCGATGGTCACGTTGAGAAATAGCTGGAACGTACCGGATCACTATGGCCAAACCGGGTTTGAAGCGCTGAAGAAAAAAGGTACCCGGGTGATCAGCATTGATCCGGTGCATAACGACAGCGCCAAATTCGTCAATGCGCAGTGGATTGCGCCGCGCCCGTACACCGACAGCGCGATGCTGATCGGCATCGCCCATACGCTGTTGAGCGAAAAACTGCATAATCCGGACTTCCTGAAAACCTACACCGTCGGCTTTGACCGTTTTGCCGCCTACCTGCTGGGGGAGGAAGACGGCACGCCAAAAACTGCCGAATGGGCAGCCGACATCAGCGGCGTCGACGCCGAGGTACTGCGGCAACTGGCGCGCGATATGGCCAAGAACCGTACCATGATCATGGGCGGCTGGGGCATTCAGCGCCAGCATCACGGCGAACAGCAACACTGGCTGCTGGTCACGGTGGCAGCAATGCTCGGCCAGGTTGGTCTGCCCGGCGGCGGTTTCGGCTTTAGTTACCACTACTCATCCGGCGGCAGTCCGACGGCGAAAGGCGGCATTATCGCCGGTATTTCCGCCGGCAACGCGCCGAAGAACTCGCCGTCGCCAATCCCGGTGGCGCGCATCGCCGAATGCCTTGCCAACCCTGGCAAAACCATTCATTTCAACGGAGCCGACGTCACCTACCCCGAGGTAAAAATGGTGTACGTGGCGGGTGGCAATACCTTCCACCAGCATCAGGACACCAATAATCTGATCAAAGCCTGGCAGCGGCCGGAAACCATCGTGGTCAACGAACCTTATTGGACCGCTACCGCCAAATATGCCGACATCGTGCTGCCGGCAACCACCAGCTATGAACGCAATGATCTGGAGATGGGCGGCGATTATTCGCAGCTGTATGTCTTCCCGATGCATCAATGCGTGGCACCACAGCATGAAGCGCGTAACGACTTTGATATTTTTGCCGCCATGGCCGCCAAGCTCGGCGTGCAAGATGCCTTCACCGAAGGCAAAGACGAAACCCAATGGCTGAAGGGCATGTACGACGATATGAAACAGCAGGCGCGCAACGCCCGCGTGGCTCTGCCGCCGTTCGATATGTTCTGGCAGTCCAATAACTACGTGCGATTCCCGGTGCCGGAAGCCAATCAGCAATGGGTGCGCTTCGCCGATTACCGCGAAAATCCGCTGCTCAATCCGCTCGGCACCCCCTCGGGGAAAATCGAGATCTATTCCGATGCCATCGCCAAGATGGATTATCAGGATTGCAAAGGGATCCCAACCTGGATGCCGCCGCATGAATGGTATCGCGGACCGGAAGCGGCGAAATATCCGCTGTCACTCAATACCGCGCATCCGATCAACCGCCTGCATTCGCAGTTGGACAATACCCCGTTACGCAAAAAGTACGCGGTGGCCGATCGCGAGGCGATCATGATCAACCCGCAGGATGCCCAGTCGCGCGGCATTACCAATGGCGATCTGGTGCGTGCATTCAACGATCGCGGCCAGATTCTGGTCGGCGCGTTGATCAGTGAGGATGTGCGCCCCGGTGCGGTACGCATCAGCGAAGGGGCATGGTTCGATCCGGCCGATCCCTCACAGCCGGGCTCGATTTGCAAGAACGGCAACGTCAACTGTCTGACCTTCGACGTCGGCACCTCCAGCCTGGCGCAAGGCAACTGCGGGCAGATGGCGCAGCTGGAAATCGAAAAGTATCAGGGACAGGTATTGAAAAATACCGCACACGACGTGCCGGCCGGCGCGTAGCGTCCCCCCGCGACGGGCCTGCACGATAGGCTCAGGCAACATCAATGGCAGGGCGATGGCAAGCATCGCCCTGTTTTTTTATGTCAGCGTGCGTTTTGCCCCTGGCGACAATGAAACTGGTTTTTGTTTTTTTTAAACAGGCGTATTATACGCGCGACTTTCCTTCCAGCCATTTATTAAGCACTTATGCAAACTACTCCTGCGCTAACGCGGCGCTTGCCCGACCTCACCTCGTTGGCTTTTCTTGTCGTGGCTTTTCTTACCGGGATTGCCGGGGCGCTGCAAACGCCGACGCTGAGCCTGTTTTTGTCGACCGAAGTCAAGGTGCGGCCAACCATGATCGGGCTGTTCTTCACCGGCAGTGCGGTGATAGGCATTTTGGTCAGCCAGTATCTGGCGCGCCGTTCGGATCAAAAAGGCGACCGCAAATCGCTGATTTTCCTCTGCTGTATGCTTGGCGCTCTGGGCTGCGTGCTGTTCGCCTGGAACCGTAACTATTTTGTGCTGTTGCTGGTCGGGGTCGTTTTGAGCAGCTTTGGCTCTACCGCCAATCCGCAAATGTTTGCCCTGGCGCGCGAACATGCCGAGCGCACCGGTCGGGAAGCGGTGATGTTCAGCTCGATTCTGCGTGCGCAGGTTTCGCTGGCGTGGGTGATTGGCCCGCCGGTTGCCTTTGCGCTGGCGTTGGGTTTTGGTTTTAAAGTCATGTATCTGGCCGCCGCCGCTGCGTTTATCGTCTGCGGCGCGTTGGTTTGGAAGCTGCTGCCGTCAATGCGCAAAAGCACGCCGACGCCCGGCACGCTGCTGGAGGCGCCGCGCCAGAACCGTCGCGATACGCTGCTGCTGTTTATTGCCTGTACCTGCATGTGGACCGCCAACGGCATGTACCTGATCAATATGCCGCTGTATGTAGTGCATGAATTGCAGCTATCAGAGAAGCTGGCCGGTATCCTGATGGGCACCGCCGCCGGCCTGGAAATCCCCATCATGCTGCTGGCCGGCATGGTGGCAAAACGCGTTGGCAAACGCGCCCTGATGCGCGGTGCGGTGATCGGCGGGTTGCTGTTCTATGTCGCACTGCTGTTTATTAGCGGCAGTTGGCAACTGATCGCGCTGCAATTGCTCAACGCGGTATTTATCGGCGTGCTGGCGGGGATTGGCATGCTGTATTTTCAGGATCTGATGCCCGGTCAGGCCGGCGCGGCCACCACGCTGTTCACCAATACCACCCGCGTAGGCTGGATCATCGCCGGTTCAATCGCCGGTTCGGTGGCGGAAATCTGGAATTACCACGCCGTGTTTTATTCGGCGGTGGCCATGGTGATTGCTGCAGCGCTGTGCCTGTGGAAATTACAGGACGCCTGACGGCTTACGGCGCGGTGTCCGCTTCCAGCCTGGCCAGATAGATCAGCGCCTCTTCGCGGCGGTCATGGCACATTTCGCGGCTGGCCTGCAGGCTGCCGCAGACCTTTGGCCGCAACGGTGAATGGAACAGGCCGCAGCGCAGCTGTTCATCAAGATGAATGCAGCGAGTATTGGCCGGTTTGCCGTTCGGCATGCCGGGGATAGGGCTGGATATTGAAGGCACGATGCAGCATGCGCCGCAGTCGGGACGGCAGTCCATCAGCGAGTCTCCTGGTGGGCTGGCGGAATTGAAGCGCGACAATAGCAGTCGCGTACCGACACCGCCAGCATAATCGTACCACTATGCCAGCCACCAGTCCGTCGGCCATCAGCCTTTGCCACGCCCCCTCCCCCTGCCTCGCTAAAAAACGGCACCGCCAGCTCGTTTGACGCACCGTTTACGCATAATAAGCGCTTTACATGCACCAGCCCAGCACGTACCATTAAGCTAGTACAAAAGAACTCACGACCGCATCGGTCATTCAGGAGCCCGCATGTCCACGGACACCATCCAGAAGCTTTCTCGCCCATCGGTTATCGGTGGCGCGATGATCATTGCCGGTACCGCCGTCGGTGCCGGCATGTTTTCGATCCCCATTGTCACTTCTGGCGTGTGGTTTAACGGCTCGATCGCGTTGCTGGTGTATACCTGGGCCTGCATGTTGATCTCCGGCCTGATGATCCTGGAAGCCACGCTACATTATCCGGCGGGCGCCAGTTTCCATACCGTAGTCAAAGACTTGCTTGGCAAAGGCTGGAACGCCATCAACGGCATTTCCATCGCCTTCGTACTGTATATTCTCACCTATGCCTATATTTCTGCCGGCGGCTCGATCATCGCCCATACGCTCGGTAGCATCGGTCAGACCAGCGCCGGCCTGCTGTTTGCCGCAGTGGTGGCGTTTATCGTCTGG
The DNA here is from genome assembly GCF_041448735.1 of Serratia odorifera. Classification (NCBI taxonomy): domain Bacteria; kingdom Pseudomonadati; phylum Pseudomonadota; class Gammaproteobacteria; order Enterobacterales; family Yersiniaceae; genus Serratia; species Serratia odorifera. The sequence goes on along the minus strand of NZ_JBGMUT010000002.1, from coordinate 258,085 downwards.
TTGTCAACCCGCGCGGTGGATCGCCTGAGCACCATTTTGATCGGCGGTATGGTCATTACCTTCGTGATGTCGGTCGGCGATATGTTCAGCCATGTGCAACCGGCGATACTGTTCAACCAACGCGACAGCGACGCGCATTATCTGCCTTATGCGCTGGCCGCGCTGCCCTATCTGCTGACCTCGTTCGGCTACCACGGCAACGTGCCGGGATTGGTGAAATACTACCAAAAGGACAGCGGCGCGGTGGTACGCAGCCTGGTGTACGGCACGCTGCTGGCGCTGGCGATTTACATCCTGTGGCAGTATGTGATTCAGGGCAACATTGCGCGTGACGCTTTTAAACAGGTGATCGCCGAAGGCGGCAATATCGGCAGCCTGCTCAAACAGATGGGTAACGTCTCCAGCAGCCAGACCGTCAGCCAACTGCTCAACGGCTTCTCTTATATGGCCCTGGCCAGCTCGTTTCTTGGCGTGTCGCTTGGACTGTTCGACTATATCGCCGATTTTTTCAAATTCAGCGATGACGCCACCGGCCGCAGCAAAACCGCACTGGTTACCTTCGCGCCGCCTACCCTGGCCGCGTTGCTGTTGCCGAACGGTTTTCTGTACGCCATCGGTTTTGCCGGTCTGGCGGCCACCATCTGGGCGGTTATCGTGCCGGCATTAATGGCGCGCGCCAGCCGTCGCCGCTTTGCCAATGCCCGTTACCAGGCTCCCGGCGGTCAGGGAATGGTGCTGTTCATCATCCTGTTTGGCCTGATCAACGCCGTCGCACACCTGCTGGCGCTGTTCGGTCTGCTGCCGGTGTTTAGCTAACCCTGCCTATCAGAGGGGCGGAGCCATGCGCTCTGCCCCCACCTGCTGCCCCGAAAGCTGATTTGCGCCATGTTTTCACCCGTTGCGCTTGCCTGAATCATCCGGCGCGAGTAATTTGTCGCAACTTCCCCCGGATCCTTACTGACAGGTTATTTTTATGGCAAGAGCTAACGAAATCAAACGCGGCATGGCGATCAGCTACAACGGCAAACTGCTGCTGGTGAAAGACATCGACGTGCAGAGCCCAAGCGCCCGTGGCGCCAGTACGCTATACAAAATGCGCTTTTCGGACGTACGCACCGGTTTGAAAGTTGAAGAGCGTTTTAAAGGCGACGATATTCTCGATACCATCTCGCTGTCACGTCGCAAAGTCACCTTCTCGTACATCGATGGCGAAGAATACGTCTTTATGGACGAAGAGGACTACACCCCATACATTTTCAAGAAAGAGCAGATCGAAGAAGAACTGCTGTTTATTCCAGAAGCGGGTCTGCCAGGCATGCAGGTACTGACGCTGGACGGCCAGGTACTGGCGCTGGAACTGCCGCAAACCGTGGATATGGAAATTGTGGAAACCGCGCCAGGCATCAAGGGGGCTTCAGCCAGCGCACGCAACAAGCCGGCGACCATGGCAACCGGCCTGGTGATCCACGTACCGGAATACCTCAGCACCGGTGACAAGATCCGGATTCATATCGCCGAACGCCGCTACATGAGCCGCGCAGACTAGCCCATCGTCTTTCACGCTGCCGCGTGGTTGGCGGCAAACGCTCACCCCAGTCACTGATTGATGCAGACGGCTGGGGATTCGTGCGCCTGGCGCCTGGCCGCAGCGTGAAATCCATTGGACCTTGTTGCTGCTTATGGCAACAGATCCGGGAAGAAGCGCCGCTTGAGCGCCAGTTCGACGCCGCGAATTTCCGCCAATCCCTTCAACCGCCCAATCGCCGAATAGCCCGGGTTGGTTTTCTTCTTCAAGTCATCCAGCATCTGGTGACCGTGATCCGGACGCATCGGGATCGGCCGGCGATCTCCGGCTCGCAGACGGCGCTGCTCTTCGCTGAGGATCGCCTCAATCACCGCCACCATATCGACATCGCCGTGCAGGTGGGCGCCCTCGTGGAAGGTTTTCGGGTTTTCTTCACGACAGGTGGCACGCAAGTGGGTGAAATGGATACGATCGCCGAAAGTTTCGATCATTTTCACCAGATCGTTATCGGCGCGGACGCCATACGAGCCGGTACACATGGTAAATCCGTTGTGGATGCTGTCGACGGTGCTTTTCAGCCATTGCATGTCTTCAAGGGTGGAAACGATGCGCGGCAGGCCGAGGATTGGCCGCGGCGGATCGTCCGGGTGTACCGCCAGTCGTATGCCGGACTCTTCCGCCACCGGTACGATGGCACGCAGGAAGTAGGCCATGTTTTCACGCAGTTGCGCCTTGTCGATGGCGTCATACTCTGCCAGTCGCGCACGGAATTGATCGAGGGTATAGCCCTCTTCCGCACCCGGCAGGCCGGCGATGATATTGCCGGTCAGCCTGGCGATTTCCGCCTCGCTCATCGCCTTGAAATAGGCCGCCGCCTGCGCCTGTTCCTGTTCGCTGTAATCTTTGTCTGCCCCGGCGCGCTGCAAAATATGCAGATCGAACGCCGCGAACGCGATCTGATCGAAGCGGAGCGCTTTTGATCCATCCGGCAGGGTGTATTCCAGATCGGTACGCGTCCAGTCGAGGATCGGCATAAAGTTGTAGCATACGGTGTCAATGCCACACGCCGCCAGATTACGCAGCGACTGCTGATAGTTGCTGATATGCCGTTGATAGTCACCGCTGTGGGTCTTGATCTCTTCGTGCACCGGGATGCTTTCCACCACCGACCACACCAGCCCTTTTTCAGCCAGCTGCGCCTGGCGCGCCCTGATCTCTTCGACCGGCCAAACCTGGCCGTTGGCAATATGATGCAGAGCGGTGACGACCCCGGTAGCCCCGGCCTGGCGGACATCATCAAGAGAAACCGGGTCATTCGGCCCGTACCAACGCCACGTTTGTTCCATACCGTTATCCTTGTTTGGGTTATTGACTGCGCAGTGGTGAGGCAGATCGCACATTTCAGACAATGCTGTTATACCAACTTGCGATAGATATCATTCAGCTTTAACCTTACTCCTTCGCAGCAGGCTGTCAAAACAGAATCGTTATTTGGTTGATCCACCTCACGCTTCCAATCTATTTTGGAGACAACAATCAGCAGCGCTAAGTGGACAGATCGATGCTGGCTAGCGTGAAATTCAGCGTATACCGCTCGACCAACTGGTCTGATAACTTTTGCCGGCAACCCCGAATCCTTTACCTTGCTATGGAGCTTTGCATGAAGACTATCGCCAACCAGCCGCTTCCCGCCAACGTACGGCAGCCCACTTACGATCGCAGCGCGTTGCGCAGCCGCATTGTGCATATTGGCTTTGGCGCATTTCATCGCGCTCATCAGGCGCTGTTGACCGATCGCGTGCTTGAACGCCAGGGTGGCGATTGGGGGCTATGCGAGATCAGCCAATACGGCGGCGACAAGCTGTTTGAAGCACTGCGCCAGCAGGCGCATTGCTATACGGTGCTGGAAAAAGGCGCCGACGGTAATCAGGCCATCATTATCGGCGCAGTGCATGAAAGCGTGCACCGCAAGCTGGAAGGCATCGACGCGGTGCTGGCGAAGCTGGCGGAACCGCAGGTGGCAATTGTGTCAATGACCATTACCGAAAAAGGCTACTGCATCGAACCCGGCAGCGGTCGACTGGATTTGCAGCATCAGGCCATCCGTGACGATCTGGCCAACCCGGCACAGCCGAGCAGCGTGCCGGGCATTCTGGTTGAAGCGCTGCATCTGCGCCGACAACGTGGGCTACCGGCATTTACCGTGCTGTCATGCGACAATATTCCGGAAAACGGCCACGTGGTACGCAATGCGGTCATTGGTCTGGCGCAGGCGCGCGACGCCGCATTGGCCGACTGGATCGCCGCCCACGTCACCTTCCCCAGCACCATGGTTGACCGTATCGTACCGGCCGCCACGCCTGAAACGCTGGATGAAATCGCCGCTGCGCTCGGTGGAGTGCGTGATGAATGCGCCATCGCCTGCGAACCGTTCATCCAGTGGGTAGTGGAAGACAACTTTGTCGCCGGACGCCCGGATTGGCAAGTGGCCGGTGCGCAGTTGGTGGACGACGTACTGCCGTTCGAGCAGATGAAGCTGCGTATGCTGAACGGCAGCCACTCGTTCCTGGCTTACCTCGGTTATCTCGGCGGCTATCAATACATCAACGACTGCATGACGGATGATCACTACCGACAGGCCGCCCACCGTCTGATGCTGGCAGAGCAGGCGCCGACCTTGAGCGTAAGCGGCATCGATCTGGCCGCCTACGCCGATCGATTGATCGCCCGCTACAGCAACCCGGCCTTGCAGCATCGCACCTGGCAAATTGCCATGGACGGTACGCAAAAACTGCCGCAACGCATGCTGGATTCGGTACGTTGGCATTTGCAGCACGGCGGCAGCTTCGCCGGTCTGGCGCTGGGGGTCGCTGGCTGGATGCGCTATGTCGGCGGCGTTGACGATGCTGGCAATGCCATTGATATCCGCGATCCGCTGCTCAACAGCCTGCAACAGGTGGTTAGCAGCACGCCGGATGATGAAAGTCGGGTTCAGGCGCTGTTGGCGCTGAGCAATGTGTTTGGCGAGCAGTTGCCAAAGGATCAACGGTTTGTTGACTCGGTGACCCAAGCCTACCTGTCACTACGCGATCGGGGTGCCCGTCAGACGGTACAGGACTGGGTTAACCAGGCGTAAGCATGTCCGAGCTGCCGTGCCGGGCCAATCGACCCGGCACGGCGTAGGGGATTAGCGGTAGACCACCGTCATGACGGCCAGTTTTTGTTGTTGGTTCACCCAGCCCATTTCTGTCGAACCTAAATTCAGTGGAAGGTTTTTGCGGGTGGTATCGAAGTGTGACAGGGTGTGCTGTCGGCTTTGATAGTGGCGTCCGTTGCGATAACATTGCGTATTGGCAGTTGTCTCAGTGACGGAAAGCGTGCAAGGGCTCTCCACAATGGCGCCGGAGAAATAAATCACTCCGCCGTTGGTTTCGGCATGACTGCCTGCTATCCATGAAACTGCAAGTCCTACGATCGTGATAAACCGACGGGTATTCATGGCAACCTCACTTTTAATTAAGCCAATTTAAACATAGAGGATCTTCCTAAGAATAATCGCAAGGTAAGGCAGTATATTTGTTGAGTAATTGGGTAATTAACTACATGAAAACAAGCTAATAACAAATAGAGCCCCCTCCTAATACATGGTTTTTAATAGGAATTTTCTTGTAACGTAAGAGGGATTTCGACGCCAGAAAGCGGCATCTTTATCTGCCATATTTGTGACGCGGAACACGCCGGCCGGCCTGGTGCTGATAAAACGTACAATTAGCCTTAATGATTAATATGTTAAATCCATTAACATCAGGATGATATCCATGACAAAAACCAACCTGATCACCGGTTTCCTCGGCAGCGGCAAAACCACGACCATCCGCCACCTGTTGGCAAATAAACCAGAAAATGAACGCTGGGCGGTGCTGGTAAATGAATTTGGCGAAATCGGTATCGATGGCGCCTTGCTGGCCGACAGCGGCGCCGTTTTGAAAGAGATCCCGGGCGGGTGCATGTGCTGCGTGAATGGATTGCCGATGCAGGTCGGGTTAAACATGCTGTTGCAGCAGTCCAAACCCGATCGTTTATTGATTGAGCCCACCGGCCTCGGGCATCCGAAGCAGATCCTGTCGTTGCTGACACAGGAAACCTATGGCGGTTGGATTGATTTACGCGCCACGCTGTGCCTGCTGGATCCGCGTCAACTCAGCGACGCCCGCTACAGGGAAAACGAGAATTTTCGCGATCAACTGGCGGCAGCCGACATTATCATCGCCAATAAAAGCGATACCTGGCAGCCGCAGGACGTTGAGGCATTACAAGCCTGGCAAACGCAGTTTGCCGGCGAGCGCCCGCTCTTGAGCATCGAGCACGGCCGATTGGCGGTGGAGCTGCTCGACCGCCCTCGCACAAATAGCACAGCATTGCCGGATGCGCAGCATCATCATACGCACGGCAAAAGCCAGGGTCTGGCGGCCTTGCGCCTGCCGGAAAACAGCCGCTGGCGCCGTGCGCTGAATCAGGGACAGGGTTATACCGCCTGCGGATGGATTTTTGACGGCGACACCGAATTCGACACCATCGGCATGATGGAATGGGTGCGGCTGGCGCCGGTTGACCGCGCCAAAGCGGTGGTACGCATTAATGAAGGCACGCTGCTGGTAAACCGTCAAGGACAGGATTTCAGCATCGAAACCCGCCCGGGCGCCCCGCTCGACAGCCGTATTGAACTGATCCACAGCGCCGATGCCGATTGGAATGCGCTGCAATCCGATCTGTTTAAGATTCGTTTAAGTTAATGGTTTTACCGTTGTTCCCGTTTTTAGACTATAGATACAGGTTATTTCATGACGCGCCGCAATTTACCGATCATCCTGTTGCTCAATATACTGGGCATCGCGCTTTTTTTATCCTGGTACTTGCCGGCGAATCACGGCCAGTGGTTTGCGCTGGACTCGGCAATTTTCTTCTTCTTCAATCGCCATCTGGCGACCGACCCGGCGTTTTTGCATCTGGTGGCCATCACCAATAACCGCGCATTTGACGGCATTTCGCTGATCGCCATGGGCCTGCTGTATCTCTATTTTTTCCTCAAACAAGACGCCGCCGGGCGCCGTCGTCTGCTGGTCACCGGCATCGTGATGTTGCTGACCGCAGTGGTGCTCAACCAGTTGGGTCACCTGTTGCCGGTAAAACACCCCAGCCCGTCGGTCAGCTTTGAACACGTCAATCGCGTTAGCGAATTGACCGGTATCCCCACCAAAGATGCTTCGTGGGACAGTTTCCCTGGCGATCACGGCATGATGCTGATGATTTTTGCCTGTTTTATGCTGCGTTACTTTAACGTTTGGGCATTTGCCTGCGCCGTGCTGATTACCGTGGTATTTTCATTGCCGCGCGTGATGATTGGCGCGCACTGGTTTACCGATATTGCCGTCGGCTCCCTGTCGGTGGTGCTGGTTGGTGCCAGTTGGTGGCTGATGACGCCGGCCTGCGATGCCTTGATTAACGGTTTGAATCGCCGACTCCCTGGGAAAAATCGCCCGCAGTAGCCATAAGAGACCGTTATGACCGCCTGAAGGCCGCGCCGCCGTCAGGCGGATTCCATCCGCGCTAGGCTATCCGCATCTATCGCCCGCCATCCCCTTTCACCGCCTGATTTGCAACAAATTGCCGACAGAATCAGCTTTGCTTTTTTATATGAATATTTACATTATGTTACATCGCTATTTTATATAAAAAAGCGCCGAAAAAAGTCTCGCAATCCCCTATTCGTTCCGGTAATCTCAACAACGTTTATATCTGGTTTACTGCCTTTCAGTAAGAAACCAAGGAAAACTGTGCGTTCCAGCACATTTTCAGCGGTAACTGATTGTCGGTGAAACAGCAGCAGACTAGTCTCGTTTCGTTTGGCATTTTCTGATAGCGACATCCGTCGTTAAGGACTTCAAGGGAAAACAATAACAATGGTCACATCTCAACCTTTTCTGAGATATGTTTTGCGGTTGGTACCTGCCGTTGCGGCAGCGATTCTGCTCTCCGCATGTAGTACGACTCACACATCGAACTTGGATAACGCACAAACTGAGACGCATGCAGTTAATGACAAAAACGGTCTTTTACTGCAAGCGTCTCAGGATGAATTCGAAGCGATGGTGCGTAATGTTGACATCAAGTCAAAAATTATGGACCAGTATGCTGACTGGAAAGGCGTTCGTTACCGCTTAGGCGGTGAAACCAAGCGTGGCATCGATTGCTCGGCGTTTGTACAGCGAACGTTCCGCGAACAGTTTGGTATGGATCTGCCGCGCTCGACCTACGGTCAGGAAGACGTCGGCAAGAAGATCCAGCGAACCAAATTGCGCCCTGGCGATCTGGTGCTGTTCCGCGCCGGTTCAACCGGACGTCATGTCGGCATCTACCTGGGTAACGATCAATTCGTTCATGCCTCTACCAGCAGCGGCGTGATGATATCGAAGCTGACCGATAACTATTGGAATAAACGTTATCGCGAAGCGCGGCGAGTGCTCACCAGCAGCTGAGTCGCAACCCGTCCGAAGTCCAGAATCCCAAACGAACGAACTAGCGCCGCCCCTCGTGGGCGGCGTTTTTTTCTGCTATATGCCGGTTAAATTTGCACTTTCTACCGTCTGCTTTTAAATTGTGACAAGATTTCAGTTTACTGAATCCGCCAGGTAATGGAGCCGACTTTGAGCGCTACCCGCGAAACATCCCCGAAAGGCACACGTAAAAACGATCCTGAAGGCCTGAAACAGCGTATCTTCGAAAGCGCCCTGACCGAGTTTTCCGAGGCCGGCCTGAAAGGCGCGCGGCTGGAACGGATTGCCGAGCAAGCCGAAACCACCAAGCGCATGGTGGTCTATCACTTTAAAAATAAACAATCTTTGTATATTGCCGTCCTGGAATATGCCTATGCCCATATTCGTCAGGATGAAATTGCGCTTAATCTGGCGACGGTGGAACCAAAAGCGGCAATGCAGCGGTTGGTTGAAGCCAGTTTCACCTATCACGCCGCGCACCCGGCGTTCATCCGCCTGGTCAGCATGGAGAATATGCAACGCGGGCAATATGCCCGCCAGTCGGAAAAACTGAAACTGCTCAATACCAGCGCCTTACACACGCTGGAGGAAATACTGCTGCGCGGCAAACGGCAGATGCTGTTCGACTCGCAGGTGAATGCCCGTGACCTGCACCGGGTGATCAGTTCGCTCTGCTTTCACTACGCCGCGAACCAGTACACCTTCGACACGTTGTTTGAAGGCAACCGCTCGGCAGAAGAAAAGCTGGCCTATTACCGCCAAATGACGGTGGAGGTGGTGATGCGTTATTTGAAGTGCGACTAACGCCTGCCGGCAAAAATGACCAGATCGCGGTTAATGAGATATAGTAAAAGCTGCCGCTATAATAAAAACAGACTGTTATGCCATGCTCAGGGGGCAGGTTTATGGGCTTAAAAAGAGCATTCGCGCGCCATGTTTCACACCGTCGGCGCAGCCTGATTAAAAGTACCGTTGCCGCCCTGGTCTTTTTTCTGCTGTTTATCTCGGTGACGCTATTTTTAATCGATCATCAGCGCGCACAATATCAGCGCCTGGTGGAGCAGCGGACGCAGAAGTTTACCGTCAACTACCTTAACCACCTGACCGACACCATGCGCGAGCTGACCTCGCTGACCGACAAACCCTGTCTGACCATGCAGGCCGACATTACCTATCAGGCCGCGTTCACCAGCGGCGTGCGCACTTTCCTGCTGATCAAGAACGGCTATGCCTACTGTTCATCCGCCACTGGCGACATGATGCTGGCGATGAGGGACATTTACCCGGATCTTAACTGGCATCAGCCACTCGACCTCAAATTGCAGCAAGGCACGCCGATGGTGCCCGACAAACCGGCGGTCGCCGTATGGCTGCGCCAGCCTGGCGCGGAGAACACTGGCGTGCTGGCAACGCTGGATATCGATTTGCTGCCGTACCTGCTGTTTACTTCGCATGATGAAGAAGCGCCCGGCATTGCCATCATTATGGGCAACCGCGCCCTGACCACCTTTGGTCCCGACCTGCTCTCGCTGGATCAACTGCCGAACGGCCGTTCCTACCGGCTGTCGATTCCCGGTTATCCATTGGCCATTCAGTTTTATAACGAAAAGTTGACCCCTAACGATATACGCCTGACGGTACTGGGCAGCCTGGTATTGTCACTGCTGATCGGCGTGCTGTGCTATTACATGCTGATGCTGCGCCAGAGCCCTGAACGCGCGATGATGCGCGCTATCAGGCACAACGAATTTTTTGTCGAATACCAGCCGGTATTACATAGCGCCAGCAACGCGGTTTCCGGGCTGGAGGCATTGATTCGCTGGCAGCATCCGATCGAAGGACGCATTCCGCCGGATTTATTCATTCCCTACGCGGAGAGCGAAGATCTGATTGTGCCGCTGACTCGTCATCTGTTTACGCTGATAGCCACAGATGCGCCCCGATTGGCGACGGTGCTGCCGCGCGGAGCCAAACTGGGACTCAACCTCTCTCCCCACCATCTCAGCGCCCCGTCGTTCCACCAGGATGTACGTGCACTGCTGGCGCAATTGCCGGCCGATCATTTCACCCTGGTGTTTGAAATTACCGAACGCGGCATGCTGGAAGAACAGAGCGCGCTGGCGGAATTTGACTGGCTGCACCGGCAAGGCATCGAGGTGGCGATCGATGATTTTGGCACCGGACACAGCGCGCTGATTTACCTGGAGCGCTTTAGCATGGACTATCTGAAGATCGACCGTGGCTTCGTCAGCACCATCGGTCAGGACACGGTCACCGCCCCGGTGCTGGATGCGGTATTGACGCTGGCAAAAAAACTCAAGATGCAAACCGTGGCGGAAGGCGTTGAAACCGCGGAACAACGGCACTATTTATACCAGCATGGCGTCAACTTCATGCAAGGTTATTACTTCAGCAAGCCGTTGAGCGCAGAGGCATTTGTCGAGTTTTGCGGCGTTAACGCGGTGTATCCACACCAGACCGATGCCTTGGCCGATATTTAAACTTCTTTACCCCATGCCGCAGCTGGCAATGATATGCTGTGCGCTGTTTAATTGATTACACAGCAGGAGCTTACCGTAAAAATGTCCATGCGCGTTTTTGCTGCTCTGGTGCTTTCGGCACTGAGTTTTACTTCACAGGCCGAAGCCATCAACGAAGGATACGCTTTCGCTCTGCTCGGCGAGCCGAAATACTCTGCCAACTTCAGCCATTATGACTACGTCAATCCGGCGGCGCCCAAAGGGGGTAGTGTCCGGCTGGCGGCTATCGGCACCTACGACAACTTCAACCGCTACGCCAGCCGCGGCGTCCCCGGCCAGCGCACCGGCGAACTGTACGATTCCCTGTTCACCCAATCGCATGACGAACCGGCCAGTTATTACCCGCTGGTTGCCGAATCGGCACGCTATCCGCAGGACATGCGCTGGATGGAGCTGGACATCAACGCCCGCGCCCGCTTCCATGACGGCAGCCCGATCACCGCCAACGACGTAGCCTTCACCTTTGGCAAATTCATGACCGAAGGGGTGCCGCAATTCCGCTCCTACTACAAAGGGGTGACGGTCAAGGCCATTTCGCGTCTGACGGTGCGCATTGAACTGCCCAAGCCGAATCGCGAACAGATGCTCAGCCTGCTCAGCCTGCCGGTAATGCCCGAAAGCTTTTGGAAAAACCACCCGCTGAACCAACCGCTTGGCACACCGCCGCTCGGCAGCGGCCCGTATAAGATCGGCAGCTACCGCCTCGGCCAATACATCACCTATCAGCGGGTTCGCGATTACTGGGCGGCAGATCTGCCGGTCAACCGCGGACGCTTTAATTTTGATAGCCTGCGTTACGATTATTACCTGGATGACAAGGTGGCATTGGAAGCCTTCAAGGCCGGCGCCTACGACTTCCGCGCCGAAGGTTCGCCAAAAAGCTGGGCCACCCAGTACCAGGGGGGCAACTTTGCCCGCAATTACATCATCAAGCATGATGAAACCAACGAAGCGGCGCAAAACGCCCGCTGGCTGGCGTTCAATATTAAACGGCCGCAGTTTGCCGATCGCCGGGTGCGTGAAGCCATTTCACTGGCGTTCGACTTCGACTGGATGAACAAAGCGCTGTATTACAACGCCTATCAACGCACCAACAGTTATTTCCAGAACACCCCCTACGCCGCCAAAGGTTATCCGGATGCCGCCGAGCTCGCGCAGCTGGCCCCGCTGAAAGGCCAAGTGCCGCCGGAGGTGTTTACCACCATTTATCAACCCCCCACCTCCGACGGCAGCGGTAACGATCGTCAAAATCTGCTGAAAGCCACACAGTTGCTGAAGGATGCCGGCTGGCAAGTGAAAGACCAGCGTCTGGTCAACGGCAAAACCGGCCAACCGTTGGTGTTTGAGCTGTTGCTGCTGAGCGGCAGCAACTTCCAGTACGTGTTGCCGTTCCAGCACAACCTGCAACGGCTCGGCATCACCATGGAGATCCGCGAAATCGACGCCAGCCAGTACACCCGCCGCGTCCGTAACCGTGACTTCGATATGGTGTCGACCGTCTATCCGGCGATGCCGTTCCCGAGCGCCGACCTCCAGATATACTGGGGTTCCGCCTATATCGATTCAAGCTATAACACGCCGGGCGTCAGCGATCCGGCGGTAGATGCGCTGCTTGCACAGATCGCCAAAAATCAGGGCAATGAGCAAGCCCTGCTGCCGCTCGGCAGGGCGCTCGATCGGGTGTTGACCTGGAATCACTACATGCTGCCGATGTGGTACTCCAACCACGATCGCTACGCCTTCTGGGACAAGTTCTCGCTGCCGGCCATCCGCCCTGCCTATGACATCGGCTTCGACAATTGGTGGTTCGACGTCAATAAAGCCGCGCGTTTGCCGGCTCAGCAGCAATAAGGGGCAACCGGTGGGCGCTTATCTGATTCGCAGACTGCTTTTGGTGATCCCGACCCTGTGGGCCATCATCACCATCAACTTCTTTATCGTGCAAATAGCCCCCGGAGGACCGGTAGATCAGGCGATTGCCGCCATCGAACTCGGCCATACCAGCGGCTTTGGTGGTGGCGGCGTCAGTGACGGTCTTGGCCATGCGCGCCCGGAAAGCCAGTACCGTGGATCGCGCGGGCTGGATCCTGAAGTGATCGCCGAAATCACCCAGCGCTACGGCTTCGACAAGCCGTTGCATGAGCGCTACTTCACCATGCTCTGGAACTATGCCCGTCTGGATTTCGGCGACAGCCTGTTTCGCGGCGCGTCGGTAATGCAGCTGATCGGCCAAAGCATGCCGGTCTCGATCACGCTCGGACTGTGGAGCACGTTGATCATTTACCTGGTGTCGATCCCGCTTGGCATTCGCAAGGCGGTGCGTAACGGCAGCGCGTTCGACACCTGGAGCAGCAGCCTGATCATCATCGGCTACGCCATACCGGCGTTTCTGTTCGCCATTATTCTGATCGTGGTGTTCGCCGGCGGCAGCTATCTGGACTGGTTCCCGCTGCGCGGGCTGGTTTCCAGCAATTTCGACACCCTACCCTGGTACGGGAAAATCACCGATTATCTGTGGCATATTACGCTGCCGGTACTGGCGACGGTGATCGGCGGCTTTGCCACCCTGACCATGCTGACCAAGAACGCCTTTCTCGACGAGGTGCGCAAACAGTATGTGGTCACCGCGCGCGCCAAGGGACTGGACGAACAGAAAATCCTCTATCGTCACGTGTTTCGCAATGCAATGCTGTTGGTGATCGCCGGCTTCCCGGCCACTTTTATCAGCATGTTCTTCACCGGCTCTCTGCTGATAGAAGTGATGTTTTCCCTCAACGGCCTCGGCCTGCTGGGCTACGATGCCACCCTGCAGCGTGACTACCCGGTGATGTTCGGTACGCTGTACATTTTCACCCTGATTGGCCTGCTGCTGAATATTCTGAGCGATATTACCTACACGCTGGTCGATCCGCGCATTGATTTTGAGGCCCGCCAATGAGTCGCCTAAGCCCGATCAATCAGGCGCGCTGGGCGCGCTTTCGTAACAACCGTCGCGGCTATTGGTCGCTGTGGATTTTTCTGCTGCTGTTTGTACTCAGCCTGGCGGCGAACCTGATCGCTAACGACAAGCCGCTGCTGGTGCGCTACGACGGTCGCTGGCTGCTGCCGGTGATGGTTGATTACAGCGAAACCACCTTCGGCGGCGAGCTGCAAACCACCACCGATTATCAGGATCCGTTCGTTCTCCGCCAGATAGAGCAGCACGGCTGGGCGCTGTGGGCGCCGATCCGCTTCAGCTACGCTACCATCAATTTTGCTACCGACGTGCCCTTCCCGTCTGCGCCGTCGCGCCATAACCTGCTGGGCACCGACAGCAATGGCAGTGACGTGCTGGCGCGCGTGCTGTACGGTTTTCGCATTTCCATGCTGTTCGGGCTGGCGCTGACGCTGGTGTCGAGCGTCATCGGCATTTGCGTCGGCGCGATACAGGGCTATTACGGCGGCCGTCTCGATCTGTGGGGACAGCGTTTTATCGAAGTGTGGTCTGGCATGCCGACGCTGTTTTTGATTATTCTGCTGTCGAGCATCGTGCAGCCGAACTTTTGGTGGCTGCTGGCGATTACCATTCTGTTTGGCTGGATGAGCCTGGTGGGGGTGGTGCGCGCCGAGTTCCTGCGCGCCCGTAACCATGATTACATTCGTGCGGCGCGGGCGATGGGCGTGCCCGATCGTACTATCATGCATCGCCATATGCTGCCCAACGCCATGGTGGCAACGCTGACCTTCTTACCGTTCATTTTGTGCGGCTCCATCACCACGCTGACCTCGCTGGATTTCCTCGGGTTTGGCCTGCCCATCGGCTCGCCCTCGCTCGGCGAACTGCTGTTGCAAGGCAAAAACAACCTGCAAGCGCCCTGGCTCGGCATTACCGCGTTTCTGGTGCTGGCGCTGCTGCTGTCTCTGTTAATCTTCATCGGCGAAGCGGTACGCGACGCCTTCGATCCCGGCAAGGCATATTGATATGGCTAGCACTCCCCTGCTCTCGATTCAGGATCTTAGCGTCGCTTTCCGCCACGGCGAGGCGCTAAACCAGGTAGTCAACGGCGTTTCATTACAGATCGAACACGGCGAAACGCTGGCGCTGGTCGGTGAGTCCGGCTCGGGCAAAAGCGTGACCGCGCTGTCGGTGCTGCGCCTGCTGCCCACACCGCCGGTGGTGTATCAGGGCGGCGACATCCATTTCAACGGGCGTTCATTGCTGCACACCAGCGAAGCCGAGCTGCGCCAGGTGCGCGGCAATCAGATTTCAATGATTTTTCAGGAGCCGATGGTATCACTCAACCCGTTGCACACCATCGAAAAACAACTGGCAGAAGTGCTGATGCTGCACCGTGGCATGCGGCGCGACGCGACGCGAGCAGAGATCGTTCAATGTCTCGATCGGGTCGGCATCCGCAACGCCAAAGGTCGGTTGAAAGATTATCCGCACCAGCTTTCCGGCGGCGAACGGCAGCGGGTAATGATTGCCATGGCGGTATTGACCCAACCCAAACTGCTGATCGCCGATGAGCCAACCACCGCGCTGGATGTCACCATCCAGGCGCAGATCCTGCTGCTGCTGAAAGAGCTGAAGCAGGAATTGGGCATGAGCCTGCTGTTTATTACCCATAACCTGAACATCGTGCGTCGCCTGGCAGATAACGTGGCGGTGATGCGGCAGGGGCAATGCGTGGAACAGAACAGCCGTCAACGGTTGTTCTATGCGCCGCAACATGCCTATACGCAGCAGCTGTTGGCCGCCGAGGAGGTCGGCGATCCGCTGCCGCTGCCGGCCGATGCCGCCCCGCTGTTGCGGGTAGAAAACTTGCAGGTCAGCTTCCCGATTCGTCGCGGCCTGTTGCGGCGTACGGTCGGTCAGCATTACGCCTTGAAGGATCTGAGTTTCAGCCTGAAATCAGGGGAAAGCGTCGGCCTGGTCGGCGAATCGGGATCGGGTAAAAGCACCACCGGGCTGGCGTTGCTGCGTCTGCTGACCTCGCGCGGCGCCATCTGGTTTAATGGCCAACCGCTGCATCAGCTCAATATGAAACAGCTGCTACCCTATCGCAGCCAGATGCAGATTGTGTTCCAGGATCCTTATTCGGCGCTCAATCCGCGGCTCAATGTGCAGCAGATCGTCGCCGAAGGATTGGAAGTCCATCAGCAACTCGGCGCGCAACAGCGTGAACAACGGGTGATTGCCGCATTGCAGGAGGTCGGGCTGGATCCGGCGCTACGCCATCGTTATCCGAGCGAGTTTTCCGGTGGGCAACGCCAACGCATCGCCATTGCCCGCGCGCTGATTTTACAGCCTCGGCTGCTGATCCTCGACGAACCGACCTCTTCGCTGGACAAGTCGGTGCAGGCCCAGATCCTGACGCTGCTGAAAACGTTGCAGCAGCGCCACCGATTGGCCTATCTGTTTATCAGCCATGATTTGCAGGTGGTGCGCTCGCTGTGTCATCAGCTGATCGTACTGCGTCAGGGCGAAGTAGTGGAACAGGGCGACTGCCAGGCGATCTTTACTGCGCCTGCCGCAGACTATACGCAACAGTTATTGCAGTTGGCGGATTAACGCGGTAGCTAGAAGGGATATTGTGCGCTCATTGGCTCGGCGATCGCCGCACCGACGTTTTTTAACCGGCACATGGTTGCGCTTTCGTCACAGCGATGAACAAACAGGCAAGGCTGCCCTTCCCATTCCACCACCGCGCAGTCAACCTGGATCTCTTGCAGAGAGGTTTTGAGCTGTTGCATTACGCGCCAGGCTTCATTGCCGTCATGGCTCAGCAGCTTCAGGCCGATCAGGTTGTTATCTTCGTCTAAGCCGCTTAGCGGAATCGGTTCAACCTTGACGCCGGTAAACCCCGTTAGCCAACGATAACTTTGCGGTAAGCGATGCACTACCGAAAGTTGGATACTATCCACATGAAATCCCTAGTTTGAAAAGATGAAACATTTTTTTTACATACAGGGTAACTAAGTTATAGCCGTTAGATACTGACTCTGCCGTGAATGTACGTTATCAAAACGTAAAATTTGTCACAAACAGTTAACGACACCCTGTACTCGCTGATTTCGCATTTTTTTACTGACTGCATGCGCGTGTTCCACGGCATTTTGCGACTCAGCTCGCATTTTTGCGTTATATGTAACCCTTTCCGCTTACAATCTCAACCCTTTTCTCTTGCATAACGATTACTTTTCCATCGCCATAATTTTACATTGTTTAAACATTACCATCTGGGCTGCCGTCATAAACATGTGCTTAACCCACTGATTAATAATGCTGACACCTCTATTCCCCCGCCGCAGCGCCAGCCACGATACAGGTTTAACACCGATCGTCACCCCGCGCTGGCAGCGCTTTTTTTAGCAAAAAAGCCGCAGCGCATTTAATCAGCGTTTAATTAGCTGACTTATATTTAGCAACAAAAGAAAGATTGCAACTCTCGGCAACGGCTGAAATTACAGGGGAAAGTGCGGGGCGATGCGGTTCGCCCCGGCCAAGTGACTATACTGCGACCGGTTTGACCCGGTTATGGCGAGGACGGCTGGCATACAAATAGAACAATACGGCGATAATGCTGCACAGCGCCATCGAGATCACCATCGGCCATGCCGTTTTGCCCGGCACCAGCGACAGCAGTGCCCCGACGATGGCGCCGATGCTGAACCGCAGCGTACCGGCCAGCGAGGATGCGGTGCCGGCCATATGCGGGAAGTCATCGAGGATCACCGCCATGGCGTTGGAAGAGATCATCGCAATGCAGCCAAGATAGACCGCCACGCCCAGCACCAGCGACCAGAAGCCCAGATCGGCCGCGCTGACCACCAGCAACCAGATGCCCATCGCCAACTGCACCATCAGCCCCAGTCGGAACATGTTGATGGCACCAAAACGGCGCACGTTGCGGCTGTTGACCAACGTGGTCAGGAACAGGAATACGATGTTCAGCGCAAAGTAGTAACCAAAATGCTGCGGTGAGACGTGGTTCAGCTCGATGTAGACAAACGGCCCGGCGCTGAGGAACGAGAACATGCCGGCAAACGAGAAGGCGCTGGCCAGCATATAGCTCAGCACCCGTTTATGGCGAAACAGCGAGCCAAAGTTGCCCAACGTGGTACGCAAATGGAATTTTTGCCGCCGCTCTTTGGGCAGGGTTTCCTTGATGTACAGCGCCACCAGCAGCGAGCCGATCAGCGCCGCCGCTCCCATGCTCCAGAAGATCGCGTGCCAGCTGAACCACAACAGCAGCGCACCGCCGATCATCGGCGCCAGCAACGGCGCGATGGTCATCACCAGAATGACGAACGACATCATGCGCGAGAATTCGTCCTTGGTGAACATGTCGCGCATCAGGGCATTAATCACCACGCTGGCCGCCGCAGCCGCCAGACCGTGCAGAAAACGCAGGTTGACCAGCTGTTCCACCGAGTCGGCCATCGCGCACGCACAGCCGGCCAGGGCAAAGATCAACGTGCCCCACAGGATCACCGGCTTGCGGCCGATGCTGTCCGACATCGGCCCATAGAACAGCTGACCGATGGCGAAACCGAACATATAGGCGCTAAGCGTCATTTGCACCCGCCCTGGTTCAACGCCGAATTCCCTGGCGATTACCGGCATACTGGGCAAGTACATGTCTATCGCCAACGGCATCAGCATCGACAGCAAGCCCAATATAAAGATTAAACCCAGATGAGAGGTCCGGTTCTGTTGCACGTTCAACGACTCCTTTATCAGCCGCAGCGGTTAATTAATCTTGTAAATGCGGAGCGCCGACGCTGGCGATCTCTTCCTCGGTCAGCGGGCGGTATTCGCCCGGCGCCAAATCGTCGTCCAGCCTGATGGCGCCAATGCGTTCGCGATGCAGGTCAACCACACGGTTGCCGACCGCTGCAAACATGCGCTTCACCTGGTGATAACGCCCTTCGCTGATGGTCAGGCGCACCCGATGTTCGTCAAGCTGTTCCAGTTGCGCCGGCCGGGTCAGATCTTTTTCATTATGCAGTTGCACCCCTGCGGCAAAATGCGACGCGGTGTCTGCCGCCAACGGCTGCTCCAGGGTCACCAGATAGGTTTTCTCGCAGTGATGCTTCGGCGAGGTGATACGGTGCGACCACTGGCCGTCGTCGGTCATCAGCACCAGGCCGGTGGTATCGATATCCAGTCGTCCGGCGGCATGCAGCTTGTAGGCCACCGGCTCTTCAAGAAAATACAGCACGGTGGGATGATCGGGATCGTCAGTGGAGCAGACATATCCCTGCGGTTTATTGAGCATGAAGTAGCGCGGCCCGTTCAGCTGTTCCAGCACATTGCCGTCAAACGCCACTTCCGTTTCCGGCGTCAGCTTCAGCGCCCCGCTTCTTACCACTTCACCGTCAACGGTGACGCGCTTTGCTCGGAGTTCACGCGCTACCAGCGCGCGGCTGATACCTAACTGCTGAGATAAAAACTTGTCCAGTCGCATGGGGTCTGCTTTGCCTGTCGTTGTTATGATCGCTTTGATCGTATCGCTAAAATATGACGAACCACCGTTGCATCAGGTGCAATGGCCGGCTCGGAGAGGGTGAATCAGTAAAATCGCGTGGGGAAACAGCGATTGCTGTCCGATGATTATAGCGGTGGAAACGGTGCCATGACAGGGCAATTTTGCTGTTGGTCGCAACCAATGCGCACAAACGGTACTATACGCGGAATATTTTTACGGCCAGAGGCGTTATTTCATGGCATTCACCCTACGCCCCTATCAGTTGGAGGCGGTCGAAGCCACTATCACCCATTTTCGTCAACACCCCGAACCGGCGCTGATCGTCCTGCCGACCGGTGCCGGCAAGAGCCTGGTGATCGCCGAACTGGCGAAGCGCGCGCGCGCGCGGGTGCTGGTACTGGCGCACGTCAAGGAGCTGGTAGCGCAAAACCACGCCAAATACTGCGCGTATGGCCTGGAGGCCGATATTTTCGCCGCCGGTCTGCAACAAAAGCAGAGCGCCGGTAAGGTGGTGTTCGGCAGCGTACAGTCCGTGGCGCGCAATCTGCCACTGTTCGACGGCGCATTTTCACTGTTGATTATCGACGAGTGCCACCGCATCAGCGACGATGACGACAGCCAGTACCAGCAAATCATCCAGCATTTGCAGCGCAGCAACCCGCAGCTGCGGCTGCTGGGTCTGACCGCCACCCCCTATCGACTCGGCAAGGGCTGGATTTATCAGTTTCACTACCACGGCTTCACGCGCGGCGACGCCAACGCGCTGTTTCGCGACTGTATTTATGAACTGCCGCTGCGCTACATGATCAAAAACGGCTATCTGGTGCCGCCGGAGCGGCTCGATATGCCCATCGTGCAATACGATTTCAGCCGCTTGCAGGCCAACGATCAAGGTTTGTTCAGCGAGGCCGCGTTGAACCGGGAATTGAAGCAGCAAAACCGCATCACACCGCACATCATCAGTCAGATTGTCGAATATGCCGACAGCCGCAAGGGGGTGATGATTTTTGCCTCCACCGTCGAGCATGCGCGCGAGATCCACGGTTTATTGCCGCAGGGTGAGGCGGCGCTGGTCAGCGCGGAAACGCCGCCGGCCGAGCGCGATGCGCTGATCGAGGCCTTCAAGCGCCAGCAGTTGCGCTATCTGGTCAACGTCGCGGTACTGACCACCGGCTTTGACGCGCCGCATGTCGATCTGATCGCCATTCTGCGTCCGACCGAATCGGTCAGCCTGTATCAGCAAATCGTCGGGCGTGGTCTGCGGCTGGCGCCGGACAAGCACGATTGCCTGATCCTCGATTACGCCGGCAATCCGCATGACCTGTTTACACCGGAAGTCGGCGTGCGCAAACCGCACGGCGACAGTCAGCCGGTACAGGTCTTCTGCCCGGCCTGCGGTTTCGCCAACTTATTCTGGGGCAAATGCACCGACAACGGCGACATCATCGAGCATTATGGCCGCCGCTGCCAGGGCTGGATGGAGGATGATGACGGCCAGCGCGAACAGTGCGATTATCGCTTCCGTTTCAAAAGCTGCCCGCACTGCGGGGCAGAAAACGACATTGCCGCCCGCCGCTGCCACCAATGTCAGGAAGTACTGGTCGATCCTGACGATATGCTGAAGGCGGCGCTGAAGCTGAAAGATGCGCTGGTGCTGCGCTGCGGCGGCATGACGCTGGACAGCGGCCGCGATGATAAGGGCGAATGGCTGAAGGCCACCTATTACGACGAAGACGGCACCAGCACCAGCGAACGTTTCCGCCTGCAGACGCCGGCACAGCGCAAGGCGTTTGAAATGCTGTTTCTACGCCCACACCAGCGTGCGCCGGGGGTGCCCTTCAGTTGGCAGCATGCCGCCGATATTCTCAGGCAGCAGGCGTTGCTGCGCCATCCTGATTTCGTCGTGGCGCGCAAACGCGGCCAGTTCTGGCAAATTCGCGAAAAGGTATTTGATTATCAGGGGCGTTTCCGGCGAGCCAACCAACTGTATTGACCGCCATCCCCCCGCCTGACCGGCAGGTTTTCATTGCCCTGGCGGTGGCTTTCCGTTAAAATGCCGCCCGCTTTACCCGGGTCCGCCCGGCGTAAACGCGAGTAAAACTGCTTTATCGAACCTGTTACTGGGTCGCCTGTAGCAGGGTAAATTTTCTTTCGAGAGAAAAAACAATGTTCACTATCAATGCAGAAGTACGTAAAGAGCAGGGTAAGGGTGCGAGCCGCCGCCTGCGTGCAGCTAACAAGTTCCCCGCTATCATCTACGGTGGCAAAGACGCTGCAATCGCTATCGAATTAGACCATGATTCTGTCAAGAACATGGAAGCTAAACCAGAGTTCTACGCTGAAGCTATCGTTCTGGTTGTCGACGGCAAAGAAACTAAAGTTAAAGTTCAGGCTGTACAGCGTCACGCTTTCAAGCCAAAACTGACCCACATCGACTTCGTTCGCGCTTAATCGCACAACGTTATCGAGCTTTAGTATTTCGGGACGCCGAAGTAAAAAACGCCGCAAATGCGGCGTTTTTTATTGTCTGCGATCCGCTGGCACTATTTGCCACCGTTCAACCGACGCTGTAGCTGGTCGCGCAGATTGGGTGGCGTGCCCCGGATGGTCAAGGTGTCGGTGGCCGCGTCCCAGAAAATGCGCTCGCCCAGCAACATCGCGTCAAAGTTGAGACTGATGCCGCCGCCGCTGCCGGCAAACTTGGTCAGTTGGCGCAAGGTGCCGCGATCCGCCGGGAAACTGTCTTCCAGTTCGTAACCCTGCTCGCTGGAAAATTGCAAAAAGTCTTTTTCGCCCAGCGGGGCGATTTCCGCCGACAGCGCTTGCAGTTCAATCTCTTCCCCTGCCTGCAACTGCTCGTTGCAATAGCTGTACACCTGCTGACGCACGCTCTGCCGTTCGTTTTTGTCCAGTTGCGCATCGGCACAGTAATCGTCTACCGCCTGCAACAGCCCACGGTTTTGCGCCTTGGTGTCCAGGCCCTCGGCCGCCGCCAGGAAGTCCATAAAGAAATCGGACACCTTGCGGCCAACCCGCCCTTTGAGGAAGGTCAGATAACGGGTGGATTCCGGGTTGGTTTCCCATTCGGTCAAATCAACGCGCGCAACGATATCCGCGTGGTTGATGTCCAGATAATGGGTGGTGCTGATGTCCAGCTCTTCGTTGACGCGCATACTGTTGCAGCTGTTGAGCACCGCGATCAGCAAATACTCCACCGCCAGGTAACGGTATTGGCCGAACAGTACCACGCCGCTCTCGGCAAACGGATATTTTGCCAGCTCGTCGCGCAGACGTCCGGTGGCGGCACGGCTGAATGCCAGGAAATCTTCGTCGCCCTTGCGGCAGGTCCGCAACGCCTGCGCCAACTCGCTCTCTTCATTGAACAGGCCGTAAGCCTTGCTTTTGGCGCTGTAAACGCGGTGCAGCTCCGCCATCATCTCTTCCACTGCCGCATTGGCGGGAAGAAGGGAATCGCGCAGCACCACATCCAGCGTTTGTTCGTCGCGTTTTACCAACTGGTGCAGTGCGATCTGGTCAATATCCAGACTCATGATAAATCCTCCTGTTCTTTGAGCGCGTATTCAAACACCGAAGGCAGAGAGCTGCAATTGAAAGATGGCGACGATCCGCAGGTCGCGATAAATTAGAGCGGAAAATCACGGCCCTATACGGTAAGATATGGGACTTTGTCAGGTTTTGAGCTCAACTTTATGCCACAATCATCCCGTTACAGTGACGAACATGTTGAACAACTGCTCTCTGAGCTAGTCAACGTTCTGGAAAAACACCATACTCCCACCGATCTCTCTTTGATGGTGTTGGGCAACATGGTAACCAACTTGATCAACACCAGCGTCTCTCCCGCACAGCGGCAGACGTTGGCGAGATCGTTTGCTGAAGCCCTACAGGCTTCTATCCGTGACGACAAAGCGCATTAATACTTAATTTATGGTGACAAACCGTCAGCGTTATCGTGAAAAAGTCTCCCAGATGATCAGCTGGGGGCACTGGTTCGCCTTGTTCAACATTCTGCTCAGCCTTGGGTTGGGCAGCCGCTATCTGTTTGTCGCCGACTGGCCTGCCTCGCTGCTGGGCCGGGTGTATGCGCTGGTCAGCCTGCTGGGGCACGTCAGCTTTATCGTCTTTGCCGGCTACCTGCTGATCATCTTCCCCCTCACCTTCGTGGTGATGTCGCAGCGGCTGCTGCGCTTTATCTCCGCCGCGCTGGCTACCGCCGGGCTGACCCTGCTGCTGGTCGACAGCGAGGTGTTCACCCGCTTCCACCTGCACCTGAATCCGGTGGTATGGGAACTGGTGGTCAACCCGGACCAGAGCGAACTGGCGCGCGACTGGCAGCTGATGTTCATTTGCGTGCCGGTGATTTTCCTGGTGGAAATGCTGTTCGCCACCTGGAGTTGGCAAAAGCTGCGCAGCCTGAATCGCCGCAGCTTCGGCAAGCCGCTGGCCGCGCTGTTTATTGTGTCGTTTTTTGCCTCGCACCTGATTTACATCTGGGCGGACGCCAATTTCTATCGGCCGATTACCATGCAGCGCGCCAATCTGCCGCTGTCGTACCCGATGACCGCGCGCAAGTTCCTGGAAAAACACGGCCTGCTCGACCCGCAAGAATACGAGCGCCGTTTGGTGCAGCAAGGCAACCCGGCTGCTGCTGCGGTTGAGTATCCTCTCAACGATCTCAGCTACAGCGACAAGGGCAGCGGTTATAACCTGCTGATGATCGTGGTAGACGGCATACGCACTCAGGATGTGGCGCAGGACATGCCCGCCCTCACCCGCTTCGCGCAGGAAAACGTGCGCTTCACCGATCACTACAGTACCGGCAACCATGCCGATACCAGCCTGTTCGGCTTGTTCTATGGCATTTCCCCGACTTACCTGGACGGCATTCTGGCATCGCGCAAGTCGTCAGCATTGATCAATGCGCTCAATAGCCAGGGTTATCAGTTCGGCCTGTTCTCTTCGGACGGTTTCAACGCACCGCTTTACCGTCAGGCACTGCTGACCGATTTCACCCTGCCGCCGGCGCAGGTGCAAAACGACAGCGCCACCACGCAGCAGTGGCAGCGTTGGCTGGCGGATCAAGGCAACAATATGCCGTGGTTCTCCTATCTCAACCTGCGCGGCAATGACACAGTGGCATCCGACAATGGCGATACGCCAACGCCGGCCGATTTTATGCAACGCTACCGCAGCGGCGCACGCGAGGTTGACGCGCAAATCGCCCAGGTGCTCGACACGCTGAAGCAACGTGGCATGCTGGAAAAAACCGTGGTGGTGATCACCGCCGAGCACGGCGTTGAATTCAACGATACCGGCAAAGGCCACTGGGGTGCCGGCAGTAGCTTCAGCCCGGCGCAGTTGCAGGTGCCGCTGGTGATCCACTGGCCAGGCACGCCGGCGCAGACCATCAACAAATTGACCAACCATAACGACGTGATGCGCACCCTGATGCAGCGGTTGCTGCACGTTAAAACCGCGGCCAACGATTATTCACAGGGTGAAGACCTGTTTACCGCTCAACGACGTAACAATTGGGTTGCTACCGGCAACAGCGATCTGCTGGTGATCACCACGCCGACGCAAACCATCGTGCTGGACAACAACGGCAATTACCGCGCCTACGACAAGAACGATAGCGAAATAAAGGACGAAAAACCGCAGCTTGGTTTGCTGTTGCAGGTTCTGACCGATGTAAAACGCTTTATTGCCAACTAACTGCTTAAAACTAAAGCAATCAGACGCGGCCATCTTGCAATGGCATCGGGAAAAGGTAGACTGTTTTTATCGCGTCGGCATGTAGCGCAGCCTGGTAGCGCACCGTCATGGGGTGTCGGGGGTCGGAGGTTCGAATCCTCTCATGCCGACCAAACATTCCTTTAGAAACCAACCCGTTGCGGTTGGTTTTTTTATGCCTGTCATAGGGTATCGCCATTGCCCCGCTGACCATGGCAGAACATCTCAACCTGTCGGTGGCCGCCAACGCTCCATCACTCGGCGTTGCGGCACAACGGCTCGCTCATAGCCGGCAAAGGCCGTGCGGCCAGCCAGCGCCACCAGCGACTATACTGCTTAATCATCCCTCCATCGCGGGTTTGCAACCACAGGATAACAGTGAGGTGAGCAGATGTTTGACCACGTAAAATTCGGCGTCAGTGACTATGACGTCAGTAAGTCCTTCTTTCTCAAGGCTCTGGAGCCTCTCGGCGTCAGCATATTGTCCGAGGGCGAGCCGACTTACGGCGTTGAACTTGGCACAGAAAGTAATGTTTCATTATGTCTGTTTCAAACCACGGAAAAACCGGCCCCGCTGCATCTGGCGTTTATTGCGCACAGCCGCCGGCAGGTCGACGCGTTTTATCGTGCCGCACTGGAAGCCGGTGGGCAGGACAACGGCGCACCCGGTTTGCGACCGCACTACCATGCAAATTATTATGCCGCCTTTGTCATCGGTCCGGATGGCCACAATATTGAAGCGGTCTGCCATCAGCCGGATACCTAGCGCTGCCCCTGACGCCGGTCTGTTCGGTCTGCCTGCCGGACCGCGCCCGCCCGTATAGCCCATACCTGAAGCGGGGTTTCTCTGCTATACCTTAAAGGTGCCCTGAGCATGATTTAAGGAGGCTCGATGCAACGTTCAATCCCTCTGTTATTAGCCTTGCTGCTTGCTGCCTGCTCTTCCGGCAGTGGCCCACCGCCACCGCCAACTGGCGACCCCACCCCACACTGCAATGAAGCCAGCGCCGACGCCAAGTGTGCGCCTTCGGTGGGGCCACAAACCTACTGACCCCATGCGGGCGCCATTAGACGGCGTCCGTTTTCCTGCGCCGAAAGCCGTTCAATTAAAAATGAAATAATTAACAATTTTATTTATATCCTGCTGAAATAGAACCTCTTTCCCTGACTGACATGGCAAAAAATCGAAAAATGGTACTACGCTATAGTGCTACTTGTGGCTATTCACCAAGGAAACATGATGAACGTATTACTGTATCAACAAAGCGCAGCCAGCATTTTCCAGACCACTCTGGGCAAAAAGCCGGCATTAAAAGACGTGGAATACTTTGCAAAAAAACTGATGGACGGTATGAGTACCAGCGAACTTGCCGCCTGGCTGATCCGTAGCCCTGACGGACAACGTCATTACGGTGAGATGTCAAAGGAACAGCAGGTATCGTTTGTTTATAGCAACCTGTATCAGCAACCGCCGTCCTCTAGCGAAGTCACCTCACTGGTCAATCAGTTAAATAGTGGGAAAACCCTCGGCAACGTTGCTGCCGGCCTGTCAGATGCATTGCTCAATTATCAGGGCCAGGATGAGACGATGCTGCAACAGCAAACCATATTGGATGATTCTATTATGCAGGCACTTTATCCGGGCGTTGCCGATACGCCGGCAGCCCACAGCGGGGCTCAAGATGTACTGGCGCTATTTTATGCCGTTGGCGCCATCGCCACTGCCGATGGCGTGACTTATTGGGGTAACGTCATCGGCAGTGGAACAAATACCTTTGCCAATGTTGCACAGAAATTTATCGACACCAGACCGGCGAAGTTCGCTGCCCTCAACGACAGCGAGTTCATCAACAAGATTTATGTTCAGCTGTTTACCCACGCGCCCAACGAGGTCGCGGTGAACCATTATCTCGGCGCCATGGCCGAACAGCAGCTAAGTCGCGGCGCCGTTCTCAGCATGATGATTGACGATTTGCGTACCTCGACCGCCGAAAGTGACTCAGCCGCCCAGCAAAAACTGGCGAAGGTAGAACATGTGTACGGTCCGGGAGAAATGCCAACGGCGGAACACCAGGAAACCGTGGCCGCCTTGTACCTGTCGATAGCCGGGCGCGGCGTGGACGCCTCTGGGCTGGAAGCCTGGTCCAAGTTTCTCGCCAGTGGTGCCAGCGAGTACGATCTGTTGAAAATTCTCGCCAAAAGCGGCGAATTCAGCGGAGCCGAAGACTATGTGAAACTCTATTACACCCTGCATGGTAATCAGCGACCGTTAAGCGAGATGGAAAGCCAGGCCATTTTACTGCGCGCGGGCAACGATAAACTGCAGGCCTCGCTAGTAGTGCTGGAGGCCTTCCGCACCGGTGAAAGTCTGATCGGCAGTAACAATCCGGTGTCCGTCAGCAAGATTTTCGAGTTCAATCATGCTCTGGCCACCTCGCTTGGCTACAAAACAATCCCGCAACTGGATGTCAGCCAGGACGGCGGCAATCCGTCGGGCGATGTTAAC
Organism: Serratia odorifera; assembly: GCF_041448735.1. Taxonomy (NCBI): domain Bacteria; kingdom Pseudomonadati; phylum Pseudomonadota; class Gammaproteobacteria; order Enterobacterales; family Yersiniaceae; genus Serratia; species Serratia odorifera. Next base: position 230,732 of record NZ_JBGMUT010000002.1, on the reverse strand, counting down.
GGCTACGGCTACCATAAGGTAACCGACAGCGAGCTCACGCTCTTTACCTCGCTGGTGCTGCAGGTGAACCATGCCGCGAGCGTCGATCTGTCGCACGCTATGGATCTCGACGGCGTCACACTGACCGGCGATCTGGCCGCCAACCCGACGACCGTCGCTTCGTTGGTCAATCAGGATAAATCGTTAAGCTTGCAACTGAATAACGCAGCACTCAACGCTGCCGCAGGCACGCTGCAGTTGGGCGTAGAAAACGATAATGTGCTCTTCACTGGCGATGCCGATCTCAGCCAGGCCAATCTGAAGATTTATCTGGATGACGGTATCAATACGCTGCGCTGGCAAGGAAACAGCGTCAATGGCGGAGCCAACAACGTCAGCGAGAATTTTTACGCCAGCGGTAAGGAGTTCACAGCCGAAAGCGCCTATTCCATCATGGACGCCAATTTTATTACCAAAACCATTCAGTTAACCACTCAGCCTGATGGCAGCATCACTGGCGCCGTCAGCCATAACCTGAAAAACTTCAGCAACTTCCAATACGTCGAGCTGAGCGGCTATACCGGTACCGGTGAAATTTATCTGGATGGCCAGCGGGTTGGCAACGACGGCGCAAAAGTCTTCGATCGCGGTTTGTATGTCAATATGGCGACCATTAACAACCCTGATCATGACGACGTAGCCTCGCTTACCCAGGATCGGATCGATTATGTGAATGCACAGTTCCCGGCCATGCTGCTAACGGCAAAACCGGATCAGGTTCGCGTTATCAACGTTCCGCTTGAGGATCAACTGGTGATTGCCAACAACCTCGGCAGCGACAGCCATCTGCAGTTGGAAACCGCACATTACCCCCGTATCAACAACGACCAGAAGGCGCTGACGGTGAGTATTATGCGTGATTTGGACGTAGGTTCAGGCGCTGCCCCCAATAAAGGGCAATATATTGATGCGGGCACCCTCGGCCTTACCTCACACTTTGGTGAGCAACCGGCAGGAGCGCTAAGTATTTTTGTCCAGTCGGTAAATACCTCGCTGACCCTGTCCGGCGGTAATAACCACCTCACCGACGTCACCGTTGATGGCATTGGCTTATACAGCAGTAATTATGAGGTTAACCTGCACATCAAGGCCGACTTTAGCGACTCGTTGCAGCATGTCGGCGCGATGCAGGACGACATGCTGCCCTACACCCAGATGCAATACAACCTGACCCTTGACGTCGGCGGTACCGGCGGCGGTGATTTTTATCAAAACCTGCTCTCGCTGCAAGACAACGCACGTTTCAGTGAACTGCTCGACGGATTGAGCGGCTATCAGCTGCGCGTCACCGGCGGCAATGCCGATGACAGCTTCAAGGTTATCGGCAACACCACGGTATCAGGCGGCAGTGGTTCAGGCGTCGATATTACCACCTTCGAGCACAGCAGCGTCGACAGCATGGTGAAAGTCATTGATGTGCTGTCGCCGCTAGACAGGATCGTTGCCGGAGAAGCCGGACATCAATGGTCATTTTCCTCCAGGGCCGAAAAGCAGATGGCGGTGTACGGGGATTACACCAGCAGCAGTAAGCTGAATGCCCTGTTTGACTCGATTGACGGTGCCGCCAACGGCTCCGCCCAGGCGCTGTTCTCTTCGGTATTGAGCGCGGCGACCGCAGGTGCCAGCGATGGACAACTGGCTGAAGTGGGTGCGTTGAAACTGGGGAACGCGCTGTATGTGATCGTGGACAACAACGCCAATCAGTCGTTTGACGATCGGGATATGGTGTTTTCTCTCGGCGATCGCGACATTTATCAAACGGCATTGCAATTACACTATGACTCGCCAGAGGTTGCCCTGAGCGGCATTGCCGCCGCCCAGCATGAGACGTTTGCCTGACGCAAGAAAAAACCCCAGCATAAATGCTGGGGTTTCTTTTATGGTGCCGGCTACCGGAGTCGAACTGGTGACCTACTGATTACAAGTCAGTTGCTCTACCTACTGAGCTAAGCCGGCGAATCTGTTGGAAAGTCGGTCTGTTTCCGTGGAGCGCAATATAATACAGCCAAACGAGAACAATCAAGGCTAATCAACAGATTATTGATTCAATCGGCTAAAAATCCCGCTAATGCGGTGCTGCGCCCTGCAACTGCGTAACACGCCTGCCCGGCGCTGGCGTTCCGACAGGCGGCGCGGCGTTAAACCCGCTCCAAAAAGCAAAAACCCCAGGCTAGTGAGCCTGGGGTTTGAATTTGGCGGAAGGACAGAGATTCGAACTCTGGGAGCTGTTACACTCGACGGTTTTCAAGACCGCTGCCTTAAACCACTCAGCCATCCTTCCGATGGGCGCAGATATTAGCGATACCGTTCTGAAATGTCTATCGTTTTTTGATAAAAAAATGCAGCTTGCCGCACAAGTGATTAATCTTCAGCCTTTTGGCGGCTTAAAAATGAAGAACCCCGCAAAAACGGGGCTCTTTTGATTGTTTCGCAGCCAGTTATTTAGGCTGTGAGTCGTATTCCGAACAGCTCTGATAGCCCTTGTTCATCACGTGACCGGTATCGTTATAGCTGACGAAATAGGTTTGCGCCTTGCCATCGCGTGGCGCGACCGCATAGGTATCACAGGTGCCCTGTGCATGGATCAGGGTCGCAGAGGTGGACGGCGGTCCGGCGATAGCGCGTACCTGTTGCTTAGTCATCCCTACTTTCACATCGCTTACCACAGGTTCCTTAACGTAACTGGCGGCCCTGTCGTAAGCGGTACAGCCAGCAAGAATGGAAAATACCGCGGCTGTGCTAACGGCTAAAACCAGCTTCTTCGTCATAGCTTGTCCTCTTAACGTGCATTTATTGTCTTCTAAGTCTAGATGGCAAAAGGCTTTTCGACAAATTTCACTTTAACGCTCAGTGCTGTTTTTGCCAAAGATAACGCAGCAGATCGCACAACAGAAACAGCAGCAGACTGATGCCCATCACCGGCAAGGCAAACGCCAGCAATAGCGTGCACACCACAATAACGCTCAACCATCCCTTCGGCGTACGTCGCAATACCAGCAACGGCGAACGCGGCGGTTTAGCGGTAATCCGCGTTGGCCGCCCGCGCCACCACATGACATACCCCATTACCACCATCGCCACCAATCCGGCGGCGAATGCCACCAGCACCAGTTCATTCACCCAACCAAACAATACCCCCATATGCAGATCGATACCCCAGCGGGTAAGTTTGGCGGCCAGGGGATAGCGCTCAAAACTCACCTTATCGGTGATCTGCATGGTAGCGCCGTCTACCGCCACGGCATCTACCTGGGTCGGCCATCGACGGTCGATTTCACTGACCGACCAGGCCTGACCCGGTGCGCTCGGTTGCCTGATCTCAATTTTCTGCGCGTCGATGCCAGCCTGACGGGCCGCGTGCAGCACGCGATCGTAGCTTTCGGCTCGCCACTCGGGGCGGGTTTGCGGCAGCATCGACATGCCATGTGCGCGATGCTCGGCATGCTCATCCGCCGGCGTCGCCGAGGCGGCATGCAGAGCGGTCGAGATCGACGGCGTCGCCCAGCCAAACTGCTGGCGCAGCACGCTGATATTGTCGCCTGCCCACTGCGACCAGGTCAGCCCAGTGGCGGAAAAGAACACCAGCCCCAGCAGTATTATCAACCCCAGTTGCTGATGCACGCCGCGTATGCCTCGCTGCCGCCGCGCCGCCCTGCGGCGCACGCCCCAGAGAGCCAGCCCGCCCAGCGCCGCAAGCCAGAGCCATGAGGCGGCCAGTTCACTATAGTTACGCCCCAGTTCCCCCAGCAACAGGCTGCGATGCAGTTGATCCAGCCAGGTTCGTAGCGGTAATACGCCGCTGGTGCCATACACCGGCAGCTGTCCATGCGTTTCGGCACTGACCGGATCGACAAATACCGCCAGCCGCTCGGATGCCTGCATGCCAGCCACGTTGAAAAGAACACGGGTGTTTTCGCCCGCCGCCGCTGACGGACGCACCGCAGCAAGCGCAGCCCCGGCCGGCGCGTCGGCCTGTGCCGCCCTGATTTGTAACGCCAGCGGCAATGCCGGCCCCTGGCTCGAATGGTACAGCCGGTCAGCGTAATAATATGACTCGATTTGCGGCGTCAACGCATAGAATATTCCGCTGAGTGCGGCAATAAGCATAAACGGACCGACAAACAGGCCGATATAAAAGTGCAGGCGCATCAGCAATGGAATAAACCAGCTACGGGTAGTCAGCTGATGCTGAATATTATCCTCAGCCAGCGACAACGAGGGTAATCGTTCGGACATTATGCAGTTTCCTTTGCAGGAATAGAGATATCGCCGGAATCTATCCGATATTTTTTTATTTAACAAATAAAAATGGCATTTAAATAAAAACAACCAGAGCGTCGCAATGTATTACGGTGTTGGAAAATTGTGAAAGATGTTACAATCCGCTGCGAATTGTCTTTTCCGCCCGCTCGATTCATTGTCACCAAGGACGCGATAACCGTGAAGCGCTCAGCACAACATCTCCGCATGCCGGCCTGGCTGGGCCTGTTTGCCATGTTGATGATTTTCCTGGCGCCACTAATATCCTCACAACTTGCTGATAAACATCATTTAAGCATGACGATGCCGATGAGTGGACATCAGATGATGCCGCATCATCAGACGCGACAGTCAGCCCCCATGACGCATCATGACGCGGGAGACGCCGGGGTAGATCTTTGCGGTTATTGCAGCCTGTTCCATCATACCCCTGCGCTAGACACAACCCTATTCTTGCCACCGGGCAACGCGTTTCAACCAGCCGCTGTTATTGCCGTAGGTATATTTAGCATTACTCTCGCTGATTTATTCCCACCTTATCAAACGCGCGCGCCGCCAGTGGCGATTTTATTTTCATAAGACAACATAATGTTAATGCCTTATTTTATTGAGGTAGGGTTTACTACATCCGTTAATTAATAAACCCAGACTCATTATTAAAATATTAATAAACTATTTAAAAGCCAAAGTCGCTTAATGCCGGCACATTATCCGGGCGCCGCCCCAACGGCCAATGAAAGTGGCGTTCAGCATCCTTAATCGGACAATCGTTAATACAGGCGTGCCGCTGCACCATCAACCCCTGGTCGTTGAATTGCCAATTTTCGTTACCGTAGCTGCGATACCAGTTACCGCTGTCATCATGCCATTCGTAGGCAAAGCGCACCGCAATACGTGCGCCGTCAAACGCCCATAACTCCTTGATCAGTCGGTAATCCAGCTCTTTCGCCCATTTGCGCTGCAAAAACGCCACCACCGCATCACGACCATCAACATATTCGGCACGATTACGCCAGTGGGTATCTGGTGAATAGACCTGCGCGACACGCAGCGGATCGCGGCTATTCCATGCATCCTCTGCCAGGCGCACCTTTTCTATCGCCGATTCACGGCTAAATGGCGGTAATGGGGGTTTGATACTCATGCTTCACCTCGGGTAACTGTAAGTAGACAGAGTTGTCTACATATTTACGCTAGCGCAGGTAGACAGAGTTGTCTACAATCGATGCAGTGAATTTTTCAGGACGGTTCAATGACCACATCAGGCAAAACCTCGGCGGCGCGTCAGCGCATTTTGCTCACCGCACATGATCTGTTTTACCGCGACGGCATCCGCGCAACGGGCATTGATCGGATCATCAACGCCGCCGGGGTGACCAAAGTGACGTTCTATCGCCACTTTGCCAGCAAGAACGCGTTGATAGAGGCATTCCTGAACTATCGGCATCAGCAATGGCTTGACTGGTTTCGCCATACCCTGGCCCAGCAGGTAACTAAACGGGGCGATCTGTTCCGCGCGCTGCCGCCCTGTCTGGAAACATGGTTCAACGATGGCGGTTTTCGCGGTTGCGCATTTATCAATAGCGCGGTGGAATTGGCCGATCTGCTGCCGGCAAGTCTTGAGATCGCACAGGCCCACAAGCAGCAGATGAGCGAGGAAATTGCCCGCTATCTGCCAGCAGACAATCGCCAGCAGCGGGCGGCGATCGTTGCCATGCTGGTCGACGGCGCGATCGTCAAGGTGCAAATCGAGCAACAGGCGCAGACGGCGCTGCTGACGCTAGCAGAGACGCTGTCGGCGCTGTCCCTGGCCTGGCGCGCTCAATAATTGTCCCACAGTCCTGGCGTAACCAGCTCCAGCAGATGATGGTCGGGATCGCGAAAATACAGACTTTCGCCGCCGCGAGGCCAATTCATCCGCCCTTCTATCTCGACGCCATGCTGGGCAAGCTGGCGCTCCCAGGCGGGCAATTGCTGCCGACTGACCGCCAGGCCAATATGATAAGGCCCGTGGCCGTCATGCGGCGGAATATAGCCGGTCGGCTCAGGCGAACCGCCCAGCGCATCGCCTTTGACAAATAGCAGCAGCACGTTCTGCCCCCCACGTCGTAGGCGCGAAAACGCGCTTTCGCCACCATCGCCGGCAGCAGCAGCACCGTTTCATAGAACTGGCTGGCACGCGCCATATCACTGACATACAACGCCGTTTCAATTACCCGCTCGATTTTCAATTCCATAGACTGCCTCCTGACTGGTCAGCGTCAGCCAAGCATAGTCAGGCGTTGCCAGCACCAACGAGCAATCCGTGCCAAAACGCCGGCAAAAAAAAACGCGGCCCGGAGGCCGCGTTGCTAACGTCACGCTGGTGCTTAGAACTGGTAAACCAGGCCCACGGCAACCACGTCGTCGGTGTTGATACCGGCGGCTTTGGTGAAGTCATTTTCATCCATCAGGTTGATTTTGTAATCAACGTAGGTAGACATGTTTTTGTTGAAGTAGTAGGTCGCGCCCACATCAACATACTTCATCAGATCCTGATCGCCGTAACCTTGCTCGATGTCCTTGCCTTTAGACTGCAGGTAGGCCACGGAAGGACGCAGACCGAAGTCGAACTGGTACTGAGCCACGATTTCAACGTTCTGCGCTTTGTTAGCGTAGCCGTAAGCCGAGCTGCCGGTTTTACCGAAGCGGGTAGCGTTGTAAGACTGGGTGTACATCGCTGCCAGGTAAACGTTGTTCGCGTCGTATTTCAGACCGCCGCTGTAAGCTTCAGCCTTGTCGCCGCTGCCCAGGATGGTTGGGTTGTTATAACCATTCTGTTCGTTGGTACGGTCGGAAGAGAAGTATGCCGCTGCCGCGCTGATGCCGTAACCCAGGTCATAGCTGGCTGACATGCCGTAACCGTCGCCGTTCTGTGCCAGAACGTCACGACCGTTGTTGGATTCGGTTGCGCTGTCGTTTTTGCCCTGGTACTGCAGAGCAAAGTTCAGGCCGTCAACCAGACCGAAGAAGTCATTGTTACGGTAAGTCAGCACGCCGTTGGTACGCTGGAACATGAAGTTGTCAGCGCCGTAGGTGTCGCCACCGAACTCAGGCAGTACGTCGGTCCATGCGCCGATGTCGTACAGCACGCCGTAGTTACGGCCGTAATCCAGTGAGCCATAGTCGCCAAAACGCAGACCGGCGAAACCAACACGGGTGAAGGAGTCATTTTCAGCTTCGGTTTTGTTCAACTGAACCTGATATTCCCACTCACCGTAGCCGGTCAGCTGGTCGCTGATTTGCGTCTCGCCACGCAGGCCAAAACGCATATAGGACTGATCGCCATCAGAACCCTTGTCATCAGAGAAATAGTGAAGACCGTCGATTTTACCGAACAAATCCAGTTTATTACCGTCTTTGTTGTAGATTTCCGCAGCGCCCGCAGTGCCGGCAACCAGCAATGCAGGAACAATCAGGGAGAGTACTCGAAGTTTCATCGTTATTATCCTCGTTAATTATGTCGAGCTATGGCCACTGCCCTTCTGAGCATTATTAGCGCGACTGTGCATTACCATTCTGGTAACAAGGGTTATATTAATCCAGAAAGAAAATGATACCAAGTATCAGATAGTGTTTCAGAGTCATATTTAAAGGTTTCAAGATGTAAATATGGGCGAACTTTAACAAAACCTTACAGACAAAGAAAATACCGCACAGAAAGACAAAAAATAACCTAAAACAATAGAAAACAAACAGATATACAAAACTTTAAATTACTATTGAATACCATACAAAACTTAAGCGCGATAAGCACGTACTGTCAAAATGAAATGTAATCCCAGCATTATAATTCTCTCGCTATCATCATTATTTTCATTATTACCTTCATTATCTGTACGATAATTTCTGTACTTTACAGCCGGCCTACTGGGCCGGTTTTTTATTGCCCCTCTCCCGACTCCTGGTTGAAAAAAACGCACTTTTCGCCCCAAAATAGTCACTTACAGATATAATCACCCTCGCTTATTTGCGCACAAAACGCTAAACAAGATGGCGATATTTAGTCTACGCCTTAATATTTTATCGAATTATTTTTCGTTCACCGTTCGATTATTGTCCATTAAGGCACAAAATATGCACAAGCGGCGGGTTTTCTACGCCATTACTGATAGACTTGACGATTATTGTTTTAAGTAAAATTTATGAACCGCCAACTCGAAAGCCAATGGCAGCGATTGCAAGCATCAGCGTTCCGCGCCAAATTTCACCTCAATGTCAAAGACCAGGCCTACCTGCAGAATAAGGGGTTGCCGCTGATCCTCAGCCATGCCCGCGATTTTGTCGACCGCCGTTTGGCACCCGCCTGGCCGAAAAACGATGGCAAACAGACGCCGATGCGCGGTCACCCGGCGTTCGTGGCTCAGCATGCCACCGCCACATGCTGTCGCGGATGTCTGGCCAAATGGCATGGCATTCCACCGGGCGTGGAACTGGATGAGCCGCAACGCCAGTATATCGTGCAATTGATCGGTCTGTGGCTGGTACGCAAGGCCGGCGCGCAAGCGGAGGAACATGCAAATCCTTTCGACCCGGATCGCGCTTTGTGATAAAAACAGGGCACAACTTTAGTCGAACATCCCATAACAGATCCTGATGCCCACATGACATCCACTTTGTGCACTGAACAACCAAAACCCGGCGTCCCCGCCCAGATTGCCACGCGCATGGCGTTCTTTGTCGCTGGTCTGGGGATGGCCGCCTGGGCGCCGCTGGTGCCGTTTGCCAAAACGCGACTCGCGCTGGATGACGGTGCATTAGGCTTATTGCTGTTGTGCATTGGTGCTGGCTCGATGCTGGCCATGCCCTTTACCGGTTTGCTGACCGGTAAATTTGGCTGCCGTCGGGTGATCCTGCTGGCTGGACTGGCGCTGTGCATCGATTTGCCGCTGCTGGCCACCATGGACTCGACCGGCGGCATGGCGCTGGCGCTGTTACTGTTTGGTGCCGCGATCGGCATGATCGATGTCGCGATGAACATTCAGGCGGTGATTGTCGAACGAGCCAGCGGCCGCGCCATGATGTCCGGCTTCCATGGTTTTTTCAGCGTTGGCGGCATCGCCGGCGCCGGCGGCATTAGCGCCGTGCTGTGGCTCGGCCTCACTCCGTTAATGGCCTCGCTGGTGGCCGTGTTGGCCATTGCGCTGTTGCTGGCGCTTGCCGGCAGGCACTTGTTGCGCGACAGCGGCGCCCAGGAAGGCAGTCCTTTATTTGTACTGCCGCGCGGCTGGGTGATGTTTATCGGCATGCTGTGCTTTATCATGTTTCTGGCGGAAGGCTCAATGCTGGACTGGAGCGCCTTGTTCCTGACGACGCTGCGCGGCGTGGAGCATAGCCAGGCCGGACTGGGCTATGCGCTGTTTTCGATTACCATGACCCTGGGCCGCCTGAATGGCGACCGGGTGGTCAATGCGCTGGGGCGTTATAAAGTAGTACTGGCTGGCAGCCTGTGTGCTGCGCTGGGTTTGGCGCTGGCTGTCATGTTCAACGGTGCCATCATCGCGCTGGTGGGCTTTATGCTGGTAGGGCTCGGCGCGTCAAACGTGGTGCCGATCCTGTTCAGCGCCGCCGGCAATCAACGCGACATGCCCGCCAACCTGGCCATCGCCTCGGTCACCACCGTCGGTTACGCCGGTATTCTTGCCGGGCCGGCGCTGATTGGATTTATCGCTCAGCTTTCCAGCCTGACGGTGGCCTTCGGCTGCGTTGCCGTGCTGTTGCTGGCGGTGGCCGCCAGCGCCAGAGCCGTTACTCGCTAATTCAGGACGCACTGCCGTTTATGCAAAACAAACAACTGATCATCAGTTCAAGCAATATCACCCGCTGTTTTCTGGTGTTTATTGTGCTGCTTTTCGTCGGCATCGGCTTGTATGGTTACAACTATACCAACGCCTACCTGACCGAGAAAAAACACGCGCTGAATACCATTGCCGGCAACCTGCAAAAGCGCATCGACAACTATCGCCATATCACCTATCAGATTTACGACCGCTTCGGCAACGCGCCGCCGCAGGTGGTCGATCCGACCTTGCGGGAAACGCGCCTGCGGCCGGACATTTTCTACGTCGAAAAACCGTATAAAAAGACCGATGCGGTGATTTTCGGTAGCCATGACGGCAACACGCTGGCGATGATCGCCAATATTTCCGAATACCTCGACGGCCGTTGGGGGGCGAAGACCGAAAATTACGCGATGTACTACCTGAACGGTCAGGACAATAGCCTGAGCCTGATCACCACCCAGCCGCTCAAAGAGTTGACGTCACGCTTTCGTGAAAGTTACCTGACCAACTCCGCCGAAGACCGCCGAGCGGAAATGCTGCAACAGGCTAACCTGCTGGATGAGCGCGAAAGCTTCTCCAGCCTGCGTAAACAGCGTTTCCAAAACGCCTATTCATTCTCGATTCGCACCACCTTCAATCAACCGGGACATCTGGCGACGGTGATCGCCTTCGATCTGCCGATCAACGACATCATTCCGTTCAATATGGCGCGCTCCAGCTTCCTGCTACAGCCTGATGATGACGACGATCTGGATGACAGTGGCGTTGCCAGCGAAGCGGCAAACGCCGCAACAGCCAGCCTGTCCGGCAGTTGGCTCGAATTCAGCGCACCGCTGCCGAATGCGCCGCTTAACCTGTTGTATCGCGTGTCCCTGTTTAGTCTGACCATTGATATGCTGCGCAACAATATGTGGCTGTTGATGATCAACGTGATGTTGCTGATGCTGTCGCTGGCCGGTATTTACTTTATCCGTCACCAGTACATTCACCCCAGTGAAAACCTGGCGGAGGAGCTGGCTAGCGAACGTGCGCTGAATCAGGAGATTATCGCCAGCCTGCCCTCCGGACTGCTGGTGTATGACTTTGCCAGCAATGCGGTGATCGCCAGCAACAAGATTGCCGAACATCTGTTGCCGCACCTGAGCCTGCAAAAAATTGCGCATATGGCCGAACAGCACCACGGCGTCATTCAAGCCACGGTGAATAATGAAGTGTATGAAATACGCATCTTCCGTAGCCATATGTCACCTGAAACCTACCTGTTTCTGCTGAACGATCAGGACAAAGAGGTGATGGTGAACAAACGGCTGCAACAGGCACGGCGCGAATACGACAAGAATGTGCAGGCACGCAAGTTAATGTTGCACAACCTGGGCATCGAGCTGACTCAGCCGGTACGGCAGATACACGATCTGGCCGATCGTCTGCGCACTCAACCCGATGCCGAACAACAGCAGGCGCTGCTGGATCAGCTGGTTAGCGAATCCGCATCGGTATCGGGACTGATCGATAACATCACGCTGCTGACCCGTCTTGAAACTCAGGATTGGCAGCCGTCGCGCCAGCCTTTCAACCCGGCGACGCTGGTTGATGAGCTGCTGAAAGAAATGCTGCCGTCGATCAATCAAAAAGGGCTGGCATTGTTCAATCATTACCAGCTCGACGTTGGCCAGAATTACATTGGTGACGCCAACGCCTTGCGCAAGGTGCTGTCGCTGCTGCTGCGCTATGCGATTATCACCACCGCTTACGGCAAGATTTCGATGGTTGTCGATCATGAGCCCGAACATCCGGAACGCCTGGTGTTTCATATCAACGACACCGGTTCGGGCATTTCCAACGAAGAAATCAGCAACCTGAACTATCCGTTCCTCAGCCAAACGCTGGTCGATCGCTTTGATCACGGCTCGGGGCTAACCTTCTTCCTCTGCAATCAGCTGTGCAAAAAACTCAATGGGCAATTGGATATTCGTAGCAAACTCGATATCGGCACCCGCTACAGCATTCGTGTACCAATGGAAATCGAACGTCGGGACGACGAGGAACAGGAGAAATTGCTGGATGGCGTTACCGCGCTGCTGGACATCACGTCGGAAGAAATCCGCGGCATCGTCACTCACCAGTTGCAGTCTTATGGCGCCAACTGCCTGATTGCCGAGGATCGTCAGATCAATCGTGACTACGACGTGTTGCTCACCGACAATCCCCAGCGCGCGGACGACTACACCCTGCTGCTGGCCAGCGATGAAGCCGGCTGGCAACAGCTCGACAAGCGCTATATCCGGGTAAATTATAATCTCGGCAGCGCCTTGCTCGACGCCGTTTTGATGCTGATTGAACAGCAGATGGCCGCCCTGGATCAGGAGCAAACCCCGGCGCAACTGACCGCCGACGATCTCCAACTCTATGAAAAACAATTAAAATCAAGTGATTACTATGGGTTGTTTATTGATACAGTACCCGACGATGTCAAAAAACTGTATACTGAGGCGGGCAGCAGTGATTTCGCTGCTTTGTCTCAGACCGCACACCGCCTGAAAGGGGTGTTTGCGATGTTAAATTTGCTTCCCGGCAAGCAACTGTGTGAATCGCTAGAACAGCACATCGCAGACGGTGATGCGCTTAAGATCGAGAACAACATCAGTCAGATTGATTTTTTCGTCAGTAGACTGCTGCAGCAAGGTAGCCAACAACATGAATAACCTGAACGTAATTATTGCTGATGACCATCCTATCGTACTGTTTGGCATCCGGAAGTCACTCGAGCAAATTGAATGGGTGAATGTCGTTGGGGAGTTTGAAGACTCAACAGCACTGATCAACAGTCTGGCCAAGCTGGACGCCAACGTCTTGATCACCGACCTTTCCATGCCTGGTGACAAATACGGCGACGGCATTACGCTGATCAAGTACATCAAGCGCCACTATCCTCAGTTGTCGATCATCGTTCTGACCATGAACAACAACCCGGCCATTCTCAGCGCGGTGTTGGATCTGGACATTGAAGGTATCGTACTGAAACAGGGTGCGCCGACCGACTTGCCAAAAGCGCTGGCCGCACTGCAAAAAGGCAAAAAGTTCACGCCGGAAAGCGTCTCCAAACTGTTGGAGAAAATCAGCGCCAGCGGCTATGGCGACAAGCGCCTGTCACCAAAAGAGAGCGAAGTGTTGCGCCTGTTCGCCGAAGGTTTCCTGGTGACCGAGATCGCCAAGAAGCTGAACCGCAGCATCAAAACCATCAGTAGCCAGAAGAAGTCGGCGATGATGAAACTGGGCGTCGACAACGACATCGCCCTGCTCAACTATCTGTCTTCCGTCAGCATGACGCCGTTGAGTAAAGACTAGTTGATACCATTACAGGGGCCAAACGGCCCCTGATTCATTCTTGCCCTGCCGCCACCGCCATACGTCTCGCCCTTTCGCCTCAGTCCTGCTGATTATTCTTGCGTACGATGGCTGAATACACCGCCAGCGTCTGTTCCAGGGTTTCCAGCGTTACCGGTTTCGACAAACAATTATCCATCCCGGCTTCGATACAGCGCTGCTTTTCTTCCGCCAGGGCATTGGCCGTGACCCCGATGACCGGCGAGGTGAAATTCATCTGCCGCAGGCGCTGCGTCAGGCGATAACCGTCCATATTCGGCATATTGACGTCGGTCAGTACAATATCTACCGGGTTATGGCTCAACACCCCCAGCGCATCAACGCCGTCATTGGCGGTAATCACCCGATAACCGAGCGACGTCAACTGATCGGACAGCAACCGGCGGTTGATCGGGTGGTCATCAACCACCAGCAGGCGAATATCGCCGTTATCCACCGCGCAGGCCTTGGTCGGCTGCGGCAGCTGCATCAACGTTTTGGCGCTGCCGTCATATACCTCAAACAGCCGGTTAAGCAAGCCGATGGTTTCCCGCGGCGTCGAGGTGCTGTGCATCCAGTAACCGGCACGAGTTTCATTCGACGGGCCAATATGGTCAATGGAAAACTCTATTTGCGCCAATAGCGGCGTGGCGATCTGCAACCCATGATCGCTGAGCAGCACGTCCTGTGCCGTGGTGTCCTGGCCCTGATAGCGCAACAGCGTGGCGCCATAGCCGCCGAGAATTTCCATCAGGTAATTTTCCAACCGCTGGTTGCGGATCTCCAGCCACAGGGTTCTGCCCTGCCAGGTATCACTCGGTTGCGGCACCGGGTATTGTGCATCGAATAATGGAATGCGGATCGAGAACATACTGCCCAGACCCGGCTCGGACTCTACCGCAATGTCGCCGTCCATCATGTTGATCAGCTTCTCACAGATCGCCAGTCCCAAACCGGTGCCCTGGAAATGACGCTGCACCCCGGTGCCTACCTGGAAGAACGGATCGAACAGGCGGGAGATTTCCTTTTCGGGAATGCCGACGCCCGTATCGCGCACGCTGAACTCAAGGTAGCTGCCACGCGCCGTGACCTGCAGGATAATGCAGCCGGTATCGGTGAACTTGATGGCATTGTTCAATAGATTGGACAGCACCTGCTGCAAGCGCACCGGATCGCCTGAAATCCGCTCCGGTACGTTCTGTTCGATAAAGCAGTACAACCCCAGGCGTTTCTTCACCACCAGCGGCAAATAGTTGCCGGCAATATGGGTGATAACTTCCAGGCAGGAAAACTCCCGCGGCTCAATCTTCAGCTGTTCGGATTCAATCTTGGAAAAATCCAAAATATCGCTGATGATTTTCAGCAGTAACCCGGAAGAGTTGTTCATGGCATTGACCAGGCGGTCTACGCCCTCCGGCAGCGCTTTGGTCTGCAACAAATCCAGGTTACCGATAATGCCGTACAGCGGCGTGCGCAATTCGTGGCTGACGGTGGCGAGGAACATCGACTTCGACTGGCTGGCCTGCTCGGCGGCAGCGGCCATTTCCTGCAGCGACTCTTCCATTTTGACGCGTGCGCTGACGTCTACCAGCACGCAGATCGCCACATCCTCGTTACGATAACGAGAGTGCACAAAACTGATTTGCAGATTGTTATTGTTGCTGGTCATCACATCAACGAAGTTCGCCTGCTGCTCGCAGATGATGCGCGTAATGCGATCGCGGTCTTCCTGGGTCAGCAGATTGATATAGTTATGCGCCAGTTCGTTACTGAGGATGTTGGTGCCGTCGCTGATGCGCAGGATGCAGATCCCCACCGGCGCCGATGCGACAATCTTGCGGTTGAACTGTTCATGTTCCTCCAGCCGGAACGCGTTGTCTTCCGCCGGCAGGAACATTTTGCGTTCAAATAGCCACGCCAGGGTAAACAGCACGATAGCCGACAGCAGGTTGAGCAGTATCGCGTTGAGGATCAGCATTTTAAAACGCTCGATCACGCTCTTCACCGGCAAGGCATAGACGATGCTCAGCGACGACGGCGGCAATGCTTTTTTCAGGATCAAATCATGGTAGCTGTCGACGTAGCCAAAATAGGTGTGATCTTCCGGATAATTGGTGAGCGAGGAGGCATAACGTTCGCCGTCGGCCAGGCGCAGCACCGGCTGGTTATTTTCATCCAGCAGCGCGACACCGATCGGCAGACTGCCCGGCGTGATGAAATCTTCCAGACGAATGGTCTGTTCGATACCCAGCAACGCTTCCAGTTTGTTGCCGATATAAATTGGCGTCAGAATATACAGATAACCGACGTCTGAGCGTTGCTGGCTGGGGGTTACCCAATAGATGTTGCTGTCTTTGTCCTGATTTTTGGCGTTGCGGTACTTCAGAATGCGTTCATGCAACGACTTCAGCACATTTTCACGGTCGGTCACACCGCTGCTCTTGCCAAACTCGGCCATACACAGGCTGTCGCCACCGATGAAAAACACCCGGTTCAGATCGTAGGCGGCAACAAAGTTCTCTTTCCAATATTGAATCAGGCCGCTAAGGGCATCAAGCGAGCTGCGATAGGTGGTGTTCAGCGCACAGTCTGATTCAGGGTACAGCGGGAAGAATTCCGGTTGCGCGCTCTTGCCGGGGAACACGCCGCTGAACAGATCGAGACTGCTGACGGAGCCGTTCAGGCGGTTTTCAGCCATGTATTTGATATCACGTATAATATCAGCTGAATGGCGGATATAGCCCTGTGCCTGATCGAAATTGAGATTGTATTCCTGCCGCAGGTCGGACTCTTTTTCGTGCAGGATATTGAGAATGTAAAACGTGGTGAGCAGCGCGCCCAACGACCACAGCATAATCGCCAGTACCCGAAACAGGTAGCGGGAAATTTTTAACGTAGTACGGAAAGAGGCTAAATATTTCAATCGATTACCATACAAAAGTGAGTGGTGACGAACGCTTGCATCTCACGCCGGGCCTGCGTAGTCAGCCCCGCAATCAAACCCTATCTATCGATATAATCCGCGTGGCAAAGTGGCATCTGCCTGCGCAAACCGCTCGCAGAGCGAGCTGAACGCAGCCCCGCAGGGGTGGGAACAGCGTCACGCCACGCAGCAGGCATGGCCGCGAATGCTGAAAAAGGGCCTAGCATCGCTGCCAAGCCCTTTACTCATGCATGGCGCGCCTGACTCAAAAGCCGGCGCGCATCAGAATACGCGATTACGCGTTTTCATCATCCGCATCGTCAACAACCTCACCGTCGTCGCTGTCGTCCAACGGCGTGCCGTCGTCGATCGCTTCACCCGGTTCGATGCTGTCCAGCTCTTCGTCTTCAACCGGCTCCGCTACGCGCTGCAAGCCAACGACGTTTTCATCTTCTGCCGTGCGGATCAGGGTGACACCCTGAGTATTACGGCCAACCACGCTGACTTCAGATACCCGGGTACGCACCAGCGTACCGGCATCGGTGATCATCATGATCTGGTCGGTAGTTTCTACCTGCACCGCACCGACCACCTGACCGTTACGTTCGCTGACCTTGATGGAGATAACCCCTTGGGTCGCGCGCGATTTGGTTGGGTATTCGGTCACTGCGGTACGTTTACCGTAACCGTTTTGCGTGACGGTAAGAATGTCGCCTTCGCCGCGTGGCACGATCAACGAGATGACGCTGTCGCCTTCACCCAGGTTGATGCCGCGCACGCCAGTAGCGGTACGCCCCATCGAACGCACCTGCGATTCAGGGAAGCGCACCACTTTACCGTTGGCAGAGAACAGCATCACTTCGTTACTGCCGTCGGTCAGGTCAACACCGATCAGCTCATCACCCTCGTTGAGGTTGACGGCGATGATGCCGGCGCTGCGTGGACGGCTGAACTCGGTCAGGGCGGTTTTCTTCACCGTGCCGCTGGCGGTCGCCATGAACACGTGACGCCCTTCCTCATACTCGCGTACCGGCAGAATGGCGGTGATACGCTCGTCGGCTTCCAACGGCAACAGGTTGACGATTGGACGCCCGCGCGCGCCGCGGCTGGCTTCAGGCAGTTGATAGACCTTCATCCAGTACAGACGGCCACGGCTGGAGAAGCACAGAATGGTATCGTGGGTGTTGGCCACCAGCAGACGGTCGATAAAGTCTTCTTCTTTGATGCGCGCAGCCGACTTGCCCTTGCCGCCGCGACGTTGTGCTTCGTAGTCGCTCAGCGGCTGATACTTGACGTAGCCCTGATGCGACAGAGTCACTACCACGTCTTCCTGATTGATCAGGTCTTCGATGTTGATGTCGGAAGAGTTGGCGGTGATCTCGGTACGACGTTGGTCGCCAAACTGATCGCGCACCGCCTCCAGCTCTTCGCGGATCACTTCCATCAGACGATCCGGGCTTTGCAGAATAAAGATCAGCTCGGCAATAAAGTTCAGCAGCTCTTTATATTCGTCCAGTAACTTTTCGTGCTCCAGACCGGTCAGTTTTTGCAGGCGGAGATCGAGGATCGCCTGCGCCTGCTGCTCGGTCAGGTAGTATTTACCATCGCGGATGCCGAACTCTGGTTCCAGCCATTCCGGACGCGCGGCGTCGTCGCCGGCACGTTCCAGCATTGCACCCACGTTGCCCAGATCCCACGGCTGCGCCACCAGCGCAACCTTGGCTTCCGCCGGGGTTGGCGCACGGCGAATCAGCTCGATGATCGGATCGATGTTGGCCAGTGCAATCGCCAGCGCTTCCAAAATATGGGCGCGGTCACGGGCTTTACGCAGTTCAAAGATGGTACGGCGAGTCACCACTTCGCGGCGGTGACGCACAAAGGCTTGCAGGATGTCTTTCAGGTTCAGCAGCTTTGGCTGCCCCTGATGCAGCGCCACCATGTTGATGCCGAAAGTGACCTGTAACTGGGTCAGCGAATACAGATTGTTGAGTACGACCTCACCCACCGCGTCGCGCTTCACTTCAACCACGATGCGCATGCCGTCTTTATCGGACTCGTCACGCAGTGCGCTGATGCCTTCGACGCGTTTTTCCTTTACCAGCTCGGCGATCTTTTCGATCAGACGCGCCTTGTTCACCTGATAGGGAATTTCGTGAACGATAATGGTTTCGCGGCCTGTTTTGGCGTCGACTTCGACTTCGGCACGGGCGCGGATATACACCTTGCCGCGACCGGTACGGTAGGCTTCTTCGATACCGCGACGGCCATTGATGATGGCGGCGGTCGGGAAGTCCGGCCCTGGGATGTGTTCCATCAGCCCTTCGATGCTGATGTTTTCATCATCAATATAGGCCAGGCAGCCGCTGATAACCTCAGACAGGTTGTGCGGCGGAATGTTGGTGGCCATACCGACGGCAATCCCCGATGAGCCGTTAACCAGCAGGTTGGGGATCTTGGTAGGCATCACTGCCGGGATCTGTTCGGTACCGTCGTAGTTAGGCACGAAGTCGACGGTTTCCTTTTCCAGGTCCGCCAGCAGTTCGTGAGCAATTTTAGACATGCGTACTTCGGTATAACGCATTGCCGCGGCGGAATCGCCATCGACGGAACCGAAGTTACCCTGACCGTCCACCAGCATGTAGCGCAGCGAGAACGGTTGAGCCAGACGCACGATGGTGTCGTAAACCGCACTGTCACCGTGTGGGTGGTATTTACCGATCACGTCCCCGACGACACGGGCGGATTTTTTATAGGGTTTGTTCCAGTCGTTACCCAGTACATTCATCGCGTACAGAACGCGGCGGTGCACCGGCTTCAGCCCATCACGAACATCTGGCAGCGCACGTCCGACAATGACGGACATCGCGTAATCCAGATACGAACTTTTCAATTCGTCTTCGATGTTTACCGGTGTGATTTCTCTGGCAAGGTCGCTCATGGAGCTGCTATCCCTCATACTGAATGATTCATCTGCCCTGGCATAGTGCCAAAGGTGTAAAACTATATCACAAAGCAGGCTTTTCGGAAAAATAACCGGCGCTGTTTGCTGGAATTTGTGCATAACCGTGCGCTAAAAACGCATCGGTTGCGACAGCGCCGCGCGGTAACATGTATAATCCGCCGCAAAGAGAACCAGGAGTCCAACACGCTCATGAATGCAGAATCATCCAGCCGCGCACAAAACGTCGACCATCAGGAAATCGCCAAATTCGAGGCCGTCGCCTCGCGCTGGTGGGATCTGGAAGGCGAATTCAAACCGCTGCACCGCATCAACCCGCTACGCCTGAATTACATCATGCAACGCGCCGGCGGCATCTTTGACAAACAGGTGCTCGACGTCGGCTGCGGCGGTGGCATCCTGGCGGAAAGCATGGCGCGCGAAGGCGCCCGGGTCACCGGACTGGACATGGGTGCGGAACCCTTGCAGGTGGCTCGGCTGCATGCGCTGGAAAGCGGCGTCGATGTGACCTACGTTCAAGAAACGGTAGAAAGTCACGCCCATGCCAACCCACAGCAATATGACGTCGTCACCTGCATGGAAATGCTTGAACACGTGCCGGATCCGGCGTCGGTGGTGCGAGCTTGTGCGCATCTGGTCAAACCGGGGGGTCACGTGTTCTTCTCCACCATCAACCGCAACACCAAAGCCTGGCTGATGGCGGTGATTGGCGCCGAATATGTATTGAAAATGGTTCCGCAGGGCACCCACGATCGTAACAAGTTTATCAAACCGTCGGAATTGATAAGTTGGGTAGATGGTACCTCTCTGCGCGAAAAGCACATGATTGGCCTGCATTACAACCCGATTACCGATCGTTTTAAGCTGGGTCGCAACGTAGATGTGAACTATATGGTTCATACCCAGCACGAAGGTTGATGTGCTAAAGGCGGCGCCGGCGCTGGATTTGGCTTATGTTGCCCGACGCCGCCATTAGGAAAAATGCCTAATTTTTCCACGTTCGTTGCAAAAATAGCGCGTAAAGGGTTTTTAAGAATATTAAAACAGATCAATATGCCGTTTTTTTCTAACGTTTAAGAAATCGGCAATCGATCATGTTTTTGCAATCGTGCGGAAAATCTTATCCCGCTTATTGACAAGCTTCCGGGGCCAGACACCACGCGCATTGCGAACCAACAGCCACAATTCACCCCCAAGTTATCCACAAAATCGAGCCATTTTGTTCACTTGCAAATAGGCCAGGTTCTCACTATCTTGTTACCTCACCGACATACACCCCCTATATATAGTGTTTACATACTGAGCAGAGCTACTACACTTTTGGCTGGGAACACTATACGGACAGGTAAAACAGCACATGAACCAAAGTCTGCTTGTAACTAAACGCGATGGCCGCAAAGAGCGCATCAACCTCGACAAAATCCACCGAGTCATCGACTGGGCTGCGGAAGGTTTAAACAACGTCTCGGTATCTCAAGTAGAGTTGCGTTCTCACATCCAGTTTTATGACGGCATCAAAACTGCCGATATCCATGAAACCATCATCAAGGCCGCTGCCGATCTGATCTCGCGCGATGCGCCCGATTACCAGTATCTGGCCGCGCGCCTGGCGATCTTCCACCTGCGCAAAAAAGCCTACGGTCAGTTTGAGCCGCCGAAGCTGCATGCTCACGTGGTGCGTATGGTCGAAATGGGTAAATACGATAAGCATCTGCTGGAAGACTACAGCACTGAAGAGTTCGAGCAGATGGACTCCTTTATCGATCACTGGCGTGACATGAACTTCTCCTACGCGGCCGTCAAGCAGCTTGAAGGGAAGTACCTGGTGCAAAACCGCGTCAGCGGCGAGATCTATGAGAGCGCACAGTTCCTGTACATTCTGGTTGCGGCTTGCCTGTTCTCCAACTACCCGCGTGAAACCCGTCTGGACTACGTAAAGCGGTTCTACGACGCGATTTCCACCTTCAAGATTTCGCTGCCAACGCCGATCATGTCCGGTGTACGTACGCCGACCCGCCAGTTCAGCTCCTGTGTGCTGATCGAATGCGGTGACAGCCTGGACTCGATCAACGCCACCTCCAGTGCGATTGTGAAATACGTTTCCCAACGTGCAGGCATCGGCATCAACGCCGGCCGCATCCGTGCGCTGGGTAGCCCGATCCGTGGCGGCGAAGCTTTCCACACCGGCTGTATCCCGTTCTACAAACACTTCCAGACTGCGGTGAAGTCCTGTTCACAGGGCGGCGTGCGCGGCGGTGCTGCCACATTGTTCTATCCGATGTGGCATCTGGAAGTGGAAAGCCTGCTGGTATTGAAGAATAACCGCGGCGTCGAAGGCAACCGCGTCCGTCATATGGACTACGGCGTGCAGTTGAACCGCCTGATGTATCAGCGCCTGATCAAGGGCGGCGACATCACGCTGTTCAGCCCGTCTGACGTACCTGGCCTGTACGACGCGTTCTTTGCCGATCAGGACGAGTTCGAACGTCTGTACACCCAGTACGAACAAGACAGCAGCATCCGCCAGAAGCGGGTCAAAGCGGTTGAACTGTTCTCGTTGATGATGCAGGAACGCGCCTCTACCGGCCGTATCTACATTCAGAACGTTGACCATTGCAACACCCACAGCCCGTTCGATCCGCAGATCGCGCCGGTACGTCAGTCCAACCTGTGCCTGGAAATCGCCCTGCCGACCAAGCCATTGGATGACGTGAACGACGAAAACGGCGAAATCGCGCTCTGTACGCTGTCCGCCTTCAACCTGGGTGCCATCGACAGCCTGGACGATCTGGAAGAACTGGCGACCCTGGCGGTACGCGCGCTCGACGCCCTGCTCGATTACCAGGACTACCCGATCAAGGCCGCTTACCGCGGTGCGATGGGCCGTCGTACGCTGGGTATCGGCGTGATCAACTTCGCCTATTATCTGGCGAAGAACGGCGTGCGCTATTCCGACGGCAGCGCCAACAACCTGACGCACAAGACCTTCGAAGCGATTCAGTATTACCTGCTGAAGGCCTCCAATCGTCTGGCGCAGGAACAGGGCGCCTGCCCGTGGTTCAACGAAACCACCTATGCCCAGGGCATCCTGCCGATTGATACCTACAAGAAGGATCTGGATGGTATCTGCCAGGAGCCGCTGCACTACGATTGGGAAACGCTGCGTAAGGAAATCCAGGAAACCGGCCTGCGCAACTCTACCCTGTCGGCGCTGATGCCATCGGAAACCTCTTCGCAGATTTCCAACGCCACCAACGGCATTGAACCGCCGCGCGGCCACATCAGCATCAAAGCGTCGAAAGACGGCATTCTGCGCCAGGTGGTGCCGGAATACGAACGTCTGAAGGATGCCTACGAACTGCTGTGGGAAATGCCAAGCAACGACGGTTACCTGCAGTTGGTCGGCCTGATGCAGAAGTTTATCGACCAGTCGATTTCTGCCAACACCAACTACGACCCAACCCGTTTTGCGGGCGGCAAGGTGCCAATGAAGCAGCTGTTGAAAGACCTGCTGACCACCTACAAGTTTGGTGTGAAAACCCTGTATTACCAAAACACCCGTGACGGCGCGGAAGACGTGCAGGAAGACATGCTGCCGGCCAAAAGCGCTGATGACGACTGCGAAAGCGGCGCCTGCAAAATTTAAGTTTTAACGCTAAGGGCCGAATGTTCGGCCCCTACACTGTTTTCCACGTAGGGGTCGACGTAATCCGGCCTGTCTCTGTGTGGTTTCAAAGGATTCCGGCTTATGGCTTACACCACTTTCTCTCAGAATAAAAACGATCAGCTGCTCGAGCCGATGTTCTTCGGCCAGTCGGTCAACGTGGCGCGTTTCGACCAGCAGAAACATGAAATTTTTGAAAAGCTGATCGAAAAACAGCTGTCCTTCTTCTGGCGTCCGGAAGAGGTAGACGTTTCCCGCGATCGCATTGACTATCAGGCGCTGCCGGACCACGAGAAACACATTTTCATCAGCAACCTGAAGTACCAAACGCTGCTGGACTCGATTCAGGGTCGTAGCCCGAACGTCGCGTTGCTGCCGCTGATCTCGATTCCCGAGCTGGAAACCTGGATTGAGACCTGGTCGTTCTCGGAAACCATTCATTCTCGCTCCTACACTCACATCATCCGTAACATCGTCAACGATCCGGCGCTGGTGTTTGACGATATCGTCACCAACGAAGAGATCAAAAAACGCGCGAAAGACATTTCCGGCTACTACGACGATCTGATCGAAATGACCAGCTATTACCATCTGCTGGGAGAAGGCACTCACCAGGTGAACGGCCAGAGCGTGACCGTCAGCCTGCGCGCGCTGAAAAAGCAGCTTTATCTGTGCCTGATGAGCGTTAACGCGCTGGAAGCCATTCGCTTTTACGTCAGCTTCGCCTGTTCGTTTGCGTTCGCCGAGCGCGAACTGATGGAAGGCAATGCCAAAATCATCAAGCTAATCGCCCGTGACGAAGCGCTGCACCTGACCGGCACGCAACATATGCTGAACCTGATGCGCTCCGGTGCCGATGACCCCGAGATGGCCGAAATCGCCGTTGAATGCCAACAGCAGTGCTACGATCTGTTCGTCCTGGCGGCCCAGCAGGAAAAAGAGTGGGCGGAATACCTGTTCAGTGGCGGTTCGATGATCGGCCTGAACAAAGACATCCTGTGCCAGTACGTCGAGTACATCACCAATATCCGCATGCAGGCGGTGGGACTGGGCACGCCGTTTAAAACCCGCTCCAACCCGATCCCGTGGATCAACGCCTGGCTGGTGTCCGACAACGTTCAGGTAGCACCGCAGGAAGTGGAAGTCAGTTCTTACCTGGTCGGCCAGATTGATTCTGAAATCAACGCCGACGACCTGAGCGACTTCGAACTGTAAGATGGCAACGCCAACCGTGACGCTGCGTACTTCCGGTATGCAGCTGGCCTGCCCAAACAGTGAACGCTGCCTGCTCGAGGTGCTGGAACTGCATGACGTACAGGTTGAATACCAATGCCGTTCCGGTTATTGCGGCGCCTGCCGTCTGAAACTGGTCAAGGGTGAAGTGGCATACCAGCAACAGCCGCTGGCGTTTATCAACGACGGCGAAATCCTGCCCTGCTGCTGTATGCCGCTGGTGGATATCGAGCTGGAAATCTAATCGGCTGGGGGCCTGAAACCGCGCCGAAGAGCAAAAGGCGGGGTTGCCCCGCCCTATGCTTTATCTGCAGCCCCATGCTGTTTGAAGTCAGTCTGGGGCTTTTATCTGCCTGCCTTGTCACACCATGGTCAAGACCAACAGTCTCCCGCATCCGCCAGCCGAATAACAGCATTACCCCACAACGAATACTCCCTATAATATTGTGATTTATAAGTGATATTTCAGTATTATCAACAATACCCTATTCGATGGTTTCCACAATCTCCAACCAGCCGTTTTTGCCGCAAACGGGCCCGCCGGCCAGCCAGCGACGCAGCATGTCCAGCGCCAGCATCGCGACCGATTCCTGGCGTAAACGCAAGCCGTGGCGCGACGCGCGATAACGCACGGTTTGGCCAAAACGGCCCTGCGACGTATACAGTGCGACGCTGACCTGTTCACCCTGCATGGCGCTCACCGCCAGCGTCAACGGTGCGCCCGTCAGTTGCGCCAACGACTGCGCGCGTGCCAATAACAACGCCAGGGTTTCACTACAGTAATCCGGCAGCAGTTCGCCGCCGGCCAGCGGAGCGCCGGCACTCTGTAACTGCAGATTGATCAACCCGGCGCTGAACTGCTCGCTTAACGCCAGTTTCAAGCCCCGTTGATGCAACTGCTCGGCGAGCAACGCCGGCAGACCAACGGTACCTTCGAAGATGGTGTTATCCCCTGCGACCTGACGCACGCGCTGCCAGGCGCTCTCCATCGCCGCACGCTGCGCAACCGGCCCGGTCAACTTGAGTTCGATTATCGGGCTGGACGAGCGATACCCCAGCACCACCTCCGGCGGCAGCGGCATGCCGTCCAGTTCGGCAGCCAGATCGCTTTCAGAAGTGCCAAAAGTGGTCAAACGCAGGCACAGAGGCGGTTCCGGTAAGCGAAACCGTTGCTGTAGACGCGGTAAAATCTGCTGTTCCACCATCACTTTAAATTCCGACGGCACGCCGGGCGTGAAGAACATCCAGCATTTATTCAGTTGCAGCGCAAAACCACAGGCGGTGCCAACGCTGTTATCCAGCATCTCGGCATTGGCCGGGATGTGCGCCTGCTTGCGGTTGGACGCGGCCATCGGGCGTCCCCGCTCGGCAAAGAAGGCCTCCATGCGGGCGATCCATTGCGGCTGCTCAATCAGCTCAACGCCGGCCGCCCTGGCTGCCGCCAACGCGCTGAGATCGTCACTGGTCGGCCCCAGCCCGCCATTGACGATCAGCACGTCGGCAATCTGGCTACGCTCCTGCAAGGTTGCGATCAGGGAGGAGAGACTGTCCCCGACCGTTTCACGCCCAGTCATCGGCAGCCCTTGCTGAAACAGATAATCTGCCAACCAGGCAGCATTGGTATCAATAATTTGTCCATGCAGCACCTCATCACCGGTGCTGAGCATTTCAACCCTTAACATTGATCTCTCCCACATTTTCTGGTCATTCCACTATAGAAGCCTGTAAATAACTTTTCACCGTTGGAGAGGGTTTTATTGCTGCATAACGCATTTTTTTGCGCTGGCGTGCCGCTCGCATGATCGTAACGATAACTGTACAGTATGCGTAACGCTCATTTGACACAAAATCACCGTTCAACTATCCTGCCGCACACTGAATTGATTACCTATAATTTTCCAAAATCATTGGTTGGTAGAGAAAAACGTGAAGAATCGCACTCTTGGCAGTGTTTTTATCGTGGCAGGCACCACCATTGGCGCCGGCATGCTGGCCATGCCGCTGGCAGCCGCCGGCGTCGGTTTCGGCGTCACCCTGGCTTTACTGGTCGGGCTATGGCTGTTGATGTGTTATACCGCTTTGCTGCTGGTTGAGGTTTATCAGCACGAGCAGGCCGATACGGGCCTTGGTACCCTGGCGAAGCGCTACCTGGGCGGCGGTGGACAGTGGCTGACCAGCTTCAGCATGATGTTTCTGATGTATGCCCTGACCGCGGCCTACATCAGCGGAGCGGG
Organism: Serratia odorifera; assembly: GCF_041448735.1. Classification (NCBI taxonomy): domain Bacteria; kingdom Pseudomonadati; phylum Pseudomonadota; class Gammaproteobacteria; order Enterobacterales; family Yersiniaceae; genus Serratia; species Serratia odorifera. The sequence goes on along the minus strand of NZ_JBGMUT010000002.1, from coordinate 204,235 downwards.
CGAGCTGCTGGCTGCCAGCCTCAGCCAATGGACCGCGTACAGCGTCCCGGCATCACTCGGCGTGTTGTTGTTCACCGTGGTGGCGGGCGGCGTGGTGTGCATTGGCACCCATTCCGTCGATCTGTTCAATCGCATTTTATTCAGCGCCAAAATCGTCTTTCTTATCGTCATGCTCGGTCTGATGCTGCCGAATATTCACCAAACCAATCTGATGACTTTACCGTTGGAACAAGGACTGGCGCTGTCGGCCATCCCGGTAATTTTTACCTCGTTTGGCTTCCATGGCAGCGTACCGAGCATTGTTAATTACATGGGCGGCAATATCCGCAAGCTGCGCTGGATATTTATCGTCGGCAGCGCTATCCCGCTGGTCGCCTATATCTTCTGGCAGTTGGCGACGCTGGGCAGCATCAGCTCCAATACCTTTGTCGGTATCCTGGCGCAGCAGGCGGGCTTGAACGGCTTGTTACAGGCGGTGCGTGACGTGGTAGCCACGCCGCACGTTGAGCTGGCGGTGCATCTGTTTGCCGATCTGGCGCTGGCAACCTCGTTCCTTGGGGTATCACTGGGGCTGTTCGATTTTCTGGCCGATTTGTGCAAGCGCCAGGATAATGCCCGCGGCCGCTTGCAGACCGGGTTGATCACCTTCCTGCCACCGCTGGTGTTCGCGCTGTTTTACCCGCGCGGCTTTGTGCTGGCATTGGGGTTTGCCGCCATCGCCCTGTCGGTATTGGCGCTGCTGCTGCCGTCGCTGCTGGTGTGGAAAACCCGCCGACAGCATCAGGCGCGCTACCGTGTCTGGGGGGGAACCCCGGCGCTGGCGGTGGTGTTTATCTGCGGCATCACCGTCATCGCCATTCAACTGGGCATCGCCAGCGGCATGCTGCCCGCCGTCGGCTAGAGAGAAAACCGACGTAAAAAAGGCGCGAAACCGTTCGCGCCTTGAACCGGTTCACAGCCGTTAGAAATCCAGGCTGGCGCCGAGGTACGGGCCGTCAGCCAGTACGTTGTCGCGGTGGCCGTCCTTCCCTGCCATCTCGATATAACGATAACCGGCGGTCACCGACAATGGACGGAAAACGTTCCAACGCACGCCGGCATTGGCTTCGCTATATTTGTCCACGCCGCTGGAGAGCGAGTCCGGGGCATAATACCCTTCGCCAAACAGTGCGAAATGCTCGCCCAACGGCAGCCGCAAGCCGCCGCCTACCGCGACCGCATAACCGTCATCACCGTCTTTTGGCCCAAGATACAGCGCCTTGCCACCGACCGTTGCCATCAGAGGCCCCAGCGGTAGGTTCAAGCCCAGCCCCAGCCCGGCGATATCGCCGTCATTGTCGCTGTGCGCCCAGTTGCCGCTGACCGCCAGTCCAGCCGAGGTGGTGCCAAAGCCCACGCCGAGATTGGTATAGTGTTCCCCCGCTTCGCCGGTAACGCTGATGGCATTGGCGGAGCCAGCCACAAGCAGCAAGCCTGCTGCACACGCGACTAAAGTCTTTTTCATTGTGTCCTCTTCGTCATTTTTTCATCATCAATGATGTATTAACCTGGTTTGTTGCGCTGGAGAGTGTAACCGAACGGCGGCGCCAGATGTTCGGCAGCAGGTCAAAAAATCTCTCAATCTTTCAGCAAATTGTAAATAAGTGATCCATTTCTGAACGTTATCACAACGATAACTACCGCCTATTTGCTGAGGCTGAATAATAGCGCTACAACTAATAATGACTTTGACAAAGGTCAGGGTGAGATTTTCCCTGCGCCATAGAATTGTGGACGTGAAGTCACCCGAGTATGAGCTGTCACACCTAAATGCAGTACCGTAAAGGAGCACATGATGAGCAAGAAAGGATTGACCACCGCTGCCGGCGCGCCGGTAGTAGATAACAATAATGTCATTACGGCAGGTAAACGCGGCCCGATGCTGCTTCAGGACGTCTGGTTCCTGGAAAAGCTGGCTCACTTTGATCGCGAAGTTATCCCGGAACGCCGCATGCACGCCAAGGGTTCTGGCGCTTACGGCACCTTCACCGTCACTCACGATATCAGCCAATACACACGCGCCAAGCTGTTCTCTGACGTTGGCAAAAAAACCGAGATGTTTGTTCGATTCTCCACCGTTGCCGGCGAACGCGGCGCAGCGGATGCCGAACGTGACATTCGCGGCTTTGCCATGAAATTTTACACCGAAGAAGGCAACTGGGATCTGGTCGGCAACGACACGCCGGTGTTTTATCTGCGCGATCCGCTGAAGTTCCCGGATCTCAACCACGTGGTCAAGCGCGATCCCCGCACCAACCTGCGCAATCCGGTGTACAAATGGGACTTCTTCTCGCACCTGCCGGAATCACTGCACCAGTTGACCATCGACTTCAGCGATCGCGGCATTCCCAAATCCTATCGCCATATGCACGGCTTTGGCAGCCATACCTATAGCTTTATCAACGCCGACAACCAGCGTTTCTGGGTAAAATTCCACTTCCGCTGCCAGCAGGGTATTGAAAACCTGATGGATGATGAAGCAGAAGCGATCATTGCCAAGGATCGCGAAAGCTCACAGCGCGATCTGTTCGACGCCATCGAACGCGGCGACTTCCCACGCTGGAATCTGCAGGTGCAGATCATGCCGGAACATCAGGCCTCGCAAACTCCTTATAACCCGTTCGATCTGACCAAAGTCTGGCCGCACGCCGACTTCCCGTTGATTGACGTCGGCTACTTCGAACTGAACCGCAACCCGGATAACTATTTCTCGGAAGTGGAGCAAGTGGCCATGAACCCGGCCAATGTGGTGCCCGGCGTCAGCTTCTCGCCGGACAAAATGTTGCAGGGACGTTTATTCTCTTATGGCGATGCGCACCGCTATCGCCTGGGCGTAAACCACCATCAGATCTCGGTAAATGGTGCCAAATGCCCGTTCCACAACTACCACCGCGATGGTGCGATGCGCGTGGACGGCAACAGCGGCAATGGCCCAACCTACGAGCCGAACAGTTTCGGTCTGTTCCAGGAGCAACCGGACTTTAGCGAACCACCATTAAGCATCGAGGGCGCCGCCGATCATTGGAATCATCGTGAAGATGATGATTACTACAGCCAACCGCGCGCGCTGTTCGAACTGCTGACGGAAGAAGAACACCAGCGTATGTTTAACCGCATCGCCGGTGAGCTGTCGCAGGTGCCGGAAGCGATCCAGCGCCGCCAGATAGCGCTGTTCACCAAGGTTCATCCGGCATACGGCGCCGGCGTCGCCAAGGCGTTGGGCATCCAGTAAGCGTCATCTTGGCAGGGGTGTCACACACCCCTGCGTTTCAAGGCGACGCTACTGCCGCACCGATTGCGCCGCCCACTCCTGTACCTGCCGTCGAGCCACCTTGATTCCGCCGTTTTTCAACGCTGCCGGCAAACGTAGCAACGCCACCGGCCGTTGGAAGTTGGCCAATCGCGCCTGCGACCAGGCCAGCAAGGCGTCCAGCGTCAGCTCTCCCTCCGCCTCGACCACCGCCACCGGCCGCTGGCCGAATTCGGCATCGTCGACCGGTACCACAAACACCTGTGAAATCTGCGGGTGCTCGGCAAATATCCGCTCCACGTCTTCGGGTTGTACGCCTTCGCCACCGCAAAAGAACAGATTGTCCAAGCGACCAAGGATACGCAGTTCGCCCTGTTCCATCACCCCGCGATCGCGCGTATGAAACCAGCCTTGCCGGTCAACCAGCGGGTGCAGCGCACCGTTGCGCCAATAGCCCAATGCCAGGCTTTGCGCGCGGATCCACACTTCGCCCTCTACCAGCCTGATCTCACGCCCGATGAGCGGCAGACCGACGCCCGGCAGCGCATCGGCGCGCTTGGCGGACACGGTCGACGCCAGTTCCGTCAGGCCGTAGCCACACCAACAGCGAATGCCCGCCGCTTCGGCCTGTTCGGTCAGCGGCACCGGGATCATCGCACCGCCAAGCAGCACTTCCTTTAGCGAATGCGTTGTCTGCGACTGGCTGAGCAAACGCCAAAGCTGCGTGGGCACCAGCGACGCATGGCTACAACCGTCCAACGCCTCGCTCAACGACTGCATATTGCGTACCGCCAACCGTGCGCCTACCGCCAGCCAGCGCCAGACAATGCCCTGGCCGGAAACGTGGAACAGCGGCAGTGAAAGCAGCCAGCAGTCCTGCGGTTGAAAGTCCATCAGCTGCAATACGCCGGCGGCGCTGGCCAAATGGCCGGCAAAGCTGTGCGCTGCGGCTTTGGGCATACCGCTGGAACCGGACGTCAGCGTCAGGGTCGCCAAACGCTGGCTGTCCCAGTGCGGGATTGTCGGCAGCCGTTGGCGGGTAGCCGGCGGCGTCAGCGTCTTTATCCCCGCAGGCAGTGCCGGCAGCCCCTCCGGGCCGAAGGCAAACTGCACGTCCAGTTGCGGCAATAATACGTTAAGCAGCGGCGTTGGCAGGGCCGGATTGAGCGGCAGCAACCGCGCGCCGCATTGCAGTAACGCCAGATAGGCCAGTAATAGCGGATAGCCGTTTTTGCCGCACAGCGCTACGCCGCAGCCGGGCATTACCCCCTGAAACTGGAAATCCGCTGCCAGCGCATCAATGCGCGATTGCAGCGCCTGCCAGCTGACGCTTTGCCTGCCGACAATCAGCGCCGTGTCCTGTGCACGCTGGGCGGCCCAGTGACGCCAGGGCCAGTCGCTCAACGGCGCCATAGGCACTCCAATGTATCGACGTCCAGCAGCGGCAAATCACTTCCCGGCCAGGCACGCAGCAACTGCGCCTGCATCAGGTTCAGCGTATCGAGCCCCGGCACGGTATCCGGCGTCAGCCAATGCGCGATGCGCGCCAATTGGCTTAGACCCAGGCTGGACTCGATGCTGGAACTGATCACCGCGGTTAATCCGGCCTGCTGCGCCTGCCGCACCAGTTGCCGGCAGCGCGTCAGACTACCGGTCAGCATCGGTTTTATTACGATGGCCGCCACGCCCGGCTCGGCCCGTACCGCAAACCCCGGCTCGCGCACGCTTTCGTCCCAGGCAATGGCGATGCCGGTTTCCTCGGCGAAGGCGCGTGATTCATCGGGAGTTTTGCAGGGTTCTTCGAGAAAGGCGATGCGATCGCGCCACGCCGGATTAACGTACCTGGCAAAACCGTCGGCTTTGGCACGCGTCCAACTGCGGTTGGCGTCCAGCCGCAAACGCAGATCGGGCAACGCCTCCAGCAGCACATTGACTATCATGCCATCGCGCACCGCTTCATACAGCCCGACCTTGATCTTGGCGATCTTGTCACCCGGCAGCGCATCGAGTAGTGCAAACAGCGCGTCCGGATCGCCGGTACACAGTGGCGCAGTACGGTAGTCCGCCGCCAACGGCAGGCGTTGATCCAGCTCCGCCAGCGCGCAGCTGATGCCAAACGCCACCGACGGCAGCGCATCCTCATCCGGCTGCGCCCCGGCCAGCCAGTGCGTTAACCATGCCTGCGTCGCCTGCTGCGCCTGATCCAGCGTTTCGCTGCTGAACTCAGGCAGCGGCGCAATTTCGCCCCAACCGTGCCGTTCGCCCTGTTGCAGATGTACCAGCAAGCCGTCGCGCGTTTTCAACCGCTGGTGGCGCAGCACTACGCCCGCCTCCATTGGCAGGCTGTAGCGATAGACGGCGGCGTTACGCAGTGAGGCCGTCATTACGGATTACGCTTGAATTTACTGAAGTCAGGCTGGCGTTTTTCGTTAAACGCATTGCGCCCTTCCTGGCCTTCATCGGTCATGTAGAACAGCATGGTGGCGTTGCCGGCCAGTTCTTGCAGTCCCGCCTGGCCGTCGCAGTCGGCGTTCAGCGCCGCCTTCAGGCAACGCAGCGCCATCGGGCTGTTTTGCAGCATTTCACGGCACCAGCGCACGGTCTCTTTTTCCAGTTCCGCCAACGGCACCACGGTGTTGACCAGCCCCATGTCCAGCGCGGCGGCGGCGTCGTATTGACGGCACAGGAACCAGATTTCACGCGCTTTCTTCTGGCCGACGATGCGCGCCATATAAGACGCCCCCCAGCCACCGTCAAACGAACCGACTTTCGGTCCGGTTTGGCCAAAGATGGCGTTGTCGGCGGCAATGGTCAGGTCGCACATCATATGCAGCACGTGGCCACCACCGATCGAATAGCCAGCCACCATCGCCACGACAGGTTTCGGACAGGTGCGAATCTGGCGTTGGAAATCCAGGACGTTGAGGTGATGTACACCGCTGGCATCTTTATAACCGCCGTAATCGCCGCGAACTTTCTGATCGCCACCGGAACAGAAAGCCTTATCGCCAGCGCCGGTCAGGATAATGGTGCCAATGCCATCGTCGTAACGCGCATTGCTCAGCGCATCGATCATCTCTTTTACCGTTTGCGGGCGGAAAGCATTGCGCACCTGCGGGCGGTTAATAGTGATTTTGGCAATGCCGTCGGCGGATTTGTGATACAGGATATCGTCGAAATCACCGCTGCAGTCTTGCCAGTCAATGGCCGCGTAAAGCTGTTGTTCTGTCGGATAAAGCATGTTCGGTTCCTTAACCTGGGTTAACGAGAAAATCATAAAGCTGTTCGGCAAAATGTTGCGGGTTGGCCAGATGCGCGTTGTGGCCGGCGTGTTCAATGACGCGTAACGGCAAACCGGCATCGCACGTCAACCGTTGGAATTTGCCATCGTCGGCACCGCACAACACGCATAATGGCAGGGTCAACTGCCGTAACAGCGGGACAAGATAAGGCTGACGACCAAGCGAAGTCGCTTCCAGCATCGCCGCCACCGCCGGGCCGTGGTTTGCCGCACGCGCGTCGATCAGCGACGCGCGGTGCACCTCGCTCATTTCCCGAAACACCGGCTGTTGATACCAATCGGCCAGCACCTGTCTGATCGGTTGATGGCGAAAGCGTGCAGCCCAGTCGGCATCATGCGCCCGACGCTGGTCGCGCAGCGCCGGATCGGCCAGCCCCGGATTGCCGCCTTCGATCACTACGCCCTGCAAACCATGGCTAGCGCCGAGACAGGCGTGGTACATGGCAATACGGCCGCCAAGCGAGTAGCCCACCAGCCAGTATCGTTCAATGCCGTGCCGTTGCAGGGTGGCGACGATCTGCCGGCTGACATCGGCAAAGTCATCACAACGCTGCGTAACCGACTCGCCATGGCCGGGCAGATCAATCGCCAGCGACGGCCATTGCGGGCAACGCGAAGCAATTACCCGCCATTCGTTATTATTGCCAAGCAGGCCATGCAACCACACCAGCCAGGGCCGATCGCCGCTGCCCTGCTGCAATACGCGCGCGGCCAGCATCAGCACGCCGCCATTTGCTGAACCAGCTGTTGCAACGTTTCCGCGCCGTCGGCCGGCGGCACCTGCAATTCAATCAAGGTAGCCCCGCTGTGGCGCCAGCCCTGCTCGACCGCCTGTTGCAGCTGGCCCCAGTTTTCCGCCAGCGCATAATTGAGCTGGAACATCGCCGCCGCATGGCTGAACTCCAGATTCTGCGGCATACAGTAATAGCGGTTGCGTTCGGCTTCCGGCGTCGGCAACAGCGAGAAGATTTGCCCGCCGTTATTATTCACCACGATCAGCACCGTCGGCGCCGAACACTGGCGCAACAGCGCCAGCGAATTCAGATCGTACAGCGCCGACAGATCGCCGACGATAGCCAGCATCGGTTTGGCGGTAGCGCGCTGGACGCCGGCGGCGGTAGCAATCAGCCCATCAATGCCGCTGGCGCCGCGATTGCCGAACACCGGATAACCGGGCGGCAACTGGCTCAGCGCGTCGACCAGCCGTACAATCAGGCTATTGCCGAGAAATAGCAGGCCGTTTTCCGCCAGCAGTTCCGGCAGGCGGTGTGCTACCTGCGCCTCTCCGAACCGGTTCACCAGATAGCCGGCGGCTGCATCGAGCGCGTCGTCTGCCAGCGCCGCCAGCTCTCCGGCCCATGGCGAGCGCGGCTGTGCCGGGTGCAGATCCAGCCATTCGCCTACCCTGGCACGAATGCGACGGCCGCGGTGATGTGCCGGGTCGCGTCGGCCGGGCAAATCGTCAATCAGCCAGTACTCCTCCGGCCGGCACTGCTCTTGCCACTGCAACAGGCGTTTGCCGGTCAGGCTGCTGCCAAACTGAATCACCAGTTGGGCGTTGTCCAACAGATGCTGCGCCTGCGGCTGTGCCAACCACAGGTCGGCGCACGGCAGCGGTTGGCCGGTCTGAGACAATACGTCGCCGATCAACGGCCAGCCCAGCATGCCGGCCCATTCTGCCAGTTGCAGCCCCTCTTCAGCGCTCATGCGCCCGGCCACCACCACACCGCGTTTCTGCCGCCAGAAGAACCAGTCTGGCTGCTTTTGTGGTTGATGCAGATCACGTTGGCGCAGCCACGGGTGGCTGTCATGCCACCATTCGCCCAGCGCATCCGACCAGTCGGCATATTGCCGCTGGTCACCGCCGTACAGCGGCTCGGCAAACGGACAGTTGATGTGCAACGCGCCATGCAGCAACTGCGCCATGGCACTGTCGACGGTGGAAACCAGCCAACTGGCGGGAATATCCGGCGTCGGACGCGGCAGCTCGATGCTCTGCGCCGGATGGCTGGCATACAAACCGTTTTGTCGGATCGCCTGATTGGCACCGCAGTCGATCAGTTCGGGTGGACGATCGGCGGTCAAAAATACCAGCCGTTCGCCGGTCAACCCGGCTTCTATCAGCGCAGGATAAAGGTTGGCCGCCGCGGTACCCGAAGTGACGATTGCCGCCACCGGCTCACCGGTGGCTTTTGCCAGGCCGAGCGCCAAATGGCCCAGCCCGCGTTCATCAAAATGCGTGTGGCAAATAAAAGACTTATTCGCGGCCGCCGCCAGCGTCAACGGCGTTGAGCGCGATCCCGGGGCGATACAGACGTGCCGCACCCCGTGGCGAGCCAGCGCTTCCAACAACAACGCCGCCCAGCGGCGATTAAAAACACTTGTCGACATAGTTCGCTCACACGTCAAAAAAGAGGCTCGGCTTTGGCAACGTTAAACCATGCCGCTTCACCGAAGTTATTAGCCTGAATTATATAAGTAGTTATCAAGGTAACTATTGCGCCAGCGCAAGAACGCCGTTTATCTCTGTAGAGCGATAAATGCACGTTACCGCTGCCGATCAATTTCAGCGTAAACAATAGTTTGTTTTTAAACAAAAAATAAACAAGATAGGCTCATTTATATTACAAAATAGTAAAGTAAATTAACACGGGCGTGATCATGGCGACTGCGCTCATCCCAGACTTTCAGGCTGCAACAGCGAACGCAGGCTCGCGGCCTTGTTTTCGATTTCCAACCACTCTTCGGCAGGATCCGACCCGCTGACAATGCCCGCGCCGGCGTACAATTGCAGCTGATGGTGATCTATTTGACAGGAGCGCAACGCCACGCAGAATTCTGACTGCGCCAAGGAGAGATAGCCGGCCGATCCGGCGTACCAGCCACGGGAAACAGGCTCATGCGCCACGATAAACGCGCGCGCCGCCTGGCGCGGCAAACCGGCGACCGCCGCCGTAGGCTGTAAACGCGTCAAGCAGTCGGCATCGTCCGCCGCATGCAGTTGCCCTTCAATACGCCGCCGTAAATGCTGCACCTTGCGCAAGCGCACCACGTCCGGCGGCAGTACGTCTACCGCCCGGGCGCCGCCTTGCAGGCGCTGGCAAATATCGTCAACCACCAGCAGGTTTTCATGCTGATTTTTGGCATCGCCCAATAACCACTGAGCCAGCAGACTGGCCTGCTGGTCGTCCTGATGACTGGCAACGGTACCGGCCAGCGCTTCGGTCAGCAACCGCACCCCACGCCGCAGGTACAGTCGCTCCGGGCTGGATCCCAAAAACGCCGAATCGGCGGCAAAGCGCATCATGAAATGGTAGCAGTGGTGATTGACCTGGCGACTGGCGGCCATCAGCGCCGGTGCCGACAACGGCTGTGCCAGCGTCAGACGGGTATTGCGTGCCAACACCACTTTGTCCATTTGCTGGCGTTCAACGGCGTTCAATGCCTGTTGCAGCATGCTTTCCCAACCGCTGAAGTCCGGCCGGTGACATGCCTCCTGCACCTCAACCTGCAATGGCATAATGGGCAATGCCGCCCGTAGCGACGTCAACACCGTGATGGCCGCCTGCGCGTCCTGGTCCAACGCCACATCAGAAAACAGGTTCAACGTCAGTTCGGTACGGTTGTCGCGGGTCAGAATTTCCAGTCGTGGTAAAACCAGCATGGCGCTGGCGTCAAAACCATTCAGCCCCCACAGCCGCGCCTGCGGATGACGCTGCAAAAACGCCTGCGCCGTTATCGGGTCGGTAAATTGGCGCAGCGCACCGCACACGGCCGCTTCTTCATGTTGTTCACGATGACGCCAGTAAAATTGTGGAAAGCACGGCTGTGCCGCCAGCCACTCCAGCAGGCTACCACTCAGCCGTTGTGGAACAGGTAAGGAAAATTGCCGAAAACCGGGCTCTGAGGGCAAATTCTGTTCAAGCTGCTGACGTAACCGCCGCAGCAACGCTGAAAGTTGTTCCACCATTACCTCATTAACCAAACGCAATGTAAGGAATTATACGGTAAATCCCTCCGCGCGGGCGGAAAAATCCTGATTGCCAGTGCGTTCATTCCTGACGCAATTGATTATAAAATCTAAAGTTTTAGCGCAAAAAAACACCAGACTGGTATTCTGCGACTATACTGAATTGGCATGTTCCTGCCCGCAGCGAGCTCTCACCAGATCTTACTGGTGCTGAAATCAGGATGCTCGCTCTCTCCCAGCGGCGATCACCGGCTGTCCTTTGGGTCAGATGTAAGGAGCTTTTGTGTGAAAGAAAAACTAATCAATTGGTTAAATAATCGACAAAAAGGTAAAAAACGTCAATCCTCCGTGAGTCGGCCCCCCACGGCAGCGCCGAACAACCACGCCGGCAATATCAAGGCAGAACTGTTTTCCGTCGATCAAATGGAGCGTTACGGCCAGCGACTGGCGCGTTCGCACAAGCTGGCGACGCGCAAGTCCCCCTATTATCTGTTGAAACGGCTGGACGATAACGAGCGGGTACTGGCCGAGAGCTGCCACCAGCTCAGCAACGGCAAAAAGACCAGTATGACCCCGGCCGGTGAATGGTTGCTGGATAACTATTATCTGATCGAAGAGCAGATCCGCGTGGTACGCCATCATTTGCCAAAAAACTTTGGTCGTGGGCTGCCACAGTTAGCCGCACCACACTACTGCCCGCGGATTTATGATGTCGCCACCGAGGCTATCGCCCACGGCGACGGGCGGTGGGACGCAGAAACCCTGACGCGTTATATCGCCGCTTATCAAAAAGAAGCCAATCTGACGCTTGGCGAGCTGTGGGCGCTGCCGGGCATGTTGCGTCTGGCATTGATTGAGAATCTGCGCCGCGTCGCGGTTGAAGTGGCACAGGCGCAGCAGGAACGTAACCTGGCCGACAGTTGGGTAAATAAAATGCAGGAAGCGGCGGAAAACGATCCCGCCAACCTGATCGTGGTGATCGCCGATATGGCACGCTCCAATCCGCCTCGCACCAGCGCCTTTGTGGCTGAACTGGTGCGACGCCTGCAAGGCCACGGCACCATGCTGGCGCTGCCGTTGACCTGGGTTGAACAGCGTCTGGCGGAAGTCAGCCTGACCTCCGATGAATTGATCCACCGTTTCAACCAGCAACTGGCGGTCAGTCAGCTGTCGGTCAGCAACAGTATTTCGGGACTGCGTCAACTGAGCGAAATGGACTGGGCCGAATTTGTTGAAACCATGAGCCAGGTCGATCAAACCCTGCGCCAAGATCCGGCCGGCGTCTATCCGATCATGCATTTTGACACCCGCGACCAGTACCGCCACGTGATTGAAATGCTGGCGCGGCATTGCGCGCACACTGAAGTAGAAGTGGCACGGCATGTATTGAACATGGCGCAAGTCGCGGCTGAAGACCCCACCAGCGATCCGCGCAGTCACCATATCGGCTATTTCCTGATTGACGACGGCAGGCCAGAACTGGAACAACAACTCGAGGTACGTCTCGGCCGCATTACCCGTCTGCGCCACGCGCTGAACCAGGCGCCGCTCCTATCCTGGCTCGGCAGTCTGAGCCTGCTGACCACCGCCTGCTGCGCCGTGCTGTTACGACACAGCCATAACAGCGGCGTCGGTTGGCTGGGGCTGACGTTGCTGCTGGTGCCGTTGGCCATCGTCATCAGTCAGTTTGTACTGAACGTGCTGAGCGAGGTAACCACCCGCAGTCGAGCGCCGCAACCGCTGCCGAGGCTCGACTTTTCCTGCGGTATCCCCGCCGAGTTCCGCACGCTGGTGGTCATTCCGACGCTGATCGGCAGCAAAGACGCCATTGACAAGTTGGTCAACGCCCTCGAGGTCTGTTATCTGGGCAACGCGATGAAGCATCTGCACTTTGCCTTGCTCACCGACTTTCACGATCACCAGCAGGCCCGACACCCGCAAGACGAGCAGTTGCTGAATTATGCGCGCCAACAGATAACCGCCTTGAACGCCCGCTATGCCAACGAAGGTCCGAGTCATTTCTTTTTATTCCACCGCGATCGCCAATGGAATCAGCAGCAGGGCGTGTGGATGGGCTATGAACGCAAACGCGGCAAATTGAACGCGCTGAATGACTGGCTGCGCAACCGCGACAATGCGTTCAGCGTGCAGATAGGCGAAGGCAAAGAGGTGCTGAAAAACGTCAAGTACGTGATTACCCTCGACAGCGACACCGTTATGCCGCGCGACTGCGCGCACCAGTTGATCGCCGCCATGGCGCACCCGCTCAACCAGCCGCAGTATGACGTCAGCCAGCAGCGGGTGGTGGAGGGCTACGCCATTCTGCAACCACGTATGGCAGAGGAGATCCCCCGTTACGGTCAGGGACGGTATGCCGCGCTGTGCAGCAGCATCCCCGGCAACGATCCTTATACCCTGATGGCGTCAGATATCTATCAGGATCTGTTCGGTGAAGGCTCGTTCGTCGGCAAGGGCATTTATGACGTCGATGTGTTTTCCCACAGCCTGAAAGGCACCTGTCCAGAAAACCTGGTGCTAAGCCACGACCTGCTCGAGGGATGCTACGCCCGCTCCGGCCTGCTAAGCGATGTGCTGCTGTATGAGCAGTATCCAAGCAACTACCTGGTCGACGTCGCACGACGCTCGCGCTGGATCCGCGGCGACTGGCAATTAGTCAACTGGCTACTGCCGCGCGTCGCCACCGAAGGCGGTACGCGGGTCGCCAATCCGCTTAGCGCGCTGTCGCGCTGGAAACTGTTCGACAACCTGCGCCGCAGCCTGGTGGCACCCAGCCTGCTGATTTTGCTGTTCTGCGGCTTTGTCTGGCTGCCAGACACCCGCTACTGGCTGGCGGTATTTTTGCTGATTCTACTGTTGCCGACCGCATTGGCGCTGTTACAGGACGTCATGCGTAAACCGGCACGCCGACCGATGCTGCAACATGGGCGCCTGGCATTGCAAGGTGCGCTACGCCGGCTGTCGCAGGTCGGCTTGCGCCTGGCGACGCTACCGCATGAAACCGCCTACAGCCTGCAGGCCATTGGCATCACCCTGTGGCGCTTGCTGGTCAGCCGGCGCAAGCTGCAGGAGTGGACCAGTTTTGACCAGACGCAGACCCGATTGCGGGTTACCTGGGAGAACGTCTACCGCACCATGTGGTTCAACCCGTTCGCCGGGCTGCTGCTGTTGACGCTCAGCACGCTGTATAACCCGATGGCGCTGCTGATTAGCGTACCGTTCGCCGCACTGTGGCTGGCGGCGCCCTACCTGCTGTATTTCCTCAGTCAAACGCCGCAGCGCAGCAAAACCGCGCTGGATCCGCAACAGCGCCGTTTCCTGCGCCGCACCAGCCGTGAAACCTGGGCGTTTTTCGCCACCTTTGTCAATCAACAGGAAAACTGGCTACCGCCGGACAATTTTCAGGAAACACCAGAGCCGGTGGTGGCGCACCGCACCTCTCCAACCAATATCGGCCTGTCGCTGCTGGCCAACCTGACCGCCTATGACTTCGGCTATCTGACGCTGAGCGCCGCGCTGCAACGCACCGAACTGACGTTGAACACGCTGGATCGCATGGAGCATTATCGCGGTCATCTCTACAACTGGTATGACACCCGCACGCTGGAACCCTTGAACCCGCGCTATGTGTCGAGCGTCGACAGTGGCAACCTGGCGGGCCATTTGCTGACGCTGAGCGCCGGACTGCCGGCATTGATGCACCAGCCGGTCATCGATCCACAGCGCGTGTTGAACGGGCTGGAGGACACGCTCGAACTGCTGGAGTTGCAATGGGCCGACGCGGCGCCGAAGGCGTTGCATAAACTGCGTAAACATTGGCAACAGGCGCACCATGCCCACCCCGCCGCGCTGTTCGGCGAACTGAATGCGATGCGTCATGCCTGCAACAGTTTGCAGGAAGCTGCGCTGGGCCATGACGAAGACACCCGGCGCTGGGCCGGCGCGCTGCATCAGCAGCTTAACGATCTGTGCAGCGAATGGGCGCAGTGGTTCAGTTGGCTGAGCGACAGCATGCCAGAACTGGAGCAGCTCCCCAGTCTGCACTGGCTGGCCAACCCGCCACGGCAGTTAACCCTGTCAGCGGAACAGCAAACCCAGTTGGCGACCGCCAGCGCATTGGCCAGCCAGCGGCTGAGTCAATTGCTGCAGTTGCAGCAGCGGTTGGAACAGATGGCGCAGATGGACTTCCATTTCCTGTACGACACCGCCACGCACTTGCTGACCGTCGGATTCAATTGCGATCTCAATCGCGCCGACAGCGGCAAATACGATCTGTTGGCGTCGGAGATCCGTCTGACCAATTACGTTGCCATCGCCACCAATCAGTTGCCACAGCGCAGCTGGTTTGCCCTGGGGCGCCTGTTCACGCTGATCGACAACGAACCGGCGCTGATGTCGTGGAGCGGATCGATGTTCGAATACCTGATGCCGCAGTTGGTGATGCCAGCCTATCCCGACACCCTGCTGGTACAAATGTGTCGCACCGCGGTAGAACGGCAAATCGCCTGGGGCAAGGAGCGTGGCGTACCCTGGGGCATTTCCGAATCGGGCTATTTTGGCTTTGACGCCCAGCAAAACTATCAGTATCACGCCTTTGGCGTTCCGGGACTCGGCCTGCGGCGTGGTTTGGGCGACGATATGGTGATTGCGCCCTATGCCACCCTGATGGCGTTGATCGTCGATCCCGACAGCGCTTGCAACAACCTGCTGACGCTGGAAAAGAACGGTGCCAAAGGGCGTTACGGCTTTTACGAAGCGCTCGATTACACCACCTCGCGCCTGAGTCGCGGTCAGCTGTACGTGATTATTCGTTCTTATATGGCGCACCATCAGGGAATGGGGTTGCTGGCGTTGTCACACCTGCTGCTGGACGCGCCCATGGTGCAACGTTTCGCGCAGTATCCTGCCTTCCAGGCCACCCGTTTGCTGTTGCAAGAGCGGGTGCCGGACGCCGTCGAGCTGTACAGTACCCGCCGACACTTTGAAACTCACGAGGGAACGCTCAAACCGGCCAGTTTTAGCGCGCGCGAATTCAGCCGTGTCGACTCGCCGATCCCCGAAGTGCAGCTGTTGTCCAACGCCAACTATCATCTGATGCTGACACAGGCCGGCGGCAGCTACAGCCGCTGGCAAAATCTGGCACTGACCCGCTGGCGCGAAGACGGCACGCGCGATAACTGGGGCGCCTTCTGCTACCTGCGTGACACCCAAAGCGGCGAAGTCTGGAGCAATACCTGGCAACCGATCGGCGGCGCGGCAAAAAACTATCGCGCGGTATTCAACGACGCCGGGGCAGAGTTTCAGCGCAGCCAGGGTTCCTTGCAGATTAAAACGCAAGTGGTGGTGTCACCGGAAGATGACATCGAACTGCGTCGTCTGACGCTGATCAACCGCGGTAAGCAGACGCGCACGCTGGAAGTCACCACCTATGCCGAGGTGGTATTGGCCCCGGCCAATAACGATTTGGCGCATCCGGCGTTCAGCAATCTGTTTGTGCAAACCGAACTGCTGCCGGAGCAGGAGGCTATCCTGTGCCACCGTCGCCCACGCGAGCCGAAAGACAAATCGCCGTGGCTGCTGCATATGATGACGGTACAGGGTCAAGGCAGCCAGACGTCGTTCGAAACCGACCGCGCCAAATTCCTTGGTCGCGGCCGTTCGCCGGCCAGCCCGCAGGTGATGCACCAGAGCGAACCGCTGAGCAACACCGCCGGCCCGGTGATCGACCCGATTATCGCCATCCGCCAGCGGGTGCAACTGGAACCGAACGTGCCGCTGACGCTGGATATTTTCTACGGTGTGTGTGAAGACCGCGCCGCCAGCCTGGCGATGCTGGAAAAATACCGCGACCGCCATCTGGCCGATCGTATCTTCGAGCTGGCCTGGTCACACAGCCAGGTGGTGCTGCGCCAGATCAATGCCAACGAAGAAGACGCCAATCTGTTCAATCGGCTGGCCAGCGCGGTGATCTTCCCGACGCAGGAAATGCGCGCCGCCAGCGGTGACATCATCAACAATCGGCGCGGGCAATCCGGCCTGTGGGGCCATTCGATCTCTGGCGATCTGCCTATCGTGCTGCTGACGGTAACCGACAGCGACAATATCGGTCTGGTGCAGCAATTGGTGCAGGCGCACAACTACTGGCGGCTGAAGGGGCTGCGGGTGGATCTGGTGATCCTCAACGAAGATGCCGGAGGTTATCGTCAGGAGCTGCAAAACCAGATAATGGGGTTAATCGCCGCCGGACTGGAGCCACAAACCGATAAACCGGGCGGTATTTTTGTACGTACCAGCGAGCATATGTCGCAAGAGGATCGCACCTTGCTGTTCAGCGTGGCGTGCGTGTATCTCGACGATCGTCGCGGCGGGTTGACCGAACAACTCAACCAGCGACTGCAAATGCCACAGACTTTGCAACAACCGCTGAGTCCCACTGATGCCTCCGCCACACTGACGCTGGAAGAGCAACCGCAACGTAATCTGCATACCCCGCAATTACCGTCGTTCAACGATTTGCAATTCTTTAACGGGCTCGGCGGCTTCTCGCAGGATGGCCGCGAATACCTGATCGCAATGAATGAAAGCAAGGTTACTCCGGCTCCCTGGTGCAATGTGATCGCCAACCCGATGTTTGGCACGGTGATTTCAGAAAGCGGCCAGGCGTATACCTGGTATGAAAATGCCCATGAATATCGATTGACGCCATGGGATAACGATCCGGTTGGCGATCGCAGCGGCGAAGCATTTTACCTGCGCGACGAAGAGAGCGGTCACCTGTGGTCGCCAACCCCCCTGCCCGCCGGCGGCCGCGGCCATTACCTGACGCGTCACGGCTTTGGCTACAGCGTGTTCGAACACCGTGAAACCGGCATCGACAGCCAGCTGAGCGTACTGGTGGCCAAGGATGCGCCGGTAAAACTGTTCCTGTTGACGCTGACCAACAATTCCGGCCGTACGCGCAAACTGTCCGCCACCGGCTATATGGAATGGGTGCTCGGCGACCTGCGGCAAAAATCCGCCATGCATCTGGTGACCCGCGGCCTCGAGCTGGAAAATGGCCTGGGGATCCTGGCCACCAACCACTACGGCAGCAGCGGTTCCGAGCGCACCGCCTTCTTCGGCGTCACCGGCGCGCACTGCTCGATTACCGGCGATCGGCGAGAATTTATCGGCCGTAACGGCTCGCTGGCCGATCCGGCGGTGCTGAAACTGCGCCGACTGTCCGGCAAGGTCGGTGCCGGGCTGGATCCGTGCGGCGCGGTACAGTCAGCGATCGGCCTGATCGACGGCGATCAGCGCAGCTTTGTGTTTGTGCTCGGGCTGGGGCAAAACGCCGACGAAGCGGACAGCCTGCTGCGCCGTTACCTGCATGAGGATGCGCTGCAAGAGCAGTTGCAACAGGTTCAGCAGCACTGGAGGCAGTTGCTGGGCAAAGTGCAGATCCACACCCCGCATCCGGCGGTCAACCTGCTGGCCAATGGCTGGTTGCTGTATCAGACCCTGTCATGCCGTATTCAGGCCCGCAGCGGCTATTACCAATCCGGCGGCGCATTCGGCTTCCGCGATCAGCTGCAAGATACGCTGGCGTTGAGCCATGCCATGCCGCAGCGCATGCGTGAACAGATTCTACTGTGCGCTTCGCGACAGTTTATCGAGGGTGACGTGCAGCACTGGTGGCACCCGCCACAGGGCAACGGGGTGCGCACCCGCTGTTCCGACGATTATCTGTGGTTGCCGCTGGCCATCTGCCATTATCTCGATACCACGCAAGACGATGACATTCTGGAAGAACAGATCGGTTATCTGCAGGCTCGCCAACTGGCGCCGGGCGAAGAGTCCGCGTATGAACAGCCGACCGCCAGCAGCGAAAAGGAAACGCTGTATCAACACGGCGCGCGGGCCTTGAAGCACGGCCTGACCTTTGGCGAGCACGGCCTGCCGCTGATGGGGGCCGGCGACTGGAACGACGGCATGAATATGGTCGGGCTGGAGGGACGCGGGGAAAGCGTCTGGCTGGGCTTCTTCCTGTTCCATATTTTGCAGCGCTACGGCAAGCTGGCGGAACGGCGCAACGATCGGCAACTGGCAACCCTGTGTCGTGAGCAGGCGGAAACGCTGAAGAAAAACCTGCACAGTCACGCCTGGGACGGTGAATGGTATCGCCGTGGCTATTTCGACAGCGGGGAACCGCTCGGTTCGCATTCAGCGAGCGAATGTAAAATCGATGCCATTGCCCAGAGCTGGTCGATCCTGTCGGGAGGCGGTGAGCCGACGCGCAGCCAGCAGGCGATGCAGTCACTCGACCGGCATCTGGTTGATACAGAGGCCGGGTTGATAAAACTGCTGACGCCGCCGTTCGACGGCAACGGACCCAACCCCGGCTACATTCGCGGTTACCTGCCAGGCGTGCGTGAAAACGGTGGCCAGTACACACACGGCGCGGTGTGGGCGGTGATGGCATTTGCCGAAATGGGCAACGTCGAACGCGCATGGGAACTGATGGCCCTGATTAACCCAATCAACCACAGTCTCGACAGCGCCGCCGCCGAACGTTACAAGGTAGAGCCATATGTGGTAACCGCCGACATTTATGCCGTCGAACCCCACGTCGGTCGCGGCGGTTGGAGCTGGTATACCGGCTCCGCCGGCTGGATGTACCGGCTGATCGTCGAATCATTGCTCGGTCTGAAACGCTGCGGCAATGCACTGAGCATCGACACGCGCCTGCCCGCCGACTGGCCCAGCGTGACCATTGATTATCGGGAAGGCAACGGTGAGTATCACATCACGCTAAGCCAGGGCGACGCTGAAACGCAGGTGATAGTCGACGGTGAGCGACAGCCCGATGCGACCATCCCGCTCAGCGACGATGGCGCACGCCATCAGGTGGAGGTCAAACTGGGCAGCGCGCAAAAAGGCGGGCAACGGCAAAGGACATAAACGGACAAAACCGCCATGGAAGGCGGTTTGAGGTTGATGACAACGTGGCCTGTTAGACAGAGATACCCGGCTCTCACCCACCGATGCAGCGTCAGGCGCTACCGGCTATCAATCAGCTTATTTACGTGCTAACAGCAGCCCCAGCACCAGGCCGATGGTTGCGCCGCATCCGACGCCGTGCCATGGTTTGTCGCGTACATAGTCATCCGCGCGGTAAGCCACCTGTTTGGCACGGGCATAATAGGTTTCAGATGCGCCGGACAGGCGTGACTTTACGTCTTTCAGCGCCTGCTCCGCGCGGGTTTTGATCTCGATATAGGCCTGGTCGGCGCGATCGCCGGAATATTTCAATACTTCTTCCAGCGTGTCGGTCAACATACGCAGATCGTCGTCAAGCGTGGTTTGATTTTCGTCCGGATTAATCGCCATTGTGCCGTTCTCCTTTATTAAAAAATCACCGTTTGCTAACTATAGACAACAAATTCGCCATTCGGCCATCGGATTATTGGCTAAATAGCGCCCGCCACACCTAGCGGTCGCCGCCGTTCTCCCCTAGCGCCGTCGGGGTTGATGCAGCACGTTGGCGCCCGCGTGCCGCCAGCCACAGCCCGCTGTTTTTCATTGCATAACCGAACACCAGCCCCACCAGCAGCGACAGCGTCACCCAGCGCCAGTTACCGTCGCCAGCGAAGGTGGCGCAGGCGCCGATAAAGGTACCCGGCACAAAACCCAACCACTGTTGGTAGGCCTGAATACACATCAGGAACGCCACCACGCCGGTCAATGCATACCCCAGCAGACTCCAGGCCGGATCGAGCGCACTGCCGTGAATAATCGCCATCGCCCAAAATACGCCGCTGCAGCAGGTTAGCGCGCATATCGCCAGCCCTTTCAGCCCGCCTTGCGGGCAGGCGAAATAGGCGGTACAGCCCAAAAAGCCGGCCCAACCGATCAACCCCAGACTCACCGCAACCCATCCCCAAATGCCGGACAGGATGCCGGTGGTAACGGCAATGGCAAAAATAACGTTCATAAAACCGACTCGCAAAAAGAAAGCGCGCAGTTTACCCGAAACCGTCGGTTATTTTGTGACTAGAATCACTAAATTAATGTAACGAGAGAAAGGTTATTTTCAAAATCGGAGGATTAATCACAAAAAAAACCAGCGTGCAAGCACGCTGGAAATGACACACAACAACACCAGGGAAATCGTCGGTCGTACGGTTACCTTCATCAACGCGTAATCAGCGCGGGAATCCCGCTCGCGTTACCAGCACACTCAATGCCAGGCAAACTACCGTACTGACCATAAACAGCAGGTTAACCGCCAGGAGCAAACTCACCTGGTCGATAACCACCCCCAACAGGATTGGCACCCAGTTGGCGATATAAGCAATCACATAAAACAGCGAAATCAATCGTGCATGGCTGGATTTTGGTGAAATCAGATTCACCAGCGTCGCGCTGCCGACAAAAATCGCACCGTAGGCATAACCCGCAATCACCATGCCGGCACCAGCCAGCGCCAGCGAATGGATATGTATCGCTTCAGCGAATACCACCACCGACAACGCCTGTGCCAGACAACCAAACATCAGCGAGTGTCGGGCATTGATTCTGCGACTCAGAATCTGGCTGATACCGGCAATCAGCAGATATACCGCAATCACATAGCCATACATGCCACGGCTGTGCATACCTAACAGTTTCTCTGCCACGCTCGGGCCAATCGCCAGAATACTGGCGGCTACCGCCCAACAGATAAACAACGCGCCAGCACAGAGGAAAAACTTGCTGCCGGTAGCTCGCAGCCCCTCGGCCAAGCCGCTGTTTTCCACTTCAGCGGCAGCCACCGACTGACCGTTCAGCGGCGCAATCACCACATCACGCGGCCACTTGAGCATCACGCCCAGCACAGCCACTGCCGCCACTACCATGATAATGATGAACGGCAGCGAGGTGGTATGGAATCCGGTTTGCAGCGCCACACCGCTGAAAATCGGCCCCAGCGCCAGCCCCATGGTGAACGACAGCGTGGCAATCAATGCCGCATTCTTGCCGCCGTCTTTTGGCCCAAAACGCACCAGCGCGATATTGGCCGCACCGGTCAACGCCCCGGTACCCACCCCGGCCAGCAGACGCGCCATAAACATCATCCAAAACGAATCCGCCAGCGAAAACAGTAACGCTCCGGCCAACACTATCAACAGTGCCGGAACGATCATACTGCGCAGATCCTTGACCTTGCCAGCCATATTGCCAACGCCAAACAGCGAAATCAGCACGCCGGCGGCGTAAGCGCCGTAAATCATGGTCAGGCTGACCGATGTCAGCCCCAACTGATGTTGATAAAGCGGATAAAGCGGTGTCGGTGCACTGCTGTTTAACAATGCCGACATTAGCGCCAACGCTAAAAACAGCAGAATAGCAAAATGCGACGTCACCGAGTTCGCTTTAGCGGTTTCATCAACGGCCAAACTTGCAGACATTACTCACTCCCAAAACAAGCAAGGCGTTAAGCCTTGATAAACGCGCAACCCTGAAAACCAAACTGCATCAGGAAACGCGTGCATCATACCGTTTTGGAATAACAGCCAAAATAGCCAAGAATGCATCACGGTGATTCAATATTGCATGCCGTGAGAAACATTAATGCCAGCTATGATAAACGCTAACAGACTTGGACGATACCGCCGTTGTTCGATAAGCACGGCTTACCTTGGAAAAAATAAGCATAAGTTATAAGCAATAATACTTTAGCCATGCTTATTTTAATCACGGTTGTACCGCCTCAGCCTTGCGCGTCTTCGCCGATGAGCGTCGTGCGATAGCCAACCCGCCAGAAAGAATGATCAACGCCATACCCGCAGCGGCGATATAGGAGAGTTTTTCATTAAACAGCAGGAAGCCGAGCAAGGTAGAAAAGATAATGGTGCTGTATGAAAGAATGCTGACAATCACCGGGTTGCCGCTGCCGTAAGCGCGAGTCATGGTGATCTGCCCCAGACTGCCGAATACGCCAATCGCGCAAACGTTCAGCAAGGTGGCAGCATCCAGTGCGCTAAAGCCGATGGCGCCGGTCATCACCACCCCGACCAGCGTGCCCACCAGTGAAAAATAGAACACCACCCGCAGTTCAGGCTCGCCGGTGCGCACCAGTTTGCCGACGTTGAAATACGCCAGCGCGGTCAACAGGCCGGAAAGCAAACCGATCAGCGTAGCGGCATAGGCACCGTGCGGCACATCGGGCCGTAACAACACCAGGATGCCGACAAACCCCAACAATACCGAAAACAGCAGCCTGCCGGTCAACTGCCCCTTGGCCGTAACAAAGGTAATCACCGACTGAAAGATCGGGTTGGTGTAACCCAGCGTGGTGGCGGTGGCGATCGGCAAATGAATCAGTGAGTAAAAACCGCAATACATCGCCGCATTACCGATGGCCGCACGCTTCATATGTAATCCCAAATGACGCGTGCGAAATCCCAGATTCTTGATTTTAATCAGCGCTGCGACGATCAGCACGTTAATAAACGAACGGTAAAAAACGATCTCGAAAAAACCGACCTTCACCGACGCCAGTTTTATGCTGGCCCCCATCAGCGCAAAAAACACGCTGGCGACCAACATCCATAAAGCGACCATAACACCCTCTGATAGCGGCCTGTAACAGACCGCAGCACCCTGAATTAGCCAGTTATTTCCCAGCGCTGACCGTTAGCGGCCGGTTATCCGCACAGGCGAAAAACACCAGCATTTCCGCGCCCTTGTCTCCCGAAACGCCCTGATGAACAATATCTACCGTATCGGTGAAAGAGTCACCCTGCTTAAAGGTTTTTTTTATGCCGGTTTTTTCCACCGTCAGTGACACGCTGCCACCGGTCATATGCACCGCGCTGATGCACGGGTGCGTATGCCAGGCCAATACCTTATTGGGTTCCACCGTCACCTTCAGCATGGTGATTTGCGGCGCGCCGGCTGGATAATGCCCGTACGGCGTGCCCTCCCATGATGTTTCGGTTTTCAGCAGCGTTTCCTTGCTGATGCCCTCGCCGTGATCGTCTGCCGCCAACGCATTGCCGCAAGCCGCGCTGGTTATTGCCAGTAATAGTGCCTTATACATGGGATTATCGCTCCGTGATCGTTATTGATGAAAACACCCTGACGCAACGCGAGATTAAGCAAACTACCGTTGCTGGCTGCCCTGCAGGCAATGCGACCCGGGCAGCCGTTACGCATTACACGCCCTCGATGCGCCGTTGGTATTCTACGACGCTCTCGGCATAGTAACGATTGGGCACCGCATGATTACCCACCATCATTTCAATCAGATACGGGCCGTCATGTTCGGCGGCGGCCGCCAGCGCCCGATCCAACTCATCCAGCGTCGCAGCCTTGGCCGCCGCGACGCCCAGACTGTTGGCAAACGCCTGCCAGTCATGATTCGGTAATGCGGTGTAATCGGCGGATATGCCGCGATTTTGCAAGGTATCAATATGCATCGCGCCATGGGCACAGTTATTCATCACCACAAAGGTCATCTTGACCCGATAGCGCGCCGCCGTCTGGATTTCGATGCCGTGCATCAACATGCAGCCGTCGCCGGTCACCACCAGACAATCGCGATGCGGCGCCGCCAGCTTGATGCCGATGCCGGCACAAATCGCCCACCCCATCGGCGCCAGCGAACTGGAGGTGTGATAATCACCGCCACCGTTGCTGTGCCAGTGGTGTGCCATGAAGATGCGGTGTGCGCCGGAATCGACCACCACGTTGGCATCCGGCGCAAAGTGACTGCGCAGGCGCTTGATGGCATCTCCGGGATAAAGAGCGGTTTCGCCTGTTACGGTGCGTGCCGGCAGATCCGGCGGCGGCAGCTCGAGCGGCAGCCGACTGACGTGCTCCATCCACTGCATGCGCAGTTTAATGATGCTGGCCAGATGAGCATCGTCATCCGCCACCGCATTCAGCAGCCGTTGCAGCGATCCGCTCAGGCTGGAGAAGATCTGTACGTCCGGCTGGTAATGGGAACTGGCCTTGTCAAAGTCCTCGTCGAGCACCACCAGCGTTTTGCTACCGTGTAATTTTGCGCTCCAGTTCAAACTGTCGCGCTGGCCGAGATCGCAGCCCAGCACCAGCAGTACGTCGACCTCATCACCGTTGAGCGTCTCTACCGCTCGGGTGTGGCCGGCAAAGCCGTACAATCCCAGCGCCAGCGGATGGCCTTCGGGGAAAGCGCCCTTTCCGCCCAGGGTAGTCGCGACCGGCAGTTGGTACTTTTCCGCCACCCTCAGCAGCAGTGCGGCGTCTTGCGGGTTGTTTACCCGACTGCCGACCAGACAGGCAATATTCAGGCCGCGTAGCAGGTAATCGTCCAGAATGCCCTCCAGCGCCGCGTGATCCACCGCCGTTTCACGGCACACCGGCGCACGCGGCGACACAGGCCGTTCAACCTCACCCCATGACCGTTTCTGCATGTCCACCGGCACGCTGAGGTAAGCGCGGCCTTTGCGCTGACCGTTGAGGCACGACAGACTGCGGCGCAGTTCATGCGGCAAGGTCAGGTTGTTTTTTACTTCGATCGCCGCAGAGAGCAAGGGTTTGACGATGGTCAGCTCATCGATGCCGCTGTTGCTGCCGTCCTGGAATGCCCCCTGCGCTTCGTGGTGGGTGGCGATACCGCCAGCCAGGTACAACACCGGGATTTTATCTGCCTGCGCCGCTGCCATCGCCGGCAGAAAATTCATGGTGCCAGGGCCGGAAATCCCCAGACAGACGCCGAATTTACCACTGGCACGGGCGTAGCCATCGGCCATAAAGCCACAGGCCGTTTCGTGCGCCCCAACGATGCCGGCAATGGTCGAACCTTCGATCGATTTGATCAGCGGATAGATCAGTTTGCCGGGTACCAGAAAGATGTGTTGAATGTCACGTGCTGCCAGCGCCTGAATAATCGCATCCGCATTATTGGTCTGTGCGGTTTTGTGGTCGGAAGAAACGGTAACGCTGACACCGTTCGCGGTCGCCAGAGCCACCGGGGTGTACATGTTCTCTGCGTGAGACTCCATGGTTTAATGTCCAATCAAGAGGGGAAATTCGAGCGCATCCCTTCAGGTGGAAACCCCGGTAGAGACAGGCTCTTATAAATGTGCGCCAGATCACAGCATAAGCGTTGAGTAGCATAAGGTTTGGTAGGTAAAAATAAAGATGCAAAATTGCTTCTCAATGATGCAATTATTCATATCCTGAAACATAATAAATAATTATGATACGGATGCCTCATTTTTGGCGCAAGTCGCTCGTCAAGCCCGCTGACGCCAGCAAAAACCGCGCCGTATCCGGAAAAAGCGATAAAAAGGAAACAACATGATGAATTGGGATGACGCACGCTTCTTCCTGGCGGTGGCGCGCTGCGGCACGTTACGCAAAGCCGCGCATGAACTCCATGTTGATCAGGCCACCGTCGGTCGGCGTATCGCCGCTTTTGAAGAAGCCCTGGGCTCAAAGCTGTTCATTCGCACGCCAAAATCGTTCTCACTCAGCCCGTTGGGCGAGGAAATGCTGGCAGACGTAATGAACATGGAAAATGCGGTACAGGCCATCGGTCGCAAAGCAACCAGCGGTGACGACAGCCTGTGTGGCAACGTGCGCATTGCGACTACCGATACCATGGCCGAAGCGTTTGTCATTCCCGCACTCCGGTATCTGCGTGAACGGCATCCGCAGATCACCGTCACCCTGCTGACCGCGGTGAATATTTCCGATATTTCGTATCGCGGCGCCGATCTGGCGATCCGCGGTGCAAGACCGGATTCCGACGAGCTGATCATCAAGCGGATGGCCACCATCGAAATGGGGCTGTATGCCACCCAGGACTATCTCGACAAGCACGGCGTTCCACTCAAGGGCGACCACCTGCGTGGTCACGATCTGCTGATGTTCCCACGTGAACTGGTACCGCGCCACTGGAACGACTTTTGCGGCGAAACGCTGATCAACCCCAACGTGGTGCTGCAATGCAATTCGCAGCTGTTGCTGCGCTCTGCCACTCGCAACGGACTTGGCATCGGGCTGCTGTCATCGTTTCTGGCGGATGAGGATCCAGATTTGGTGCGTATCTTCCCGGACAGCAAGGACTGGGTGGATATCTGGCTGGTACTGCATCCCGATTTGCAACGGGCTGCCCGAGTGCGGGCAGTAGTTTCCGCACTGGAAGAGGCATTTACACACTATCCCCACTGACGACCCGAGTGTCTCTGGAAGGCCGGTAGGACAAGCTCCTGCCGCCCGACGTTTTCCACAGTGCACTGCCAATATCAGACAGCACGGCAGATGACGCTGTAATCTCATCCTCTACCAATAAAAAAGGTCGCCGAAGCGACCTTTTTACTGCCTGAGTCAGACTTAGAACGTCGGTTGCGCCATCTGTACCAGCGTAATCAACGGCTGCGGATAGATACCGAGAATCAGCACCAACGCGGCAGAAATCAGCACCACCACCCCGCCGGCAGTCAGCGCCCAGTTGTTCGGCGTATCGCGCGACAGGGTTTCCGGCGCGCTGAGGAACAGACTGACGGTCACGCGCAGGTAGTAGTACAAACCGATGGCGCTGCCCAGCACCACGGCACCGGTCAGCCACCACAGCTGTGCGCTGACGCCCATCGCGATAACGAAGAACTTGCCAATAAAGCCCAGCGTCATCGGGATACCGGCCAGTGACAGCATCATCACCGTCATTACCGCCGACAGGATCGGCTTGTGCCAGAACAGGCCGCGGTAGGAGAACAGCGAATCTGCATCCGGGCCACGGTACGGGCTGGACATCAGACTGACGACGCCGAACGCCCCCAGGCTGCTGAACAGGTAACCGGCCAGATAGACCCCGGCGGTTTCCAGCGCCAGCTGATGGGTTTGCACCGCCACCAGCGCCACCAGCAGGTAACCGAGGTGGGCGATGGAGGAATAACCCAGCAGACGTTTGATGTTGGTCTGGCTGATGGCCATCAGGTTGCCGAACAGAATCGAACACACCGCGATGATCGACAGCACCATGCGCAACGCTTCGTTATCCGCCGCCGGCGCGTACAGGAACAGACGCATCACCACGGCGAAGATCGCAATCTTGCTGGCGGTTGCCAGGAAGGTTGAAACCGGCGCAGGCGCGCCCTGATACACGTCCGGCGTCCACAGTTGGAACGGTACCAGCGACAGTTTGAAGCCCAGACCGACGATCATCATGCCCATACCGGCCAGGATCAGCGGCTGGTGCATCATGTTTTCACCGAGGCTCTTGCCGAGACCGGCCATCGACAGATCGCCGGATTCGGCGTACAGCAGCGCCATGCCGAACAGCAGGAAGCTGGAGGCGGCAGCGGACAGCAGCATGTACTTGATGGCGGCTTCCAGTGGACGCTTCTGACGATAGGCATAACCCACCAGCCCAAACAGCGGCAGCGAGATCAGTTCAATACCGATGAACAGCGACGCCAGATGGTTGGCGCTCGCCAGCAGAATGCCCCCCATGGCGGCAATCAGCACCAGCAGGTAGAACTCTTCGCGGTTGTCCGGATAACCAACCAGCCACGGATAGGCGAAAGTACAGGTGGCCAGACTCGCCAGCAGCACCAGCCCGGTATAGAAGATCGAATAACCGTCCACCCGCAGCAGCGGTGTGACGTCCATTGGGCCGGCCTGGCCAACAAAGTACAAAGAAAGCAGCGCCAGGTTGAGGCCAATGACGGTCAGGGTGGCGTTGATAAAGTGGTCGCGTCGCCACGCAATGCTTAGCATCACAACCACTACCGTCAATCCGACGATCAACAGCGGCAACAGTGCGATCAGTTGTTGAGGAGTTATTGTCATGGCGAATTACGGCCTTGTTGTTGAAATTGCAGAAACTGACGAACCAAACCAGTGTTGCACGTTGCTCATCGCAGCGGCAGACGTGTCCAGCACCGGCTGCGGGTAGAAGCCCAGCAGTACCAGCAGAACCACCAGCAGCAGAATGATGAACAGTTCGCGCGCGGTCATGCCCGGCAACGGCTGGTCAGATTTCGGTGCGCCATAGTACGCACGCTGCATCATGATCAACGAGTAGACCGAGGCAAACACCAGACCGAAGGTGGAAATCACCGTGATCACCGGAACAACCTGGAAGCTGCCAAACAGGATCATGAATTCGCCGACGAAGTTACCGGTCCCCGGCATGCCGAGGGTAGCAACCGCGAAGAACAGCGACAGCGCAGGAATGAACTTGATGCGCCCCCACAGGCCACCCATCTGACGCATGTCACGGGTGTGCAGGCGTTCATACAGCTGGCCGCAGATGATGAACATGCCGGCAGCCGACAGGCCGTGGGCAATCATCTGAATCACCGCGCCCTGGTAAGCCAGCTGGCTGCCGGTGTAGATGGCAATCAGCACGAAGCCCATATGGGACACCGAGGTGTAGGCGATCAGGCGTTTGATATCGGTCTGCGCAAACGCCATCCAGGCGCCGTAGAAGATACCGACCACGCCCAGCCACATGGCGATTGGCGCAAATTCGGCGGAAGCGTTCGGGAACAGCGGCAAACTGAAGCGCAGCAGGCCGTAGGCCGCGGTCTTCAGCAAGATGCCGGCCAGGTCCACCGAACCGGCGGTTGGCGCCTGGCTGTGCGCATCAGGTAACCAGCCGTGCAACGGCACCACCGGCATTTTCACCGCAAATGCGATGAAGAAGCCGAGCATCAACAGGTATTCGATGTTATGCGACATCGGGGTTTTCAGCAGATCTTCGTAGTTGAAGGTCCACACGCCGGTGGCATTGTAGTGAACAAACACCAGCCCCAGAATGGCAATCAGCATCACCAGACCGCTGGCCTGGGTATAGATGAAGAATTTGGTTGCCGCAGTGATGCGGGTTTTGCCGTCTGACGCCTTGTGACCCCACAGTGCGATCAGGAAGTACATCGGCACCAACATCATTTCCCAGAAGAAGAAGAACAGGAACATGTCGATGGCGAGGAACACGCCAATCACGCCGCCAAGGATCCACAGCAGGTTCAGGTGGAAGAAGCCCTGATATTTCTGGATTTCACGCCAGGAGCAGAGGATCGCCAGCAGGCCGAGCAGCCCGGTCAGCACCACCATCAGCAGCGACAGGCCGTCCAGCGCCAGGTGCACGGTAATGCCGAAACGCGGGATCCACGGCAGAATAAACTCGGATTGCCACTGCGGCAGCCCCACCGGTTTGAGCAATGTATAGCCGCCCTGCAACCACAGCTGCAGAGAAAGCGCCAATGTCAGCCCCATTGCGATTAACGCGATCCAACGCGGCACCTTGCTGCCGAAACGTTCGCACTGCCAGCACAGCAGACCGCCGATAAAGGGGATAAGAATTAGCCAAGGTAATAGCATGGCGTTTTGTGTCCCTTATTCTACCGTTGTCTTTCACGTTATGGCGTTGTTGGCCTGGTTTGCTCACCCCGGCCGCTTACTTGAGTAAGTTCCCGGAGATACACCCACTTGCCACCTGACCACAACGCGAAATTCACACGGTATAAAACATTCCGCATAACACCGAGTTAACGGATGCTACGCCCGATAATTGCATCTGTTGAAATTAGCCATACCCTAAATAATTGCAGTTGCATCAAGGCGGCGGGTCTGTAAGTCCCCGGCGACAGAGAAAACTCTGTGACCGGGACTACAGGTGGAGCCAACAACGATGCCGCTTCAAGTATGCCGGGTATATTTAAACCAAAATCAACAGCGCCAATACGACCACTGCACCCACACCCATAGAGGCGATGTACCAGCGTACCTGCCCGTTTTCGCTGACCGTCAGGCCTCGGTTCCCCCAGCGGGAGAACACGGCCGGTATGTTCATCAGCGAGTTCAACGGATCGCTTTGCAGCAGGCGTGCAATGCCCAGGTAAGGCTTGACGAATACCTTGTCATACAGCCAGTCGAAGCCCCAGGCATGGAACCACCAGGTCGAGAAGAAACGACCCGGCGCGCTGTTGGCAACTGCGCTAACCAGGCTGCGTTTGCCCAGCCACAGCGCGGCCGCCAGCAGAATACCGACGATCGCCACCACCCCGGAGGTGATTTCAAGCGTCAGCACGCTGCCATGCGCCAGTTCGGTGGTGGCTGGCAATACGCCGTGCAATGGCGGCACGATCATCGCGCCCACAAAGGTCGACAGCACCAGCAACACCAGCAGCGGCAGGTGATGGGTAATCCCCTTGCCGGCATGCGCCTTGATCTTCTCTTCGCCATGGAACACGATGAAAATCATACGGAAGGTATACAGCGAGGTCATAAATGCACCGACCAGGCCGGCAATCATCAGATTGAGGTGACCATTGGCCATTGCCCCCGCCAGGATTTCGTCCTTACTGAAGAAGCCTGCGGTGACCAGCGGCAACGCCGACAGCGCCGCGCCCCCCACCAGGAAGCAGACATACACCAGCGGAATACTCTTGCGCAGGCCACCCATTTTGAAGATGTTTTGCTCATGATGGCAGGCGAGGATCACCGAACCGGACGACAGGAACAGCAGCGCCTTGAAGAACGCATGCGTCATCAGGTGGAAAATCGCCGCATCCCACGCCTGTACGCCCAGCGCCAGGAACATGTAGCCAATCTGGCTCATGGTGGAATAGGCCAGAACGCGTTTGATGTCGGTCTGTACCAGTGCGGCAAAACCGGCCAGCAGCAGCGTTACCGCCCCCACGATACCCACCAGGTGCAGCACTTCCGGCGCCATCAGGAACAGGCCGTGCGTACGGGCGATCAGGTAAACGCCCGCGGTCACCATGGTAGCGGCGTGGATCAGCGCAGACACCGGCGTCGGGCCGGCCATCGCATCGGCCAACCAGGTTTGCAACGGCAGCTGTGCGGATTTACCGACCGCGCCGCCCAGCAGCATCAGCGTCGCCCAGGTAATGGCGGTATCACCCACCGCCAGTTTCTGCGGTGCCAGCACCATCAGTTCGCGGATGTTCAGCGTGCCCAGTTCGTGATACAGAATGAACAGTGCAAACGCCAGGAACACGTCGCCGACGCGGGTGACGATAAATGCTTTCATCGCCGCGGCGCCGTTGGCCGGATCCTTGTAATAGAAGCCGATCAGCAGGTAACTGCACAGCCCCACCCCTTCCCAGCCCAGGTACATCAGCAGCAGGTTATCCGCCAGCACCAATACCACCATGCTGGCGATAAACAGGTTGGTGTAGGCGAAGAAGCGCGAGTACCCCTCTTCACCGCGCATGTACCAGGAGGCAAACATGTGGATGAAGAAGCCGACGCCGGTAACCACCGACAGCATGGTCAGCGACAGGCCGTCCAACACCAGCGTGACGCCGATATTGAAGTTATCCACCGCCATCCAGGTCCACAGATGCTGCTCGAACAGCGGCACGCCCGCGGCTTTTTGACTGAGGAAGTCCATCGCCACATACACCGTGACCAGCGCAGCCAGGCCGATGGAACCGACGCCGACGGTCGCCGACGCGTTCTCGGACCAGCGGCCACGGGAAAATGCCAACAGCAGGAAGCCGATCAGCGGCAGCAGAATAGTTAAATATAATAGGTTCATCCGCGCATCTCACTGACAGTATCGATATTCAGGGTATGACGACGACGGTACAGCTGCAGCAGCAACGCCAGACCAATACTGGCCTCGGCTGCCGCCAGGCTGATCGCCAGGATGTACATCACCTGCCCGTCCGCCTGGCCCCAGTAGCTTCCCGCCACGATAAACGCCAACGCCGCAGCGTTGATCATCACTTCCAGACTGATCAGCATAAACAGCAGATTACGGCGAATCAGCAACCCGGTCAGCCCGAGCACAAACAAAATTGCCGCCAGAATCAGTCCATGTTGAAGAGGGATCATGCTTGCTCCTCCGATTTTCTTTTCGCCATCTCACCGCTGGCCGAGGTGCTGCTCAGCACTTCGCCCGGCTTGTGTTCGCGGCCAATGTGGAAGGCAACCACCAGCCCCGCCAACAGCAGCATTGAAGCCAGTTCAACCGCCAGCACGTAAGGGCCGAACAGGCTGATGCCGACCGCCTTGGCGTCGACCATCTCGCCGCTGATGCCCTGGTCGGACACGCTGCGAATGGCAACGATCAATACCACCAGCAGGATCAGCGACAGCAGTCCCGGTCCAATCCATAGCGACGGTTTTAGCCATTCGCGCTCTTGCTGCTGAACCGCATTACCCAGGTTCAGCATCATCACCACGAACACGAACAGCACCATAATGGCGCCGGCATAAACGATGATTTCCAACGCGGCGGCAAAATAGGCGCCCAATGAGAAGAACACTGCCGAGATCGCCAACAGCGAGACGATCAGATACAGCAACGCATGCACAGGATTGGTATGCGAGATCACGCGAATAGTCGCGAGAATCGCTATCAAACCTGCCAGATAAAATGCAATTTCCATGCTTGCTGGCTCCTTACGGCAACAGGCTTTTGACGTCGATCGGCTTGGCTTCGTTTTCGGCTTCGCCTTTCGCTTTGCCGTCAATTGCCATACCGGCCATCCGGTAGAAGTTATATTCCGGATATTTACCCGGGCCCGAGATCAGCAGATCTTCTTTTTCATACACCAGATCCTGGCGTTTGAACTCGCCCATTTCGAAATCCGGCGTCAGCTGGATCGCGGTGGTTGGGCAGGCTTCTTCGCACAGGCCGCAGAAAATGCAGCGCGAGAAGTTGATGCGGAAGAATTCCGGATACCAGCGACCATCTTTCTGCTCGGCCTTTTGCAGCGAAATACAGCCCACCGGGCAGGCAACCGCGCACAGGTTACAGGCTACGCAGCGCTCTTCGCCGTCCGGATCGCGCGTCAGCACGATGCGTCCGCGGTAGCGTGGCGGCAGGTTCACCGGCTCTTCCGGATACATGCGGGTTTCGCGCTTGGCGAAGGCATGCAGGCCAATCATCCAAATGCTGCGCACCTGGGTGCCGAAACCAACCACTAACTCTTTCAATGTCATGGTTTATTCACCCCTTATTGAGCGTTGTACAAAATGACCGCAGCGGTCGCCAGCAGGTTCAGCAGCGTCAACGGCAGGCACACTTTCCAGCCGAAGGACATCACCTGGTCATAACGCGGACGCGGCAGAGCAGCACGAATCAGAATGAACATCATCATGAAGAAAGCCGTTTTCAACGCGAACCAGATGAACGGCGGCAGGAACGGACCCTGCCAGCCACCGAAGAACAACGTCACAATCAGGGCCGAAACGGTAACGATACCGATGTATTCACCGACGAAGAACAGACCGAACTTCATCCCGGAATATTCAATGTGGTAACCGTCAGCCAGCTCCTGCTCCGCTTCCGGTTGGTCAAACGGGTGGCGGTGACACACCGCGACGCCGGCAATGGCAAAGGTCACGAAACCAAAGAATTGCGGAATGACGTTCCAGACGTGAGCCTGTGACTCGACGATGGCCTGCATGTTGAACGAACCTGCCTGCGCCACCACGCCCATCAGCGACAGGCCGAGAAACACCTCGTAGCTCAGGGTTTGTGCCGAAGCACGCATCGCCCCCAACAGCGAGTATTTGTTGTTGCTCGACCAGCCGGCGAACAGCACGGCGTATACCGCCAGGCCGGCCATCATCAGGAAGAACAGAATACCGATGTTGAGATCGGACACCGCCCAGGTCGGACTGACCGGGACGATGGCAAATGCCAGCAACAGGGAAGTAAAGGCGATCATCGGCGCCAGGGTGAAGATCACCCGGTCGGAGAATTTCGGTACCCAGTCTTCCTTGAAGAACATTTTGATCATGTCGGCAACCAGCTGCAGCGAGCCGCCCCAGCCGACACGGTTAGGTCCATAACGGTTTTGGAACAGCCCGAGCAGACGGCGTTCGCCGAAGCTCATAAAGGCGCCGCAGCTCACCACCACCAGCAGGATAACCACCGCTTTCAAAATAGCGATCAGCACATCGATCACCTCAGGGGTAAACCAGCTCATCGTGCCGCCTCCCGCAGATTTTCAACCGTTGCACCCACCAGCACCGGCGGGATCCCTGGCAAGCCGAGCGGCAAACCAACCTGACCCTGAGACAGGGTTTCACTCAGCCGCACCGGCAGACGCAGCGTCTGACCCGCACAGTTGAACTCCACCATACTGCCTTCGTTAACGCCCAACTGCGCGGCATCGGCCGGGTTAACCATCGCGTACGCCTGCGGCATGCGCTGCTGGATAACCTGCGAGCGCTGCGACATTTCATCGCTGCCAAACAGGTGATAATACGGCGCCACACGCCAGCCTTGCGCCTCGAAGGCGGTCGGTACGCTGGTGAAGTAGTCGAGGTTGCCCTCCCCTGCTTCGATCAGACGCACGCCCGGATCACCATGACGCAACTTGCCGCCCACTTCGGCCTGGAACTTGTTCCACGCCTGCGGTGAGTTCCAGCCCGGTGCCCAGGCAAACGGAATTTGCTGCCGATCGGCCAGCGGGTTGTTGTTCCCTTCCATCGAGAAGGCGAACATGGTGTCTTTGTCCTGCGGCTGACGCGGCTCGTGCACGCTGATGTCTGCGCGCATCGCGGTGCGTCCGCTGTAACGGTGCGGTGAACGCGCCAGTTTCTGCCCACGGATGCGGAACGAAGCGTCCGGTGCGGCATCCCTGATGCCTTGCAGCTGCGGCAATGCCTCGACGCAGGCGGCGATCACGTGATCGAGCTGCGTCCAGTCAACCTGACGGCTGGTGTAGGTGGAATGCAGCGAATGCATCCAGCGCCAGCTTTCCAGCATTTCGGTACGGACGTTTTTCTTCGCGTCATCGTAGTAGGCCGGATCGTAAACCTGGAAGAAACGCTGCGCGCGGCCTTCCTGGTTGACCAGCGTGCCATCGCTTTCGGCAAAGCTGGCCGACGACAGCACCAGATTGGCCTTGTCCATAATGGCAGTGCGCTGGTGATCGGCAACGATCAGGTTGCTGACCTGCGCCAGTGCCGCTTCGATCCTGGCTGCCGGTGCATGACGATAAAGATCGTTTTCCATCACGATGGCGGTATCGGCGGCGCCCGTTGCCAGCTGTTCCAACGCCTGATCGAGCGAACCGCCGCCGATCATCGCCAGCCCCATGCTGTTGGCCGCGCCGGCCACAAAGGTAATACCGACGTCAGAACCGCGACCTTTCAACGCCTTGGCGATGTTGGCCGCCGCTTTGATGATTGCTTCACTGCCGGCGTTGCTGCCAGTGACGATCAGCGGTTTGCGCGCATCGGTCAGCGCCTGCACGATAATCGCCACCTTCTTGTGCAAGTCATCGGCCAGACCATCCACCGCTGGCGCGGCGTTGTCCAGCGCGTGAGCGATGGCGAAGCCGAGGCGAGCCTGCTCATCGACCGGTGCACGGTAGTTCCAGGCCGCAATGTCGTCCATACGGGTATTGTCGACGTTGGTGATGAACAGCGGGTGTTTGGCGTGCTGACCAATGTTCTGCACTGCCGCGATCTGCCAGTCGGCAACGCGTTGCGCCGCAGCCATGGCCCGCGCCTTGCCCTTCACCGCCTGACGCACCGACAGCGCGATGCGCGCGCCTGTCTGGGTCAGATCTTCACCCAGCACCAGCACCGCATCGTAATCTT
This sequence comes from Serratia odorifera, assembly GCF_041448735.1. NCBI lineage: Bacteria > Pseudomonadati > Pseudomonadota > Gammaproteobacteria > Enterobacterales > Yersiniaceae > Serratia > Serratia odorifera. Next base: position 168,106 of record NZ_JBGMUT010000002.1, on the reverse strand, counting down.
CGATTTCGCGCAGCGCCGGCGTATAAACGCCGCTGTTTTTCAGCACGTCGAGCATCAGCGCCAGACGCGATTGTTCCGCCTGGGCGATACCGGTGTAAAAGTTCTCGGCGCCGACCAGTTCACGCAACGCGAAGTTGCTTTCCACGCTGGCGCGCGGCGAGCCGATGCCGATGGTTTTCTTCGCCTGACGCAGAATGTCTGCCGCGCCCTGCATCGCCTGCTCGGCGTTCAGGGTGATCCAGTCATCGCCACGCAACTGCTGCGGCTGACGTGGACGGTCGTCCAGATTGACGTAGCCGTAGCCGAAACGGCCGCGGTCGCACAGGAAGTAATGGTTCACGCTGCCGTTGTAACGGTTTTCAATACGACGCAGTTCGCCGTAGCGCTCGCCTGGGCTGGTGTTGCAACCCACGCTGCACTGCTGGCAGATGCTTGGCGCAAACTGCATGTCCCATTTACGGTTATAGCGTTCGGAGTGGGTTTTGTCGGTGAAGACCCCAGTCGGGCACACTTCCACCAGGTTACCGGAAAACTCGCTTTCCAGCGTGCCGCTTTCCGGACGGCCAAAGTAGACGTTGTCGTGTGCGCCATACACTCCCAGATCGGTACCGTCGGCATAATCCTTGTAGTAGCGTACGCAGCGGTAGCAGGCGATGCAGCGGTTCATCTCGTGCGAGATAAACGGCCCCAGGTCCTGATTCTGGTGAGTACGCTTGGTGAAGCGATAGCGACGGAAACTGTGGCCGGTCATCACCGTCATATCCTGCAGGTGACAGTTGCCGCCCTCTTCGCACACCGGACAGTCGTGTGGGTGGTTGGTCATCAACCATTCAACCACGCTCTCACGGAACTGTTTGGCTTCTTCGTCGTCAATGGAAATGAAGGTTCCATCGGCCGCCGGTGTCATACATGACATCACCAAACGGCCGCGCGTATCTTCCGCGTTTTGGTATTGCTTTACCGCACATTGGCGGCAAGCGCCGACGCTTCCCAGCGCCGGATGCCAGCAAAAGTAAGGAATATCGAGGCCGAGGGAGAGACACGCCTGCAACAGGTTGTCGGCTCCATCTACGTCGTATTCTTTGCCGTCTACATGAATCGTAGCCATAGTCAGCATGCTTCCAATTTGCCTGAAATAACCTTCATCCTTTACGCCGCTGCCGTGTTGGCTGTCCTCGTTCACACCGGTCATTGCAATAAAACTTCCGGTGCTTCTCTCGGTTGCCGCCTTGCCGCAACGCAAATGCTTAGATTATTTCCAAGCGTTAATTATAAAATTCTGCTTAATCAACAAGCCGAGAGGCTCTGTTCGACGCCCCTCATCCTGCCAAAATAGTTACCAGCGCTGTTTCAACAAGTTGTTCGCCTGGATGCCGCCAATGGCGTGTGCATTGCTAAATTGCTGCACTTTGATCCCGGCTTCGAACTCGTCACGGAAATATTTAATTGCGCTTTGCAGTGGCTCTACGGCACCTGGCGCATGGGCGCAGAAGGTTTTGCCCGGGCCAAGGAAACGGCACAGCTGTTCAAGGGTTTCAATATCCCCCGGCTGGCCTTCGCCGTTTTCCAATGCGCGCAGGATCTTCACGCTCCACGGCAGGCCGTCGCGGCACGGCGTACACCAGCCACAGGACTCGCGGGCGAAGAACTCTTCCAGGTTGCGCACCAGAGGCACCATGCCGATTTCGTGATCCACCGCCATCGCCAGCGCGGTACCCAGACGGCTGCCAGCCTTGCCGATGTTCTCGAAGTCCATCGGCAGATCGAGGTGGTCAGCGGTCAGGAAGTCGGTTCCTGCGCCACCCGGTTGCCAAGCCTTGAACTTCAGGCCATCACGCATACCGCCGGCGTAATCTTCCAGAATCTCGCGCGCGGTGGTGCCAAACGGCAGCTCCCAGACGCCCGGATTTTTCACCCGGCCGGAGAAGCCCATCAGTTTGGTACCGGCGTCGTTGCTCTTGCCGGCGGAAATACCCTTGTACCAGTCCACGCCGTTCGCCAGGATCGCCGGGACGTTGCACAGGGTTTCCACGTTGTTGACGCAGGTCGGCTTGCCCCATACGCCGGCAGAGGCCGGGAACGGTGGCTTGGAGCGCGGGTTGGCGCGGCGGCCTTCCAGCGAGTTGATCAGCGCGGTTTCTTCACCACAGATATAGCGGCCGGCGCCGGTGTGCACGAACAGCTCAAAGTCGAATCCGCTGCCCATGATGTTTTTGCCCAGCAGGCCGGCTTCGGTCGCTTCGGCGATGGCGCGACGCAGGTGCACCGCCGCTTCGACGTATTCGCCACGCAGGAAGATATAGCCGCGATAGGCTTTCAGCGCAAAGGCCGAAATCAGCATGCCTTCCACCAGCAGGTGCGGCAGCTGTTCCATCAACAGGCGATCCTTGTAGGTGCCCGGCTCCATTTCATCGGCGTTACACAGCAGGTAACGGATGTTCATGGATTCGTCTTTTGGCATCAGGCTCCACTTCAGACCGGTGGAAAAGCCCGCGCCGCCACGGCCTTTCAACCCGGCGTCTTTTACCAGGTTGACTATCTCGTCGGGCGCCAGCCCCTTGATGGCCTTTTCTGCCCCCGCGTAGCCGTTTTTGCTGCGGTACTCATCCAGCCATACCGGCTGTTTGTCATCGCGCAGTCGCCAGGTCAGCGGGTGCATCTCGGGAGTGCGTACAATGTCTTTGATCATTGATACTGCTCCAGTAGATTTTCGATGTCTTCAGGCTTCAGCTGACTGTGAGTATCCTCATCAATCATCATGGTCGGCCCTTTGTCGCAGTTGCCCAGGCAGCAGGTTGGCAGCAGGGTGAAACGGCCATCGCCGGTGGTTTGGCCCGGCTTGATGTTCAGTTTCTTTTCGATGGCGGCCTGAATGCCCTGATACCCGGTGATGTGGCAGACCACGCTGTCACAATAACGGATAACGTGACGCCCTACCGGCTGACGGAAAATCTGGCTGTAGAACGTGGCCACGCCTTCTACGTCGCTGGCAGGTATGCCCAGCACGTCTGCGATGGCGTAAATCGCCCCATCGGGAACCCAACCGCGTTTCTTCTGCACGATTTTCAGTGCTTCGATAGACGCGGCGCGTGGATCCTCGTAATGGTGCTTTTCGTGCTCGATCGCATCACGTTCTTCAGCGCTCAATTCGAATGCATCAGCGCCGCTCTGGGGAGCGGCTGCATTGATCGGCTCTAGAGCATCGTTGCTCACGTGACTGTCTTTTTGAAAGTGCATAGTTAGCGGTCCACATCTGACATTACAAAGTCGATACTACCCAGATAGACGATCAGGTCAGAGACCAGGCTGCCACGGATAACCGCCGGGATTTGCTGCAGGTGAGCAAAACTTGGTGTACGTACCCGGGTACGGTAGCTCATGGTGCTGCCGTCGCTGGTCAGGTAGTAGCTGTTGATCCCTTTGGTGGCTTCAATCATCTGGAATGATTCGTTGGCTGGCATCACCGGGCCCCAGGAAACCTGAAGGAAGTGGGTGATCAGCGTTTCAATGTGCTGCAGCGTGCGCTCTTTCGGCGGTGGCGTAGTCAGCGGGTGATCGGCCTTGAACGGGCCTTCCGGCATGTTGTTCAGGCACTGCTCCAGGATACGCAGACTCTGGCGCAGCTCTTCCACCTTCAGCATTACGCGGGTATAGCAGTCGCTGTTACCGTCGCCGATCGGCACATCGAAATCGAAGTTTTCATAGCCTGAATACGGGCGCCATTTACGTACGTCGAACTCGACGCCAGTAGCGCGCAGGCCGGCGCCGGTGACGCCCCACTCCAACGCCTCTTTGGCATTGTAAGACGCCACGCCGACTGAACGCCCCTTCAGAATGGTGTTCTGCAACGCGGCCTTGACGTAGGAATCCAGACGCTTTGGCATCCATTCGAGGAATTCACGCAGCAGGCGATCCCAGCCGCGTGGCAGGTCATGCGCTACGCCACCGATGCGGAACCAGGCCGGGTGCATGCGGAAACCGGTAATCGCTTCCACCAGATCGTAGATTTTCTGACGGTCGGTAAAGGCGAAGAACACCGGGGTCATGGCGCCGACGTCTTGAATAAAGGTACTGATGTACAGCAGATGGCTGTTGATGCGGAACAGTTCGGACAGCATCACGCGGATGACGTCAACACGCTCCGGCACCTTGATACCGGCCAGTTTTTCTACCGCCAGTACGTAAGGCATTTCATTGACGCAGCCACCGAGGTATTCGATACGGTCGGTGTACGGAATATAGCTGTGCCATGACTGGCGCTCGCCCATTTTCTCCGCGCCGCGGTGGTGATAGCCGATATCCGGTACGCAGTCGACGATCTCTTCACCGTCCAGTTGCAAAATGATGCGGAAGGCACCGTGCGCCGACGGGTGGTTCGGGCCGAGGTTAAGGAACATGAAGTCCTCGTTCTCGGTGCCGCGTTTCATGCCCCACTCTTCCGGCTTGAAGGTCAGCGACTCCATCTCCAGATCTTCTTTCTGTTTGGTCAACACAAACGGATCGAATTCGGTGGCGCGCGCCGGATAATCCTTGCGCAGCGGATGGCCTTCCCAGGTCTGCGGCATCATGATGCGCGACAGGTGCGGGTGACCGTCAAAGGTAATGCCGAACATTTCCCACGTCTCGCGCTCGTACCAGTTGGCGTTCGGGAACACCTTGGTCGCGGTCGGCACGTGCAAGTCTTTTTCAGACAGCGCCACCTTCAGCATGATATCGCGGTTGCGTTCGATGGAAATCAGATGATAGAAAACAGAAAAATCCGCGGCAGGCAGACCCTGGCGGTGGGTGCGAAGACGTTCGTCGACGCCATGCAGATCGAACAGCATGACGTACGGCTTCGGCTGTTTTCTCAAAAACGTCATTACTTCCAGGAGCTGCTCGGCCTTGACCCATACCACGGGCATTCCGGTACGGGTGGGTTGAACAGTAAAGGCTTCCGGCCCAAAACGGTTGCGCAGTTCGCCAATCACCGGATCGTCAAGATGATCGCGGGTGTGCCAGGCTGGCAAAGCGTCGTGCGTCGTTAAATCTGTCATAATATTTTTCACCACACTAAAGGGTCAAATCGCTGCAAGCTTAACTTTCGCTGTGTTAACCAATAGCGCATCAAGATGGACGTAACATGACCGTCTTAAATCTCGTCAGGCGTCCGCAGGTTGGTCACTGCGATACGTTCGCCGTGTTTACGTTCTCTTTCCGACTGCATATTGGCCCGGTAGACGCCTTGATCGCCCACGACCCACGACAGTGGACGGCGTTCTTTACCGATGGATTCTTGCAGCAGCAGCAGCGCCTGCATATAAGCTTCTGGGCGCGGTGGGCAGCCAGGAATGTACACGTCGACCGGCAGGAACTTGTCCACGCCCTGTACCACGGAATAAATATCGTACATGCCGCCGGAATTGGCACAGGCTCCCATGGAAATAACCCACTTCGGCTCCAGCATTTGTTCATACAAACGCTGAATGACTGGGGCCATTTTGGTAAAGCAGGTACCTGCGACCACCATAAAGTCAGCCTGACGTGGCGACGCACGCAGAACTTCCGCACCGAAACGCGCCACGTCATGAACGGCGGTAAACGAGGTCACCATTTCCACATAACAGCACGAAAGGCCGAAGTTATACGGCCAGAGAGAGTTTTTACGCCCCCAGTTCACCATGTCATGCAATGCATGTTCGAGTTTACCCATGTAAACCGTGCGGTGAACCTGCTGTTCCAGAGGATCGGCAACGATCTCCTGTTGTTGCAGGGGGTAACGGTCGTTCTCACCGTTCGGGTCTATGCGGGTGAGCGTATAGTCCATCTTAATGCCTCGTTTTAAACCACAAATGAATTACTGCGGATGACTGTTGGCGGCTTTAGTAATTTTGCCCGGCTTGCTCTGACCGCGGGAACGCGACGGAGTCCAATCCAATGCGCCAATACGCACCAGATAAACCAAACCTGCCAATAGCACCAAAATGAAAATGGCGGCTTCGATAAAGCCAATCCAGCCGGTTTCGCGGATCGCGACGGACCAGGCGTAGAGATATAAGGCTTCTACATCGAAAATGACGAAGAACATGGCCACCAGATAGAACTTGGCGGAAAGGCGCATGCGCGCCGTACCGACCGAGTCGATACCGGATTCAAACGGGGTGTTTTTGGCGCGCGCCCGGGCTCTCCCGCCCAGGAAGAACGCACCGAGCAGCATTAAGCCGCACAGCCCGATGGCCATGACAAGAAATACGGCGAACGCCCAGTGATGAGCGATAACTTCAGTGGTTGTTGACATACTCTATGCTTACTCATCAAAAGTGGCGTCGATTGCTCTGCTCTTGTGACGGCAGATGTAGCACCACATCGATTTAAGGGAAGGATAAATAACCACACAAAACAGACTGCTTTTACAGTAAGTTAGGCAACGTTTTTACTGTGGGCTTTTTACTCCTTTCTATAACCTTTTGTCAACTTTGACAAAAGTATCTACACATTAGTTTACATACGTATCATTTGATTAACATTTGATGCGCCGGGCTTAGGCTAAATCGTGTCAGTCTTTTGCCGTGTAGAATCAGATAGATATAAACCAAGATGCACATTTCAGTTTTACTATACCATTCTCGCAGGAAATACCTGTTGTTCCACTCACTACCTAGGGGTATTTTTTTGATCCAGGACACGTTTTCGACAGAAATCCTCAACAAAAGTGTGGCTCTTTCACAAAATCGCTCAATTCTGGTGCAAAAAAAGACCGTGCAAAAAATAACAAAATAACCTTATAAACTCCAGGCAATTATACCCTCAGTCTATGGGTTAAAAAATATACAAATCAGGTTTTTATGGTTGAATAGACCGGTTTAACCCCAAGAAAAGCGAATCAAATAACCGCTTCGTAAGAAATTACTTTCGAAATCGCGATAAACCTTACTTTCCTGCTTTAGCGTCCAAAAAAAAACCTCTGCCGAAGCAGAGGTTTTATGCGTGACGTCGGCGCTATTCAGCCGTTATTCATCTTCATCTACCGACACGGCGTCATCTTGTGCCGACGACGCGGGCCCGGCAAAACTGTAGCTTTCGTTGCCGTTTTGCACCGCGCTGAAAATCGCCATCGCCAATTCGTTTTCACACTGCATATCCTTGCACAGCGCGTACTGGGTATCCGGCAACGCCGGTAATCCTTCCACGGCGCCAAGCACCCGCAGATCCGGACTCATCATTTCAATCGGCCGCGCGGTAATGCCCAAACCGGCCTTGCATGCCGCTCGCACCGCCGACAGCGTGGAAGCCACGTAGGCTATGCGCCACGGAATGCCGGCCTCGTCCAGATGCTTGATGGCCATCGACCGGAACGGGCTTGGCTCGTCCAGCACCACCAGCGGAATCGGCTCGCCTTGCTGATAGTGATAATCGGCAGCGCAATACCATAACGTCGGCGAGGTACGCAGAACGATATGCGGATGCCCGGCGGTATCAACGGTGGTAATCGCCAAATCGACTTCGCCGTTCTTCAGCATGTCGATCATGAACGGGCTGCGTTTTACCCGGACGTCAATCGCCAGCTTTGGATAGACCGAAGTCACACGATTAAGCAGGAAAGGCAGGATGGTATCGGCGGTATCATCAGAAGCACCGATAGTCAGAACGCCCTTGATGTTGTTGTACATCAGTGAGGTGCAGGCTTCGTCGTTGAAACGCAGGATTTTCCTGGCGTAGCCGAGCAGCTGGATACCGTGTTCGGTCAGCAACTTATTACGCCCATGACGGGCGAACAACTCTTTACCAACCAATTGCTCTAACCGTTGCATTTGCTGACTGACCGCTGACTGTGTGCGACAAACGGCGACTGCCGCTGCGGCAAAGGTATTCAGATCGGCGACAGCTACAAAGGTTCTCAGCAGATCGAGGTCGAGATTAAGTATCGGACGATTTGCATTAGTCATAGTGTTTTTCTTCACTTTTTAAATTCTATATTTGAAACTACCCTGGTGTATTTCTAAGGCGTCGTTTAAAAGGGACGATGCCTGTTATGACAGTACCCCACTCATAAGTGGAGGGCAAAAAAATTACTTATATTTCGTTACCTCTATCGCTTTTTACCTGGTGACCTATTGCTGATGCTTATCTAACAAGGCGTTAGATCACCACCCAATGTGTTTAATACTGACAGGATCGGCAATTTTACTCGTTGACACCCGGTAATTACCACACTAAACGTGCTGCTTAATTACCCTTTGGTGGCCAAAAACACGGCCGATGCGGATGAAAACATTACGGCTACGTCATGTAGCAAACGGTTCGTTATTAAAGTCTTTAATAAATTCAATTGGTAATAAAAACCCTTGGCGAAACGGCCCGCCGAACGGTAAAAATGTATTAATCGTATTAAGTAAAGCATTTCTAATGTAATTAACGTTTCACCTGCAGTTTGGTGTCGAACGCCGCGCTGCGCTATCAGACTACTCCGGTATTCCCGCCCACTGTTTTTTGCGCCTGGTACACTGGCAACCGGTGCCAGCGTTACCTGTCAATGGGGCAAAAAAACTTTACGCCGCCTGGCGGCGAGTTAGTTTAAAACACCAATGATAGATAATTTTACGAAACTTTATACCACCCAGTGGTTTTACCTGGTTTTATCGTCGTCAAAAACCGCCTTTTGGCCGATCATTTACACCAAAGGCGTCGCCAACCCTTCAAAAGCGCCGGCACCAGGAGTACATTGAACAGGTTGCGGTGTTCCACGGTAGGAGCGCCCTATCCCAGCAAAAGGCTCAACTTTTTATGTCCCCCATTGAGAAATCCAGCAAACTGGACAACGTCTGTTACGACATTCGCGGCCCGGTGCTCAAAGAAGCCAAACGTCTTGAAGAAGAAGGCAACAAAGTCCTTAAATTGAACATCGGCAATCCGGCGCCGTTCGGTTTCGAGGCCCCTGACGAAATTCTGGTCGACGTGATCCGCAACCTGCCAACCGCGCAAGGCTATAGCGATTCCAAAGGGCTCTTCTCGGCGCGTAAAGCGATTATGCAGCACTATCAGGCGCAGGGCATGCGCGACGTTACCGTTGAGGATATCTACATTGGCAATGGCGTTTCCGAACTGATCGTGCAGTCAATGCAGGCGCTGCTCAACAGCGGCGACGAGATGCTGGTGCCAGCACCGGATTACCCACTGTGGACCGCAGCGGTGTCGCTGTCCAGCGGCAAGGCGGTGCATTATCTGTGCGATGAAGAGTCCGGCTGGTTCCCCGATCTTGACGATATCCGCAGCAAAATTACCCCGCGCACCCGTGGTATCGTGATCATCAACCCGAACAACCCGACCGGTGCGGTATACAGCAAAGAGTTGCTACTGCAGATCGTCGAGATCGCCCGCCAGCATAATCTGATCATCTTCGCCGATGAAATCTATGACAAAATCCTGTACGACGCCGCCGAACATATCAGTATCGCTGCGCTGGCGCCGGATCTGCTGACGGTGACCTTTAACGGTCTGTCCAAAACCTACCGCGTCGCCGGCTTCCGCCAGGGCTGGATGGTGCTAAATGGGCCAAAGCAACACGCCAAAGGCTATATTGAAGGGCTGGAAATGCTGGCCTCGATGCGCTTGTGTGCCAACGTGCCGATGCAGCATGCCATTCAAACGGCGCTGGGCGGCTACCAGAGCATCAACGAGTTTATTCTGCCAGGCGGCCGTTTGTACGAACAGCGCAACCGCACCTGGGAATTGCTCAACGACATCCCGGGCGTGAGCTGTGTGAAACCCCAGGGTGCGCTGTATATGTTCCCGCGTATCGATGCCAAGCGCTTTAATATTCACGACGACCAGAAACTGGTGCTGGACCTGCTGCTGCAGGAAAAGGTGCTGCTGGTGCAAGGCAGCGCCTTCAACTGGCCATACCCGGATCATGTGCGTATCGTAACCCTGCCACGGGTTGATGAACTGGAAATGGCGGTCGGAAAACTGGGGCGTTTCCTGGAAGGTTATCGTCAGTAGTGATGATGGGCGCAGCATGCTGTGCCCTTCTCCCCCACCGGCGCACAGCCCGGGTTGCATAACCTGCCATCACTGCTCACAATGGAACCCTCATTTGCCGCTGTAGAGAGAGCACCATGAGCCAGAGCCATTTTTTTGCCCATCTGTCCCGTCTGAAATTGATCAACCGCTGGCCGCTGATGCGCAATGTACGTACCGAAAACGTATCCGAACACAGCTTGCAGGTGGCGTTTGTCGCCCATGCCCTGGCGGTGATTAAAAACCGCAAGTTCAACGGCAATCTCAGCGCCGATCGCGTGGCGTTGCTGGCCATGTATCACGACGCCAGCGAAGTGATCACCGGCGACATGCCGACGCCGATCAAGTATTACAACCCGCAGATCGCCCACGAATACAAAAAAATAGAAAAGGTAGCCCAGCAAAAGCTGCTGGATATGATCCCGGCGGAACTGCGTAACGATTTTCGCTCGATCCTCGACGAACACTATTATACCGAGGATGAGAAACAGGTAGTGAAGCAGGCGGATGCCTTGTGCGCCTATCTCAAATGTCTGGAAGAGCTGTCCGCCGGCAACAACGAATTCAAACTGGCAAAGGCCCGCCTGGAAAAGACCTTGCAGCTGCGCAACAGCCCGGAAATGGAATACTTTATGGCGGTGTTCATCCCGAGCTTCAGCCTGTCGCTGGATGAAATCAGCCTGGATTCAACGCTTTGATCAAACGCCCCTGGCCGGTTCAGAACGCATACAGCCAGGGCACCACCACCACGCTGACCAGCATCACCAACAGGGTGAACGGCACCCCCATGCGAACAAAATCGCCGAATCGGTAATTCCCCGGCCCCAGCACCAGCGTGTTGACCGGTGAAGAAACCGGCGTCATAAAGGCGGCCGATGCGGCAATGGCAATAATCATCGCGAAGGGATAGGGAGACACCCCCATCTCGCGCGCAGCGGCGATGGCGATCGGTGCCATCAATACCGCAGTGGCGGTATTGGAAATAAACAGGCCGATACCGGCACACAACACGAACAGACAGACCAGCATCACGCGTGGCCCCATGCCGCCGGCGACATCCATCAACCCACGGACGATCAGATCCACCCCGCCGGTCTTTTGCAGCGCCTGGGCAAAGGGCATCATACCGACAATCAGGATAATGCTCGGCCAATGGATGGATTTATAAGCGCTTTCCATGTCGATACAGCGGAACTTGCCCATCAGCAGGCAGGCGATCAGCGCCGCAATCGGGTTGGGAATTTCATCGGTCAACATCATCGCCACCATCAGGGCCAGACAAAATAGCGCGTGCGGTGCCTGTGTGACCGCGGGAGCCACTTCATCGACCTCGGCCGGCAGGTTGAACACGATGAAATCACGGGTTTTGGACTGGAGTTGGCGAATCGCCTTCCAGTCGCCGATCACCAGCAGAATATCCCCCAGCGCCAACGGCTCATCCACCAATTTACCCGACAGGGTTTCACCGTTGCGCCGAATGCCCACCACGTTGAGGTCATAACGGCTGCGAAACGCCGCGTCGCGCAGGCTTTGCCCCAGCAGCGCGGAATCGGGGATCAGCGACACTTCCGCCATACCGACGTTACGTGACTGTTCAGAAAAGTAATCGCCGCGCAGCACCATCGGCTCCAGCTGTTGCTCGCTGCAAAACTCGCGCAGATCCACTTCGCTGTCGGACATGTCGATCAACAGCACGTCGCGCTCGCGCAGCTCGGTGCTGCCCGACGCGCTGACCATCACTCGCCGAAAGCGCTTCCAACGTTCGATACCCACCACATTGGCGCCGTAACGCGCACGCAAATGCAGCTCGTCCAGCGCGCGGCCAATCAACGGCGAGCCGCTGCGGATCGCCAGCCGCCGCGCGCGACCGGTCAACCTGTAGTCACGAATCAAATCCCGCAGGGTGCGCCGCTGCCAGCCCTCTTTGTTGCTGCCGGCGCCGGCATCGCCGAGCCAGCGGCGCGCCACCAGCATATAGCCCACGCCCAGCGCCAGAACGATAATGCCGATCGGCGTAACGCCAAAAAAGCCGAAACCGTGAATGCCCTCCCGCACCAGCTCGCTGTTGACCACCATGTTCGGCGGCGTCGCCACCAGGGTCATCATGCCGCTGATCAACCCGGCAAAACTCAGCGGCATCATCAGCCGCCCCGGAGCGGTTTTCATGCGCGCCGCCACGCTCAGCACCACTGGGATAAAAATCGCCACCACGCCGGTCGAACTCATAAAGGCCCCCAGCCCGGCAACGGTCACCATCAGCAGCGCCAGCATTCTGGTTTCGCTGCTGCCAGCCACCTTCACCAGCCAGTCACCGACCTGATAGGCCACGCCGGTTCGCACCAGCCCTTCGCCAATGACAAACAGCGCGGCGATCAAAATCACGTTCGGATCGCTAAAACCGACCGTCGCCTCCTGCAGGTTCAAGGTGCCGCTCAGCACAAAGGCGATGATCACCAACAACGCCACGACATCCATGCGTAATTTATTGGTAGTGAACAGGACGATGGCAACCAGCAACAGGCACAGCACCCACAGTAATTCGCTGTTCAAAACGGCCTCTTTGGTCAGGGATTCAGGGAGTTAAAAATTAGCATAAAAAAACCCCGCGCATGCGGGGTCGAATCAATTTGCCGGCAGAAAACGGCAATTAGCCGATCGTTTCAATGCGTGCGCCCTGTTCCGTCCTGTTCACCGCAATCTGTTCCAGCGACGTCAGGCGCAGGCTTACGCGATCGAGCTGCGGCGCATCTGCCGGTGCATTGACGGCGATCACCTGACAGCCTGCCGCCAGCCCGGACAGGATACCGGCGGCGGCATCTTCAACCACTATGCAGTGCTGCGGCGCCAGACCGAGGCGTTCGGCACCCAGTAAATATGCGTCTGGCTGCGGTTTGCCGTGTTCGACCTGCTCGGCGGTAATGAACACTTCCGGCTGCGGCAAGCCTGCTGCAGCGCGGCGGGCGGTGGCGACCGGAATCGAACCGGACGTCACGATGGCCCATGGCATGCCCAACTGGTTCAAGCGCGCCAGCAGCGCCACCGCGCCCGGCAATGCCCGCACGCCTTCGGTATCCTGTGCTTCCACCTGCTCCAGCAGGTCATGTTCGTGCTGGATTTCTGCTTCGCGTGCGCCGGGCATGAAATGGCGTAAAGAAGTAATCGCCTGTTTACCGTGAATAAATGCCAGTACGTCCTGCGGGTTCACCCCACGCCGCATGGCCCACTGGGTCCAGGCGCGCTCCACGGCCGGCAATGAATCGACTAACGTACCATCCAGGTCAAACAGAAAACCTTTACACTCCACAGGAAACCTCTTTTTAATCAAGCGTTAATAATTTGCGCAATCTCAACGGCGCTCAAGTGATACTGCCGTGGGCAAGACAGCCAGACCGCCAGCATACGCTGGTACTTATCCCACATTTTGGTTTGGGCATTGAAGCCGTGGCTGCCGGAGTCGAAATGAGTATAACGTCCTTCGGTGCTGACCAGGAAACGCACATAACTCAGGTAACGCGCTTCGGTGGCGGCGTCGAAGCCAAGAAACGCCATACGGCGCAGCTCGAGCCCCTGCTTCTCTTTCAGATTTTCCCACGACACCTGCAATGCGTGATGCATTTCCATGATGTTGATGATGGTGCGGCAGACCTCTTCGCTCATTTCACCAAAATCACGGTCCAGTTCGCGCAATTGCAGACCGAAGCCGCGCTCGATAATGGTTTGCAAACGACGATAGCGCTCCGCGTTGTCCGGATCGAGCATGGTCATCATCTTGTATTGGTTTGACAGGATCAAACGTTGGGCGTTGGTCATTTCCATCAGGATTTCCTCGTTTCTGTATGATGGCGAGAGCATCGCACAGCGCAAAATTGCAGGAAATCACAACTCGACCGTTCTTTGATTTAAACCGGGGTTATTGGCCGAAACGCGTAACGGGCCGCGATAAAACGGCCCGTCCGGCTTTACAGATCGTCAAGAAAGGCTTTATCCAACTGCTTGAAGGCGCGCTTGAGCAAATCCGCCAGCGACTGGTAAGTCGGCGTGCCTTCAACCGGTGCCAGCGCCTGCCCGGCTTCCGCCAGCTTGTTGCGTACCTCGTGGAACCACGACAGCAGCGTCGGCGGTAACGGCGTCACCGACCGACGGCCCAGCCACCACAACCCCTGCATTGGCAGGCTACAGGCGAACAGCGCGGTGGCGATAGCTGGCCCGAGTTGCCCACCCAGCGCGATTTGCCAGGTCAGGGTGAAGATCGCCAACGGCGGCATGAAACGAATGGCAAAACGGGTGGCGCGCGCAACGCGATTCTCCGGAAACACCGGGGCCAGACGCTTATCTGCCGGCCAGGTTTTCATATAATGCTGCCCGCGTTGGAATACCTGAAACCAACTTACGGAACCGGACGGTTTGCTCGTCATCGCGTACCTCAACGTCACAGAAAATGGGATCTCAGACAAACACACTACTAAAAAAGTTGAAGCTTTAAATTTATTTTGTGTTTGCTGCGGGCTATCGGTATCCTAAGCCGGCCTTTTGGCCGCTAGAAGATGACGGTAAAACTGTCAACTTTTAGCCCTATAAAAATCAAGATTATTTAAGCCGAGAGAAAACATCGGTTTTTTCATCATCATGTAATTTATGTCTCTCACATGATGTTAATCATAAATGTCAACGGCATTATGCGCTACGCTTGTTGTCTGATTGACGATTAATTCACCACGTGTTTGGTCTTCCTTTAACAACACGAACATATTAAGTAGGTACTTCCATGTCGAGTAAGCTAGTACTGGTTCTTAACTGCGGCAGTTCTTCCCTGAAATTCGCCATCATTGATGCTGCCAACGGTGAAGAACACCTTTCCGGTTTGGCCGAATGCTTCCACCTGCCTGAAGCCCGCATCAAGTGGAAAATGGACGGCGGCAAACAAGAAGCGGCACTCGGTGCCGGTGCAGCCCACAGCGAAGCGCTGAACTTTATCGTTAATACCATTCTGGCACAAAAGCCGGAACTTTCCGCACAGCTGACCGCCATTGGCCACCGCATCGTACACGGCGGCGAGAAGTTCACCGCTTCTGCGCTTATCAACGATGAAGTGCTTCAGGGTATCAAAGATTCGGTGCCTTTTGCACCACTGCATAACCCGGCGCACCTGATCGGCATCGCCGAAGCACTGAAATCCTTCCCGAACCTGGCAGACAAAAACGTGGCGGTCTTCGACACGGCATTCCATCAGACCATGCCGGAAGAATCCTACCTGTACGCCCTGCCGTACAGCCTGTATCGTGACCACGGCGTGCGTCGCTACGGCGCGCACGGCACCAGCCACTTCTATGTCACGCAAGAAGCGGCAAAAATGCTGAACAAGCCGGTGGAACAGCTCAACGTCATTACCTGCCACCTGGGCAACGGCGGCTCCGTAACCGCAGTGCGCAACGGCAAGTGCGTCGATACCTCCATGGGTCTGACCCCACTGGAAGGCCTGGTGATGGGCACCCGCAGCGGCGATATCGACCCTGCCATCATCTTCCACCTGCACGATGCGCTCGGCATGAGCGTTGATCAAATCAACAAGATGCTGACCAAGGAATCCGGCCTGCTGGGTCTGACCGAAGTCACCAGCGACTGCCGTTATGTCGAAGACAACTACAGTACCAAGGCCGATGCCAAACGTGCCATGGACGTATTCTGCCACCGCCTGGCCAAGTATATCGGTGCCTATAGCGCATTGATGGACGGCCGCCTGGACGCGGTGATCTTCACCGGCGGCATCGGCGAAAACGCCGGCATGGTGCGCGAAATGACCCTGGACAAACTGGCTCTGCTGGGCTTTGAAGTCGACCATGAGCGTAACCTGGCAGCCCGCTTCGGCAAATCCGGCGCCATCACCAAAGACGGCAGCCGCCTGGCGCTGGTTATCCCGACCAACGAAGAGTTGGTCATCGCGCAAGACGCGGCCCGTCTGACCGCATAATGCTCTGCACACCGTCAGCTCCGGCTGGCGGTGTCGTTTTAGCCTCACATCAATCGTGAAGAGGACTATTCTGTGTCACGTACAATCATGTTGATCCCGACAGGCACCAGCGTCGGCCTGACCAGCGTCAGCCTGGGTGTCATTCGCTCCATGGAGCAAAAAGGCGTTCGCCTGAGCGTATTCAAACCTATCGCCCAGCCGCGTACCGGCGGTGATACCCTCGATCAGACCACCACCATCATCCGCAGCAACTCCACCATCCCCGCAGCCGAACCGCTGCGCATGAGCTACGTCGAGGGGCTGCTGAGCTCCAACCAGCAGGACGTGCTGATGGAAGAGATCGTGGCCCGCTACCACGAGAACACCAAAGATGCAGAAGTGGTGCTGATCGAAGGCCTGGTGCCGACCCGCAAGCATCAGTTCGCCAACGCGCTGAACTACGAAATCGCCAAGACCCTGAACGCCGAAATCGTCTTTGTACTGGCGCTGGGCAATGATTCTCCGGCCCAGTTGAAAGAGCGCATCGAACTGGCGCGCAGCAGCTTCGGCGGCAGCAAGAACAAGAACATCACCGGCGTGATCATCAACAAGCTGAACGCCCCGGTTGATGAACAGGGCCGCACGCGTCCCGATCTGTCCGAAATCTTTGACGACTCCACCAAGGCCAGCGTTGCCAACGTCGATCCTGCGCAACTGTTTGCCAACAGCCCGCTGCCGGTACTGGGCTGCGTGCCGTGGAGCTTCGATCTGATCGCCACCCGCGCCATCGATATGGCTCGCCACCTGAAAGCTCGCGTGATCAACGAAGGCGACATCATGACG
This sequence comes from Serratia odorifera, assembly GCF_041448735.1. NCBI lineage: Bacteria > Pseudomonadati > Pseudomonadota > Gammaproteobacteria > Enterobacterales > Yersiniaceae > Serratia > Serratia odorifera. The sequence goes on along the minus strand of NZ_JBGMUT010000002.1, from coordinate 151,320 downwards.
CGCCGCGTCAAGTCGGTGACCTTCTGTGCTCGCAGCATTCCGCACATGCTGGAACACTTCCGTCCGGGTTCACTGCTGGTAACCTCCGCAGACCGTCCGGACGTGTTGGTATCGGCCTGCCTGGCTGCGATGAACGGCGTAGAAATCGGCGCCATTCTGCTGACCGGCGGCTACGAAATCGACGAACCTATCAGAAAGCTGTGCGACCGCGCCTTCGGCACCGGGCTGCCGGTATTTATGGTAGAGACCAACACCTGGCAAACCTCGCTGAGCCTGCAAAGCTTTAACCTCGAAGTGCCGTCTGACGACCATCAGCGCATCGAAAAAGTGCAGAACTACGTCGCCAGCCATATCAATGCCGACTGGATCGAGTCCCTGACCGCCACCTCTGAACGCTCACGTCGCCTGTCTCCTCCGGCGTTTCGTTATGAGCTGACCGAACTGGCGCGCAAAGCCGGTAAACGCATCGTGCTGCCGGAAGGCGACGAACCCCGTACCGTGAAGGCCGCAGCCATCTGCGCCGAGCGCGGCATTGCCGAATGCGTGCTGCTGGGCAACCCGGATGAAATTCAGCGCGTTGCGGCAGCCCAGGGCGTTGAGCTGGGCAAGGGCATCGAAATTGTCGATCCGGTCAAGGTGCGTGAAAACTACGTACCGCGTCTGGTTGAGCTGCGCAAAAGCAAGGGCATGACCGAAGTAGTGGCACGCGAGCAACTGGAAGACAACGTGGTGCTCGGTACCCTGATGCTGGAAAAAGGCGAAGTCGACGGACTGGTATCTGGTGCGGTACATACCACCGCCAATACCATCCGCCCACCGTTGCAGTTGATCAAAACCGCACCGGGCAGCTCGCTGGTGTCTTCGGTGTTCTTCATGCTGCTGCCCGATCAGGTGCTGGTCTACGGCGACTGTGCGATCAACCCGGATCCTAGCGCTGAGCAACTGTCTGAGATCGCCATCCAGTCGGCGGATTCCGCCGCGGCGTTCGGTATCGAACCGCGTGTGGCGATGATTTCCTACTCCACCGGCACTTCCGGCGCCGGCAGCGACGTAGAAAAAGTACGTGAAGCAACCCGCCTGGCGCAGGAAAAACGCCCTGACCTGATCATCGACGGCCCGTTGCAGTACGACGCCGCCATCATGGCCGACGTTGCCAAGTCGAAGGCGCCGAACTCACCGGTGGCCGGCCAGGCAACGGTATTTATCTTCCCGGATCTGAACACCGGCAACACCACCTACAAAGCGGTACAGCGTTCTGCCGATCTGGTGTCCATCGGGCCAATGCTGCAAGGTATGCGCAAACCGGTGAACGACCTGTCGCGTGGCGCGCTGGTTGACGATATCGTCTACACCGTGGCATTGACGGCCATTCAGTCCTCACAGGCTGACGCAACGGCCAACGCCTAAGCGCAGGTCGCTTAACCGTCAACGAGCAAAAGCCGGTCATAGACCGGCTTTTTTATCGGCTGAATATCAAATGGTTATGCCAGCAATTGCTTAGCCGCCTCCAGAATATGCTCAGCCGTCAGGCCATACTCCTGTTGCAGAAACTCCTGCGTTCCCACCTGGCCATAACGTTCTTTCACCCCGACGCGGCGCATCGGCACCGGGCATTCCTCTACCAGCACCTCCGCCACCGCCGACCCCAGGCCGTTATGAATGCTGTGATTTTCGCAGGTGACAATACGCCCGGTTTTCGCGGCATAGGCTTTTATGATATCGCGGTCTATCGGTTTGAGGGTAAACATGTCGATGACCGCCGCATCGATCCCTTCTCGCACCAGCATTTGCGCCGCTTTCAACGCTTCCGCCACCATGATGCCGTTGGCGATCAGCGTAATGTCAGCCCCGTCACGCAGCACATTGGCCTTGCCAATGGTAAAGCGCGTCCCCTGCGGGTAGATCTTGGTCGCCTGTTTACGGATGGTGCGCACCCAATAGAACCCCTGCAAATCCATCAGCTGCTGCAAGATATCGGCAAACATTACCGCGTCGGTCACTTCCAGCACCACCGAATGCGCCAGGCCGCGCACAATCCCCATATCTTCGAACGACATATGGGTGCCGCCGTTATGACAAGCAGTCACCCCGGCATCCGACGCAATGACCTTGACGTTGTTGCGCTGATAGTCCAGTGACATGAAGAGCTGATCAAAACAGCGTCGACTGGCAAACGCGGTGAAGGTGTGCACGAACGGAATACGCCCGGTCAGCGACAGTCCGGCGGAAACGCCAATCACATTGGCCTCCATGATGCCGCAGTTGATCACATGCTGCGGATAGTCCTTATGCACCGAATCCATCGCCATCGAGCTCATCAGATCCGCTTCCAGCGCGATGATCGGCCGTTCGGCCTCGATCTGGCGGCGTACCATAGCGGCATACACCTTGCGCATTTCTACGTCGTCTTTTTCCAACTGCGTTGCCAGGTTAAACATCAGCTGCCTCCATATCGGCGATGGCTTGTTCGATTTCCCGCTTAACGTCCGGCGTCAAACGCAGGTGGTGCGAATTCGCCAACCGCTCAAGATAGGCCACGCCCTGCCCTTTGATACTGTCGAGGATCACCACCAGCGGCCGTTGCTCTCCGTTGCGCACCGGGGCCACCGCGGCACAAATGGCGTTGATATCGTCACCTTTGACGGTTGCCACCTCGAAGCCAAAGGCGCGGAATTTTCCGGCCAGGTCAAACGGCTTGATCACCTCGTCCAGCAGACCGTCCAACTGCTGTTTGTTGTAATCGATAAACAGCGTCAGGTTGTTGAGATTATGATGAGCGATAAACTGAAATGCCTCCCAGCACTGGCCTTCGTTCAGTTCACCATCCCCCAAAATGCTGAATACCCGATTGCGGCGCCCGCCCAGATGGTGTGACAGCGCCATACCGGCGGCAATCGACACGCCCTGCCCGAGCGAACCGGTGGTGGCGTCGACCCCGCGGGTACGCAACCGATCAGGGTGACTTGGCAAACGCGTGCCGTTCTGGTTGAGCGTGGCCAGTTCCGCCAGCGGGAAATAGCCCTTGATCGCCAGCGTGCTGTACAGCGCCGGGCCGGCGTGGCCCTTCGACAGCACCAGGTAATCGCGCTCCGGCCAGTCCGGATCGGCAGGGTCGATGCGCATCACATCGCCGTACAGCACCGCCAGCGTTTCCACCACGGACATGCACCCGCCATAATGGCCAAAGCCCAGCCCGGTTAACGCCTTTAGCGTTTCCAGACGTATGTCATGCGCCAGCCGGCGTATTTCCCCGATATCTGAAGTTGTCATTAGACGGTCCTCGCTTATTTTTCAACGTGATCACCGGCAGCAGCGCTGCCTTTGCGTTTACCCAGGAAGTTGTGCGCGACCAGCAGCGCAAAGATGGCAATCACCACCACCATAATCATTTCCTTATTGAGGAAGCGCGCCATATTGCCCAGCACAATGCCCAGCACACCGAAGTCGGCATCGGAGAAAGTGGTATTGGCAAAGCCCAGCGCACCCAGCACCGGCAGCAGCATCATTGGCAGGAAGGTGATAAGCAGACCATTGGCGAAGGCGCCAAGCATGGCGCCGCGTCGCCCGCCGGTGGCATTGCCGAACACCCCGGCGGTGGCGCCGGTAAAGAAGTGTGGCACTACGCCCGGCAGGATCAGCACCAGCTTCATCTGGCCGAGCAGGAACAGACCAACCAGACCACCGAGGAAGCTGAACAGGAAACCAATCAGCACCGCGTTGGGGGCGTATGGATACACCACCGGGCAGTCCAGCGCCGGCCGCGCGTTCGGCACCAGTTTTTCCGAAAAGCCGGTAAACGCCGGCACGATTTCCGCCAGAATCAGTCGCACCCCTTGCAGGATGATAAACACCCCGGCAGCAAAGGTGATCGCTTGAATAATCGAATACACCAGGTAGTTCTGACCGCCGCTGAGTTCGCCTTCCACGTACGCCTGGCCAGCGCTGATCGCCATGATCAGATAGATAACAATCATGGTCATCGAAATCGAAATCGAGCTATCGCGCAGGAAGCTGAGGTTTTTCGGCAGGTTCATTTCCTCGGTGGAACGCGAGTTTTTACCGACACGCGCGCCAATCCAGCCGGAAAGTACATAGCCCAGCGTGCCAAAATGACCAAAGGCAATGTCATCATTACCGGTTATGCGCCGCATATAACGCTGCGCGATAGCCGGGAAAAACGCCATCACCAGGCCCAGCGTCAATGCGCCGGTAAATACCAGCTGCACCCCTTCGAAACCGGCGACCGACAGAATAATGCCGATCATGCAGGCCATATAAAACGTATGGTGGCCGGTAAGGAAGATATATTTCAAGCGCGTGAAGCGTGCCACGATAATGTTTGCCACCATGCCGAACGCCATGATAAGCGCCGTGGAGGCGCCATATTTTTCCAACGCGATAGACACGATCGCTTCATTATTGGGTATTATCCCCTGGATATTAAATGCGTGTTCAAACATTCCGCCCAGTGGGTTAAGCGAACTGACCAACACCGTCGCCCCGCCACCGAGCACGATAAAGCCGAGAATGGTTTTAACCGTACCCTTAACGACATCGGAAAAAGATTTTTTCTGCGCCAGCAGGCCAATCAATGCGATTAAACCGACCAATACCGATGGCACCTTTAATATATCGACCACAAATTTAAGCGTTTCCTGGATAAACATATCCACCTCGCCAATAGTTTTGCCTAGATAATGGAATGCGCTTCGAAATAGGCGCGCAGTTTGGTTTCCAGTTCATTGATATCGATAATATTGCTAATCACCACCAGCTGGTCTGCCGGTACGCTGGCGCTATCGGCGATATCCTTCGCCATGACAAAAATATCCGCAGCGCCTGGCGTGGCGGAAGAAAGATCGGAATGTTCCACCTCAGCGTCTATCGCCATTTTCTTCAGCACTTTTTTAATGTTCATTTCCACCATAAAACTGCTGCCGAGGCCGGAACCGCAAATCGCCATGATTTTCATTATTGTCACCTGTCAAATTTTATGCGTAAGGTTAGCTCGCCAGTATTGCAACTGGCGTGATGGGGTGTATTTAAAAAACCTCAGTAGTTAAAATCGGGCAATAATATCCTCTATCTGTTGACGATCGTTGGCATTGAATAATGCATTCATTGCCTGACCGTCTGAAAATAATTCTGCCAGTTGCGCGATTAATTCAATATGGCTATTGCCGTCCGGTGCGGAAAGCATCACCACAATAAATACCGGATCGTTGTCTGCAGAATGAAAACGCACGCCCTGATGCACTTTTAGCAGCGACAACCCTAATGCCCTCGCTCCTTCTTCTGGCCTGGCATGCGGCATGGCGATGCCGGGCGCTAAAACGAAATACGGACCAAGCGCCTGATACTGGCGGAAAATCGCCGTCAGATAATCGGCGGTGATAATGCCACGCTGCAACAACGGCTGGGCGCTCAGCGTTACCGCCTGCTGCCAGTCGTCTACGCATTGGCATAGTTGAATATGGTCGGATTTTAGCCAGTCGTTAAGCACGCTTCCCCCTTGACCTGATGACTAACGATCTCTTGCCGAGGCAAACCACTGCGGCAACGGCATAAACTTTAATCAACGCCTCGCACTCTCACTGTGAGATCTATCACAAAGATAGCGCTACCAAAATGCGATCGTGCAGAACTGTGATAGCGCTATCAAAACGTTTGCTACTGCCCGGCGTGAGCTGCAGATTTTTTCTCGTCACTAACGGTAACGAGTTAGAATGTAATGCATACTGGGATCGTTGAAGCCGCCGATGCGGTTTCGCACTGCCTCTTCACTTTATGCGCACGACGCGCATTTCAGTCAGGATTAACAATGTCGATCGGTAAGAAACGACGCAGCACCGGCAGGGTCACGTTGGCCGACGTGGCGCAGCTGGCGGGCGTGGGTACCATGACGGTTTCACGCGCACTGCGCACTCCGGAACAGGTTTCAGACAAGCTAAGAGAGAAAATCGAAGCGGCGGTCAATGAACTGGGCTATTTGCCCAATCTGGCCGCCAGTTCCTTGGCTTCGGCCTCGTCCTACACCATCGCCATGGTAGTGCCGAGCTTTTCCGAATCCGGCTGCGCCGATATGTTTGCCGGTCTGCAACGGGTGCTACAGCCGGCAGGCTACCAGATCATGCTGGCCGAATCTCAGCATCACCTGGAGCGGGAAGAGCAACTGCTGGAAACGTTGCTGTCTTATAATCTGGCGGCGGCGGTCCTGCTCAGCGTCGAACATTCGCAAAATACCCGTCAGGCGCTGCTGGCCGCCAAGATCCCGGTGGTGGAAATTGGTGCGATGCGCGCCGATCCTATCGATATGAACATCGGCATCGACTATGTGGCGGCGATGTATCAACTGACGCAAACGGTGATTGCCAGCGGCTACCAGAACGTCGGTCTGCTGTGCGCCAATCAGGAACAGTGGATTTTTCAACAGCATCTGCAAGGCTGGCACAAGGCGTTGCTGCGCAACCACATGTCGCCGCACCGGGTGATTAACGCCGCGCAACCGGCCAGTTTTTCCACCGGTGCCCAGCAGTTACCGGAGTTTCTGCTGGCCTGGCCAGAGCTGGACGCGCTGGTTTGCGCCTCGGATGAACTGGCCTGCGGTGCGCTGTATGAGTGTCAACGCCGGCGTATCAAGGTACCCGAGCAGTTGGCGGTGGTCGGTTTCGGTAACAGCGACGTCAGCCAGGTCTGCCAGCCGCCGTTGACCACCATGACGGTGCCGCATAAGGAAATCGGTATTCAAGCCGGCAAGGCGCTGCTGGCGCGGTTGAATGACCAGCCATGGCAGCCGGAAGGTTCGCTGCCGTCCACCCTGTGCCGCCGTGGCAGCTGTTAACCCTGGCAGCCGTCGGCCGTGGTCACCGGCGAGCATGTCGAGCACATTACGCCCACCTGCTGGCGTTTTTCAGATTAATGCCAGCCGATAGGCCGATAAAAAAATGCCGCTCGGCGTTAACCGAACGGCATGGTATCTATTGGCCGGCGCTAGCGACAACCGCAGCGCGCCGCATCAGGCGTGGTCTGCATCGCCGTCGGGTTTGCCTTCTCTTGCCAGCGGCTTGCCATAGTCCTGCTCATTATTGCGCGTCAGCCACAGCGACAGCGCTTTCAGCGAATCAGGAGTGAACTCGTCGCAGCGGGCGGTGATTTCCTCTGGCGTCAGCCAGTTTACTTCCACCACTTCTTCTTCCTGCAAGGCAAACGGGCCGTGCGATACGCAGCTGAACAACGCGCCCCATACGCGGCACTGTTCTTCTTCGAAGTAAAACAGGCCATGCTCAGCGAAGGGGACGCCAGCGATGCCAAGCTCTTCTTCCGCTTCGCGTCGTGCCGAATCCAGCACGTTTTCACCGCTCTGCACCACGCCGCCAGCGGTAGCGTCCAGCCAGCCCGGATAGAAATCCTTGGTATCGGTACGACGCTGAACCAGAATTTTTCCCATCCCGTCATGCACCACAATATAGGTCGCACGATGACGCAGCCGTTCTGCACGCATCTGTTGACGACTGGATTGAGCAATCACTTCGTTTTGCTCGTTGACGATATCAACCCACTCGGTAACTGTAGCCTGATCCTGTTCCGCCATCCTCTAAAACCTTCTATTTTGGCGCGAGGGTCGTCGCGCGCTGGTTGATCAATGAGTCTTGTTCAATGATTCTTATTGTGGGTACAAATTAGTGTGTTAATGCCACCTCTGCAATAGTCTTACCGCTTTGCAACGCGATTACTCGCAAAATGTCGTCTTGCAGCAGCCCGTAGCTTGCCGGAAAGCCGCCCTTGGGCATGCCGATCGAACCCGGATTAAAGCAGTAGATGTCGCCCTGCCGTTCCGCCTGCGGCAGATGCGTGTGGCCATAGGCCAAAACGTCCCCGGCAGATAACGGCGGCGGTGCGGAGGGATGATAAAGGTGACCGTGGGTCAAAAACAATCGTCTTTTTTGCCAGATCGCCTGTTGCCATGGTGTATCGATCGGAAATGACAGCAGCATCTGATCCACTTCGCTGTCGCAATTGCCTCGAACGGCGATGATCCTGTCGGCAAGGCGATTCAATTGTTCGGCAACCTGCGCCGGTTGATAGTTATCCGGCAAGGCGTTGCGCGGCCCGTGATTCAGCAAATCGCCCAACAGAATCAGCCAATCGGCGCCTGACTGTGCAAAGCGTTGCACCAGCTGCTCGGTGGCCGACAGTGAACCGTGCAAATCCGCAGCGAACATCAGCTTCATGGTTTTTCTCCCTTAACATTACTACGGTTATTTTATCGCACAATCGCCACGCCACAAGCCGCCAGCCTCGCCCCTGGCCGAGGGTACTGACGCGCGTCATATTTTGCCTTGATAGCATCGGACGAATCCCACATTGCCTGCTATTCTTAGCTGCTATTGTTGGTGTCCTTTTAGCTGGATCGTAATAACCTTGTGCGGCGCAGACCGCCACAACGTGTAATGATTTACAGATCACTTTACCGCAGGAGGCAATATGATTGACCTGTATTACGCGCCTACTCCCAATGGTCACAAAATCACTCTGTTTCTGGAGGAGGTCGGCTTACCCTACCGTATCCATCGCGTAAACATCAGTGCCGGCGAGCAGTTCAAACCGGAGTTCCTCGCCATCTCACCCAATAACAAAATTCCGGCCATCGTCGACCAACAGCCGGTTGATGGCGGTGCGCCCATTGCGCTGTTCGAATCCGGGGAAATCCTGCTGTATCTGGCGGAAAAAACCGGCAAGCTGCTGAGCAAGGGGCTACGCGAGCGCGCCGCCACGTTGCAGTGGCTGTTTTGGCAAGTGGCCGGTTTCGGGCCGATGCTCGGACAAAACCATCACTTCAATCACTATGCACCGCAGCCGGTTCCGTACGCCATCGAGCGTTACCACCTGGAAACCCGGCGGCTGTACGGCGTGCTCGACGCCGAACTGCAAAAACACCCTTACCTTGGCGGCGACAACTACAGCATCGCCGACATTGCCACCTATCCCTGGGTGGTGTCCCACCCGCGCCAACGCATCGATCTGGCTGATTATCCGGCGGTACGCAACTGGTTCGAGCGTATCAGCAACCGTCCGGCTACCGAGCGCGCCTACAAACTGGCTGAGCCGGCATAACCCGTCCTGCCGGCAGCGCCCAAGGCCTGCCGGCAGCGTTTGTTGTTAGCGCGTTATCATTTCCCTACTTTCCGTGTATTCTGGGCAAAATAATCAAAAGCCTGGAGAACCTCGGATGTCATTCAATCAACCCGACGCCATTATTCGCATCAAAAACCTGCGGTTACGCACTTTCATCGGCATCAAGGAAGAAGAAATCAACAACCGTCAGGACATTTTGATCAACGTCGCCATTCACTATCCGGCCGATCGGGCACGCAACAGCGAAGACATCGACGATGCGCTCAACTACCGAACCATCACCAAGGCGATTATTCGCCACGTTGAGGATAACCGCTTCGCGCTATTGGAAAAATTAACCCAGGATGTGCTCGATATCGTGAAACAACATCCTTGGGTAACCTATGCTGAAGTAGAAATAGATAAACTGCTCGCCCTGCGTTATGCCGACTCGGTATCCATGACCATGAGCTATCGCCAGAGCTGAGCCTGCCTTCAGGGAGCCAGACCATGCGTATCTTGATCACCGGCGCAACAGGATTGATAGGAAGCAGCCTGACACGGCGGCTAGCGGCCCTTTCTCACCAGATTACCGTGCTGACGCGTAACGTCGAACGCGCGCGTGGTCGACTCGGCGATAACGACATTCGCTACTGGTCAACCTTGCAGGATAAACAGAATCTGGATGATATTGACGCGGTTATCAACCTGGCGGGCGAGCCGATTGCCGACAAGCGCTGGAGCAAAGCGCAAAAAGAGCGTTTATGCCGTAGCCGTTGGGAACTGACCGAAAGATTGGCCAGCTTGATCAACGCCAGCGCCACCCCGCCGGCGGTGCTGATTTCCGGTTCCGCGGTTGGCTATTACGGCGATCAGGATCAGGCGGTAGTGACCGAGGACGAAGCGCCGCAGGACGAGTTCACCCACCAGCTCTGCCAGCGCTGGGAATCGCTGGCGCTGCGCGCACAAAGCGACGCCACCCGCGTCTGCCTGCTGCGAACCGGCGTAGTGCTGGCACCCAACGGTGGCGCGTTGGCCAAAATGCTGCCGCCGTTCAGATTCGGCCTTGGCGGCCCGATCGGCAATGGCCGGCAGTATCTGCCCTGGATCCATCTGGATGACATGGTCAACGGCATTATCTTCCTGCTCGAACACCCCACGCTGCATGGCCCCTTCAACATGGTCGCGCCCTATCCGGTGCATAACGAACAGTTTGCCGCGACGCTGGCCAGGGTGCTGGATCGGCCGGCATTTCTACGGCTGCCGGCTTTGGCGATCACGCTGATGATGGGCGAAGCAGCCGTTCTGGTGCTCGGCGGGCAGCGAGCGGTGCCAAAACGGCTGGAAGAAGCAGGATTCAGCTTCCAGTATTTTGAACTGGAACAGGCGCTAGAAGCGGTGATTAACCACCAGACCTAAAACGCGGGCGCCGTCACGCGCCCGCCTGTCGTGTTACCTCATTTCAACGCGCCGGACAGGAACTGCTGCAAACGCGGGCTTTTCGGACTGCCGAAGACCTCCGCCGGAGGTCCCTGTTCTTCAATCAGCCCCTGGTGCAGGAAAATCACGTGGTTGGAAACGTGGCGGGCAAACTCCATTTCGTGCGTGACCACCACCATGGTGATGCCCTCTTCCGCCAGCTTTTGCATGATGCGCAGCACTTCACCCACCAGCTCAGGATCGAGCGCCGAGGTCGGCTCATCGAACAACAGCACTTCCGGCTCCATCGCCAGCGCGCGGGCAATGGATACTCGCTGCTGTTGTCCACCGGACAGGTGCACCGGGTATTTGCCTCGCGCACGTTCATCGATGCCCACTTTATCCAGATAGCGCACTGCGCGGTCACGCGCGTCGGCCTTGCTCAGCCCCAGGACCTGAATCGGGGCTTCCATCACGTTTTCCAATACCGTCATGTGGCTCCACAGGTTGAAATGCTGAAACACCATGGTCAGGCGGGTACGCAGCAGCTGCAGCTGCTTTTTGTCGGCCACCTTGAGCTGCCCGTCCTTGTCGCGCACCATGCGGATATTTTCATTGTTCAGGCTGATAGAGCCTTCGCTAGGCTTTTCCAAGAAGTTGATACAGCGCAGAAAGGTACTCTTGCCGGAACCGGAGGATCCGATGATGCTGATCACATCCCCGGCATTGGCCGCCAGTGAGACCCCTTTCAGTACTTCGTGTTCACCATAACGTTTATGCAGTTCAGTGACGGCTAATTTGTTTTCAGACATGGTTTTAATCCCGTCATTCATCGTTGGGTAACGTGTCCCATCCAGCGCTTTTCCGCTAGCCGGAACAGGCTGATCAGCGCATACGAAATGGCCAGATACAGCACTGCGGCAATACCGAAGGCATAAAACGGCTGATAGGTTGCCGCATTGATATCACGAGCGACCTTCAGCAAATCCGGTACGGTGGCGGTGAATGCCAGCGCGGTGGAGTGCAGCATCAGGATCACTTCGTTGCTGTAGGCCGGCAGCGCGCTTCGCAACGCCGAAGGTAAAATGATGCAGCGATACATTTTAAAGCGTGAAAAACCGTAGGCGTTGGCCGCTTCGATTTCACCGTGCGGCACCGAACGAATCGCACCGGCGAAAATTTCGGTGGTGTAGGCACAGGTATTGAGCGTCAGCGCCAAAATGGTGCAATTGAGCCCGCTGCGGAAAAACGCGTTAAGCAACTCGGTACCGCGCACCATTTCCAGACTGTACATGCCGGAGTAGAACACCAGCAGCTGCACATACAGAGGCGTACCGCGAAACACATAGGTATACAGCCACACCGGAAAACGCAGCCAGCGCAACGAAGACACCCGCGCCACCGCCATGGGGATCGCCAGCAAGCCGCCCATTACCACCGAGGCAATCAGCAGCCACAATGTGACCGCGACGCCGGTGAAGCGGTAACCGTCGCTCCACAACAGCGACTGCCAGTACTGTTGTAAAATTTCGATCATAGCTCGGCCCTCTTGACGCCCAATGAATAACGCCGTTCAAGCCACAGCAGCACGCCGTTGGAAACGGTGGTGAAAATCAGGTACACCGCGCCGGCGACAATCGCATAAAAGAACGGTTGGTAGGTGCCCTTGCCGGCCAACTGGGTGGCCTTGACCACGTCATTCAGGCCTAAAATCGACACCAGCGCCGTCGCCTTCAGGATCACCTGCCAGTTGTTGCCGATGCCCGGCAAGGCAAAACGCATCATCGCCGGGAACAGAATGCGACGAAAAGTCTGCCCACCGCTGAAGCCGAAGGCGGTCGCCGCTTCAATCTGCCCACGCGGAACCGCCATATAGGCGCCGCGGAAGGTTTCGGTGAAATAGGCGCCGTAAATGAACCCCAGGGTGATTATACCGGCGCTGAGTGGGTCAATATCGAACTGCGCCACGCCCAGCGCTTCGGTCACGCCGTTGAGGGCAATTTGCAGACCGTAGAAAATCAGCAGCATCAACACCAGATCGGGCACGCCACGAATCAGCGTGGTGTAGGCACCAAAAACGCTGGCAATAACGCGGTTATGGGAGAGTTTGCCGCCGGCGCCGATCAGGCCAATCACCACCGCCAGCAGTACGGAACTGAGCGCCAGCTCCAGCGTAACCAGAGCGCCCTCGAATATCAGTTGGGAATAGCCTTGCAGCATCTACTTCATCCTGTCGTCATTGAGCATTACCTGGGGGCAAGCCCCCAGGATGGATGCGGTGGTGCGCGGGATTAGCCGCCGTAGACGTCAAAATCGAAGTATTTTTTCGCAAACTTGTCGTAGGTACCGTCTTTACGCATCTCGGCGAACGCCTTGTCCAGCGCCGCCTTCAGCTCGGTATCGGTCTTGCGCAGACCCATGCCGGTGCCGACGCCAAAGAACTTGTCGTCTTTTACCGCTTCACCGGCAAAGGCGTAATCCTTGCCCGGCGGTTGTTTCAGGAAGCCGTCGCTGCCCGCCACTTCATCCTGGAACGCAGCGTCGATACGGCCGGAAGCCAGATCGGCATACACCAGATCCTGGTTCTGGTAAGGCACCACGGTCACCCCTTTCGGCTGCCAGTTGGCATTGGCATAGGCTTCCTGGGTGGTGCCTTGCAATACGCCCACGCTCTTGCCCTTCAGCGAGTCGACGCTAGGCAGGATTTTCGCGCCTTTCGGTGCGATTAGACGCGCATTGGCGGCATACAGTTTGTCGGTGAAGGCAATTTCCTGTTGGCGTTTTTCAGTGATCGACAGCGACGAGATGATGGCGTCGATTTTCTTGGCTTTCAGTGAAGGGATCAGGGCGTCGAAATCGCTTTCGACAAAGGTGCATTGGGTGTTGATGCGTTTGCACAGCTCGGTGGCCAGATCGATGTCAAAGCCCACCAGTTCGCCCTTGGCGTTCTTGGATTCAAACGGCGCATAGGTTGGATCGGTGCCGATCTTGAGCGTAGTCGGAATGGCGGCAAAAGCGCTGCTGGCGGCAGCCAGGGCCATCACTAAAGGAACAACCAAAAACCGCTTTTTCATACATTACCCTCAAATTGATTTTTTTTGATGCCACTGCGGGCATTATTCCCACCAAATCAATTTGCAGTAATCGTGCCACATTGCTTGCGACAGGCGGAGGGAACGACTCCGCACTGCGCAAAACTGTTTCCCGGGACGATAACCGCAAAATTAAATCGGCCATTCAGGGCCGCGCTACGGGCGGCAACGCTGTGCCAGCGCCATGAAACAGTGTGCGTGGTGTTGAGGGATCATTATGGTGCAGCTATCGCCCTAATACAGTGCGGTGTTGCACAAATGTGCAATTTTGGATGTCAGCTTGTTAATTAGCGCCTTGCCAGCGGACAAACAGATCTTGCGGCAGTTGTATATCAAACTGATCGATAACGCGATTCACCGTCTGGTCAACAATGTCTTGCACCGTTTGCGGCTGATGGTAAAACGCCGGCACCGGCGGCATGATCAGCGCCCCCATTTCCGCCGCCTGGGTCATCAAGCGCAAATGGCCGAGGTGCAACGGCGTTTCACGCACGCACAGCACCAGGCGGCGACGCTCTTTTAACACCACGTCGGCGGCACGGGTCAGCAGACCGTCACTGTAACTGTTGACGATGCCGGATAACGTTTTGATGGAACAGGGTAAAATGGCCATCCCCAGCGTTTTGAACGAGCCGGAGGAGATGCTGGCGGCAATGTCGCGCGCATCATGCACCACGTTGGCCAGCGCCTGGACTTCACGCAGGCTGTAGCGGGTTTCCAGTGCCAGGGTCTGCCGTGCCGCGTTGCTCATCACCAAATGGGTTTCCACCTCGGCGACGTCGCGCAAAACCTGCAACAAACGCACGCCGTAGATAGCGCCGCTGGCACCGGAAATGCCGATGATGAGTCGTTTCATAAGGGAGTCTCTGCCAGAAAATTAGGGGAACAGGCAGACTTTGCCGCAACGGGGGCGGATAAGCAAGTTAACCAGGCAGGAAAGCACCGCAGCAGATGCCGCGGTGCTCTGTTACAGCGCGGGCTTAGCCCTCGTTGTGCATTTCCAGATTTTCAGCTTCGGTCTGGCCACGCATCGCTTTGGCATCGTCGTTGCGCAGCGACTCCAGATATTCCAGATAGCTCTGATCGACGTCTTTGGTGACGTAGACACCATTGAAGACCGAGCATTCAAACTGGGCGATATCCGGGTTCTCTTCACGCACCGCTTCGATCAGATCGTCCAGATTCTGGAAGATCAGGCCGTCAGCGCCGATGATCTGGCGGATTTCGTCCACTTCACGACCGTGGGCAATCAGCTCATTGGCGCTTGGCATATCAATGCCATACACGTTAGGGAAGCGGATTTCCGGCGCGGCGGAAGCCAGATAGACACGCTTGGCACCGGCGTCACGCGCCATTTCGACGATCTGCTCAGAGGTGGTGCCGCGCACGATGGAATCATCCACCAGCAACACGTTCTTGTCGCGGAACTCCGCACGGTTGGCGTTCAGCTTGCGGCGTACCGACTGGCGACGCGCCTGCTGGCCCGGCATGATAAAGGTGCGGCCAACGTAGCGGTTCTTGACGAAACCCTGGCGATATGGCTTGTCCAGAATGCGTGCGATTTCCAACGCAATGTCACAGGAGGTTTCCGGGATCGGGATCACCACGTCGATGTCCAGATCTTCCCATTCGCGAGCGATCTTTTCACCCAGCTTCTGCCCCATGCGCACGCGGGCGCTGTAGACCGAAATCTTGTCCATAAAGGAATCCGGACGGGCAAAATAGACGTATTCGAACAGGCATGGATTGGTTTTCGGGTTTTCTGCACACTGGCGTGTGAACAGCTGGCCCTTTTCAGAGATGTATACCGCTTCGCCCGGCGCCACGTCGCGCAGGAACTCAAAGCCCAGCGTATCCAGCGCTACGCTCTCGGAGGCCACCATATATTCGTTGCGGCCGTCCTCCAGGGTGCGTTTGCCGATCACCAGCGGACGGATGCCGTTAGGATCGCGGAACGCCACCAGACCATGGCCGATAATCATCGCCACGCAGGCATAGGCGCCGCGCAGTTGCTGATGCATCGCCGCCACGGCGGTAAAGATGTTGTCGGATTCCAGCGGATAGTGCGGAAAACGGTCCAGCTCGGCGGCCAGCACGTTGAGCAGGATCTCAGAATCGGAGGTGGTGTTGATATGACGACGGCCGCTTTCGAACAGCGACTGGCGCAGTTCATGGGCGTTGGTCAGGTTGCCGTTATGGGCCAGCGTGATGCCGAACGGCGAGTTGACATAAAAAGGTTGAGCCTCTGAGGCACTGGAGCTGCCAGCCGTCGGGTAGCGAACGTGGCCAATCCCCATGTTGCCCTGCAAGCGCTGCATATGCCGTGCTTCAAATACATCTTTTACCAGGCCGTTTGCCTTACGCAGACGGAACCCGTTATGGGCATCAATGGTGACGATGCCGGCGGCATCCTGTCCACGGTGCTGGAGCACCGTCAACGCATCATAAATCGACTGGTTTACCGGCATAAAACCGGCGATACCGACAATACCGCACATGTTGTCTTTTCCTCATCAGCGCTACCGCCCCGGTAAATGGGTCGGTAAGAAACTCGACGTGCTCTGCAGGTAGTCAAAGAACCACCTGATGATATAACTGAACTGGGGGATCAGCTGTGACTGTTTCCAGTCCTCACTCTGCGAAAAGCCGGTAAAGGTGTCGAGGAAAAACAGTATCGCTGCGACAATCAACACACCGCGCAATGCCCCGAAACAGATACCCAGCACCCTGTCGGTACCCGACAGGCCGGTTTTTTCGACCAGCGAGCTGATCACATAGTTAACAATAGCCCCAACGATCAGCGTCGCGATAAACAAAATGGCAATCGCGATGCCGTTTCGCACCAGTTCATCGTCAAAACGTGTGAAATAGACTGCAAGGTAAGAGTAGAAATGGCTGGCGACAAAGAACGCGCATCCCCATGTCACAAGTGACAATGCTTCGCGAACAAACCCTCGGATCAGGCTCACCAGAGCCGAAAATCCAATCACCGCTATAATGACGTAATCAATCCAGACCATGACCATTCCAATAACGAACCGCCCCGCATCCAATTCGCGGCGAATTCTAACAGAAAAAGAAAACGTTTGCGTAGGGGATTTCCCTACCACGTTACAAATAAAAAGCGGCGATAAAAAAATCTTAATCGCCGCGCCTACATAGCCGCTGAACCACCGTTCGCCCCGCTGCCGGGACGAACGGATCGGATCAACGCACGCTGTACGGCTTCACCTGCCCGTTCAGACCGCTGAGCGAGTTGAGTGATGACAGCGATGATTGCAGTTTTTGCTTCGAGGCATCCGGTCCGACATAAATACGGGTGATCTGCCCCTGTACCGGCGTGGACGGCACGGTGAACGCCCGGTAACCCGACAGGCGCAGCGTCGCGACAATCTCGTTGACCTTGGCGGCGTTTTTCAGCGCCCCCAACTGCACCACATAGGCTTGACCGGCCGGCGTTTTTTCTTCCGCCGGTTTGGTTTCCTGCTTCGGCGTCGGCTGCGGTTTCACCTCAGGTTTTGGCTGCGGTTTCGGCTTCACCTCCACCGGCCGGGTTTCCACCGGTTTCGGTTTTGGCTGCGGCGCCGGGGTGTTTTCAATCGGCGGCGGCGTGATCGCGGTATTCTGCTGTTGCTGCTGGGCAGACTGACGCGCCGCCTGCTGCGTTGCCGCTTCGTTGGCCGCCTGTTGTTCAACCAGGGCGCCAGCCCCTTCCGGCGGCTGGGCCGGCAACGGCTGACTTACCGGCGGCAGAACGTCGTTTTCCTGCGCATCGCCCGGTTTCGGTACCAGCGGGATCGCGGCGAATTCATCTTCGTAATGCTTCTTTTTTCCATCCAGCAGACCTGGCAGGATAATTACCCCCAGTGCCACCAGAATCACGGTTCCAACCAGTCGGTTCTGAAATTTACTTGCCACTCACACTCCCCGCATCTCGTCTAACGCCGCCATCACCTGCGCAACGGTGTGGAACGATCCACAGACGATCACAATATCCTGAATATCTGCATCCTGCATAGCCTGACGCCAGGCAGTTTCGACATCGGCAAAGCAGCGTGGTTCCGCCAGATGTTGCGCCAACAGTTCAACGCTGGCGCCACGCGGGCCATCCAGCGGTGCGCAGTACCATTCATCAACCTGGTCGCGCAGACAGGCCAGCGTGCCGGCGATGTCCTTGTCCGACAACATGCCCACCACCGCCCGTACCTTGCCGCCGCTGCGGGGCAAGGCCGCCAGCCGGCCGGCGAGATAGCCGGCGGCATGCGGGTTATGCGCCACGTCGAGTATCAGCAGCGGTTGCTGCTGCACCACCTGGAAACGCCCCGGCAGCGTCGCCTGTTGCAAACCGGTAAATATCGCCCGCTCGTCGATTTCCAGCGCCGAGTAGTGCAGCGCCGCCAGCGCCGTTGCGGCATTCGGTAGCGGCACGTTTGGCGTTGGTAAATCAGTCAACAGCGTGCCGCCACTTTGCCACTGCCAGCGATCGCCCTGTTCGTTGAAGCTCCAGTCATCACCCCGGCGGTACAGCTGCGCGCCCAGCGTTTCGGCCACCTGGCGGATCGACGCCGGCATCTCCGGCTCGCCAACCACCGCCGGTTTGCCGGCGCGGAAAATGCCGGCCTTCTCACGGCCAATGCTTTCGCGGTCATTGCCCAGCCAGTCGGTATGATCCAGTGCGATACTGGTGATCACCGCCACGTCCGGATTGACGATATTGGTGGCATCCAGACGCCCGCCGAGGCCGACTTCCAGAATCACCACGTCGAGTTTGGCCTGGCGAAACAGATGCAGCGCCGACAGCGTACCGAACTCAAAATAGGTCAGCGACGTTTCGCCACGGCCGGCTTCGATAGCGGCAAAGGCTCGGCTGTGTTCCGCTTCGCTCAGCTCTTCGCCCTGAACGCGCACCCGCTCGGTGTAACGCACCAGATGCGGCGAACTGTAGACGCCGACGCGCAAGCCGGCCGCCAGTAAAATGGCTTCCAGCGTGCGACAGGTGGTGCCTTTGCCGTTAGTACCGGCAACGGTGAATACCGTGGGGGCGGGAGTCAGTAACTCAAGGTGCGCGGCAACGCGCTGTACGCGTTCCAGACCGAGTTCAATCGCCTGACTGTGCAGACGTTCCAGATAGTAAAGCCACGAGCTCAGGGGCGAGGTGGCTTGAGGAATTTGGTGGTTTTGCATGAGTCCCGTCACTGAACTTGGGTTCATTAATCCATCAGGGCACCACCCTCACCGCGGTAAAGGCGATGCGCTACGTTCCAACTATCGCTTAGCCACAAAGCGACGGTTGAGCGCCGCTACGGATGATACCCGCAGCGGCGCGGCCAACGGCTTAGGCGCCTGGCTGATTTTCCGGCGCGATGGTCTGCGCGTCGTCATCAATGGCCGGCTGCGGCTGATTGGTCAGCTTGGACAGAATACTGGCCAGTCGCTGGCGCATTTCCGGGCGGCGAACGATCATGTCAATCGCGCCTTTTTCGATCAGGAACTCACTGCGCTGGAAGCCCGGCGGCAGTTTTTCGCGTACGGTCTGTTCGATAACGCGGGGGCCGGCAAAGCCGATCAGCGCCTTTGGCTCGGCAACGTTGATGTCGCCCAGCATCGCCAGACTGGCGGAAACGCCCCCCATGGTCGGGTCAGTCAGCACCGAAATATACGGCAGACCGCGCTCTTGCATCTTGGCCAGCGCCGCGCTGGTTTTCGCCATTTGCATCAGCGACATCAGCGCTTCTTGCATACGCGCGCCACCGCTGGCGGAGAAACAGACCAGCGGGCAGTTGTCTTCCAGCGCCTGCTCGACCGCACGGACAAAACGCGCACCGACCACCGAAGACATCGAACCGCCGATAAAGGCGAATTCGAAAGCAGCGGCGACCACCGGCATGCCATACAGCGTGCCTTTCATCACCACCAGCGCGTCTTTTTCGCCAGTGGCTTTCTGAGCTGCCACCAGACGATCCTTATACTTCTTGGAATCCTTGAACTTCAGAACGTCTTTTGGTTCCAGTTCGCTGCCCAGTTCCACTTCACTGCCTTCGTCCAGCAGAGTATGCAGACGCATACGCGCAGACATGCGCATGTGGTGGTCGCACTTTGGGCAGACTTCCAGATTACGTTCCAGCTCGGCGCGGTAGAGAACCTGACCGCAGCTGTCACATTTGGTCCAAACGCCTTCGGGAATGCTCGCCTTACGGGTTTGGGTGATATTGCTCTTGTTAAGAATTCGTTCAATCCAGCTCATCGATGACCTTTCTGTTTGAACCTGGCAGACGCCAGTCCGCAGTTCATGCTTTAACAATCCTCCCGCAGCAACACCCAATGAAAAAGTGCCCGAGCCAAGCGCGGCATGCGCGCGACCGAGGCACTGGCTTCAGGGTTGTTCGCAGGAACAGACCATAAATGTCGCTCATTAAACCATATCGGCTCGGCGCTGTGGATAAAAAACTGGTCGAACCGATAGGTTAAGCGATGTTTTTACTGTTTTTGCTGGCGGGCAGCCGCACGCTTATGCCGCCAGATTTCAATGATGCCCGGCAAAATTGACACAATGATAATAGCAACAATCAGCAATTTCAGGTTTTCCTGTACCACCGGCACGTTACCAAACAGATAACCCGCATAGGTGAACAGCAGCACCCAGAGCAGCGCGCCGATCACGTTATAAGCGGCAAAATGGCGATAGGACATATGCCCCATACCGGCCACGAACGGCGCAAAGGTGCGAACGATCGGCACAAAACGCGCCAGAATAATGGTTTTCCCACCGTGCTTTTCATAGAACTGATGGGTTTTGTCCAGGTAGCTGCGGCGGAAAATCTTCGAATTCGGATTGCTGAACAACCGCTCGCCGAACAGCCGGCCGATGGTGTAGTTGACCGCATCCCCAATAATTGCCGCCACCACCATCAACGCGACCATGGTATGCACGTTCAGATCGTTGGTCGGCAGCGCCGCCAGCGCACCGGCGACGAACAGCAGAGAATCGCCAGGCAGGAACGGGGTAACGACCAAACCGGTTTCACAAAACAGAATCAGGAACAGAATAGCGTAAATCCACATACCGTATTGCGCCACCAGCTCCGCCAGGTGCACATCGATATGCAGAATGAAATCAATAATAAACTTGATGATGTCCATAAGTTCTCTCTTGGCGCCAGGTGTCTCACCCACCCGGCAGATTAATCAGGGAGTACGGTAAAATAACGCTCAGTCATCGGCCAAAAACAGCGGGCCCATCGGTGCGTGTGGTAAACCGAAATGCTCGGGATAATCCACGGCAACCAGATACAGGCCGTCCGCCTTTGCCGTTGCCGCCGCCAGGTTACGATCCTTCAGCGCCAGCAGTTCGGCCATCCAGTTTTCATCCTGATTGCCGCAGCCGATTTCCATCAGGCTGCCGACAATGTTGCGAACCATATGATGCACAAAGGCATTCGCCTTAATATCTACCACGATATATTGCCCGTGGCGCGTGACCTTAACGTGTTTTACATTCCGCCACGGCGTGCGCGACTGACACTGTACCGCGCGGAACGACGTGAAATCGTTTTCACCCAGCAGGGCCTGCGCCGCGCGCTGCATGCGATCGGCATCCAGCGGATGGTAGAAATGCGTCATCCCCTGCTGCAACACCGCCGGACGGTAGCGATGGTTGAAAATCAGGTAGCGATAGCGGCGAGCCGTGGCGCTGAAACGCGCGTGGAAATCCTCGCGTACTTCGCTCACCCAGCGTACCGCAATGTCCGGTGGCAAATGGGTATTGACCCCCATGGTCCAGGCGGCGTCCTTGCGCCGGGCGGTGGTTTCAAAGTGCACCACCTGGCCAGTAGCATGTACCCCGGCGTCGGTTCGGCCGGCGCAAAACACAACGACTGGCGCGTCGGCCACCTTGCTCAATGCCTGTTCCAGACAGCCTTGCACGCTGGCCACTTCCTGCTGACGCTGCCAGCCGTAATAACGGCTGCCGTCATACTCAATCCCCAGTGCGATCTTCAATACCGGTACTGCAACCTCGGACATCAGTGAAATTGCTCCTGCACCAGGCGCTCTGCGGTTTCAATCGCCATCAGCGCGCCGCCGAAACGCACGTTGTCCGCTACCGACCAGAACTGCAACACTTCCGGAATACCGTAGTCGTTGCGCAGGCAACCCATGCTCAGCACATCGCTGCCGGAAGCGTCGGTAACCTGGGTCGGGTAGTCGTCTTCTTCGCTAAGCTGGATGTCGTCGATATGTTCCAGTTCGGCACGCGCTTCTTCGGCGGCCATCGGACGCAGCGCTTCCAGATGCACCACCTGCGCATGGCCGTAAAACACCGGCGACTGCACGCAGCTGACGGAGATCGGCAGGCCTTCGTCCTGCAGCACTTTACGTACCTGATCGACAATCAGACGCTCTTCGCGCACGCTGCCCTGTTCATCTGCCACCAACGGCAACAGGTTGAAGGCCAGCTGCTTGGCGAAGACGCCGGCCTCGGCCGGAATGCCGTTCAGCAAACGCGCACTTTGACCGGCCAGATCGTCTACCGCCGCCTTGCCCTGTGAAGAAACCGACATCAGCGTGGTGACATGCAGACGCGACAGCCCGGCCTGTTCGGTCAACGGTCTGATCGCGGTCAGCAACTGGCTGACCATACTGTCGGCCACCGCGACAATGTTACGGTTGCGGTAATCCGCCAGTACCTGCGGGTTAACGCCCGGCACCACCAGTGGCACGTCCGGTTCCAGTGCAAACAGGCCGCTGGTGTCGATCACCAGACACCCCATGTCACCGGCCTCGACGGCGTAGCGAGCGGATGCTTCGCTACCGGCGACAAAGAACGCCAGCTGCGCCTGCGACCAGTCGAACTGTTCCGCGTTTTCCACCATCAGCGATTTGCCATTGAATCGCACTGTCTCGCCGGCACCGCGCTCGCTGGCCAAAGGATAGAGTTCGCCCACCGGGAACTGGCGTTCCTGCAAAAGTTCCAGCAACGCTTCACCTACCGCGCCAGTGGCGCCGAGCAGAGCGATATTCCAGCCGTCAGACATTGGGTTTCTCCAAAATATTTCATGTAAAAGCAGACGGGCAGTGTCACCACCGCCCGATAATTCCGGGCCGGAAAAACCGACCCGAGGAACGATAACGCTCGCGGCTTATCGCACGCTGAAGCCCAACCGGTGCAACAGCTCTGTGCTGGCGCTGTCGTCGCACAGTACGCACAGTGACGACCACTCACGACGTTCCTGATAATGCTTGCGCAGACGATCGAATTCGCCCGCCTGCCCCGCCACCTTGCGCAGGGGCGCATCATCGCGGCGCACATCATACACCAAGTGCATCAATCGTTTTAACTTGCCTTCGTCCAGCACGCCGTTAAGTCGGATTTCGCTGAATTCCGGTACCGGCAGCAGCGAGGACAGTTCGATGTGTTGCGGATTGCCCAAATGCCGACTGTAGGCCTCGAACACCTGGGTGGTGCCGCGCGCCTTGCCTTCCAGCGTGTAACCGGCGATGTGCGCGGTACCGATGTCCACCCGCGCCAGCAGTGGCAGTGACAGATCCGGTTCCGGTTCCCACACGTCCAGCACGGTGCTGAGTTTTTTCCCCTGTTGCAGCGCCTGCAACAACGCGGCGTTGTCCACCACCTCGCCGCGGCAGGCGTTAATCAGGATGCGGTTGTCCGGCAACGCCGCCAACAGCTGCGCATCCGCCATATGCAGCGAGGCGTAAGGACCGCTTTTATTCAACGGCGTATGGAAGGTCAGTACGTCAGCTTCCGCCACCAGTTTTTCCAGCGGCCAGAACTCACCGGCATCGCCACGATCGGCGCGTGGCGGATCGCACAGCAGGGTACGCACTCCCAGCGCTTTCAAGCGTGCATCCAGGCGCGAACCGACGTTACCAACGCCAATAATTCCCACGGTTTTATCCCGCAGATGGAAGCCGTCGCGCTCCGCCAACAGCATCAACGCAGCAAACACGTATTCCACTACCGCAATAGCGTTACAGCCCGGTGCGGCAGAAAAGCCGATACCGGCCTGCTGCAACCAGCGCTCGTCGACGTGATCGGTGCCGGCGGTCGCGGTGCCGACAAACCCGACGCGGGTGCCGGCCAGCAACGCCTCATTCACCTTGGTCACCGAACGCACCATCAGCGCATCGGCGTCCGCCAGCGCGGCCTGCGGGATAGGGCGTCCCGGCACCGCCTGTACCTCGCCCAAACGGCTGAACAGGTCAAGCGCATAGGGCATGTTTTCATCAACCAGTATTTTCACAGCTTTCTCCGACAGCATACGGCGATTTGACTGCGCACAGTTTGCCACCGAATCCACCAGAAACCCAACGTTGTTAGCCCGCCGCTACGCTAGGCGCGGCGAAAACGCTCAGGGGTGGTGCCGGCGATCTGCTGGAACATCACAATAAAGGCCGACGCCGAGCTGTAGCCCACTTCCAGTGCCACCTCTTGCACCGTGTGCCCCTTTTCCAGCAACGAAATGGCATGCAAAAAGCGCAGGCGCTGCCGCCATTCGCTGAACGATATCCCCAGTTGCTGCTGACAACGTCGTGACAACGTTCGCTCAGTGGTGTAGACCCGGCTCGCCCAGACCGCCAGCGACGTATTGTCCGACGGGCAGCGCTCCAGCGCCTGCAACACCGGCCCGAGAAATTTGTCCTGCGAGGTCGGCAGATAAGTTTGCTGGATGGGCGCCTGATGCAGTTGATCGATCAGTACCCGGCACAGCCGTAGCTCGGTTTTATTCTGCGGGGCCAGCATTTTGCGCGCCAGACACTGGTCAATGATAGCTTTGAATACCGGCGACACATTGAGCAGACACGCCTGCTGCGG
Source organism: Serratia odorifera (assembly GCF_041448735.1). Taxonomy (NCBI): domain Bacteria; kingdom Pseudomonadati; phylum Pseudomonadota; class Gammaproteobacteria; order Enterobacterales; family Yersiniaceae; genus Serratia; species Serratia odorifera. The sequence goes on along the minus strand of NZ_JBGMUT010000002.1, from coordinate 126,864 downwards.
CAGATTCTGACACAAAGGGCGGGCGATGTTGATGGTACGAAACAGCGCCGGTTTACGGTTATAGCTGGCATGCTCGATGCCCGGCGGCAGCCAGACGGCAAACTCCGGCGGCGCCAGAAAGCGCTGGCCGGCGATGCTCAGCGCCACCACCCCGCTCTTGACGCAAATCACCTGGCCCCATGCATGGCTGTGCGGCAAATATTCGGTATCTGCATTGGTTTCTTCAGTGCGGAAGAACAGCGTGCGCGGCGCATCCACGCCGCTGGTCGGATAGTTACGCGTTTCGGCCATCGTTAAGGTTGTCTTGATTTCGCTAAAGGGTGTCTGATTTTCGCTATATATAATAAACCAGACACAGGTAGACTAGCCAGCAATCGGTTTGTTATTGAGAATAATTATCATGAACGTATTGTTTCCCCTGCTGGCGGTGCTGATTTGGTCAATCAACGCCGTAGTCAGCAAAGCCTCGGCTAGCGCTATCGATCCGGCGGCGATCTCCTTTTACCGCTGGCTGCTGGCATTGGTTACGCTGACGCCGTTTGTATTGCCGGGGGTGATCCGCAACTGGCAAACGGTGCGCACCCATTGGTGGAAGTTGCTGATCCTCGGCCTGTTGGGCATGGTGCTGTATCAGAGCCTGGCGTATTACGCCGCCCACAGCGTCAGTGCGCTCTTTATGGGCATCCTCAACTCGCTGATCCCGCTGTTGACGGTGTTGCTCGGTGTCTGGCTGCTGCGCGTAGCGCCCACGGTCGGCATTGCCATCGGCAGCCTGCTGTCGCTGGGTGGGTTGGTATGGCTGGTCAGCAGCGGCCAACCGGGGCAACTGCTGCAACACGGCATCGGCAAAGGTGAATTGATGATGTTCGCCGCCTCGGCGTCCTACGCGCTGTATGGCGTGCTGACCAAGCGCTGGGCAATCGCCATACCGAACTGGCAGGCACTGTACGTGCAGATTCTGTTCGGCGTGCTGTTGCTGCTGCCGAATTTCCTGCTGGCGCAGGACGTGGCGCTGAATGGCCACAATATTCCACTGGTGCTGTTTGCCGGTATTCCGGCATCCATTATCGCACCGTATCTGTGGATTCAGGGCGTGATGCGCCTCGGCGCCAATACCGCATCGATTTTTATGAATCTGGCTCCGGTATTTACCGCCATTATCGCCATGCTGTTCCTGCATGAGCAGTTGCACAGTTACCACCTGATTGGCGGCGGCATCACCTTATTGGGGGTGATACTCTCGCAGCGCCTGCGTACGCCGCTAGGCCGCAAGGCACCGGCAACCGTGCCGAACGCCGACCTCAAGAAGTAATAACCGCCTGCCCTATCCGGGCGACGGCGTAAAGCGCACCCGCACCAGCAGGCCGCCGAGCTCGGACGAAGGCAACAGCTGCGGGCGGGTGCCGTGATAGGCCAAAATATCCTTTACCAACGCCAGTCCCAATCCGGCCCCCGGCTGGCTGCCAACGTTGTCGAGTCGGTGGAACGGTAGCAGCGCCTGCAAGGCATCTTCCTGCGCAATGCCCGGTCCGCTGTCTTCTATTTCCAGCAGGCAGTCGCCTGCCCCTTGATCGCACAGCACCCGCGCGGTTACCACGCCGTTACGCGGCGTGTATTTCAGCGCGTTATCCAGCAAATTGGCACACATTTCGGTCAATAACAGCGCTTCGCCGTTAATCCAGCAGGCCGCCAGTCCCTCATAGCCCAGATCGATCTGCTTGCTACGCGCCTGGGGTAAACGCGAAAAACAGGCATCGCGCAGCAGTTGCGCCAGGTCCACCGGCTGCAACCTGCGCTCGGCGCTATGCTCATGCGCTTTCAAGCGCGACAGATGCAACAACCGATCGGTGAGTGCCACGGTATTGTCCAGGGTGGTACTCATCGCCAGCAGGCTTTCACGCCACTGTTCCGGCCGGTCACTGGCCAGAGCAACGCCAACCTGGGTTTTCAGTACTGCCAACGGCGTACGCAACTGGTGCGACGCATCGGCGCTGAACCGCTCCTGCCGCGCTACCATCACCCGCAGCCGTTCAATGTAGCGGTTAAACGCCAGCAGCAGCGGCTGCATTTCCGACCAGGGCAACACCATCGGTAACGGCGTCAGCTCACCCGGATCGCGCCGCATCATCAGGCTTGACAGCTTGCGCAGCGGTTTGAGCAGTTTCTTCAGCAATACGAAGGCCAGCAACAGCGTCAGTACCACCACCGTCCCCTGACTGGCCAACGCCGCCAGCATCATCTGTCGCGCCAGGTACTTGCGTGACTCCAGCGTTTCCGCCACCAGAATCACCGCCATCCCCATTACGCCGGATTCATTGATCGGCTGATACAGCGCCGCAACGCGGATTGGCCGGCCATAGTAGCTGGCGTCATAAAAATGCACCAATGCCGGGTAAAGGTTGGAACGCGGGATATTTTTCGGCGGCAATGGCAGATCGTCATAGCCGGAAATGCTGATGCCCTCGGGCGAAATCACTTCGTAATACAGTTGGTCGTTCATGTTGCGCTCAAAACTGTCGAGCACCACATATGGCACATCCACTTCCAACCGGCCGCCGCGTACGATCAGCCGCTCGGCCACGGTACGCGCCGACGCCAGCAGGGTGCGGTCATAGGCCAGCGTTGCGGCGCTCATGGCACTAAAATAGTGGGTGTAAATCGAGATACCACCCAGCACCATCAGCGGCAGACCAAAGAACAGTAACAGTTGATTGAACAGTGAACGCGGCGGGTTAAACCATTTCATTGCACAGCTCCAGGCTGTAGCCCAGGCCGCGCAGCGTCACAATCGCCACATTACTGCCATGCAGTTTTTTACGCACCCGGTGGACATACAGCTCGATGCTTTCCGGGTTCGCCTCGTCCGACAGGGTAAATACCTGCTCAAACAGCTGCTGTTTAGCCACCGGCCGCCCACGTCGGTGGATCAGGGTGGTCAGCACCGCCAGTTCGCGCGGTGTCAATGCCAGCGGTTTGTCATCCAGCAGAAAATAGCCTTCGTCATGGTAGGTCAATGCACCGAACTGCAACGCCTGCTGAGTCACGCCCACGCTGCGGCGCAGCAACGCCCGGATGCGTGCCTCCAGCTCATCCAGTTCGAACGGCTTGGTGAGGTAGTCGTCAGCGCCGAGATTCAGCCCCTTGACGCGATCGGCGACGTCGGTTCTGGCCGTCAACAACAATACCGGCATATTTTGCCCGCGCTTGCGCAGGCGGGCCAGCAGATCCAGCCCGTTCAAACGCGGCAGTGCCACGTCCAGCACCACCAGCACATAGTTTTCATTCAGCAGCATATGATCGGCCGCCACGCCATCCGCAGCAACGTCGACGGCAAATCCAGCGCCGGTCAGCGCCTTTTGCAGCCAATGTGACAGTTCGGGATGGTCTTCAACCAGTAACAAACGCATTTGCCCATTCCATTGATGATTCGATCAACCCGGCGTCATTGCGACACCGTTAACAAGTTTATAACGAAGAATGGCATGGAAGAGAAACAGAGAGAAGAGCAGCGCCGCCGCCATTTTGAGAGCTGGCACACAATTACGGCGCACGGCAGCGTAACGTTTTATCTTAACGCGATCTCACTGCCCGCCAGGGCAATGGCAAACACCGGGCGCAGTTTAGCCGGGGTGAACGGCGGAGAAACCAGTACGTTGCGGTTGTTGGTGGCAAACACCAGATCCACCCCGGTGACACAGGCGGTCATCTGGCAGACATGGCTAACGCCGCTGGCAGAGGAAAAGTGCAGTTCAAAGACGCCGATGCTTGGCCGCAAGTGTTTGACGCGACACTGGCCGGCGTCGCCGACCATTTCGGCATAAGCCTGTGGCAACATCTTGATCGCCTTGGTTCTGGCGCAGTCTTTGCCGGCAAATAACTTACTCAGAGAAAACATGGTGGTGCACCCGAAATCATTTTGTTTTTGCCATTTTATCGCAGGACGAATGTGGCAAAGGTGACATTACGCATGTTATTTGCAGAGTTTGCCGGCGGTTATCGCCGGACATTCTGTGCTAATGCCGATAAATCCGCGCTGGATTTACCGCTGATTTGTCCAATCCAGGAGACGCGTATCACACCCTGCAAACTTTCCCACCGGCTGAAAGGTAAATGAAAGGTTGTTGTTTTAACAATTCAGCAACCTCGCACCCGCGAGGAGTTTCACCGTCTGAAGACAAATACCTAGGGGAAGGCAATGAAAAAAATAATTACCCGTACTCTGACCGCAACCGCGCTGCTGCTGGCAGCCAATCAGGCATTTGCCATCGATGCACCCAAGCGTACCGAATGTATCGCCCCGGCCAAACCCGGCGGCGGTTTCGATCTGACCTGCAAACTGATCCAGGTTTCGCTGCAGGAAACCAAGGCCATCGACAAACCGATGCGCGTTACCTACATGCCCGGCGGCGTCGGCGCGGTAGCCTATAACGCCATCGTCGCGCAACGTCCGGCCGAGTTCGGTACCGTCGTGGCGTTTTCCGGCGGTTCGCTGCTCAACCTGTCGCAGGGCAAATTCGGCCGTTACAGCGTCGACGACGTGAAATGGCTGGCGGCGGTCGGCACCGATTATGGCATGATCGCCGTGCGCGCAGACTCACCGTATAAGTCATTGAAAGATCTGATGGAGGCCTTCAAGAAGGATCCGAACAGCGTGGTATTCGGCGCCGGTGCCTCGATTGGCAGTCAGGACTGGATGAAAACGGCACTGTTGGCGCGCGAAGTCGGGGTCGATCCGCACAAGATGCGCTACGTCGCGTTTGAAGGCGGCGGCGAGCCGGTGACGGCGCTGCTGGGTAACCACATTCAGGCGGTTTCCGGCGACTTGAGCGAAATGGTGCCCTACCTGCAAGGCGACAAGATTCGCGTACTGGCGGTATACGCCGACCAGCGTCTGCCGGGTCAGTTGGCCGACGTGCCGACCGCCAAAGAACAGGGCTACAACCTGGTATGGCCAATCATCCGTGGGTTCTACGTTGGGCCTAAGGTCAGCGACGCAGAGTACCAATGGTGGCAAGACACCTTCGCCAAGATGATGCAAACCGAGGAGTTCAAAAAGCAGCGGGATATGCGCGGCCTGTTTGAATTCAACCTGACCGGCAAAGAGCTGGATAGCTACGTGAAAAATCAGGTCAATCAATACCGTGAACAGGCGAAAGCCTTCGGTCTGGCCAAGTAATCCCGGGGGCATACCATGAGCGATCGTATCTTTGCCGGACTGTGGCTGCTGCTGTGCATCGGCGGCCTGATCGTCGGCTGGGGCATTCAGAGCGAATACAGCTATGAACCGCTGGGGCCTCGCCCCTTCCCACTGGCCATTCTCAGCCTGATGGCGCTGTGCGCCGCGCTGTTACTGCTGCGCCGTCCGCAAGTGGTCGAATGGCCGCATCACAAAATCCTGCAGCGGCTTATCGTCCTGACGATCGCGCTGGTGTTGTATGCCTGGGGTTTTGAATGGCTGGGCTTTCCGCTGGCCACCGCCCTGCTGACCTTCAGCATTGCCTTGCTGTTCCAGGCAAGCGTGCTGGCGGCGGGTATTTCCGGTGTGGTGATGGGCGTAGCGCTGTATTACGCCTTTGACCGCTTGCTTGATGTCACACTGCCGCTCGGCGTCTGGCTGAGTTAACGGGGGCGATAATGGAAACCTGGATGTATTTATCTCAAGGGTTCGAGGTAGCATTAATACCGCAGAACCTGGTGATCGCCCTGATCGGCTGTTTTGTCGGCACCATCGTCGGCCTGTTGCCGGGGTTGGGGCCGATCAACGGCGTGGCGATCCTGCTGCCGTTAGCCTTCGCGCTGAAGTTGCCGGCTGAATCGGCACTGATTTTGCTGGCGACGGTGTATATCGGCTGTGAATACGGCGGACGCATCTCTTCAATATTACTTAACGTGCCGGGTGATGCTGCGGCGATCATGACCGCGCTGGACGGCTACCCGATGGCGCAGCAAGGGCGCGCCGGCGTGGCGCTGTCAATCTCGGCGGTCAGTTCGTTCGTCGGCTCAATGATCGCCATCGGCGGCATTATCCTGTTTGCCCCGCTGCTGGCACGCTGGTCACTGGCATTTGGTCCAGCGGAATACTTCGCGCTGATGGTGTTCGCCATTGCCTGTCTGGGCAGCATGATGAGCCAGAACCCGCTGAAGTCGCTGTTGGCGGCGCTGATCGGGTTGGGTCTGGCAACGGTTGGCGTGGATGCCAACACCGGCGTTTACCGCTTTACCTTTGACAGCGTGCACCTCTCCGATGGCATTCAGTTTATCGTGGTGGTGATCGGCCTGTTCTCGGTCAGTGAAATTCTGTTGATGCTGGAAAGCACCAGCACCGGCCAGAAACTGGTACGCAAGACCGGCCGTCTGCTGTTTAATCGCCAGGAAGCGGCGCAGTGCGTCGGTCCAACCCTGCGTTCATCGGTGGTCGGCTTCTTCGTCGGCATTTTGCCCGGTGCCGGCGCCACCATCGCCAGCGCCCTGACCTATATGACCGAGAAAAAAATCAGCGGCAACAGCGATACCTTCGGCAAGGGCGATATTCGCGGCGTTGCGGCACCAGAGGCGGCCAACAACGCTTCGGCCTGCGGATCGTTCATTCCAATGCTGACGCTGGGCGTACCCGGTTCCGGCACCACCGCGGTGATGATGGGCGCACTGACGCTGTACAACATCACGCCGGGGCCGGCGATGTTCACCGAGCAACCAGACATCGTCTGGGGGCTGATTGCCGCGCTGCTGATTGCCAACGTGATGCTGTTAATCATGAACATTCCATTGATTGGTTTGTTCACCCGCATGCTGACCATTCCGTTATGGTTCCTGGTGCCGGCCATTGCGGCGGTATCGGCGGTTGGCGTCTACGCGGTGCACAGCACCACCTTTGATCTGCTGTTAATGGTCGGACTGGGGATATTCGGTTACATCTTGCGGAAAATGCACTTCCCGATGTCACCGCTGATCCTCGGCTTCGTACTGGGGGAAATGCTGGAGCAGAACCTGCGTCGCGCACTGTCGATCAGCAACGGCGAGTTCGGCATTCTGTGGGGCAGTTCTATCGCGCAATGCCTGCTGGTGCTGGCGGTGGCGGTGCTGGTGCTGCCACCAATCCTGCGTAAACTGCGCAAGCGCCGCAGCCATACGGTAGAAGCAGCCAAGGTCGAGTAAGCATTAGCGGCATTGACACCTGGGGCCGGATTATCCGGCCCCTTTTTTATCGTTTGCTTTAGGTAAATAATTTTATATATGCAGCAAATAAGGCGTTCAAAATCAGGAAAAATAAAATTGATAAATAAAACAAACCCGACTGCCAATTCTATTTTTCACGTGTGACGTCATAAAAAACCATACGCATCACTTGTTCTTGGTAGGAACAATGCTTTCCTTCCTGTCTTTATCATCATAAAGAAATAGCAAATCGCCACCGCCCCAAAAATCCCCGTCTGACAATGAAATGAATAAGGAAAAGGGCATTCATATTTCTCAGGGGAACAGCGGCAATCGTATAAAAAGCCCGATACTGTCATAACAGTATCGGAAGATATTTAAAATGGAGAGCCAAGGTCATTTAATTTCAACACAAGCAATAAATTAGATTTTTATCGTGTGTTCTTATATCGACGACCTTCGCTCTCCTGATGTGACCAGCTACCAGGCCGCCCACCACAGGCGCAGTTTCATCCCCCAGTAGCTGGTCCAACCGGTGGTGCTCTGCACCACCTTGCCCTTATCAATGATGACCAAGGTCGGCGTGACGCCAATCTGCCACTGCGCCGCCAACGCCCCGTTCGGGTCATTGACTACCGGTAGCGATAATCGCTTGCCCGCCAGCCATTCGGCAACCTGCACATCGTCACCGGAACGCAACGCCACGCTCAGCACGTTGTCACCCAGCGCTGCCAGTTTGGCCACGCTGGGGGTGGTGTAACGGCAGACACCACACCACGAAGCCCAAAAATAGACCAGCAATGGCCGTTGCTGGCTGAGTTGTGCCAGCGAAACCGCCGAACCATCGAGCGTGGCTAACTGCTGCTCAGCGAAAGCGTCCGGTGCCTGCGGCGCGCGCAGCGTATCCATCAGCCACACGATGCCGCCAGTTATCAGCAGTAACAACAGTATTTCGCGCGCCCAGCGCTTTAACCTAGCCATTGTTCGCCTTCGCCAGCTGTTGCTTCACCATGCTTTCAAGTTCTTGATACGAGACCGCTCCCGCCAGCATCCGATCGCCGATCAGCGTGGCAGGCGTTCCCTGTACTCCCAACTGTTCCGCCAACTGCATGTTGGTACGCAACGTTTCCATGCTGCGATCGCTTGGCGCAACCGGCTTGACGTTGGTCTTCTGCTGCGCGGCGGCGATGCTGGCATCGTCGTGGAAACCCTTTTTCGCCATCAGCCGCTGGTGCAGCGCCCAGAACTGTTCCGGGTGCTGTTGCCAGGCGGTCAGCGCAATACGCGCCGAACTGACCGAACTTTCCCCCTTGAACGGCAGTAGTTTCACCACCAGCGCCACCTGCGGATACTGCTTGACGATTTTCTCCAGCATCGGATCAAAGCGTTTGCAGTAAGGGCAGTTGTAATCGGTAAAGGTCACCAGCGTCAGTTTGGCGTTTTTCGCCCCCATGCGCGGGCTGGCCGGATCGTCATACAGCGTTTTGGCATTGGCCGCGATAACCTGACTGACCTGCTGGCTGGCGGTCTGCTGCTGCCAGGCATCCACCGCCTGTGCCAATATATCCGGGTTGGATACCATGGTTTCACGCACAATCTCCTTGATGCGCGCCTCCTGTTCAGGGGTAAACGGCGCAGCGGCCCACACCGGCGAAACCAGCATCATCAATACAATCAGTAATTTTTTCATTTTTCAGTTCCTTGAGCGGCACTAAGGGTTTGTAACACGGCATCGCGGGTCAATAATGCTGACAGCACCGTACCGTTTGGCTTAGCTGGGCCATAAATCTGGTTAAACGGCACGGCGACACTGCCGCGACGTTGCAGGAAAGCGGTAATCTCCGCAGAAGGACGGCTCCAGTCGCCGCGCAGCGCCACCACGTCATCGGCGCTCAGCGCCTGTTGCACGTCATCACGCAGCAGCACATTGAATTTATTGGCTTTACAGGTCACACACCAGTCTGCGGTAACGTCCACGAACACCCGTTTATGCTGCGCCAACGCCTGCTCGATCGCCTGTTCCGACAAGGGTTGCCAGTTGATGCGATCCACCAGCGGCTGCCGCCACAGCGAGGCGCTCAGCGAACCGGCCAACAGCGCCACGCCGGCCAACACCAGCACGCCGGCACTGACCATGGCCGCCAGCCGCGCACCGTGTCGATACCAGACCGCCAGCAACAAACAGCACAACAGCACAGCGGCAATAATCCAGGTCGGCACGGCGCCAATATGGTTGGTCATCAGGCTAAGCAGCCACAGCGAAGAGGCCAACATCAGCAGGCCGAGAACCAGGCGTAGCGTATTCATCCAGCGGCCCGGACGCGGCAGGCGCAGCGCCAATGCCGGCCAGGCGGCAATCATCAGCCACGGCAGGCTCATCCCGACGCCCAGCGCCACAAACATGCCCCACAGCACCGGCAGCGGCGCGGCCAGCGCAAACGCGACCGCCGTGCCAAGGAACGGTGCAGAGCACGGCGTCGCCAGCAGCGTGGCAAAGGCCCCCTGCCAGAAATGCCCGCTCATCCCCTGCCCGCCCTGCGTCGCCAGGCGGGTATTGAGGCCGGAGGAGAGCTGCAGATGAAACAGGCCAAACAGATTGGCACTGAACAACAGCGTAATCAGCACCATAAAACCGATAAACCACGGGTTCTGAAACTGGATGCCCCAGCCAAGCGCATGGTTGCTCAGCCGCAGCACGGTCATCAATAGCGCCAACGCCATAAACGACGCCACAATGCCGGCGCTGGAAAGCAAAAACTGCATCCGCACGCTGCGTCGGTCACGTTGCTCCACCTGCAAGATAGCGCTCAGCTTGATGCCCAGTACCGGCAGCACGCACGGCATCAGGTTCAGGATCAAGCCGCCGACCAATGCCATCAACACCGCCTGCCACAACGGGAAAGCGGCCGAATCGGCAGCGGCCAACGGTTCGCCGATGGTCAGCGTTGCCTGCTGCGCGACGCCGCCGTCGCCGATCACCAGCGTCAGGGTTTTGCCTCGCAGATCGGGGGCGCTATCACCCCAGCCGTCGCTGACCGGCACTCGCGCCAGCAGTTGCGTACCGTCGCTGCTGATGCTCGGTTTACCGATATCGACGTCGTCCAGGCTGTCGAAGAACAGCGCCGGCTGTTGCCAGCCTGTGCTACGTTCGGCGCCGATCTGCAGCTCACCGTTCTGGTAACCGGCGCGCAGGTTTTCCGCCAGGCCGCGCTCAATCGGCACCTGCCCCATCGCCTGGGCAAAGTCATGGTTGAACTGCGCATCGTTTGGCGCACTCATATCGAGGCTAAACGGATAGTCGGTCAGAATGCAGACGTTGCTGCAGGTGGAAAGCGTCAGCGTCCCCGCCAGCCGGGTGGGAACCTCACCCTGCATGACGATCGGCAGGCTGACCTGCTGGTGATAGCCCTGGGTGGAAATCCCGGCAACGTCAAACCGTTGCGGCGTCGGCCAGTACCATTTGGCCGGCGGCGGATTGCCTTGCCAACGGATTGCCGGCGCAATGCCGCCCTCGCCGGGCGAACGCCAATAGGTTTTCCAGCCGTTTTGCAGTTCGACCGACAGCAGCAGGCGAGTTTCGCCAGCTTGCGAAGTATCGGCCCGCAGCCGCACTTTAGCATGATCGTTGGTCGGATTTTGCAGCCAGCCGCTGTCCGCCGCCTGAGCGGCAGGCAGCCACAGCAGTAACAGACAGGCCACGGCCAGTCTGATGATATTCAACATGTTGTTTCTCCATCAATGAGTCAGTAATCGTCCAAAACGGGCGATCGGCTCATTCACGGAACACGCATAATCGGAGATGTACCCTGAGGGTCGGCGGGGAAATGGCGCGCGGAGGCGGAATGCGCAGCCGGGCGGAGAGCGTCGGAGCCAGCAATGCCAGTAACAGACCCAGCCCTAGCAGCACGGTTTCAAACATCACCGGCGGCGCGGCCAACAACGACTTGGCGCTCAGCTCGCACGGCGAACTCCCCGGCGCTTCGGCATGATCATCGCTGCTGGCTGCGGCGCTTACCGTGGGAACGCCAAGCATGATTTGCAACGCATGCAAGCCCGCCATGCGCTGAGTGATGCAGGTCAGCACCACCAGGCAAGCCAGGCATAAAAACCATTTTGCAATTCGTTGCCGTTTGAACATCGCATCCTCGGTTCGGTAATGCGCTTATCTTAGTGGCAACGGAATTATTCGCAACGTTTTGCCTGTAAAGAAATGTCTGACAGACGGTATTGATGGCATCAATTAACAGGTATCATAGGCAGCGTACGTTTTCTTGCACCTGTGCTTTTCGCCGGGTTTGACTTTATTTCTGCACAGCGAAGGACGGGTGATATGCAACCTTTGAGTGGCCCCGGTACTCACAACGTTTCCGATCGTCCTCCGACCGGGGGAAAAACCACTGCCGCTGACGATCAGCCACTCTCGCCGGCACAACGCACCCGGCTGGAAAAACTGATCGTGAAAATCATGGCGCTCAGTCCGGCAAAATCGGCCGAAATATGGGCCACGCTGCGCCACGATCTTGGGGCAAACCGCCCTGCGGCCAACCAGGAGTTGCAGGCTCGCCACTTTGAACCGGCTGAACGGCTGTTGCAGAATCGTCTGGATCAGGCGCAGCGCAGTCATGCCAATCGCCAGCTGTTGCAGCAGCTCACCGAACTGCTGCCGCAGGGCAATAATCGCCAGGCGGTCAGCGACTTCATTCGCCAGCAATTTGGTCATACCGTGCTGAGCAAGCTTAGCCATGAACAGCTGCAACAGGTGTTTAACCTGCTGCAAACCGGCGAACTGACCATTCCGCATCCACAGCAGAGTGCCACCAGCGATCGTCCACTGTTGCCGGCCGAGCACCAAAACCTGCAACAGCAGGTTACCCGGCTCAGCGCCGCCACCGGCGAATCACCGGCGAAAATCTGGCAGAGCCTGCTTGATTTGACCGGCGTTAAAACCAGTGAGCCACTGCCGGCACGGCATTTCCAACTGCTCAGCCAATACCTGCAGGCCAGGGTGGCGCTCAGCTCGCAAAGCGCACCAACGCTGAACAACCTGCTGGCACTGCTAAAACAGCCGGCGGACCCGCAAGAGCAGCAGCAGCTGTTCGACTATTGCCAGTCGCGCTTTCACTGCGTTGCTAACGCCCCGCTGACCCACACGCAGATCAACAACCTGATTAACCAGCTGTTTGCCCGCCGGCTGGAAAAAGCCGGTGCCGCACCGGCCATTCACAACGACTCACCAACGCCGTTGCTCAACCCGTTGATCGCTGCGCTACCGCAACCGTGGCAAGCGGCGCTCGGTAAACGCATGCTGGCATTTGCCGCACTGATCGTGGTGCTGCTGCTGGTGCTGGCGATGATGTTTTAACTTCAGCCGCAGCCGCAATCTTGCGGCGCCGCCCAATCCAGCAACGAACCGCTGGACTCACCGATGGCCAACGGATGGCCGTCGCGCAACCAGAAGTCCAGCCCGCCAATCAGCTCCTTAACCCTGAAACCGTGCCTGGCCAGCTTATAAGCCCCCTTGGTGGAGCCGTTGCAGCCAATACCGTCGCAATAGGTGACATATACCTTGTCACGTGACAACTGCCGGGTACTGACCTCATCCATCAACCGATGCGGAAAACTGATCGCACCGGGGATATGCCCGGCGGCATATTGCTGTGCCGAGCGGGTATCAATCACCACGATACTATCAATCGCCTGGCGTAAATCTTCTGCTACATCCCATGCATCGGCGTAATAGCCGAGCTTGGCCGTCAAATAGGCCAGACTGTCGGCCGGATCGGCCGCCGGAAAGGCTAAAACCTGTGAATCCTGTACCATTGCGTTATCCTGTTGTCGGTATCGTCAGGTGACAATCATGCCCGAATTTGGTCTTATAATTGATACCCATTTCGTCATCTGGACAAGACCGATTATGCCGCAAACGCTGCTTACGCTGTTCCAACAGCCGCAACAGGCCGCCACCACCCTGCGCGATCGGGTGTGCAGCACGCTACGCCGCGCCATTCATGGCGGTACGCTGGTCAGCGGCCAGCGCTTGCCCTCCTCGCGCCTGCTGGCCGCCGATTTAGGCATTTCACGCGTTACCGCCGAAGCGGCCTATGGGCAACTGGAAGCCGAAGGTTATTTGCAACGCCGCGTCGGCCAGGGCACCTTTGTGGCGATTACCGTCACCCGGTCGCCCCCCTCCCGGCTGCCGCACCGTCGCCCTCGACTATCGCAGCGCGGCGAGCAGATTCTCCACACCGGTGGCTGTCGCGATCCGCAACAACCGCTGCCTTTCGCCGCCGGTTCGCCCGACCTGCGCGCCTTTCCGCTGAAACTGTGGCAGCAGCTCAGTGCTCAGCAGCTGCGATTGCATGGCGAAAAACTGCTGCGCTATGGCGATCCGCAAGGCTATCTGCCGCTGCGTGAAGCCATTGCCGGTCACGTCAGTCAAACCCGCGGCGTGAACTGCGATGCACGGCAGGTGGTGGTACTGACCAGTTCTCAGCAGGCGTTGCAGCTGATCGCCACTCTGCTGCTCGACGCCGGCGATCGGGTGTGGATGGAAGAACCCGGCTATGCCGGGGCGCGTAACGCCTTTGTCAGCGCAGGGGCGCAATTGATACCCGTGGCGGTTGACGATGCCGGACTCGCGCCGTCGCCGGGGTTACCGACGCCGCGCCTGATCTATCTGACGCCGTCGCACCACTACCCGACCGGCGTGGCGCTCAGTCTGGAACGCAGGCTGGCCCTGCTGGCATTGGCGCAACGGCAGCAGACGTGGATCGTCGAGGACGACTACGACAGCGAGTTTCATTACGACGGCCAGCCGATGCCCGCCATGCAAGGTCTGGATCGTCATGGCAACGTGTTGTATCTCGGAACCTTTTCCAAAGCGCTGTTCCCTTCGCTGCGGCTGGCGTATCTGGTGCTACCGCCGGCGCTGGTGGATGCCTTCGTCACCGCACGTACGGTTTATGACGGCCACTGCGCCCAGTTGGCGCAAGCGACGACCGCCGAATTTATCCGTCAAGGCCACTTCGCTGCCCATATTCGCTATATGCGTCAGCTGTACCGTAGCCGTCGCGATTGTCTGCAACAGCAGATTCAGCGGCACTGGGTGCACTTTGCCGTGCCGCAACCCACGCCTGGCGGGTTGCAGCTGTGCGTCTGGCTACCGACCGGGCAAGAAGCCGACCTGAGCCGCCAGGCGCAGCAAGCCGGTGCGATCGCGCCTGGGCTGGCGGAGCTGTACGCCAGTCCGTCAAACCGACGAGACGGCTGGCTGCTGGGCTTTGCTGCCCTGACTCCGGGGGAAATCAGTAACGCGGTTGAGCGGCTGGCACGGCTCAAGCCCCGCGATTGAATGGACAACGCCGCCGTTTCGCTTTAAAACCATAATACATCCACAGCGAGGACCTCTCATGACCCGTGCCATTGCCGACCAACTGACCGAACGTTTTTTCCGTTATCTGGCCATTTCCAGCCAGAGCGATGCCGCCGCAACCACCTTGCCGAGCAGCCCGGGTCAGCATCATATGGCGCAGCTGCTGGCGGAAGAACTGACGCAACTGGGGTTGGAACAGGTGCAGATCGACCAGCATGCCACCGTGACCGCGCGCAAACCCGGCAATCAGCCCGGCGCGCCGCGCATCGGTTTCATTACGCATATTGATACCGTGGATGTCGGCCTGTCGCCGGACATTCACCCGCAGGTGCTGCGCTTCACCGGTGACGATTTGTGCCTCAACGCCACGCAGGACATCTGGCTGCGTACCGCCGAACACCCTGAAATTCTGCCCTATCGCGATCAGCAGATCATTTTCAGCGACGGCACCAGCGTGCTGGGTGCCGACAATAAGGCTGCGGTGACGGTAGTGATGACGCTACTGGCAAATCTGACCAGCGCCGATCGTCACGGCGATATCGTGGTGGCGTTTGTGCCCGACGAGGAGATCGGTCTGCGCGGTGCCAAGGCGTTGGATCTGGCGCGATTTGAAGTGGATTTCGCCTATACCATAGACTGCTGTGAACTGGGTGAAGTGGTGTATGAGAACTTTAATGCCGCCGCGGCGGTGATTGATATCGAAGGGGTCCCGGCCCACCCGATGTCGGCCAAAAACGTGCTGATTAACCCGATCCGCGTCGCAACCGACATCATCAATCACTTTGACAGCAAAGACACGCCGGAGCATACCGACGGCCGCGAAGGCTATTTCTGGTTCAACGATATTACCGCCAATGCCAACCACGCCACGCTGAAAGTCTCGATCCGCGACTTTGATTTAATCGCCTTCAACGCCCGCAAAGCGAAACTCGCCGCAGTAGTACAGCAGGTGGCGGCCAATTACCCGCGCGCCAAAGTCAGCTGTGCCGTTAGCGATATCTACAGCAACATCAGCAATTCGATTGGCGAGGATAAACGGGCGATAAACCTGATTTTTGGCGCGTTGGCGGCCCACGGCATCCCGCCCAAGGTGATCCCGATGCGCGGCGGTACCGACGGCGCGGCGCTGTCCAGCCGTGGCGTGCTGACGCCGAACTACTTTACCGGTGCACACAATTTCCATTCGCGCTTCGAATTCCTGCCGGTCAACGCGTTCGTGAAATCCTATCAGGTCACCCGCAGCATTTGCCTGCTGGCAGCCAGGTAGTCCAGGACGCTCGGCGGCACCGCTGGTGATGCCAAAAGACATTTTTTGCCGCCAGCCCTTTTCATTTGCCATGCTTTGCTCTATTTGTAGCGCCCTTGTTTACGTTAAAGGATTTTCCGATGGCCAACTTTTTTGCCAAAGGCCTGTTATTGAGCGTCGCATTTGGCCTGCTGACTGCCTGTAACGACACCGAAACCCGCCCGCAGCTCGATATTGACGGCAAAACGATGGGTACATTTTACAGCGTCAAAATCAGCGGTCAGTTGAGCGAAAGCCGCCAACAGTTGCAACAGGAAATCGACGCCCTGCTGGAACAGGCCAACGACGACATCTCCACCTATCGTGCCAATTCGGTGCTGTCGCGCTTTAACCAGTCACGCAGCGCCGAGCCTCAGCCGATCCCCCGAGGGATGGCCGACATCATTCTCACCGCCCAGCGTATCGGCCGTGACACCGGCGGCGCAATGGATATCACCGTCGGCCCGCTGGTGAATCTGTGGGGCTTCGGCCCGGACAAGCGACCGGTAACCATCCCCAACCAACGGCAAATCGATGCGGCGAAGAACGACATCGGGCTGCAACACCTGAAACTGATCGCTGACCAGCGCGGCGAATGGCTGCAAAAGGATTTGCCGGATCTCTACGTTGACCTTTCCACTCTCGGCGAAGGCTACGGCGTTGACCAGTTGGTCAAATTGATGGCGCGCAAGGGCATTACCAATTATCTGGTGTCCGTGGGTGGTGCGGTATCGTCTCGCGGGGTGAACGGCCAGGGTAAGCCGTGGCGGGTGGCGATCCAGAAGCCGACCGATCGCGAAAACGCGGTGCAGGCGCTGGTGGACTTGCACGGTTACGGCATCAGTACCGCCGGCAGTTACCGCAACTATTTCGAGCAGAAAGGCCAGCGTTATTCGCACGTCATCGATCCGACTACCGGCCGGCCAATCGTTCATCAACTGGTGTCAGCCACGGTGATTGCACCGACCGCGCTGGAAGCCGACGGCTGGGATACCGGCTTGATGGTACTGGGAACGGAAAAAGCGCTGAAACTGGCGCAAGAGAAAGGTCTGGCGGTGTATTTGATCGGTAAAACCGATAACGGCTTCACTGCCGTGATGACGCCGCAGTTCAAGGCGTTCCTGGTGCAGTAGTCTGGTATATCGCCTGGCGCGCCGTCTATCTCGCTTTTTGGCAACGATGGACATGCCGCGGTGGCGATAACGCAGCGTTCAATCCTGCGATGCCGGATTGAACGCTGCTGACAGCCCTTATTTGGTCAACGCAATAATACCCAGCGTCAGACCGGCAACGGCCGCGGCACCACCGGCGATTGCGCCCGCGGTTTCCCAGTTGTCCTGCGTGGTGCCCTTCATGCAGGTGTTGGTATGCACCAGTCGCCCCTGATCGTCATAAACCGGGACGCACGGTGAGTTGGTGGCGCAACCGGCCAAAACGGCCGACAGTAACCCAACCGCAATTAACTTTTTCATACTTTTTTGCCTCAATGTTCGATCACTAGTAAACGCTACGCCGAGCGATAATCACGCTACCTGCCTATTGTATGCGCAAATATGACGGGAACGAATCGATGATGTGGCTAGCGCGGTGATTTGGGAAAACTCTGAACCGCCCGCCAACGGGGGGGAAAAGTAAAAAGCCCGCGTTATCGCGGGCTTGATCGGCAATTGATGCTGTAACGGCTTATTTAGCCAGTTTACGCATCACCAGCGTGGCGTTGGTACCACCAAAACCGAAGCTGTTAGACATGACGGTAGTCAGCGCACGCTCGGTTGGCTGAGTCACGATGTCCATGCCAGCCGCTTTTTCGTCCAGATTATCGATGTTGATGCTAGGCGCAATAAAGCCATGCTCAACCATCAACAGGCTGTAGATGGCTTCCTGCACGCCTGCCGCACCCAGCGAGTGACCGGTCATCGCCTTGGTGGACGAGATGGCCGGGGTGGTGTCGCCGAACACTTCACGGATCGCGCCCAGTTCCTTGACATCGCCAACCGGCGTAGAGGTGCCGTGTACATTGATGTAATCGATCGGCGTGTCCAGATCCTGCATTGCCATGCGCATGCAACGCACCGCGCCTTCGCCTGATGGAGCAACCATGTCGGCGCCATCGGAGGTCGCGCCATAGCCGACGATTTCCGCATAGATATGCGCACCGCGCGCCAGAGCGTGTTCCAGTTCTTCAACCACTACCATGCCGCCGCCGCCGGCGATGACGAAACCGTCACGCGCTGCGTCGTAGGTACGGGAGGCTTTTTCTGGCGTGTCGTTGTAGCTGGTGGACAGTGCGCCCATCGCATCGAACTCACAAGCCATTTCCCAGCACAGTTCTTCACCGCCGCCGGCAAACACCACGTCCTGCTTGCCCAGTTGAATCAGTTCAACCGCATGGCCGATACAGTGTGCCGAAGTGGCGCAGGCAGAGCTGATCGAGTAGTTAACGCCACGGATTTTGAACGGCGTCGCCAGACAGGCAGAAACGCCGGATGCCATGGCCTTGGTCACCATATACGGCCCCACGCCGCGCAGCCCCTTGGCGCGCATACCGTCGGAACCGGCAACCTGGTTACGTGGCGAACCACCGCCAGAACCTACTACCAGGCCGGTGCGTTCGTTAGAAACCTGATCGGCGGCCAGGCCGGAATCCTTGATGGCTTCTTCCATGGAAAGAAAGGCATAAACTGACGCATCGCTCATGAAGCGCATCACTTTACGATCGATAAGACCGGTCGTGTCCAGTTTAACATCACCCCATACGTGACTACGCATGCCGGAATCTTTCAGTTCCTGGGAGAAAGTGATCCCAGAACGTCCTTCCCGCAGGCTCGCCAGGACCTCCTGCTGGTTGTTACCAATGCTGGAGACGATTCCCAGGCCAGTAATCACTGCACGTTTCATTCAATACCTCTTCCACAATTGTTGCTTTCGGGATTTTGCATCGCACTCTAGCGTACAGTTGTACGCCGAACAAGTCCGATCAGCGTTTTTCAGTGTAATTCTGATCCAGTTTGCGCCGCAGCGCCAGCGCCGTTAGAATCGCGTCACCCCCTTGAATTATGAGCAACTGACCGTGAGCCACGCCCCCATCCAAACCGCCGCATTATCCTGGAACGAACAAGGTACACCTGTTTCGAAACAGTTTGATGACGTCTATTTTTCCAATCAGGATGGGCTGGAAGAAACCCGTTACGTCTTTCTTAACGGCAATCGGCTGCCTGCCCGTTTCGCCGAGCACCCGCGCGCGCTGTTTATCGTTGCGGAAACCGGCTTTGGCACCGGGCTTAATTTCCTGACGCTGTGGCAGGCATTCGACCGCTTCCACCGCGCCGCGCCGGACGCCACGCTGCAACGTCTGCACTTCATCAGTTTTGAAAAGTTCCCGCTGCAACCGGCGGATCTCGCCGCGGCACACGCGCGCTGGCCGGAGTTGGCGCCGTATGCCGAGCAATTGCGCGCCCAGTGGCCGCTGCCGTTGCCCGGCTGTCACCGGCTGCTGCTGGCCGACGGCCGCGTTACGCTCGATCTGTGGTTTGGCGACGTCAACGCGCTGCTGCCGCATTTTGACCACAGCATGGACAATCAGGTAGACGCCTGGTTCCTTGATGGCTTCGCGCCGGCCAAAAACCCGGAGATGTGGAGCGAGCAACTGTTT
Source organism: Serratia odorifera (assembly GCF_041448735.1). NCBI lineage: Bacteria > Pseudomonadati > Pseudomonadota > Gammaproteobacteria > Enterobacterales > Yersiniaceae > Serratia > Serratia odorifera. The sequence goes on along the minus strand of NZ_JBGMUT010000002.1, from coordinate 107,400 downwards.
GATGCCATGGCGCGTTTTGCCCGCCCGCAGGGCAGTTTTGCCACGTTCACCGCCGCCGGGTTTGTGCGCCGCGGTTTGCAACAGGCCGGGTTTGAAGTGACGCGCAGCAAGGGCTTTGGCCAAAAACGCGAAATGCTGATCGGCACACTGGCGGCCGAAACGCCCTCCGCCAGCAACCCGACGCCCTGGTACAGTCGCCCCGCAGCCGCAAGGGTCGACGACGTTGCGCTGATCGGCGGCGGCATCGCCAGCGCCCTCATCGCGCTGGCCCTGCTGCGCCGCGGTGCCAGGGTCACGCTGTACTGCGCCGACGACGCGCCGGCGGCAGGTGCCTCCGGCAATCGCCAGGGTGCGCTGTACCCATTGCTCAATGGCCGCAATGACCCACTGGAGCGTTTTTTCAGCGCCGCTTTCCCATTCGCACGCCGACTGTATGACATGCTGGCCAAACAGGGCATTGAATTCGATCATCACTGGTGCGGCGTCACCCAGTTGGGCTATGACGACAAAAGCGCCGGCAAAATCGCCAACATGCTGGCGACCGAGTGGCCAGACGCACTGGCATTTGCCGCCGACCGCGCCACGCTCAGCGCATTGTGCGGCGTGGATAGCGGGTTTGCCGGTATCAACTATCCGCAAGGCGGCTGGCTGTGCCCGGCCGAACTGACCCGCAACGCCATTGCCTTTGCCGAGCAGCAGGGGCTGGTGTGTCACTATCGCCACCGGCTCGACGGTCTGACGCCGTCCAGCGTCGGCTGGCAACTGGCCTTCGGTAACGGCGTGACGTCGCAGCATGCCAGCGTGATCCTGGCCAACGGTCATCAACTGCCCAATTTGCCGTTTACCGCCGCGCTGCCGGTTGTCGCCGTACGTGGACAGGTGTCGCATATCCCCACTGCGCCAGCGCTCGGTCAATTGAAACAGGTACTGTGTTATGAGGGCTATCTGACACCGCTGAACCCGCGTAATCAGCAACATTGCATCGGCGCCAGTTATCAACGCGGCGACACTGCCAGCGACTATCGTGAAACGGAACAACAGGAAAATCGCGCACGTCTGCTGCGCTGTCTGCCCGAACAAAGCTGGACGCAACAGGTAGACGTCAGCGATCGACAGGCACGTTGCGGGGTACGCTGCGCGTCACGCGATCATTTGCCAATGATCGGCGCGGTGCCGGATTATGCGCAAACGCTGACCCAGTATCAGCATTTGCAACGCCAGCGCCAACGCGCAGAAAGTATTGCCGAAGCACCGAGCTACCCAAATCTGTTTATGCTGGGCGCTTTGGGTTCACGGGGATTGTGTTCCGCACCGCTGGCGGCGGAGATTCTGGTGGCGCAGATGTTTGGCGAACCGTTGCCGGGTGAGGGTGACGTGCTGGCGGCGTTGAATCCAAACCGCATGTGGGTGAGAAAATTACTGAAGGGGCGTCCGGTATAAGGGCTATTGTCTCCCCTTCCTCTCACGCCCTGGCAGACCGGGCATGAGAGGAAAGCGCCGGTCAGGCGTTGGCCAGCGCGGTCTGGTACAGGTTTTCCCACATGCCTTCAACCAGCGCCTGATCCGGTGGCGAAAGCTCACCGGCACGAATCGCCTGGTGCAGGCTGTGCTCCACCCGGACTTTCAGCCCTTCGGCGCTATGCTCACCGTTTTCTTCCGCTTCAGCCACCGCCAGGGTCAGATGACCGCGCAGGTAGCCACCGGCAAACAGTTCATCGTCACTGGCGTGGTCTACCATGTCATCAATCAGCGCCAAAATGCGCGCTTCGAATTCAGCGATCATTGCTTTTCCTCATTAAATTAAAGCGGCAACATCAGTTGAGATCTTCCGGATACGGAAAATGCTCTGCCACCAGCGGTGGCGTATTGTAAAACGATTGTAACGCCTGAATAAAGCGCGCCGGTCGTGTGGGTATGCCTTTTTCCAGCAGTTCCAGCACCCGTTGACGCACTTTTCGCTGGAACGCGATCCGATCCGGCTCGCAATCACCGTTCAGATTGTCGCAGCTGACGTTGAACGGAAAGCCTGCGGCGACGCAGAACATCCATTCCAATGCCTGTGGCTTGACTTCTACCGCTTCAAATTCGCTTTGCGTCTGCGCGTCGCGCCCATCAGGGCAATACCAATAGCCGAAATCCACCTGTTTGCGCCGCTCGTCACCGGCAATACACCAGTGGGAAATCTCGTGCAGGCCGCTGGCGTAAAAGCCGTGGGCAAATACGATACGGTGATACGGCAACTGCTGGTCCGCCGGCAGATAGATCGGCTCATCGTCGCCCTTGACCAGGCGCGTTTGATAATCGTCGCTGAAACAGCGGTTAAAAATATCAATCAGGTCAGTATATTGGTGTGTGTTTTGTACGTCTGACATAGGTAAAACCCGATAACCACAAAAATAGAGTGGTAATTATTCCACTTCAGTGCTGTTTTGGCTTGTTAAAAATGCATCGACAACCAGCGCTGGATTTCCACGCCGTGATTATCGTACAGCAATTTCAGGCTCATAATCAGCGAAACGATAACGATCATTGGCCGAATCAGCTTCTGCCCGCGCGTCAGTACCATATGTGCGCCAATGCGCGCGCCCAGCACCTGCCCGACCAGCATCACCAGGCCGATCCCCCACAGTACTTTGCCGCCCATGATAAAAAATATCAGGCTGCCGAAGTTGGAGGTGAAATTAAGCACTTTGGCATGTGCGGTGGATTTCGCCAGATTGAAACCACACAGCGTGACGTAAGCCAGCGCGTAGAACGAGCCGGCGCCAGGGCCGAAAAAGCCGTCGTAAAAACCGACGCAGCCGCCCGCCACCAGCCCAAACGGCAGCGCACTCAGGCGGCGCTGACGATCGCTTTCCCCCAAACGTGGCGTCAGCAGGAAATACAGCCCGATGCCAATCACCAACAGTGGCAACATCTGGCGCAGCAGATCGGCACGCATATGCTGTACCAGGATCGCGCCCGCTATCGAACCGAGCAGCGTCAGCAGAATGGTCAGTTTCTGATCGTTCAGATTGACCGCTTTGCGGCGGATGAAATACAAACTGGCGGAGAACGACCCGCCCACCGACTGCAATTTATTGGTGGCCAGCGCTTCCGCCGGGGGAACCCCCACCGCCAGCAACACCGGTACGGTCAGCAGACCGCCACCGCCGGCGATGGAGTCAATAAACCCTGCCAGTAATGCCACGGCAAACAACGCCCCGAGCATTTCGGGGCCGACCATAAACCAATCCATTTTTTATTCCGCAGCGAAATGATTATCCAACAACGCCTGACAAGACGGCGGCAACGGCGGCACTACCGGTTTACCCGGCTTCGCGCTCGGCTGATGCGGCTCGAACCAACTGGCTAATTCAGCGCCGCAGCCATCTCCGGCCGGTGGCGGATCCTGATCCTTGCATTCCAGACTGTCCGGCGGGCAACTCAAGCGCACGTGCATATGCGCACGATGGCCGAACCACGGACGCACTTTGTGCAGCCAGGCGCGATCGCTGCCCGCGTCGTCGCACAACCGCTGCTTGATCGCCGGGTTGACGAAGATGCGCGTCACTTCTCTGTCCTGCGCCGCCAGTTTAATCAACGAGGCGATTTGCGGCTGCCACTGGCTGTCGCGTACGCGCTTGCCGTCACCGCTCACCAAATCGATCGGTTGCGGTTTGAGCAGTTGCTGCGAACTCCAGCGCTGGCGTGGCAATTGCAGCCAGATATCGACGTCCAGTCCCGACTGATGGCTGGCATGGCCGCTGCTGAAGCGCCCGCCGGCCGGCATCGCCATGTCGCCGATCAATACCGTGCCCAGCCGTTGCTGGCTGGCCTGATTACCGAGACGCTGGATAAACGCCAGCAGATCCGGGTGACCGAAATAACGTCGCTGGTCCTGACGCATGACCTGATAATCCGCCGCGTTCAACGGCAACGGCTGCGCGCCGATAATGCACCCATTGGCAAAGCCGCCGATCGCCTGCGCCGAACCGGCCACCGGATGCGAGATTTGCTGCCACGGTGTCAAGGCCAGCGCGGACCCCGATGCCATCAGGGCCGCCAGGCCCAACATCCATTTTTTCATTGTTATCGTCACCCGATTGCGAAATCCCGTGTTACCAACGCGGTACGTCGGACACCACGTCACCGTTTTGCGCCCGCTGGCGCAGCAGATGGTCCATCAGCACGATCGCCATCATCGCCTCGGCGATCGGCACCGCCCGGATACCGACACAGGGATCGTGGCGACCGCGAGTCACCATTTCGACCGCTTCACCCTGGCGGTTGATGGTGCGGCCCGGCACCATAATGCTGGAGGTGGGTTTCAACGCCAGATGCGCGATAACCGGTTGACCGCTGCTGATGCCGCCGAGGATGCCGCCGGCATGGTTGCTCTGGAAGCCTTGCGGGGTAATTTCATCGCGGTTTTCACTGCCGCGCTTGCTGACCACGGCAAACCCGTCGCCGATTTCGACGCCTTTCACCGCGTTGATGCTCATTAGCGCATGCGCCAGATCGGCATCCAGACGGTCAAACACCGGCTCGCCAAGGCCGACAGGCACGTTTTCGGCCATTACGCTGACTTTGGCGCCGATGGAGTCCCCCTCTTTCTTCAGTGCGCGCATCAGTTCGTCCAACGCTTCCAGCTTGTCCGGGTCCGGGCAGAAGAACGGGTTCTGCTCAACCTGCTCCCAATCTTTCAGCTCGCAGGTTACGTCACCGATCTGCGCCAGATAGCCGCGAACTTTTACGCCAAACTTCAGTTCGAGGTATTTTTTGGCGATCGCCCCTGCCGCCACGCGCATCGCGGTTTCTCGTGCCGAAGAACGGCCGCCGCCACGATAGTCGCGCACGCCATATTTTTGTTCATAGGTATAATCCGCATGCCCCGGACGGAACAGATCCTTGATAGCACCGTAATCCTGCGAGCGTTGGTCGGTATTTTCGATCAGCAGCCCAATGCTGGTGCCGGTGGTGACGCCGTCGAACACGCCGGAAAGAATGCGCACCCGATCCGGCTCGCGACGTTGGGTGGTATAGCGCGAGGTGCCCGGACGGCGGCGGTCCAGGTCATGCTGCAAATCTTCTTCGGTCAGCGGAATGCCCGGTGGCACGCCGTCAACGATACATCCCAGCGCCACACCGTGCGATTCACCGAATGTAGTGACGCGGAATAACTGTCCAATACTGTTGCCTGCCATCACGGCTCCTTACTTCCCTGCCGCTTTCACGCCGCCTGGCGAGGGGCGGTTCAGGCTCGTCCGTGGGTCCGGCAAACCCGACGCCCGGCGGCGACGTGAAAACGCTGAGGGATACTCATTTTTATTATCAGGCCCGCTGGGCAGGCCTGGGGAAATCATCAGCTGCGGTACATGCTGAAATGGTCTTTACAGTCAACCAACTGCTGTTTGGTCAGCATGAACACGCCGTCACCGCCGTTTTCGAACTCCAGCCAGGTGAAGGGAATATCCGGATACTGCTCCATCAGATGTACCATGCTGTTGCCCACTTCACAAATCAGCACGCCGTCGTCGCTGAGGAAATCCGGCGCACAGGCCAGAATGCGACGCACCAGTTTCAGGCCGTCACTGCCCGCAGCCAGGCCCAGTTCCGGCTCGAAGCGGAACTCCTGTGGCAGATCGGACATGTCTTCGGCATCGACGTATGGCGGGTTGGTGACGATCAGATCGTACTGGATCGGCGGGACTTCACGGAACAGATCGGAGCGGATCGGGATCACCTGATGCTCGACGCCGTGCGCCTGAATATTGCGCTCGGTAACCGCCAGCACCTCGCTGGAGATATCAACCGCGTCCACTTCCGCTTCTGGGAAGGCGTAACCGCAGGCGATGGCGATGCAGCCGCTGCCGGTGCACATATCCAGGATATGGCGTGGTGGGTGTGGGATCAACGCGCTGAAACGGTCGTTGATCAATTCGCCGATTGGCGAGCGTGGCACCAATACGCGTTCATCGACGTAAAACTCCATGCCGCAGAACCAGGCCTTATTGGTCAGATAAGCGACAGGAATACGCTCGTTGACGCGGCGAATCACGCGCTCAACGATACGGTGGCGCTCGCTGGAGGTCAGGCGCGCTGAACGCATGTCTTCAGGAATATCCAGCGGCAGGTACAAACTCGGCAGAACCAGCTGCACCGCTTCGTCCCACGGATTATCGGTTCCGTGACCATAATAGATATTGGCGGCGTTAAAACGGCTTACGGTCCAACGCAGCATATCCTGAATGGTATGCAGTTCGTTCACTGCTTCGTCGACGAAAATTTTGTCCAATGTGCCCTCCGGCAGGCGGCTGTGATTCATGAGATAGCCGCATAGTTTGCCATGAAGCCCGCGACAAATCAGCTTCGATACCCTAAATAATTGGCGCAACATCCGGCGGCAGGCAAACGCCCTGTCGCCGCCGCTCTGGCGGAGCGCATGCGCCGCCAACGGCGAGATGGCAGGCAGCATATCGGCCTACGTCACTACCGATGACGGTTTTGCTTCGCCAGACCACGGGCACAGGCTAAACTGTCGCGATGAATAATTTCCGGTGAATGAATTAATGAAAAACAGACACCCTCTGAGCAAAGATGAATTGCAGCTCTTCAGAGAGTCGGTGACAGGCGCCAAGAAGCTGCGTCAGGACACCATCGTCCACCGGCAGCCCAAACCTACCGCCAGGCAGGCCGCACCGCAGCGGCTGATGCAGGAGCAGGTCGATGCCAGTTTTTATTTTTCTGATGAATTCCAGCCGCAGTTGGATGACGAAGGCCCAGCGCGCTACGTGCGCCCCGGCTATAGCCATTTTGAATTGAAAAAACTGCGGCGTGGCGATTACCTGCCAGATCTGTTCCTCGATCTGCACGGTTTGACGCAGCTGCAGGCCAAACAGGAACTGGGGGCGCTCATCGCCGCCTGTAAACGCGAGCATGTGCACTGCGCCTGTGTGATGCACGGCCACGGTAAGCATATTCTCAAGCAGCAGACGCCGTTATGGCTGGCACAGCACCCAGACGTGCTGGCGTTCCATCAGGCACCGAAAGAATGGGGTGGCAGCGCGGCGCTGCTGGTGTTGGTCGAGCTGGCTGAATAATTCAGCGCAAGAATGACAAAGGGCGATGTTTAGCATCGCCCTTGGGGTTCATCGTCGCATTGTCCGCGTCAGACTTTCGCCATCAGCTGCGACGGGCTGACCTGCCATTCCAGTTTCCCCTGGCTGCCGTCGGCGGCCAGTTCAACGTTGGCAATCGCCGACGTGGCAAACATTGGCGGGCATTCGCCCGGGCAGAGTTCCGCCACCAGGTAGCCCACCAGCGGCAGATGCGAGACGATCAACACCGCGCCTACCCCTTGTTGCGCCAGCAGTTGCAGATAACTCCCCACCAGTGAGGCATCGCCACCTGGGGTGAGTTCCGGCAGCACTTCTTCGCCTTCCGGCAGCGTCAACGCTTCACGCACCGTTGTCAGCGTCTGTTCGGCTCGCAGGTAAGGGCTGACCAGCACGCGTTCAATATCCACTGACTTGGCATTTAGCCAGGCCGCCATCTGACGAGACTCATCACGGCCACAAACGGTAAGAGGCCTTACCGCATCGCTGGCCGCCTCGAGTGCCGCCTCTCCGTGACGCATAATCAAAACTTGCATATTGCACCGCTGTTGTTGACAAAATAACGCTATACAGAAACGCAGAGCGTGCTGTATCGCCGAATACCTATAGCTCAAGAGCACAAGTGCTTCAAAACGATAACGCGCCGTCTCTCTATGGCGGCCGGGCATTTTGCCTGAAAGTTCACGTAAAGAAAACGCTGTTTTTTGCACCAACGGCAGCGTAGCGTGAATCCATCGCTCACTTGACAACCAATTCAACGGGTTGAATTTTAGCCAACCCCTGATAAAAGTTTTTTATCGTGATGCCACATTCATCACCACGCGGTTACGTTACCTCGCCCTAATCTCCCTGTACAGCGTCCGGAATTGACGCTGTTGCAAGGAGTGATGAGGATCACATTGCAGCCTTATTGCTACTGTAGTGCAAATCGGGCTGCCATGCCGTTAACCGCCGGGTATTTTAGCGCGGATAAAAGCGCTCTCCCTGCTGTGCCATACGCTGCAAGCGCTCGCAGGGCGCAAAATGTTCGCCGTATTGCTGTTGCAGATAGTGCAGGGTTTTCACCACCTTTTCCGCGCCAAGCCGATCGATATAACGGAACGGCCCGCCAAGGAATGGCGGGAAGCCAATGCCGAACACCGCACCAATATCGCCGTCGCGCGCGCTGCGAATCACCCCTTCGTCCAGGCATCGCGCCGCCTCGTTCAGCATCATCATCACGCAGCGCTGGGCAATCAGCGCCGGTTCGAGATGCGCCTTTGGCGTCACGCCCAGCAGGGAATACACCTCGCTGTCGGCGCGTTTGCCGCGCTGCCGCTGCTGGCCTTCGCTCGGGTAGAGATAAAAACCACGCCCATTTTTGCGCCCTTTGCGGCCGTCCTTCAATAGCGCATCAAACGCCGCCGGCGCGGCAAAACGCGGGCCCAGTTCGTTGACCAGCACCGGGATGATTTTGGTGCCGACATCGATGCCGACCTCATCAAGCAGCGTAATCGGCCCAACCGGGAAACCGAAATCCACCAGCGCCTTATCCAGGGATTCCATCGGCTCGCCGGCCAGCAGGCAACGGGCAGCTTCATTGATATAGGGCGCCAGAATGCGGTTGACGTAAAATCCGGCCCGATCGGCCACCACTATCGCCGTTTTGCCCTGTTTGTGCGCCAGGGCAACGGTGGTGGCAATGGTTTCCTCACGGGTGCCGGCATGCGGGATCACTTCCACCAGCGGCATTTTATCCACCGGACTGAAATAATGCAGGCCGACCACCTGCTGCGGCCGCTGCGCCTTGGCGGCAATCTGGCCAATCGGCAGTGACGAGGTATTGGAGGCAAATACCGTGTGCGGTGCGGTGTGCTGTTCTACTTCGGCCACCATGCGCTGTTTCAGTTCCAGATCCTCGAACACCGCTTCCACTACGATATCCACCCGGTCAAAACCGCTGTAATCGGTGGTGCCGGAAATCAGCATCATCTGCTTTTGCCGTTCGGCTGAGCGCATGCGCTTGCTGCGTACCCGTTTGCCAAGCACCTGCCAACTGTACTTCAGCGCATGGTTGATGCCCTGCTCGTTGATATCCTTGATGCGCACCGGCAAACCGCCGCGCATGGCGGTAACGCAGGCAATGCCACCGCCCATCAAGCCACCGCCCAAAATACCTACGCGCTGCAGTTCACGCGGCTGTGCGTCGCCGCCACGCTCTTTTTTCAACGCGGTAGAAGCAAAGAACAGGCTGCGCAACGCGGCGGACTGCGGCGTCATCGCCAGTTCGCCGAACGCGCGCGCCTCAGCCTGATAGCCATGGCCGCTGCCCTGCTCCAGACCAGCGCGCACCACCTGAATAATGCGCTCCGCCGCCGGGTAATTACCGTGGGTTTTTGCCAGCGTTTTCTTACGCACCACGCTGAAGAGCAGGCTTCGCCCCAGCGGCCCGTTCATCAGACGCTCCTGCCAGGGCAGCGTCGGCTTGCTCTTCCAGCCCTGTTTGACCCGTGCGATCGCCGCATCAAGCAAGATAGCCTGCGGCACCGCATCATCGACCAGCCCCATGCGCAACGCCTGGCGCGCTCGAATGTGTTTACCGGTCAGCATCATGTCCAGCGCCTTGCTGGCGCCAATCAACCGCGGTAAACGCTGAGTACCACCAGAGCCGGGCAGCAGCCCCAGTTGCACTTCCGGCAGACCCAGCGCGGTTTTGTCGTCCAACGAACAGACACGGCTGTGGCATGCCAACGCCAGTTCCAGGCCACCGCCGAGACAGGCGCCGTGAATGGCCGCCACCACCGGCACCGGGAATGCGGCAATTTTCGCCAGCGTACTTTGACCTTTGCGCGCCAGATCCTCCGCCTCCTTGGCGTTGCTGCACGCGGCGATCATGGTGATATCTGCGCCGGCAATGAACGAATCCGGCTTGCCTGACACGATCACCAGCCCCTCCAGTGCGGCATATTGCTGCGCCTTGTTCAGCACCTCATTGACCTGATCGACAAATTCCGCCTTCAGCGTATTCACCTTTTCGTCCGGGACGTCGATGGTGATCACACCAATATGGTCCGGTCGCAGCGTCAGCCGAAAAGCCGACGGCGTGGCACGTTGTTCATGCAAGGCATTTGTGACGCTCATTGTTCCACCTCCACCACCATCGCTGCGCCCAAACCGCCGGCCGCACAGGCGGTAGCCAACCCCAAGCCACCGCCGCGGCGCTTCAGCTCGTACAGCGTCTGGGTAATCATGCGTGCGCCGGTTGCGGCAAACGGATGCCCGTAAGCAATCGAGCCGCCCAGCACGTTGAATTTATCCATATCGACCACGCCAATCGCTTCATTGCGCCCCAGTTTTTGCTGGGCGAACTCGCGGCTGGCGAACATTTTCAGGTTGGCCAGCGTCTGCGCCGCAAAGGCTTCATGCATATCGATTAACGCCAGATCCGCCAGGGTAATACCCGCGCGATCGAGCGCCAGCGGCGTGGCATAGGAGGGGCCAAGCAGCATATCCTGCCAGACATCGATGGCGGCAAAGGCAAAACTGCGCAAATAACCCAGCGGCTGCAGCCCCAATTCTTTGGCACGCGATTCACTCATCATCAGCACCGCGGCGGCGCCGTCGGTCAATGGCGTGCTATTGGCGGCGGTAACGCTGCCATGCTGGCGATCGAACGCCGGCTTCAATCGGGCGTATGACGCCAGGCTGGAATCCTTGCGCACGTTGTTGTCTTCGGCAATGTGCGCCTGGTACGGCGGCACATAGGCGGTCATCACCTCGGCGCGCAGCAGCCCCTGCTCCCACGCCCTGGCGGCCAACTGGTGCGAACGATGCGCCAACGCGTCCTGGTCCTCACGGCTGATGGCATGCGACTTGGCCATCTGCTCGGCGGTATCGCCCATGCGCAGGCCGGTAGAATACTCCGCCACCGCCGGCGGCACCGGCAGCAGGTCGCGGAATCTGAGCTTGCTGAACAGCTTGAGGCGTTGCGACAGCGTACGCGCTTTGTTGAGATCGACCAGAGTGCGCGCCAGCGCTTTGCTGACGCCTATCGGCAGCACCGAAGAGGAGTCTGCACCGCCGGCAATACCAATACCGATACTGCCGGCGACGATGCTTTCCGCCACGTTGGCTATGGCCTGGAAACTGGTGGCGCAGGCACGGGAAACGCTGTAGGCGTCGGTGTGCACGCTCATGCCGGTACCCAGCACGATTTCACGCGCGATGTTTGGCGCTTCCGGCATTTGCACCACCTGGCCAAACACCAGTTGATCGATTAATTGCGGGTCAATACCGCTGCGCGCCAATAATTCACTTACCGCCATTTTGCCAAGATCCACCGCCGGAATACCGTGATAAGCGGTCGCCTGCTTGGCGAAGGGGGTACGCAGTCCATTTACAATTGCAATACGGTCACCCTGTCGGGTAACCAGCGGCAGTGCCTTACTCATAAACGCTCCTGAAGGAAAAGACGTCAGCGCAACCATCAAAACAGGTCTGACCTGATGAGGCCATTGTTAACCAGATGTTGATATTTGGCAAACCGGCAGAGGTGAAATCTGCGAGCAGGAGCAACTTTCTAACGGTAACCCAGGAGAGGCTGGAGGCAGGAAAAGCTGCGCGGCAGACCCGCGCAGCGACGTCGACTCGCGCTGTTTAACGCAAGCCAAGCTGGAAGATCAGGGTTTCCGCCTGGCAGCAGAAGATAAAGTCGACATCCAGTTGGAAGCCGCCGTCAACCGGATTAATGCTACTGTTGATGTCACAGGGATCGGATTCCACCGCGCGGGCCTTGTCGGTCAATGCCGCCAGCGCTTGTTGTGCCTGTTGTTGATCTGTAAAGACCTGGCTATAGGATGCGGTGCAATCGGTGTTATCCATCACGGTGCCGACATCCACACAGCAGCAGGCTGCCGTTTCTTGCGCACTGCATTTGTTTATTGCATCTGACATGTTCAATTCTCCTCACCGGGCAGCGTCAATACCGCCTAAAGTGCCAAATTTGATCGGGCGCATAATCACAATAATCTGAGGGCTATTTTACTCCCCCGTGGCGCGCAGCACTAGCACTTACTGTTAGTAGGTGTTTTAAGCGATGGAAATCACAAACGAAAATGGTTGCCTGCTAATGAAGCGTCAGAATTTTGTTATTTACCGTCGGTGTTTTGTTAAGCAGATCTCTTTTTTGATATCAATTTTGAAATATCTGAAAAACATAGTTGCAACATTTTCACAGGTCAGACCTATAATTCAGCCACTGGTCTGATTTGTCTGATGGATAACGGACCCTACAATCCCGCGCTCCTTGTTACCTTGTGTAACATAGTTTAAATAATAAACACATAATGAGGTTTTGGTCATGAGCCAGAAAAACCTATTTACTAAATCAGCTCTCGCAGCTGCAGTGGCAATTATTTCATCAAACGTGTATGCCGCAGGATTCCAGCTGAATGAGTACTCTTCATCTGGTTTAGGCCGTTCTTTCTCTGGCGAAGGCGCAGTCGCGGATAATGCCACGGCGGCAAGCCGCAACCCTGCTACCATGATGATGTTTGATAGCCCAGCGCTTTCCGTCGGTGCGATCTTCGTCGATCCGGACGTTGATATTTCCGGCACGTCATCTTCCGGTGCCAGCCTTAACTCGAAAAACATTGCACCAGCCCAGTGGATCCCGAACCTGCACTATATTCACCCATTGAACGATCAATGGGCAGTTGGCGGTTCCGTGACCAGTAACTATGGCCTGGCAACCGAATTCAACGATGGTTATACCGCAGGCCCGTACGGCGGTAAAACCGATCTGACCACGGTCAACCTCAACCTGAGTGCCGCCTACCGCTTGAATCAACACTTCAGCTTCGGTCTGGGTTTTGACGCGGTTTATGCCAAGGCCAAACTGGAACGTTACGCCGGTGAAAGCGGTCCTGCTCTCGGCATGCCGGCCGATACCCAGATCTCGCACCTGAAAGGCGACGAGTGGGGCTACGGTTGGAACGCTGGCCTGTTGTACGAAGTTGACGACAATAACCGTTATAGCCTCACCTACCGCTCTGAAATCAAAATCGACTTCGACGGCGATTACAAAAGCAGCATTCCTTCACAGTACAATCCGCTGCAGGGCAGAACCGGCCTGCCGTGGGGTACCGACGGCAATACCATTCCGGGCTCTCTGACTCTGCACCTGCCGGAAATGTGGGAAATTTCAGGGTATAACAAGGTTGCGCCGCAGTGGGCTATCCACTACAGCCTGGCCTATACCAGTTGGAGCCAGTTCCAGGAGCTGCGCGCTACCGGCAGCAATGGCCAGACGCTGTTCGAAAAACATGAAGGCTTCAAAGACGCTTACCGCATCGCGTTGGGTACCACTTATTACTACGATGATAACTGGACCTTCCGTACCGGTATTGCCTTCGATGACAGCCCGGTTCCAGCACAGAACCGCTCGATTTCCATTCCGGATCAGGACCGCTTCTGGCTGAGCGCCGGTACCACCTACGCGTTCAACAAAAATGCCTCGGTTGATGTCGGCGTGTCCTACATGCACGGCCAGCATGTCACGGTCAAGGAAGGCCCATATACCTTCGAATCCGAAGGCAAGGCCTGGCTGTACGGCGCCAACTTCAACTATACCTTCTGATCGCTGGCGCGAACGGCATAAAAAACCCGCCAATCGGCGGGTTTTTCTTTATTCGTTCGACACTCAATTGGCTGAATCGATTTCATCCAGATCGCCCTGAATCGCCTTGGCGTTCGGGTTTTCTTCCGGCTTGAGTACGCCGCCGTTGGCCAGGAAGTCGTGACGCTGGAAGTAGGCTTCACGCATCATCAGGTACGGATCGGAAGAGTTGCGCAGCAGGCCGTCAGAATCCAACAGCTGAGCACGCGTTTCGATGCCTTCGACTACCCATTTACCGGCCGACATCCAGAAGGTCAGATAGCTCAGCATCGGATAGAGCTTATCAACCCATTCGCCGCCGTCTTCACGCAGGGTCCAACTGCCGTATCCCGGCAACTGCACGTAAGGGCCGTAACCAACGTCGTAATAACCCAGCGTACTGCCGAAGCGACGCGGCTCTTCACGCGCCAGTTTCGGGTTGGCCATGCCAGCCACGTCAATCAACCCACCCATGCCAAGCAGGGTATTGAGGAAGAAGCGGTTAAAGTGAATCATGGCTCGGTACGGTTCGCCACGCAGGAATTCGTTGACCATACTGGCCGGTTCTTCAAGGTTCGACGTGAAGTTGCTCAGACCGTTACGCGCCGGCATCGGCAGGTAATCACGCCAGGCGACCGCCACTGGACGCAGCAGATAAGGATCCAGTACGTTGTAGTTAAAATCGAACATGGTGCGGTTGAACCCTTCCAGAGGATCGGAACGCCCTTGAGGTTCATTCTCAGGGGTGCTGGCGCACCCGACGAGCAATACCGTTGCGAAAGCCAGCCCAGTCAGGCGAAAGTTCATACTTTTCTCCATAAACACAAATACGTTCAGTCTTCTTATCAAGGAACTTGCTTGTCTATCTGAACGCCAACCTGCCCTTTACCGCTAAAGCCCTGCACGGCGCTTTCACCAAACCAGTCTCCGGCCTGCGGCGTCGCCAGACCGTCGTGAGAGATGCGTACGCGTACCTTCACCTGCTGCAACGCCGAAAGCAGACGTTCCGGCATCATGGCATTACTGTCATCCAGCGAGAATGACAGCGGGAAGCGGCTCAGGGGCAATTGTTTTACGGCAACCGGTACCGGGCTGTTGCCGTCGGTAACCGAAATAATCAGCGTTCCTTGTTGTGGTAATGCCTTCGCTGCCTCTGGAGACAACGTCACATTGACAGCAAGTTTAACAGTTTCCTCGCCTGCCTGTATTTTTGCTTGTTCAATACTGCGCTTTAACACTTCGACACGTCGATCGTCGGCAGGCATCAATTTGAGCATCACCTGCCAGGCACCTATCGCCTGTTTATAATCACCCTGTTCAAAGGCATTAAACGCCAGCAGGCTCAGTACGCGCAGATCGGTATGATCTTCGGCGATCATCTTGCGTAACATTGCGGTCGCCTGTTTGTTATCCTCCGGATCGCTGGAGCGCGTCAAGACCTCGGCATAACCGAGCCGTACTTCCAGATTATTCGGATCCAACCGGTAAGCATGAGCAAATGCCTGCGTCGCGGTGGTGGCGTTATTCAGCGCCATGCCGACCCGACCGAGCATCATCCAGTCATGGATATTGCGATCGTCCTGTTGCAGCGCGGTACGCAGCCCCAAGCCCAGGCGGGCGATCTCTTCCATGCTCAGCGGCTTGGCGCGCTCATTCGCCACCCGCTCACGCAACTCCGGCATCTGCGCTTCGACCTGGTGCCAGGCAGCCACCTGCGCCAACCCGCCGGTTTTCAGATAAAAACCAACCGCCACCACCACTAATACCACCACGCCCGGTACCAGCGCCCAACGATTAATCGGCCGCGTCTGCGCGTCTTGCTGGCCGGGAATGTCGTCCAGCAAATTCTGCTGCAGTTCTTTGACCAGCTCCGGCCGCTCGGCTACCACGCCCTGTTGCTCGTCTCTTTCCAGTTCACCAAGACGATCGCGATAAAATACCGCGTTCAAGGCATCACGGCTGGTGACGGCATCCGCCTTGCCCTGCCGCATCGCCGGCACCACCAGCAACGCCGCGGCGCCGATCAGTAGTGCAATTATAATCAGCCAAAAAGCCATTAGGGTTTCTTCCTGTCAGTCTCTTTCAGCAGCGCCGCCAGACGCCGTTGCTCCTGCTCGGAGAATTGCTCATTGCTCCCGACGCCGCCTCGACGACGGCTGCGCATAATCACCACCGCGCCGCCAATCAGCACAAACAGCAACGGCCCTAGCCACAGGATCAGCGTTGCCGGCGTCACCGGCGGTTTATAGGTGACGAAATTGCCATAGCGAGCCACCATATAATCAATGATTTGCTGTTTGCTTTGCCCTTGCATCATCAATTCATACACTTTGGTACGCATATCCGCCGCGATGATGGCGTTGGAATCGGCAATGCTGTTGTTCTGGCACTTCGGGCAGCGCAGCTGTTCGGTCAACTCGCGATACTGCTGCTCCTGCTCTACCGAATTGAATCTGTAGGTATCAATGGCCGCCGCGGCGCTGTAACTGAATAACGCGACCAATATCAGCATCACAATCCTCATGCGTCCCCTCCGTACTTACGGTACAGCGGCAACACTTCCTGCTGCCAAACGCGTTGATTCATGTCACCGGCGTGGCGATAGCGAATGATGCCGTCGCCGTCGATCAGGAAAGTCTCAGGTGCGCCGTAGACCCCCAGATCCAGGCCCAGCATGCCGTTGCCGTCGAACAGGCTGAGCGCATACGGGTTACCCAGCGTGTTCAGCCAGGTCACCGCTTTGGCGCGATCGTCCTTGTAGTTCAAGCCAATCACCCGCACACCCTTGGCGGCCAGCGTATTGAGATACTGATGTTCGGCGCGGCAGGTCGGGCACCAGGTGGCCCATACGTTCAGCAGCATCGGTTTGCCGTTGCGCAGCACCGCCTGATCGTAGGTTTTGCCTGGCTGCTCGAGCGATTCCAACGTAAAGGTCGGCACCGGCTTACCGATCAGCGCCGACTCCAACATAGTCGGGTCCTCACCGCCGGCATTGCGCGTTAGCTGCACCATAAAGGCCGCTACCAGCAGCAGAAACAGAATCAGAGGAATAAACAGCAGTTTGCGCTTCATGCCTGCGCCTCCCGTTTGCCTTCACGCGCCAATTTCTTCTTCATGCGGTAACGTGGATCGACAATGCACAGCAGGCCGCCAATCGCCATAAACACCCCGCCGAACCAGATCCAGCGAACAAACGGTTTGTAGTACAGACGCACCGCCCATGAGCCATCGTCCAGCTCTTCGCCGAGTGCGGCATACAGATCGCGGCTAAAGCCGCCGTCAATTGCCGCCTCGGTCATCATGCTGCGCGCCACGCTGTAATAGCGTTTTTCGGCGTGCAGCGTGGCTTCCGGCTTGCCGTTGCGCGTGACATCGATGATACCGACGCCACCCGTGTAGTTCGGCCCGCGAATGTCATACACATCGCGGAATACAAAGTGGTAGTTGTGGATGTCCACGCTATCGCCAGCCTTCATGCGCACATCGCGCTCAACGCTGTAATTCTGGCTGAAGGCGATGCCGATCACCGTCACCGCCACCCCGAGATGGCCAAGCACCATCCCCCAGTGGCTGCGGGAAAGCTGCGCCAGACCGCGCCAGAAACCGTGACGGTGAGTGGCGCGCTCATGCAACTCCATCAACGTCAGCACGATGACCCAAATGGCCATGATCAGCCCGACCACCGTCATGCCGGCGATGCTGTCCTGCAGCAACCACGGCAGCGCGATCGACAGCACCAATGTGACCAGCAGCGCCATGCCCAGGCGGCGCCACAGTTTGCTCGGCTCATCGCGACGCCAGCGCACCAACGGCCCAATCCCCAGCAGTAGCGCCAGCGGCGCCATCAGCCAGGTGAACATGGTGTTGAAGAACGGTTCGCCGATCGAAATACTGCCTAGCCCCAGTTGCTTGTGCACCAACGGCAACAACGTACCGAGCAGCACCACCAGCATTGCGGCGATCAGCAATACGTTGTTGCCCAGCAGGAAGGTCTCGCGTGAAAACGTCTCATGCTGTACCCGGCTGCGCACCTGCCCGCCCTTGAAGGCGTACAGCAGCAGCGAACCGCCAATAACGATCACCAGATAGGCAAGGATAAACATGCCGCGCGCCGGATCCGATGCGAACGAATGCACCGAGACCAGCACGCCGGAGCGTACCAGGAAGGTGCCCAGCAGGCAGAGTGAGAATGCGGTAATCGCCAGCAGCACGGTCCAGGCCTTGAAGGTGCCGCGTTTTTCGGTCACCGCCAGCGAGTGAATCAGCGCGGTGCCGGCCAGCCAAGGCATGAACGAGGCGTTTTCCACCGGGTCCCAGAACCACCAGCCGCCCCAGCCCAGTTCGTAATAGGCCCAGGCGGAGCCCAGCACGATACCGAGGGTCAGGAATACCCACGCCGCGGTAGTCCACGGACGTGACCAACGTGCCCAGGCGGTGTCTAGCCGCCCGGCCATCAGCGAGGCAATGGCAAAGGCGAACGCCACCGAGAAACCGACGTAACCCATATACAGCAACGGCGGGTGGAAAATCAGCCCGATATCCTGCAACAGCGGATTGAGGTCGCGCCCGTCAATCGGGAAGTCTGGCAAGGTGCGCGTGAAGGGGTTCGAGGTCATGATGATAAACAGCAGGAAACCGGCGGTAATCATCCCCATCACCGACAGCACGCGCGCCACCGCATCCTGCGGCATCGAACGGCTGAACAGTGCCACCGCCAGTGACCAGCAGCTCAGCAGCAGCACCCACAATAGCAGTGAACCTTCGTGCGCCCCCCAGGTGGCGGCGATGCGGTAATACACCGGCAACTGGCTGTTGGAGTTGGCCGCGACATAGGCGACGGTAAAGTCATTCACCACAAACGCGTAAACCAGGCAGAAGAACGCCAGACCGATGGCGACAAACATGCCATAGGTCAGTGGACGAGCCACCGCCATCATGCGCCGATCCTGCCGCGACGCCCCCCACTGTGGATAAATACTCAGCAGCAGCGATACCGCCAGCGCCAGACATAACAGAAAACTCCCGATTTCCGGCATCATGACTTGCTGCCCTCCTGCGGAGCGGCGTAGGCCGAAGCCGGGCCCTGGTGATTTTCTTTCATCGCGTCGGCCACTTCTGGCGGCGTGTATTTTTCATCATGCTTCGCCAGCACCTCTTTAGCTTGCACCACGTTGCCCGCAGCCAGCACTCCTTGAGCCACTACGCCCTGCCCTTCACGGAACAGATCCGGCAAGATGCCGACGTAGGTGACGTCGATAGCGCCGCGCGCGTCGTAGATTTTAAAACTGACCTGTAGCGTTTGCTGATCGCGTTTAACCGAGCCCGGCATCACCATACCGCCGATACGCAGGCGCTGGCCGACCTCCGGCTTCTGGTGGTTTTCACCCTTGCCCTGCAAAATTTCGCTCGGGGTATAAAACAGATCGATATTCGATCGCAGCGCATACAGCGCCAGCGCTGCGGTCAACGCAACGCCGATCAGGACGACAATCGCCAGATACAGGCGACTTTTACGACGTGGATTCACAATGATTTCTCCCGCGGCTTGGCGGATGGCGCGATGGCGTTGTTATGCTGCTGTTGCGATTGGCGAATGCGGCGCTCACGCGCCTGACGACGGCTGACATCCTCCAGCAGTTGCCGACGCTGCCACCAGGTATGCAGCATCAGCGCCAATAACGGGATCAGGGTGGCGGCCACCGCCAGCCAGACGTAGAAGGCATAGCCGCCCATGGCGAAGAAGGCCTGCCAGGAATCGAATGCGCTATAACTCATGGCTGACGCTCCTTGTTCACCAGGTTGGCGACCCATGGACGGTGGCGTTCCTGCAGCAGAATCAGGTTACGCAGGCGCATCAGCGTCAGGGTCACGAAGAACAGCAGATAACCGAGGATCGCCCAGCGCAGCGGGGTACGCATACTGGGTGCGATGCTTTGCTGCATATTGGTCGAACCCTGGTGGAGCGTGTTCCACCATTCGACAGAGAAATGGATAATCGGAATATTGACCACGCCGACCAACACCAGGATTCCGGCTGCCCGGCCTGCCAGACGGCGGTCTTCAAAGGCGTTATACAGGGCAATGATACCCATATAAAGGAACAGCAACACCAGTTCCGAGGTCAGGCGCGCGTCCCAGACCCACCAGGTGCCCCACATCGGCTTGCCCCAGGCGGAGCCGGTGACCAGGGCAATAAAGGTGAACACCGCGCCCACCGGCGCCATCGCCGCCACCACGCTGTCCGACATCTTCATCTGCCATACCAGGCCAATAAATGCCGCCACCGCCATTGAGGCATAGATGCCCATCGACCACATGGCGGCGGGTACGTGAATGTACATGATGCGAAAGCTGTCGCCCTGCTGATAGTCTTTGGGCGCAAAGCCAAAGCCCCACACCCAGCCAATCAGCAGACATGCCGCGCCGGCCATGCCCAGCCAGGGGACAAAGCGCCCGCAGACATGGTAGAGCCGCTCAGGCCTGGCAAATTGATGTAACCATTTCCACATTGTTGTCATTGCTCACGATAAATGAAAATCCGGTCCGCCTTGCGCCGGCAAAGCGGTGAAAAAGCATCTTGGCTGCAACGTTCTTGGCGACGTTATTCAGCGCATCATACGGTTGGCTAGTGCACGCTAACCCGAAGCGCCGCCGCCGTGGCAAAAGGCGCCAACGTCATGCTGCCCGCCAGTATCGCACCGAGGATCGCCAGATAACCGTCAATCGGCATGTTCATCGCAGCGGCATCAATAGCGCCGGTGGCAAAAATCAGCACCGGAATATATAACGGCAGCACCAGCAGGCTGAGCAGCACTCCTCCCTTACGCAAGCCCACGGTCAGGCCTACGCCAATGGCGCCGATCAGGCTGAGCGTCGGGGTGCCCAACAACAAAGTCAAGGCCACCGCCAGCCAACTATTGAAGTCCAGCGACAGCAGTAACGCCACCAAGGGCGACAAAATCAACAATGGCAGGCCGGTCACTACCCAGTGAGCACATACTTTGCCTAACACCGCGATCGGCAGCGGCGTCGGCAACAGCAACAGTTGCTCTAGTGAACCATCCAGCAGGTCATCACGAAACAGCCTTTCCAGCGACAGCAGCGAAGCCAGCAATGCCGCCACCCAGATGATCCCCGGGGCAATCCGCGCCAGCAACTGTGGTTCGGGGCCAACGCCCAGCGGAAACAGCGTAATGACGATCAAAAAGAACCACAGCGGGTTGACTATTTCCGCGCCTTTGCGAAAGGCGATTTTCAATTCGCGGCGTACCAGGGTCAAAAACATCAGACGTGCTCCCCGCCCGCATCAACCAGTCGAATTTTCTCTACCGCCTGGGTAGTACCGACCACATCCTGATGGGAGGTCAACAATACCATGCCCCCCTGCTGCGCATGTTGATCAAAAAGGCGAATCAATTCAGTTACACCCTGCTTGTCGATAGCCGTCAGCGGCTCATCGAGGATCCACAACGGGCAGTCGCTCAACCACAGTCGCGCCAGCGCGACTCGCCGTTGCTGACCGGCAGAAAGCTGCCCAACCGGCAAGTCTTCGTACCCCACCAAGCCCACCTGCTCCAGCGCCTGCCAGATAGCCTGGCCGTCGGTAGCGCGCCGTACCTGCTGATAAAAACGCAGGTTTTCAAACGGCGTCAGCATGGCATTGATGCCGGGATGGTGCCCCAGATACAGCAGCTCCCAGTGATAACGTTCGCGGCTGCGCAGCGTGCTTTCACCGCGCCACAGCACCTCACCGCCGTCAGGCCGCGCCAACCCGGCGAGAATACGCAACAGGCTGGTTTTGCCCGCGCCGTTGGCACCTTCAATCTGGACAATTTCTCCCGAACTTAGCGAAAAACTCAGCCCGCTAAACAGAACGCGTTCATCGCGGACACAACTCAGGTTTCTGACTTCCAGCATCAGGTGACTCGACAGTTTTCGTTGGGAATGCGAATCATAGCATAAGCGACAGAGCGCACGTAGCCTGCCAAAGCCCGCTCAACTACTCCAATGGGGGTAATATCCTGTACCAGATCAATAATGCGTAGAAAAAAACGCCTCGGTTAAAATCTTGTTACTTTTTATTGCAATAGCGACTGTCACTTTCAGCCGCACGCAACGGCAACTACGCTTGAATCATCAACGTGATTTTTGCTGCCTGAGGGAACTGAAGATGAGCGATAAACCGAATCTCGGATTGGATGATGAGAAACGCGGCGACAAAGGTGAGGTCAAGGTCGAAAGCAAAGAACAGGAACAGGGCAAGGCAGAAATAGAAGTCGATGAGGAAAAACTGCCGTCACGCGCTGCGGCCGTGCATGAGCAAATCCGCATGGAAGGGGAAAAGGAGCTGGAGCGCGATTGGCTGGCGCTGTTATGGTCAGCGGTGGCGGCCGGACTGTCGATGGGGGCGTCGTTAATGGCCAAGGGCATCTTCCACGCCCGATTGCCGGACGATCCCAGTCGATTTTTCATCGAGAATATCGGTTACACCTTCGGTTTTGTCATCGTGATCATGGCGCGCCAGCAGCTGTTCACTGAAAATACCGTCACCGCGGTGTTGCCAATCATGCATAAACCCACGCCGAAAAACTTCCTGATCCTGTTCCGGTTATGGAGCGTGGTGCTGCTGGGCAACCTGATTGGCACCGGGCTGGCCGCTGAAGCGTTTATCCAGCTTCCACTGTTCGACGACGCCACGCGTCAGGCGTTTACCGACCTCGCCAAGGAGGTAATGCAAAATAGTCCCGAAGAAATGTTTGCCAACGGCATTTTGGCCGGCTGGATCATCGCCACCATGGTCTGGATGTTTCCGTCGTCTGGCGCCGCCAAGATCTGGGTGATCGTGCTGATGACCTATCTGGTCGCCATCGCCGATCTGACGCACATTGTGGTGGGCTCGGTGGAGATACTGTATCTGGTGTTCAGCGGCGCTCTCCCCTGGCAGGATTTTTTCTATCCGTTCGCGATCCCGACGCTGGCGGGCAACATCATCGGCGGATCGTTTATCTTTGCGCTGATCAGCCACGCGCAGATCCGTAACGACATGAGCAACAAAGCCAAAGCCAGGCGTGAAGCCGAACGGGCAAAGGCACAGCGAGACGCCGACCCGGCCAACAAACCCTGACGCCCTCCCTCGCCAAGCGGCAAAAACATGGCCAATTGGTGAGGGATTGAGCAAACGAACCGCTAAGCGCTTATTCTGCGACGAAAAAAGGGTATAATACTCCCGCTCGCGGCGTCTCCGTAGTTAAACGGATATAACAAGCCCCTCCTAAGGGCTAGTTACTGGTTCGATTCCAGTCGGGGACACCATTTTCTGCTTTACCAATCTTTGCCGCCGACTCCCCCTGTTGAGCCACCGCCTGCGGCAACGGTCTTCTGGCCCATACCAGTCATCAATTGCAAGCGGGATTTATTGACGGCAAGCGCTGCCCCGGAGAACTACAGGTCGTCGAATGAGTACCGGTAATCACTGACGTTCACGCCGACCCGCGATAAAAAATGCCGCTCATGAGTCAACCGCAGTAGCCTGTGCGTCGGGCGCCAAACATTGTGCTGTTTACTGCTCCCTAGTCACTCTTATCTGTAGCCAGCAGGCCGGACTGCCGTATCCATTCATTGAGTTTATCGCCATCCGTTTGAGATACCATCTGACTCTCTGCCAATGCTTTTACTATCAAGACATATCTGTGTACGTCAGCGGAAAATATCGCTTTATTGATCTGATAAAGAGCCAACAGGCCTTTTACCAAGCGGAGTTGTACCTCGATAAGCGCCGCCCCGTCACGTGCTACAGGATTAAAAATGTCATCGAACAGGTCTGCGGTCAAAATCGGCTTTACGTAGATGTTCGGATAGATGACCTCTTCCCGTTGTGGCGTTTTATCACCCCACATCGCTAACAGCCTCACGGCACGGCCAATGACATCAATTGCTGTTCCAGGGTCATTAACCGCTGGGGACAATGCTCTTGAGGCTATTTCGGCCAACACCGACAAACCAAAGCGGGGATCTTGATCAAATGAACGCTCCGTACTGATAGTGATGGCGCGCAATAATGCTTCCGTCTCGATGTTTCGATGAGACGAGCACAGCAAAGCCACCGGTTGCCCCGGATGCACAAACGCCCCGGTCTGACATGCTAAATAGAGTTCACCTTCAATACTCTGAACGTAATCATCAAGTATCTGCATATCAATATGTTGTATATAGCCGATGTCCTGCGGATATATCGCCAGTGCATCCTGAGGGAGGTGAATATGTGAAGACCAGGGATTGGCACCCAGATACGGTATGTTTATACGACTTTCAAGTGCTTTTCGCGTAGCATCTTCTACCCGTGAAGTCGTTTCACCAACGCGTCCAAGCAGCGAGAGATGCTGGATCCAGCGTAATAGCGTGATGATGATCAGAGCGATAACGGCCAGTGTCACCACAAAGAGAACCACACGGCCCTGCTCTCCATAGGCTCCCATGCTGAGTGCAATAATGCCCACCAGGCTGAATAAGAAGGAGCCTATAAAGGTCGCCAGTACGTTTTGCGTGGTGCTGTCTTCCATCACCAAACGTGTCGCACGAGGCGTAACGCTGGTGGTTGCCGAACTGTATGCTGATACCATGATATTCAGTGAGAACGTGGTTACCGCCAGCATACTGGACGCCAATATGTTGAGAATATTATCAACCGCATCGGCTCCAACCACCCCACCGATACTGGCGGGAATAATCGGTTTAAGCACAATGGAAACTAATGCCGAAATCACGGCAAGCAGAGCAAATAAGCAGGTACGGAACCATAACTTGCGCGTTAACTGGCTAAATAACCAATGCCACTTCGACATTATTCGCATTCCTTTGTCCGATCGTGTTACCTACTATAGCTTATGTATTTATGCATTTTCTGAATTCCATTCCCATCGTTACATCACTTCCTGTACCCTAATGCCAACATGTCACGCGGTCGCCGCACCGTCCTTTCAGCCGCAGTTTCCCATTTGGATACGCCATGACCCATGATTACCCTGCCAGCTACGCCTTCGACGACGAAAGCGATGCCTGGCACATTACCTTTCGCGATTTCCCACAGCAGCAGGCGGCTTGCTATAGCCATGATGACATTGAGCTGGAGGCGCAAGAAAGCCTGCTGATCGCCATCGCCAACGAAATGGCCGAGCGCCGCCCGTTACCGCCTGCCTCCCCCCCACGGCTCGACGAGATCGCCATTCATCTGCCGGTGCTGGTGGCGCTGAAACTGGAACTGCACAATATCATGCTGGCGCAAACGACCTCCAAAGCCGATCTGGCGCGCAAACTGGGTTACAACGCGGCGCAGATCGATCGCCTGCTGGATATTAGCTACGCCTCCAAGGTGGAAGCGCTGGAGCAAGCGCTGTACCTGCTGGGCCATGAAGTCCGGCTGGCGGTAACCGCAATCAGCGGAAAATAAATATTCTCGCGGCGGGCTAAATATTCTCCGTTTTACGCCGATGTAATCGCTACCCAATAACAATAAAGGTAGTTAAGGCCAAAATGGAGTGGAGCCGCCGTAATATCTGGTGCGTTATTCTGCTGACGTGCCTTGTCTTCTGGGTCATGCTGCTGGTCGGCCTCAACGCCGTCGCCTAAGCCTTCCCCACCCAATCTGCAAACATGACAAAGCCCGCATTGCGGGCTTTATTGCCTGTGGTTGAAAAAAGCGGATAAAAATAAAAAGCGTTTAAAAACAGCAAGTAGTGGTTAAATAATGCGCAAAAAGTGTGATCAAAAACACAGTATTGAAATCAAGCGTGAATTGGGAGTACATTAGCGCCGATCCTGTCGTGGTTGCAGCCCTGTCTGCAGCAAGAGAAACGCGACGACCGGGATGCCGCTAATTCAAGCCGTTGTTGTTATTGATAAACAACCCGCTGATGCTGATTGGCATTCCTTATAATACTCAGCACAACAATCGGGATCGTTGGCTTGCGAGGAACTCCATAGGGGAGTGATTTGTGAAATATTTTCTGATGGGTGTATCATTCATGCTGGTTGCATGGGTCGGCACTTTCATGCTGATGGTTGCCTAACGGTAACCGTACCGGGAACATAGACAAAGGGGCGCTGATGCGCCCCTTTGTTGTTTTACCGCCGCCTGGCGGTTTATTTCACTACGCTTTTCGCCGCCTTGACCGATGGCGCAATCAGCCCATCGGCACGGAACATCGCTTTGATGCCCCGCACCGCCTGCCGGATCCGATCCTGATTTTCGATCAGGGCAAACCGCACGTGATCGTCGCCGTAGTCGCCGAAACCAATGCCCGGCGATACGCAGACTTTGGCCTCCGCCAGCAGGCGCTTGGCAAATTCCAGCGATCCGAGGTGCGCATAAGGCTGCGGGATTTTCGCCCACACGTACATGGACGCTTTCGGATTAGCCACCATCCAGCCCGCTTCGTGCAGGCCTTTGACCAGTACATTGCGACGCTGACGATATTGTTCGGCAATATCGCGCACGCATTGCTGATCGCCTTCCAGCGCGGCAATCGCCGCCACCTGCAGTGGCGTAAAGGTGCCGTAGTCGTGATAACTCTTGATACGCGCCAGCGCGCTCACCAATTCCGGGTTGCCGACCATAAAGCCGATACGCCAACCGGCCATGTTGTAACTTTTCGACAGGGTAAAGAACTCCACCGCAATGTCCTTGGCGCCGGGCACCTGCATGATCGATGGCGCTTTCCAACCGTCATAAACGATGTCGGCGTAGGCCAGATCGTGGATCACCAGCACGTTGTACTGCTTCGCCAGTTCCACCACCCGCTCAAAGAAATCCAGCTCCACGCACTGCGCGGTCGGGTTGGAGGGGAAACCGAGGATCATCATTTTTGGCCGTGGAATGGTTTCGCGGATCGCGCGTTCCAGCTCGCCAAAGAAGTCGCCGCCCTCCACCAGCGGCACCGAACGCACCTGCGCGCCGGCGATCATCGCACCGTAAATATGGATCGGATAGCTTGGGTTCGGCACCAGCACGGTATCGCCGTGATCGAGCGTCGCCAGCATCAGGTGCGCCAGCCCCTCTTTCGAGCCAATGGTAACAATGGCTTCGTCTTCCGGATCGATTTCCACCTGATAGCGTTCGGCATACCAGCGTGAAATAGCACGGCGCAGACGCGGAATGCCGCGCGACGTTGAATAACCATGGGTATCGTCACGCTGCGCCACGGTACACAGTTTCTCAACGATGTGCGGCGGCGTCGGGCCATCGGGGTTGCCCATGCTGAAATCGATAATATCCTCGCCGCGACGGCGTGCGGCCATCTTTAATTCGGCGGTGATGTTGAATACATAAGGGGGAAGACGTTCAATACGCGTAAAGCGGCGTGGACTGTTATTGTCAGCCATAGGATCCTCGAAGATACGTTAGCGCCCGGACCGTCCGAGCGACGCTGGCCAATTTTTGGCCTGACGACGAACATATCGCAGCGCCGACAGGCTGTCGAGTCTCCTTGCGCAATTTTTTTACTTTTTGGCAACGGCGTATTCGCTGGCCAGCAAGCCCAGTTGCCAGTCGTTATACCATTGCCCTGCCAGACGGAAATTATCACGCAGCGTGCCTTCAAGCTGAAAACCACAGCTTTCCAGCAGACGTCGTGACGCCATGTTGCCTTCGGTTACCGTGGCGTTGAGCTTGTGAAAGCCACAGGCGTTGAACGCAAAGTCCATCAGCTTGCGCAGCGATTCCTTACCGTAGCCTTTGCCCTGACCCGCCGGCAGGCTGGCAAAGCCCACCTCCGCCTGCTGAAACGGCAACCATTCGGCACGAAAGCCGGTCAGCCCCAGCGCAGCGCCGCTGGCCTTTTCACGCATCACCAGACACAGCCAGTGTTGGCTGTGTTTGTTCCAGGCCGGTAATCGGCCGGCAAAGCGCGCATGGATTTCCGCCTCATCCAGCGGATCGGCCAAATAACGAATCACCTGTGGATCACGATACAGCTGCAAGAACAGCGGCCAGTCCTCTTCAGTCAGGCTGTGCAGCGTCAGCCGTTCTGTTTCCAGTTTCATGCTATACCTCCGAAATGCGAAAAAGAGGAAGTTACGAATGAAAGCTAACCCTTTATTTTCCGCAATTAAATTTAGATAATCGTTAACGTCAAAACAACAAAACCATAACCCTTTACCCCGGTATCCGACAATACCTGTCGCCGTCGCTGGCGACATGAGGAGAACATCATGGCAACACTGGTCATTGACGATATTCCAACCGCCATTAAACACGTCAAACAGCAATTGCGTCAGGCTTTGCCCAACTATCACGAAGTTTTCCTGACGCTGGAGGATAACATCCGCCAACAGGTGGAACAGATCCGCAGTGAACTGGCCGCCGGGCAGAATCCGGTACCGCAGCTAGACGCGGAAGACATTCTGCAACAGCGCGTCAGCCAACGGCAGATAGCCTTGATCAAGCAACGCGGCGCCTGCGCTATTCGCGGCGTTTTTCCCCGCGAGCAGGCCGCTGGGTGGAACCGCGACATTGGGGACTATCTCGAGCACAATAACTTCGTCGAACGACTGAAAAACGCCGCCGAAGACAACTACTTTGGCAAGCTGGCCGCCAGTAAACCGCAAATTTACGGCATTTACTGGTCGAAGCCGCAGGTCGAAGCACGTCAGGATCAACGTATGCATGCGGTGCAAGTGTTCCTCAACAGCCTGTGGGAAACCGAAAGCAACGGCAAGCAACATTTTGATCCGCAGCGCGTCGTTACCTACGCCGATCGCACGCGCCGCCGCCCACCCAATTCGTCCTCACTCGGCCTGTCGCCGCACGTCGACAGCGGCACTATCGAACGCTGGCTGGATGAAAATTTCCGCTACGTTTACCGCCACGTTTTTTCCGGCGATTGGCAACAATACGATCCGTTTGCCGCCGACGGCCGCACCGCAGTGCGTGAAATCGCCTCGCCGGCGGTCTGTTCGATGTTCCGCACCTTCCAGGGCTGGACCGCGCTGACACCGCAGCGCACCAATGCCGGCACGCTGAATCTGGTGCCGATCGCCAATGCCATGGCCTATATCTTGCTGCGCGCCCTGCAAGATGACGTCGCCGACGACGATCTGTGCGACGCCGCGCCGGGCCGTGCCTTGTCGATTGCCGAAAAATGGCATCCCCTTTTACTGCAAGGGATTTCCCCTATTCCCGATTTAGAGCCCGGTGATACGGTATTCTGGCACTGTGACGTGATCCATGCGGTGGAAAACCAGCACAACGGTGAATTCGATAGCAACGTGATGTACATCGCCGCCGCGCCAGGCTGCGAGAAAAACGACGCCTATCTGCAACGCCAGTTGCCAAGCTTTCTGGCGGGCCGCACGCCTCCAGACTTTGCCCCGGATGATTTCGAGGTGGACTTTGTCGGTCGGGCAACCGAGGCATTGCTCACGCCGTTGGGCAGAGCGCAACTGGGCTTCAAATAACCGCACCCGCGCGCTGACTGCCAGCCGGCGCGCGGTTTTCCCCTCTGGCGGCCGGCCGCGTATCCACCCGCTGCGGCACGTGCCGCTTCAGCCCTGACAGGCCGTGGCGGTTCTGGGCGTCGCCCGCGCTGTGATATACTTGCCGCATCTTTTCGCCGCAGCGAGTACCCGTTGTGCACTCAGTTTTTGAAATGCTGTTAGCGGTGTTCGATCGCGCCGCGCTGATGTTGATTTGCCTGTTTTTCCTCACCCGCACCCGGCAGTTCCGGCAATTGCTGCAAAAAGAGGACCATACGCCGCTGGAACTGGCGGCGGTCACCGCCATCTTTTCGCTGTTCGCCATTTTCAGCACCTATTCCGGTATTAACGTCGAAGGATCGCTGGTCAACGTGCGCGTTATCGCCATCATGGCGGGCGGCATCCTGTTCGGCCCCTGGGTGGGGATCGTCACCGGCATCATCGCCGGCACCCACCGCTATCTGATCGATATCGACGGCATTACCTCGGTTCCCTGCCTGATCACCAGCATCATCGCCGGTATCTGCGCGGCGTACATTCACTTGAAGATCAACAAGCAACAGCGTTGGCGGGTGGGTATCCTCGGCGGCATGCTGTGCGAAAGTCTGACCATGCTGTTGATCGTGCTGTGGGCCAGACCCACCGAGCTCGGGCTGGATATCGTGGCGAAAATCGCCCTGCCGATGATCCTCGGCACCGTCTGTATTGGTCTGATCGTGCTGCTGGTGCAAAGCGTCGAAGATGAAAAAGAGGTGATCGCCGCGCGGCAGGCCAAGCTGGCGCTGGATATCGCCCGTAAAACTCTGCCGTACTTTCGTAATTTCAACAGTGAATCGCTGACCACCATCTGTGAAATCATCCGCCGCGATATTCAGGCTGATGCGGTGGCGATGACCGATACCCAACGCGTGCTGGCCTACGTTGGCATTGGCGAAGAACATTATCCGGTTGGCCGTGAGAGCCTGAGCCGCGTCACGCGTGAAAGCCTGCGCCACGGCAAGATCATCATAAAAAACAACCTGGAGAACCCGGCGACGCCGCAGATACATTCACAGTTGGTGATCCCGCTCTGGGAAAAGGGCGAGGTCAGCGGCACGTTGAAAATCTACTACTGCCACGCCCACCAGATCACCAACACGCTGAAGGTGATGGCGGTCGGGCTATCGCAGATTATCTCGACCCAAATGGAAGTATCACGCATTGAACAGCTGCGCCAAATGGCCGACAAAGCCGAAATGCGCGCACTGCAAAGCAAGATCAACCCGCACTTTCTGTTTAACGCGCTGAACGCCATTTCGTCATCGATTCGCATCAACCCGGACATCGCGCGTCAGTTGATCATCAACCTGTCGCGCTATCTGCGTTACAATCTGGAGCTCAGCGACGAACTGATTGATATCCGCAAGGAACTGCACCAGATCCAGGATTATATCGCCATCGAGCAGGCGCGTTTCGGCAGCAAGCTGACGGTGATTTATGACGTGGACGACGATATTGCGGTGCGCATCCCCAGCCTGCTGATCCAGCCATTGGTGGAAAATGCCATTGTGCACGGCATACAGCCCTGCAAAGGCAAGGGTGTGGTGGTGATCGCGGTAAAAGATTTGGCTGACCGAGTCAGGATTTCGGTAAAGGATACCGGTAACGGCATCAGTCAGGAGGTCATCGACCGCGTGGCGCGCAACGAAATGCCTGGCCATAATATCGGCCTGCTCAACGTACATCATCGCGTATCGCTGCTGTATGGTGAAGGCTTGCAGATCCGGCGTCTGGAGCCGGGCACCGAAATTTCGTTTGTCATCACTAAAAACGGCAACAAGCTGCATCACGACGCTGCCGTATTACCGGCCGGGGAACATTGATGAAAGCCATAATTGTCGAAGATGAGTTTCTGGCACAGGAAGAGCTGCATTATCTGATCAAGAAACACAGCAACATCAGCATCGAAGCGACCTTCGAGGACGGGCTGGACGTGCTGAAATACCTGCAGAATCACCAGGTGGACGCCATTTTCCTCGACATCAACATTCCGTCGCTCGACGGTGTGCTGCTGGCGCAAAACATCAGCAAATTCGCGCACCGCCCCTCGATTATTTTCATCACCGCCTACAAGGAACACGCGGTAGAAGCGTTTGAGATCGAGGCCTTTGACTATATTCTCAAGCCCTATCACGAAGCGCGCATCATTACCATGCTGCAAAAACTCGAAGCCTTGCATCAGCGCCCCGCGACGGTAACGGCGCCGGAACAGACAGCGCCGGCCGGGCGCAGCAATTCCAGCATCAATCTGATCAAAGACGAGCGGATTATCGTCACCGATATTAACGAGATTTACTACGCCGCCGCCGATGAGAAAGTGACGCGCGTCTACACTCGCCGCGAAGAGTTCGTGATGCCGATGAACATTACCGAATTTTACAGCAGGTTGCCGGAAGAGCACTTCTTCCGTTGCCACCGTTCCTATTGCGTCAATCTGTCGAAGATCCGCGAAATCGTGCCGTGGTTTAACAACACCTATATTTTGCGGCTGAGCGATCTGGAATTTGAAGTTCCGGTCAGCCGCAGCAAGGTCAAGGAATTCCGCAAATTGATGCGTCTTTGATGTTTGCCGGCGCAGCCGCCTCGACGCTGCGCTGGTCTCCCCGCGGCCAATCCCCCCTGTAGCCCCTGACGCCAGCGTGCTGGTCGACAAAAATCGTCGCGATGTTTGATGTAGATCACATTACAAACGCGGCATTTCCCCCCCTTTTGGGCGCTAAATCGGCAACTCAAGCATCTCCTGGTGCATTTCATTCCTTTGCTGGTGCAACTCATTCCCGATCCGCCAACCCGGGATATTGCCAGACTTATACTAAGCCCATTCCGCGGGAGCACAGCATACCCGCAAATTTACGGGCAACGCACACAGGAGAAACCGGCCATGACCAACAAACCGGTAAATCGCAGCTTCATCGTTTTTGGCACCATCGTTTGCCAAATGGGCCTTGGCACCATCTACACCTGGAGTTTATTCAACCAGCCGCTGGTCGATAAGTTCCACTGGGGCCTGGCCGATGTCGCCACCACCTTCTCCATCACCAGTTTCTTTCTGGCGTTTGCCACTCTGTTCGCCGGTAAATTGCAGGAACGCTTCGGCATTCGCAACCTGACGCTGGCGTCCGGCATCCTGGTAGGGCTGGGTCTGATTGCCAGCGCTCACGTCAGCTCGCTGGACATGATTTATCTGCTGGCCGGGGTCGTGGTGGGTTTCGCGGTCGGTATTGCCTATATTTCCACGCTGTCGAATCTGATCAAATGGTTCCCGGCCAACAAAGGGTTGATTTCCGGTATTTCAGTCGGCGCTTTCGGCAGCGGCAGCCTGCTGTTCAAATACGTCAACGCCACGTTGATCGCTGATGTTGGCGTGTCTGCCGCCTTCTTCTACTGGGGTGCGATCGTCATGGCGCTGATCGTGTTCGGCTCAATGTTGCTCAAAGAACCCGCCGCCAGCACATCGACCAATACCGCCGCCGGCCTGG
The DNA here is from genome assembly GCF_041448735.1 of Serratia odorifera. NCBI lineage: Bacteria > Pseudomonadati > Pseudomonadota > Gammaproteobacteria > Enterobacterales > Yersiniaceae > Serratia > Serratia odorifera. The sequence goes on along the minus strand of NZ_JBGMUT010000002.1, from coordinate 74,683 downwards.
GTAACGATTACAGCGTGCGCCAGATGCTGGCCACCAAAGAAGCCTACCTGCTGTTCGCAATTTTCTTCTCTGCCTGCATGAGCGGCCTGTATCTGATTGGCATCGTCAAGGACATGGGAGTGCAATTGGCGGGGATGGATTTGGCTACCGCCGCCAACACCGTTTCCGCCGTGGCTATCTTTAACACCGCAGGCCGCATCATTCTGGGCACCCTGTCGGATAAAGTTGGCCGCATGCGCGTTATCAGCTTCACCATGTTGGTTACCGTGCTGGCGATTGTCGCACTGAGCTTCTTTACCCTGAGCCACACCCTGTTCTTCCTGTGCGTCGGCGCGGTTGCCTTCTGTTTCGGCGGCAATATTACCGTCTTCCCAGCGATTGTCGGCGACTTCTTCGGTCTGAAAAACCACAGCAAAAACTACGGCATCATCTATCAGGGCTTTGGTCTGGGTGCGCTGGCCGGTTCGTTTATCGCCAAATACTTTGGCGGCTTCCATGCCACCTTCATGGTGATTGGCGTACTGTCGCTGGTATCGCTGCTGATTACGCTGTTTATCAGCGCGCCGCAGACGGCAACAGCAACAACCGACGACACCGCAACGCCGGAGCTGGCAAAAGCAGAACACGCCTGATTCATATCAACAGCAAACAGCCGGTCAGTGATGCTGACCGGCTGTTTGCTGATAGAGGATAACACCAGGAGGAACCTGTCAGCCCCTGTGACTACAGACGCATCCCCAGCGTTTGCCGCAGGTGAGCGCCAGCACCCAGCAACCCCGGCTGTGCGTGGGTGATCATAAACACCGGAATGTCGTGCACATAGTCCTTAAAGCGCCCCTTATCCTCAAACGCCGTACGGAAGCCGGACGCTTTGAAAAATTCCATAAAGCGCGGCACGATACCGCCGGCGATATACACGCCGCCAAAGGTGCCAAGACTCAATGCCAGGTTGCCGCCAAAGCGCCCAAGGATCACGCAAAACAGCGACAACGCGCGGCGGCAATCCGTGCAGCTGTCGGCTAACGCGCGCTCGGTCACGTCCTTCGGCGCCAGATTTTCCGGCATACGATCGTCCGCCTTGACGATCGCGCGGTACAAATTGACCAGCCCCGGTCCAGACAGCACCCGTTCGGCAGAAACATGGCCCACTTCGGCACGCAATACCTCCAGAATGATGTCTTCCTCTTCGCTGTTGGGCGCAAAGTCGACATGGCCGCCCTCACCCGGCAGGCTCAGCCAACGGCGGTCAACCTGTACCAGGTGCGCCACGCCCAGCCCGGTACCGGCACCGTACACCGCAATCGGCTTGTCCTGCTGCGCCTGACCGCCGCCAAACTGCATCACGTCGTCGGCGGTCAGCATCGGGATCGCCATGGAGACTGCGGTAAAATCGTTGATCACTTCCAGATGGTTCAGCCCCAGATTGGCCTTCATCTCTTTGATGGAAAACGCCCAGCTATGGTTGGTCATCGCCACCCAATCGTCGGTCACCGGGCAGGCTATGGCGATGCAGGCATCCTGTACTTCGGCCTGGTGTTCGACCAGATATTGGCGAATCACCGCTTCGAGGCTGTCGAACTCCAGGCCGGAATAGGTTTTCGCCTGGGTAATTTCACCCGTCGCGACAGTGCACAGCGCCAGGCGGGCATTGGTACCGCCAACATCACCTACGAGGGCATAGGTCATCAGTGTTTTCTCCGCAAAATTTAAGGGCAAATAGCAAACTGCACTCACTGTAAAATCCCGCCGAGAAAACAACAATCGTCATCGTTACGCTAACCGGCCAATAGCGATCTTGATCACAAAAAACGTTTCAGCCAGGCCGTTTGGCCGATTTTCCTGCACGTTGAAACAAATTGCGGCAAAAAACGCGTCTTGGCGGCTGTTCAGCGGCGACCGGGGTTGGCAAAATGCCTGAAAACAGCCTATATAACCATCCGTTGACGCTGCTTGCTGCGCACAGCGAAGGCTGGTGCACTCAATCATCACCCAATCATCTCCCCCTGCGACGCAGGGTTTATTGACAAGGGATCCCTGCATGCTGCATCCGCGCGCCACGACAATGCTGACCTTTGCTCTGCCTGCCATTATTATCGGCTCTGCCGCCAGTCTGGTGCTTATTCTGGTGATGAGAGTGGCCGCCGCGCTACAAAATACCCTGTGGTCACGGCTGCCCGCCCTGCTTAACGTGGATGTGCATTCGCCATGGTGGACCCTTGGCGTACTGACGCTCACCGGCGTTGCCGTCGGGTTGATTATTCGCTATATGCCCGGCCATGCCGGCCCGGATCCGGCCACCGAATCGCTGATCGGCTTGCCGATCCCGTTGTCGGCCATTCCCGGGCTGCTATTGGCGTTGCTGGCGGGTTTGGCCGGCGGCGTCAGTCTGGGGCCGGAAAACCCGATCACCGCCATCAATATTGCACTGGCAGCGGCACTCGGCGCTCGCCTGCTGCCAAAAGTCCCGCAGGTGGACTGGATTATCCTGGCGGCGGCCGGCACTATCGGCGCCCTGTTCGGCACGCCAGTGGCGGCGGCGCTGGTTTTCTCGCAAATGTTGGCCAGCAGCGGCGATGTTCCGTTGTGGGATCGGCTGTTCGCCCCGCTAATGGCGGCAGCGGCCGGCGCAGTGACTACGCAACTGTTCTTCACCCCCGATTTTTCTCTGCAATTGGCACCCTATGACGTCACGCGCCTGGCGGATATCTTCAGCGGCGCAGTGGTGGCGCTGATCGCCATCGCGCTCGGTATGGCGGCGCTATGGTGCTTCCCGCATCTGCATCGGATGTTCCATTCGTTGAAGCACCCGGTATTGGCGCTGGGATTGGCTGGCTTTCTGCTGGGCATGCTGGGACTGATCGGCGGCGACGTTACGCTGTTCAAAGGGGTAGACGAAATGAAGCGTCTGGCGGCCGGCGACGATGTTACCGTCAGCACGCTGCTGATCGTCACTCTGACCAAGCTGGCGGCGTTGGTGATTGCCGCAGCCAGCGGTTTTCGCGGCGGACGGATCTTCCCCGCGGTGTTTATCGGCGTTGCGCTTGGCCTGATGCTGCATCAACACGTACCGGCGGTGCCGGCGGCCATCACCGTTTCCTGCGCTATTATGGGGCTGGTGCTGGTGGTTTCACGTGACGGATGGCTCAGCCTGTTTATGGCTGCGGCAGTGGTACCGGATCTGCATCTGCTGCCGGTGTTGTGCATGGTTATGCTGCCCGCCTGGCTGATACTGGCGGGCAAGCCGCTGATGCTGATCTCGCAGCCGCGCCCGCCGCGCGAGCACGATGAATAGGTGCGCTCAGGCCAGCGCGTAATCCGCCGCCGCGCGGGCATGAATTTCCGTGGTGTCGAATACCGGCACCGAGGCGTCCTGTGCATTAACCAGCAGGCCGATTTCGGTACAGCCGAAGATAATGCCCTGTGCGCCCTGAAGCTCCAGATTGCCGATGATCCGCCGGTATTCGTCACGCGAAGCGGCGCTGATTTTCCCCAAACACAGTTCGTCGTAAATAATACGGTGGATAATGTCGCGATCGGCGGACACCGGCGTCACCACCTCGATGCCAAAGCGCGCCTGCAGGCGCCCACGATAAAAATCCTGTTCCATGGTAAAGCGCGTGCCCAACAGCCCGACGCGGCGCATATCTTGTTGACGTACCTGCAATGCGGTGGCATCGGCGATGTGGATCAGCGGTAAGCCGCTGGCCTGCTCAATGACATCTGCCACTTTGTGCATGGTGTTGGTACAGATGACGATGGCTTCTGCGCCAGCAGCACGCAGCGAGACTGCCGCCGCCGCCAACAGTTGCCCGGCGCCTTGCCAGTCTCCCTGATGTTGCAGACGTTCAATCTCATGGAAATCGACGCTGTACAGCACCAGCCTGGCTGAATGCAGGCCGCCCAGTTGCTGCTTGACCTGCTCGTTGATCATCCGGTAGTACGGAATGGTGGATTCCCAGCTCATTCCTCCCAGCAAACCCAGCACTTTCATTGGTTTCTCCTCACGGCTACGCGCTACATGTGACCAACCTTATCCGCGCGGCAGCGCGTTGACGATAGCTTATTTCACCGCCAGACGAGTGTCGACCCAACGCTGACGCAAAGTGTCATACAACCAGTTATAGGCCATGGTATACGGCAGGAAGAACAGGAAAAAACCCAGTTCCAGCATAAATGCCTGGACCAGCGTCAGGTTTAGCATAAACGCGGCAATCGGCACGCCAATCAGCACAAAGCCGGCTTCGAACCCGAACGCGTGCAATGCACGCACCTTCAGAGTACGCAGCACCCGGTTTACCGGCCACAGACGGTCAAAGACGGTGTTATAAATCATATTCCACAGCATGGCGACGCTGGACAGCATCACCGCCAGCGCCCCTACCTGCATCATCGAACGGTTCATCAACCATGCACCGATCGGCGCGCAAATCATCACCGCGATCGCCTCAAACCCTACCGCATGCACCACGCGTTCAGCGAAAGACTTGTTTTGCAATTGCATATATCACCTGACATTGATTGTTTATGAAAAAGTCAGGTGATTATCATCGACTTTTACCGTAGATTAAAAATAGGTTCCATCGATAAAATAGATACTTCATGCATTATTCACCGGAAGCATTACAGGCATTTGTCGAAGCAGCCGCGCTGGGGTCGTTTTCCGCCGCTGCGCGCAAGCTGCGCAAAAGCCAGTCCACCATCAGCACCGCGATCGCCAATCTGGAAGCTGACCTTGGCCTGACGCTGTTCGACAGGCAGGCTCGTCAGCCGGTGCTTACCGCCGCCGGGCGTAAAGTGCTGGGTCACGTGCAAGAGATCCTCGCCGCCAGCGAACGGTTGGATGCGTTAAGTATCCGCCTGGCCGATCGCATTGAACCCCGCTTGACGATCGTCTTTTCCGACACTTATCAACCCAATCATCACGACAGTTTGATGCGGCATTTTGAGCGTCGTTATCAGGACATTGAGCTGGAGTGCATGATTGCCGAAGGCGGTGACGTACTGGAGCTGTTACAGAGCGGCCGGGCGCATCTTGGCATGCTGGCGGTACAGCCGGCCTACCCGCCGGATATCGCGGTAGCCCGCCTGCCAGAGCAAACCGAAATGGGGATTTTTGTCGCTCGCGATCACCCCTTGGCACAGCTTGAGACGGTTTCGCAGGAACAATTGGCCAGCGACCGCCAGCTGTATCTCAACACCTATTCTGCCAATGCCAACAAACCGCAGGGACGCGTGTGGTCGGCGCCAAGTTATCTGATGCTGCTGGAAATGGCGGAGCAAGGCTTCGGCTGGGCGATTTTGCCGCACTGGCTGGTCAGGCAGTACGGTCAGGAGCGTTTGCAGCCGTTGCCGTTGCGCGGCTGGCCAATGCGCATTTCGGTCGACGCGGTGTGGTCACGTCTTACCCCACCGGGACCGGCGGGGTTTTGGCTACTGGAGCGCCTGCAGGAAAGCGCCGAGGATCAGGCGGCGGCATTACGCACCTGAATGGCCCGAGACACGCTGTCGAGCAGTTCCGGGATGTCCATCTTCGGCAATATCACCTCGATGAATGCCAGCCGATCGCAGTCGTTCACCTCACTCAGCGCAGCGCGTAACGACTCTGGTTCACTAACGCGCAACGTCTTCACGCGCTGTCCATCGCCCATCGCCTGCGGTAACAACGTCCAGTTCCAGGCGGCGATATCGTTATAACGCTGCTCTGGCCCATGAATGGCGCGCTCGACGGTATAACCATCATTATTCAGCAGGAAGACGATCGGCTTTTGCCCATCACGCAGCATCGACCCCAACTCCTGAGCCGTCAACTGGGCTGAACCATCGCCTATCAGCAATATTACTCGACGCTCCGGCTCCGCAGTCTGCGCGCCAAACGCCGCCGGCAGGGTATAGCCGATCGAGCCCCACAGCGGCTGCACGATAAAATGGCAACCCTGTGGCAACGTCAGCGCCGCAGCGCCAAAACTGGCGGTGCCCTGTTCCGCCAGCACGATATCGCCGGGACGCAGAAAATCCTGCACCTGCTGCCAGAAACCATGCTGATCGAGCCCGCCGCCATGCGATTGTGGCAATGGCGTGCGCGCAATGACGGGTAATGTCCAGTGCCGACACAGCGACAGCGTTAACTGATGCAGCGCGATCACCGCATCGCGCATCGGGATCTGACTGAATACCTGCTGGCCGACGCGTGCTTCAAACGGTTGGATATCAATGCATTTGTCCGCTGGCAAACTGTGGCTAAATCCGGCGGTAATGGTGTCAGTTAAACGCACACCGATACTGATGATCGCATCAGCGCCTTCGATCAACTGCTTGACCGGCGGGGCACTGGCTGCACCGGCATAGGTGCCGGTAAAAGCGGCGTGGGTTTCATCCAACACGCTTTTGCCCATTAGCAGCGTGGCATGAGGAATTGAAACTTCCTGCATCCATTGGCTCAGAGCTTGCTGCGCGCCAAAACGATCGGCGAGAAAATCCGCCAACAGCGATACCCGCTGTGCGGCTTGCAACTGTACGCGCGCCGCCTTGACAAAGGCCTGCAACGATGCGGCGGACAGATTGGGCTGTCGCAGCATCAACGGCGCCGGGCGTGAAGCCAGCGGAGCCTGCGCCACATCGCTTGGCAAGAGCAGATACACCGGCCGACGCTCAAACAGCGCGGTGGTCAGCAGCCGATCGATTTCTGCTTCGGCATTGGCCGCCGTCAGGCTGGCCTGCGCAATGGTGACCTCTTTGGCCATGCGGGCAAAATGGCCAAAATCGCCGTCACCCAGCGAATGATGCAACAGTTCCCCACTGCGCTGGCAACGCAGCGTGGGGGCGCCGACAATATGAATCACCGGCAGATATTCCGCATAACTGCCGGCAACGCCGTTGATCGCGCTGAGTTCACCCACGCCAAAAGTAGTCAGCATCGCGGCAGCGGGTTTGCAGCGGGCATAACCATCCGCTGCATATGCCGCATTAAGCTCATTGGCGCAACCAACCCAGGTCACCTGCGGATGATCGATCACATGATCGAGAAACTGTAAATTGTAATCACCGGGCACGCCAAACAAATGGCGAATACCCATCTGCGCCAATCGGTCGAGAAGATAGTTAGCCACCGTATAATTCTTACTCATGATATTTACCTGCCCGATGATAGGAATATTAGTATTTAGTATTGAATATCCCGGCGAAATTTCGAGCTTTATGGCAAATAACCACTTGGAAACCCTACTTTACATGGTTGCACCGGCATCAGGCAGCACGACCTGAGCATTAATCCACGTTATCTCCGCGCAAGTTAACGTGATCCGGACCGCAGGCAATCGTGGTGAAAACGCATACACTAAAACATGTCCCCCTCCCTTCAAGGCAGAGATTGATATGGTTTATCAGGCAGATGCTTCCCGTTATCACACCATGGAATACCGACGCTGCGGACGCAGCGGACTGAAATTGCCAGCGATATCATTGGGCTTATGGCATAACTTTGGCGATAACTCGCTGTATGACAACGCTCGCAACCTGGTGCGCCGCGCGTTCGATCTGGGCATTACCCATTTTGATCTGGCCAATAACTACGGGCCGCCCCCCGGCTCTGCCGAAGCGGTTTTTGGCCGCATCCTGCATGCCGATCTGCGCGCCTATCGCGATGAACTGATCGTGTCATCAAAAGCCGGTTACACCATGTGGCCAGGCCCGTATGGCGACTGGGGTTCAAAAAAATACCTGGTCGCCAGCCTCGATCAAAGCCTGCAACGGCTGGGGCTGGATTATGTGGATATCTTTTATCATCACCGACCGGATCCCGATACGCCGCTGGAAGAAACCATGGCGGCGCTGGATTTACTGGTGCGGCAAGGCAAGGCGCTGTATGTCGGCCTGTCGAATTATCCGGCTGAACGGGCACGTGAGGCATTCGCCCTGCTGCAACAGCTTGGCACGCCCTGTGTGATCCACCAGCCCAGATACTCAATGTTCGAGCGCAGTATTGAAGCGGAGCTGCTGGACACGCTGGCTGACCATGGCGTGGGGTCCATTGCCTTTTCTCCGCTGGCGGGCGGCGTGCTGACCGACCGCTATTTGCACGGCATACCGCAAGATTCGCGGGCTGCCGGCGACAGCAAGTTCCTCCAGCCAGAGCAACTGACCGAAGAAAAGCTGGCAAAAGTGCGCCGTCTCAATGCATTGGCCGAGCAGCGTGGACAAAAGCTGTCTCAGATGGCGCTGGCCTGGGTGCTGCGTAACGATCGTGTGACCTCGGTGTTGATCGGCGCCAGTAAAACCAGCCAAATAGAAGATGCGGTCGGCATGCTGGCCAATCGCAACTTCAGCCCACAGGAAATCGCCGCAATCGACGCCATTCTTCTGTAAGCGATTACACCCCGTCGTTCTAACGCCTGCCGGGGTGTGATTTTACTTTAGATAAATCTTAATTCGTTGCCACAGCGTGGTTTTCAGAATCTCCCTCAGATTCTTTATACGTCGATAGCGATAACATGCTGACAGATTAACTATAAGGCCGGTTTACCTCCCCGCAGGGCATCAAGCGAGCACAGGCTACGCGTGACGGGCATACGGGAATTTTTGCACGGTGAGCCGCCAACAGGAGAAAGCATGTTTAAACCTCTGCTACTGGCCGCTATCTTAGTGGCAACCACAGCCCCACTGGCGCAACAGGCGCAGGCCGAAGGCCTCAACATTGATTTGATGCCCGGCGTTTCATTACGCATAGGCGATCAGGATCGACGCGGCAATTATTGGGATGGCCATGACTGGCGCGATCGTGACTGGTGGGAAAACCACCGTGGGCGTTATCAGGGCGAACGCAGCCGCCGGGGATATTACTGGGACGGCTATCGCTGGCGTGACGGCGACTACTGGCGCAAAAATTACTATTACCATGATGGTCGCTATCGCAAATACGATAAGCACCATTATAAAAAGCATCATAAACACAAGCACCGTCATCACGAACACGACGACGATTAAATGCAAAAGGGCGCGATTTCGCGCCCTTTCAGCTAGCGCCAAGCGGTTAGAACAGACTGCTTACCAGCAGATAGCCATTCAGCCCCACCACGATCAATACGATCAGCCACCCGATATTCTGTATGGATCTACTGTTAACCAGATCCCCCATCAGTTCCCGGTTGCCGGTGAAACGCAGCAGTGGTACCAACGCTAACGCGATACCAAAGCTCAACAACACCTGGCTGAGCACCAGGATACGCGTAGCATCCATACCCAGCAGGATCACGATAAACGACGGCAGCATGGTCACCACGCGCCGCACCCACAGTGGAATATAGAAACGCACGAACCCCTGCATGACCACCTGCCCCGCCAACGTGCCAACCACGGTGGAAGAGAGTCCCGCCGCCACCAGGCTAAGACCGAATACCGTTGCAGCGGCGTGCCCCAGCAACGGTTGCAAGGTCAGGTAGGCTTGATCAAGATCGGCGATGCCGCTATGGCCGCTAAAGTGGAATGCCGCAGCGGCGGTAGCCATCATCGCCAGGTTGACAAAACCGGCGATGGTCATGGCAATCGCCACGTCTACCTTGGTTGATGCATAACGTTCCGCCTGCGAATTTTTACCGGCGGTTTGCGTCAACGAAGAGTGCAGATAGATCACGTGCGGCATAATGGTGGCGCCAAGCACGCCGGCCGCCAGAAACACCGCATCGCCGTTAGGCAGGTCGGGAATGGCCATGCCTTTGATAAGCCCGCTCAACTGCGGCTGCGAGAATACCAGCTCGACGATGTAGGCGGCGGCAACGAACAGCAGCAGGCCGCCGATCACCAGTTCCAGCGGTTTCTGCCCACGTTTTTGCAGCATCAGGATCAGGAAGGTGGCGATACCGGTCAGCACCGCGCCTTCAAGCAGGGTGACGCCGAGCAGCAGTTTAAAGCCGATCGCCGCACCGATAAATTCGGCCAAATCCGTAGCCATGGCGATGATTTCCGCCTGAACCCAATAGGCCCATACTGCCGGCCGCGGAAAACGGTCGCGGATATGTTCGGCCAGGTTCTTGCCAGTGGCGATGCCGAGCTTGGCAGACAATAGCTGGATTAACATCGCCATGATGTTGGCCCACACCACTACCCACAACAGTTTGTAGCCAAAGGAAGCGCCGGATTGGATGTTGGTGGCAAAGTTACCGGGATCGATATAGCCGATGGCGGCGATAAACGCCGGGCCCATCAAAGAAAGTTTGATCTTCCTGGACGGGCGGTTGGTGGAGGTAGAAGTAACCGCACGGCTGTTCAACATATCGTTTAGCCCTTACTCATATTAAGCTTACCGTAATCATAGCAAAATGATAATAATTATCAATTGCATTTAGAGAGGTGATGCTTATCCCTGTGATAGACGGCGACGAAGGCTTTACGAACATATCGCAGCTATTTCAACAAGTTTCTTGCCGCTGGCGTTGACCAGAAACAGAACGAAGTACGCCTGATAATCAAATTAGCACAAAAATGCTACCAATGGGCAAAATTATTAACATCTTGATTTGGAGTGCTTTACTGGACTACTTTAAGAAGAATCCCACTATCAGTTTCTATATTTGCAATCGAAGTCTCGTTTTTAAACGCAGCGTTACATAGAATGACAACCGAAATTCAGCCTGCCTCAAATTTGGAGCAAACATGTCCCATATTGCGCACTTTGCGTTGGCGTTAGTGGTGGTAACGATTTTGGCATTGCTGGTATGCCGCGATCGCAAAAGCATCCGCATTCGCTATGTTATTCAATTATTGGTTATCGAAGTATTATTGGCCTACTTTTTCCTGCATTCGGAAGCGGGCCTGGGCTTCGTCAAAGGGTTCGCCGCCCTGTTTGATAAACTCCTCGGATTTGCAGGACAAGGGACTGATTTTGTCTTCGGCGGTATGGGCGACAAAGGGTTGGCGTTCTTCTTCCTGAAGGTACTGTGCCCTATCGTGTTCATTTCTGCGCTGATTGGCATACTGCAATACATCAAGGTGCTGCCATTTGTGATCCGCATCATCGGTACCGTCCTGTCCAAGGTAAACGGTATGGGCAGGCTGGAGTCATTCAACGCCGTCAGCTCACTGATTCTCGGTCAGTCGGAAAACTTTATTGCCTATAAAGACATTCTGGGCAAGATGTCGGAAAAGCGCATGTACACCATGGCGGCAACCGCGATGTCGACGGTCTCCATGTCGATCGTCGGCGCCTACATGACCATGCTGGATGCCAAATTCGTGGTAGCGGCGCTGGTGCTCAACATGTTCAGTACCTTTATCGTGCTGTCGTTGGTCAACCCGTACGACACCAGTAGCGAAGAAGAACTGCACCTCGGCAATCTGCATGAAGGCCAAAGCTTCTTTGAAATGCTGGGTGAATATATTCTGGCAGGTTTTAAAGTTGCAATAATCGTTGCCGCAATGCTGATCGGCTTTATCGCCCTGATCGCCGCACTCAACGGCCTGTTCAGCGCCATCTTCGGTCTGAGCTTCCAGGAGATCCTCGGCTACTTCTTCTATCCATTTGCCTGGATTATGGGTATCCCTAAACACGAAGCGCTGCAGGTTGGCAGCATCATGGCGACCAAACTGGTTTCCAACGAATTCGTGGCGATGATGGAATTGCAGAAAGTCTCGGCTGAACTGTCGCCACGCAGTCTGGGCATTCTGTCGGTATTCCTGGTGTCCTTCGCCAACTTCTCTTCTATCGGTATCGTTGCCGGTGCGATTAAGGGCTTGAACGAGCATCAGGGCAACGTGGTTTCGCGCTTCGGCCTGAAACTGGTGTACGGCTCTACGCTGGTGAGCATTCTGTCCGCGTCGATCGCCGGCCTGGTTCTGGGCTAAGCCTAGCCCACCGTCAAGCCTCCCATGCCGCTCAGTTGACGCTGAGCGGCATTTTTTATGCCTGTCGCAGAGGATTGAGATTCCTGAACCGTTCGGCAGGCAATGGCGCGTGATGCCATCGCGTTCCGCCAGCGTCGTGAGCCAGACAGCAGAAAAGCAAAAAGCCGACCCAGAGGTCGGCTTTTTAAATGGTGGTGGAGCTAAGCGGGATCGAACCGCTGACCTCTTGCATGCCATGCAAGCGCTCTCCCAGCTGAGCTATAGCCCCACAAAATGTGGTACGCATTAACCGGCGTTACGGTATCAACCAACCTTACTGAGATAAAGGTTGGTGGAGCTAGACGGGATCGAACCGTCGACCTCTTGCATGCCATGCAAGCGCTCTCCCAGCTGAGCTATAGCCCCATTCCACAAACACTTTGTGCCGTGAACGGGGCGCATAATATGAAACCCGGCAAACCCTGTCAACGGCTAATTTGCATTACTCGATCAAGCGCTGAAAAAGCCGCCAAATCAGCACGTTTATCGCTACAAAACGCCCTGAAGCGCTGAAAAACTCGGCAATCATCCGGCATAAAAAAACCCCGCGAATCTCCTCGCGGGGCTGTGTATGGACGAGCAATCGCAGGCTAGACGTCTGATTACTGCCAGCTCACCCGGCCGAAAGGCCTGAGCAAAAGGCAACCCAGTCGCTGCCTGGCACCAGATACGGCTATCAGGCCTGCGCTTCGCGCTCGGCAATATAGGCCAGTGCCTGATCGATACGCTTCAGGCTGCGCGCCTGGCCGATGGCATGAACGGTAACGTCCATGCCCGGCGACTGACCGGCGCCGGTGACGGCCACGCGTAATGGCATGCCCACTTTGCCCATGCCAACACCCAGTTGATCTGCCGTGCCCTGAATGGCGTTATGCACATTTTCCGGCGTCCATTCGGTGATGGCAGCCAGATTGACGCGCACCGCTTCCAACGGCTGGCGAGCCACCGGCCGCAAATGTTTCTTCGCCGCATCGGCATCAAACTCGCTGAAGTCTTCGTAGAAATAGCGGCAGGCAGCGGCCATTTCCTTCAGCGTCTTGCAACGCTCGCCCAGCAGTTTGACGATATCCTTCAGTTCCGGTCCGTTGCGCGTTTCGATGCCCTGCTGTTCAACGTGCCATGCCAGATGCACTGCCACCTGTTCCGCCGGCATATGGTTAATGTAGTGATGGTTTAACCATTGCAGCTTTTCGGTGTTGAAGGCGCTGGCGGACTTGCTGATGTCATTCAGCGAGAAGAACTGCTTCATTTCATCAATGGTGAAGATTTCCTGATCGCCATGGGACCAGCCCAGACGCACCAGATAGTTCAGCAACGCTTCAGGCAGGTAGCCATCATCGCGGTATTGCATTACGCCGACCGCGCCGTGACGTTTGGACAGCTTTTTGCCGTCATCACCCAGGATCATCGATACGTGCGCGTATTCCGGCACTGGCGCACCCAGCGCCTTCAGGATGTTGATCTGGCGCGGCGTGTTATTGATATGGTCTTCGCCACGGATCACGTGAGTGATTTCCATATCCCAGTCGTCGACCACCACGCAGAAATTGTAGGTCGGTGAACCGTCGGTACGCCGGATGATCAAATCATCCAGTTCCTGGTTGCTGAATTCGATTGGCCCGCGGATTTGATCGTCGAAAATCACCGCACCATCTTGCGGGTTACGGAAACGCACCACGTGTGGCTCATCGGCGGTGTGGCTGCACTGGCTGTCGCGGCAGTGACCGTCGTAACGCGGCTTTTCGCCGTTTTCCATCTGTTTTTCGCGCAGCGCTTCCAAACGCTCTTTGGAGCAGTAGCAACGGTAAGCGGTGCCCTGCTCGAGCATCTCGTCAATCACGCCGTTGTAGCGATCGAAACGTTTGGTCTGATAATACGGGCCTTCATCCCAATCCAGGTTCAGCCAGTTCATCCCATCCATAATGGCGTCGATAGCATCCTGGGTGGAACGCTCCAGATCGGTATCTTCGATGCGCAGAACGAACTCGCCGCCGGCGTGGCGACTGAACAGCCAGGAATAAAGCGCAGTACGCGCGCCGCCGACGTGCAGGTAGCCGGTTGGGCTCGGTGCAAAACGGGTTTTGATTTTCATTGGGATCACTGCCTTATTACGCAACGCGTGTCAGCGGGTGCCGACGATTGCTCGGAATTGAAAAAAGTGGGCAACATTGTATCACCACGTGCTAATTCCTCAACGCCGACACGGCATCAGCCGGTGCTATTTCATCAATGTTACGCCGTTTTTCACATAACAATGAGCAAAGAAACGGCAGCGCTGGCGATAAATATCGCATCCTGTTTAAATTTGCGGCGAACGATTGAAATCATTTTAAAAACCGTTGACTCACTTTCAACTATCCCTATAATGCGACTCCAACAAGACGGGGCGATTAGCTCAGTTGGTAGAGCATCTCCTTTACACGGAGGGGGTCGGCGGTTCGAGCCCGTCATCGCCCACCATCTTGTTAAGCAGTGAGAAAAATGAGGGTGATTAGCTCAGTTGGTAGAGCATCTCCTTTACACGGAGGGGGTCGGCGGTTCGAGCCCGTCATCACCCACCATCATTCTCTCGCTGATGCAGTATCCGGAAGTCCTGAAGTGGGTGATTAGCTCAGTTGGTAGAGCATCTCCTTTACACGGAGGGGGTCGGCGGTTCGAGCCCGTCATCACCCACCACTTCTGCGGGTCGTTAGCTCAGTTGGTAGAGCAGTTGACTTTTAATCAATTGGTCGCAGGTTCGAATCCTGCACGACCCACCAATTAAGAAAAAAGCGCCTTTAGGCGCTTTTTTTGCATTTAAGCTCGGCGTAATCTCGAACGCCGACCTACTAACCGCTCTCTTTAGGCGCTTCTTTTCATTTATACACCAGACAACAATAAGGCGCTGCACGCAGCGCCTTGATTATCCCATCACCACGCCGGCATCAGGCCGCCAGCGTTGCGCCACCGTCAATCACAATATCCTGCATGGTAATATGGCTGGCCAGATCCGACGCCAGAAACAGAATCGCGTTAGAGACTTCCTGCGGCTGCGCTATTTTCCCCAACGGAATACCGAGTTTAAACTGCTGCGGGAAGCCTTGAATGGTCTTCTGCTCGCCGGTTTCATCCTGCCACATGCCGCGCTGCATCGGCGTATTGGTTGAACCCGGCGATACCATGTTCGATCGCACGCCGAACTCGGCCATTTCCAGACCCACGGTTTGGCACAGGCTGCGCAATGCGGCCTTTGAGGCGCAATATGCCGCCATGCCTACGCGCGGTACATGCGCCGCATTGGAAGCAATGCTGACGATCGCGCCGCGCCGCTGACGGCGAAATACCGGCAATGCATGGCGGAACATGTTAAACGCCCCGCCGGCATTGACATTGAGGCATGCCATCCAGTCCGCCGAACTGGTTGCATCGGTCAGCCCCATACGCAAAATACCCGCGCCGTTGACCAACACATCCAACTCCCCCTGCTCTGCCAACAGGCGGGTACAAACGCCATCCACCGCCTCACCGTCGGCAATATCCAGCACTTCGCAGCGGAACGGATACTCCCGCTGATCAAACCGCAGATCAAACCCCACCACCTCCGCCCCGGCAGCAACAAAGTCCAGCGCGGTTTGCAGACCGATACCGGCACCGGCGCCGGTTACCCACACCCGTTTGCCGTTAAAATCCCACCCGCTCATCACGCCTTCTCCCCGGAAAGCAACGCCCACCAACTGTCGATGGTTGGGCTTTTCGCCAGCGCGATAAAATCGATATCGCTGCGGATCTTGCGCCAGCGAGTCGCCAGTTCCATGATACGCACCGAATCCAGACCATAGTCGATCAGGTTTTCGTCGTTGGCCATATCGTCACTGTCTTCGTCCAATAGCGGCAGTATCTGCTGACGCAGCGCATCCTTGCTGGCGATGCCCGGCAGCAGATCGGCGGTAGCCACCACCCGCCCGCAGCGACCGGCAGTGTAGCGCAGCGCCATTAAGTGTTCATCGCGGGAAAAGTCCGCCAACCCATCGGCCACCATAAATGGCTTGATGTTGCGCATAAAGGCGTCAATTGCCGTTGTCAGGCAGCCGATGTGCGCATACACACCGCAAATAATCAGTTGATCGCGGCCTGACTCCTGCAAAATGTCTTGCAGCGGCGAGCGATGGAAGGCGCTGTAACGCCATTTCACCAATACGGTATCGTCAGCGTCCGGCGCCAGCGCGGCCACCACCGCCTGCTGTTCCGGATGTTTGTTCAGCCCCGGCCCCCACATGTCATTCAACAATGCGCGATCTTCGGCGCTCTGCTCATTGGGTTGTGCGGTATAAAACACTGGAATACCTTGTGCCTTGCAATAGCGACGCAGGTTGGCGATGTTGTCCACCACCTGCTTGATCAGCGCGCTGTCCTCGCCCCAAAAATTCAGGAAATACTGCTGCATATCGTGGATCAGCAGCGCGGCGCGTTGTGGTTCGAACGCCCAGTTGACCTTGTTGGCCGGCATTTCAGCTGCCGTTGGCAGCGCATAATCATTAAGTTTAGGAATGGCCATCGTTCAATCTCCCTGGACCTGAGTCGGTTGCTGCGCCTCCAGGCGCTGGCGCAGCAGTTTTTTGTCTACTTTGCCGACCGGCGTCAGCGGCAGGCTTTCCACCTGGACAAAACGGTCTGGCAATTTAAATTCCGCCACGCCCTGCGCACGCAGATGGCGCCGCAGCGCCACCGGCTTAAGCGTCTCGCTGGCAATAACGTAGGCGCAACTTTTCTCGCCCATCAGCGCATCCGGCATGGAAACCAGCGCGGCGTTAATCACCGCCGGATGACGTAGCAGCAGGTTTTCGATTTCTTCGGCGGCAATTTTCTCGCCGCCGCGATTGATCTGGTCCTTCTGCCGACCTTCGACGCAAAGATAGCCGTCTTCGGTCAGGCGAATCAGATCGCCGGAACAGTAAAAACCGTTCTCGTCGAAGGCTTCGGCATTGTGCTGCGGGCTTTGATAGTAGCCGCGGAAAGTATAAGGGCCGCGCGTCATCAGGCGACCAGTCTGCCCAACCGGCAACGGATTGCCGTCGTCGTCCGCCACCCAGACCTCGTCATCGGGCGACATCGGGCAGCCCTGGGTAGTAAGAATGTGCTGCCGATCGTCATCCAGTCGAGTGTAGTTAACCAGCCCTTCTGCCATGCCGAACACCTGCTGCAACTGGCAGCCGATTTCAGCGGGAATGCGTGCCGCCAGCGTTTCACCCAGTTTGGCGCCGCCAACCTGCAACAGTTTCAAGCTGGTCAACTGCTGGTTGCCGCCCCACTCTTCGATCGCCTGCAGCCACAGCGTGACCGCCGGAGGCACCAGCGCAGTAACGTTGATCCGGTGCTGTTCAATCAGCGTGAAGCACTGGGCCGCATCCGGATCGGCGGCAAACACCGCCACCCCACCGGCATACAACACCCCCAGCACGCCGGGTGAACTCATCGGATAGTTGTGCGCCACCGGCAGCGCGCACAGATAGCGCGTGTGCCGATCAAAATGGCAGATTTCCACGCTGCGGCGGATGCTGTAGTAATAATCGTTGTGAGTACGCGGGATCAGTTTCGGCGTGCCGGTACTGCCGCCGGAAAGCTGGAAAAACGCCACCCGATCGGCGGCAGACGGCGTGGCGCAAAAGCCTGCGCTGTCTTCGGCCAGCATCTGCGACAACGCCTGCGCGCCGTGCGGCTGATTACGCAACGCCACCACGCGCAGCGACGGATGCTGCTGACGGAACTCGGCCAGGAAATCATCGTTGGCGAACAGACCGTGCAGGCGATCGGCGATCAACACTGCCGGCTTGATCTGCGACGCATAGGCATGCAGCTCGCTGCGCTGATGGCTGAACAGCGCATTTACCGGCGCCACGCCGATTTTCAGCAGGGCAAAGAAGGTGACGTAAAATTCAACCACGTTGCCCAACTGCACCAGCGCGGTTTCGCCGGGTTGTACGCCACGGCGCAGCAGTGCCGCCGCCAGACGATCCGACCGCTGGTGCAATTGGCGATAGCTGAGGCTGGCGACCGCATCCACCAACGCGATATCGTCGTTATCAGCCTGGCGGGCGAGGATGTCGGTCAGGGGCAGATCAAGCCAATAACCGCGCTCACGATAACGCCGGGCAAAGACCTCCGGCCAGGGCGTAAAAGCAATGCTCATGTTTCTTATCCTTGATTCAGGCCAAAGGCGCGCAGAATGGTGCTGAGCTTGGTGCCGGTTTCATGCCATTCGGACTCTGGTGAAGAGTCCTGCACAATGCCGGCACCGGCAAATAGGCGTACCTGATTGCCGCTGACGGTTCCGCAGCGGATGGTCACCACCCATTCACCGTTGCCCTCGGCGTCACACCAGCCAACGATGCCGCCAAATACGCCGCGATCAAACGGCTCCAGCTCGGCAATCAGGTCACGCGCCACCCGGGTCGGCGTGCCGCACAGCGCCGGCGTCGGATGCAGCAGACAGGCCAGCGACAGCGCGTTTTCCTGCCGCGGATCCACTTCGCCGTCAATCGGCGTCGACAGGTGCCACAGCGTCGTGGTACTCAACAGTTCCGGCGCGTTGGGAATATGCAGGTAACGGCAACGGCCGCTTAACGCTGCGCGCATGCCTTCGGTAACAAAACGGTGCTCTTTATGGTCTTTAGTGGAGCTCAGTAACTGCTGGCTGACCTCGCGATCGCGCTGTGGATCGGCCTCGCGGCGGGCGGAGCCGGCCAGCGGATTGGAATAAAATTGCGCGCCGGTCTTACGCAGCAGCAGCTCGGGGCTGGCTCCCAGCAATGCGCCGTCTGCCAGCGGTACGTGGAAGTGAAAACCGTTCGGGTTCTGCGCAATGATGCGCGTCATCAGCGCATGGCGATCGACCGGCTGGCAGGTTTCAATCTCCAACAGGCGCGACAGCACCACCTTATCCAGCGTGCCTGCACGGGTTGCCGTCACCGCATCGCTGACCATTTGCATAAATGCTGCCTGTGCCGGCACTTCGGTTTTATGCGCGATATCCGGTGCCGCAGCGTGCTCTATCCCTTGCGCGGCCATAAAGGCATTACGATCGAACCAGCGGGTTTGGCGAGGGATAAACAACGACGACGGCTGTCGGGTATCGAACGGGATGGCGCCACACAGCACCGGCTGCTTGATGCCCGCCAGCCGAGCTTCGTCAAAGGCATGGCGCACCACCTGCTGAAATTCGCCGTTCACGTCGTCGCCACCCACCGCCGGCAAACTGACTTTGGCAAAACACCCCTGAGTGCTCAGGCTGCGGAAAGGAGAAGTGAAAAAGAAACCGGCAGCGAGATCCGGCGGTAGGTAACCCCCTTCACTGCTGTGCGATTGCATGTTTTTGGCACCATTCATGGCTGTATCCATCGGTACGCCCTCTATTGTTTGCTAATAATAACCAATATAATAATGATTATCATTTATGTTTACGGGCGCTAAATTACCCTCCGGATTTTACTATGTCAATAAACGTAAACACTTCTTTCCCATCACAATCATGGTATAAACAGTGTGGCATTAGCTAGATAAATGATAAGCATTAGTATTTAATCGACAGGAACACGCCGACATGAAGAATATCCTGCTTTTGGGGCTGGCCTTATTCGCCTTCACCGCTGCGCACGCCGCCTCTCCCCAGTGGCCGCGCACCATTGACACTGCCCATGGCGTCGTCACTCTCTCACAGGCACCAACGCGCATTGTCTCGACCAGCGTTACGGTCACCGGTACCCTGCTGGCGATTGGCGCGCCGGTGATCGCCAGTGGCGCCACCAGCCCCAACGGTAAGCTGGCCGACCAACAAGGCTTCTTCCGGCAATGGGGGGATATCGCCGCACAGCGCGGTGTCAAACGCCTGTATATCGGCGAACCCAACGCCGAAGCGATAGCCGGCGAAGCGCCGGATCTGATCGTGATGTCCGCCACCGGCGGCGATTCCGCCCTGCGCTTATACGATCAGTTATCGGCCATCGCGCCGGTGCTGGTGGTCAATTATGATGACAAAAGCTGGCAGCAACTGGCTACAGACCTGGGCTATGCCACCGGGCGCGACGCCGAGGCTGCCAAGCTGACCGCCGATTTCGCCGCGCGCGAGCAAGCGCTGAAACAGCGGATGACCTTGCCGCCGCAGCCGGTCAGCGCATTGGTGTTTCGCCACGACGGCAAGGCCGCCAACCTGTGGACCGCCGAGTCATCGCAGGGTGAAATGCTGCAACAACTGGGCTTCACGCTGGCACAGCCACCGTCCAACGTCCACGGCAGCACCAGCCAGGGCGTGCGCAAGGACATTATTCAACTGAGCGGGGAAAATCTGGCGGGTAGTCTTAACGGCCAAACGCTGTTGCTGTTCGCCAACGATGACGGCGACGCCGAGCGCTTGATGGCAAATACCTTCCTGACGCACCTGCCTGCGGTGCAAAACAAGCGGGTCTACGCGCTGGGCAATGATACCTTTCGTCTGGATTACTACAGCGCCAGCAACTTGCTGACGCGATTAGAAAAACTGTTCATCCACTCACGTTAGCCAGACTGGCGGGTAGCGCCCGAATCGCCTTGCCGTCAGGCTATTCGGGCTATCCGGCGCAGCTTGAGCTCGCTGACATCAGGCTTGCGTCACCTGCGGTTTGTCGAGCGTCACCAGACGTAATCCACGCATGGCGAACACCAGCAGCACGCCGAGCACCGCGGCGCCAAAGCCAAAGCTGGTCGAGGTCATCGCCGGCAACATATACGCTCCCATCGCCCCCAGCAGCAACGCGCCCAGGGCATCACCCACCACGTTCTGCGCGGTCCACAGCCCATTGATGCGCCCGAGGAAGGCGTCCGGCGTCAGGCTCTGGATCAGCCCGTATTGCAGCAGCGAATTCACCGCGCTCAGGTAACCGAATGCCACCAGGCACGCCAGCGCCGCCCCGTACCACGGCATCAAACCAAACAAACCAATGGCGACGAACGCCGCTATCGCAGTCATCAGCATCATCCAGCCAGGCCGTGCCAGATGCGCCACCCGACCGCTGGTAAAGGCGCCAATCGCCGCGCCGAGCGGTACCGCCGCATACATCAGGCCCAGGCTGGAAGCGCCGACCAGCCAGTCGCCCGCCAGCGCCGGGTAGAGGATACGCACCGCACTGGCCATGGTCAGCAGCGCGCCGATCAGCGCCACCATACCGATCACTTTATTCTGGAACAGAAAGGCAAAGCCACCTGCCAGCGCTTTCAGCGGGTGCTCGCGCGGCTGTGGCGGCGGCATCAGCTGCGGCAGACGTAGCAGTGGCATCAGCGTCAGCAAGGTGCCCAACGCTGCCAGACCGTAGTTCCACGCCACGCCGGCATGGGCTATCACCAACCCGCCCACCGCCGGCGACAGGATCGATCCAAAACGCACCGTCAGCATACTGATGGCGCCGGCCTGGACAATGTTTTCCCGCCCAACCAACGCCGGTGTCGCAGCCAGCAGCGCCGTCACGCCGACGGCGCCAAAGAAGCCATCCCACACCGATAACAGATAGATCGCCACCAGCGATGGGGTTGGCAATGCGGCATTGATGCACATGCCGACAAAGCCGATGCCACAGGTTGAACGCGCAAACAGGATCAGGCGACGGCGTTCGTAGCGATCCGCCAGTACACCGCCCATCAACAGCCCGGCAAACATGCCGCTGCCGGCCAAGGTAACCGCCAGACCGACCAGCAGCGTTGAGCCGGTCAACGCCTGAATCTGCACCGGTATCGCGATGGCCATCAATCCCAACGCCAAAATGGAAATAAAACGTGCGCAGAACACGGCACGGAACGCCCGATTGGTCTTGAGCAGACCAAAATCAAGCAAAATCGAGGGCTTACTCATTTGTCTATCACCACAACTTTTAAAAGGGATTGCGTGCTTGCTGCTGCATTGCGCCAGCGAGTCATGCTACCATAGATGAATACAATCAATAATGATAATAAATATCATTTATATTCAATTGAATAATGGGTTGCCATGTTCCGGCTTACACACAATGGTTCGCACTCCTCACATCCCTCGCAGGAGCGCCTGATATTCGGCACCACACGCGCTTTCCGCCGCAGGCTGTACGGCCTGGTACTGGCATTACTGACGCTATTGCTGATGATGGCGCTCAGCCTGTCGCTGGGCGCAAAGCCAATTCCCTTCACCACCGTGCTGCAGGCCCTCAATGGCCAATGCAGCGGCGTCGACTGCACGATCGTCACCAATGCACGACTGCCGCGCACGCTGGTGGGGCTGTTGGCCGGTATCGCGCTCGGGCTGGCCGGCGCGCTGATGCAAACCCTGACGCGCAACCCGCTGGCCGACCCTGGCATTCTCGGCGTTAATGCCGGTGCCGGCTTTGCCGTGGTGCTCGGCATTACGCTGTTTGGCGCCGCCGACATCGACCAATACCTGTGGTTCGCCTTTGCCGGCGCGCTGGGCGCGACGCTCTTGGTGGCGCTGGTCGGCGCGCTGGGGCGTAGTACATTGAACCCGATTCGCCTGACGCTGGCAGGCGTCGCGCTCGGCGCGGTGCTGGAAGGCATGACCTCCGGCATTGCGCTGCTCAACCCTCAAACGTTCGATCAACTGCGCTTCTGGCAGGCCGGTTCGCTGGATATCCAGAACATGCAGGTGGTACGCACCGTCACCCTGCCAATTGTGCTCGGTACGCTGATCGCCCTGTGGATGACCAAGGCGCTCAACAGCCTGAGCATGGGTAGCGAACTGGCCACCGCGCTGGGCACCGGTATCGTGCGCACCCAATTGCTCGGCCTGCTGGCGATCACCCTGCTGTGCGGCAGCGCCACCGCCGCCGTCGGGCCAATCGCCTTCGTCGGCCTGATGATGCCGCACGTCGCGCGCCGTCTGGCCGGTTCGGAACTGCACTGGATCCTGCCGTGGACGCTGGTACTGACCCCCATTCTGCTTCTCGGCGCCGACTTGCTCGGTCGCTTCCTGGTGGCCGGCGAACTGCGGGTCTCGATCGTAACCGCATTGCTCGGCGCCCCGGTGTTGATCGCCCTGGTTCGCCAGCGCCACATGTTCCGCAGGAGTTGCTGATGTCGCTGCATGCTACCCGTCTGATGCGCCCGTCGCACCCTGCCCGCCTGTCACGCGCGACGCTGACCCCGCTGGCGCTGCTGTTCGCTTGCGCCAGCCTGGCCATTTACGCGCTCGGTTCCGGTACCCTGTCGCTCAGCGCGTTACAGGTGATCGACGCACTGCGCGGCGAAGGACCGGCCAATTTAACGGTGATCGTCAGCCAATGGCGCTTGCCACGCGTAGCGATGGCGCTGATATTGGGCGCCGCACTCGGCATCAGCGGCGCCATTTTCCAGTCGTTGCTGCGCAATCCGCTCGGCAGCCCGGATGTTATCGGTTTCAATACCGGTGCCTACAGCGGCGTGCTGGTAGCGGTGGTGCTGTTCAACGGTGGCGTACTTGGCATCACCTCCGGCGCGTTGATCGGTGGCCTGTTAACCGCGGCGCTGATTTACCTGTTGGCATGGCGCAATGGCATCGAGGCCTTCCGGCTGATTATCGTCGGCATTGCGGTGCGCGCGCTGCTGGTGGGCGCCAATACCTGGTTGATTATCACCGCCTCGCTGGAATCGGCGATGACCGCCGGATTATGGAGCGCCGGTTCGCTTAACGGCGTCACCTGGGCCAAAAGCCAGCCGGTGATGTTGGTGATCGCCGTCTGTGCACTGCTGCTGATGGCGTTGTCACGCCGCATGCGCCTGCTGGAAATGGGTGATGACGCCGCCTGCGCGCTTGGCGTGGCGGTTGAACGTTCACGCATTTTACTGCTGCTGATTGCGGTATTGCTGACCGCTGCGGCCACCGCCGTCGCCGGTCCGATCTCCTTTATTGCGCTGGTGGCGCCGCAAATTGCCCGCCGCCTGTGCGCCAACCGTCAGGTGCTGCTGTTAACCGCGCTGACCGGCGCGCTGCTGCTGCTGGCGGCCGACGTAACCGCACAGCGGCTGTTTATGCCGTATCAACTGCCGGTCGGCGCACTGACCGTCAGCATCGGCGGCATCTATCTGATTTGGCTATTAATCCGTGAGTCGCGAAAAAAATGAATGCTGAAACGCCTTTATCCGCGCCGCTGCGCGCCGAAAACCTGACGCTGGGCTATGACAAAAAAACCGTGGCGCATAACCTTTCAGTGTCCATCCCGCAGGGGGAACTGACGGTGATTATCGGCCCAAACGCCTGCGGGAAATCCACGCTGCTGCGTACCCTCAGCCGTCTGTTGCAACCACAGGCTGGCGCTGTATGGCTGAACGGCAAACTGATTGGCGAGTACGCCACCAAAGAGGTAGCCCGCCAGTTGGGATTGCTGCCGCAAAGCTCGATCGCGCCTGGCGATATCACGGTGTTCGATCTGGTGGCGCGCGGCCGTTATCCGCACCAGCGTCTGTTCAGCCGTTGGCGGGCGGAAGATCAGCAGGCGGTCACCGAGGCGATGCAGGCAACCGGCGTGGCCGAACTGGCCGAACTGGCGGTCGATACCCTGTCTGGCGGCCAACGCCAGCGCGTCTGGATCGCCATGGTGCTGGCCCAACAGACGCCACTGCTGTTGCTGGACGAACCGACCACCTGGCTGGACATCGCGCATCAGATCGATCTGCTGGAATTGATGCGTCGCTTGAACCGCGACAATGGCCATACCCTGGTGGTCGTGCTGCATGATTTGAACCACGCCTGTCGCTATGCAACGCACTTGATTGCCATGCGCGGCGGCAAGGTGATCGCAGAAGGCGCGCCAAAAGACATTGTCACGCCGGAACTGATCGAAGACGTGTACGGACTGAAATGCATGATCATTGACGATCCGGTGTCGCACACGCCGCTGGTGGTGCCGTTGGGCAAATAAGCCAGCACAGACGCAAAAAAGGGCTGAATATACTTCAGCCCTTTTTATCGGTCGGCGGGCACCCGCTTCACTCAGCGCGTACGGGCGTTATAATGCCCGTAGCACGCGGTTGAGCAACGGCCCCAACACCTTGAACGATGCCGGCGATACGATGTCGACGTGCGCGCAGTCCAGTTCGTGTACCTGCAGCGCATCCACGTAGCGCGCCCAGGTTTGTTGCACATCCATCCCCTGCTGCAAAGTGCGCTTGGCGACAAACAGCGTCGCCTGCCCGCTGAAACTGGCGGTATGGGTATGGGACAGCAGGCGCACCGAATCCGCGTAGTTGGCCTCGATATTGTCAAACATCGCTACCCGGGCGTCCCCCAGCGCCGGATCCAGCGTGTCTTGCGATACCGCCAGGAACTGCTCGCGTTCGCGCTGGACTTCTTTCAGCACATTGTCGTCCAGCATCACATCCCAGTTCTGGGTTTCCGGCGGATAGGTGTCCAGCAGGCCGAGAAATGCCACTTGTTCGCCACGCGCCTGCAGCCGCGCGGCAATACCCTGCGCCAGCGTGCCCCCCAGCGAATAACCGATAAAGTGGTACGGGCCATGTGGTTGCACCGCCAACACCGTGGCCAGATGCGCATCGCAAACCTGATCCATGTCTTCGCTCACCGCCAGCGGGCCGTCCGGCCGTGGCGATTGAATGCCGACCAGTGACCAGTGCTGGTCGATATAGCGTGGCAGCACGCTGAACTGCCAGGAAAAACCGGAGGCCGGATGCAGACAGAACAGCGTCGGGCCATCGGTAATGCGCAGGGGCAGCACGCGTTCGAAACCACAGCGGTCGGCCTCTTCCTGCGTGCGCTCTTCCGCCAGCAGTTGCGCCAGCTGTTCCACTCTCGACGCCACCATCACCTGGCCGACCGACACCGCTTTGCCGAGATCGCGCCGCAATTCCGCCGCCAGACGCATCGCCAGCAACGAGTGGCCGCCCAATGCGAAGAAATCATCATCGGCAAAAACCTGTTCGCGTTGCAGCAAACGGGCGAAGACCGCGGCAATGGCGCTTTCCAACCCCGGTTCCGCGTCACGGCCGGCGCTGCGGCAACCGCTTTGCGGCTGTGGCAACGCCTTGCGATCCAGCTTGCCGTTGGCGCTCAGCGGCAATTCGGCCAGCTCTACCAGCGCAACCGGTACCATATGCGCGGGTAACCGCTCGCTCAACGCGCTGCGCAACGCATCCAGCGCCAGGCTAACGCCCGGCTGCGCCACCAGGTAGCCTACCAGTTGACGCGCATCGCCGCCGGTATCCGTCGGCGTACCGTCCAGCACCAGCGCATGGGCGACCGCCTGCCGTACCCCCGGCAGCGACAACAACGCATGGTCGATCTCGCTGAGTTCGATGCGCTGTCCGCGGATTTTCAACTGGTCATCGCTACGGCCCAGATATTCCACCGCGCCATTCGGCAGCCAGCGGGCCACGTCGCCGGTGCGGTACATGCGACCGCCATCACCGAACGGATCGGCGACAAAACGGCTGGCGGTCAATTCAGGCCGCCCCAGATAGCCGTGCGCCAACTGCACGCCGGTCAGATACAGATCGCCAGCCACGCCAGGTGGCACCGGCCGCAGACGCGCATCGAGGATGCGCAAACCGGTATTCCACACCGGCAGGCCAATCGGCACGTTGGCACCGCTCACCGCCGCCAGGGACTCGCCCCAGGCCGGGTGCCAACTGACGTCCACCGCCGCCTCGGTCGGGCCATACAGATTGTGCAGCGGCACGCCGGTACGACTTTGCCACAGACGGCACAGCTCGGCCGGCAGCGCCTCACCGCTGCAAAATACCTGGCGCAGCCGAGCGCACTGGGCAACCGCCTGGTCACTGTCCAGCGCGCTGACGAACGCCGCCAGCATCGACGGTACGAAATGCAGAGTCGTGACGCCATGACGTGCAATCAACTGCTGCAAGCGTTGTGGATCGCGGTGCGCTTCCGGCGGCGCCATCACTAACTGCGCGCCCACCATCAGCGGCCAGAAGAATTCCCATACCGACACGTCGAAACTGCACGGCGTTTTCTGCAATACCACGTCGTCCGCCCTCAACGGATAGTGGTTTTGCATCCACAACAGGCGGTTGACGATAGCCTGATGACCGACCAAGACCCCCTTCGGCCGCCCGGTAGACCCCGAGGTAAAGATAATATAAGCCGGATGATGTGGCGTCGGCCCGTTCACCATCACGTCGGCCGCATGGTCGGCCGCCAGCGGCGCATCGTACAGCAGGATCTCGCCCTGACCGGTAAAGCGCGCCTGCTGTGCCGGATTAGTGACGATCAGCCGCGGCGCGGCGTCTTCCAGCATCATGCGCAGACGCTCGTCCGGGTAACCGGTATCCAGCGGCAGGTAGGCGGCGCCGGCTTCGACAATCGCCATCAGCGCCAGCGACAGGAACACCGAACGCGGCAACGCCACGGCAACGATGTCGCCCGGCCGCACGCCCTGTGCGCTCAACTGGCGCGCCAGCGCGCTGACCTGTTGGCGGGTTTCACGGTAATTGAAGCGGAAATGTGCGTCAGACAGCGCTGGTGCGTCCGGCGTCTGGCGCGCCTGTTGCGCCAGCAGGCCGCTCAACGTCTGTGTCGGTAGCGGATGTGCGGTATCGTTGACGCGGCTCAGCAGCGCACGATCGTCGGCGGTCAGCAAATCCGCCTCGCCGACCGGCAACTGCGGCTGCTCGCCAAACTGACGCATCAGCAGCGGCAGTCGCTGCAAATGCGCCGCCAACTCATCGCGCTGGTAACGTTCGGCATTCGCCAGCAACTCCACTTTCAATTGGCCGTCCTGGTCGATAAACAGGGCAATTTCCAGATCGCGTACCGGCCCGGAAGCCAGATCGTGGGTGATGCCGGCAATACCGTCAAAGTCGAGCTGGTAATCGAACATCTTAAAGTTGAACACCGTGCCATACAGCGGCTGGGCATCGCCTACGTGCCCCAGATCGCGCTGTACCTGCTCCGCGTCATAACGCTGGTGACGACGCAGCGTTTTCAGTTCGCGACTGATTTTCGCCGCCGCATCCGCCAAGGTGGCTTGCGGATCGAGGTGCAGTTCCATCGGCAAGACGTTAATCACCGGCCCGGTGGCGCACAACGCGGCCGAGCCGGTACGGCGCATAAAGATAAATCCGGCGCTGAAGCTCGGCTGACCGCTAAGGCGCGACACCCACAGCGCCAACAGGGCGATCGCCATATCCGCCGCATTCAGCTGTTGCTCGCGCCCGGCATCCACCAGCGGCGCGAACGCCGCCGCCGTGCAGATCTGACTCAGACGATGAATGCGGGTGGTCGGCACCTGCCCCGCCAGCGGTTGCGCGCACAGCGTGGCCGCCGGCGGCAGTTGGCGCGCCTTATTACGCCAGAAATCGGCATCACGCTGCCAGCCGGCAGACTGACGGTAAGCCTGGTATTCAGCCACCACATCACCAAATGGCGTAAACGGCGTAGGTTCCAGCGGTTGGTCATGGCGCAAACGGCTATAGATATTGGCGATGCGCCGGGCAATGGCGGTAAAGCTAAAGCCATCCACCAGCAGGTGGTGATAGCGCTGATACCAGTACCAGCGGCGCTCTGCCACCCGCATCAGCAGGTGACGATACAGTGGTTTTCCACTGCTGACGCGCAGTTCGCCGGCAAGATCGCGCTGCATCAGCGCTGTGGCAGCGGCGGCGGGATCCGCCGAAGCGGTCAGATCGAGATATTCCGGCGCGTCAATCGCCATGCCCGCATCAAACGATTGCCGCGGTACCCCGTCGCACTCGTCAAAACGCAGTCGCAGGGTGTCCACTTCGTTCAATCCCAATGCGATGGCGCGCAGCAGACAGTTCGGGTCCAGCTCGCCGTTAAGCTCAATATAATGCGCTACCGCATAGGCATTGCCATGCGGTGAAATCTGATCGGCAACCCAAATACCCGGTTGCGCCGCGACCAACGGCATGTCGACGCACAGCGCGTGGTCGGCCGGTAAAGTTGATGTTTCTGACACCGTACTGATTCCTATGGTTGGTATACCCTGACGACTGCGGGCAGCATCGAGACGGCAATGAAAGCCATCCTTATCCAGATGCAAACTGTCGCTGAACGGGGCAACGCCGGCAGGCAGCCCGTGATACGACGGGCATCAGCCCGTCACGCCTGACGCTGTGATGCGGGCCGCATGTCCTGCCAATTATCTTCCAGCCAGCTGACGCACTGCGCGCGCGGTGCCGGGCCGAATACGCTGTTCCAGCCGGGCGGCAGTGCGCAGAAATCCGGCCATAGGCTGTATTGCTGTTCGGCGTTGCGCACGATCAGGCAGCATTGTTGTGGATCATCGAACGGGTTGAGGGTTTCCATCACGGGCTCCTTGCATCATCCCAGAAGTGGCAATTGGTGTGGCCTGATGGCCGGTGACAAACGGCTCGCGCCAGTGGGCCTGCAAACCGTCGAGCAGGCCGCCGCGCCAGCACAGCGCGTCGTGGCCGCCGGCCACCGCCCGATACTGCACCCGATGCCCAGCCTGGCTCAGCAGCGTCGCCATCTGGCCGCTGACCTGATGCACCAGCGGTTCATGCACGCCAGCCTCCATAAACACCTTCAGCGCGCCATGATTGCCGAGGCCGCTTTCAACCTGGCGAGTCAGCCAGCAGGCGTCTTCCGGCGGCGTAGGCAGTTGCAACATATCGCGTCGCGGCCACCAGAAAGAACCGGACTGGCTGATCACCGCACCAAAACGCTGTGGCCAGTTCAACCCGGCATACAGGGAAGCAAGACCGCCAAAACTCTGACCGGCAACCACGGTACTGGCGGCATCCGCGCGGTGCGGCGCCCATTCGGCCAGCTGCGGCATCAGCTCTTCCTGCAACGCCAGCCAGAACTGCGAATTGCAGCCAAGCTCGCGACTGCGGTGCGGCAAATCGATAATGTCGATCAGCACATATACCGCGGCCGGCAACTGGCCCTGCTGCGTCAGTTTCATCAGCGGATCCCAGACCGGCATCTGCTGCGCCCAAAACTGACCGTCGAGCAATATCGCCAGCGGCCGCTGCGCCGGGTTGCTGTCGCCGGTGGTGTAGACCCAGACGTTACGGCTATTGCCGAGACGCTGGCTATGCCAGGTATGACGCTGCAGACGCGCCGGCGGCGCCGGCACGCAGCGGGCGCTGGCTACCTCATAATTGTCGAAATCGTGCCAGGCCGACTGCGGCGGCGCTGACGGCATATGCAGCCCGGAAACCACATTGCCGCCGGCACTGCACCAGGAACGGTAGGGATTCAACAGATCGTGCGTGGCACTGGCAAATACCTGATGCCACCAGTGGCGCATCGCGTGCATCATGGCGTACGCATCGCCGCCCTCTGCCCGCAGCGGGCGATGATCCAGACAGGGAATAAAACAGTAGCTGCCGCGCCAGTCGGCGCTCAATTCGGTTTGCCAGTACCATACGTCGCTGCCGCTCAGGCGTTGCAGACTCTGCGGCGGATTCGGCTGATGGTGATCGGTCAGGCAATTGATGTTGATCCAGACGCGCTGGTGGGCTGAAGTCATCTCGCATCCCTGGGGATCGCGCCACAAAAACGTTACCTTCCATCGGCCATTGTCGCTCGGCTCCACCAGCGGCGTACCGCGTCGGGCAATCTCCAGCCACCAGCCATGGCTCCCTGCTTGTTTGCTTGCTAATAACGTACTGCTTGCTGACTGCTGTTCAGTTTTCAAGACACCCACTCACTTGGTAGTTGGCATAACGGGTGAGGCAGCAGCGGATAGCGGCTGACGCTCTCCCGAATGCAAACGAACGGTAGAACGAATACTATTGATAATTATTTTCATTTGCAATAGTGTGTAAAGGCTCGTAAAGAAGGCAGGTATTCTTCAACAGGGACGGGTACCTGAATTCGCATCGGATCGGCTGCTGGTCGCGTCTCCGGCGTAGTCAGATCCACACCATTAATGACGATATAAAAACGACAACCGGCTCCCCCTGCCGGCTTCAGCGCTGGCGCACGGGGGCGACAACACGGTAGGAAATTAAAAATGACTCGCAAGTTATCTCGTTATTCCCTAGCCACAGTCATCGGGTTGGGATTAGGCACGTCCGCAATTGCACATGCCGCACAGCAAACCAGCCCCAGCGCCGAAGCGGAAGCGGAAGCCACCAGCGTCGGCAACAATAATCAGGCAAAACCCGCCGAAGACACCATTCTGGTCACCGCCGCCAAGCAGAACCTGCAGGCCCCCGGTGTTTCCACCATCACCGCCGCCGAAATCAAAAAACGTCCCCCGGCGCGCGACATCAACGAACTGATCCGCACCATGCCGGGCGTTAACCTGACCGGCAACTCCACCAGCGGGCAGCGCGGTAACAACCGCCAGATCGATATCCGCGGCATGGGACCGGAAAACACCCTGATCCTGATCGACGGCAAGCCGGCCTCAAGCCGCAACTCGGTACGCCAGGGGTGGCGCGGCGAGCGTGACACCCGTGGCGACACCGCCTGGGTGCCGCCGGAAATGATCGAGCGCATCGAAGTGCTGCGCGGCCCGGCGGCGGCGCGTTACGGTAATGGCGCGGCGGGTGGCGTGGTCAACATCATCACCAAGAAACAGACTCAGGAGTTGCACGGTGCGTTGAATGCCTATTTCAACGTGCCGCAACACAAGCAGGAAGGTTCCACCAAACGTACCGACTTTAGCCTCTCCGGCCCGCTGAGCGACACCCTGAGCTTTCGCCTGTTCGGCGGCTACAGCAAAACGCAGGCCGACGCCTGGGATATCAACCAGGGTCACCAGTCCGAGCGCGTCGGTATTTATTCCGACAGCCTGCCAGCTGGCCGCGAAGGGGTGATCGACAAAAATATCGACGCCCTGCTGCACTGGGATTTCGCCTACCTGCAATCGCTGGAGTTTGAGTACGGCTATGGTCGTCAGGGCAACCTGTACGCCGGCGATACCCAGAACACCAATAGCAATAATTTGGTAAAAAGCATGTACGGCGAAGAGACCAACCGCATGTACCGTGAAACCTACTCCGTGAAATATCAGGGGGCCTGGGACAACGGGGTCAGCACCAACAACTACGTACAATACGAGAACACCCGTAATTCGCGCTTGAACGAAGGTCTGGCCGGCGGTACCGAGGGGATCTTCAATGAAAGTGATGCCGGTTATAGCAACAGCGATCTGGATGATGTGCTGTTGCACAGTGAAATCAGCCTGCCTTTCGATATGTGGGTACCACAAACCGCCACCTTCGGTGCCGAGTGGAACCAGCAGAAGATGAAGAGCAGCTCGGTAGTCAGCCAGGCGCTGCAAGGCGGCGACATTGACGGCATCAGCAGTGCGGATCGTAGCCCCTACTCTTCTGCGCGTATTTTCTCGCTGTTTGCCGAAGACAATATCGAACTGACCGACACCACCATGCTGACGCCAGGCATGCGCTACGATCGTCACTCGGTTTCCGGCGATAACTGGAGCCCGTCGCTCAACCTGTCGCAGGAATTGGGCGAGTACTTCACGCTGAAAATGGGCATTGCGCGCGCTTACAAAGCACCTAACCTGTTCCAGACCAATGAAAATTACGTGTTGTACAGCAAGGGTCAGGGTTGTGCCAACAGTTCCACGGGCATCGGCTGCTACCTGGTCGGCAACGATGACCTGAAAGCGGAAAACAGCGTTAACAAAGAGATCGGGCTGGAGTTCCATAACGGCGGCTGGCTGGCCGGCGTGACCTACTTCCGTAACGACTACCGCAACAAGATTGAAGCCGGTTACACGCCGGTCGGCCAGACCAGCAACGGTAAAACCGATATCTATCGCTGGGAAAACGTGCCCAAGGCGGTAGTTCAAGGGTTGGAAGGTACGCTGAACATCCCGGTCAGCGATACCATAGCCTGGACCAACAACGCCACTTACATGATCGAGAACGAGAACAAAACCACCGGTGATTACCTGTCGGTGATCCCGAAGTTCACCATCAACTCGACCCTGAGCTGGCAGGCCACGGAAGATCTGTCGATGCAGTCGACCCTGACCTGGTACGGTCGCCAGAAGCCGAAGAAGTACAACTATAAAGGGGAACCGACCACCGGCACGGAAACCCGAGAGGTCAGCCCGTATGCCATCGTTGGCGCCAGCGCCACCTATACGCTGAGCAAAAACGTTGACGTCACCGCCGGCATCGAAAACCTGTTCGACAAACGTCAGTTCCGTGCTGGCAACGCGCAAAACGTCGGCAACCCGACCACCGGCGCGATCAATATTGCCGGCGCCGGCGCCGCGACCTATAACGAACCGGGTCGCACCTACTATTTAAGCGTCAATACCCATTTCTGACGGTTGATTGAAAAGGGTGAAAAGTAAAAGCCGGTCTGGCCTCCGACCGGCTTTTTTACGGGCTAATGCACCCCATCAGGATAACCGACAACCGGCGTGCCCCCTTGCGGCGCAACGATTGGCAAGCTCGTCGTCAACCCGCGCTGGCTTCACTGCCCCAGCGATACCTGCTTGAAAATATGCTTGCCGAACGGATCGATTTCATACCCTTTCACCTCGTTGCGCACGGGTTCAAAAATGGTCGAATGCGCAATCATCAGCGCTGGCATCTGCTGATGCATCATTACCTGCGCCTGCTGGTACATCGCTAGCCGTTTGGCATGGTCGGTTTCTTTACGCGCCTGCAAGATCAGCCGATCAAACGGCGGGTAACACCATTTGGCCGAGTTTGAACCGCCGTTGGCGGAAACGCAGGTAAACAGCGGGCCGAAGAAGTTGTCCGGGTCACCGTTGGCGGTGGTCCAGCCCATCAACGCAGTCTGGTGTTCACCATTCTTGATACGCTGCAGATACTCCCCCCATTCGAAGGTCACAATCGTGGCACGCACGCCGATTTTCGCCCAGTCTGACTGGATCATCTCCGCCATGCGCTTGGCATTCGGATTGTAGGGGCGCTGCACCGGCATCGCCCATAAATCAATGGCGAACCCCTGCCCCAAACCGGCTTCCTGCAGGAGTTGTCTGGCCTTTTGCGGCGAGTAAGGATAATCCTCAAGCGCGCTATTGCTGCCCCACTGGGTCGGCGGCAGCAGGTTTTTTGCCGGCTGGCCGGCACCGTGGAATACCGCCTCGAGGATCGCCGGTTTGTTCACCGCCAACGCCAGCGCCTGGCGAACCTTGACGTTATCCAGCGGTTTTTTCTGGGTGTTAAATGCCAGAAAACCGATGTTCAACCCTGACTTTTCCATCAGCGTAATGTTGTTATCCGCCCGCATGCGCGCCAGATCGGCCGGGTTTGGGAACGGCATCACCTGGCATTCGTTCTTCTGCAATTTGGCATAGCGCACCGCCGCATCCGGGGTGATCGAAAACACCAGCCGGTCGATCTGCGGCCTGCCTTCCCAGTAGCCGTCAAACGCTTTATAGAGGATTTTGGCGTCATGCTGGTATTGCTGCAACTGGAACGGCCCGGTGCCGATGGGATCGTTATCCACCCGCTGCGGGGTGCCGGCCTTTAGCATCGCATCGGCATATTCGGCGGAGAGAATGGTGGCAAAATACATGCCCAAATCGGCAATAAACGGCGCTTCGGCGCGCGAAAGCTCAAAGCGTACCGTATGCTCGTCAACCTTGACGATCGCGTTGATCAGACTGCCAAACTCCATCGATTCAAAGTTGGTGTAAGCGCCGTTGGATACCTTGTGATAAGGATGTTGGGGATCTTTTTGCCGCATGAACGAAAAGATCACGTCATCGGCGTTGAAATCGCGGGTCGGCGTAAAGTACTTATTGCTGTGGAACTTGACCCCCTGACGCAGATGGAAGGTGTAGTTTTTGCCGTCAGCACTGACCTCCCAACGTTCTGCCAGGCTGGGCTGCAATTCCACGGTGCCGGTTTTAAAGTCCACCAGCCGGTTGTAAATCGCCGCCGAACTGGCGTCTACCGTGGTGCCAGAAGTAAACAACTGCGGATTGAAACCTTCCGGCGATCCTTCAGAACAAAACACCAGCGTTTTGGCCTGTATGCTGCCGGCGGTCGCCAGCGCCAACAGAGCCAAGGTAAATCTTACTTTTATGCTCGTCATCTCATTTCCCCAGTGGTATCCCAATGGATACCAATAAAACAGGGAGTTAGCGAAGTAAAGAATAAATATTGAGCAAGCAAAACTGCGCAAAAAGACGGGATAATGCCCTCACCGCGCTGGAGAGGGCATCGTGCGGGTTATATCAGCTGACTGAAGTTCATTTGTTCCATCAGCCGGTAGTTATCAGCATAATCCACCGGGATCGCCACCACCACCGGCCCCTGAATTTCCATTGCCTTACGCAACATCGGCCGCAGTTCCTCAACCTTCTGCACCGCAAAGCCTACCGCACCACAGGATTCCGCATAGGCTTTGAAATCGATCGGGCCAAATTCCACGCCGGATTTGCGCCGATACTTGTTCAACTCCTGCATTTCAACCATGTTATAGGCATTGTCGACCCAGATAACGTGCACGATATTGGCATTAAGCCGTACCGCGGTTTCCAGCTCCATGCTCGACTGCATAAACCCGCCGTCACCGGAAATCGACAGCACTTTATCGCCCGGCCGCACCAGCGCGGTGCCAATCGCCCATGGTAACGCGACGCCCATCGTTTGCTGACCGTTGGAAATCAGCAGCTGTCGCGCGCGGAAGCTGTAAAGATAACGCGCGATCCAGATATGAAAACTGCCCATATCGACGCACAGCGTGACGTCGTCGCTGACGATATCCTGCAGCTCCTTGACGATGCGCAGCGGATGGATCGGCATACCGTCCCGACGCGCCGCGCGCTCCGCCAGCTCGGTGCGCTGACGCCCCAGATCGGTCAGAATGGTTTCTACCGCCGGCGGAATCAACAGTGCGCCGGCAAACCTTTCGGTCATCGCATTAATGGTGGCGCTGATGTTGCCGATCAGTTCGATGTCGGGGCGATAACAGCTATCGATATCCGCCGGTTGCACGTCGATGTGCACCAGTTTTAACCGACGCTGGCTGTTCCACATGCAGGGATCGTACTCAATCGGGCCATAGCCGACACTTATCACCAAATCCGCCTGCTGCAACAGCTGGTCCGCCGGCTGGTTGTTGAACAGCCCGACACGACCGGCAAAACGCGCAAAGTGGTTAACGTCGATCACCCCGGCGGCCTGATAGGTACCGACCACCGGCATACGGGTGCGAGACAGCAGTTGGCGCACCGCGTCGCTGTTTTCCGGCCGGCTGGCCTGCAGTCCAAGCAGCAGCACCGGGCATTTGGCCTGCTGAATCAGCGTTACCGCCTCCTGAATGTCGTCACTCGCTGCCGCCCCCAGGTGGGGAACCCGACAGCCTGCCAATACCGGCGCGCTGACCGGCTCATTGACGATATCCATCGGCAGGCTGACAAACGCCGCCCCCGGACGGCCAAATTCGGCGGTACGAAACGCGTTGGCAATCACTTCTGAAATCGCCGAACCGGCATGCACTTCGGCGCAGTATTTGGTCACCGGCCGGAACATGCTGACGGTGTCCATGCTCTGGTGAGTCTGCTTCAGGTTATCGGCGCGTTTGACCGCGCCACCGAATGCCACCACCGCATCGCCTTCGGAGGTGGCGGTCGCCAGCCCGGTGATCAGGTTGGAACTGCCCGGCCCGGAAGTGACCAGCGCCACTCCGGCCTTACCGGTCAGGCGCCCCACCGCCGCCGCCATAAACGCAGCGTTGGCCTCATGCCGCACCACCACGGTCTGAATCGACGGCGCGTCTTCCAGCGAGTCAAACACTCGGTCAATTTTGGCACCCGGGATGCCAAAAACGTGTTTCACCCCCTGTGCCTCAAGATTTTTCACCACCAGATCGGCGCCGCATTGCCAGTTCTCGTCCGTATTTAGCTTACTCATGGTTCCACCTCATCAATAAAAAAATCGACTACCGTAAAATCGACCGCCAGCACGGCGGCGGGCCTGTTTAGCCTTCGGCAGAACGAATGGCGCGATCCAGATCCTCGGGACAGAGGTTGGTGCGCAGAAAATCCGCATCGTGCGGCAATTGGAGATTGAGACGCGTGATAACGCCAAATTGCAGGCGACCGTGGTCGAGCTGGTAGTCCAGCACATGTCCGCCACCGCTGCGATCGTCGGTGACGAAGTGCTCGTGGTAACCGGCTACGCCAATGCCCTGCATATAGTCCGGCGAACGAAAACCGACCAGCGTGCCGCGACGCCGCCGAAAGGCGAAGGTCGGCTGCGCTTCAATGGCTTCGAGCATCGGTTTGTAAGGCCGCTGCTGACGCGGTACGGTGCGGGTTTCCAGGTGGTTGAATTCGCCGTCGACGCGCAGTGCACAGAACAGGTTTGGCGATGCCACCTGTTCGTCAATGCACTGGTGTAGCTGGGCTTTGCTGATCGGTCGGTCGAAGTGTTGGGTCACGCTCGGAGTGAAAAAGGTCACCACCGCAAACGGCGTTTTTTGATCCGGGCTGGCTGGGCGAGCGCTGCCGTCGGCGCGCAGTTGGTGAATTTCTCGATCGAAAGCGATCAGTTCACCGTCCAGATGGTTGAAGGTACCGAGGCCGAAATCACCGTGGCGCAACAGTTCGGCAATGGTGACGTCTCCCTCGTACACCCCGCCAATCAGCGCGCTCATCAGTGAAATCTGGTAAATTTCCCCCTCGCCGACGCTCGCCGACTGTCTGGCAAAGCCCTGCGCCAGATGCTGCGCACAGGCACACTCTTGGTTCTGGTTCATGCAATACTCCTCCACCAACGCGAATTGACTGCCTTCGCGCATGCAAAAATGTTGCCGTTGATGTTTCGTGTTGTAACGATTCAGCTAATAGCAACAAAAAACCGGTCATCAGGACCGGGACAGTGGCAAAAGAAACAATGAGTTAGCAAGGCTAATCATTATTATCACGCCACCGTCAATTCGAACGCAATGTCTGGTGTTGGAGCAATCACGACCGCGTGCAAGACACAGGGTCAAAAATGACTGGATGCACAGGGTATTTATCTATTTTCATCACGGTGCACCCGGCAGGACAATCGCCAAAACGACCGCTTGCAAGCCAAAGAGTATCGCCAGTGCGCTAAACAGAGAACCTGGTATTCATAAGAAACGCTTTTGCATATAATGCAAAGATGAATGATGCCCAATACGTCGAACACTTGCCGATTTTCCTTGAGATCGCTCAGCAAGGCAGCTTTTCTGCCGCCGCCCGCAAACTGGGTATGGTGCCCTCGTCGCTGGTACGGCATATCGATACGCTGGAGCAGCAGCTCGGCGTGGTGCTGTTTATCCGCTCCACCCGTGGTCTGATATTGACCGACGCCGGTGACATGCTGAAAAACCGCGCAATTGCCTTGCAGGCGGACATTATTGCCGTGCGGGCCGAACTGACGTCACTGAACACAGCGCCACAGGGAGTGCTACGCCTCAGCTGTTTACCGACCTTCGGCAAAACCACCCTGCTACCACTGCTGCCGACGCTGACCCAGCGCCATCCGAAACTGTCGGTAGAACTGGATCTCACCGAACGGCAGACCGATCCGAAACGCGAACTGCTGGACGCCGCCGTACGCATCGGTGAACAGAAGGACAGCACGCTGTACGCCAGCCGCATCGGCACTCAGCGCTGGATGATGTGCGCCAGTGCGGACTACGTCGCGCGTTTCGGCCGGCCGGACAGCCTGGCGGCGTTGACGCAACATCGGCTGATTGGCCGTTTCCACAAGCAACAACCGGCCTGCTGGGCACAGATTCTCGATGCGCCATTACTGAACCAGTGCAACATCGTGCTGCGCTGCGATGATTTTAGCGCCCAGCGTCAGGCGACGCTCAGCGGGATGGGCATTGCCTTTCTGCCCAACTGGGTGGTTGGCGACGACGTGCAGGCCAACCGCCTGCTGGCACTGATGGGCGATCCGCGTGGCGAGGAACAGGCCATTTATCTGATGCGACCGGTGGCAAAAATCTCTGCCAAGCTGGCGGCGCTGATTTCTTTATTGCCCAAAAATATCGGACAGTAGCCTGAGGCCGATCACGTGGTAGAGTAGCGCCAGCAAAGGAGGCGCTATGAGCCAGCAACAACAGATTATCGATTGGTTACAACAGGATGTGCAACGTATGGCCGCACTGCGCACCGTACGCCGTCTCGGCCTCAACGACTGGTGTCTGGGCGCCGGTTTTGTGCGCAATCTGGTATGGGACTGGCGACACAGTCATGCCGCCGCCACGCCGCTGAATGATATCGACGTGATTCATTTCGACGCCGCGCGCCCGCAGGCGGAACGCGACAGAATGCTGGAGGCCCGCTTGCAGCAATGGCTGCCGCAACCATGGTCGGTAAAAAATCAGGCGCGGATGCATCAGCGCTGCGGCCGGGCGCCGTATCGCGACAGCGAAGACGCCATCAGCTTCTGGATCGAAATAGAAACGGCGGTTGGCGCACGGCTAAACGCCGATGACAGCATCACGTTGATCGCCCCCTTTGGCCTGCAGGCATTGTTCAGCGACAGCGTGACCTTCAATGCCAAAAGCGGCGATGCCGCGGCGTTTCAACAGCGGCTGGCGGCCAAACGCTGGCTGCAGCTGTGGCCTCGGCTACGGGTGATTGACTAAGCCTGCTCTGGGTTGGCCGTTCTTGCGCCCTCATGTCGCCAATGTTTTATCCGGCCGGCTCCCCGCGCAGCTGTTGCAACAACGCCGCCTGTTGATGTACTACCTGCCAGATGGCATCGGCCGCCGGCGACAGCGAACGATTTTTGCGCCGTACCAGCATCAGCGCACGATTGATCTCCGGCTCCATCCGCTTGACCCGCAGCCGGCCGCCTTCCGGCAGCGGTAACGCCAGGGCGGGAAAAATACTGATGCCAATCCCCGCCGCCACCATCGGGAACAGCGTGGCCGGGTGGCCAATTTCCTGTACCACCTCAACGCCAATCCCTTGCTGGCGAAGCGCACTGTCGATCAGCGGTCGGCTGCCGGAAGCATAATCCTGCAACACCAGCCGGCAGCCGTTTAACGCCGTCCACGGCACCGACGTCAAGTCGGCAAAGGGATGATCGTCACGGCACAGCAATAAAAATGGCTCGTGCAGAATCGGCTCACACTGCAGATCCACCGCCTGTAGCGGATCAACCACGATGCCAAAATCCACTTCGGCGTTGCGCACGCTGTGCAATACCGATTGCTGCGCCTGATCGCGCAACAGAATGCGGATCTCCGGATACTGCCGTTCACCGGCGGCGATGCATTGTGGCATCAGGTGCGCCGAAATGGTTTGGCTCGAGGCCACGCGCACCGTACCGCTGCGCTGCACACCAAAACTGCGCGCATCCAGCAGCGACGCCTGCAAATCATCCAGCAGGCGTTCAACCCGGTTCGCCAAGCGCTGCCCGGCGTCGGTCAACAACACTTCCCGCGTAGTACGATCGAGCAGGCGCACGCCGATTTCCGCCTCGAGCTCTTTTACGCTGTGGCTGACGGCCGACTGCGTCAGGCCGATCGCCTCCCCGGCACGGCTAAAACTGCGGTGGTGAGCAATGGCGACAAATACCTTGAGCTGCTTGAGTGAATAATTCATGCGTAATATTCATAAATGAATTAAATAAATCAATTTTATTATTATATGTCGCCGCGCGAGAATATCCCCCATGATATTTATCGCGAGAACACCGAGATGAGATTTTTACCCGATCGTTTTACCCTAACGCTGATCGCCACCGTGCTGCTGGCATCGTTTCTGCCGGCTCGCGGCGAGTTTGTCGGTTGGTTGAACAGCCTGACGGTTGCCGCCATTGCGCTGTTGTTTTTCATGCATGGGGCCAAGCTGTCACGCGAGGCGATCCTCGCCGGCAGCAGCAACTGGCGTTTGCATCTGTGGGTGATGTTCAGCACCTTCATTATCTTCCCGCTGCTCGGCGTGCTGTTCAAATGGTGGTCGCCGGTCGACGTCAGCCCGCAACTGTACGATGGCTTTATCTATCTGTGCATCTTGCCGGCCACCGTGCAGTCGGCCATCGCCTTCACCTCACTGGCCGGCGGCAACGTCGCGGCAGCGGTGTGCAGCGCATCGGCTTCCAGCCTGTTGGGGATTTTCGTTTCGCCGCTGTTGGTTGGCCTGTTGATGAACGTACATGGTGAAACCGGCAGCCTGCAACAGGTCGGTACCATTGTGCTGCAGCTGCTGGTGCCGTTCGTTGTCGGCCATCTGTCGCGGCCGCTGATTGGCAAGTGGATTGAACGCAACCGTAAGCTGATCGGCAAGACTGACCAAACCTCGATCCTGCTGGTGGTATATGCCGCCTTCAGCGAGGCGGTGACCCACGGCATATGGCAGCAGGTGGGGATCGGTTCGCTGGCATTTATCGTCGCCGTCAGTATCATCCTGCTGACCATGGTGCTGGTGATGAATATCGCCATGGCGCGCTGGCTGGGGTTCAGCAAGGCGGATGAAGTGACGATCGTATTCTGCGGTTCGAAAAAGAGCCTGGCCAATGGCATTCCAATGGCCAACATCCTGTTCCCGGCGGCCACGGTGGGCATTATGGTGCTGCCGCTGATGGTGTTCCATCAGGTGCAGTTGATGACCTGCGCGGTACTGGCGCGCCGGTATCAGAAAAAGCAGCAACGGCTACAGCAGGCGCAAACCGCCTGACGCGACCAGCGGTGGAGGCCACCCCACCGCGTTCAACTGCGCTTTAACGGCTTGACCAACGAGTCCAACCCTTCGATTTTAATCGCCAGCGTCATTTCCATCAGCATCCCCAATTTGCCGTTGGGGAATTCCCCCTTACGAGCGAACCACAGCAGATATTCTTCCGGCAAGTCGATCAGCACCCGGCCCTGGTATTTGCCAAACGGCATCACGGTGTTGGCAATTTCGATCAGGTTTTCCTTTTCCATCATTGCCCCAACAGGCGGATCATTTCCGCCTCGTCGATCACCGCAATCCCCAGTTCTTGTGCCTTCACCAGCTTGGAACCGGCGGCTTCGCCGGCAATCACCAGATCGGTCTTCTTCGACACGCTGCCGCTGACCTTTGCCCCCAGCGCCGTCAGGCGATCTTTGGCTTCATCGCGCGACAGCTGGCTCAGCGAGCCGGTCAACACCACGGTCTTGCCGGCAAACGGGCTGTCGATCTCTTCGACTGCCACCACCACCGGCGCTGGCCAGTGAATGCCGATATCATCGCTGACCAGTTCGTCAATCACCTGCTGGTTTAGCGCTTCGGCGAAGAAGTTCACTACGTGTTTGGCGACCACTTCCCCCACGTCCGGCACCTGTTTCAGCGCCTCGACGTCCGCTGCACGCAGCTTGTCCAGCGAGCCGAAATGCGCCGCCAGGTTGGCGGCGGTGGATTCACCCACCTCGCGGATGCCCAACGCGTACAAGAAACGGGCAAAGGTCGTCTGCTTAGCCTTTTCCAACGCACTGGCCAGATTCTGCGCCGACTTCGGACCCATGCGATCCAGCCCGGTCAACATGCCGGCGGTCAGGCGGAACAGACCCGCCGGATTTTTGACATACTCTTTTTCTACCAGCTGTTCGATGATCTTGTCGCCCATGCCATCGACATCCATCGCCCGGCGTGAAACAAAATGCTTTAACGCCTCTTTGCGCTGGGCACCGCAGATCAGGCCGCCGGTGCAGCGTGCTACCGCTTCGCCTTCAACCCGCTCCACGTCGGAACCGCACACCGGGCAGTGCTGCGGGAACACCACTTCACGCGCATCTGGCGGGCGGCGATCCTCCACCACCCCGACCACCTGCGGGATCACATCACCGGCACGGCGCACGATCACCGTATCGCCGATCCGCAGGCCAAGACGTTCGATCTCGTCGGCGTTATGCAAGGTCGCGTTGCTGACGGTTACGCCAGCCACCAGCACCGGCTCCAGTCGTGCTACCGGGGTAATTGCCCCGGTACGGCCGACCTGAAACTCTACCTCCCGCACTACGGTGATTTGCTCTTGTGCCGGGAACTTGAAGGCGGTGGCCCAACGCGGCGCACGCGCCACAAAGCCCAAACGCTCCTGCAGGTCGATGTCGTCGATTTTCACCACTACGCCGTCAATATCAAACCCAAGCTGGCTGCGATCCTGTTCCACCTGCCGGTAGAAAGCCAGCACCTGGTCACTGCCGGTGCATAACCGGACGCGATCGCTGACCGGCAATCCCCAGGCTTTGAACTGCATCAGACGTTGGTAATGGCTGCGCGGCAGTTCGCCGCCCTCCAGCAGACCGACGCCGTAACAGAAGAAGGTCAGCGGGCGTTTCGCCGTAATGCGCGGATCGAGCTGACGCAGCGAGCCGGCGGCGGCGTTGCGCGGGTTGGCGAATACCTTGCCGTCCTTGCGGCGCGCTTCGTCGTTCATTTTTTCAAACCCGGCCTGCGGCATAAACACTTCACCACGCACTTCGACGCGACGCGGGATGTTGTCGCCGATCAGGCGCAGCGGAATGGCGCGGATGGTGCGCACGTTGGCGGTGATGTTTTCACCGGTGGTACCGTCGCCGCGCGTTGCCGCGCGTACCAGTTCACCGTCTTCGTACAACAGGCTGACCGCCAAACCATCCAGCTTCAGTTCACAACAAAACGTCAGCGGCTCGCTGCTTTTCAGCCGGTCCTGCACCCGTTTGTAAAACGCCAGGTAGCTGTCTTCGTCGAACACGTTGTCCAGTGACAGCATCGGCACTTCATGCCGTACCTGGTCGAAGGCCGTCAACGGCGCCGCCCCTACCCGCTGCGTAGGGGAATCGGCGGTGATCAGCTCCGGATGCGCCTCTTCGAGCGTGCGCAGCTCGCGCATCAGACGATCGTATTCGGCATCCGGAATTTCAGGTGCGTCGAGCACATGATAGAGGTATTCATGATGGCGCAGTGAGGTACGCAGTTGATTGATTTTTTTGTTGTTTGGTTCCATGGCTCACCATCAAAGAGAAAAACCCCCGGCAAGCGGGGGTCTTGAGAGACTATTCGGTCAGCGCTACCGATAACCGTCAGGCGTTGTTTTCCAACACTTCACGGATGCGCGCTTTATAGGTTTCCAGCTTTTGCGGAGTCATCATACGACGCTCGTCGTCCAGCACCACACCACCCACGTCATCGGCGATACGCTGGGCCGATTGCAGCATCAGTTTGAAGTTCTGATTGGCGTCGCCGTAGGACGGCACCATCATGAACATCGACACGCCAGGGGTGGAGAAATCGGACATGGTATCAGGATCGAACGACCCCGGTTTGACCATGTTCGCCAGGCTGAACAACACCGGGCCGCTGCCTGCAGGGCTGATATGGCGATGGAAGATGCCCATTTCACCAAACTGGAAGCCCGCTTGCAGCACGCTTTGCAGCAGAACTTCGCCGCCAATCACGCCACCCTGATGCGCCGCAACGTGCAGTACCAATACGGTTTCCTTCAACCTGGCCGGTTCGGCAGCAACGGGCTGAACAGGTTCTTCAGGCTGTGGTTCCGGCGTGGTCTGCGGCTGTGGGGCCGGTTCTGCATGCTGGAAGGTCGGCTCTACCGGCGGCAGATCGTCAACGCGCGGTTCACGACGTGGCGCAGGCTGTTGCTGTGGCTGCTCCTCTTCCTGATCCTGCGCGTAGTTGTCCAACAGGATGTCATCATAGTCCGGACG
The DNA here is from genome assembly GCF_041448735.1 of Serratia odorifera. Classification (NCBI taxonomy): domain Bacteria; kingdom Pseudomonadati; phylum Pseudomonadota; class Gammaproteobacteria; order Enterobacterales; family Yersiniaceae; genus Serratia; species Serratia odorifera. The sequence continues at coordinate 30,258 of NZ_JBGMUT010000002.1, read as the reverse complement.
CTGAGACAGCGGCGGCGGCTGATGAGCAGCCGGTTGAACGGCTCGTGGCGCGGGTTCGACTGCCGGAGCAGGCGTTGGCGCAACCACGGGTTCTTCGCGAGCGGCATCAAGATGACCAAACGACGGCTCGTCCTGCGGGTGAGCGGAGCGCACACGCACTTCTCCCACGCCTTCATCGAGATCGTCGATCGGGGTTGTTTCACGTTCTTTTTTAGAACGTTTGGCTGGGCGATCGCGGAAAAGCGAAGAGCGTTCTTTACGACTGGTCCAAAGACCATGTAATAACAACGCTATTATGGCGATCGCGCCAACAACGATTAATATCAGACGCAAATCCTGCATCATTGCTATCTCTGTTGTTCCAATACATTGCCACCGCGGCAAACATTCACTCTTTAACTCTATTTGCCCAGGCAGACAAGTGCAAGTCCGTGCTGAACTTTATGACAATAAAGATGATTATACTGCCTTTTTTTGTCGTTTTTTCAGCCAACAGCACGCTAGCCAGCAGAAAATCATCCCGATATGATAACGATGCCTGTTCTGACAAAGAGATAACTTAAGATATGTCCTATTCGCAGCAAACTTCTCGACCCGCCAGCGGCGTGCACTATTTTGCCGAAGGGTGGCGACTGATTTCGCGCCCGGGGATCAAGCGTTACGTGGTATTGCCGTTGCTGGTAAACGTGTTACTGATGGGTTCGGCCTTTTGGTGGCTGTTCAGCAAGCTCGGCGACTGGATCCCGCTGATGATGGGATACGTACCGGACTGGCTGCAGTGGCTCAGCTATATTCTGTGGCCAATCACCGTTATTTCCGTGGTGCTGGTGGCCGGCTACCTGTTCAGCACCATCACCAATCTGATCGCGGCGCCGTTTTGCGGCCTGCTGGCCGAACAGCTGGAAGGCAGCCTGACCGGCAAACCGCTGCCGGACACCGGTATTTTCGGCGTGGTGAAAGACCTACCGCGCATCATGGCACGTGAATGGCGCAAACTGGCCTATTACCTGCCGCGAGCGATAGTGCTGTTTATGCTGTATTTTGTGCCGGGCGTCGGCCAGACCATCGCGCCGGTGCTATGGTTCCTGTTCAGCGCCTGGATGTTGGCGATTCAATATTGCGACTACCCTTTCGACAACCATAAGGTCAGCTTTGCCGATATGCGTCGCGCGCTGCGTCAGCACAAAACCCATAATCTGCAATTCGGCGCGCTGGTCAGTCTGTTTACCATGATACCGATCCTCAATCTGGTGATTCTGCCGGTGGCAGTGTGCGGCGCGACCGCCATGTGGGTCGATCGCTATCGCGGTCAGTTTGTACAGCATTGATCGCGTCATATTCGCTGTTTTGTTCGACGGGGCGCGCATTTCGCGCCCTTGTTGTTGTGCTTAAAACTTATTTCCTAATAACATATAGATATACCAATTCCTTACTTCCCTGCCGGGGCCGTTAGCGTATGCTTTCGATGTTCCCTACATTTTCATAGAGTTAAAGGACGGGCTATGAGCAAGATATATGAAGACAACTCATTAACAATCGGCCATACGCCGCTGGTTCGTCTGAATCGAATCGGCAACGGACGTATTCTCGCCAAGGTTGAATCACGCAACCCAAGCTTCAGCGTCAAATGCCGTATCGGTGCCAATATGATTTGGGACGCAGAAAAACGCGGTATCCTCACCGCTGGCAAGGAACTGGTTGAACCGACCAGCGGCAACACCGGCATCGCGTTGGCCTACGTGGCGGCAGCTCGCGGTTACAAGCTGACGCTGACCATGCCGGAAACCATGAGCATCGAGCGGCGCAAACTGCTGAAAGCGCTGGGCGCCAATCTGGTGCTGACCGAAGGTGCCAAAGGCATGAAGGGCGCCATTGCCAAGGCGGAAGAAATCGTCGCCACCGATCCGAATCGCTATATTATCCTGCAGCAGTTCAGCAACCCGTCCAACCCGGAAATTCACGAAAAAACCACCGGCCCGGAAATCTGGGAAGACACCGATGGCGACGTTGACGTGTTTGTCTCCGGCGTAGGTACCGGCGGTACGCTGACCGGCGTCAGCCGTTACATCAAGAAAATCAAGGGCAAGGCCATCGTCAGCGTGGCGGTTGAACCTACCGATTCGCCGGTTATCACCCAGGCATTGGCCGGTGAAGAACTGAAGCCGGGTCCGCACAAGATTCAAGGCATCGGCGCGGGCTTTATTCCCGGCAACCTGGATCTGGATCTGGTCGACCGCGTGGTGCAAATCACCAACGACGAGGCCATCAGCATGGCGCGCCGCCTGATGGAAGAAGAAGGCATTCTGGCCGGCATCTCCTCCGGCGCAGCGGTCGAAGCGGCGGTCAAGCTGTCGCAGGAACCCGACTTTACCGACAAAACGATAGTGGTTATCCTGCCTTCTTCCGGTGAACGCTATTTGAGTACTGCCCTGTTTGCAGATCTGTTTACAGAACAGGAATTGCAACAGTAGCGCCAGGCAGTGCACAAAAAGCTAAAAAAGCACCTTACGGGGTGCTTTTTTGTGGTCTGGATCAAAGTTTATAGCAGTGAAAGATTGATTTTAGCTGCGGGCTTTAGTATTTAACCGGACAATTATTTCGATGCGCAAAATTAATCGCCCTCCACCCCTTGTTTGAGCTGAATCGATTTACTGATTTGTCGCTCGGACATAAAACACGGCATAATGGAGAGCTGATTGAAACGACGCCATTTGGCTACGGTTTTTTGATCTGAAATGGCTAAAACGTCGTTTTCTGTTGCATCAATGCTCGCCCCTGTACCATAGTCAGGCGCTAACCAGACAAGCTAAAGTGCCGCCGGTAGGCTAAACTTTAGCTCCACAACAATCCAATAAGTTGGGGAAACATCAATGTTCCAGCAAGAAGTTACTATTACCGCTCCGAATGGTCTGCACACTCGCCCTGCCGCGCAGTTCGTTAAAGAAGCCAAAGGCTTCGCGTCTGAAATCACCGTGACCTCTAACGGCAAAAGCGCCAGCGCCAAAAGCCTGTTTAAGCTGCAAACTCTGGGGCTGACCCAAGGGACCGTAGTAACCATTTCTGCTGAAGGTGAAGACGAGCAGAAAGCCGTTGAGCACTTGGTTAAACTGATGGCAGAGCTTGAGTAATCGGCCCGTCTTTTTAGTTAACACCAGTCAAGAGTAAGGTAGGGTTATGATTTCAGGCATTTTAGTATCACCGGGTATCGCTTTTGGTAAGGCTCTCCTACTGAAAGAAGATGAGATTGTCATCAACCGGAAGAAAATCTCTGCAGACCTTGTAGAGCAGGAAGTCTCGCGTTTTCTGGAAGGTCGCGCCAAAGCGTCCGAGCAACTGGAAGCGATCAAAACCAAAGCAGGCGAAACCTTCGGCGAAGAGAAAGAAGCGATCTTCGAAGGCCACATCATGCTGCTGGAAGACGAAGAGCTTGAGCAGGAAATCATAGCCCTCATCAAAGACGATCTGGCATCCGCAGACGCCGCAGCCTACACCGTGATCGAAGGTCAGGCAAAAGCGCTGGAAGAGCTGGACGACGAATACCTGAAAGAACGCGCGGCCGACGTACGCGACATCGGCAAGCGCCTGCTGCAAAACATTCTGGGTCTGGCCATCGTCGATCTGAGCTCGATCCAGGACGAAGTGATCCTGGTTGCCTCCGATCTGACGCCGTCCGAGACTGCGCAGCTGAACCTGGACAAGGTGCTGGGCTTTATCACCGACCTCGGCGGCCGGACGTCCCACACCTCGATCATGGCGCGTTCGCTTGAACTGCCGGCCATCGTTGGCACTACCGACGTGACCAAGCAGGTAAAAAACGACGACTACCTGATTCTGGACGCGGTTAACAACAAGATTTACGTTAACCCGACCGCTGACGTTATCGATCAGCTGAAGGCCGCTCAGAACCAGTACATCACCGAGAAAAACGATCTGGCCAAACTGAAAGACCTGCCGGCGATTACCCTCGACGGGCATCAGGTTGAAGTCTGCGCCAACATCGGCACCGTGCGCGACGTCGCAGGCGCCGAACGCAACGGCGCAGAAGGCGTTGGCCTGTACCGTACCGAATTCCTGTTCATGGACCGCGAATCGCTGCCAACCGAAGATGAGCAGTTCCAGGCTTACAAGGCCGTGGCCGAAGCCATGGGCTCGCAGGCGGTTATCGTGCGTACCATGGACATTGGCGGCGACAAGGATCTGCCGTACATGAATCTGCCGAAGGAAGAAAACCCGTTCCTCGGCTGGCGCGCCATCCGTATCGCGATGGATCGCCGTGAAATTCTCCACGCCCAGCTGCGCGCCATCCTGCGTGCCTCCGCCTTCGGCAAACTGCGCATCATGTTCCCGATGATCATTTCGGTAGAAGAAGTGCGCGATCTGAAAGGCGAACTGGAAACCCTGAAGGCCCAGCTGCGTGAAGAAGGCAAGGCGTTTGACGAAACAATCGAAGTAGGCGTGATGGTGGAAACACCGGCTGCGGCGGTCATTGCTCACCACCTGGCAAAAGAAGTCGACTTCTTTAGTATTGGGACAAACGATCTAACCCAGTATACTCTGGCGGTAGATCGCGGCAACGAGCTGATTTCTCATCTCTATAACCCGATGTCCCCATCAGTACTTGGCCTGATTAAACAGGTTATTGATGCATCTCACGCAGAAGGCAAGTGGACCGGCATGTGCGGTGAACTGGCTGGCGATGAACGTGCTACACTGTTGTTATTGGGCATGGGGCTGGATGAGTTCAGCATGAGTGCGATTTCAATCCCACGCATCAAGAAAATTATTCGCAACACCAATTTCGAAGATGTGAAGGCGTTGGCAGCGCAGGCCTTGGCTCAGCCAACGGCACAAGATCTGATGAACTGCGTTAATAAGTTCATCGAAGAGAAAACGCTCTGCTAAACTTCCACGACACTGGAACGCCGCCCAATTTAATGCTTAGGAGAAGATCATGGGTTTGTTCGATAAACTGAAATCTCTGGTTTCTGATGACAAGAAAGACACGGGCACCATCGAAATCGTCGCCCCGCTTTCTGGCGAAATCGTCAATATCGAAGATGTGCCGGACGTAGTGTTCGCTGAAAAAATCGTTGGCGACGGTATTGCCATCAAGCCAGCCGGCAACAAAATGGTTGCCCCGGTGGACGGCACTATCGGTAAAATTTTCGAAACCAACCATGCTTTCTCGATCGAATCCGACAGCGGCATCGAGCTGTTCGTCCACTTCGGTATCGATACGGTTGAACTGAAAGGCGAAGGCTTCAAGCGCATCGCCGAAGAAGGCCAGCGCGTCAAGAAAGGCGATGTGGTCATCGAATTCAACCTGCCACTGCTGGAAGAAAAGGCCAAGTCTACCCTGACGCCGGTCGTTATCTCCAACATGGACGAGATCAAAGAGCTGATCAAACTGTCCGGCAGCGTTACCGTCGGTGAAACACCGATCATTCGCATCAAGAAGTAATGCGCACGTCACGCTAACAAGCAACAACGGCGCCACTCGGCGCCGTTTCTTTATCCTATCGTCTTTCATGCCGCCAGTGCTCGCTCCCGTCACTTGCGGAGTAAGCTCTCGGGTTTCACCCGCTTGCTGCCTAGCTGCGGTTTAAAATCCTTTGCTTACACCGCGAGTAATAGGCGTTATCGGCGCAGGCAGTTTGCACATGGACAGCGCGCAGTCCTCGGAGCGTACACGCACTACCTGACGAGGGAGAGCACTGCCCTCGTGCAACATGGCAACTAAGATAGTCTATGATTGCCAACGCGGGATACGCAGGGTAATCACCAACCCCCCCTGCTCGCCGTTACGCGCTTCCACCTGGCCGCCGTGCGCCAGCACCACTTTACGCGTGATCGCCAGCCCTAGCCCGTAGCCCTTGCCGGACAACGGGGATTTCACCCGCACGAACGGATCGAAAATGCTCGACAGTTTAGACGCTTCTACCCCCGGCCCCCGATCGCTGACCACAATCTGGAACAGCTGATCGGCAGGCGTCAAGCTGACCGTCACGCGCTGACCGGCGCTGGAAAATCGCAGCGCGTTGCGCACGATATTGTCCACCGCGCGACGCATCAGTTCGGCATTGCCCTTGACCGTGTATTCCACTTCGCTGTTGGCCTGCAAGGCGATTTCGACGCCAGGCACCTGCGCTTCATAGCGCGCATCATTCACCACCGCCTCCACCAGCCCATAAAGATCGAAGTACTCTTCGTCCGGCAAAGCGTTGTTTTCCGCCCGCGATAGCGCCAGCAGCTCGCCAATCATCTTATCCAACCGCCCTGCCTCATGCTCGATGCGTTGCAGCGAATTTTCAACGTTATTCGGATTCTGCCGCGCCAGGCCTATCGCCAGTTGCAAACGTGCCAATGGTGAGCGCAGCTCATGGGAAACGTCGTGCAGCAGCTGCTCGCGTGCGCTGACCAGCAGGTCGAGCCGTTCGGCCATCGTATCAAAGTCACGCGCCACGTCCGACAGCTCATCATGCCGGCGCCGCATGGTCGGGAACAGGCGAATGGACAGATCGCCCTGCGCCACGCGATCGAAGCCTGCGCGCAGCTGGCGCATCGGCCGCGTCAGGTTCCACGCCAGCAGCGCGCTGAACAGCAATCCGCCCAATCCACCAATCCACAGCATCGGCGCCGGAATGTGGAAAATATGCCAGCGCTTATCCATGCGATACTGTGCACGCAACCCCTCGACGTCATAGGTCAGTACATACCCCTGTCCATCGGCGCCCTGCACCCATTCGACAATTTTAGTCGGCATGCGACCCGGCTGCAGAGCGCCGTGCAATTGGCCGCTCGGCGGCGCGGCGGCAGGCGTGACCGTCATAAAGCGTCGGTCTTCGTCCGGCCAGTTCTCGCTCATCGCGTCCAGTGCCTGAATACCGCCATTGCGCAGCAGGCTGGCTGCCGAGGTGATTTGCATGTTAACCAACCGCCGGGCCAGGGTATTTTCCGGTGGTTCGCGGTTGCCGTAGAGGGCAAATGACACCCACAGCGCCTGCATCATAAAGATGAAAATCAGCCAATAGCCGAGCAGAATCTTCCAGAATAGCCTTCCGCGCATCACCATCAGCGGATCCGATAGCCGATGCTGCGCACCGTTTCGATACTGAGCGTATTACCCGTCAGCGCGGCCAGTTTTTGGCGGATATTGCTGATATGCACGTCTACGCTACGATCGTAGGCCTCACGTGGCCGACCCAGCCCTTTTTCCGACAGTTCGTCCTTTGACACCACCCGTTCCGGCGCGCGCAACAGCAGCTCAAGCAGATTGAATTCAGAGGCGGTAAGATCGAACCCCTGGCCACGCCATTCGCTGCTGCGGGTCGACGGGTTGAGCGCCAGTTCACCGAGCACCAGTGGCGCATCGTCATCGACCGCGGCCGGCTGTTCTTCAAAACGGCGCAGCACCGCGCGCAGGCGTGCCACCAGCTCACGCGGATAACACGGTTTTGGCACATAATCATCGGCGCCCATTTCCAGGCCAATCACTCGGTCAATGTTGTCGCCCTTGGCGGTCAGCATGATGATCGGCAGGCGGCTTTTTTTACGCACATCGCGCAACACGTCAATACCGCTCATGTCCGGCAGCATAATATCCAGGATCATCGCGGTATACTCGCCGGACAGCGCGCCCTCGACCCCGGCTTTGCCGGTCAGCACCAGCGAGGCGTTGAACCCTTCCGCCGTCAGGTATTCACTCAGCATGGTGCCAAGTTCAAGGTCATCATCGACCAGTAAAATCTTCATTTATCGCCCCTTCAGGTATTTGCCCCATTTTCCCGCCTATTTGTCCATTTCGCAGCCGGTTTTACTCAATCCTTACAGTTGCGCCGTCGGCATCAGGCGAATGAGACATAGGCACTGATTCAGCGCGCACAGGCGTTAGCACAACGACTGATGGTTAATCGCGACGGGATAATGGAGATAATAGTCGGATTTCCCGGCGCAGGGCAGCGCCAGGAGGGAAAGGGCAAATAATGCGCCGTGAGACGGCTTAGTTGAAAACGCCAGTCGACAGGTAACGATCGCCGCGATCGCAGATGATTGCCACGATCACGCTACCCGGGTTGGCGGCGGCAACGCGCAATGCGCCGGAAACCGCACCACCGGAACTGACGCCGCAGAAAATACCTTCACGCTGCGCCAACTGGCGCATGGTGTCTTCGGCCTCGCTCTGGCTGATGTCCAATACCTGATCGATCAGTTCCGGTCGGTAGATCCCCGGCAGATAGGCTGGCGACCAGCGACGAATACCCGGAATACTGCTGCCTTCCGCCGGTTGCAGGCCGATGATTTGTATCTGCGGATCCTGACTCTTCAGGTAGCCACCGACGCCGGTGATGGTGCCAGTGGTGCCCATACTGGAGACAAAATGCGTAACGCGCTGTTCGGTCTGCCGCCAGATTTCCGGCCCGGTGGTGGTAAAATGCGCATACGGATTGTCCAGATTATTGAACTGGTCCAGCACCTTGCCCTGCCCCTGCTGCTGCATCGCCAGCGCCAGATCGCGCGCGCCCTCCATGCCCTGCTCACGGCTGACCAGGATCAGCTCGGCACCGTAGGCGCGCATCGCGGCCTGACGTTCCTGACTCATGTTTTCCGGCATCAGCAGCTTCAGCGTATAGCCTTTCATGGCAGCGATCATCGCCAGCGCAATGCCGGTGTTGCCGCTGGTCGCCTCAATCAGCGTATCACCCGGTGCTATCTCGCCGCGCAGCTCTGCCTGTTCGATCATCGCCAGCGCAGCGCGATCCTTGACCGAGCCAGCCGGATTGTTACCTTCCAGCTTCAGCCAGATTTCGCTGTCAAGCCCGGCGGCCAGACGTTGCAGTTTTACCAGTGGGGTATTGCCGATGTAATGTTCCAGCGTTGTCACGATCGTTGCCTGTGTGTTGGTGTGCGTTGCGTAATGTAAAAAGGCAACCCGTGGGTTGCCTCTGGATAATATTTATTGGCTGCTAAAAATTATCAGGCGCTTTTGGCTAATGCAACAGGCTGAAGCAGATGATCGCCGGCATACAGACGCGCATTCAGGCTACCGACATAGTAACGACCGCCGCGCACCGGGGTTTCATTGCCTTCTGCCAGTACCACGGTAATCGGATCCTGATGCCAGCCAATCGGCTGTACCGTCAATTGCCAGAAGTGGCCACGCGGGCTGACTTCCAACACCTGCACCGGCAGCGGGCAACGGGCGCTGCTTTCGCTGCTGACTTCCATTTCCCACGGACGCAAGAACAGCTCGACACTGCCCTGATGCATCGGCTGGAACGCCAACGGCCACTGGTGTGCGCCGACAAACAGCTGAGAACCGCGGATCTCGCCATTCAGGCGATTGACCTCGCCCATAAATTCCAGCACAAAGCGGCTGGCCGGTTCACGCATGATTTGTTCCGGCGAACCGACCTGTTCGATATTACCCTGGCTCATCACCACGATGCGATCGGCGACTTCCATCGCCTCTTCCTGATCGTGCGTCACGAACACGCTGGTGAACTTCAACTCTTCATGCAATTGACGTAGCCAGCGACGCAGTTCTTTGCGTACCTGCGCGTCCAGCGCGCCGAACGGTTCGTCCAGCAGTAAAATCTGTGGCTCTACGGCCAACGCGCGCGCCAACGCCACGCGTTGCTTCTGGCCGCCGGACAGCTGCGACGGATAACGGTTGGCCAGATGCGCCAACTGCACCATTTCCAGCAGCTGTTCCACTTTTTGCCTGATTGCCGCCGCGTTGGGCCGCTCGCGGCGCGGCAGCACCGTCAGACCAAAGGCGATGTTGTCGAATACCGTCATATGGCGGAACAACGCATAATGCTGGAAGACAAAGCCGACGCGACGATCGCGGGCGTGTACCCGGCTAACGTCGGTGCCGTGGAAACCCAGCGTCCCGCCGCTCTGACTTTCCAGCCCGGCGATAATACGCAGTAACGTGGTTTTGCCGGAGCCCGATGGCCCCAGCAGCGCCACCATCTCACCGGAAGGGATATCGAGCGAGATGTCGTTCAGTACCTTGGTACGCCCGAAATACTTGTTGATATTGTTAATCTCAATGCTCATGATTTTCCTCCCGCTCAAGACGTGCGTTCTGTCGTTCCAGACGCCATTGCAGAGCGCTTTTCAAAAATAGGGTCACTATCGCCATGATGGTCAACAGCGCGGCGGCGGTGAAAGAACCGACGGTGTTGTAATCCTGTTGCAGTAATTCCACCTGCAACGGCAGGCTATAGGTTTCACCGCGAATCGAACCAGATACCACCGACACCGCGCCAAATTCGCCGATGGCGCGAGCGTTGGTCAATACCACGCCGTACAGTAGCGCCCAGCGAATGTTCGGCAGCGTCACCCGGCGGAACATCTGCCAGCCGGAAGCACCAAGCAGGATCGCCGCTTCGTCTTCCTGGCTGCCCTGGCTAAGCATCATCGGCACCAGCTCGCGCACCACAAACGGACAGGTCACGAACACCGTCACCAGCACCATGCCGGGCCAGGAAAACATCAGTTGGATATCGTGCGCATCCAGCCAACCACCCAGCAGGCCATTGCTGCCGTAAAACAGCAGATAAATCAGCCCCGCCACCACCGGTGACACGGCAAACGGAATATCGATCAGCGTCAATAACAGCTGGCGGCCCGGGAAGGTAAAGCGCGTTACCAGCCAGGCCAGCAAGGTGCCAAAAATCAGGTTTACCGGCACGGTAATCAACGCAATCAATACCGTCAGCCAAATGGCGTGCAGCATGTCCGGCTCGACCAGATTGCGCCACATTTCGCCAAAGCCCTCGGAAAAGGCGCTGGCAAAGATGGAAATCATCGGGATCACCAACAGCAGCAGCGAGAACAGTGCGCCGATGGCGATCAGTGTCCACTTGCCCCAGTTCACCCGCGGGCGCTCAACGCCGTTGAAGGCAGAGATGTCAGCCATTAGTGCCCCCCAATGCGTTTGCCAAAGCGGCTTTGCACGGTGTTGATGCTAAACAGCAACAGTAGCGACGCCGCCAGAATCACGGAGGCAATCGCGCTCGCCGCCGGGTAATCGAACTCTTGCAGTCGGACGAAGATCATCAGCGAGGTCACTTCGGTTTTCCACGCGATGTTGCCGGCAATGAAGATCACCGCACCGAACTCCCCCAGACTGCGGGTGAAGGAAATCGCCGTACCGGCCAACAGCGCTGGCGCCACTTCCGGCAACACCACGCGGCGAAAGCTCTGCCAGCGGGTTGCACCAAGGGTTTCAGCCGCCTCTTCGTATTCTGGTCCCAGTTCCTCAAGCACCGGTTGCACGGTGCGCACCACGAATGGCAGGCTGGTAAAGGCCATGGCAACGGCGATACCCAGCCAGGTAAACGTCACCTTGATATCAAAATGCGCCAGCCACTGTCCGTACCAACCGGTGGTAGAAAACAGCCCGGCCAACGTCAGGCCGGCCACCGCCGTCGGCAAGGCGAACGGCAGGTCGATCAGACCGTCCAGCAGCGTGCGGCCAGGGAAACGGTAGCGGGTCAGGATCCAGGCCATCAGCATGCCGAACACCGCGTTGAATACGCTGGCAACGCCTGCCGCCAGCAGCGTGACCTTATACGCCGCCACTACCTGCGGGTTGGAGATCACCTGCCAATATTGCGCCAGGCTCATCTGCGCCAGTTGCATTACCAGCGCGCTCAGTGGCAGCAGCAGGATCAGACAGGTATAAAACAGGCTGCTTCCCAGGCTCAAACCAAATCCGGGCAGTACCCGTTTACTGGACAACGACGACAACATTACTTATGCCCTGCTGCTAATAGCCGATCCAGCTCACCGCCGGTCGAGAAGTGCGTTTTCATCACCTGTGGCCAGCCGCCGAACTGATCTTCGACGCGGAACAGTTTGGTCGCCGGGAACTTGTCTTTGGCGGCGTCCATCGCCTGCTGGTCATAAACCCGGTAATAGAAACTGGTGATCACCTGCTGTGCGGCCGGGCTATACAGGTAGTTCAGATAATCTTTGGCCGCCTGCGCCGTGCCGTTGCGCTCGACATTTTTATCAACCCATGCCACCGGAAACTCGGCCAGAATATCCACCGGTGGTACGATCACCTGATATTTATCTTCGCCGTACTGTTGGCGGATATTGTTAACTTCGGATTCAAAGCTTATCAGCACGTCGCCCAGACCGCGTTCGACGAAGGTGGTCGTGGCGCCACGGCCGCCGGTATCGAACACCACCACATTTTTCAGAAAGCGGGTCATAAACTGACGGGTTTTGGTCTGATCGTTGCCGTCAGCCTGGCTGGCAGCGCCCCAGGCGGCCAGATAGGTATAGCGGCCATTGCCGGAGGTTTTCGGATTCGGGAACACCAATTTGACATCATCACGCACCAGGTCGTCCCAGCTGTGGATACCTTTTGGGTTGTCCTTGCGCACCAGGAACGCCATGGTGGAATAGAAAGGAGAGCTGTTGTTCGGCAGACGCGCCTGCCAGTCGGCCGGGATCAACTTGCCGCGATCGTGCAGGATCTGCACGTCGGTAACCTGATTATAGGTCACCACATCGGCGCGCAAGCCTTGCAGAATGGCCAGCGCCTGCTTGGACGAGCCGGCATGCGACTGTTTGATGGTCAGTTTATCGTTGGGATGCTGCTGGTTCCACAGCTGCTCGAAGCCAGGATTCAACGCGGTGAACAGTTCGCGGGAAACGTCATAGGAGCTGTTGAGTAATTCAGCGGCCGAAACGGTACCGCTGGCCAACAGCGCAGCGGCCAGCCAACCTTTCAGCATGAGATTTTTAACCCGCGTTTGTTTCATTCTGCACCTTCGCTAACTGAGTCATTCCGTCGGGCTTCGCCCTGATGATGACCAGTGTATTTATAACTTGGTGCAGACCTGTAACGCTTTTATATACCGTTTAGTGATTTTCAAGCATCAAATGCTATAAGGCAGGGGCAGCGCGGCGCGCTGGCGGGGTTCGCCGCGGCGCCGGCAAATGCGGCCCCGCGGCGAGACGGCGGCTATCAACAGAGAAGCGGCCTTAAAGTGACAGTAAACGCGTCAGTGAAGGGGCAAAGTAATAACTGCCGGTCACCGCACGGCTGAAACGCAGCATCGCATCACGCTTGCCGTCCAGTTCGCCGAACATGCTCAGCAACTGCTTTTCGATATTGTGCAAGCGCGCGCAATAGGCGATGAAATACAGGCCGTGTTTGCCGCTGGCGGTACCGTATGGCAGGCTCTGGCGCAGGATTTTCAGGCCTTTGCCGTCTTCTTTCAGATCGACGCGACTGACGTGCGAAGTGTCAGGGCGCGCCTCCGGCGGCAGCTCTTCGCTGTCATGCTTGGTGCGGCCGATGATCTGTTGTTGCTGTTCGGTGGTGAAACGCGACCATTGGCGCAGATTGTGTTCGTAACGCTGTACCAGCACGTAGCTGCCGCCGGCGTCCGGATCGCCTTCGGCGATTGCCGCTACTTCGGCGCGCTGTTCGCCCTGCGGGTTTTCGGTGCCGTCGATAAAACCGCTCAGATCGCGTTCTTCAACCCAGCGGAAACCGTGGGTTTCTTCTTCGATCCGGATAGTGTTGCCGAACGCCGCCAGCGCCGCCTGCGCCAGCGTGAAGTTGACATCATGACGCAGGGACTGGATATGGATCAGCAGGTCGCGCTGCGTGGCCGGTGCCAGGCCTTTGCCCAGCGCAGTGAAAGGCTTCAGTTCCGCCGCACCCTGACCGCTGGAAAGATCGTGCCAAACGTCATAACCAAAGGCGATTACCGCCCCCAGGCGCGCGTCGGGGAATTGCTGTTGCAGTTCGCTCAGCGTCTGACAAAACTGTTTGCAGCCCTGACGCAAATCGGCGAACTCGCCCTGAACCATGGCTTCCATATAAATGGCAAAACGGCAATGTTCCAGCAGGATGCCGCTCTGAACCTGTGTCATGTTGTTTTCCTTATTCCTTGATCGGGTGCCCGGCTACGCCCCACGCGCAGATGCCGGTTACTGAATGACTGCGTTGCTGGCTGCAACTGCAACGACGGTGGACATACACCCGGTTATCATACCGTAAGCTGACTCGATTACCTTGCCCGAACGCAAAGAAAATCGGCGAGGCCCGCCTTACCCGGCGGGCGACAGGGTGGCATTATTGCGCTTTGGCGTGCCAGATGATTTTGCTGACCGTCCAGCTTTTCAAGGTGTCATCAGGCGGGATGATGTCCTGCGGTCCGGCCCATTTACCACTGAAAATGTACGTCACGTATTTGCTTTGGCTGGCGACGCACTCCACGTTGCCGGCGTCATCCCCGGTAGCAGGTTTACAGGCACCGAAGGCCTTGCTGTACATATCGCTGAACGGCGTGCCGAGCTTGCTGCCCCATTCGGTGGCAACTTCAGGATCCATGATGTCAACGCGCTGTACGTGCCCTTTCGGTTCGCCGCTGATCACCAGTTTGATGTCATCGCCGTCCATTGCCTGATAGAACGCGACGATCTGCCCGTTGCTGGTTCCCATGCCGCTGCGCAGACGATAGTCGCCGTTCAGGCCGTCATTGACTGCGCTTTCCGACATCGGCGTGCCGGCATTGATCTCGCCAACGCCCTTGCCGCTCACTTCAAGGCTGCTGCCAAACCAGTTAAGAGGCGACAGGCTCGACCATGAGAAATTGGACATCGTCGAACAGCCGGTCAGGATCAGCGGCAGCCCTAATATCAGTGGGCGAATATTCATCTCATAATTCCTTAACTTTAATGGCATAGGCCGGTTCAATTTATAAGCGTCGTGCTGCCAATCAGCCTCTCACAACTGCTCGCACTTCGCCATCGGTTGCCAGCTTGGAGTATGTAAAATGCGAAAAGTGCCGCAAAGCGATAGATCAGTCGCGCTCAACGCCAGGCGCGAAGCAGGCCTTCAACCGAACATTCAGCAGCAGGTAGGCGAACGCCAGCACGTCCAACAACGCCAGCATGCCGTCCAGCCCCGGCGCATTACCGTCCTGCTGCCAGACGCCTGTCAGCGAGCCGCCCAGCGCTGCCAACAACGACGCCATCAATACCCAACGCCAGCTACGCCACAGCCGTGGCCACTGCGCGCGTCGCCCACTCAGCAAAAATGCCAGTGCCGCCGGCAGCCCCAGTGCGATGCCGTACCAAAAGCGTTGGGTGTCGGGATAGAACAGTTGCAACATGCTCTCTCCCTGCTGGCGTGACGCGCCAGCCATCACAAACAGCAGCCAGGTACGTGCCTGCAGGATCAACACCCCCCAAAACCACAGCGGCAACCGCAGCAGGCCGTGCTGATCGTAATCGTCGGGGGAAAATATCGGGGCTGACTTCACTGCCGCTTCCTTGTTAATACGTCTATTCTCCACAGATGGGTGCACTGTTTTAGCTTTTCAATGAGCAGGCTTAAGAAGCTCTTAATATCCATGTGCTTTAATTAACCCACTAAGCAAGCAACCCCGGTGCTCGGGGTTAATGATTCACTGACCAAGATAAGGAAGCTTAACGATGAAAAAACTGACTCTGGCGGCATTGATCGCCCTGTGCAGCACCCCGGTACTGGCACAACAAGGTGGTTTCAGCGGCCCAGGTGCACAGCAAACCCAGACGACGGTCAGCCAGCAAGGCGGCTTTTCTGGCCCAAGCGCGGCGCTGACCACGGTGGATAAAGTGAAATCAATGAGCGACGACACCTGGGTGATGTTGCAAGGCAACATTGAACAACGCGTCGGCGACGACACCTACACCTTCCGCGATGCCAGCGGCACGCTGACTGTCGAGATCGACAACAAACGCTGGAACGGTCAAACCATCACCCCGCAAGACAAAGTTCAGTTGGAAGGGAAAGTGGACAAAGACTGGAGCAACGTCGAAGTCGACGTGAAAAGCCTGAAGAAAATACGGTAATCGTTGCGGCGGGCGGTGGCTAATCCGCCCGCATCCCCTCAATATTCCTGATCTTCAATCAGCCGTTTACCCAGGCTGGTAATGCCCTGGATCTCATAGCCCAGCTTTTCGTACATTTCGATCACGGTATCGTTATCTTCACGCACCATCAGCTGAATTTTCGGGCAACCGCGCGCCATCAGTTTCTTTTCCAACCGGTTGATCAGCGCATTGGCAATGCCGCGCCCACGGTAGTCGGGATGCACGCCGAGGTAATAGGCAGAACCACGATGGCCGTCATACCCTCCCATCACCGATCCCACGACTTCACCGCCCACTTCTGCCACCAAAAACAGGTCGGCGTCATGATGCAGCTTGCGCTCGATATCCATTTCCGGATCGTTCCATGGCCGCAGCAAATCACACCGCTCCCAGAGAGTGATGACTTCTTCAAAGTCGTCTTGTCGAAATACGCGAATTTCCATCGTTGTTCGCCGCTGTTAATTAAGATGTTTATCTGATTATCGCGTGATTATTCACTTACGCAATATCAAACTGATAATTCGCGGTAACAATGTTAATAAATGGAAATAGTTATCAAGTCGATAAACGCATTTTAATACGATATAACGTTGCAAAACCATCCCTTCGAAGGAGCGCAACGTAATGAAAAATAGGATGAATCCTTTTCGGCATTTTAAACCGTTAGCCGTTTCCCCGACTCGCCGCCAACTGTTGCTTTCCGGTCTGGCGCTGGCGTTGGTGGGTGCTAAACCTCACGCCAGCCAAGCCGCGGGCTCCCCCGCTGCGCTGCGGCACAATGCGCACGGCAAACCGGCAGCCAAAGCGCCTGGCAGTAAACGACTGGTGATGATCGACCCCGGCCACGGCGGCATTGACTCCGGCGCGGTGGGGCACGAAGGTTCGCAGGAAAAACACGTGGTGCTGGAGATAGCCAATCACGTACGCCGTTTCCTGCAGCATCGCCAGCTCGACGCGCGTCTGACGCGGGAAGAGGATGAATTTATTCCGCTGTATCAACGGGTGGAGATTGCCCATCAGCATCAGGCCGACCTGTTCATTTCCATCCATGCCGACGGCTTCACCAGCCCCAGCGCCAGCGGTGCCTCGGTGTTTGCACTCTCCAACCGCGGCGCCAGCAGCGCAATGGCCCGCTACCTGTCGAAACGCGAAAACGCCGCCGATGAGGTCGCCGGCGGCAAGTATCGGCAACAGGATAATTATCTACAGCAGGTGCTGTTTGATCTGGTACAGACCGATACCATCAATAACAGCCTGACGCTTGGCCGCCATGTGCTGGGGCAGATTCGCCCGGTACACCATTTACACAGCCCAAGCACCGAGCAGGCGGCGTTTGCAGTATTGAAATCGCCATCAATACCGTCGATCCTGGTGGAAACCTCCTTTATCACCAATCCCGAGGAAGAGCGTCTGCTGGGCACCCACGCATTCCGCGAAAAAATCGCCCGCGCCATTGCCAATGGCATCGTCAATTTCTTCGAATATTACGACGCCCACCAGCCTAAACCTCGCTAGGCGCTGCCAGCGCGGCGAATTGCGGGTATACTTGGCGGCTTATCGGAATTGGTATAAGGCTGTGAACACCCCCTATGAGTTTACCTGACATCGCTGAAGTAAAATCCTTCCTGCTGGCACTGCAAGAGCGCATTTGCCAGCAATTGGCGCAGGCCGACGGCGGCGCCGAGTTTACTGAAGACCGCTGGACACGGGCAGAAGGCGGTGGCGGCCGTAGCCGGGTGCTGACCAACGGTGCGGTGTTCGAACAGGCCGGGGTGAACTTTTCACACGTTTCCGGCGCAATGTTGCCGGCTTCCGCCACCGCGCATCGCCCCGAACTGGCCGGCCGCAGCTTCCAGGCGATGGGCGTGTCGCTGGTGATCCATCCGCTCAACCCCTATATTCCCACCAGTCATGCCAACGTGCGTTTTTTCATCGCCGAAAAGCCGGGCGAAGCGCCGGTCTGGTGGTTTGGCGGCGGTTTTGACCTGACGCCCTATTACGGCTTCAAAGAGGACGCGGTGCACTGGCACCGCACCGCCCAGCAGCTGTGCGCTCCGTTCGGCGAGCAGGTTTATCCGCAATACAAAAAATGGTGCGACGATTATTTCTTTATCAAGCACCGGAATGAAGCGCGCGGCATCGGCGGACTGTTCTATGACGATCTGAATACGCCGGATTTCGACCACTGTTTCGCCTTGACCCGCGCGGTCGGCGACGGCTTCCTCGACGCCTACCTGCCGATCGTCGCCAGACGCAAGTCTATGGCCTGGGGCGAGCAGGAGCGCCAGTTCCAACTCTATCGCCGTGGCCGTTACGTCGAATTCAATCTGGTGTGGGACCGCGGCACGCTGTTTGGCCTGCAAACCGGCGGCCGTACCGAATCCATTTTGATGTCAATGCCGCCACTGGTACGCTGGGAATACAACTACCAACCGGCGGAAGAGAGCCCGGAAGCGGCGCTGTACCGTGATTTTCTGCCGGTACGCGACTGGCTGGAGGAGCGATAAACATGCAGATCTGGGTTGATGCGGACGCCTGTCCGAACGTGATCAAAGAAGTGCTGTTCCGTGCAGCCGATCGTACCGCCACGCTGGTCACGCTGGTGGCCAACCAGCCGCTGCGCACGCCGCCGTCAAAATACCTGCGCACGTTGCAGGTCGCCGCCGGTTTTGACGTGGCGGACAACGAAATCGTCCGCCGTTGCGCCGCCGGCGATCTGGTGATCACTGCCGATATCCCGCTGGCGGCTGAAGTGGTGGAAAAAGGCGCGGTAGCGCTGAATCCGCGCGGGGAACGCTATACGCCGGATACCATTCGCGAGCGGCTTAACATGCGCGACTTTATGGATACCCTGCGCGCCAGCGGCATTCAGACCGGTGGCCCGAATGCCCTGAGCCAGCGCGATCGCCAGCTGTTCGCCAACGAACTGGATAAATGGCTGGTACAGGCCAGGCGCTAATGCGCAGCCGGTAACACCCACTGATAATCCGCGTGGGCCTTGCTCACCTCAGCGCCCGGTTCGACCAGCATCAATACCGCCGGTTTCACCGCCGGCTGCATATCTTCAATGTGCAGCGGCACCCCCACCACTTTTGATGCATGATAGGCACCGACAATCAGCAGGCTCGGAGTGGGCGCCGCCAGCAACCGTTGCGCCATCCGCCGATCGCGCTGTTGCTGGATGGCAACCATCGCCTGCAACTGCGGCGCGTCAAGTTTGCCGCCATGTGCCTGCTCGATGGTGGTCGCCAGCGCCTGGCGCACTGCCGCCGAGGTTGAAACCACCCCTGGCGGCAGTTGAGGATGCTGATAAAACGCCATGATTTCACTGCGATCCAGATTGGCCGACATCAGCGGATACGGCGCCGCCAACGCGGCGGTTACCAATGCGCCATACTGCGACCATGGCCAGCCTGCCTTCCAGCCCAACTGAGCCGGCAAATCGTCGTGCGACGTCGTTTTACCGTTTTGCCATTGCTGCTGTAACGCATCGACCCGCGCCTGCTGGTCGGGATTGATCATCTCCAATAACAGACTGCCCTGCGGCCGCTGCTGAGGCAGGCGTTGTATCAGCCACAGCTCAACGCGATGGTGATCGGGATTGTCATGCTTCTCGCCGACGATCAATCGCGGCGCCGCCGCCAGCCGCTCCAGCAGCTGTGCCGGCGTCAAGCTCTGGCCGGTGTGTAAATCGGTTATTTTTCCCGGCAGCGCCGCTGCATCAATCGGCCTGGCAGGCGAGTTCACCGGTGAATGGCTACAGGCCGCCAGCATCAGCGCCGCAACAAAAACCCACAATTTCATCTTGTCACCTTTTTGCAAAACGTCCGGCCATTATAGATAACAATTATCATTTACAAACAACTATCCGCCCTTACCCGGGCACTATGCATTGATTTCATTACGCAGAGCGGGTATAACGATTAGCCATTTAGCTGCTTAGACGTCTATACGGATACAATATGAAGCAATCACCTACGCCTGCTGAAGGGCAGTTCAAACGCACCATGAAAGCCCGGCATCTGGTGATGCTGTCGCTGGGCGGCGTGATCGGCACCGGGCTGTTTTTCAACACCGGCTATATCATTTCCACCACCGGCGCGCTCGGCACGCTATTGGCCTATATGATCGGTGCGTTGGTGGTTTATCTGGTGATGCTGTGTCTCGGTGAGCTATCCGTTGCCATGCCGGAAACCGGCGCGTTCCACGTTTACGCCTCCCGCTATCTGGGACCGGGCACCGGCTACACCGTGGCGTGGCTGTATTGGCTGACCTGGACGGTGGCACTCGGTTCCAGCCTGACCGCCGCCGGCTTCTGCATGCAGTACTGGTTCCCGCAATCGCCGGTCTGGCTGTGGTGCCTGGTATTCTGTATTGCCATCTTCTTGCTGAACGTGGTGACGACCCGCTTTTTTGCCGAAAGTGAATTCTGGTTTTCGCTGATCAAGGTGATCACTATTTTGGCATTCATCGTACTCGGTGGGGCGGCGCTGTTCGGCATTATCCCGATGAAGGACGGTACCCCTGCGCCGTTCCTGCACAATCTGACCGCCTCAGGCTGGTTACCCAACGGTACGCTGCCGATCCTGATGACCATGGTGGCCGTCAACTTTGCCTTTTCCGGTACCGAACTTATCGGCATCGCCGCGGGCGAAACCGAAAACCCGGAAAAGGTGGTGCCATGGGCAATCCGCACTACGGTGATCCGCCTGATGGTGTTCTTTATCGGCACGGTATTTGTGCTGGCTGCGCTGCTGCCGATGGAGCAGGCCGGCGTGGCAAAGAGCCCGTTCGTGCTGGTGTTTGAACGCATTGGCGTGCCTTACGCCGCCGATATTTTCAACTTCGTTATCCTGACCGCCATCCTGTCCGCCGCCAACTCCGGTCTATACGCCTCTGGCCGCATGCTGTGGTCATTGGCCAATCAACGCACCCTGCCGGCCTATTTTTCACGCGTCAACCGGCGCGGCATTCCGTTCAATGCCCTGACTTTCAGCATGCTCGGTGGCGTGCTGGCGTTGCTGACCAGCGTGATCGCGCCGGACACGGTGTTCGTTGCCCTGTCGGCCATTTCCGGCTTTGCGGTGGTGGCCGTCTGGCTAAGCATCTGCGCTGCGCATTACGCTTTCCGCCGTGAGTATTTACGCAGCGGCAAACCGATTTCCGGCCTGAAATACCGCGCTCCCGGCTATCCGCTGACGCCAATCGCCGGCTTTACCCTGTGTCTGCTGGCCTGCATCGGTTTGGCATTTGACCCCGAGCAGCGTATCGCACTGTATTGCGGCTTGCCGTTTGTCGCCGTGTGCTACGGCGGGTACTATCTGACCCGCCGCGCCGCCGGGAAAAAATCATTACTGAATGCAGGAGAAGAACATGTCGGTTAATAACCCGCTCGCCCCACTGCTGACCGATGGCCGCTCGCTGATTTTAGACGGCGCGCTGGCCACCGAGCTGGAAACCCGCGGTTGCGATCTCAGCGATCCGCTGTGGTCTGCCAAGGTGCTGATCGAGAATCCCGAGCTGATTTATCAGGTTCATCTGGACTATTTCAACGCCGGCGCGCAGTGCGCCATCACCGCCAGCTATCAGGCTACGCCGCAGGGATTTTTACGCCGAGGGCTGGATGAACAACAATCATTGGCACTGATTGCCAAAAGCGTGCAGTTGGCGCAACAGGCGCGTCGCGATTATCTGGCACAGCGGCCGCAGGCCGAACCGCTGCTGATTGCCGGTTCGGTTGGGCCGTACGGCGCATTTCTTGCCGACGGCTCGGAATACCGCGGTGACTACCGCTTGCCAGCGGCAGAGATGATCGCCTTCCACCGGCCGCGCATTGCCGCGCTGGCCCAGGCCGGCGTCGATCTGCTGGCGTGCGAAACGCTGCCGTCGTTCGATGAACTGCACGCGCTGCTGACGCTGCTGCGTGATTTCCCGTCGCTCGGCGCCTGGTTCTCCTTTACGCTACGCGATAGCCATCACCTCAGCGACGGTACGCCGCTGACCGAGGTTATCGCCCTGCTGAACCACAACCCGCAGGTACTGGCGATTGGTGTCAACTGCATCGCACTGGAAAACGTCACGCCTGCGCTGCAGACGCTGGCGACCTTGACCTCACTCCCGCTGCTGGTCTATCCCAATTCCGGCGAACATTATGACGCGGTGAGCAAAACCTGGCACGCCTGTGGCGGCGAGCACGGTAGCCTGAGCGAACAGGCTGGCGACTGGCAGCAGATCGGCGCACGCCTGATCGGCGGCTGTTGCCGTACGACGCCAAAAGATATCCGGGCGATTGCCGAACAGCTGGCTAGCCGCTAAAAAAAACGGGGCAAACCGCCGTTCGCCCCGTCGTTATCTTCACCGTTGTGCTATCACAATGGCGTGGTTTGCGCCTCGACCACCGCCAGCGCCACCATATTGACGATGCGGCGCACCGAGGCGATAGGCGTCAGGATATGCACCGGCTTGGCAACCCCCATCAGCACCGGCCCCACGGTCACCCCTTCCGAAGAAGACACCCGCAGCAGGTTGTAGCTGATGCGCGCGGCTTCCATGTTTGGCATGATCAGCACATTGGCCGCTCCTTTTAACGGGCTGTCCGGCATCAGATCGTGACGAATGCTTTCCACCAGTGCAGCATCACCGTGCATCTCGCCGTCGATTTCCAGCTCCGGCGCCATGGCGTTGACCAGTTCCAGCGTTTTACGCATTTTGCGCGCCGCCGGGCAGTCGGAGGTGCCGAAACTGGAGTGCGACAACAGCGCCACCTTCGGTTCAATGCCGAAGCGGCGTACCGTTTCTGCCGCCATCAGGGTGATTTCCGCCAGCTGCTCCGGCGTAGGATCGTCATTGACGTAGGTATCGGCGATAAAGGTGTTGCCGCTTGGCAGCAGCAAGGCGTTCATCGCCCCGGCGACGTGCGCACCTTCACGGAAGCCGAACACGTTTTTAACCACATCATAATGTTCATGGTAACTGCCAATGGTGCCGCAAATCATCGCGTCAGCCTCACCGCGATGCAGCATAATGGCGGCGATCAGCGTCGGGTTGCCGATCACCGCCCGCCGCGCCTGCTCTTGCGACACGCCACGGCGTTTCATTATCTGGTAGTACTCACCCCAATATTCCTTGAAGCGCGGATCGGATTCGTTGTTGACCACTTCGAAATCCTTGCCCGGGATCATTTGCAGACCCAGTTTCTTCAAGCGCATTTCGATCACGCTCGGGCGCCCAACCAGAATTGGGAACGCCAACCCTTGCGAAATCAGCTCCTGGGTGGCATGCAGTACGCGCTCTTCCTCGCCCTCCGCCAGTACCACGCGTTTCACCTCTTTCTTCGCCTGCGAAAAAATCGGCTTCATGAACAGGTTGGTTTTGTAAACGAACTCGCTGAGTTTCTCAACGTAGGCATCGAAGTCCTCAATCGGCCGCATCGCCACGCCGGACTCCATCGCCGCCTTGGCCACCGCCGGCGCAATCTTGACGATCAGGCGCGGGTCGAACGGTTTGGGAATGATGTATTCCGGCCCGAACGACAGATCCTGATCGCCATAGGCCGACGCTACCACGTCGCTCTGTTCAGCCAGCGCCAAATCGGCGATGGCGTGTACGCAAGCCAACTTCATTTCCTCGTTGATGGTCGTCGCGCCAACGTCCAGCGCGCCGCGGAAAATGAACGGGAAGCACAGGACGTTATTGACCTGGTTGGGATAGTCGGAACGACCGGTACAAATGATGGCGTCCGGACGTACCGCCTTGGCCAGTGGCGGCAGGATCTCCGGTTCCGGGTTGGCCAGCGCCATGATCAGCGGATCCCTGGCCATGGTCTTCACCATTTCCTGCGTCAGCACGCCAGGGCCGGAACAGCCAAGGAAGATGTCGGCGTTCGGGATAGCGTCCGCCAGCGTGCGCTGGCCGTTGTCGTCAATCGCATATGCCGCTTTGGTTTCTTCCATTTTGGCGTCGCGACCTTTGTAAATCACGCCCTTGGAGTCGCACACCGTGATGTTCTGCTGACGCAGACCCAGCGCCACCAGCAGGTTGAGGCAGGCGATCGATGCGGCGCCGGCACCAGACACCACCAGCCGCACGTCGGAAATGTTTTTCTTCACCACCCGCAAACCGTTAAGCACCGCCGCGGTGGTAATGATCGCCGTACCGTGCTGATCGTCATGGAAGACCGGGATCTTCATGCGCTCGCGCAGTTTCTTCTCGATATAGAAGCATTCCGGCGCTTTGATATCTTCCAGATTAATACCGCCGAAGGTTGGCTCCAACGCGGCAATCACGTCGATCAGCTTGTCGGGATCGAGCTCATCGACCTCAATGTCAAACACGTCAATGCCGGAAAACTTCTTGAACAGCACGCCCTTGCCTTCCATCACCGGCTTGCCGGCCAGCGCGCCGATATTGCCCAACCCCAGCACCGCCGTCCCGTTGGAGATCACCGCCACCAGATTGCCACGCGCGGTGTATTTGTAGGCCGCCAGTGGATCGGCCGCGATTTCCAGGCAGGGTGCGGCGACGCCCGGCGAATAGGCCAGCGCCAGATCGCGTTGCGTTGCCAGGGGTTTGGTTGGCGATACCTGGATCTTCCCTGGGACCGGAAACTGATGGAAATCAAGAGCACTCTGTTTGAGCTGTTCGTCCATTATGGGTTCCTTTGCTTTTTTACTTTTATGTTGAGGTAAGACTTTTTGGCTAAACCAGTATAGTGAGAGAATCGTCACAAACTTTGAAGCGCGCCATAACCTTGATCGAAATTCTCTTCTAACGGCTAAAAACAAGTAACACAGGACGAAACAGAATAAAACCGTGGTTATTGTGCTGGCAATCCGGTACGCCACAGATTGAGCGCCGCCACCCGGCCGGCGCAGAGCCGCAGCGCCGCCTGCAACGCCAGGGTATAATCCACCGCCTCTCCCCAGGTGTCGCCCGACAGCTGCGGTTGCTCGCATGGGGTAAACACCGCCTCAGGGGGCAACAGCACCACCGGGGATGGCGGCGTTGGCTGGGCGCAGGAGCTCAAGCACAGCGTCAGGCATAGCGCGGCCAGCGCAGGCATCATGTTTAATCGCTTCACGGTATTTCCTCCGATGATTATCGCTTTGCTGGCGCAACTGCTGCTCCTGCTGCTGCAACCTCGCCATCAACGCGCGGTTCTGCGCTTCCTGGGTTTGCAGCGTGGTAATAAGCAACGCCTGCTGCGCCACGGTTTTCCGCTGGTCGGCCAACCGCTGCTGCGCCAGCGCCAACCGGTGCGACTGCAACGAGCCGTATCCCCACAGGCCTGCGGCCAGCAACAACAGGGTCAGCAACGCCCCCGGCAGCAGTTTTTGCCACCCGCCGCTCATGCCGGATAATCCTTGACTGCCAGTTGGAAATGCGGCCCGTCCCTCAGCGATTGCCAGGCGCCGCCCCATTCAACCTGGATACCCAACTCGCGCGCGGCGCGGCGTACCGCCACGGCGATCTGCGCATAATAGTCCCACTGCCAAGACACCACGCCCGCCGGCATTGCCACCACATCCACCGCATGCCCGGTCAGATGGCGGCTGTTCAGCGTCTGGCTTTTACCGGTGCGCACCAGCTCACGCTGCCGTTCGATGTTGCGCCGCCCTTCGGTAATGGCAAACGGCACCAGCGAGTAATTGAGCGCCAATCGCATAACGCGAATCAGATCGGCATGAACATCTTGCAGCCGCTGTTCGCTACGGACGGAAAACCGCGTCGGTTGCGCTTCACTTAACATTTTTAACCCCCGTTTTTTTACCAATCAGTTTTTTAATTAACCCGCTGATATAATCCGCACCGAGAAAGCCGATTAATACGCTGGCGATATTCGCCCATTGCAATTCCCAGCCCACCAATGACAATGCATCACGTACCGTCCATGCCAGCAATGCGCACATCCCGGCGTTTAACAAACGCCGGCGGACAGCCACGTTTTTATACGCCCCCTGTAATAACGCCATACTGCCTGCCAATATGGCATTCATTGCCGGCTGCAAATATTCGCACACGTGTAAAATGAATAAGCTAACCCCGTCTGGCTCTAAGCTGGACATTGCTCTCCTCCTGTTTTTATTACACGCCGACCACCGCCAATAGGCCATCACCAATAGGTTAAAACTAATAAACAAACCTCTTACAACGCAAATGAATTAATAACGACATAATTGACGAAAAATATCACAATAAAAAAACAACCAACGTATAAAAACATCAACTTGGCATAATGGTAAATAATGCCGCAACGATATTGACGATTAACTTTTCGGGCAAAACGCCATTGATTACCGCGCCCTGCCCGTAATCAGGTCAGTTATCTTGACGCTGCGGTTAGCTGTGGCACCAAGGGTAACCGCCATCGCGCACCACTTCGCGCCCAATCAGACTGAAGATATCGCTGTTACGCGTCAGCCGCTCATGCCACCAGTTGAACCCGCTCCCTTTACTGGCCGGGTGCCAGGCCAGCCAGATCATCTCGTCGCCCTTTTGCACCTCCACCGGCACCGCAACCAATGCACCGCTGGCCAGCTCTTTTTCGATCAGCGTCGGCGGCAGGAAACCATGCCCGATGCCACGCTTGAGCAACGCCAGTTTGCTTTCCACGTCACACACCGCCAATTGTCGCTGCAACGGCGAAATGCCGATGTTGCGTTTTGGCAACTGATGGCTACTGTCGGCGATGGTGACCACAATATCATTGAGCCGCTGATTCTTGCTGACCGGTTTTTTCTGTGCCGCAAAAGGATGCGAGGGTGAAACACACAGCACAAAGTTCAGCTTGCCGAGCATCAGCGTTTTCGCCTGCACGCTGTCGGGGATTTGGCCAATGGCGACGATCAGGTCGGCGCGGTTATCTTTCAGCGCGTCCCAGGTACCGTTCAGCGCCTCACGTTGCAGTGAAATATTGGCGCCGGGAAAATGGCCAATAAAGTCGCGGATATCCTGGGTGATGGTGTCCAATGGGAACAGTTTGTCCACCACGATGCGAATGTGACTGTCCAGCTTCGGAATATTTCTGACGCGACTTTCCAGATCCTGCACCGCGTTTAATATCCAGCCGCCCTCTTGCAACAGGAACTCCCCTTCATCGGTCAGCGTCACCATCGGGCCATTGCGATGAAAAAGCTTCACGCATAGCTTACTTTCAATATTGGCAACGCGGTACGAGATGGCAGACGGCGTTTTATGCAACGCTTCCGCCGCCATCGAGAACGAACCGGTACTTTTAATGGTGCTGATTATTTTAATCGCATCCAGGGATAATCTAGTCATACAAATTCCTCTTTAAAATAATAACAAGAAAAATGACACTAAATTCCCAAAGGCGTTGGCATGCAAAAAATCGTTCAAATAAAGCAAAAATACCATCACGAGAAATATACCCCACTAACAATCCCGCCATTTGAAAGAGTATTCATTATTTCTGTGAACAAATTTCATCATGGCGCCCATCATCTCACCTTGCCGATAAAATAAACTTGAAGCAGCCAGCAAATAAAATCACCTTAATAAATTTAGTTGATAGCGTATAAAACATTCCTCTCTGGCCGTTTTTAACCAATGGTAAAAATATAACAAGCCGGCCAGTTATCTGCCTTTTTAATTTGTCCATGGCAAAAAAAACCGCCGGTGGAAATAAACCCAATTTAAAACACATTCCAACAGGAGTCATTATGAACGCAACTTCCCGTACCCTACTGTCCGTTGGCCTGCTTGGCGCAGCGATGTTTGGCGCCTCCCACCAGGCCAGCGCGCACGGTTATGTCGAGTCGCCAGCCAGCCGTTCGTATCAGTGCAAGCTGCAGCTGAATACCCAGTGCGGCAGCGTACAATATGAACCGCAGAGCGTGGAAGGTCTGAAAGGCTTCCCGCAGAGCGGGCCGGCAGACGGCCACATTGCCAGCGCCGACAAATCCACCTTCTTCGAACTGGATCAGCAAACGCCAACCCGCTGGAACAAGCTGAACCTCCACAGCGGCCCGAACTCCTTCACCTGGAATCTGACCGCACGCCACAGCACCACCAGCTGGCGTTACTTTATTACCCGCCAGGGGTGGGATGCATCACAACCCCTTACCCGTGCCGCGTTTGATCTGACGCCGTTCTGTCAATTCAACGACGGCGGCGCGATCCCGGCGGCCAAGGTGACTCACCAGTGCAACATACCTGTAGATCGCACCGGTTCGCACGTCATCCTTGCCGTGTGGGACGTAGCCGACACCGGCAACGCGTTTTATCAGGCGATTGACGTCAATCTGAGCAAATAATCGGTTGGAAAGGCGACGGGTTCAGCATGACGCTGAACCCTTTTTTTATGCGGGGACGTGCCGCTTATTGCGATATGTTCAGAATGGTGCGGACGTTGAGCGCGCTGCTGGCAATGATATCAATTGCGCCGGTGCGCAGTGCGCCGAGCATTGCCAACGCTTTGGTATTTTCGGCAGCAATGGCAATCACACAGGGGATTTTACGCAGTTCGTCGATGCTCAGGCCAATCACCCGATCGTTCATTACCGTGTCAACGTGCTGCCCCTGCGCATTGAAGAAATCATAACCGGCAATATCGCCGATCACGCCCTGGTTCAGGCTGGCGTCGATAATTTCGTGTGGCGTAAACCACCCCAGCTTGACCATATAGCTGTTTTCGTTCATATCGCCGATTCCGACCAGCGCCACGGTGCCACGACACCTATTCCGCGCAGCGCGCGCGTAAAAGCAACGAGGCCCAGATCATCACGTTGGGTGCACGGGTGATCGGCGTAGAACTGGCAAAAAGTATCGTCGACGCCTGGCTGAATTCAGAATTTGAAGGTGGCGGCTCCGCCCCCAAAGTGGCTAAAATCGGTGACTACGAACAGGTAAACAGTTCGCGCTGAAAGCGCTGTCGGCATGCAGGCCGGTGTAGCACCACCGCGCCCTGCCTGCCTTTGCTCGGGATTCATTGTTCTTATCCATCGCAACAATCAGAAAAAGCGCATTTTATTTGCCTGTCGTATGATGCAGTGTGTTCACCCTATGATGACAAACGTTCTCATTTCTATCTTATGACGTCGAAACGTAGTCAGGCAGCCAGCGAAGTCCCACCGGAAACCGACAGATAACGCCAAGGCACGCCGTGACCAGGAAAAGCAGGGTTCTCCCGACCTTTCAAGGCACGGCAAAGACGCTAACCAGCGCCTTCCGGACACGGTCAGTGACTCGGAACTGCGGATAGCCAATGCCGCTACGTTGCGAAATATGCAGGGTAAATCAAGGAGCTATACATGAACCAATTAGACGCACTCAAGCAGCTGACCGTGGTGGTTGCCGACAGTGGCGATATCGAATCCATTCGCCAGTTCGAACCGGAAGATGCCACCACCAACCCTTCGCTGATCCTGAAAGCCGCTGCGCTGCCTCAATATAAGCCACTGATTACCGAAGCACTGGAATATGCCCGCCAACAGGGTGGCAATAAAGAAACGCAACTGATCAACGCCTGCGACAAGCTGGCGGTAAATATCGGCGTGGAGATCCTGAAAAGCGTGCCGGGCCGCATTTCTACCGAAGTGGATGCGCGTCTGTCGTTCGACCGCGGTATGTGCGTCGCCAAAGCGCGCAAACTGATCGCCATGTATCAGGAACAGGGCGTCGACAAATCCCGCATTCTGATCAAGCTGGCCTCCACCTGGGAAGGCATTAAGGCAGCGGAAGAGCTGGAAAAGGAAGGGATCAATACCAACCTGACGCTGCTGTTCTCCTTTGCCCAGGCGCGTGCCTGTGCCGAAGCCGGCGTATACCTGATCTCGCCGTTTGTTGGCCGTATTTACGATTGGTACCAGGCCAAACAACCGGCCAGCGACTATGACGCCGAGCAGGATCCTGGTGTGAAATCCGTGCGCACCATTTATGAATACTACAAACAACACCGTTATCAGACCGTGATCATGGGCGCCAGCTTCCGTAAGGTTGAGCAGATTCTGGCGCTGGCTGGCTGCGATCGTC
This sequence comes from Serratia odorifera, assembly GCF_041448735.1. Lineage (NCBI taxonomy): Bacteria > Pseudomonadati > Pseudomonadota > Gammaproteobacteria > Enterobacterales > Yersiniaceae > Serratia > Serratia odorifera. The sequence goes on along the minus strand of NZ_JBGMUT010000002.1, from coordinate 372 downwards.
TGACCATCGCACCGAACCTGCTGGAGCAATTGAAAAACAGCGACCAGCCGATCGAACGCATGCTGACGCCGTCTACCGAAGGCTTCCACCAACCTGCCCCACTGGCAGAAGCGGAATTCCGCTGGTTACACAACCAGGATGCCATGGCGGTAGAAAAACTGGCCGAGGGCATTCGCCTGTTCGCCGTTGACCAGCAGAAGCTGGAAGACATGCTGGCCGCTGAACTGTAATTTTTTGGGAGCACTTTGTTATGTCTTCGCGTAAAGAACTTGCCAACGCCATCCGCGCACTCAGTATGGACGCCGTGCAAAAAGCAAAATCCGGCCACCCGGGTGCCCCTATGGGAATGGCGGATATCGCCGAAGTCCTGTG
>NZ_JBGMUT010000001.1:1277969-1319192 GCF_041448735.1 Serratia odorifera | reverse complement strand
AAGTGGCCGAACTTCTGCCCTGGAACGTGGATCTCCCCCCTAAATAACTGTCAATACGGCGCTGCCTTTACGCTTACAATCCCATTAACTGGAGAATTATAATGGTTGCTGCAATTAATACAGGAAAAGCCTATTCAGGATTCCGCCCAGCACTTGATTTATCTGATTCAATTTTAGATCCACAGGTGTTGTTTAATAATTACAAGACGCGTGTAACTGCTGATGGCGGACAGATACCAGATGAGCCTGGATGTCTAGAGCGTTTTAATTTTTTACTTTTGAATGCCATGTATGATCGGGCTGTTGTGTCAATTACTCCTGCGTATGGGGTTAAAATCGATTCAAATGGAAATGTTTTAACCGTGTATAATTTGCTTGGAGCCAATGGTGACTTAGTTGCTACGTCTCGCGGAGTACCACCGGTAGTCATGGGTTATGATGCTGCTTCTCGGTCGGTTAATGTCCGCATTACATCCGGAGGGGGTACGTGGTTGCAAAGTCGCAGTAATTTGCTCATACAAAAAGCTTCCACTTACCTTCTTTCAGGTTCAATGAGTGATAGTGATCGAGCAGATAATAATGGGTTAACGTATGGATATCCCATTAGCACGCTACCAATGGCTTATATGAGAACCATGATCACAAACAACCAAGCCATCACAGAAGCATGGCGTTATGGTACCCGTGACTCAGGATGGCCGGCCGATGTCGGCGGTGCGTTAGCTGCGGCAGCAACAATTTACGATGACTACGTGCCATCTGCCGGTTTATTTAATGTTACTGGCGGCGTGGTGTCTGGTTATGAACGTGGCAAGTTGACCACCCAAGTAAGCTCATCCACTGGGGCATTAGCGGATTTGAGAAATCGAACTGCACCTTTAGTTGTTGGCACCCCAGGCAGTACAACAACTGGGTGCTTTGGCACAATTCGTGACATTCTTCATCTCCACACTGCTGATGAATCAGATGCAGTTCTTGCATCTCGTCTTGGGATGTAGAGTAGGTAGTACTAACACGGGGCACCTATGGGGCAAAAAATTACCGCAAAACGATGCAACTACCCGTTATGTAGTGGCTCGGTTTGCGGTAATGCTCTGTTTTTTCCTTAGAACGACCTAGATTCCTATGGCTTTCTTTATATACACCCACCTATATTGAACAAGCCCAGTTGGGCGCGTTGAGCGACACCAACGACAGCCTTGCTTAAGGTTATGTAAATTAAGCCTCTGCGATGCGCCGTAGGCTTCATATTTTCAGCAATGTCCGGTAGTTTGGCGGCACCCTAAGCTCGGTTCAGAGTAAAAAATATGAAGATGGTGCGGCTGTTTGCCATTGCTGGAGCGCTGATTGTGCTCGTTTACTACCTTACCCACTCCTGACGCGTTGTTATGTATAAAACAGCGAGTTTTGCCAACAAAAAAGGCGCCATGGCGGCGCCTTTTTTATTGCGATGGGCTTAGCGGCCGAACAGGTCACGGCGACGCGGGCGAACAAACTGGGCGATCAGCACAATGACGGCTATGACCAGATAAGCGGCGAAAATGCCAACCAGCCACTGCGGCATCTCCAGGCTCAGAAATTGCCACTGACGCACAGAACAGTCACCCGACGCGTGGAATACTGCCGGCAGCCATTTGTCCAGCGGCAGCCATGAAGGGAAGCTGACGAAGAAATCACAGGTATTGAACGGCGACGGGTGTAGCTGGATCATGGTGTGTTTCCAGGCCAGTTGCACGCCTTCCCAGGCACTGTAAATCCACAGCAGGATGGCGGCGTAGCGCAGCGGCGTTTTCGGCGCGATCGCGCCAACCAGTGAAGCGCCAAGGATGCCAAACAGCGCGCAACGTTCATAGATGCACATGACGCAGGGTTGCAGCAGCATCACATGCTGAAAATAGAGCGCAACCAGCTCAAGCACCAGCGCCGTCAGCGCCATCAGTAGCCAAGCACCGCGCCCCTGCGAGCAACGGTTAAAAAATTGCAACATATCTTTGTTCTTCCATGCAGTAAGCAGTTGAACCGGCAGTGTAAACCAATTCAAACCGGCTGCCAGCATCTCATAGCTAAATCGATGCAAAATAAATCGCCGCAGCAAGCGTCCGTCGCTCTGGAGGCGCCTGCACTGTCGCGCTATACCATGGTGAAAGAACTGGATTTAATCCTGCAGGTGCCGATGATATCCGGCCGCCGACAGGAGATCGGCACCTGATGCCTTACGGGCATCGGCCATCAATCGGCAGGGCGCTGGCACCGGTCTCCTGGCTATACGTCGAGGGGCGGCAATCCCCTCAGCGCGGGTTTCATCGGCAGGATAAGGCAACCGCTGCGGTGACCTTGCCCATGGGGTATCGACCTATGGGGTGATAAGTCGGGATGGCTGTTTTTTGCTCTTAAGTAAAATATTTTTATAAAAATTAAAAAATGATTTAACGCAATAACTCCCATCGTGGCGCTGTGATAACGTGACCAGCAACTTTTACCACCAGCCGTATAAGGGATATCAATCGGTATTGACCGTTGCTATCGCCTGGAGGAGCCATGCCTTATTTCCTGTTAACTTTCGCCGCCTGTTTTTGGGGAGGCAATTACGTGGTGGGCCATCTACTGGTTGCACAAGCCGATCCGATCATCTTGTCCACCGCGCGTTGGTTACTCACGGCGCTACTACTGATGACGCTTTACTGTAATCAGGTCAGGCAACAATGGGCAGTGATGAAAAAAGCCAAGGGCACCATCCTGTTTTTAGCCCTGTGCGGACAGGTGCTATTCCCTCTGACACTTTATATCGGTTTACAGTACACCTCCTCATTGAATGCGGCGATCTACCTGTCGACCACGCCGGCGTTAGTATTGCTAATCAACAAGTTGATTTTCAAGGAACGTATTTCATCGCGCAATATTTATGGCGTTCTGCTCAGTTCACTTGGCGTGGTGTACCTGGTGTTGCAGGGCGATTTGCTGCACGTTGATAGCTTGAAGAATTTAAATCGTGGTGACGTCTGGACCATGGGCTCTGCCATCAGTTGGGCGCTTTACTGTGCATTCTTGCGCATAAAACCAAGGGAAATTACAGGCAATGCCTTTGTTGCCGTCAGTGCGTTGATTGGCGCGGCGATGCTATTACCGATACTGGCGTTCAGAGTTTGGCAGCCGGGTCAGCTGAATTTGGCGGTTTATCTGCAACCAGGATTCCTGGCAGGCTTGGCCTACCTGATCGTTTTCCCTTCATGGCTGGCCTATTTGCTGTGGAACAAAGGTATTCTGGCTATCGGTGCTACCCGCGGAGAAATCTATTCCCACCTGATTCCATTAAGCGGTGGCGTATTGAGCATTTTGTTCCTGCAGGTGCCGTTGCACGCATTTCATCTGGTCAGCGCGCTGCTGATTACCTTGGGCATTGCGTTATGTTCTGGGACCCAAAAAAGGGCGGCTGACCCATCGGCGCAGTCCGCGCACTCGGCAGATTAATGTTTGTCAGATCGCGTGACCTTGATGCCGATAGCGGCCGCACCGGCGATATAAGCCGGTGCAAGACCGCTGTCGCTATCTCAGGCGGCAGTCAGAGCCCGTTAGCCCAGGTGTACCGGCTGGCTGATCCAGTGCCATTGGGTTAACAGGTCGGTCATCGGTGCCAGGGTATATTCAACGCACAGCAGGCCGGTAATGGTCAGCACCAGCGTGTACGGCAATGCCATCCATACCATGCGGCCATAAGACAGGCGCACCAGCGGGGCGAGAGCCGAGGTCAACAGGAACAGGAACGCCGCCTGGCCATTGGGCGTGGCAACCGAGGGCAGGTTGGTACCAGTGTTGATCGCCACCGCCAGCATTTCGAACTGTTTGAGGGAAATGGCGCCGTTGGTCAGGGCGGCATGGGCTTCGTTGATGTACACGGTGCCGACAAAAACATTGTCGGATACCGAAGAAAGCAGACCGTTGAACAGGTAGAACAACACCAGCTGCGCCGACGGTTCGGCCTGCAGCACGAAGGTGATGACCGGCGTAAACAGATGTTGTTCAATAATGACCGCCACCACGGTGAAGAACACCGTCAGCAGGGCGGTAAACGGCAACGCTTCCTGGAATGCCTTGCCGATGGCGTGTTCGTCGGTCACGCCGCATAACGAGGTGGCGAGGATAATCACCGACAGGCCGATCAGACCAACTTCGGCCAGGTGCAGCGCCAGCGCCAGAACCAGCCAAACGCCGATCAACGCCTGGATCACCAGTTTGACCTTGTCCTGGCGACTGCGTTTTTCGGTCGCTTTGATGTCATAGTCTTTCAGCACCTCACGCACGCGTTCCGGCAACGTTGCGCCGTAGCCAAAGACGCCAAAGCGCTCAACCAGCAGGCACACCAGTAAACCGCAGACGAAAACCGGTAGCGTAACCGGTGCCATGCGCAAAAAGAAATCGCCGAAGGCCCAACCGGCGCTCTTGGCGATGATCAGGTTTTGCGGCTCGCCCACCATGGTCATGACGCCGCCCAGTGCGGTACCGACGCCGGCATGCATCAACAGGCTGCGCAGGAAGGCGCGGAACTGCTCCAGCGTTTGCTTGCGGTCTTCACCGTCAATATTACTGTCGTCACCAACGTCATGCTTACCGTCGGGTTGATTGGAGGCCACATTGTGATAAATCGAGTAAAACCCGGTGGCGACACTGATCACTACCGCAACCACCGTCAGCGCATCCAGAAACGCGGAAAGTACGGCCGCCGCCAGACAGAAGGCCAGCGACAGGCGCATTTTTGAACGAATATTCAGCAGCAGTTTAGTGAAGACGTACAGCAGCAACTGCTTCATGAAATAAATGCCGGCGACCATAAAGATCAGCAGCAGCAGGACGTCCAGATTATTGGCGATCTCCTCGCCAACGTGAGCAGGGCTGGTCATGCCGATAGCTACGGCTTCAATGGCCAGCAAACCGCCGGGCTGCAACGGGTAACACTTGAGTGCCATCGCCAGGGTAAAGATAAACTCCACCACCAGCAGCCAGCCGGCAGCGAACGGGCTGACCAGGAAAAAGACCAATGGATTGATCAATAAAAAGGCAATAATGGTCAGTTTGTACCAGTCGGGCGACTGGCCAAGAAAATTTTTTACTAGCGCACTGCGCGTTGTCATGTCCATGCTGCTTCTACAACCCTTTACCAAATAGTAACTGCTACCCTACCAATGCCACTTGCCGTGATGCAACCGAGACGGAAAATACCGACGAAAATTGGCACGCTTTGCTTTTTTTGCCTATTTTTTGCCAGGTTATGCACACTTTCGTTTATTGTTTTTCGCTCATGCTATGTCATGCCGGAGCGATCTGGTATGATCAGCAGACTACTAATTCTGATTATCGTCGCTACGGAACGTCAAAAACATGGTCATTAAGGCGCAGAGTCCTGCCGGTTTCGCGGAAGAATACATTATCGAAAGTATTTGGAATAATCGCTTCCCCCCTGGCTCTATTTTGCCCGCGGAGCGTGAGCTTTCTGAACTGATTGGGGTCACGCGCACCACGTTACGAGAGGTTTTGCAACGTTTGGCCCGTGACGGCTGGCTTACCATTCAGCATGGCAAACCGACCAAAGTGAACAACTTTTGGGAAACGTCCGGTCTTAATATTCTGGAAACGCTGGCGCGCCTCGATCATAACAGCGTGCCGCAGCTGATCGACAATCTGTTGTCGGTGCGCACCAATATTGCATCGATCTTTATCCGGGCGGCGGTACGCAACCATCCGGAACAGGCGCAGGAAGTGCTGGCAAAAGCCACCGAGGTGGAAGACCAGGCTGAAGCGTTCAACAAGCTGGATTATGAAATCTTCCGTGGGCTGGCGTTTGTTTCCGGCAATCCCATTTACGGTTTGATCTTCAACGGTCTCAAAGGCCTGTACACCCGCGTGGGTCGCTACTATTTCTCCAATCCGGAAGCGCGCAAGCTGGCGTTGAACTTCTACAGCAAGCTGTCGATGCTGTGCCATGAGAAAATGTACGATCAGGTGATGGATACGGTGCGTAATTATGGCAAGGAAAGCGGCGCCATCTGGCACAGTATGCAGGGCACCATGCCAAGCGATCTGACGGAAGCTCGTCGCTAGGGCAGGATTGGCAATCGAAAGGGGCGCACTGACTGGCGCCCCTTTTTTGTTGCGTTCAATTACAGCGTGTTGGGGCGCGGCGGGCAACGCTCCAGCAGTTCAATGCTGCCATCTTCGTTTTGCTGTTCCAAAATCACGTCGAACCCCCACAGGCGGTGCAGGTGCTTCATGACCTCGCGGCGGCTTTTGTCCAGCGGCGCACGCTCTTGCGGTACATAGCGCATGGTCAGTGAACGGTCGCCGCGCAGGTCAACGTTCCAGATTTGGATGTTCGGTTCGTGATTGCTCAGGTTGTACTGGGCTGACAATTCCTGGCGAATCGCCCGATAGCCGGCTTCGTCATGGATTGCCGCGATCTCCAGATAATTGTTGCGATCGTCATCCAGCACGGTAAACAACCGGAAGTCACGCATCACCTTCGGCGACAGAAACTGGCTGATAAAACTTTCGTCCTTGAAGTCCCGCATGGCGAAATGCAGGGTGTCCAGCCAGTCTTTGCCGGCGATATCCGGGAACCAGTAGCGATCTTCTTCCGTCGGCGACTGGCAGATACGTTTGATATCCTGGAACATGGCGAACCCGAGGGCATACGGGTTGATGCCATTGTAATAAGGGCTGTTGTACGGCGGTTGGTATACCACGTTGGTATGGCTGTGCAGGAACTCGAGCATAAAGCGATCGCTCACCCGGCCTTCGTCGTACAGGTGATTGAGAATGGTGTAATGCCAGAAGGTCGCCCAGCCTTCGTTCATCACCTGCGTCTGCTTCTGCGGATAGAAATACTGACTCACCTTGCGTACGATGCGCAGCACTTCGCGCTGCCACGGTTCCAGCAGCGGTGCGTTCTTCTCCATAAAATAGAGAATATTTTCCTGCGGCTCGGCGGGATAGCGGTGAGCCTGTTCCGGCGCTTCTTCCCGCTCGACGCGCGGCAGGGTTTTCCACAGCGAATTGACCTGGCTTTGCAGGTATTCTTCCCGGCTTTTTTGCCGAGCCTTTTCCTCCTGCAATGAAATTTTCTGTGGGCGTTTATAGCGATCGACGCCGTAACTCATCAATGCATGGCAGGAGTCGAGCAGTTTTTCCACTTCGACCACCCCGTAGCGCTCTTCGCATTCGCTGATGTAGTGGCGGGCGAACAGCAGATAATCGACGATCGAACTGGCATCGGTCCAACTGCGGAACAGATAGTTGTTCTTGAAAAATGAATTATGTCCATAACAGGCATGCGCCATCACCAGCGCTTGCATGGTGATGGTATTTTCTTCCATCAGATAGGCAATGCAGGGATTGGAGTTGATAACGATTTCATAGGCCAACCCTTGCTGTCCATGCTTGTAGCGCTGCTCGGTCTCGATGAATTTTTTGCCGAATGACCAATGGGTATAGTTGATCGGCATACCGACGCTGGAATAGGCATCCATCATCTGTTCGGAGGTAATCACTTCGATTTGATGCGGATAGGTGTCCAGTCGGTAATGCTTGGCTACGCGATCGATATGATCCAGATACACTTGCAGCAGCTCGAACGTCCAGTCCGGTCCATCGCTCAGACGTTTTTCATCCGTAATGTGATCATGTGTTGAAGTAGACATCAGCGCACCCCTCGTTATTAACGGGCCCGGCTCATAGCGGCGGCCCTGTAACAATCGTAGCTCAAAACCGGGCAGGGGGGATGGGTTATAAAACCTAAAAATTCAACGCACTGGCTCATCGGTCAAGGTCGTCCGATTTATGAGCGAATTTTTATGCTGACGCCGAGTGCGCTCCCTGGCAAATGATATTGCGATAAATAGGCTGTTTTATGGATTATTATTCTGCGGTTAATGGTGGCGATATTTTTATATTCTGTTAATGGCATGTTGCACGCTAGGCCAATTTACGATGATGACAATGCTGTCAATGCTAGCAAAAAAGACGGTAATTGGCCGGTTATAGCGGCTTTTGCCACAGGTTATCGCTATTTGTTGCCGTCTATTGCAAAACAATCTCAGTTGAACGATAAATTAATTGTGAAATCAGTCACGTTTGATGATTAATTTGTTGGATGGTTTTTTCCTCTGAGTTAATTTCCTGTAAGCAGAATATTATGCTTTATCATGCCTGGGGCCGGAGTCAACGATGCGAGTGTTAATTTTAGGTAGTGGGGTAGTCGGCGTAGCCAGTGCCTGGTATTTGGCGAAGGCCGGTCATGAGGTTACGGTGATCGACCGTCAATCGGGCCCGGCGATGGAAACCAGCGCCGCCAATGCCGGCCAGATCTCCCCCGGTTACGCCGCGCCCTGGGCCGCTCCCGGCGTGCCGTTGAAAGCAATTAAATGGATGTTCCAACGCCATGCGCCATTAGCGATTCGCCTGGACGGCAGCAGCTTCCAGCTCAACTGGATGTGGCAGATGCTGAAAAACTGCAATGTCTCCCATTACATGACCAACAAAGGGCGCATGGTGCGGTTGGCCGAATACAGCCGTGACTGCATCAAAGCACTGCGCCAGGAAACCGGCATTCAATACGAAGGTCGCCAGGGCGGTACCTTGCAACTGTTCCGTACCCAGCAGCAGTATGAAAACGCCGCGAAGGACATCGCAGTATTGGAAGATGCCGGTGTCCCGTATAAATTGCTCGATGCAGGCCAACTGGCAAGCGCTGAACCGGCGCTGGCTCAGGTTGCGCATAAACTGACCGGTGGCTTGCAGTTGCCGAATGACGAAACCGGTGATTGTCAGCTGTTTACCCAGCAATTGGCGGCGATGGCGCAACAGGCGGGCGTAACCTTTCTGTACAACCACAGCGTGGATCGCCTGCTGGTGGAGGGGGACAAAATTAGCGGTGTGCAATGTGGCGACCAGCTATTGACCGCCGACAGCTATGTGGTTGCCTTCGGTTCCTATTCCACCGCGCTGCTGCGTGGGCTGGTGTCGATACCGGTATATCCGTTGAAAGGCTATTCGCTGACTATTCCGATTACCGACGCCTCGGCGGCACCGTTTTCGACCGTGCTGGATGAAACCTACAAAATCGCCATTACCCGCTTCGACCAGCGTATCCGCGTTGGCGGCATGGCCGAGATCGTCGGGTTCAATACCGAGTTGGAGCAAAAGCGCCGCGCAACGCTGGAGATGGTGGTGCGCGATCTGTATCCGAACGGCGGCAACGTCGAACAGGCGACCTTCTGGACCGGGCTACGCCCGATGACGCCGGACGGCACGCCGATAGTCGGTCGCACCTCGGTGAAAAACCTCTACCTGAACACCGGTCATGGCACGCTGGGATGGACCATGGCCTGCGGTTCCGGCCAGTTGCTTGCCGATCTGATCTCAGGGACCACCCCGGCAATACCCTCCGATGATTTATCGGTGGCGCGTTACAGTGCGGGGTTTCGCAACTCACGTAGCGTTCCGTTGAAAGGCGTGCACCCAGTACGTTAATCCTCGCATTATTGCCGCTGGTTCCCGCCAGCGGCCCATAAATCCGGCCCGAAGGAGAGCCCATGCCCCGCCCGATTAGCGCTACGCTGCATCTTGCCGCGTTTGACAATAACCTGCAGGTGATCCGCCGCTTTGCGCCAACCGCCAAAATCTGGTCGGTGGTCAAGGCCAATGCCTATGGCCATGGGATTGACCGGGTATGGCAAAGCCTGGCGAACACCGACGGTTTCGCCCTGCTGGATCTCGCCGAAGCGGTGATGCTGCGTGACGCCGGCTGGCAAGGGCCGATACTGCTGCTGGAGGGTTTTTTCCAGGCGCAAGACCTGGCGCTGATTGACCGTTATCGTCTGACAACCGCCGTGCACAGTGACTGGCAGTTGGCGGCCATTGCCGGGGCGCAACTGTCGGCCCCGCTGGCGGTTTACCTAAAAATCAACAGCGGCATGAACCGTCTGGGGTTTGCGCCGGCACGACTGCCGCAGGTCTGGCAGCAGGCGCAACAGATCCGCAATATTGCGGCGATCACGTTGATGAGCCATTTTGCCACCGCCGATGGCCCGCAGGGCGTGACGCAGCAGATGGCGACCATCGATGCCGCGGCAGCAGCGCTACCCTTGCCGCGTTGTCTGGCCAATTCCGCCGCGACGCTGTGGCACCCGGCGACGCACGGTAGTTGGGTGCGGCCAGGTATTGTACTCTATGGCGCATCGCCGAGCGGCCAGTGGCGTGATATCGCCGAGACCGGTCTTCAGCCGACGATGTCGCTGCGCAGTGAAATCATCGCGCTGCAAACGCTTCAGCCTGGCGATCGCGTCGGCTACGGCTGGCGCTACGCCGCATCTGCCGTACAGCGCATCGGCATCGTGGCCTGCGGTTATGCCGATGGCTATCCGCGCCATGCCCCCAGCGGTACGCCGGTATGGGTGGATGGGGTGTTGACGCACACCGTAGGGACGGTTTCGATGGATATGCTGGCGGTTGATTTAACCTCCTGTCCACAGGCCAGCATCGGTACGCCGGTGGAACTATGGGGACGTCATCTGCCGGTGGATGAGGTGGCCGCCGCAGCCGGTACGCTGGGGTACGAGCTGCTGACGGCGTTGGCTCAGCGGGTGCCGGTGGTAAGCGGTTAACCGATCTTGTTCAACTGACCTTTGATCTGCTTGCTGCGCTGGCGCGCGTGCAGCGCCAGAGCACATCCTGCCAGCATCACCAGCGCCAGCGCCAGCTTGGGCTGCAACGGCAGCGCCATGGCCAACAAGCCCAGCGCGGCGCCGCCGGCCATCTGCACAAAACCGACCAGCGCCGATGCGACACCGGCCTCGTTGGAATACGGCTCCAGCGCATAGCTGGTCGCCGGCCCCATCATAAATGCCAAACCGGCGCAGGCGCTGGCGACCGGCAGCATATATACCAGCCAGTGGGTTTGTGCCGCCGGCGGCAATACCGCCACGCCGAGCAGCAGGCCGAGACAGCCAAGCCCCATCAACAGACCGCCGGTGGCCAGACAGAACGGCCGCCCGACCTTGCGAATCAGCCGGTTGGCGAAAAAACTCACCAGCATGATCCAGAAGCCGTTGGCGCCGAATACCAGCGAAAACTGCAACGGCGTTAGCCCGGCAGTGCCCATCAGCACATTGGGCGCCAACGAAACGTAGGTCAGCGCCATACCCATTGCGCCGGCGTTCACCAGCGAAAACGACAGAAAACGCCGTTGGCGCAAAATACCGGCATACTGGCGCAGCGGCAAGCTTTTAACCGGCAGCGTATCGGCCGGGCGGGTTTCCGGCAGGCGCAGGGCGATCAGTATCAATACCAGCAGCGCATAGCCGACCAGGAACCAGAACGGCGCGCGCCAGCCAAGGGCTTCTGCCAGCAGGCCGCCGAGCAATGGGGCGAGCGCCGGAATAATATTGAGCGTGCCATTCAGAAAACCAAAGGCGCGGGCGGCATCGTCGCCGTTCATGCGATCCCGCACGCCGCTAAATGCCACTACGGCGGTACAGCACACGGCAACGCCCTGCAACAGCCGCGAAGCGATAAACCAGCCAGGAGTGGTTGCCAACGCCGCCATCGCCGCGCCGATCATATAGATAACCACCCCGGCCAACGCGACCGGCTTGCGGCCATAGTTATCCACCAGCGGTCCGGCGATGATCTGGCCGAGTCCGAGCACCAGGATAAACAGCGAAATCGTCGATTGGATCAGCGCCTCGCTGCTGTTCAGGCCGACGGCAATCGCCGGAATGGTCGGCAGATAAAGATCGATGCCCAATGGGCCAAGCAACACCAGACTGAGAAGCAGTAACAGAAATTTTTGCATAACAAAAACAGCACATCCAAGTGACAAAGAGGGCTAGAGTAGTGGGTCTGGCGGCAAATGGAAAGAGCCGCCATGGCTGGCGTGCGGCCAGTCAGGCCGGAGAGCATCGAGCAAAGGGGGTTACGCTGGCGGAAGCGATGGACCTTTGCGGTAATACAATGCTGAAACCGCATCGGCGATGTAACGTGCCTGATGCTTGGCATCGTCCAGTGCCCGGTGTGGCGTGCCTTCAAACGGCCGGTCTTTTTTCGGGTTGAAACCGTGCAGTTCAGCCAGCGTAATTACCGTGCGGACATCCTGGGTATCCCAGAATTTCCACGGACAGGGCATGTCCAACTGCTGGTAGGCATGTTCGAGGATGGCACAATCAAACTCTTTGCCATTGCCCCAGACTTTGACGCTGTCGCTGCTGTTGATGTGGATAAACCGGCTGAAGCTGGTCAGCACCCGCTTGAGGCTGTCGCTGCCGGCAAACGCCAGTTTGCGTGCTTCATCCGACTGTCTGGCCCACCAGGCGACGGTATCCAGGCTGATGGTGCGCCCCGGCTGTGCCTTCTGGCTGCTGACGGCGGTTTCGAACTCGGCGCCCAACTGACCGGTACGTGGATCAAAGAATACCCCGGCGACGACCAGAATAACGGCACTCGGTTTGATATCCAGCGTTTCAATATCCAACATCAAATGATGCATTGGCAGATCCCAAGATTAATAACTTGCCACTATGGTACTACAAGCGCGGGATGACTGCGTGCTCGACCATGATTGCTCCCCAGCGCTCCGGCCAATGACACCGCCAGTAACGACAATAGCAACAGCGCGCAGGCCGGTGCCAATACCGTCCACGGCGCGCGTTCGAGATACGGCATGCCTTCGGCCAGCACCAATCCCCATTCGGCGCTGGGCGGTTGCGGCCCCAGGCCAAGAAAACTCAAGGCGGCCAGCGCCAGCGCAATACCCGGCAGCCGTAACATGGCATGACGCGATAGCGGGCCGATCACCGCCGGCAGCAGATAATGCGTCAGTCTACGCAGCGGACCGACGCCCAGTATCGGCAACATGCGAATATAGGGCTGTCGGCGGGTTTCGTGCAGCAACGCGGCACAGTGCGCGGCCAGCGGCGCCCAACTGACCAGCAACACCGCGCAGGCTGCGCCGTAGGATGAGGGACCGGTGACGGCGACAACCATCAATCCGGCGATAATCGGCGGCGTAGCGTTGGCGGTTTCGATGATGCCGCACAGCAGCCGTGGCATCAGGCCAAGCAATAATCCCAACAGCAGCGCACAGACGCTGACCGCCAGTGCCAGCAGGCTGGTATGCCACGCGCCGTAAGCCACCCGCGCCAGGATATCGCGGCCGGTGGCGTCGGCACCGAGCGGCAACGCCAGACTGGGCGGTTGCAGACGTAAATGCAGCGATGCCAGCGGATCGCGTAACAAACCGCTCAATATCAGCAGGCACAGAATGACCGCGGTAATGCCAACAACCAGATAACCGCCGTGGTGCACGGCTTCCGCCGGGCGGGTATTGGGCAGCGTGATGCCGCTACGTCCCAGGAGCAGGTAGTGTAACGTGTGTGCCAACAGGCCGGCGGCAAATGCGATGGCCAACAGCAATAACACGCCACACTGCAACGCCGGTAAATCCTGCGCGACGGCAGCGCCCAGCGTGGCACGCCCGAGGCCCGGAATGGCAAAGATCTTTTCTACCGCCACCGCTCCGCCGGTGAGGCCGACCAGTACCAGCCCCAACTGCGGCAATAACGCCGGCAGGGTGCGCCGAAACACCGCCAGCAGGCGCTGATGCCAGGGAATGCCGGCCAGGCACCAGTTTAATAACCAGCGCTCGCTGAAGGTTAGCGCCAGTCCGTCGTTGAGCAACAGGCCGAGCAGTCCGCCGGCGGGCAAGCCCAGCGCCAATGCAGGTAAAACCGCGTGTTGCCAACCTTGCCAGCCAAACGGCGGCAGCCAGCCTAACCAGACCGCGCCGACGATCAATAACAGCGTCGCCAACAGAAACTCTGGCAGAGCGGTCAGGCTGGTGGCGATAATGCCGACGGAGGGGCGGTTAACGCCGCGCAAGCCGCGCCATAGGGTTGGTACTGCCAGCAACAGGGCGATGGCCAGCGCAACCGCTAGCGCGTAGGCCATCAAGCTTAATGAAACGCCGGTGGCGCGTAGCATGCCAGGCAGTACCGGTTGGCCGGAAATCCACGAGTTGCCGGCATCGCCGTGCAGCAATCCTGACAACCAATGCCCCAACAGAGCCAAGGGGCCGTCTTCCAGCCCGTAACGCTGGCGTATGGCGTCCAATGCTTCAGGCGTGGCGATCTGATCCCCGGAGCGCGCGCGCAGCAGGCTCAGTGCCGGATCGCGTCCCGACAGCCACGGCAGTAATCCGATTAGCATCACCGTACTCGCTAATGCCAGTAAACGTGAACCCCAGGGCAACGCCGATTGCACTATATGCCTCATTGCGGCTGCACCACTCGCGATGCCGGCGTGATCAGCAGGCGCTCACGTGGATCGCGCGCCACCTGTTGCACGCCGGCGGCCTCGCCTTGAATCACCCGTTCATGCAGCAGTGGAATGGCCGCATGGGTTGCCAGTATGCGGCTTTCTGCCGCGATGATGGCCTGCCGCCGTTCGACGCCGGCAGGCAGGGCGGCAGCGTGGCCTAGTGCGGCATCAACCTGACTGTCGCACAGTTGCGCGAGGTTAAACGAACCCTGACAGGCAAAGTCGCTGTACAGATAAGCGACCGGATCGCCGGAGTCCAGCACGGTGGCGCGTGACAGGATGAATGCGTCGAACTTGCCCGCCAGCGCATCGGCTTCAATATGCGCGTATTCGCGGACTTCCTGTTTGACCACAAAGCCGGCGGCGGCGAGTTGCTGTGCCAGATATACTGCTACTTCAGGCAGTTCTGCACGATCGCTGAAGGTTGCCAGAGTGATAACGGCGCCGTTGGCCGACGCTGGAGGCGTGATGGGCGGTTGCGGCTGTCGCAGCGCAGCCGCCCAGGGCAACGCCGGGCCAAGCAGGCCAGCGGCGATGTCTGCCCGTCCTTCGTACACGTTTTCCACCAGCGGCTGGCGTTGAATCGCCGTCGCCACCAGCGCACGCAGCGCCGGGTCGCTAAACGTGCCGTACTGCGTATTGAGATACAGCGTATTGGTGCGCGGCATCGGAACTTGATGTACCCGGGGCGGATCGATCAGCGCCACCTGTGCCACCGGCACGGCTTCGACCACATCGGCTTCGCCGGTGCGCAGCGCGGCGGCGCGAGCGCTGCCGTCAGGCACGAAACTGACGTCAATTCCCGGTGCGGCGGCGCGCTGCCCCCAATAGCCGTCAAAGCGATCCAGCCTGGCGCTGCTGGTGCCGTTGACTGCGGTCAGTACAAACGCCCCGGTGCCGGCACGCAGCGGATTGACCACGCCGTTGGCGCCATAGGCGCGCTCGGCCAGTATCGCCAATTGCGGACTCGACAGCCGCTGGGGCAGCAACGGCTCGGGCGTCGCGGTGCTGACCATGACCGTATACTCATCGTCAGCCTTGACGTTGAGCTGTACGCCGTCAAGGATGCGCGGTTTGGGCGCAGCCTGCATGGCGGCAGTCAGAGAACGCACTACGCTGAGGGCGTTAAACAGCGTGCCATCGTGAAATCTGACGCCCTGACGCAACTGAAAACGCCAGCGGTGTGCGTCAATCTGCTGCCATTTTTCCGCCAGTGCCGGCGTGGCATCACCGTTAGCATTTAACGTTACCAGCGTTTCGGCAGTGCTCCAGCGTGACAGTTTAAAGGCGTCATCGCTCAACGGAGTCAGGCCGGATCGCGGTGGTTGCAGCATGGCTACCCGCAGGCGTTGCTCGCCGTCGTGGTTTTTGGGTTGTTGCGGTGGATCGAAACAGCCGCTTAGCAATAAGCTGCCGGTCAGCACACAGCCGATCGGGTTTGGTAAGCGCAGGTATGGCATCAACAGCTCCATGGTATTTCAGCAGGGGGACAAGGAACCGGCGGGATCGCGGCGATCAGCGCCTGGGTGGCGGTGTGACGTGGTGCCTGCAACAGCTCGGCGGTCGGGCGGTCTTCGACGATCCGACCCTGATCCATGACCAGTGTGCGTTGGCACAAGGCGCTGACCAGCGAAATATCATGCGAAACAATCAGCATACCCATTTTTTGCCGTTGGGCGAGGCTCGCCAGCAGGGTAATAATCTGCCGCCGCAGGGGCAGATCAAGCCCGCTCACTGGTTCATCGGCCAATAAAAATCGTGGCTGCACGACCATGGCGCGTGCCAGCGCCACCCGCTGCGCCTGGCCGCCAGACAGTTCGCCTGGCCGGGCTTGCATCAGTCGATCATCAAGCTCCACCTGGCGCAACGCCTGGGCAACGCGTGATGCCACATTGCCAGCATCGGTCAGTTGACGCAGCGGTTCGGCAATCAGCTGTGCGACGTTATGGCGTGGGTTAAGCGATGCCACAGCGTCCTGCGGTACGTATTGTACCAATCGCCGATACCAGCGCAGCTTACTGCCCGTTGCCGCAGCGATCGGCTGCCCCTGGCAGACGATGCGTCCACCATCGCAGGCATCGAGTGCCAGCAGCAGCTTCAGCAGGGTTGTTTTACCGGCACCGGAGCAGCCGACCAATCCGACGCGTTCATCAGCGCGCAGATTAATATTGCAGGGCCAAAGGCCGGTTTTGTGTCCATCATAAAGTCGGCTGACGTTTTGCAAACTGATAAATGACTCAAACATGGTTAACCTGCCTGACGCAAATGCGGACTGTCACCTGGTGGCGGCGTCTGCATCTGCATCGCCGCCACCAACCGTTGGCTATAGGGATGTTTTGGTTGTTGCAGTAACTGGTCCAACGGGCCTTGCTCAACCAGACGGCCATGCGACAGCACCAGCGCGCGCTGGCACAGCCCTGCGGCAAGCGCGATATCGTGAGTAATAAACAGCAGTGCGGGGGCGGCGTGCGGCCGATGATGGCTGCGCAATACCTCGAGCAACTGGTGCTGGCTGACCATATCCAATGCGCTGGTGGGTTCATCGGCAATCAGCAGCGACGGCTGGCCTGTCAGCGCCAGAGCGGTACAGATGCGCTGGCATTGTCCACCAGACAGTTGGCCGGGATAGCGTGCCAGCGTCTGCTGCGGTGACAAACCGAGCGCCTGCAGCATATCGCTGGCGCAGTGGTTGGCCTGGCGGCGGGAAAGTGAGCGTTGATAGCGTAGCGCCATCGTCAATTGCTGGCCAACCGTGACCAATGGGTTCAGTGCGGTGAACGGATCCTGGAAAATCGCCGCTATCGGCAGACGGCCACGTTGTTGCAGACGCACGCCTGCCAAGGGGATGCCATGCAGGCTGATGCTGCCATCAACCTCCGCATTGGACGCCAGCGTACCAAGCAGCGCTGCAGCGGTCAGCGATTTACCGGCGCCGGAAGCGCCGAGCAAACAGACGCGCTCGCCGGCATGCAGCACGAAGTTCAAATCCTGTATTTTGCGTTCGCCATCGAGCGTGATGTTTAATTGTTGTACGGCCAAAACCGGCGGGTGGGGTTGTTCCATGTCACCGTCTACGCAGAGAAGTTTATGATATGTGATAACATAACATTATTAATCTGGCGATGACCACCGTTATTCATCAGCGGAGCGGCATGCGGTCGCTACAAAATCACGCTATGATAGGCGCTGTTTTGCTACCACAGTGGTTGTTATTGGTGAGAACGCTGATCTTTATCTTATGTATGTTGATCTATCTGCTGCTATTGGGATACCTCGGTGCGTACGTCACCGACAAGATCTGTGAGCAATCCAGCAGTTACAGCAAAGTTTGTCGTATGGTTGATGTGTCTGAGCCACATATCCCCAGCGAACTGCGGCCGTCTCACGACAAATAATCAATGGTAATCAACCTGGTCACCAGCGCTGCAATGGCGATCAGCGCTACGGCCTGTTTCCACCCCAAGGCCGCCAGCCAGTCCTGTTTTACCGGCGGCGTCGCCATTTGTCCGATCACCACGGTGCCGGTCAGCAACAGGGTGATGATCAGCAATACCAAAGCACAGCCGAACAGGCCGAACTCGACGTGCAGCACATTGGCGTAATACAGGCGCATAATGATAAAGTAAACCAGCATCACCCAGGTGAAGCGCGTCCGTTTCTTCAGGATCTGATGCAATAGGCAGGCAATGAACAAACTATGTGCTACAGAAACCAGGGGCATTTCGATCGGATGTCGCACGCAGGTGTTATAAACTGCCATATAAATATTAAATATCAACAGCACGTAGATTGTATAAATATACCAACCGTAAATTATTTTTCTTTTTCTTGCGTTGGCGATGTTTGAATCATCGTCTGATTGCATGGTGCCCTCCTTGAGTTGCTCCGTTTTTAACATCGCATAACTAAATGGAAACTAAACATCCCGGCGGATTTATTTTTTAGTCGGCAAGGAACTCTACAACGTTCATTTTGTCTGTTGATAACGGTGTCTTTATTGCGTTGGTTAACCAGTAAAAATATGGTAACTTTTTGATATGAAAGATTTTAGTAACAGTATTTTTACCCAGTTGGCCATGGCGATGATGCTGCTGGTGTATTTGATTCTGCCGCCGGCATTAACCACCTATTACTTCCTTCAGCTTAATCTTAATCCTTTTGCCATTATTAAATTCTGGCATTACAACCCGTTCTCCGCTGCTCGCGGTATTCCAGCCTATCAGCCTTTTTTATATCTACTGGCGCTATGGTTGGCGTTGAACGTGGTAATTTTTGGCTGCATGTTGCTTATTTCCCGCCTGATTTCATTTTTTAACCCTCGTTAAGCGGGCAGTTTTGTCTGATGCCGACAGGTAATACCCACAGTATTTGCAAGCTTACTGTTAAGCCCAGCTTGACAGGAAAATCTGATAGCCTCGACAAAAAATGCAACGCTGCTTGAACTTAAACCATCATAAAGATAATAATTATCATTGCCATTCGTTTTATCGTTTGTTTTTTGCACCGATGCTTGGGGAACCTTTTTGCGGATGCGGCAGCCAGCGTTGCTGCCGGCAGGAGCATGCGGTGATTTTTTATCGCTTCTACAGGAATTAACTATGTCTGGGAATTTACTCACCAAACGCAGTGCGGTGTTTTGCTCCATCGCGTTGTTTATGCCACTGGCCTCGTGGGCCGAAGATACGCTGGTGGTCAGCGCAGCGCCGGCCGATACGGCGGATTCAGCAACCCACGGCTACACCGCCGCCACCAGCCGTGGGGCGACAAAAACCGATACGCCGTTGATTTTAACCGCACAGTCGGTTTCGGTTATCACGCGTCAACAAATGACCGATCAGAATGCGCTCACCGTTAATGATGCGCTGAAGTATACACCTGGCGTCTTCACTAACTTTGCCGGTGGCGCCACGCGCTACGACACCATTGCACTGCGCGGATTTCACGGCGGTGATGTCAACAATACCTTTCTGGACGGACTCCGTCTGCTGAGTGACAGCGGCAGCTACAACGCGTTGCAGGTCGATCCCTGGTTCCTCGAACGCATTGACGTGATCAAAGGGCCATCCTCGGTAATGTATGGTCAGAGTATTCCCGGCGGGCTGGTGGCGTTGACCAGTAAACAGCCGCGTTTCGCCAGCGAAGGGCATGTCAACGTGATGGGGGGTAACAACGCCACCAAAGGCGGCGCTTTTGACGTTACCGGGCCGTTATCCGAGCAGTGGGCCTATCGTTTGACCGGCATGACCCGTAGCAGTGAAACCATGTACGATCACCAGCGTGAAGAACGCTACGCAATCGCTCCTTCGTTGCTGTGGCAACCGACGGCCAATACCTCGCTGCTGCTGAAGGCGTACCTGCAAAAAGATCCTTCCGGCGGCTACCACAGCGCAGTGCCTGCCGACGGCAGCCTGTATTCCAGCCAGGGCGATAAGCTGGGTCGCGGTTTCTTCGACGGCGACAGCGGTCATAACGTCTTCAAGCGCTGGGAGCAAATCTACAGCTACGCATTTTCCCACAGCTTTAACGACGTGTGGACTT
This sequence comes from Serratia odorifera, assembly GCF_041448735.1. Lineage (NCBI taxonomy): Bacteria > Pseudomonadati > Pseudomonadota > Gammaproteobacteria > Enterobacterales > Yersiniaceae > Serratia > Serratia odorifera. Next base: position 1,299,293 of record NZ_JBGMUT010000001.1, on the reverse strand, counting down.
TCCGGCAAAACGGCAGCTACACCCATTCCAACGTAGCGTTGGAACAGGTGTATCAGATTGGCTGGAATGACGATCACAGTATGTTGCACCGCTACTACAGCGGCTCCAATACCTCCTTGGATGCCTATGCGGTGGATAACCAACTGGAAGCCGATTTTGCTACCGGTCCGGTGGAGCATAAGGTGATGCTGGGGCTCGATTATCAGCGTTTTCGCAACAACCTGTGGGATGAAACTGCGCAGGCAACCGATTTGAACCCCTATACCGGCGCCGCGCAGCAGCCGGTGCTCAGTAACCTGGCACGCACCGATTCACGACGCCACTATGAACAGACCGGCGTGTATTTGCAGGATGAAATCAGCCTGTATAACTGGTATCTCAATTTGTCGGGCCGCTACGATCGCCTGGAAAGCAAGAACGATAACCTGACGGCTGGTACTTCCGATGCGCGCAACGATCACCACTTCAGCGGCCGTGCCTCGCTGCTGTACAACTTCGACAATGGGCTGTCCCCTTACGCCAGTTACAGCTCTGCGGTAACGCCGGAAGCGTTGGCGGATCAGGACGGGCATATGCTCAAGCCGAGTACCAGCGAGCAGTATGAGGTCGGCCTCAAGTACCAACCGCCCGGCAGCAGCTCGCTGTACAGTGTGGCGTTGTACGACCTGACGCAGAAAAACGTGGCAAATCGGGTGGTGCAGCAAAGCTATTACGTCCCGGCGGGCAAGGTTCATTCGCAGGGGATTGAATTGGAGGCGCGTACCAGGCTGTCCGAGCGTCTGAGCCTGATCGCCGGCTATAGTTACAATAAAGTGAAGTTCAAAGATGCGGTTGATGGCAATGACGGCAATACGCCTTATTTGGCACCGGATCAAACGGCATCCCTGTGGGGGCAATATGACGCAGGCTATGGCGTTAACCTGGGGGCAGGGGTGCGTTACATCGGAAAACAATGGGCTGATAACGAAAATACCCTGCGTATTCCTTCGGTGACCTTACTGGATGCATCGGTGAGAATGAAGATGGATCAGTTGGCGCCGTCGTTGAAAGGAGCCTATGTGCAGTTGAACGTCAATAACCTGACCGACAGGAAATACGTCGCTGCCTGTTATGGCACCGGTTACTGCTATTGGGGGCAGGAGCGTAGCGTCGTTGCTACCGTGGGTTACGATTTCTGATCGCCATGCCAGGGTAAACCATTAACACCCCGTCGCAGTGCGGGCGGGGTGATTCCGGCTTAAAACAGCGAAAACAACAATACTACCGGCAGACTTAATGGCCAGGTCAGGCCGATGGTGAGTGCGCTGATACAGCGAATTTTAACCGTGTCCCGGCTAACCAGATAGGTAAATACCATAGAAAATAACAGGCCAAACAAATAAAAATATTGTGTAGCAACCCACAGCGACGACATGAAACCGATTCCAATGACTTAATTTAGCCGCGCATTCTAGGAGTTTCCCCTCGTCGAATCAACGGTTGCTGCATGCTAAGACGCCGTATCTTTATTTCCTGAGGTAATATCACCTTGGCGAGCCGCAATAACGTACCAATCTGCATTAATAAAATACCTCCATATAATAACATTATCGCAACGTTGTTATTACAATGCTCTCATGATGGCAAAGAACGCTTATTTATTGGTTATAAGTATGTTTAACACCAGGAGATGGCATCTTCGGTTATTGCAAGCCTGGCGGGTGTCTTTGCCGTTGGGTTGGCCGGGGAAGGGCCACCACAGCCGCCGTGGTCAGTGAAAGGTTACCCGCTGCTGGTGGCAGTCAATGATAAAAGCGCCGGCGTTGCTCAAGGTTTTTATGCAAAAAATACACCTAGCCGACAATGATCGCGTCAGTGTCGTCACCGACAGTATTGATCACTGATTGAAATTGTTAAATGGATATAATATGTTGGTAACTCATCAGCAAGTTAAGGAGTTATCATGGGTTTTTGGCGTATTGTTTTTACCATTATTTTACCCCCGCTGGGTGTGCTGCTGGATAAAGGCATCGGTGGCGCGTTTATCCTTAATATCATCCTGACGCTGCTGGGATACTTCCCGGGTCTGATTCACGCTTTCTGGGTGCAAACCAAGCAATCCTGATCCTTGCGAGCCATTGAGTCCCGGCCGCGCCGCGCCGGGCTTCATAGCCGCCATACAGCGTTAAATATGCAGCATTTGAACAAATAACCACGCCAAAACAACCGCCAACGCGCCGGTCGTAACAAGAATGCACAGCATTTCCTTCACAGACGAAATCCTTTCTCTGGGCCGCTAAAACATTTGTTGTTGTTTTTACGGCAGATTCTAGATCTGTATGGGTAAAATTCCTAGTTAAAAATGCGCGTGAGCCGTGTCGTTAGCGGCATAAAAAAACCGGCCACGGGGGCCGGTTGATGACCGCGGCATGGTTTTACGCGGTTTGCGTGCGGAACAGTTCGCGGAATACCGGATAAATGTCATCCGGCTCGCGGATATGTTGCATGGCGAAGTTATCAAATCTAGCCTGCAAATCTTCATATTCCCGCCATAGCGTCTGATGGGCGCGGCGGGTGATTTCGATATAGCTGTAGTAACGTACCATTGGCAGCAGTTTCTTGGTCAGCAGCTCATGGCACAGCGGTGAGTCGTCAGCCCAGTTATCGCCATCCGAGGCCTGCGCCGCATAGATGTTCCATTGAGCCGGGTTGTAGCGTTCCTCCACCACTTCATGCATCAGTTTCAGCGCACTGGATACAATGGTGCCGCCGGTTTCCTGCGAATAGAAGAATTCCTGTTCGTCGACTTCCTTCGCCTGGGTGTGGTGGCGAATATAAACCACCTCGACGTTTTTATAGGTTCGGCTGAGGAACAGGTAGAGCAGGATGTAGAAGCGCTTGGCCATGTCTTTGGTGGCCTGATCCATTGAGCCGGAAACGTCCATCAGGCAGAACATCACCGCCTGGCTGGAGGGTTCAGGGCGACGTTCGTAGTTTTTGTAGCGTAAGTCAAAGGTGTCGATAAACGGCACCTTTTTGATCTTCTGGCGCAGCTCGGCAATCTCCTTGCGCAGCCGCTCCTCCTCCAGCAGTTGAACCGGTTCGGTATTTTCCAGATCGGTCAGCTGCTGTTCCAGTTGCTGCAGTTCTCGTCGTTTACCGGCGGTCATGGCGGTGCGACGGGCCAACGAATTTTGCAGCGAACGCACCACGCTGATGTTGGCTGGCACCCCGTTGGCGGTATAGCCCGCACGATGCGTTTTGAATTCGGTCAACTGCTTGTACTGATTTTTCTTCAGGTTCGGCAGTGCCAGATCCTCAAACAGCAGATCGAGATATTCGTCCTTGGATATCTGGAAGATGAACTCGTCCTGACCTTCGCCGTCCTGACTGGCATTGCCTTGGCCGCTACCGCCGCCGCCGCCGCCTTGCGGACGTTCGACGCGATCGTTCTGCACAAAGTGGTCATTGCCGGGGTGAACGCGATGGCGTGTGCCACCGCGACCCTGATGGAACATCGGTTCGTTTATATCGTCAGTCGGAATCGATACCGATTCGCCACTGTCTACGTCGGTGACCGAACGCTTGTTGATGGCTTCGGCAATCGACTGTTTTATTTGTGACTTGTAACGGCGCAAGAAACGTTGGCGGTTAACCATGCTCTTGTTTTTGCCGTTAAGCCGTCGGTCAATAAAGTAAGCCATAGTTCCCCCAGACGACGTTGCCAACTTTTTCCTCACGCTTGCAAACTGCCGCCGGTTAACGCGCGGCAGTCTGAAACAGGCTGAGAATAGTTATTTCGACACAGACGTTATGATGATTTCCTTACCCGTAAATACCATTCACACAGCAGGCGAACCTGCTTGCGGGTATAGCCTTTTTCCATCATGCGATCGACAAAATCGTCGTGTTTTTTCTGCTCGTCCGTTGAGGTCTTGGCGTTAAACGAAATTACCGGCAGCAACTCTTCGGTGTTCGAGAACATTTTCTTCTCGATCACCGTACGCAGCTTCTCATAACTGGTCCAGTTCGGGTTACGGCCATTGTTGTTGGCACGGGCGCGCAGCACGAAGTTGACGATTTCATTGCGGAAATCCTTCGGGTTGCTGATGCCGGCCGGTTTTTCAATTTTCTCCAGTTCGGCGTTAAGTGATTCCCGGTCAAACAGTTGACCGGTATCAGGGTCACGGTACTCTTGATCCTGGATCCAGAAGTCGGCGTAGGTCACGTAGCGGTCAAAAATGTTCTGACCGTATTCAGAATAGGATTCCAGATAGGCGGTCTGGATCTCTTTGCCAATGAATTCAGCGTATTTCGGGATCAGATAGCCTTTCAGATGCTCAAGATATTTTTCCGCCAGATCCTGCGGGAATTGTTCACGCTCGATCTGCTGTTCCAGTACGTAGAACAGATGAACCGGGTTGGCTGCCACTTCGGTGTGGTCGAAGTTGAACACCCGTGACAGTATCTTGAAGGCAAAACGGGTTGAAAGACCGTTCATGCCTTCGTCCACCCCGGCGTAATCACGATACTCCTGATACGATTTTGCCTTCGGATCGGTATCTTTCAGGCTTTCACCATCGTAGACCCGCATTTTTGAATAGGTGCTGGAGTTTTCCGGCTCCTTCAATCGCGACAGGACGGTGAAGCGCGCCAGGGTTTCCAGCGTGCCCGGCGCGCATGGCGCATGGGACAGTTCGCTGTGATCCAGCAGCTTGTCATAAATCTTGATCTCCTCTGACACTCGCAGGCAGTAGGGCACCTTGACGATATAGACGCGGTCGAGGAAGGCTTCGTTGTTTTTGTTGTTGCGGAAGGTGACCCACTCCGATTCGTTGGAGTGCGCCAGGATAATGCCGTTGAACGGCAGGGCGGAAATACCCTCGGTACCGTTATAGTTACCTTCCTGAGTGGCGGTCAGCAGCGGGTGCAACACTTTGATCGGCGCCTTGAACATCTCGACGAATTCCATAATCCCCTGGTTGGCCCGGCACAGCGCACCGGAGTAGCCATAGGCGTCCGGATCGTTCTGCGCATGGTTTTCCAATTTACGGATGTCGACCTTGCCGACCAGTGCTGAAATATCCTGGTTGTTCTCATCACCCGGCTCGGTCTTGGCAATCGCGATCTGCTCCAGAATGGAAGGGCGCACTTTTACCACCTTGAACTTGGTGATATCGCCACCAAACTCGTGCAAACGCTTCGCTGCCCATGGTGACATGATGGTGCCCAGGTAGCGACGCGGAATGTTGTACTCTTTTTCCAGAATATTGGCGTCTTCCTGCGGGTTGAACAGGCACAGCGGATGGTCGTTGACCGGGCTGCGTTCGCCGTTGGCGCTGAGGGTATAAATCGGCACCAGTTGCATCAACGCCTTCAGGCGTTCTGCCAATGAGGACTTACCGCCGCCCACCGGGCCCAGCAGGTAAAGGATTTGTTTTTTCTCTTCGAGACCCTGTGCGGCGTGTTTCAGGTAAGAGACTATCTGCTCGATAGCTTCTTCCATGCCGTAGAATTCCTCGAAGGCCGGATAGCGTGCGATCACGCGGTTGGAGAACAGGCGAGACATGCGTGACTCAAGCGCGGTGTCGACCATGACCGGTTCACCGATAGCCATGAGCAGACGTTCCGCGGCATTGGCGTAGGCACTGCGATCTTGCCGGCAAATGGTAAGAAATTCCTGCAGTGTGAACTCTTCGTCCTTGGCAGCTTCGTAGCGCTGGCGATAGTGGTCAAATATGTTCATGGCGATGCCCGTCCTTTCGTTATTAGCACAGGTTAAAGGGAGCGTTTCATAGTCTTCTGGCCCCCGAAAGAAGAAGTTAATACCTGAGTACAGCAACCCGTATGCCAACTTGGTGCGCTTATTATCGCGAGTTGCGCTGTATTGCCACTGGGCTCAGGGTAATTTCACCTTCTGATTTAAGCTTAGTTGGCATAGCGGAAAATTTCCTGTCAACGAAAAAGCTTTTTTTAAGTCATATCAATGACTCAGTTATTGCAGGGTTTGCGGGGGGCCTTGTCGGGCGCGGGCTGCGCGCTAAAACGTCATGCTTCTGACATTCTTTATACATATTTCAGAATTAACTTAACGGATCTTGCTAATTTTCAAATGTAAATTTAAAGCGCGTAACCGAAATTTCACATACACTATCGCCGCTATTAATCTGTCATTTATGGAAGAGAACCAGTGAAGATATTTCAATTCAAAACGCTAGCGGTTATCGCGTCTGCTATGGTGTGTGCACAGAGTGCTCAGGCGGGAACCTGGTCGCTCGGTGCATCTGCGTTGGTGAGCCCGGATCCTTATCGCGGTAATCAGACTCGCGTTTATCCGGTACCGGTTATCAACTATGAAGCCGATGACTTCTACTTCCGTACGCTGACGGCTGGTTACTACCTGTGGAAAGATCAGGAAAACCAGTTGAGCGTAATGGCGTTCTATTCGCCATTGCACTATAAGCCAGGCGACAGCGATGACGATCGCATGAAACAGCTGAACAAGCGCCGGGCGACGTTGATGGCGGGGGTTGCGTATTCGCATAACGCAGAGTGGGGTACCATTCGCACCACCTTTGCCGGCGATACCCTGGATTACAGTAACGGCATGATCGGCGATCTGGCCTACCTGTACAAGTTCCAACTGGATGCCTGGACGCTGACGCCGGGCGTTGGCGTGACCTGGAACAGCAAGAATCAGAACAAATACTACTATGGCGTCAGCGAGGGTGAATCGCGTCGCAGCGGTTTGAACAGCTACACGCCGAACGACAGCTGGACGCCGTACGTTGAGCTGAGCGCCAACTACCAGATTAATGAAGCATGGAACGCCTTCTTTATGGGCCGCTATGTGCAATTGTCTGATGAGGTCAAAGACAGCCCGATGGTAGATAAATCCTACACCGGCATGCTGTGGACCGGCGTCAGTTACAGTTTCTAAGCTTTTCGCACGATTTTCGTGCGTTACAGGCATTAAAAAGGGGCGCTGGCGCCCCTTTTGCCTATCTGTCACCGAGAAAGCGGCGGTGTGCCGCTGCGGCGTTTATACGCCGTTTTTGCGGCAACGCAAGGTCACACCGAGCCGTGCCGGCTGTTCGCCACTGGCAATCAACGGCTTGCTGATACGACCGGTTTCCACACAAACCATGGTTTTATAACCGTCGTTAGCCATATCGGCCATGCTGCAAGACAGTTCAACGCCCGGATTCCAGGCAATCACATCGCTCATATGGTGATGATGCACTTCAATACTGCGTTGCAGGGTGGGGTCTTTTATCACGCTATAAGGCTCTGGCTGGGTGTAGACACGATCGGTTTGCCCAACAAACACCACGTCGCCAACCTGACGCGCTGCGGCGCCATTGGCCACTTTATCCAGATAATGCTCACCCAGCCCGGCCACTTTAATCGTTTCGATATCGCCGACCTGGAAATAGGTATGCAGTGCGGCAGTCGCCTGGTAATCCCCGTGCGATTCCAGCTCGATTTCACACTCTTCCCCCAGTTTGAAGCGGGCGATCAGCGTGAACGGATGCGGCCACAGCTTGCGGGTCTGTTCATTATCTTGCAGGGTAAAGGTCAGGATCACGCCGTCCTGGTCTTCGTCGTGCGCTGTCAGCGACCACGGCATATTACGTGCAAAACCATGCGAAGGTTTACCCGCCGGGCCAAACCATGGCCAGCAGATCGGCACGCCGCCGCGAATGGCATTGCCCGGCGTGAAAGGCGTATTTTTGCTAAGCCATACCACCGGTTGTTCACCGCTGGGTTGCCAGGCCACCAGATGGGCGCCTTGCAGGGTAACCGCAGCGCGCACTTTTGGGTGCGAAACGACGATCACCGGCAGCGCATCCAGTTGACGTTGGCTGATGTAAGGGGAAATTTGTTCCGCTATTGGGAGGGTAAACAGTTTATCGTTCATCGCGTTGCCTTATATTTGCCATACCCGTCAGGTTATCGGCTATACAGAAAGCAAAAAAGGGCGACAAAAATGTCGCCCTCATGATCAGCAGTACATCATCCCATTACTTGGAGATGTGAGCGATCAGATCCAGAACCTTGTTAGAGTAGCCGGTTTCGTTGTCGTACCAGGAAACCAGTTTCACAAAGTTGTCGTTCAGTGCGATACCTGCTTTGGCATCGAACACGGAAGTCAGTTTCTCACCGTTGAAATCGGTAGAAACAACGTCGTCTTCGGTGTAGCCCAGCACGCCTTTCAGCTCGCCTTCAGCCGCTTCCTTGATCGCCGCACAGACTTCTTTGTAAGACGCAGGTTTTTCCAGACGCGCGGTCAGGTCAACCACAGACACGTTTGGCGTTGGAACGCGGAACGCCATACCAGTCAGTTTGCCGTTCAGCTCAGGGATAACTTTACCTACTGCCTTGGCAGCACCGGTAGAAGAAGGGATGATGTTCTGAGATGCGCCGCGGCCGCCGCGCCAGTCTTTGTGAGACGGGCCGTCAACGGTTTTCTGGGTAGCGGTAGTCGCGTGAACGGTGGTCATCAGCGCTTCAACGATACCGAATTTGTCGTTGATGACTTTAGCCAGTGGAGCCAGGCAGTTAGTGGTGCAAGAAGCGTTGGAAACGATTTCCTGACCCGCGTAGGACTTGTGGTTCACACCCATAACGAACATTGGGGTGTCATCTTTGGATGGGCCAGTCAGAACAACTTTCTTGGCGCCAGCTGCGATGTGTTTACGTGCGGTTTCGTCGGTCAGGAAGATACCGGTTGCTTCAGCAACCACGTCAACGCCCACTTCGTTCCACTTCAGGTTAGCCGGGTCTTTCTCTGCGGTAACACGGATGGTTTTGCCGTTAACAACCAGATGGCCGTCTTTAACTTCTACGCTACCGTTGAAACGGCCGTGCGTAGAGTCATATTTCAGCATGTAAGCCATGTATTCAGCGTCCAACAGATCGTTGATTGCAACGATTTCAATGTCGGAACGTTCCTGAGCAGCACGGAAAACAATGCGACCGATACGGCCAAAACCGTTGATACCTACTTTGATAGTCATATATTCCACCAGCTATTTGTTAGTGAATAAAAGGTTGGTTGTAAAATTACAAAAACCTTACCAAGCGTCAAGCGGAATCGTGTCAATTATTGCGGCAAGTCAAAGCAGAGGCCTGGGTTTGCACGCTTATTGCACGTTCCGTTTGCGTTCGGCCTCATTAAGATATGGGGTCAAACCGCTAAGTTTAAAGAGCGTCGCAACAATATATGTGATCGGCATCACATATAGTCGTGACCTGAACTTTATGGCGTACAGTTTAGGTCAAAAATGCCTGCAACGCTGTTAATTTTTTGTTATCATTAATCATTGTTTTCGTTGACATTATCCATAATTTGGGAATCGCACAAATGGCTAAAGAGCACACCCCCAACCAGCCGGTCACGGAACTGAATGAAATACAACGCTATGTGACTCAACAGCGCGGCACAGAAGCACCGTACACCGGCAAATTGCTGCATAATACTCGCGACGGTGTTTATCATTGCCTGTGTTGCAATGCGCCACTGTTCTATTCGGATACCAAGTTTGACGCCGGCTGCGGCTGGCCTAGCTTCTATCAACCGGTTTCGGACGATGCTATCCGCTATCTGGATGATAACTCACACAATATGCACCGCGTTGAGATACGTTGTGGCCAGTGTGATGCCCATCTTGGTCACGTTTTCCCTGATGGTCCACAGCCCACAGGCGAACGTTTTTGCGTTAACTCGGCATCGCTCAGTTTTACCGATAGCGAAAGTGGCGAAAATACCGCCGGTTAAGCGGTAAGAAAAATAACAAAATCGATTCAGCTATTATTCATATGAGCGAGGAACGAGCGGATGGACGTGAAGGATTTGATTGCGGCGATGACGCCCGAAATTTATCAGCGCCTGGTGCAAGCCGTGGAGTTGGGTAAGTGGCCGGACGGTGTTGCGCTGACGCCGAAACAGAAGGAAAACAGCTTGCAGGCGGTCATGCTCTGGCAGGCGCTGCATAATGACGATCCGCAGCATATGAGTATCGGCAAGGATGGTCAGATCGTTATGAAGAGCAAGCAGGAGCTGAAGCAACAGTTCGCTGCCGAACCGCTGATCAAGTTGAAGCCGCAGTAAGCGATAGGAAAGGGCGCCGAGGCGCCCGCTTTGGCCTAGCTGAGGTATTGTGACAGCGTCACTAGCTTGGCACCGGCCTGCTGCATGGCCTGTAATGCCTGTATGCTGTCATTGGCTTGCAGGTTGACCCCGCGACAGCCGTCGGTGATGACCGTGGTTCGATATCCCAGGGCCAGGGCGTCAAGCACGGTAAATTTCACACAATAATCAGTGGCTAATCCCATTACCGTCAATTCAGTCACACCCCGATCGCGCAGCCAGTCGTCAAGATCGGTTTTTGCCCGGTGTCCATTGTCGAAGAACGCGCTGTAGCTGTCGATGGACGGATCCTGCCCCTTGCGGAAAATTGCGGCTATTCCCTGACGATGCAATTGGCGGTGCAGTTCGGCCCCATCGCTGCCTTGCACACAGTGTACCGGCCACCACACCTGCGGCAAACCATCAAGTTCGCCCAGTTCACCGACCTTGGCAGCAGAGTTAACCGCAAAGCTTCGGTGATCGGCCGGATGCCAGTCTTGACTGGCGATCACCGGCACGCCACGCGCCAGACAGGCGGCGATTGCCTGATTGGCCACCGCGATGGTGGCGTCACCATCGACAACCGCCAGCGCGCCGCCGGGACAGAAGTCATTTTGCAAATCGATCAATAACAGGGCAACGCGCATGGAACCTCCTGATGAATTAACCGACGGTGCTTAATTCGCCGCGCAGATCCAGCTGCATCTGTTGGCGGATTTGCGCCGGCGACAGTGGCTGGCTCAGCAAGTAGTGCAGTTTGGTCAATGCGGCTTCCACCGTCATGTCGAAACCGCTGATCACGCCGGCATGCGCCAGCGCATTGCCGGTGGCGTAACCTTCCATATTGACTCGCCCGGAAATACACTGGGTCAGGTTGACCACCACAATGCCACGCTCGGATGCATCGCGCAGTTCGTCAACCAGTTCGGCTTTTTGCGGCGCGTTGCCGACGCCATAAGAGCGCAAGATCAACGCCTTGACCGGTTGCAGCAGGAAGTTGCGCACCACCGCGCCGGAAATTCCCGGGTAGATGGTCACCACGCCGATCGGTTGCGGCGTTATGTTGTGTACCTGCAATTCACCATGACATGCCGGCGAGGCAATGCCGTTTTGACGGCGAATATGAATGCCGGCTTCCAGCAGCGGCGGCAGGTTGGGCGAGGCAAAGGCGTCAAAACCGTCGGCGTGCGCTTTGGTGGTGCGGTTACCGCGGAACAGTTTATTGTTGAAGAACAGGCTGACTTCGTTGACCGGATGGTTGGCCGCTAGATATAGCGCGTTCAGCAGGTTGGTCTGGCCGTCGGAGCGCAACTCCGCCAGCGGGATTTGTGACCCCGTCACGATGACTGGCTTGGCGAGATTTTCCAGCATGAACGACAGCGCAGAAGCGGTGAATGCCATGGTATCGGTGCCGTGCAGGATGACGAAGCCATCATATTGATCGTAGTTTTTCTTGATGTCATCGGCAATGTGTTGCCAATCTTCCGGCGTCATATCGGAGGAGTCGATCAGCGGGGCGTATTCATGAATGGTGAAGTTGGGCATTTCCGGGCGGTGGAACTCCGGCATCAGCGCCAGTTGCCGTTGCAGGTGGCCGGACACCGGAATGTAACCGTGTTCGGAGCGTTGCATGCCGATGGTACCGCCGGTGTAAGCGACGTAGATAGATTTCTTTTGCATTGTAGGGTTTCTGCTAATGATAAGATGGGCTGAATTATAGGGTGATTAGCGCAGAAAAAAAGCCCAGCGAGTGCCGGGCTGAAGATTAATTTGTTAGCGTACGTCACCGCAGTTCAGACAGATGGCGTAGCGGTTTTGCGGATCGTTCAGATTATTGAATAAACCCGGTTGCTCTTTCATCGCCATGGCTACCGAGGCCAGCGGCGCAGGCAACATCGATTGCAGGGCTGCCGGCAGCATGGCGTGGATCGACACGCCAAACTGGCTGAGCACCATGTCTGCCAGGCTCGGTGAATCGACGAACCAGTTCAAATGCCACTGTTTCAGCTTCGCCAATTCGGCGGCTTTCTGCACCGCGTCATCAAAGTCACCCAGTTGGTCGACCAACCCGTTGTTCTTGGCGTCACCGCCGGTCCAGACGTGACCCTGAGCAATTTTATCAACCTGTTCTGGCGACATCTTGCGCGCGCCAGCCACCAGATCGATAAAGTTCTTGTAGCCATTCTCGATGTTCAACTGCATCATCTGGGCAAACTCGGGCGGCAGCGCTTTGGTCACCGCCAAATCGGCCAGCGGCGAGGTCGCGACGCCGTCGGTGTGAACGCCAACGCTGTCAAGCGTATCCTGATAGGTGTTGATCACGCCGAAAATGCCGATAGAACCGGTAAGGGTGCTTGGGCTGGCAACGATATAGTTGGCAGGGGTAGAAATCCAGTAGCCACCGGAAGCCGCCATACCCCCCATGGAAACCACCACCGGTTTGCCGGCAGCACGCACCGCAGCCAGTTCGGAGCGGATCACCTCAGACGCGCTAACGCTGCCGCCCGGGCTGTTAACTCGCAGTACCACCGCTTTGATTTTAGGATCCAGACGGGCCTGACGCAGCTGTGCCGCGGTGGTGTCACCGCCAACCGTTCCCGGCGTTTGCGGACCGTCCATGATTGCGCCATTAGCGAACACCACGGCAATTTGGCCGCCCTGATCCGCTGCCGGTGCCGGCTGGTAGTCATAAATACTGACGGCGTTGAAATCGTTGTTTTGCTTATCCCAGCCAAAGGTCTTGATCAACTGGTTTTCCATCACGGTACGCGAAGCCAGCTCATCCACCAGCTTGCCGTCAAGTGCGTATTTCGCCGTATCGCCGCCGGCCGCTTGCAGGCCGCTCAGCACGCCGGCGGCTCCCGGGAACAATTGCGCGGTGGTGATTTGGCGGTTTGCCGCCACCGTGGTGAGGTAGTTTTGCCACAGGTTGCCGATCCAGCGGCTGTCCGCTTCACGTGCCGCCGGTGACATATCGTCGCGGATCATTGGCTCAACCGCCGACTTGTAAGTGCCAACGCGGAAGATATTGGTAGTGACCTTCAGCTTGTCGAGCAGCGACTTATAGTACAAATTGTTGGTGGCGAAGCCGTGCAGATCGACGTTGCCCTGCGGTGACAGATAAATCTTGTTCGCGAAGCTGGCTAAATAGTATTGCGTTTGGTTATAGCTATCGCCAATGGCATAGATCGGTTTGCCGCTGTCGCGGAATTCACGCAGAGCCTTGCCGATATATTGCAGAGAAGGCTGGTCGGCACCGGCGAAATCGTTCAACTGCAATACCATGCCGGTAATGTTTTTATCATCTTTGGCGCTACGGATGCTGTCGACGACGTCAAACAGCGAGTTTTCCTGCAGTTCACTGGCGGAGGCGCCAAGGAACTCGCGGCTGCGTTGGAGCAGACGGTTCTTCATGCTAGGTTGATCAACCACCACGCCGCTCAAGTTGACCAGCAAGGCGCCACGTGGCGTCTCGGCAGGCGCGCTGCCCTGGAAGGAAAAATAAATGCCGACACCAACCAAAATCAGCAGGAGTAGAAACAGGTTAAGAATCAGTTCCCTGATGAAATTCAGCAGACGCCATGTCCACCTGAAAATACCGGCAATGGTACGCCACAATATATGCATGTTCTCTCCAAACATGAGCCGAGGATGTCACGCTATCCTAATGAGCAGCCAACGAAATGTCAGCTTTAAATCACCGGTCACAGCCGTAATTGTCCAGGCTGTAACTCGTTGTTTAGCTATGTTACCGTGATCGTAATGAAAATTGTTATCAGGAGTTTACTATGGATGCACTGGAACTATTATTGAATCGCCGTTCGGCCTCACGTTTGACGGCTCCGGCGCCAACGGGCGAAGTCCGGCAGAATATCATCAATGCCGGCTTACGCGCGCCGGATCACGGCGCGTTGCAACCATGGCGTTTTGTGATGATTGAAGAGCAGGGGTTGGAGCGCTTCAGTCAACTGTTACAAACTGCGGCTAAACAGGATAACCTCGACGACGCGGCGATTGACAAAGCCAGACAGGCGCCGTTTCGTGCACCGCTGATCATTACCGTGGTGGCGCATTGCAGCGAAAACCCCAAGGTTCCGCGTTGGGAGCAGGTGGTTTCCGCCGGTTGTGCGGTACAGGCGATGCAGATGGCGGCGCTGGCGCAAGGTTTTAACGGCATCTGGCGTACTGGCGCGTGGACCGAACATCCAATGGTGCGCAGCGCCTTCGGCTGCCGCGAGCAGGACGAAATTGTCGGTTTCCTCTATCTGGGGACCCCACAGTTAAAAGCGGCCACCAAAGTTATTGCCCCCGACAGTGACCCGTTCGTCAGTCACTTCTGATCCCCGCGGGTTTTCGTCAAAAAATGCGCGATAACCCGCAGATCTGTACTGTTTATGAGCAGGCCGTTCGCAGAAAGTCGGCTCGCTCTTATCAATCCCTCCACTAAGCGCTACCCTATAGCCCACATAGCGGGTGGTGCGTTGTCACGGCAGGCTAACGCATCCCGCATCGCCGGCTGATTGCCGGCGGCTCGGCACCCAACGCCGCCAATGTGCAGACAACCCCGGCTATCACCGGGATATGTTATCTTGAAGGCCGTTAACCGAAGGAAGTGGATCATGACATCGCCAACAATCCGTTTGACCCAGTACAGCCATGGCGCTGGCTGCGGTTGCAAAATATCACCGCACGTTCTCGAAACCATCCTGCACAGCGAACAGGCGAAGTTTGTCGACCCGCGGTTGCTGGTCGGTAATGAAACCCGTGACGATGCAGCGGTGTACGACATCGGCAACGGCATTGGCATCATCAGTACCACCGATTTCTTCATGCCGATTGTTGACGATCCCTTCGACTTCGGCCGTATTGCCGCTGCCAATGCCATTAGTGATGTGTACGCCATGGGCGGCAAACCAATCATGGCGATTGCCATTTTGGGCTGGCCGATAGCCAAACTGGCACCGGAAGTGGCGCAGCAGGTGATCGACGGTGGGCGTTACGCCTGTCAACAGGCCGGTATTGCCTTGGCGGGCGGCCATTCGATCGATGCGCCGGAGCCGATCTTCGGTCTGGCGGTAACTGGCATGGTCAGCACCGATCGCGTCAAGAAAAACAGCGCGGCACAGCCGGGAACCCGACTGTTTCTCACCAAACCGCTCGGTATCGGCGTGCTGACCACCGCCGAGAAGAAGAGCCTGTTACGGCCGGAGCACGCGGGCCTGGCTACCGAAGTGATGTGCCGGTTGAATACGCCGGGTGCGGAATTTGCCGATCTTGCCGGCGTAACGGCGATGACCGACGTGACCGGATTTGGCCTGCTGGGCCATCTGAGCGAAATGTGTCAGGGGGCCGGGCTGCAGGCGACGGTGTGGTTCGACAAGGTGCCAAAATTGCCGGACGTCGAACGTTATATCGCCGACGGTTGCGTTCCCGGCGGCACTGGGCGTAACTTTGACAGTTACGGCACGCTGATCGGCGCAATGAGTGATGTACAGCGTCAATTATTGTGCGATCCGCAAACCTCTGGCGGCTTGCTGTTGGCCGTGTTGCCGGAAGGCGAGGCCGAGCTGCAGGCCATTGCCGCGCGCCATGGCATTGAACTGGACGCTATTGGTGAACTTCGATCGCCGATAGCCGGGAAACCGATGATCGAGGTTGTGTAGTGACAACGTCGCGACAGCGGGTAGACACCAACGACTACCGACATATTTTTCTGCATGATGTGCCGTTGATTGACGTGCGCGCACCCGTTGAATTTAAAACCGGTGCTTTTCCGCATGCCATCAATTTGCCGCTGATGAACGACAGCGAACGCCAGGCGGTGGGTACCTGCTATAAACAGCAGGGGCAGCAGGCGGCGATTGCCTTGGGACACAAACTGGTTGGCGGCAAGCTGCGTCAGCAGCGTACCGAAGCCTGGCTGGCCGCCTGCGCCCGTCAGCCTGAAGGTTATATCTATTGCTTCCGCGGCGGCTTGCGTTCCCAACTGGTGCAGCAATGGCTGCGCGAGGCCGACGTGGATTACCCGCGTGTGGCGGGCGGCTACAAGGCGTTGCGACATTATTTATTGAACGTGCTGGAGTACAGTGCGGAAATGCCGATGGTGGTGGTCGGTGGCAATACCGGCTGCGGCAAAACCATTTTGATCAATCAACTGCCTGCCGGCGTCGATCTGGAAGGTGTGGCACGCCATCGTGGTTCGTCGTTTGGTCAAACCTTGGCCGGCCAGAGCGCGCAGATCGATTTTGAGAATCGTCTGGCTGTGTTATTGCTTAAAAAACAGCATGGTGGCTGCCGCCATTGGATCCTGGAAGACGAAGGGCGGATCATTGGTTCCAATAACCTGCCGTTGCCGATTTTCAACCGCATGCAGCAGGCGCCGGTGGTGGTGATTGACGATCCGTTTGAGGTGCGCGTGGCGCGCCTGCAGACTGAGTATATCGATCATATGCGGCTGGCGTTTGCCGAGGCATACGGTGAAGACGCCGGTTGGCAACGCTATGACGAATATCTGCATCACGGGCTGTTCGCCATTCGGCGTCGTTTGGGTATGGAGCGTTTCCAACAGCTGACACAGCGGCTGGAGTGGGCGTTGCAATACCAGCGCGCCAGCGGCAACAGCGATGCGCATCAGGAGTGGCTGGTGCCGCTGTTGCAGCATTATTACGACCCGATGTATCACTATCAATTAACGAAGAAAGCCCAGCGGATCGTATACCGCGGGAACTATGCAGAAGTAAGAGAATTCCTGATGACGTATAGCCATAATAACGGTGAATAATGCGACTGTTTATAGCCGAAAAACCGAGTTTGGCACGCGCCATTGCTGATGTTTTACCCAAACCGCATCGTCGTGGCGATGGGTTCATCGCCTGCGGCAACAACGATGTGGTGACCTGGTGCGTAGGTCACCTGTTGGAGCAGGCTCAGCCTGACGCCTACGACAACCGCTATGCGCGCTGGTCGCTGGCGGACTTGCCGATCATTCCCGAAAAATGGCAGCTACAGCCACGTCCTTCCGTCAGCAAGCAATTGAATGCGATTAAAAAATTGCTGTTGGAAGCCGATGAGGTGGTACACGCCGGTGACCCGGATCGCGAAGGGCAACTGCTGGTGGACGAGGTGCTGGATTATTTGTCGTTGACGCCGGAAAAGCGGCAGGCGGTACGGCGTTGTCTGATCAACGATCTCAACCCCCAGGCGGTAGAGCGGGCGGTTGGCCGCTTGCGTGATAACCGGGAGTTTATACCACTGTGCGTTTCTGCCCTGGCGCGTTCTCGTGCCGACTGGCTGTATGGCATTAATATGACCCGTGCCTATACGCTGTTAGGCCGTAATGCCGGTTACGATGGCGTGCTGTCGGTTGGCCGGGTGCAAACGCCCGTGCTGGGCCTGGTGGTGCGCCGTGACGAAGAGATTGAAAACTTCGTGCCGAAGGATTTTTTTGAGGTCAAGGCGCATATCGTTACGCCGAAAGACGAGCGCTTCGTGGCGCTGTGGCAACCGAGCGATTCGTGTGAGCCGTATCAGGACGAAGAGGGGCGGCTGCTGCATCGGCCGCTGGCCGAGCATGTGGTGGCGCGCATTGAGGGTCAACCGGCCCTCGTCACCTCCTATAATGATAAACGGGAATCAGATACCGCACCGCTGCCGTTTTCGTTATCGACCTTGCAGATTGAGGCCGCCAAACGGTTTAATCTCAGCGCGCAACAGGTGCTCGACATCTGTCAGCGGTTGTATGAAACACACAAGCTGATCACCTATCCGCGTTCCGATTGCCGCTACCTGCCGGAAGAACACTTTGCCGGCCGCCATGCGGTACTGAATGCCATCAGTGCACATCAGCCGGATCTGTACCCTCAACCGGTGATCGACAGCGATCGCCGTAACCGTTGCTGGGATGATAAAAAAGTCGATGCCCACCATGCCATTATTCCTACCGCTCGTGCCAGCAAAGTCAATTTGACCGCCGATGAATTGAAGGTGTATGGCTTGGTGGCGCGGCAGTATCTGATGCAGTTCTGTCCGGATGCGGTGTTCCGCAAATGCGTGATCGAACTGGATATCGCCGGTGGTAAATTCGTCGCCAAGGCGCGTTTTCTGGCGGAAGCCGGTTGGCGCACGCTGCTTGGCAGTAAAGAGCGCGACGAGGAGAATGAAGGCGCGCCACTGCCGGTAGTTGCCAAGGACGATCGGCTGTTGTGTGAGCGTGGCGAAGTGGTGGCACGTCAGACTCAGCCGCCGCGCCCCTTCACCGATGCCAGCCTGCTTTCCGCCATGACCGGGATTGCGCGCTTCGTGCAAGATAAATCATTAAAGAAAATCCTGCGAGCGACCGATGGTTTAGGTACCGAGGCTACGCGAGCGGGAATCATTGAATTGTTGTTCAAACGGTCGTTCCTGTACAAAAAAGGGCGCTATATCCATTCCAGCGAAACCGGTCGGGCGCTGATTCATTCGCTGCCTGATATCGCGGCACGTCCTGATATGACCGCTCACTGGGAAGCCACGTTGACGCAAATCAGTGAAAAGTCCTGTCGTTATCAGGATTTTATGCAGCCACTGGTAGGCACCTTGCAACAGCTGATTTATCAGGCCAAGCAGAGTCGGGCGAGTATGGCGTTCCGCGGTTTACCTGCACCGAACGCCGGGGCAAAAAAGCGCAAAAAAAGCGCCGGCAAGGCGCGGGAGAAGAGTGAATGAAACAGCTGATGCTGGCGTTGGCGGCGGGGGTATTGCTGTGTTCCGCCTCGGTCCACGCGCATCGTGGTGATGTGGATGTACTGTTACCGGTTTCGCCGGAAATCTGGGGCACCGCAAAAAGCGCGCCAGCGCCGCAACCGTGCGCGCAATGCTGTGTATACCAAGATCAGAATTATTCACAAGGCGCGCTGCTGAAGGTAGAGGGGGAGTTGTTGCAATGCACTCGCGACCCTACGGTGGTCGGTAGCGCTTCACCGATCTGGGTACGGCTGAAAAAGTGACCGCGTAACGCTATCGTTGATAACCCCTTTAATAATCAGCTATTTTGTCATGATTGATTGCTGCTTGAGATAGCATGACAGCAAGGGAACGTCGGCGGGTGCCAGTGGATACTCGCTGGCCTGCGCTGGCGTTACCCAGACAAGTTGTGCGTGGCAGCGCAGGTGTAACTCGCCACTGAAATGCGTTACTCGCCAGGCATGCAGGCGAATGATTTTTTCGCCCAGTTGCCATTGATTACTGGCAACATAATCGTCGATTTGCGCCTTGATAGCCAACTCTTCGGCCAGTTCTCGCGCCAGTGCCTGGGGCTGGCTTTCGCCTGCTTCGACTTTGCCGCCTGGAAATTCCCAAAGCCCGGCCTGATCGCTGTCGGCATCCCGTTGAGCCAACAGAATTTTCCCGTCGCGTTCAATGATCGCGGCGACTACATCGATAATTTTCATACCGTGCACTTATTGAAAACCCCGGCCAGGCCGGGGTGGGCAATCAGATATCGAACTCGGCCCATACCGGGGCGTGGTCGGAGGGTTTTTCCATACTGCGGGTTTGGTAGTCAATGCCGGTAGCCACACAGCGTGCCGCCAGCGGCGTGCTGGCCAGTAACAGATCGATACGTAAGCCGCGGTTGTCATCGAATCCTTTAGAACGATAGTCGAACCACGAAAACTGGTCGTTACGCTCCGGATTGGCTTGACGGTAGGTGTCTACCAGCCCCCAGTTGAGCAGCCGCCCCATCCATTCACGTTCTTCCGGCAGGAACGAACATTTGCCGGTGCGCAGCCAGCGCTTGCGATTTTCTTCACCGATACCGATATCGTAATCCGATGGGCTGATATTCATATCGCCCATGATCAGCACCGGGTTTTCTACCGATAGCTGCTGTTCCAGGTAATCTTGCAAGTCCTGATAGAAACGGGTTTTTGCCGGGAACTTGACCGGGTGGTCACGGCTTTCTCCCTGCGGAAAATAGCCGTTAATCACCGTCAGCATGCCCTGCGGCGTTTCCAGATCGGCCATGATGATGCGGCGCTGTGCGTCGTCATCGTCGGTTGGGAACCCACGGCGCACGGCAATGGGTGCCTCTTTGGTCAGCAGGGCAACGCCATAATGGCCTTTTTGCCCGTGATAGAACACGTGGTAGCCGTGCTTGCTGACCTCTTCCAGTGGGAACATGTCATCATGAACTTTGGTTTCTTGCAGGCCGATAACGTCAGGCTGGTGCTGTTCGATGATGGCGGCCAACTGATGCGGTCGCGCGCGCAGTCCATTGATATTAAAAGAGACAAACTTCATGAGCGGTGCCGTTTTTACGAGAAAAATGTGTTGAGATAGTAGCAGAGTTTGGCCGGAAATGTAACGCAGACCAGCGGCCTCAGGCCGCCGGCAGATGGCGGATTATTTTGCCCAGCGATCGTAGTTTTTTGGTTGGTAGTCGTCGAACTGTTGCAGCAACGTGAGTGGCGAATCGCTCAGGTGCAGGGTGCCAAGATAGTCGTGACGCATAAACCCCTGATCGGCGACGTGTTGCAAGAAGGTGTTCAATGGCCGGTAGTAACCATTGACGTCCAACAGGCCGACCGGTTTATTGTGATAACCGATCTGACCCCAGGTCCAGATTTCAAACAGTTCTTCCAGCGTGCCTATGCCGCCGGGCAGCGCAATAAATCCGTCGGCCAGTGCCGCCATACGTGCTTTGCGGGTGTGCATGTCCGGCACCACTTCCAGTTGGGTCAGACCACGGTGTGCGGTTTCTGCTTCCACCAAACGTTGCGGAATAATGCCGACCGCTTCGCCTCCGGCCTCCAGCACTGCATCTGCCACAATACCCATCAGGCCCTTTTTACCACCGCCGTAGATTAAACGACGCCCTTGAGTGGCCAATGCGTGCCCCAGTTTACGGGCATTTTCGGCATAATCGGGCGTCACGCCTTCGCTGGCGCCGCAAAAAACGCAAATATTATTACGCATGCACTTTTCCTTACTGCATCAAAGAAGCCAGTGGTATAGCGAATTGTGCATTGTAGTTCAAGTTTGGTGAGCGATGAAAAGCTAAACCTGTGCGCGATGGCAAAACTCGGCGCCGTTGGGGCTTCAGCGTCTTTCCCGAGGCATGGCGTGTAGCAAGCCTGGATGTTGTGTGACGATTGGGCGTGCTTTGCAAGGATGGTGGTGGGGGAAGGATAACTCGTCGCGTGGCGACTCGCCCTGCGGGCCGCGCTAAAGCGCGT